>NZ_QTKT01000001.1 GCF_018424605.1 Marinobacter lipolyticus | reverse complement strand
CCAAAAGTGGCCGTCGTTGCCTGCATGCGAAAGATGATTGTGGTGCTCAATACCATGATCAAGAACCAAGAGCCGTGGCGTGAAAATATGGCTTAATATATGTGATTGACACCACAGTCACTGGTTAAGTTGCCGACCACAGAACGACGACCAAGCCCTGCCAGAACAATGTAACGATAACCCACACCGAGCAACCAACCCAGAGGTAAGTCGGAACTCTATACTGGAAAGCGAACCAACTGCCGACGAGCTGGGCAACAGCAGTAATGCCGACCATCGCACTAATGGATGCGTAGAGTTGACGAGAGGCCGCTTCAAAATCGAAGTACACGCAGAAGTGAACGATACCAAGGATGATCGCTGCGACCAGGACGATGAAGACGGCCAGCTTTCTCCAACTGGCAATATCGTCATTCATCAGTGACTGGCGGATGTTTTGGCACCGAATAATCCTACCCTCCTTGGAAAACATAACATTTTATATTGATCGCTATGATCATTTTGCACGGCTTACTTTCTCTTATCCATTAGTCAAAAACCGTAAAAATATATTATATTCAATGGTCTAGAGGTTATAGGTGTCCGAAGCTCACCCGCAAAAACGATCATCAAGAACGTTTACCCATCGTTCCGGCGACTTTTCGATCACAGTGACCAATTTTCCCCTTAAAACAAAAAAGGCCCGAAGTTCTCACTCCAGGCCTTCTCATCACTCGGCGCAGTCAATCACCTCAACCGCACTTGCTATCGCCGCAAGACAGGCATGTCGCACACCCGTCCATCACGATCACCGCCTTGGTGCTGCACTTGCCGCACATGGTGGCGTTGGCGGGGTAGTCACTGGCCTTTTCGTCGTTCGTGGCAGTGGTGTGGCTGGCTTCGAACTCGGCGCGCTTTTCGGCGAGGATGCGCTTGGTGGTTTCGCTCATTTCCTCGCTTTCCAGCAGGCCGATGGCCTTCAGGTGCTTCTCGATCACGGCGCCGATTTCCGCTACCAGCGAGGGCATGAACACGCCGCCTTTTTTGAAGTAGCCGCCGTTGGGGTCGTACACGCTCCGCAGCTCTTCCACCAGGAAGGTCACGTCGCCACCCTTGCGGAAGACCGCGGAGATAACGCGGGTGAGGGCGATTACCCACTGGAAGTGCTCCATCGACTTGGAGTTGATGAACACTTCGTACGGCTGCCGGCTTTCGTGGTCGGTGTCTTCGTTGAGCAGGATGTCGTTGATGGTGATGTACATCGCGTGCTCGCCGATCGGCGGCTTGATCTTGTAGGTGGTGCCCAGCAGGAAGTCTGGCCGTTCGATGTGTTCGTTCATCTGAACGGGTTTCACTTCCGGCTGCGGGGCCGCCTGTGCCTGGGTGGCGTCGGGGTCGGCTTTCTTGACGCGGTAGCCGACGATCTTGTTGCTGATTTTAACTGTCATGTTCGTAGTCCTTGTCGGTTCCCGGATCAGTACTTGCCGTAAGTGCCTTCTTTGAGGGCGTCGAAGAGGTTGGCGGCGTTGTGGATTTCGCCGTCGTACTCGACCTGTTCGTTACCCTTCAGGGTGACTTTGCTGCCGTCATCCAGGGTGAATTCGTACAGGGTGTTTTCCAGGTCTTTCTCTTTGACCAGTACACCCTGGAACGCCTCGGGGTTGAAGCGGAAAGTGGTGCATCCCTTCAGGCCCATGTCGTAGGCGTACAGGTAGATGTTCTTGAAATCCTGATAGGCGAAGTCTGTGGGAACGTTCGCGGTTTTGGAAATCGAGGAATCTACCCATTTCTGCGCGGCGGCCTGGATGTCTACGTGCTGGGCCGGGGTCACGTCGTCCGAGGTGGTGAAGTAGCTCGGCAGCTTCTTGTCTTCGTCCTCGGAGAAGGGCATGGCGCCCGGGTTCACCAGGTGGCGGTAGGCCAGCAGCTCGAAGGAGAACACGTCGACCTTCTCTTTGGTCTTGCGGCCTTCGCGGATGATGTTGCGCGCGTAGTGGTGCGAGAAGCTCGGCTCGATGCCGTTACTGGCGTTGTTGGCCAGCGACAGGCTGATGGTGCCGGTGGGCGCGATGGAGGTGTGGTGGGTAAAGCGGCCACCTTTCTCGGCCAGCTGTTCCACCACGTCTGGCGCTACCTTGGCGATTTCCTGCATGTAGCGGCTGTACTTGGCGTGCAGCACCTTGCCCTTGAGCTTGTCACCCAGCTTGTAGCCGTCTTCGCTCAGCTGCGGGCACTTGGTCAGCATTTTCGGGGTGATCTCGAACTCGTCGTCCATGATCGGCGCCGGGCCTTTCTCTTCGGCCAGGGCCAGGGACTGGCGCCAGCCTTCCACGGCCATCTCACGGACCACTTCTTCGGTGAACTGCACGGATTCTTCCGAACCGTAGGGCATACGCAGCATGGCGAGGGTGGAACCCAGGCCGAGGATGCCCATGCCGTGGCGACGCTTGTAGGTAATCTCGTGGCGCTGTTCTTCAAGCGGCAGGCCGTTGATCTCCACCACGTTGTCCAGCATGCGGGTGAAGATGGCCACGACCTTGCGGTACTTCTCATAGTTGAAGCTGGCCTTGTCGGTGAACGGGTAGTCCACGAACTTGGTCAGGTTCACTGAGCCCAGCAGGCAGCTGCCGTAAGGGGGCAGGGGCTGCTCGCCGCAGGGGTTGGTGGCGCGGATGTCTTCACAGAACCAGTTGTTGTTCATCTGGTTGACCTTGTCGACCAGGATGAATCCCGGCTCGGCGTAGTCGTAGGTGCTGGTCATGATGGTGTCCCAGATGAACTGGGCTTTCAGGGTGCGGTAGATGCGGCACGCCACCTTGCCTTCGTCGTTCACCACGTAGCCTTCCAGGATGGGGAAGTCGCGGTACACGAACTGGTCCGGGTTGTTCAGGTCCAGGCCTTCTTCTTCCACTTCCTTCTCGGTGACCGGGAACGACAGGTGCCAGTCGTCGTTGTTGCGCACGGCTTCGATGAAGTCTTCGGTGATCAGCAGCGACAGGTTGAACTGGCGCAGGCGGCCGTCTTCACGCTTGGCCTGGATGAAGTCGATGATGTCCGGGTGGTGTACGTCAAAGGTGGCCATCTGGGCGCCACGGCGGCCACCGGCGGACGACACGGTGAAGCACATGCGGTCGAAGATATCCATGAACGACAGCGGGCCGGAAGTGGTGGCGCCGGCACCGGCAACGTACGCGCCACGGGGGCGCAGGGTGGAGAATTCGTAGCCGATACCACAACCGGCTTTCAGGGTCAGGCCGGCTTCATGGTTCTTCTCCAGAATGTCGTTCATGGAATCACGAACGCTGCCGGACACGGTGCAGTTGATGGTAGAGGTGGCAGGCTTGTGGGCTTCTGCGCCAGCGTTGGAGGTAATACGGCCGGCCGGGATGGCGCCGTGCTGAAGGGCCCAGATGAACTCCTTCATGTGCTTGGCGCGGTTGGCCTTGGCTTCCACCTGGGCAAGGGCAGTGGCAACACGCTCATAGGTCGCGTTGATGTCCTTGTCGACGGGCTCGCCGGTTTTGGTTTTCAGCTGGTACTTGCTGTTCCAGATGTCCAGCGAAGCTTCCTGCATTGGAATTGTTGTTATCACTGCCTGTGCCTTAGCGTTCATTGCCACCCTCAATACTCCGGTATGTCTTTTTGATGGCTGCCGGCGATGCCGGTTCCAGCCATACCCCTGTGAATCTGTGTTCAGAACCTGCGCCAGTAAAGGTGCTCTGGCCGGATTGTGCTCTTGTCGAACAAAACCACTAGATGTGGTGTTGGCTGCCGGCGGTGGTTGCCGCCGGAACGGGTCTGAGCGCCCGCTGTATCCGCGCCGCTACAGCTTGGGAGGCTGTCCGGGCCGCCGGGAGTGTTCACCGATGCGACCCTATATATGGGCGTCTTTCGAAGAAGTATAACAGGATATAGTGGTCTGTGAAGAAGGAGACAACTATCGTTTGGGTCTGGTCGGCAAAGAAATTCAATGGATAAAGGCTTGAATCCGCCGAATAGCCGGTAAAACGGGCGTGTAGGCGGTGTGGCCCGATAAACACAATATGTTGTGGTTAAAAAATGTGCAAAAAAATGTCCGGTTAGTTCGCTAAGTCAAGTAATTGTGAACGATGCACGTACCCCTTTAAGACGTGTCGTTAAAGTACGAAGGTGGCGTCGAATACTGCAGTGGCCCACAGGAAGTGACGACTATTATAAAAGGAACATCATAATGAAAGGCCTGAAACACACATTGCTGGCGTTGGGCATCGCGGGGGTGCCTGCCATGGCCGCGGCTGACTTCCAGAGCCTGGAAGACAGTGCCATGGGCAATATCACCGGCCAGGCCGGTGTGACGATTGAGCTGGAAACCAAACTGAACATTGACCGCTTCATCTACACCGATGAAGGTTCCCTGGAGATTAACGATATCTTCGTGGGCGGTGCCAACCGCACGGACATGTTCTCCGAAATGAACCTCAACCTGAACGGTGCGGCCAGCGATCGGCTGGATAATATCCGCATCAACATCGATTTGGCGAATGACGGTGATGCCATCATCAACCTGCTGCCGCTGAGCTTTAACGCGGTCGACGTGCGGGTATCCACCGGCGCCTGGAACCTGACGGGTACCGGCGGCAGCACTACGGTGCTGGATAACTTCAACATGGACATGCTGGTGGGGTCGGGCACCATCCGGGTGGATACCGCCACGGATACGCTCAACTTCCGTACCGACATTGCCATCGATGACATGGATTTCGACGTGCCGTTCCTGGCACTCGGCATCCAAGACTTCCAGCTGACCGGCGCCGACTATGACCTGCAGGCGCCGCAGCCGTTGCGTCTGTTTGCCGCCGTTGAGCTGGACATGTACACCGCTCCGAACTCACAGAACGTCGAGAGCCTGGCGATTGATCTGGCGAATTTCGAGGCGGATATCCGTATCGGTGGGGTGATTGTGGGGGGCACCTCCATTGGCTCCATTGCCATGGATAATCTGGCGATTACCAATACCTCGATGCTGATCTACGGTCACTGAGGTCTTTGCCGGAACGAAAAAAGGGGCCGATGGCCCCCTTTTTTACATTCAGGCTAGCAAGTTTCTACGGTCATCCCAGCAGCAGGCTGTCGTCGTCCACTTCCAGCCCGCGCTGTTTCTCAAACAGCCCCAGCAGGTCTTTCACCTCCAGGCCTTTGCGGTCTTCGCCCTCGATATCGAACACCACCTGGCCCTGGTGCAGCATCACCGTGCGGTCGCCCACTTCCAGCGCCTGTTTCATGCTGTGGGTCACCATCAGCGCCGTGAGCTTCTGCTCCTCGATGATGCGGGTGGTCAGTTCCAGCACGAAGGCCGCGGTTTTCGGGTCCAGTGCGGCGGTGTGCTCATCGAGCAGCAGGATGGCCGACGGAGTGAGGCTGGCCATCAGCAGGCTGACGGCCTGGCGCTGGCCGCCGGACAGCAGGCCCATCTTGTCGCCAAGGCGGTTTTCCAGCCCCAGCTTCAGGGACGAAAGGCTTTCGCGGAACCGCTCCATGTATTCCTTTTTCACGGCGGAGGTCAGGCCCCGGCGCTGGCCGCGTTTGATGGCCAGTGACAGATTTTCCTCAATGCTCAGGCCTTCGCAGGTGCCGGCCAGCGGGTCCTGAAACACCCGCGCCACGCTGGCGGCCCGTTTGTGGGTCGGCAGTTTGGTGACGTCTGTGTTGTCGACGATGATCTTTCCGCTGTCCACCATTACTTCGCCGGCCAGGGCGTTCAGAAACGTGGATTTGCCGGCGCCGTTACTGCCAATCACGGTGACAAACTCACCCTGGTTGACGGTCAGGCTCATGCCGCGCAGTGCGGGGTTTTCCAGCGGCGTGCCTTTGCCGAAGGTCAGTCTGAGATCTGTTGCGCTAATCATGCTGTACCTCTCAGGCCTTTTTGCGGGTGAAGCGGGCGGCGACCGAGGTGCGCACGCCGGGCAGGACAATGGCCAGGGTGACCAGTACCGCGGTAATCAGGTTGAGATCCTGCGCCTGCAGGCCCAGGAAATCCGCGTTCAGGGCAAAGGCGATGGCCAGGCGGTAGATGATGGCACCCACTACGCAGGCGATCAGCGCTTTGATCACGGAATTGGGCGTGATCACCGCCTCGCCGCCGATCAGCGACGCCAGCCCGATCACGATCACGCCGACCCCCATAGTTACATCCGCCGCGCCCTGGCTCTGGGCGAACAGGGCGCCCGCCAGGCCCACCAGGCCGTTGGACAGCGCCACGCCGAGAATGATCATGCCGCCGGTGGCGATGCCCTGGGCCCGGGCCATCCGGGCGTTGGCTCCGGTGGCCCGCATGGCCAGGCCGGTTTCGGATTTCATGAAGCGCCACAGCAGGAACAGGGACACCAGCACCACGATGATGAACAGCAAAACCGGCACCTGATGGTACGCCAGGTTCAGGTCGTACCAGGGCGTGAGCACGGTTTCTTCGGTCAGCAGCGCCACATTGGGCCGGCCCATGATGCGCAGGTTCACCGAATAGAGCGCGATCATGGTGAGGATCGACGCCAACAGGTTGAGGATGTTCAGTTTGACGTTGAGTATCGCCGTCACCGCCCCGGCGGCCATACCGGCCAGGATGGCGGCACCGGTAGCCAGCCACGGGTTCCAGCCGGCAATGATCAGCATGGCGGCAACCGCAGCCCCGAGGGGGAAGCTGCCGTCTACGGTGAGATCGGGAAAGTCGAGCACCCGGAAGGAGAGGTAGATGCCAAAGGCAACGAGGCCATAGATCAGGCCGGTTTCGATGGCGCCGTACAGAGCAATTTCACTGAGCATGGGTAATGATCGCTATAAATAGTACGGGCGGGCCCTTGTGAGGCCCGCCCGTCGTGAATCAGCTGTTACTTATCGCTTTTGACGATTTCCTGGGCATCACTGAGCAGCTCGTCGGACAGGGTAATGCCCATGCGCTCTCCCGCATCCGGGTTGACGAACAGGTTCAGCGCATCAACCGACTCCACCGGCATGGTGGCCGGGGTGGCGCCGTTGAGAATGCGCGCAACCATGCTACCGGTCTGGCGGCCGAGGTCGTAGTAATCAAAGCCCAGGGCGGCGACGGCACCGCGGCTCACAGTGGCGGTATCGGCCGCGAATACCGGAATCTTGGCGCGCTCACCCACGGATACTACCGCCTCGGCGGCGCTGATCACGGTGTTGTCTGTGGTCAGGTAGATGGCGTCTGCCTTGCCCACCAGTGAGCGGGCAGCGCCCAGCACTTCGGAGGTCTTGGTGGCGGCGCCCTTGACCAGGGTCATGCCGCGGGCGGCCAGGCGCTCTTCGAGCAGTTCCACCAAGGCAACGGAGTTGGCTTCACCCGGGTTGTACACAGTGCCGATGTTCTTGGCATCTGGCATGATGCGCTGGAGCAGGTCGATGTGGCGTTCGATTGGCAGCATGTCGGTCACGCCGGTGATGTTCGCGCCCGGTTGCTCCAGGCTGGAAACCAGCTTCGCGCCGACCGGATCGGTCACCGCGGAAAATACCACCGGAATGTTGCGGGCCGCGGCGGCCACGGTCTGCGCAGACGGTGTGGCGATGGCCACAATCACGTCGGGGCCTTCGCCAACAAATTTGCGGGCGATCTGTGAAGCAATCGCGGCGTTGCCCTGGGCGCTTTCGTGCATCAGGCGCAGGTTCTCGCCTTCGGTGTAACCTTCCTCAGCAAGCTCATCCCTGACGCCCTGATGAACCGCGTCCAGTGCGGGGTGTTCAACGATCTGGGTGATGGCAACCACTTTTGGATCTTCAGCCTGTGCCAGCCCGGCCGCGGCCAGCAGCGTTGCACCTATCAGGGTTCTCAGAGTGTTCTTGGCCATACGCCGTTTCTCCCGAGTAAAATGAGCCGTAATTTAAAGGTGCGCAAGTTTACCACAGCAGAAAGCCTTCTGGGGCAGGGTAGGAACCGGGAATAAAACATGAGAAGAGCAATAGTTTTATTGCCATCACGTTTTGACTGAAGCCGGTGTGTTGAAATACGCTACGAAAGTCTAATAAGCCCGCCAAGAGGCCCGGCTCTCGACTAACATCGTTACTCTGGAATAACTCCAATAACAGCAAGCAAGGAAAGGTCCATGGACACATCAAACAAACTGCCACTGGATATGGTCTACTACTGGGAGAAAACCAAGGGCGACTCCCTGTACATGACCCAGCCGATCGGTGACGGAAAGGTGGTGAAATATAGCTGGAAGCGGGCCGCTGACGAAGCCCGCCGGATGGCGTCGTACCTCAAGTCCCTCAACCTTCCGGAGAAGAGCCGGATCGGCATTATATCCAAGAACTGCGCCCACTGGATCATGTCCGACTGGGCGATCTGGATGGCCGGGCATATCTCCGTGCCGCTGTACCCAACACTGAATGCCGACACCGTCAGCTACATTCTTGAGCACAGTGGCTGCGAGCTGTTGTTTGTTGGCAAGCTGGACGACTGGGAAATGATGAAACCGGGCGTGCCGGAGAGCATGCGCTGTGTCTCCTACCCCCTCAGCCCGCCCAACGATTTCGACTCCTGGGACGATCTGGTGGCCAAGTACCCGCCGATGGAAGAGAACACCACCCGCGAAGCCGCCGAGCTGGCCACCATTGTATACACCTCTGGCAGCACCGGCCGCCCCAAGGGCGTGATGCTGAGCTTCCGCAACATGGCCTTTGCTGCCTCTGGCGGCACCCAGGTGCTGGGCGTCGGCTCCGAGGAGCGGATGCTGTCGTACCTGCCGCTGGCCCACGTGTTCGAGCGTACCTTTGTTGAGCTGGGGTCGCTGTACTCCGGTTTCGAGCTGTACTTCGCCGAATCCCTCGACACCTTTGTGCAGGATCTGCAGCGCGCCCAGCCTACGCTGTTCCTGTCGGTACCGCGCCTGTGGGTGAAATTCCAGCACGGTGTGCTGCAGAAACTGCCCAAGCAGAAGCTTGATAAACTGCTTAAGATTCCGGTTGTAAGAGGTCTGATTAAAAAGAAAATTCTCAAAGGCCTTGGTCTGAGCAAAGTGAAGCTGGCCGGCAGCGGTTCCGCGCCGCTGTCCAACGATGTACTGGACTGGTACCGCAGCCTGGGGCTGGAACTGCTTGAAGGTTACGGCATGTCCGAGAACTTCGCCTATTCCCACATGAACAAGCCGGGTCGCTCACGCACCGGTTATGTCGGCGAAGCACTGCCGGGTGTCGAGGTGAAAATCAGTGAGCAGGGCGAAGTGCTGGTCAAGAGCCCGGCCACCATGATGGGTTACTACAAGGACGAAGAGAAAACCCGCGAAACCTTTACCGAAGATGGCTTCCTCAAGACCGGCGACAAGGGCGAGATCGATGAAATGGGTCGCCTCAAGCTGACCGGGCGCATCAAGGAGATCTTCAAGACCAGCAAGGGCAAGTACATTGCGCCTGCGCCGATCGAGAACCGCCTGATGTCCCACGATGCCATCGAAATGGTGTGCGTTTCCGGTGCCAACCAGACCCAGCCCCACGCGCTGGTCATGCTGGGTGAGGAAATCCGCCCGAAGATGGCTGACGAGGCCTTCCGCAAGGAAATCGAGGAAAGCTTCCGGCAGTTGATCACCGATGTGAACAAGACCGTCGATCCCCACGAGCAGCTGGCCTTCATTACCGTGGTCAGTGACGAATGGTCGATTGAGAACAGCTTCCTCACCCCGACGCTGAAACTCAAGCGTAACGTGGTGGAAGACGCCTACCAGGAGAATGTGGATAGCTGGTACGCCAAGCGTCAGCCGGTTATCTGGCAGTAATCGATACAGGGGTATCGATCCAAAAGGCCCGGACTCAGTCCGGGCCTTTTGCGTTTGGTGACACAATGTCTACATAAGTCGCATAGGGCGACAGCGACAGGCGTCCTAAACTGGGGAAAGCAGGAGGTGCTATGACGCAATTAGGCCGTTTCCAGAAACGACTCCACGACGCCATTCCGATTAGCCGTGCATTGGGTCTTGAGGTGATTGACTATGATGGCCGTGCGCTGCTGGTCAGCGCGCCGCTGGAGCCTAATCATAATCATCAGGGTACCGGTTTTGGTGGCAGTGTTTACTCAATAGCGGTTACCGCAGCCTGGGGGCTGATCGAGCTGGCCATCGCCGATATGGGGCTGAAAGGCAACGTATTGGTGCAGAGCGGCAACATCGATTACCTGACACCGGTGGACGGGGATTTCTACGCCCTGTGCCGGTTGCCCGCGGGGGAGGTGCCTGACCGCTTTCGCAAAAGCCTGGCGCGCCACGGCAAGGGCCGCCTGGCGCTGCATGCGGACGTTTATTGTGGTGAACCGACCATGGAGCCCCGGGGGGCGCCGGTGGCAACGTTCCAGGGGCGGTTCGTGGTGCAGGACGCCGGTTCCCGCCCGATTCTCTGATCGTCTTCGAGGTTTTTTCAGCGGCCGACGCTCGCCTCAGGCGATGCTGCGGGTGTCGGAGATCGAGCGGCTCATCAGGATGATGGGTATGATGCCGGCGAGCACGATCACCAGCGCCGGCAAAGCGCTGTGAGTCAGTTTCTCATCCGACGCAAACTGGTAAACGTATGTCGCCAGCGTCTCGAAATTGAACGGGCGCAGAATCAGCGTCGCCGGTAACTCTTTCATGCAGTCCACAAACACCACCAGTGCGGCGGTGATCAGCGTTCCCCGCAGCATTGGCAGGTGAACTTTCACCAGCGTATTGCCCGGCGAGTGCCCGAGCGAGCGCGAGGCCATGTCCATACTCGGGGTGATCTTCTGGAGCGCGCTCTCCACGCTGCCGGCCGATACCGCCAGAAAGCGTACCGTGTACGCGAATACCAGGGCGAAGGCCGACCCGCTGAGCAACAACCCGGTGCTGACATTGAAGGTGTCCCGCATCAACCCATCCAGCCAGTTGTCGAAGCCCGCCAGAGGAATGATCACGCCCACCGCAAGAACGGCGCCGGGCATGGCGTAGCCCAGGCTCGACAGCCGCATCATGATTTGCATGCCACGGGTGTTGTGCAGGCGCCGGCTATAGGCCAGGGTGACGCCGATCAGCAACGTGGTCAGCGCCGCGGTACCGGACAGGAACAGGCTGTTCAGGGTGTTGCGGAAAAACTCCGGGTTCCAGCTCTCATCAAAATACTCCCACGCAAACTGCCCGAGGGTAGCCGCTGGGATAACGAAGCCGAGAATCACCGGGAGGGCGCACACCACAATGCACACAAATTGGCGTGGCCGCGACATGGTGAAGCGACGAATCGGGTCACGGTTGTCCCGTGCCGCAAACTGCTGCTGACGCCGGCGCGAATAGCGTTCGAGGGTTACCAGAATCACCACGAAGATGAGCATGGTGGTGGCAATCTGCGCGGCACCGCCCAGATTGCCCAGGTTCATCCAGGTGTCGAACAGCCCGGCAGTGAGGGTCTGCACGGCAAAGAAGTCGACGGTGCCGAAGTCGTTCAGGGTTTCCATCAGCACCAGTGACAGCCCGACGGCGATGGCGGGCCGGGCAATGGGCAGAACCACCCGGAAAAAGGTGCTGATGGCCGAATGGCCCAGGCTGCGACTGACCGCAAACAGCGAGGGTGACTGCTCCAGAAACGCCGCACGGGCCAGCAGGTAGACGTAGGGGTACAGCACCAGGCCGATCATCAGGGTGGCCCCCTCCAGCGTGCGGATTTCCGGAAACCAGTAATCCCGGGCGCTGTCCCAGCCAAACCAGTCCCGCAATGCGATCTGTACCGGCCCGGCGTAGTCGAGCAAGCTGGTGTACACGTAGGCAATCACGTAGGCGGGCACGGCAAACGGCAGCAGCATGGCCCATTCGAAAAAGCGTCGTCCCGGAAACTCGCACATGGTGACTGCCCAGGCCGTTGCCAGACCAATCACCAGGGTGATGGCCGCCACGCCGAGCATCAGCTTCAGGGTTGTGGTGAGATACCGGGGCAGGGTGGTGTCGAGCAGGTGTGGCCAGATATTCTCATCCGGGAACAGGGCCAGAAAAATAACGGAGAGAACCGGTAGGGCGACTATGGCAGTGGTCAGAGCTGCGGAGACCAGCCAGCGTTTTGAGGTGCGTCTTGCCAGCAGCGGCTGATTCAGCCCGGGGGCTCTGCTGGATGCTGCCTCGGTCATGTGGATCCTTTGGAGTTCTGAAAAAGAGCCACGATTCTAGTCACCTGAGGGGGTAGCTGCAACGAAAAAGGGTGGGCCAGGCCCACCCTTTCCGCATCGCGAGGGCTTTATTCGCCGTCGTAATCCACGCGATCAACCAGTTTCACCGCGGCGTTGCGGTTTTCGGCAATTTCCTGCAGTGACAGGTCGTCCGGGTTGATCTCGCCCCACTCAGCGACCAGGCCGGAAGGCTTCACGTCGGGGTTGGCGGGGTACTCGGTGTTGGCTTCAGCGTAGATGCGCTGGGCCTCGTCTTCCGACAGGAACTCCATCAGTTTGATGGCGTTTTCGCGGTTCGGCGCGCTCTTGGTCAGCGAGATGCCACTGATGTTCACGTGGGTGCCACGGCCTTCTGCGTTCGGGAACACCAGGCGAACCGCTTCGGCGGCCGGGCGCTGGTTTTCGTCGTTCAGCATGTTGCCGTAGTAGTAGCTGTTGCCAATGGCAAGATCGCACACGCCCTCGGCAATGGCCTTGATCTGGTCACGGTCACCGCCCTGGGGCTTGCGTGCCAGGTTGTCCTTGACGCCCTGAAGCCATTCCTGGGTCTCTTCTTCGCCGTGGTGGGCGATCATGGACGAGATCAGGGCAATGTTGTACGGATGCTTGCCGCTGCGGGTGCAGATGCGATCGTTCCACTTGTCGTCGGCGAGTTCTTCGTAAGTGGTGATTTCGCCTTCCTCAACGCGCTCTTTTGACGCAAAAATCAGGCGGCCGCGGGTGGTCAGGGCGAACCATTTGCCATCCGGATGACGGAGGTTTTCGGGAATGTTTTCGGCCAGGGTGTCGCTTTCAACGCCGGCGACCAGGTCGCGTTCCACCAGCTCATTGATGCGGGAAATGTCCACGGTCATAACCACGTCGGCGGGGCTGTTGCGACCTTCGCGCTCCAGGCGCTCAGCCAGGCCTTGCTTGGCGAAAACCACGTTGGCCTTGATGCCGGTCTCTTGTTCAAAGGCGTTGAGCAGAGGCTCCAGCAGGTACGCCTGACGATAGGAGTAGATGTTCACCTCGCCATCGGCGGAAGCGGTGAGTGGCATTACAGACAGCGCCATGGTGGCGGCAGCGGCCAGTTTCATTCGCATAATGTGATTTCCTTTTCCAGGCAGATTATTGATGTAATCGCGACAGAGTATCGGGATGACAGTAAAAACAAAAACTATTCTCATTACTGATCAGCGTACTGTCAAGCAGGCGTTGCCAGTTTTGCCTTAAATGGTGCTATGCTTCGGAAGACTATAAAAACTATGCAAAAAAGTAGTGGATACACAGCTTATGGTTGGCAATGATCGGAGAGAGCACAATCGCACGGCCATGAGTGCCAAAGTAAAGGTGCGTCACGGCACCCAGGGCGAGTTTGTTTTTTCTACCCGCGATATTTCGGATGGCGGGATTTTCATCGTAGTGGAAAGTGATCCATTTGAGCCGACCATTGGCGACCGGGTGGAAGTGCAGGTGCAGGGGCTCCCGGTGCCGGCCCCAATTCTGGAAATGGTAGTGGTTCGACGTACCAACGACGGTTTCGGTCTGCAATTTGCGGATCAATAGCCGGTTTCCCCGCTCCAGGTATGGATAATCACTCCGTCTGAACCGTCAATCCCCAGCAATGAAGCCTGACAAATGACCAATCCAAAGACTGTACGTCGCCTGTTTCTTCCCGCTTTCGTTGTCCTGTCGGTGAGTCTTGGCGGCTGCGCCTCCTATTACAGCCACTACGGTGTGTTCCCGGCCGAAAATTCCGCCGGGGAAGAGCGACAGGTGATGTTGAGCTGGCAGACGGCCGAGTATCCGGACTGGTGGCTGCAGGCTGATCAGTCCACGCCCATTACCGTGACTACACAGTGCAGTAGCCGCTCCTGGCGGATGGCGGATAGCAGTCACCAGGAGCCGGGCGCCTGCGCAGACGGAATCCGGGCCTGTGGCAAACCGGGCCAGGATCTGATTGCCGCGACCGGGGAGCCGGCGGGTGAGGGCACTGCCTGCCTGTCGGTACAGCCGGATGGCGGCGTCAACCAGGTGACGGACATTGGCCAGTCACTGATGTTGCTGGTGTCCTGTCGTCCTGCACGAACCACCAGGCAGGCGGGAGACGAAGAAGAAAACATTGATTACCTGCGGGCCTCGGCGGTGCCCTACAAGGTCTACATCCGCAAAGCGCCCCGCGGCGCGCTCAACGGGCGTCCGCCAGCCATGGACGATTCGATGTGTGACGCTGAGTGACACTTTTGTACCAGAAGTGTGCGTAGCGTCACGTTGCTACAATTTGTTGCTCCATGATAGAAAGCGTTACGCCCTGTAGCTTTCGGGTTACCTCGCACTACAAATATGTAATGGACTCTATCAGCGAAGTCGTCAGAATAGTGATTATCGATTGCTGTAAGAGTTGAGGTGCACCGTGGGCGTTCGTCAGAAGAAAATCGCCGTACATGATCTGGAAATCGGCATGTTCGTGTCCGATCTGGACCGGCCGTGGCACCAGACTCCGTTCCCGATTCAGGGATTCCATATCCGTTCCCAGGACGATATCCGCTCCATTGTCTCTCACTGCAAATGGGTGGTGATTGATGTCGCGGAAGTGCGTGAAAAAATCGACGCTGAGAAAACCTCCGCTACGGTGTTCGGTCAGCGGGCACGCAAAGCCGGCGGTCATCGTGAGGTTATTCAGCTTCCGCCGCTGCACATTCGCGAGCCGGTCACCTATGAAACGTCGACCACGCTGAAGAAGGAACTCAAGGTCTCGAAGATGGTCCTGGAAGACGCCGAGACCGCACTTCAGCGGGTCTTTGACACGGTCAAACGGCGCGCAATCCCGGATCTGCGGGAGGTGGCCGGTGTTACCCGGAAGATGGTTGCCAGTGTGGCCCGCAATCCTGACGCGCTGCTGTGGCTGAGCCGTACCCGCCAGCACGATGATTTCATATACCGTCATGCTATGAGCACGGCAGTCTGGGCTCTGGTATGCGGTCGCGAGCTTGGCCTGAACGAAGGGTTGCTGAACCACCTTGGTCTTGGTTGCCTGTTATCTCAGGTGGGTAAGATCGAGCTCCCGGTGACGATGCTGGAAAATGAAAGCAAGCTGAATTCCGAGGATTTCGCGCATTACCGGGGTTACGTGGACCGTGGCGTGGCCATGCTGGAAGATTCCGGTGTGTCCCGCGCAGTCATCAGTGTGGTGCAGGGGCATCGCGAGCGGCACAACGGCTCTGGTTTTCCCGAAGGCATTCGCGGTGACCGGATTCCGCTTCTGGCCAAGATTGCCGGGTTGGCGGAGTATTTTGAAACCCTGATCGGCCCGCGGGAGACGTCGGAACCCATGACCCCGGCCAGGGCGGTCAATTTGCTGTTCGACATGCGTAATATCGAGTTCCAGGAAGATCTGGTCGAGAAGTTTATCCAGGCGGTGGGCATTTACCCTACTGGCAGTCTGGTGCAACTGAATGACGGCCAGCGAGGCATTGTGGTGTCGCACTCACCGTCACGCCGGTTGTGGCCAAGGGTGATGGTCATGACGGACCAGAACCAGCAGCCGCTGAAAGCGGCCAAGGTGATTGATCTGGCCAGTTACAACGCGGATAGAGAAGCAGGGGAGACGCTGTCGATCGCCGAATGCCTGCCCCACGGCACCGAAGGGCTGAATCCCGAAAATTACGATGTCACCGGAACGGAATCCCGCTGGAATCTTGCCCGACTGGTCGGCGCCTGATTCGTCAGGACCGATCAGCGAATGGTCACCCTCAGGGTTTTACGCAGCCAGCGATACGTGTCGTCAGGACGGAAACTGATCACGATTTCCGCCTCGCCCCCTGGGTTCCCGGTGACGAAATACTCCACGCTGGCTGACTGCCAGTCAAAGCTGTGAACCACAACGTCCTGAGTGCGGGTACTGATCGCCTCAATCTGCGCCAGTTCGGTGTCGCCGTCTACCTTCCTGACTTCAACGCTCTGGATCTCGGTGGCTGAGGCGGGATAGGTTGCGGTCGCATCGTCCAGATAGTACCGATTGCCGTAAACCGTGGTGATCGCGTTCAGCTCACGGGTCAGGTAGTCTTCGGCCGCTTCCCGATCAAAGTCATCCAGGGTGCGAGCGGCTTCAAGAATCCTGTCCCGCTTGTTCTGCAGATCTTCCTGGTATTGCACGCCCGGCTCCACGTCTTCGTCATCTTCCGGTCTTGGCGGCAGTGCGTCTATTTCCGCCTGAGTGGGCGGCTCCTCGCACAATTCGTCATCTTCGGGGTAAAAGCAGATGGCGGCCAGCAGCTGGTTGGCGGGTGATGCCGCAGGTTCTGTTGCGGAACCGGTGTGGGCAAAGGCTTCTTCACTGACGGTAAAGTCGATGGGGGCGGTCAGGTTGGGCAGTGCCGCGTTGATCTGGCTGATGACCCGCTCGCGATACTCGAGCCCCGCGTTGTCCTGCAGATTTTCCTCCCAGTTCAGCGCCAGCATCAGGCGCGTCAGGTTGATCAGCGCGTTGTCGCTGAGCACCGCCTGTTCGGTCAGGGTGTGGGTACGCAGGCCCTCATCGTCGGTGCTTGGGGTGTCAAGTTTGCTGCGGGTGGCCGCGAAAAACTCCAGCGGGGTGACGAACTCTTTTGCCGGAACGCCCGACGCCAGCTCCAGGTCACCTACGCTGAAGCTGACGGTTTCCCCCGGGTAATACTCGAAGTGGCCCCGGGCATCGGTCTCGCCGGTGCGGCTGGCGGTGGTGTAGCTGAGCCCACTGACGCCATTGGCGTTCAAAGAGCCTGTTCGGGTGTCGTCGTCGCTTCCGCCGCCCCCGCTGTCGAGGCAGCCAGACAAGGAGAGCAGGACGGCCAGTGGCAGGGCAACTCGTAGGAGGTGAACGGGTCTCATGGTCTTGCGTACATTCCCTGGTCTGTCGGCCGGTCACACAAGGGCATTGAGCTGCGCCCGGCCTTTTGTAAGTTGTTGTAACCGGCATTATAGGGAGGCCACCTCGGGGATATCGGGATTCCTGTCGCAGTTTGGTGTTTTTCATGCAGGCACCAGAATGCTGGCCAACACTTGAAAATTCCCGGGTTGCCACAACCTTAGGGACTTCAGCTTCAACGGATCGCGACACTGACGTGCCAGTGGGCGCGACAAGTCATTATTCTGGGTGGTTTATGACCAATGCATTGGAGATAGAGGGTCTGATAAAAACCTACGGCGATGGGTTTCAGGCGCTCAAGGGTATTGACCTGAACGTCCGCGAGGGCGACTTTTTCGCCCTGCTGGGACCGAATGGCGCCGGCAAATCCACCACGCTGGGGATCGTATGCTCGCTGGTGAACAAGACCGCCGGCAAGGTTCGCGTCTTCGGTTGCGACATCGATACCCACCTCTCCGACGCCAAACTGAATCTGGGTGTGGTTCCCCAGGAATTCAACTTCAACCAGTTTGAGAAAGTGTTCGACATTGTCACCACCCAGGCCGGGTACTACGGTATTCCGCTGAAACAAGCCAAAATTTCTGCCGAGAAGTACCTGCGTAAACTGGGTCTGTGGGACAAGAAAGACACCCCGGCCAGAATGTTGTCCGGTGGCATGAAACGCCGGCTGATGATTGCCCGGGCGCTGGTGCATGAGCCGAAACTGCTCATTCTCGATGAGCCCACCGCAGGCGTGGATATTGAGCTGCGGCGTTCGATGTGGACGTTTCTCGAGGAAATGAACCGCGAAGGCACCACCATTATTCTGACGACCCATTACCTTGAGGAGGCGGAAGCCCTGTGCCGCAACATCGCGATCATCGATCACGGGCGCATCCTCAAACACACAAGCAAACGTGAGCTTCTGCAACAGCTGCACATTGAAACGTTTGTGCTGGACACCGAATCAGCGCTGACAAACGCGCCGCAGCTGGACGGCTTTCCATGCAGGCTCGACGACGAAGGCGCACTGGAGATTGACGTTGAAAAGGGGCAGGGCCTCAACCGGGTGTTCGTGCAACTGGAAGCGCTGGGAATCAAGGTGACGAGTATGCGTACCAAGGCCAACCGTCTGGAGGAGCTGTTCATCCGCATGGTGGAAGAAAACGCGGCGGATGCCCGGGGAGGTGAGGTATGACACCCCACGCGATGTTCACGGCATTTAACACCATCGTGGTGCGGGAGGTGCGGCGTTTTACCCGCATCTGGCCGCAGACGCTGTTGCCGCCGGCGGTGACCATGACGCTGTACTTTATTATTTTCGGCAACCTGATCGGCTCGCGAATTGGCGACATGGGCGGGTTCGACTATATGGCCTTCATCGTCCCGGGCCTGATCATGATGGCGGTGATTACCAGCTCCTACGCCAACGTGGTGTCTTCCTTCTTCTCCATGAAATTCCAGCGCAGCATCGAAGAACTGCTGGTATCGCCGGTGCCTGACTGGATCATCCTCGCCGGTTACGTCTGCGGTGGTATGGCGAGGGGGCTTGGCATCGGCCTGATCGTGACCTTACTGTCACTGGCGTTTACGCGGCTGGATATTCATAACCTGCCCATGGTGATTGTCACGGTGTTTCTGACGTCGGCGCTGTTTGCCCTGGGCGGTTTCATCAACGCGATGCTGGCCACCAAGTTCGATGACATTTCCATCGTACCGACGTTCGTCCTCACGCCGCTGACGTACCTCGGCGGGGTGTTCTACAGCATCAGCCTGCTGCCGGATTTCTGGCAGGGCGTGTCGATGATCAATCCCATTCTGTACATGGTGAACGCCTTCCGTTTCGGTATCCTTGGGGTTTCCGATGTGAATCCTTTCGTGGCACTGGGTATGATTCTGGTGTTTATCACGCTGCTTTCCGCCATCGCACTGCGTATGCTCAAGCGCGGCAAAGGCATTCGTCACTAATTCCGATTCCTCAGGCAGGTTGTACCATGGCATTGAACGAGGCCCCCCTGGGCAAAACCAGTGAATACCCGGATCGCTACAACCCGGAGTTGCTGTTCCCGGTGGCCAGGGATGAGAATCGCCGGCGCATCGGGCTGGCTGATGGCCGCTGGCCGTGGTTCGGCGAGGACCTTTGGCAGGCCTGGGAAGTATCCTGGCTGCGCGCGGATGGGGTGCCGGCTGTTGCCTGGGCGGAAATCCGTTTTCCTGCGGCGTCGCCCAGTATTATCGAGTCGAAATCCCTCAAGCTGTATCTGAATTCGCTCAACCAGGCGGTGTTCACCTCGCCGGAGCAGGTGGCCGAGGTGGTTACGCGTGACCTGTCCAGCGCCAGCGGAGCGGCGGTCCAGGTAACCATGCTGAGCGTGGACGAGGGTGA
The DNA here is from genome assembly GCF_018424605.1 of Marinobacter lipolyticus. Lineage (GTDB taxonomy): Bacteria > Pseudomonadota > Gammaproteobacteria > Pseudomonadales > Oleiphilaceae > Marinobacter > Marinobacter lipolyticus_B. The sequence goes on along the minus strand of NZ_QTKT01000001.1, from coordinate 503,539 downwards.
TAGGGCGGAAGGCCGCCCAACGGGATTCGACCTGATTGACGGCGAGACACTGGGCGATGTGACCTATCATTACGCCCCGGAATCCCTGGCAACGGAAGCGGGCGACATCGTTACCGAAAGCCTCTGCTCCCATCTGCTCAAGAGTAACTGCCCGGTCACCGGTCAACCCGACTGGGCCACGCTGATGATCCGATACTCCGGGCCGAAGATAAGCCGCAAGGGATTGCTGCGTTACGTTGTCAGTTTTCGGCAGAAGCAGGATTTTCACGAACACTGCGTGGAAACGGTATTCACCGACATCATGAGCCGGTGCGCGCCGGAAAAACTGTTCGTGTGTGCCCGTTATACCCGGCGCGGAGGGCTGGATATCAACCCCTGGCGCAGCACGGAGCCCGGGGACGGGGCCGGCGCACGACTGATCAGGCAGTAACAATGTAAAACGCGTCGGGCGGATGATGCCTAGCGGATTTCTTCTTCCTGCCGCAGCCGATCGGCGGCGTCTTCAAGGGCGGTGAGGATCGCCTTGCGCTCACGTTCAGTGATCTTGTCGGAGTCCAGGTACATGGCGAAGCCGCTGTGCTCGTGCTCCAGGAAGCTGCGGTTGGGCCCCATGTCACGGCGGAAATCCACCACTTCGTAGATTGGTACCGGTTTGCCAAAGCCTTTCACGGTAATCTCGCCCTTGTCCCGGCACATGATGCGGTCCTTGATCAGCGAGAAGGTTTCGTAGGAAACCAGAATCTCGCCGGGCTCGGCGAGGGATTCCAGGCGGCTGGCCAGGTTCACTTCCTTGCCGATGATGGTGTAGTCCATGCGGTTTTCAGCGCCGAAGTTGCCCACCGTGGTGTAGCCGGTACTGATGCCCATGCGGATTTCCAGCGGCGTTTTGATACCCTGGCTGCGCCATTTCTGGCGCATGATCTTCATGTGCTTACGCATTTCGATGGCCATGGAGACGCAGGCAAAGGCGTCCTCCCGCTGGCCGCGACTGGTGGGATCCCCGAAGAACACCATAATGGAATCGCCGACGAACTTGTCGATGGTGCCGCCGTACTTCAGCGCGACCTCGGACATGCCATTGAAGTAATGGTTGAGCAATTCGGTCAGCGCCTCGGGTTCCATTTCTTCCGACAGCTCGGTAAACCCTTTGATGTCCGAGAAAAACACCGCCAGTTTCTTGCGCTGGGTTTCCAGGCGCACGTCCCGCTCGCCGGTAAAGATCGACTGCCAGACCTGGGGCGACAGGTATTTGGAGAGCTTGTGCGAGAGCGCGATGGATTGCTCCCGCTGGTTCTGGATCTGGGTTTTCGCCATCATCAGGGCGCGGGCCTGTTGGTGGGAGTAGAAGGCGGTCACACAGATATACAGGCCGGTCGCCAGGATCGATAAGATGCTGGTCAAAAGCGGAGCCTGAAAATTGTCTGCAGGGCCACAGATCGCCAGCCCGACGGACAGTGTCGTGAACATGAAAACCGTGCCGAACAGCCATTGCCTGAGCCCGCCGATGATCAGGCAGCTGAACATCAGCATCAGCATAACCGACACCGACGGAATGGCGACCAGGCCGATGGCGCCCACAAAGGCACCGCCAATGAGGCAATCCACAATCAGCATTTTCTGGCGGATGCGGGGAGAATTCCTGAGGAACGTGCGCCGGGTCAGCAGGTGGGCAACGTGGGGCCAGCCCAGTGCGCCGGCGATGGTGTACATAAACCACTGGGGGAAGGCGCCCTGTATCACGCCGGCTGCGATAATCATCGCGGTAGCCGTGTAGGCCAGAATACGACCGTTGTAATCCGGCATGGGCGGTATGGCAATGGGGTTATTGTGCCCGTCCGTCACGGCCGCCTTGCTGGCGCTCGTGCTGACAGTGCGCAGATCCACCGGAGCACTCATCATGTCAGAAACGGATCCGTCCGATGAGCATGTCGCGGAACATCACCCAGTCTCCCATCAGGCTGTACAATGGGTATTTGAACGTGGCCGGGCGGTTTTTCTCGAACACAAAGTGACCTATCCACGCGAACCCGTAACCGATAACAGGAAGCAGAAGCAGCCAGGCGAACTTGCCTGTGGTCAAAGCGTACAGGGCGACAATAATCACGAGCAGGCTGCCGGCAAAGTGCAGCCTTCGACAGGTCACATCACTGTGCTCTTCCAGATAGTAAGGATAGAATTCGGAAAAGTTGCGGTAAGCGCTCTGGTCACTCATGGTTCAGTTACCGGCTCATTGTTGGTTTTGTTAGCAGTCGGACTACGACTAAAGGTTAACAGTAATACAGGAAAGCCACAATTCAGGAATTTTCACCCCACCCGACAACAGGATCGCGGCACTCTATGACTGCAGTAATTGATTTCCTGCTACAGCGAAAATCCGAACCACGCCTGCAAGCCCCGGGGCCAGACGCCGACACCCTGGACAAGGCCTTCCAGTGTGCGGCCAATACGCCGGATCACGCCTTACTCAGGCCCTGGCGCTATCTGGTTGTGGAAGGTGCCGGGCTGGAGGCGCTGGGGGAGTTGTTCGCGTCTACGTGCGGGGAGGGCAGCAGCGAAAAAGAACGCGAGAAACTCCGGCTTGCGCCCTTGCGCGCCCCCATGATCATAATTGGCATTGCCAGCCATACGCCGCACCCCAAAGTCCCCGAAAGCGAACAGGCTTTCTCGGCAGCGGTCGGTATGGGGCATCTTTCACTGGCGCTGCAGGCGGCCGGTTTCGGTGTGATGTGGCGAACCGGCGGCATCGCCTACCATCCCGACGTGATGGCGGGTCTTGGGCTTGCCGAAAACGAACAGATTGTCGGTTTTCTCTACACCGGTACCGCGGCAAGCGAAAAACCGCCCGTACCGCGGCCCTCTGTTTCGGAGTTCGTCGATCGCTGGCCCCGCTAGCGGCCCGGGCGAAACGGCAGGGGAAAGCGTTTGCCGCTTTCGCTGCCGTTCGCCGCTTATATTGCCTTCCTAACCCGCTGTTCTCTCGATAATCCCCTGAAACCCCCTGTAAACCGGCCCTTCCGAAAAACTGGCACTGAGGTTGCTTTGTCTACTCCAAAGAGGTGAACCGGCAAACCGATGCACAGCCGGTCCCAAGGTTCTGGAGGCACAATGGCTATTTCCTTTGACAATGCACTGGGTATTCATCCGCAGGCGCTGATGGCGCGGGAGAAGCGTGGTGAAGTGCTCGCCAACAACCTGGCGAATGCCGATACACCGGGCTTCAAGGCACGGGACGTGGACTTCCGGGCGATGATGGAAAAGGCCCAGCAGGAGGCCAGTGGTTTCGGCATGTCGCGCACCCACGAGTCCCATATGGACACGACGGCAGGCGGGATGGACAGCGAACTGCTGTACCGCACCCCCCATCAGCCGTCGGTTGACGGCAACACCGTGGATGCCCAGCAGGAGCAGAGCCGGTTCATGCGAAATGCGATGGACTACCAGGCCAGCTTCCAGTTCCTGAACAGCAAGATTTCGGGCCTGAAGAAAGCCCTGAGCGGTCAGTAAAACGGACGCAGCCAGATAACAGAGGAGCGGGATTATGTCCCTGGGAAACATTTTTGATATCGCCGGTTCCGGCATGACCGCACAGTCGCTGCGGCTGAATACCACTGCGTCCAACATCGCCAATGCGGAAACGGCCAGTTCCAGCGTGGAAGGCACCTACCGCGCACGCAAGCCGGTGTTCGCTACCATCCAGCAGTCCATGCTGAACCCGCAGCAGCAGGGGATGGGCTTCGGAAGCGACGAGGGTCCCGGTGCAGGCGTGCGGGTTGAAGGTGTGGTCGAGAGTGATGCCGAGCTGCAGATGCGGTACGAGCCGAATCACCCCGCGGCGAACGAAGACGGTTACGTGTTCTACCCGAACGTGAACGTGGTGGAAGAGATGGCGGACATGATGTCGTCCTCCCGCAGCTTCCAGATGAACGTGGATATCATGAACACGGCAAAATCCATGATGCAGCGCATTCTTACACTTGGGCAGCAGTAAACGGGCGAGGAACGACCGATGAGCGCAATTAACGCAACAGACGCCGCCGATGTACTGGGCAAGTATCGCGTCCAGCAAAACTCCACGGCTGCCGGCAATAACGAACTGGGCAAGAACGAGTTCATGGACCTGATGATTGCCCAGTTGAAGAACCAGAACCCGCTGGAACCCCAGGACAACGGCGAGTTTATCTCCCAGTTGGCCCAGTTCAGCTCCCTGGAAGAGATGCAGGGGCTGTCAAAGAGTGTCGACGATGTCGCCAGTCAGTTCCGCTCCACCCAGGCGCTGCAGGCCTCAGCCATGGTGGGTCGCACCGTGCTGGCGCCGTCTGAGGTTGGCATCCTCGGTGCTGAGGGAGAGATCACCGGCACAGTTGAAGTGCCGGCTTCCACCGGTGGCCTGCGCATCTCCATCGAGAGCCAGAACGGTGAGCGGGTGCGGCAGATTGATATGGGCGCCAGTCAGGCGGGCGTTGCCTCCTTCAAGTGGGACGGCACCGACGGTAACGGCAATGCCTTGCCGCCGGGTCCTTACCGCATTGTGGCGGAAGGTTCGTACCCGAGCGGGACTGAACAACTGGCCACCCGCGTCAGCGCCAACGTGGACAGCGTGTCCCTGGGGCAGGGCGGCAAGGTGACACTGAACCTGGCAGGCATGGGCTCCATCGCCCTGTCGGACGTCGAACAAATCAACTGATACCGGTGCACAACCACGAGGTGAATTATGGCTTTTAACACAGGGCTTAGCGGTTTGAGGGCAGCGTCCGTTGATCTGGATGTCACCGGTAACAACATTGCCAATGCCAGCACCGTTGGCTTCAAGGGCAGTAAGGCGCAATTCGGCGATCTGTATGCCAGCGGCTTCCTGAGCTCCGGTACCAACCCGGTGGGCGACGGTGTTCGCGTTCAGGACGTGAAGCAGTCATTCGGGCAGGGCAACATCAGCTTCACCGATAACGGCCTGGACATGGCGATCAACGGTGACGGCTTCTTTATTCTCAACAATGGCGGCGAGATCCGCTATTCCCGGGCCGGTCAGTTTGGCCTGGATAAAGACGGGTTTGTCACCAACAACCAGAACATGCGGGTACAGGGTTACACGGCGGATGCCGATGGCAACCTCTCCGGTATCCGCGGCGACCTGCAGGTTGAGACCGACAACCTGGCGCCACGGCGCACGACTAGCTTGCGCTCAGATCTGAACTTAGATTCGCGAGAGGAGGTCCTGGAGAATCGGGTAGTCAGTCTTGGCGCAGATATACCCCTCAACAATGTCCTTGGCGATGCATTTACGATTGGTTACCGCGACGGAACGAGTTCTTCGCTCGTATCGATGCCTACTTCTTTGTCGCCTGGTCAGGGAGCAGACTTCATAGCAAATAAGCTTAACGAGCAAAAGGTATTGAGTGCGTCCGCGAGAACTGAGACCACAATTTCAGGAGCGACGTCCCCAACACTCACCCCACTCGCTCAAGCGCTGAGTGACACGGGCTTCGAGTTTTCCCTTGCGGTAAATGGTAGTACGCCGTTTACGTTGGACGATCCCGGTATAACGGATGTCGCAAGCTTGGCGTCAGCAATCAATAACGCAAACTTCGGGAGCCCCAAAACTATTAGCGCCGAAGCCGATGGGGAAAACCTGATTGTTCGAGATAGCCGGGGGCAGACACTCGACATTTCGGTTAATAGTGACAACACTAGCTCCCAGCAACTTGATCTGGCTTATGGCACTCTTAGTACTGTGCAGGCCGATAGCAGAGTTTCCTCTATTGAAACCGATGGCTCTGCAACTAATGATCCTGGTTTCGCAGAGGGAGCATTTAATGCAGGGTCTGTTGATCCAATAATCACAAATGAGTTTAACCCGATCGACCAACGTACTTACAACCATGCTACGTCAAGCACCATATACGACAGTCTCGGTAACTCTCATGAGTTAACCCAGTTTTTCGTAAAGGAACCGCCCTCAGGGGCTGCGGTGGGTCAGAGTCAGTGGTCAGTTTATCTCCAGATTGATGGAGAATATGTAGGCGGTACTGAGGAAAACCCATACACAGCGACATTTAATCAAGACGGGGAGCTTCTTAGCGTAAACAATGATCCTAACGGCGAGATCATCGTTACCGACTGGGAACCAAAAGATCCGAATGGAAGGCCGAATGGCGCAGCCGGAGCTCCTAGTGATCCTTCTAAGGTCACCAGCCCAATATCCGAACCGTTGAACAGCTCTGCTTTCGTCATTGACCTCGGTAATACGACCCAGTATGGCAGCACGTTCGGAGTCAACGATCAACGCCAAAACGGCTACACCACCGGGCGCCTCTCCGGTCTGGACGTGTCCGACCAGGGTATTCTTTTTGCCCGCTATACCAATGGTCAGTCGAAAGAGCTTGGCCAGGTTGCCCTGGCGGCGTTCAACAATACCGATGGCCTGTCACCGGTGGGGGAGACCACCTGGGTGGAAACCTTTGAATCGGGCCAGCCGATCATCGGTGCGCCGGACACCGGCACTCTGGGCTCCATCAAGGCCAGTTCCGTTGAGGATTCCAACGTGGATCTATCGGCAGAGCTGGTAAATCTGATCATCGCCCAGCGCAACTATCAGGCCAACGCCAAGACCATCGAAACCTCCGATGCGGTCACTCAGACCATCATCAACCTCCGATAATGTCTGAATCGTAATTCTGGCACAACTCCTGCAGGAAGACTGGAAACAGTCAAAATTCCGGCAGGAGTTTTCCCATGGATAAAGCCCTTTATATTGGAATGTCTGGCGCCAAGCAGAACATGCTGGCCCAGCGTGCGCACGCCAATAACCTGGCTAACGTCAGCACCACAGGGTTCAAGAAAGACTTCGCCCAGGCCCGCAGTATGCCGGTCTTTGGAGAGCATCACCCGACCCGAGCCTACGCCATGACCGAACGCCCCGGCACGGATCTTTCCGCAGGCGCGTTGATGGAAACCGGCCGCAAGATGGATGTTGCCGTGGACGGTGAAGGCTGGCTGGCGGTGCAGAACCAGCGTGGCGAGGAAGTGTTTACCCGTTCCGGCAGCCTCCAGATCGATGTGAACGGCCTGCTCCGCAATGCCAACGGCGACATGGTGATGGGCAACGGTGGCCCGGTTGCGCTGCCGCCTTTCGATAACCTGCAGGTGGGTGCCGACGGCACGATCTCCATCGTACCGGTGGGCGGTTCGCCGGATCAGCTGGTGGAAATCGACCGCCTCAAGCTGGTGAATCCTCCCCCTGAAGCGCTCGAGAAGGGCGAAGACGGTTACATTCGACGCAAACCGGACCAGGCGCTCGACGGCCCTGAGCCGCCGGACGCTGCCTTGCGGGTGGCCTCCGGGTTCCTGGAAAGCTCCAATGTCAATGCGGTGGAAGAGATGATCGCCAATCTGCAACTGTCGCGGCAGTACGAGATGCAGGTGAAGGTAATGAGCACCGCAAAAGAGAATTCCGAGGCTTCGGCACGGCTGTTGCAGAACCTCTGATAAACCACAGCACTATGCGGCGGTAGGGTGAAAAAGCGGCAAACAATGGCCGCCCTTACGACCCCCGCGGCAAGGAGTAAAACCATGCATCCAGCACTTTGGGTCAGCAAAACCGGGTTAAGCGCTCAGGACACCAAGATGTCCACCATTTCCAACAACCTGGCCAACGTGAACACCACCGGTTTCAAAAAAGACCGCGCGGTGTTTCAGGATCTGCTGTATCAGATCAACCGGCAGCCGGGGGGTATGAACACCCAGAATTCGGAACTGCCCTCCGGGCTGCAGCTGGGTACCGGTGTGCGGGTGGTGGGCACCACCAAGCAGTTTTCCCAGGGCAACCTGGAAGTGACGGAGCAGCCGCTGGATCTGGCGGTGAATGGCCGGGGTTTTATGCAGATTCTGCTGCCGGACGGCCAGATTGCCTACACCCGCGATGGCCAGTTTCAGCTCAACGCTGACGGCGACATCGTGAATCCGGACGGCTACACGCTGGAACCGAACATCAATATTCCCGAAAACGCCACCAACGTCACCATTGGTAAAGACGGCACGGTGTCGGCGGTAGTGGACGATCAGGCGGCCCCGGTCAATCTGGGGGAGATAACCCTGGTGGATTTCATCAACCCGCAGGGCCTGCAGGCCATCGGTAACAACCTGTACAAGGCGACCAATGCCAGCGGCGATCCCGCGGAAGGTGAGCCCGGGATTGGCGGGCTGGGCAGCCTCGAGCAGGGTATGGTGGAGTCATCCAACGTTGAGGTTGTGGAAGAGCTGGTCAGCATGATCACCACCCAGCGGGCATATGAAATGAACTCCAAGGTGGTTTCCGCCACCGACCAGATGCTGCAGTTCATTACGAATAATATCGGTTAACCGGTTCCCGGTTTGCTGAGGGGATAAGACATGAAACGCATCGCGATGACCAAAAGCGGAACACCTGTCAGTGCCCTGGCGCTGGTGGGAGTTCTGATCGTGCTGCAGGGATGCACTGCCATGAGCCGGCCACGGGCAATCCCGGATGATCCTGCCTACGCGCCGGTGAGAGCTGAAGCCATGATGCAGCGTGACCCGCATTCCGGCGCCATCTTTCAGACATCACGCAACCATAACCTCTATGGCGATACCGTGGCGCTGAACGTGGGCGATGTGCTGACGGTGACGCTTGAGGAATCAACGCGGGCGAGCAAGAACGCGGAAACCAGCATTACCAAGGACCAGGAAGTGTCTCTTCTGGCCGCCGAACTGCTGGGCAAGACCGGCCTCGATGTAAACACCGATCTGCAGCATGAGCGGGATTTCGAAGGCTCGGCGGAAGCGGATCAGAGCAACAGTCTTGCCGGCAGCATTACCGTCACGGTCACGGAAGTGCTGCCCAACGGCGTGCTGCACATCCGTGGAGAAAAATGGTTGTCGTTGACCAACGGAGATGAATACATCCGTTTGACGGGCCTGGTCCGTCCCCAGGATATCGCTCCGGACAATACCGTGGCATCGAACCGCATCGCGGATGCCCGCTTTGCCTACGGCGGCACCGGTGATTTCGATCAGGCCAATCAGATGGGCTGGCTGGCGCGCTTCTTCAACAGTGAGTGGTGGCCGTTATGAGGATGATCCGTTTCTGGGTTGTCGTTCTGGCGTTGTCCGTGGTGGCGTCACCGGTGTTGGCCGATCGGCTGAAGGATCTGGCGCGCATCAAGGGCGTGCGTAACAACCAGCTCGTTGGCTATGGCCTGGTGGTGGGCCTGGACGGTACCGGTGATAAAGCGCCGTTCACCAACCAGACCTTTCGTAACATGATGAACCAGTTCGGCGTCACCCTGCCTGAGGGCGTGAACCCGAATCTGGCCAACGTGGCCGCGGTAACAGTGAGCGCGACCCTGCCGCCGTTCGCCAAGCCCGGCCAGGAAATGGACATTACGGTGTCGTCGATCGGCAATGCGGACAGCCTTCGTGGCGGCACGCTGCTGATGACGCCGCTCAAGGGTGCGGATGGGCAGGTATACGGCATGGCTCAGGGCAGTCTCGTCGTGGGTGGTTTCGGCGCCCAGGGCCAGGACGGGTCACGGATCACCGTGAACGTGCCGTCGGTCGGGCGCATTCCCAACGGCGCCACCATCGAGCAGGAAGTCGTTTCGCCGTTCAGCAAGGGCGACACCATTACGTTTAATCTGCTGCGTGCGGATTTTACGACCGCCCGGCGCGTTGTTGAGGCAATCAACGGCACCCTCGGCCCAGACATGGCGTATGCCCATGACGCCACCTCGGTGTCGGTAAAGGCACCCCGCGACGTCAATCAGCGGGTGAGCTTTCTGTCGATTCTGGAGAACATCGAAGTTAACCCTGCGGAGGATGCCGCGAAAGTGGTGATCAACAGCCGCACCGGCACCATCGTGGTGGGCCAGAACGTGAAGGTCAGCCCGGCGGCGGTGACCCACGGCAACCTGACGGTGACCATCGAAGAGAACCCGAACGTGGAGCAGCCCAATCCGTTTGCCGGCGGCGACACGGCGATCGTGCCGAACTCACAGATTGCCATTACCGAAGACCCGGCCCGCATGTTCCAGTTCGGCCCGGCGGTAACGTTGAATGAGATTGTGCAGGCCGTTAACCAGGTGGGCGCCGCCCCCGGTGACGTGATGGCCGTTCTCGAAGCCCTCAAACAGGCCGGTGCGCTGCGCGCCGAGCTGATTGTGATCTAGGTGGCGTGATGCAGGACTCCAGCATTCAACAGGCCCGAATCTACACCGATTTCAGTGGCCTTAACGAACTCAAGAACCAGGCAAGAACGGACAAGAAAGCCGCGCTCGAAGAAGTGGCCCGTCAGTTCGAGAGTCTGTTCCTGGGTGAGATGCTGAAGTCCATGCGCAAGGCCGGCGATGTGTTCGGCGAGGACAATTACCTGAACAGCAATGAATCCCAGCATTACCGGGATATGTTCGACAACCAGCTCAGCCTGAGCCTGTCGGAGAAGCAGGGCACCGGCCTGGCGGAGGCGCTGGTGCGGCAATTGAGCCGTCAGATTCCCGGCATGAACGAGGAGGGCGACAAGCTCTCCGGCCACAAGGCCACGCTGGCGGATTACGACCGCAGTGTCCCGGCGATCTCGGCGAAGTTGCCCGAAAGGGTCCGGGAAGTGGATCAGGTGGCGCAATCTGACCGCGCACCGGAGGTACCGGCATCCCCGGTTTCCGAACCGCTGCCGCAGCGATTCAGCAGCCCGGAACAGTTTGTGCAGACCCTGTTGCCCATGGCCGAGCGGGTGGCCCGTGACAGCGGTATCGATCCGCGACTGATGGTGGCGCAGGCTGCGCTCGAAACCGGTTGGGGCAAGCACATGATTGAAGGTGGTGATGGGGAGCCCAGTCACAACCTGTTCGGTATCAAAGCGGATCATCGCTGGCAGGGTGAGGCGGTAGAGATTGCCACCACGGAATACCGTGAGGGCGTGCCAATGAGTGAGCGGGCTGCGTTCCGTGCTTACCCGGATTACGAGTCCAGTTTCCGCGACTACGTGGCCTTCCTTGAGTCGAACCCGCGCTACCGCGACGTGCTGGCAAGCGCTGACCAGCCGGAAGTGTTTGCACAGAAACTCCAGGATGCCGGTTACGCTACGGATCCGGAATACGGCGCGAAAATCCGCCGCATCATGAACGGCGATTCCCTGATGACACTCTCGATGGGTGCGTCAGAGGCTGAGGAGTAACAGGATATGGCAGGACTGATCGGTATTGGTCTGACAGGCATCCTTAGCCATCAGACGGCGTTGAACACCACCGGTAACAACATCACCAACGCGAACACGCCGGGCTACAGCCGTCAGGAAGTGCAATTCGGCACCCAGCCGGCACAGCGCACCGGCGCAGGTTCCATTGGCAGCGGTGTCAGTGTGACCAATATCCGCCGGCTGGCCAACGAATTCCTGTCCCAGCAGCTGCGGGAAGACACCACGCTTTACGGCGAACAGCAAACTCTCAACTCTGAGCTCAGCCGCCTGGACAACCTGCTGGGTAGTGAGACGACCGGGCTCAGCGATGCCCTGAACAATTTCTTTGCCAGTCTTCAGAACGCGGCGGAAGACCCGGCTTCGCTGCCCCAGCGTCAGCTTGTGCTGAGCGAGGCGCAGCAGGTGGTGAACCGTTTCCAGGCGCTGAACCAGGAGTTCATCCAGCAGCGCGAGGCGGTGAAAACCCAGATGCAGCAAGGCGTGAAAGACGCCAATACGCTGCTGAAAAGCATTGCCGAGCTGAACCTGGCGATTTCCGAATCACCGGGGCTGGCCGAGGGCAAGATGCCCAATGAACTGCTTGATAAGCGTGACGAGGCGTTGCGTGAGCTGTCCGAGCTGGTGGGTATCAAGGTCACCCCAACCGAAGGCAGTCAGGTAAATGTGTCCCTGAACAACGGATTGTCGCTGGTGGTGGGCAGTAACGCGGCAGAATTTGGTACCCGCGAGAATACCGCAGACCCCACTTCGCTGGAGTTCACGTTACGCAACGGTGGCCGCACGCTGGTGGTGGATAACCAGATCAACGGCGGCAAGCTCGGCGGTTTGCGCCGTTTCGAAGCGGAAGCCCTGAAGCCGGCTTTTGACGAGCTGGGGCGGGTAGCCATTGCACTGTCCGACACCATGAATCATCAGCACGAAATCGGCCTGGATCTCGAGGGTGAGCTTGGCGGTCGATTCTTTACCGACATCAACGATCTGGCGGCACAGCGCGGGCGGGTCATTGCCGATGCCAACAACCAGGTGCCCAAAGACGCGCAACTGGCGGTGGAAATCACCGACAGCCAGGTCCTCGAGGCAGGCAGCTGGACGTTGCAGTTCAGCGGCGATGGGCGCAACTATGAATTGATTGACAATGAAACTGGTCAGCCGGTCAATCAGGGGCGTTTGCCGGATCCGGTGGAGTCCGAGATTTCGATGCCGGGCTTCAACATCCGCATTGAGGGTGGCACCTTCAATGCGGGCGACAAATACCTCATTCAGCCGACCCGCAACGCGGCCGCCAACATGGGCCTTGAAGTGCAGCGGGAAGAGGATCTGGCGTTCGCCAGCCCGGTTCGGGCGGAGTCCGATCTCGGGAACAGCGGGACCGCGAAAATCAATCAGGGCAAAATGCTGGCCGTTCGCAATCCGTTCACTAACTCCTTGTTGCCGTCGTTCCGTACCGAGGGCGAGCTGAGCAATGGCCCTTTAGAAGTGCGTTTTACTGATGATGGTTCTGGCAATTTGTCCTACAGCGTATTCGATAACACAGGAAGCGCAACGCCCCTTGTCGGTCCGAAACCATACCAGCCCGGCATTTCCAACAAGCTGTTCAGTGAAGATCCACGCGATGGCGCAGAATACCAGGGTTTCCAGTTTGAGATTTCAGGTAACCCGGCGGACGGGGATGTCTTTACCATCGACTTTAACAAGAATGGGGTATCCGACAATCGCAATGCTGAGTTTCTCGCGGCGCTCGGCACCGCCAATACCATGAACCGCGGCACTCAGAGCTTCACTGAGGGGTATGCCGGTCTGGTGGAGGCGGTCGGGGTAAAGACCCGCCAGAGCCAGCTTGACAGCGACGCCGGCAAGACCTTGCTGGAGCAGTCAACCAATCAGCGGGAATCGGTCTCCGGGGTGAACCTGGATGAAGAGGCCGGGAAGCTCATTCAGTACCAGGCAGCCTATAACGCTTCCGCTCAGGTTGTGAGCGTGGCGCAGGATTTGTTCAACACTCTGTTGCAGAGTTTCCGGTAACAGAGAGAGGTGATGTGACATGATCAGAATTTCATCACAACAGGTGTTCTCCGGCGGCATCAACCGGCTTCAGGATCTCAACAGTGGTCTGAACAAGACCTCGGAACAGATCTCTACCGGCAAGCGGGTGAATCGACCCTCGGACGATCCGGTGGCCGCGGCGCGTATCCTCAAGCTTGACCAGGAGCTGGGGCGGGTTGAGACCTACCAGCGCAATGCCCAGCTGGCGGACAACCGCCTGAAGCAGGAAGAAAGTACCCTGGGCAGCGCCATCGATGTGATTCAGCGGGTGCGGGAACTGACGGTGCAGGCCGGTAACGGATCCCTGTCCGCCAACGACCGCCAGTCGCTGGCGTCGGAAATGAAGGAGCGGCTGGGCCAATTGGCGAATATCGCCAATACGAAAGATGCGTCCGGTGAGTTTATCTTCAGCGGGTTCCAGGGTAACCAGCAGGCGTTCTCTCAGAATGTATCCGGAGACTGGGTGTACCAGGGCGATGAAGGCCAGCGGGTACTGGAGATCGACGATGGTGTGACGGTTCCGATCAGCGATCACGGCAAGGGTATTTTCGTGGATGTCGCAGCCGCCGAGCCGACGTTTTTTGCGGAGGCCGCATCAAGCAATGTTAACGGCGCACAGATATCATCGGGAGCTGTGGTCGACCAAGATGCCTTTAATGCTGCCTACGCAAGCTCTAAAATCGATTATGTAGTCGAGGTTGACAGTAGTGGCGCATACGCAATCTCGTCACGAAATGGCGATGGCCCGCCAGATCCTTCGCTACCGGAAGTCGGAACCTTTGTCAGCGGGGAACCCATCGTTTTCCGAGGTATGCAATTTGAGATCTTTGGTGACGCGCCCGAAGCTGGAAAGCCGCCGTTGAATTTCACCCTGAAAACCGCTCAGAAACAATCGGTCTTCACCACCGTTGAAAAGCTGATCTACGGGCTGGAAAGCATCGATAAATCCGCAGCCGGCGGACAGCAAGCCTATGACGATCTCATCGCCAACTCGCTGACCAACCTGGACAACGCCCAGGAAAGCATCGTGCTCAAGCAGACCGAGCTCGGCGGGCGGATGAACGCGGTGGAATCCACCCAGTCGTTCCTGGAGGACTCGTCGGTTTACAGCAACGAAATCCGGTCTCAGCTGCAGGACGTGGACTACGCCGAGGCGATCAGCAATCTGAGCTTCCAGAGCTTCGTGCTGCAGGCGGCGCAACAGTCCTTCGCCCAGGTGTCGAGACTGTCCCTGTTCGACCGCCTGTAAAAAAGGCAGCCGGCACAGGGAAGTGCGGCGCTTGTTATTGCTTTCGGAGTCAGGCTCAGTATAATCCCCAGCACTCTCCGATGGCGGCGTGGTGAAATTGGTAGACACGACGGATTCAAAATCCGTTGGGGTAAAACCCGTGGCGGTTCGAGTCCGCCCGCCGCTACCACTTACAAGCCGCAGTACGCGGTGTCGTGAACAGTCCATTCAATGAATGTCTCCGATTTCCACTTTGATCTGCCGGATGAACTCATCGCCCGGTATCCACTCAAAGAGCGCAGCGCTTCCCGATTGTTAAGCCTCAATGGCCTGTCCGGGAATGTCAGTCACCTGCGATTTACCGATTTACCCGAACTGCTTCAGCCAGGAGACCTGCTGGTCTTCAACGATACCCGGGTTATCCCTGCGCGACTGTTCGGGCGCAAGGAATCCGGCGGCCAGGTTGAGATACTGGTCGAGCGGGTGTTGGGTCAGCGCGAGATCGTTGCCCATGTGCGCGCCTCCAAGGCGCTGAAGCCGGGCCAGAGCGTGATTCTTGAAGATGGCACTGCCCTGCAGATGACCGGCCGCGACGACGCTCTGTTTCACCTGGAATGTGGCAGCGGGGAGGATATCCTCGACCTGCTCGAGCGCATAGGCCATATGCCGCTGCCACCGTATGTGGATCGTCCGGACGAAACCTCGGATCGGGAGCGTTACCAGACCGTCTACGCCCGTGAAGCCGGTGCGGTCGCTGCACCCACGGCGGGTCTACATTTTGACGAGGCCATGCTCGAGCGATTGCAGGCCGCTGGTGTGGAGGTGGCCTGGGTCACGCTGCATGTGGGCGCGGGCACGTTTCAGCCCGTGCGAGTGGATCGCATCGAAGACCACGTAATGCACAGTGAGGTGGCTCATGTACCCGAGGCAACGGTCGAGGCCGTGAATCGCACACGCGCCCGGGGTGGGCGAGTGGTGGCCGTTGGCACAACGTCGGTTCGCTCGCTGGAATCTGCCAGTCGCGGTGGCGTGCTCCGGGCGTTTCGTGGCGAAACCGATATTTTTATTCATCCCGGGTATCGCTTTCAGACCGTGGATGCCATGGTCACCAATTTCCACCTGCCAGAATCGACATTGATCATGCTGGTCAGTGCGTTTGCCGGCTATAACAATGTGATGGCGGCGTATGCCGAGGCCGTTCGGGAGAAATACCGTTTCTTCAGTTATGGTGACGCTATGTTCATTACTGGCCAGGAGCCGAGCCTGGGCACCCTGCGTGCACACAGCGGGGCAGCCGATCCAGACAGCGGAGTGAAATCGTGAGTGAATCCTGCTTTATGTCGTTCGAGAAGCTGGGGGAAGACGGCCGCGCCCGCCGCGGGCGACTGACCTTTCCCCGGGGCACCGTGGAAACGCCGGCGTTCATGCCGGTGGGCACCTATGGCACCGTCAAGGGCATGCTCCCGCGGGACATCAAAGAGATTGGCGCAGAGATCATCCTGGGGAACACCTTCCACCTGATGCTGCGCCCGGGCACCGAGGTCGTGAAGGCCCACGGCGATCTGCATGACTTTACCCAGTGGCAGGGGCCGATCCTCACCGATTCCGGCGGTTTCCAGGTGTTCAGTCTCGGTGAAATGCGCAAGATTACCGAGGAGGGTGTCACCTTCCGCTCCCCGGTGGATGGCTCGCCCGTGAAGCTGAACCCGGAAATTGCCATGCAGGTCCAGCGCGACCTGGGTTCCGACATCGTGATGATCTTCGACGAGTGCACGCCATACCCCGCGACTGAAAAACAGGCCAGGGAATCCATGGAGCTTTCCCTGCGCTGGGCCCAACGCAGCAAGGATGCCCACGCGGGCAATCCGGCCGCGCTTTTCGGTATTGTCCAGGGCGGCATGTACGAGGGCCTGCGGGATGAATCCCTGGCTGGCCTGACCGACATCGGCTTCGACGGTTACGCCATTGGCGGCCTGTCGGTGGGTGAGCCCAAAGAAGACATGATCCGCATCCTCGATCATCTGCCACCGCGGATGCCGGCGGACAAGCCCCGTTACCTGATGGGGGTGGGTCGGCCTGAGGATCTGGTCGAGGCGGTTCGCCGCGGGGTGGATATGTTCGATTGCGTGATGCCGACCCGCAACGCCCGTAACGGCTATCTGTTCACCTCCACCGGAATCGTCAAGATCCGCAACGCCAGGAACCGTCACGATACCGGTCCGCTGGACACCAGCTGCGACTGCTACACCTGCCAGAACTTTTCGAGAAGTTATCTGCATCATCTGGATAAATGTGGAGAAATGCTTGGCTCCCAGCTCAACACCATCCACAACCTGAGGTACTACCAGAACCTCATGGCCGGATTGCGTGGCGCTATTGAAGCAGGTACATTGTCGGACTTTATTCACGACTTCTACACCCGCCGAGGGGAGTCTGTGCCGCCGCTGGCGGACTGATGCCTCTGTCCCGGCAGGTCGAAAAGACCCATTAACGATTGAAAACAGTTATCTCAAATAACGGAGACTTTGAATGAAATCGATCAAGCTGCTTGTTGCTGCCCTTATTGCGTTTCTGCCGTCACTGGCCATGGCCCAGGACCCGGCCGCCCAGGGCATGGGTGTTATGGGGCAGGTGATCTTCTTCGCCGGCTTCATCCTGATTTTCTATTTCCTGATCTGGCGTCCGCAGTCCAAGCGTGCGAAAGAGCACAAGGCACTGATGTCCGGCCTCAACAAGGGTGATGAAGTAGTGACTTCCGGCGGTGTTGCTGGCCGTATCACCAAGGTGACCGACGATTTCATCGTGGTTGAAGTGGCCGACAACGTGGAAATCAAGGTGCAGAAAGTAGCGGTTGCTGCCGCGCTGCCCAAAGGCACGCTGAAAGATATCTGAACCGGCGCCTCGCCAGACTGAATTTGCCAAGCCGACATTTCAGAGCCGGTCCCCGGGCCGGCTATAAAGGGAACCCATGCTTAACAAGTACCCGCTCTGGAAAAACCTGATTATCCTGATCGCGTTGGTGATCGGGTTTGTCTACGCCTTACCCAACCTGTTTCCTGACGACCACGCCATACAGATTACCGGTGCCAGAAGCAGCACCGAGATCGATCAGCGTATTCTCGACCGTGCTCTGGACGCCATGGAAGCGGAAGGTATTGCCGTCAAAAGCAGCGAGTTGCAGGACAGGAACGGGCTGATCCGGGTACAGAACGGTGACGACCAACTGAAAGCGCGCCCGGTTGTTCAGGAAGCCCTGGGTAGCGATTACCTGGTGGCACTGAACATGGCGCCGTCCACCCCGGACTGGCTGAGAAGCCTGGGTGCGGGGCCGATGAAGCTGGGCCTGGATCTGCGCGGTGGTGTTCACTTCCTGCTGGAAGTGGACATGGAAACGGCGGTTGAGCAGCGCCTTGAGGCCACGTCGGGGCAAATCAAGCGCGAACTTCGGGAAGAACGCATCCGCTATCGCGGCGGTGATCTTGAAGGGCGCCAAATCGTTCTCAGCTTCCGCGACGAGCAGTCGCGCAGCGAAGCGTTCAGTCTGATCCGCGATCAGTACAACCAGTTCCTGATGGACGAACAAACCGACGGGGACGAACTGAAAATCGTTCTGTCGTTGTCTGAGCAGGAAGTAAAATCCATTCAGGATTATGCCCTGGAACAGAACCTCACCACGATCCGTAACCGGGTAAATGAGCTGGGTGTCGCCGAACCGCTGGTGCAGCGTCAGGGCGCTGACCGTATCATTGTGGAACTGCCCGGTGTTCAGGATACGGCGCAGGCCAAGCGGGTTCTGGGCGCTACCGCCAACCTGGAGTTCCGTCTGGAGGCCCGCCAGGATGCGCCATCAGCCGAAACGGAGTCTTTCCCATTCCGTGACAACCCGCAGCGAACCGCCCGTCTTGAGCGGGAGGTCATTGTTACCGGTAATAACGTCTCCAACGCTCAGCAGGCCTTTGATGAAAACGGCCAGCCCCAGGTCAACATCACCATGGATTCGGTGGGCGGAGACCTGATGAACCGCGCCACCCGTAACGCCATTCAGCGTCGGATGGCGGTATTGTTCATTGAATACAAGACCGAAACCCAGCAGCAAATGGTGGACGGGGAAATGCAGTCCGTCGAAGAGCGGGTGGTGGAGAAGGGCATCATCAGCCTTGCAACCATCCAGTCCGCGCTTGGCAGCAGTTTCCGCATCACCGGTCTGGATTCGATACCCGAAGCCTCGGAACTGGCGCTGTTGCTGCGAGCCGGTTCTCTGGCTGCGCCCATGTACTTTGTTCAGGAACGCACCATCGGTCCGAGCCTGGGGCAGAAGAACATTGATGCCGGCATGATGTCGGTGGCGCTGGGCTTCGCACTGGTACTTGTCTACATGGCGATCTACTACCGCGGGTTCGGTATGATTGCCAACGTCGCCCTGACCCTGAACCTGATGATGCTGATTGCCTGCATGTCGATCCTGTCGGCTACCCTGACGTTGCCCGGTATTGCCGGTATTGTGCTGACAGTGGGTATGGCGGTCGATGCCAACGTACTGATCTTTGAGCGCATACGTGAGGAACTCAAGGCGGGGGTTCCGCCCCAATCGGCTATTAATTCGGGTTACTCCCGCGCGTTTGTGTCAATTGTCGACGCCAACATCACCACACTTCTGGTGGCCGTGATTCTGTTCGCCATGGGCTCTGGCCCGGTGAAAGGCTTCGCCATCACCTTGTGCCTCGGTATTCTCACGTCGATGTTCTCCGGCCTGATGGTCAGCCGCAGCATCGTGAACCTGGTATACGGCGGTCGCAAGATCGAGAAGCTGTCGATCGGAGGAAAGCTGGCTAATGTCTGATACACAGAAGAAGCCTATTGATTTCATGGGAATACGGAAGATTGCTTCCGTTTTCTCCATCACCCTGATTATTGTCTCTATCGCGCTATTGGCCACCCGTGGCCTGAATCTGGGCATGGATTTTACCGGGGGCACCTCAGTCGAGCTGGAATATCAGCAGGCCCCGGCGCTGGCTGAAGTGCGCACCACCCTGAATGAAGCCGGGTACAGCAACTTTGTGGTGCAGAACTTCGGTTCGGACACCACCGTTCTGGTGCGGATGCGCGAGTCCGGTAACGATGAGCTTGCCCGCGAAGTCACCGGTGCGTTGTCTGCGTCCGGGGCTGAGCTCGAGTTGGTCAGCTCCGAGTTCGTGGGTTCCCAGGTAGGTGAGGAGCTGAAAGAAGACAGCGGTCTCGGGCTGCTGATCGCGCTGGCCGTCGTACTGATCTATGTCGGTATGCGCTTCCAGTTCAAATTCGGTATCGCCTCGGTACTGCCGTTGGCCCACGATGTCATTATCGTTCTTGGCGTATTCGCGCTGTTCCAGTGGACCTTTGATCTGACCGTGCTGGCGGCCCTGTTGGCGGTCATTGGTTACTCGCTGAACGACACCATCGTGGTTGCGGACCGAATCCGGGAGAACTTCCGCAAACTGCGGGAAGGGGATTCCTGGTTCATCATCAACGAGTCCATTCACCAGACCATAAGCCGTACCATCAACACCTCCGGTACGACACTTGTGGTGCTTCTGGCGCTCTACCTGTTCGGTGGCGAGGCCATCAATAACTTTGCGTTGGCGCTGATGATCGGCGTGGTGGTTGGTACCTATTCCTCCATCTATGTGTCAGCAAACATGTTGATGGTGCTCGGTGTGAGCCGGGAAGACCTGATGGTGCCTGCCAAGGAAGGAGCGGTGGATCAGGAAGAGGAAGAGCAGCCTCCGGAGTGGCTGAACCGGATGTGACATCCGGCCCATGGCCATAAAAAAAGCCGCACCCCTCAGGGTGCGGCTTTTTTATTGTCCGCTTTCCGGTATCAGCGCGGCAGTCGGCCGCGGAACGGGTGCAGTACTTTCAATACTTCGCGGAACAGCTTCGGATTGGCAACAACCAGTTGGCGGGCCTGGCCCGTCGAAGGATTGCCGGAGAAGTCACCAGTCAGCGCGCCCGATTCCATGGCGAGGCTGATGCCAATGTCGAGATCGGCGGCTTCGGGGCGAAAAATGATGGCGGCGTCCAGGTGCCCGGCGGAAACCCTTGCGATATCCAGCGCCACGCAGCCGGAGGTGCGGAACATGCCGGTTTCACGCGCAATAA
Organism: Marinobacter lipolyticus; assembly: GCF_018424605.1. GTDB lineage: Bacteria > Pseudomonadota > Gammaproteobacteria > Pseudomonadales > Oleiphilaceae > Marinobacter > Marinobacter lipolyticus_B. Next base: position 482,924 of record NZ_QTKT01000001.1, on the reverse strand, counting down.
CCGACGCCATTTCACCCCACAGCAAGGGATCGTCGCCGCTGCGGGCCTGATCGAGCAGGTTGCTTGCGATGGCCGCTTGCTGAGTCTGGCGGATTTCGCTGGTGCGGACGCGACGACTGTTCAGTGCGGCGCCGTGGCCGCGACTGGCCGAGTATTCCTCACCGGTGATCGGATTGACCAGCAGCAGGTTCTCTGCGCGGTTGTTCTTCTTCTGCACCAGGGCCAGGGCAAAATCCGGAATGCCCCGCAGGAAATTCTCACGCCCGAGCAGCGGAAAAATATGCCAGCTCTTGTCGCTGCCGCCCGCATCGGATTCGCCCATCGGCGCAATGGTGTGGTCTTTGTAGGCTTTTTCGAGCTGCTCGGTAAAGTTGCCGTAAATCGACGTTTCAACCCGTTCCAACTGGCTGCGACGATCGGCGTCGTCCTTGCTGTTGGGTTCCTGGCGCTCGAAATGTGCTTTCAGATAGTCAGACCCCTGACGCGCGACGCGCAAGGCCATTTTGATTGCTGGTTGCATCTGAGTGTTCATTATCCGGGTGTGTGAAGGTCGCGTATCATAGCAAAAGATGAGCCCCCTTGTATGTTTTTTGCCTTAGCAATGTCACGGATAGCACCGGGTTTCGGGATGTTCGGAGAGGCAAGGGCGCCGCGGAATCTGCTATCATTGCGAACCCGAACGTAATCACAGAGAACATGCTCCATGCACAAGCCGGCACTTCCGCAGGAAGGCACAGACACGTTTCAGGATCAGCTCCGCATTGTACTGGTAGAAACCTCCCACTCGGGAAACATCGGCGCAGTGGCTCGCGCCATGAAGAACATGGGGCTGGGTAGCCTGTATCTGGTCAATCCGGCGTCGTTTCCGGATGAGGCATCTTACGCCCGCGCCGCCGGTGCTTCCGACGTTCTGGACAATACCCGGGTTGTGTCCTCGCTGGATGAGGCGATTTCCGACTGTGTTCTGGTGATGGGCACCAGTGCCCGCGGGCGCAAAGTTCCCTGGCCGGTGATAGCGCCGCCGGAAGCGGCGGCCAAAGCGGCTGAACATACCGCCGCAGGCCCTGTCGCCCTGGTGTTCGGGCGCGAGAATCACGGTCTCAGTAATGACGAGTTGCAGCGCTGCCATTTTCACATCCATATACCCTCCAATCCGGATTACAGCTCGCTGAATCTGGCCATGGCGGTACAGGTGGTGAGTTATGAAATGCGAATGCATTTTCTGCGAGGCCTTGAAGGTGGTGAAGGCAGCCCATACCTAAAGGCGATGACCGAGCCCGGCGATGAGGGCTGGGATGTGCCCGTGGCACCGGTCAGTGATGTGGAAGGTTTCTTCGGTCATCTGGAGCAGGTGTTGGTGGATATCGACTTTCACCGTCGCGAGAATCCCCGCCAACTGATGACCCGATTGCGTCGGCTGTTCCAGCGCGCGAAGCTGGATCAGATGGAGATCAATATTCTCAGGGGAATTCTCACTGCCGTGCAGAAATCTTCCGGAACAAAACAGACCGGTCAGCCGAAGGCAGCGGACCAACCCGTGAGTGGGCAGGAAGAAGATCATGTTTGAGCGATTGAGGGAAGACGTCAGCAGTGTGTTCCATCGGGACCCGGCTGCGCGGAATACCTTTGAGGTGCTGACGAACTATCCGGGGCTGCACGCGCTGCTGTTTCACCGGTTTTCACACTGGCTCTGGCGTCTAGGCCTGAAATGGCTGGCGCGGACCATTTCCACGCTCGCGCGCTGGTTTACCGGAATAGAGATTCATCCGGGCGCCACCATCGGTCGACGGTTTTTTATTGATCATGGCATGGGCGTTGTCATCGGGGAAACGGCGGTGATCGGTGATGACGTGACGCTCTACCAGGGGGTTACCCTGGGCGGCACCAGCTGGAACAAGGGCAAGCGCCATCCCACCATTGGCAATGGCGTTGTGGTGGGCGCCGGCGCAAAGATTCTAGGTCCATTCGAGGTGGGCGAGGGTGCCAAGGTGGGGTCGAACTCCGTGGTGACCAAAGCCGTTCCGGCGGGCGCGACGGTGGTGGGTATTCCGGGGCGCATTATTGTCAAGCGCAAGCCCGTCGAGGGGGATGAGCTGCGTCGCAAGGAAATGGAAGAGCGCATGGGCTTTGACGCCTATGGCGTAACCGAAGAGATGCCGGACCCGGTGGCCCGCGCCATGCGAAGTCTGCTGGACCACATGCATGCCGTGGACGACCGTATTGAAAACATGTGCAAGGCGCTGCGCAAGGTGAACAGTGAGTACCAGAATGGCGCCCTGCCGCCACTGGACGAAGAGGATTTTGACTGCGTTCGGGATGAAGAGCCTCGCAACCAGTGAATACTTGACTGTTTTGGTAGGTCAATTCATACTCGGCGCTGTGAATTCTGATTCATTCCCTCATCGGGGCTGATGCTATGAAGCTGACCACCAAAGGCCGCTATGCCGTTACGGCGATGCTGGATCTGGCGCTCCACGGAGACCAAGGGCCGGTCAGTCTTGCGGACATTTCAGCCCGTCAGGAAATATCCCTCTCGTACCTTGAGCAGCTGTTCTCCCGCTTGCGCAGGCGCCAGCTCGTGGTCAGTATCCGCGGTCCGGGTGGTGGCTATCGCCTCAGCCGTGACGCGGCCTCGGTATTTGTTGCCGAAGTGGTTGATGCGGTCAGCGAGTCCCTCGACACCACTCGTTGTGGAAATAAAGGCGATTGCCAGAATGGTGAGAAGTGCCTTACCCATCATCTGTGGTCGGACCTGAGCGATCAGATTCATCAGTTCCTCAGTGAAATCAGCCTTGCGGATCTGATGAAGAAACGGGAAATCCAGACCGTGGCGGACCGCCAGGATCGCCGTCAGTCGGAATCCGGTTCCCAGACTATCAATACCGAGCGGCTGAACGAACAGACGCCGGCCTGACTCAAGTTTAATCTCGATACCATGATGAAAAAGCCCGTCTATATGGATTACGCGGCGACCACGCCCGTTGATCCGGCCGTTGCCGAACAGATGATCCGCCACCTCACGCCGGACGGCGTTTTCGGCAATCCGGCGTCCCGTTCCCATGCCTATGGCTGGCAGGCGGAAGCCGCGGTGGAGAATGCCCGCAAGCAGGTCGCCGAACTGATTCACGCCGATCCGCGGGAGATCGTCTGGACGTCCGGGGCGACGGAGTCGGACAACCTGGCCATCAAGGGTGCGGTTGCTGGCCGAACGACTGCTCACATTGTGACTTCGGTGATCGAACACAAAGCGGTGGTCGATACCTGCAAGTGGCTGGAGGGGCAGGGCGTTGAGGTGACCTGGCTGACACCCCACGGGAATGGCCGGATTACCGCGGACCAGGTCGCCGAAGCACTGCAGGACAACACCGCCCTGGTCAGCCTGATGCTGGTCAACAACGAGCTCGGGTGTGTGACGGATATCGCCGCCATCGGAGCGTTATTGCGGGAACGCGGTATCCTGTTCCATGTGGATGCGGCCCAGGCAGCCGGCAAGATGGCGGTGGATGTCACCCGGATGCCGGTGGATCTGCTGTCGTTGTCGGCGCACAAGGTCTATGGCCCCAAGGGTATCGGAGCGCTTTACGTGCGTCGTTCGCCGGAGGTGCGGATCGAGGCCCAGATTCACGGCGGTGGCCATGAACGGGGCATGCGCTCCGGCACGCTGCCCACCCACCAGATTGTTGGCATGGGCGCCGCGTTTGCCCTGGCCCAGGACCGGCTGGCAGACGATGAGGCCATGCTGGAAGGCCTGCGGGCCCGGTTTATTGACGGTCTGGCCCAGCTCGACGGCGTGTCGCTCAATGGCAGCGAAGAGGCTCGCGTGCCGGGGATTGTGAACCTGTCCTTTGCGGGGGTGGAGGCCGAGTCGCTGATGCTGGGGTTGCGGGATCTGGCGGTTTCCTCCGGGTCCGCCTGTGCGTCGGCCACGATTGAGCCCTCGTTTGTGTTGCGCGGCATCGGGCTTGATGACGAACAGGCGCACCGTGCGCTGCGTTTCTCGTTTGGTCGCTACAGCACGCGGGAAGAAGTGGATTTCGCGGTGGCACAAATCATTGAAGTTGTTGGGCGTCTCCGCGCGGTGCGGTAGGCAGTAGCCTCCGGACTGCGTATAATCTCAACCCTGAATTTTTAACCTGAACCATACTGGAGAAATATCATGGCAAATGAGCGCACGCTCTCGATTATCAAGCCCGACGCAGTCGCCAAGAACGTCATCGGCGAAATCTACACCCGCTTCGAAAAAGCCGGCCTGAACATTGTAGCCGCCAAGATGATGCACCTGACCCAGGAGCAGGCTGAAGGCTTCTACGCTGAGCACAAAGAGCGTCCTTTCTTCAATGACCTGGTTGCGTTCATGACCTCCGGTCCGGTTGTGGTTCAGGCGCTGGAAGGTGAAGGCGCGATCCTGAAGAACCGTGATCTGATGGGTGCCACCAACCCGAAAGAAGCGGAAGCTGGCACCATCCGTGCTGATTTCGCCTCGTCTATTGACGCGAATGCCGTACACGGTTCCGACTCTGCGGCTTCCGCAGAACGCGAAATCGCGTACTTTTTCAATGACAGCGAGATCTGCCCGCGCGGCTGATTTTGCTGCCGGGGCGGGAAATCTCCCGCCCCGGATTGGTTATCTGATCGAGGTTATGAAATGACAGCGGCCGCTGAAAAAACCAATCTACTGGGGATGCCGAAAGCCAAGATGGAGGCTTTCTTTGAAACCCTGGGAGAGAAGCGTTTCCGTGCTACGCAGATGCTGCAGTGGATTCACCAGCGGGGCGCCGATGACTTCGATCAAATGACCAATATGAGCAAGGCTCTGCGCGAGAAGCTCAAAGAGGTTGCCGAAATCCGCGGCCCGGAAGTGGTCTATGATGAGACGTCGAAGGACGGTACCCGCAAATGGGTCATGCGCATGGACAACGGCAACAGTGTCGAAACCGTGCTGATCCCGGACGGCGAGCGGGGCACCCTGTGCGTCTCTTCGCAGATCGGTTGCAGCCTTGACTGCACCTTCTGTTCCACGGGAAAACGCGGTTTCAACCGCAACCTGACCGCTGCCGAGGTCATCGGGCAGGTCTGGGTGGCCAGAAAAGCCTTCATGCCGTTCGAGCCAGGTCCTGATCGCCCGATCACCAACGTGGTGATGATGGGCATGGGGGAGCCTCTGCTCAACTTTGACAATGTCGTCGACGCCATGAATCTCATGATGGAAGACCTGGCCTACGGGATCTCCAAGCGTCGGGTGACGCTGAGTACGTCCGGGGTTGTTCCGGCTCTGGACAGGCTGGCGGAAGTTACCGATGTTTCACTGGCCATTTCGCTGCATGCCCCCAATGATGAACTGCGTAACAAGTTGGTTCCGTTGAATAAAAAGTATCCCATTGCCGAGCTTCTGGCGGCCACCAAGCGGTACTTTGCGCGTCTGCCGGACAAGCGCAAGGCGACCATTGAATATACCGTGATTGAGGGCATGAACGATCAGCCGGAACACGCGCGGGAGCTTGCCGAACTGCTGCGGGATCTGCCGTGCAAGATCAATCTGATACCATTCAATCCGTTCCCGGAAAGTGATTTCCGCCGGCCGAGCATGAACGCAACCCGCCGCTTCCAGAATATTCTGAATGAAGCGGGTTATATCGCAACGGTGCGTACCACCCGGGGCGATGATATTGATGCCGCCTGCGGGCAGCTGGTTGGCCGGGTCGATGACCGGACCAAACGGAGCCAGCGATATATTGCGGTTCAGCAGGTCAATCCCTGACTGGATGCAGCGTTCGAAAACCAACAGTTGTGGAGTGAGCGAACCGTGGCAGTAAACCGAGACAACAGTATTCGCGCGATGCTGACCGTGGTACTGGTCATGTTTCTTGCCACGGGTTGCGTGACAGTCTCCGACAGCCGGTTTTCCCGCGAGAAAGACCGCGACGAGGCGGTCGAAAACTACGTGCAGCTGGCCACGGCTTACATCAGCCAAGGTAATCTCGACCGCGCAAACAAACACCTGGAAAGGGCCCTGGAGCTCAAGCCGGACGATGCCGCCGCGCTGTCAGCCATGGCACTTCTGCAGAGCTCTGACGGCGAGGCCCGGCTGGCAGAAGAGTCATTTCGTAAAGCCATTTCCAGTGACGGCGATTACACCCGCGGCAGGGTCTATTTCGGGGCGTTTCTCTACGGTGAGGGACGGTACCGCGAAGCGCGGGACCAGTTCCGGGAAGCCTCCGCCGACACCAAGTATCCCGATCGGGCTTCGGTATTTTTCAATCTGGGGATGAGTGAAGAGCGTCTCGACAACAACGAGGCCGCCATAGCCGCCTATCGTCGTTCGGTAGAACTGTCCCGGGGCGAGCCCAAGTCGCTGCTGGCGCTGTCCCGTACCCTGGTCAAGGCAGGGGACTACAGTTCGGCGTCCCGCTACTATAGCCGTCTGGCCACGCTGATGGCCCAGAATCCACGTTACCGCCATTCGCCTGAGAGCCTGCTGACGGGCATTCGCATCGCGCGCCATTTTGATGAACGTAACCGGGAATCGAGTCTCGCACTGCAACTGAGGAACAATTTTCCGGAGTCAGTTGAATACCAACAATACAGAGTGCTGATTTCTAATGACTGATGAAGAAAACGTCCAGCAACCAGTGAGCGAGCCGGCGGGGAGCCAGCTTCGACGGGGCAGGGAGCAAAAAGGGCTCAGTGTGGCCGATGTTGCAAACGCGCAGCACCTTCGGCCCGCCATCATACAGTCGATAGAAAATGGCGATTATCAGCAGATCGGCAGCGAGCTGTTCCTGAAAGGCTATGTACGGGCCTATGCAAAGCAGGTCGGGCTGGACGCCGATGCTATTGTTTCATCCCTGGATCAGGAGCTGGAGCCGCTGCGCCAGCAGCAAGTTCAGGCGATGGAAGCCAGTCCGCTGGTCGACATCGAACGGCGCAAACGGCAGAAACGCCGGGTTGCCCGCGCGTTGATTCTGCTGTTGGCGGCAGCCCTGGTGGCATTTTTTGCGTTTCGGTTTGTGGACGATGGCGGCGGCCAGTCCGTGGATGAGGCGGAGAACGAAACGGCGGTTGAAGAAACTGGCGGCCAGGAGTCAGAACCAGAATCTGCATCCGCGATTCCCGCAGACGCCTCAGAGCAAGCCGAGCAAGCAGAGCAGCCGGAATTCGCGGCGCCAGATGAAAGTGATCAGACTATTACAGAGCCCGCGCCGGAAGACGTGGCTCCCACTGCAGACACTGAGAGTGCCGCACCGGAAAGCGACGTAGCAGAATCCGCGGCAGAGGTCGGGGCGGTGGGCGCAGACGAAGAAGCGGATGACGAGCTCGACGAGTCGCGGATTCCGGTGGTTACCAGCTCCACCGAGCCGGCATTGATGGAAGACTCCCGAACGGGGAATGGCCCGCTTACCGGCCGGCTAGAGGTGGCTTTTGATGACGATTGCTGGATCGAGGTGACTGATTCCAGCGGTGCCCGATTGGTCAGTTCACTGCAGCGGGAGGGTGACCGGATTGATGTGTCCGGCCCGGCTCCGCTAAGTGTCGTTATCGGAGCAGTTGACGCCGTGTCTGACATACGATTTCAGGGTGAACCTGTTGAACTTTCAGATTACCGGGTGGTGAACAACCGTACCCAGTTCTCACTGGAAATCTGAACATCCCGAACACACTTTATTTTGGTTAGCTCCAGATGAAACAGGAATCTCCGATTACAAGACGTAAATCCCGCCAGATCATGGTGGGGAATGTGCCGGTGGGTGGTGATGCGCCGATCGCGGTTCAGAGCATGACCAACACCAACACCTGCGACGTTGACGCCACCGTCGGCCAGATCAGGGCATTGCAGGAAGCCGGCGCTGACATCGTGCGGGTATCTGTGCCCAGTATGGAGGCGGCGGACGCTTTTGGTCAGATCCGGTCGAAAGTATCACTGCCACTGGTTGCGGATATTCATTTCGACCACAAGATAGCCCTGCGTGTGGCAGAGCTTGGAGTGGATTGCCTGCGCATCAACCCTGGCAACATTGGCCGGGAAGACCGGGTGAGTGCCGTGATCAGTGCCGCGCGGGATCGCAATATTCCGATTCGTATCGGGGTGAATGCCGGCTCGCTCGAGAAGGAACTGCAGCGCAAGTACGGTGAACCAACGCCCGAGGCGCTGGTGGAATCGGCCATGCGTCATATCGACATTCTTGATCGTCACGACTTTCAGGATTTCAAGGTCAGCCTCAAGGCCTCGGAAGTCTTCATGACGGTAGCGGCCTATCGCAAGATCGCCTCCCAGATTGAACAGCCACTGCACCTCGGTATTACCGAAGCCGGTGGCTTCCGGTCCGGAACCGTCAAGTCCTCGATCGGGCTGGGCATGCTGCTGATGGATGGTATCGGCGACACCATTCGTGTATCCCTGGCGGCGGACCCGGTGCAAGAGGTCAAGGTCGGGTACGATATCCTCAAGAGCCTGCGCCTGCGCAGCCGTGGCATCAACTTTATCGCTTGCCCGAGCTGTTCCCGCCAGAACTTCGATGTCATCCAGACAATGAACGATCTGGAAGCGCGGCTCGAGGACGTGAATACCGCGATGGACGTGGCGATCATCGGCTGTATTGTCAATGGTCCGGGCGAAGCCAAAGAGGCCGATATCGGGCTGACCGGTGGCAGCCCCAAGAACCTGTTTTACATGGGTGGGAAGCCGAACCAGAAGCTGGACAACAGCACTCTGACCGAAGACCTGGAGCGGTTGATCCGGGAAGAGGTCGCCCGTCGCAAAGAGCAGGAAGACGCCATCATTGCCCGTTCGGGCGAGTAACCGGTCGCATCCTGACCAAAGATTCGAGATTAAGGGTTTAACTTGGCTAAGATTCAGGCAATTCGCGGGATGAACGATATCCTGCCGGAACAGACTCCCATCTGGCAGTTCGTCGAAGCGAAGGTCCGCAAGGTACTTTCCGGCTACGGTTACCGGGAGATCCGTATGCCTATCGTCGAGCAGACCGATCTGTTCAAACGCTCGATTGGCGAAGTGACGGACATCGTCGAAAAAGAGATGTACACCTTCGAGGACCGCAACGGCGACAGCCTGACGCTCCGGCCCGAGGGAACGGCGGGCTGTGTCCGCGCCGCCGAGGAACACGGCCTGCTGTTCAACCAGACCCAGAGACTCTGGTACACCGGCCCGATGTTCCGCCATGAACGTCCGCAAAAAGGTCGTTACCGCCAGTTCCATCAGATCGGCGTGGAATGCTTCGGTATGAGCGGTCCGGACATCGATGCGGAGCTGCTGATCCTTACCGCGCGACTCTGGCAAGAGCTGGGCCTGGCGGATCACACGCGTCTGGAGATCAACTCGATCGGAACCTCGGCCGCACGGCGGGCCTACCGGGAAGCTCTGGTGGAATACCTGTCCGGGTTCCGCGACCGCCTCGACGCTGACAGCCAGCGCCGTCTGGAAAGCAATCCGTTGCGGATTCTCGACAGCAAGAACCCGGATACCCAGGCTCTGCTGACCGATGCGCCCAAGCTCGATGACTACCTCGACGACGAATCCCTGGCGCATTTTCGCCGGCTTCGTGAATTGCTCGACGCGGCAGGTATCCGCTACACCGTCAATCCCCGCCTCGTCCGTGGGCTTGATTACTATGGCAAAACCGTCTTCGAATGGATTACCGACAGCCTGGGCGCGCAGGGTACGGTGTGCGCGGGTGGCCGCTACGACGGTCTGGTGGAGCAGCTTGGGGGGAAACCGACCGATGCTGTGGGCTTTGCCATGGGGCTTGAGCGTCTGATTCTCCTGCTGGAAACCCTGGACCTGGTACCGCCGGGCGTGAACAACGATGCAGACGTCTATGTTACGGCGCTGGGAGACCGCGCCGTGCCCGCTGCACTGGCACTTGCCGAGACCCTTCGAACCGCCATGCCGGCCGCGAAGATTGTGACGCATTGTGGTGGTGGCAGCTTTAAAAGCCAGATGAAAAAGGCGGACCGCAGCGGTGCCCGCTACGCGGTCATCCTCGGCGACAACGAGATCGACACTGCGACGGTCGGCCTGAAGCCGCTGCGCTCTGATGAGCCCCAGCAGTCGTTGGCACAGGCTGAGCTCGCCACAACACTCATACCTATACTGGGCGCCTGATCAGGGCGTAGCCGGAATACCTATAACAACGCTTATTACAGGAGTCATCATGGCTGAAATGCGCACCGAGGAAGAACAGGTTCAGGCGATCAAGGACTGGTGGAAGAAGAACGGCAGTTCACTCTTGATCGGTATCGCCGCTGCTCTGGCCATCGTGTTTGGCTGGCAGGCCTGGCAGAGCCATCAGCAACAGCAGCGCACTGAGGCAGCCTCCCAGTTTGCAAACCTGCTCAATGCCTTTGGGGATGAGTCTGATGAGAACCGCGCCGAGACCGTGGCGTTTGTAGCAGACAATCTGAAGGAAGAGTTTGCCGACAGCACCTACGCCATTTATGGCATGTTGCTGCTGGCCCGTCAGCAACTGATGGATGAGAACGACGCCCCGGCGGCCATTGAATCACTGCAATGGGCGCAGAGCAAAGTGGAGGCTGGCGATGCCTTGTCATTTGTGATCCGTAACCGTCTTGCCCGCGCCCAGTTCGCGGCGGAACAGTACGATCAGGCGCTCGCCACCCTGGAGCAGGGCGGTGATTCGGACGCCTTTGCGGCGATTTATTCCGAACTCAGAGGCGACATCCTGCTGGCGCAGGGTGATCGCGACGGCGCACGTGAAGCTTATCTGGCGGCGCGAGAGCAGAGCAGTCAGGGCCGCAGCGGCGTTCTGGAACTGAAGCTGTCGGACCTCGGCGTGCAAGGGGGTGCCTGATGCGCTGGTTGGCTGACCGGTCATCACGGGGCAGTCTGGTTGCGACATCGCTGTTGGCGATGATCCTTGCCGGCTGCAGTACTAAAGAACCCATCGAGGAGCCGGCTCCGGTACCAGATATAAGTTCGACCGTCGAACTGGAATCGGTATGGACCATGGACGTGGGCAATGGCCATGGTGACCAGTTTCTGTACCTGACACCACTCAATACCGGGGAGGTGATCTACGCGGCCGCCGCCAACGGCGACGTTTATGCGGTGCAGGCGGAAAATGGCAAAGTGGACTGGTATCAGGATCTGGACGAACAGATCTTCGCCGGGGTGGGCGGTGATCGTGAGCAGCTCTATCTGGTAACCCGGGATGCCAAACTTCTGGGGCTTTCCCGCAACGACGGTGAAGTGCTCTGGGAGACAGCCCTGCCCAACGAGGTGCTGGCCACTCCCCAGTCCAACGGCAACGTGGTGGTTGTTCAGACCATCGACGGTAAAGTGCTGGCGTTTGCAACCGCAACGGGCGAGCTGACCTGGCAGTACGATGGTGTGGTGCCGGTGCTGTCGATCCGTGCTGCCGCTCCGCCGCTGGTGGGAACTGAGCTGGTTCTGGCCGGTTTTACCAACGGCAAGCTGATGGCGCTGTCGGCGGAAACCGGTCAGCCGCTGTGGCAATACGAAGTCGGGGAGCCTCAGGGCCGCACCGAGCTCGAGCGCCTGGTGGATATCACCAGCCAGCCGCTGATCCTCGAGAGTGCCGCCCTGGTGGTTGGCTACCAGGGTAAACTGGCGTTGGTGGACCTGCGAAACGGCGATGAGATCTGGAGTCGCGCAGCGTCGAGCCTGCACTCTCCGATGATCGGGGCGGGCAATATCTACGTCTCGTCGGCCAACGGCGACATCATTGCATACCGGGGCGCGGACCGCCGGGAGCTATGGACTCAGGACAGGCTCTCGTGGCGCCAGACGACACAACCGGTGGTGTATGATGATTATCTGCTGGTGGGCGACTTCGAGGGCTATATTCATATGATGGCGCTTGAGGATGGTTCATTGCAGGGCCAACTGGAATTTGACGACGATGGCCTGCGCGTGCCTGCGCAACGCCTTCGCAATGGCAATCTGCTGGTTTTCGGGAACAGCGGTAAACTGAGCGTGCTCGAACTCCGGGAAAACGACGACTGATCGTTTTCCCACCCGGGTCCATGAGGGCCCGGTCAATCTCTTGTAGCGGAACACTATGACCCCTGTAATTGCCCTTGTCGGCCGCCCTAATGTCGGTAAATCGACGCTTTTCAATCAGATGACGCGGTCCCGGGATGCCCTGGTTGCGGATTTCCCCGGGCTGACCCGTGACCGGAAATACGGCGAGGGCACATATGAGGGCCAGCGGTTCATTGTTATCGATACCGGTGGTCTTACCGGTGACGAGGAAGGTCTGGATGCGGAAATGGCGCGTCAGTCGCTGCAGGCGGTTGAAGAGGCCGATATCGTCCTTTTCCTGGTGGACGGCCGGGCCGGCCTCACCTCTGGTGACGAGCAGATCGCCGATCACCTTCGGAAAACCGGAAAGCGGGCGCATCTGGTAGTCAACAAAACCGACGGCCAGGACCCGGATATCGCGGCCGCGGATTTTTACCGTCTTGGCTACGACTCCACCTTTCTGATTGCGGCTTCCCACAACCGTGGTATCCGGTCAATGCTCGAGGAACTGCTGCCCTCGGAAGAGGAGAGGGAAGAGCAGGACCGCGCCGAGCGGTACCCGGGTATTCGTATCGGGATTGTCGGTCGTCCGAACGTCGGCAAATCAACGCTGGTTAACCGGATGTTGGGCGAGGATCGCGTGGTGGTGTACGACATGCCCGGCACCACCCGTGACAGCGTCTATATTCCCTACGAACGCCAGGATGCCCAGTACACGCTGATCGATACCGCCGGTGTGCGGCGTCGCAAGAACGTCAGCGAAGCGGTGGAAAAATTTTCCATCATCAAAACGCTGCAGGCAATCGACGACGCCCACGTGGTCATTCTGGTCATAGACGCCCGCGAAGGGCTGGTGGACCAGGACCTCCACCTGATTGGGTTCGTGCTGGATGCCGGCCGCTCGCTTGTCATTGCCGTCAACAAATGGGACGGCATGGATGCGGAAGACCGCGCGCGGGTAAAGGAACAGGTTCAGCGTCGCCTCGACTTCCTTGATTACGCCGACAAGCACTATATTTCGGCGTTGCACGGCTCCGGAGTCGGAGTGATGTACGGCTCGGTGCAGGCGTGTTATGAGTCGGCCATGGCGAAGTGGCCGACCAACCGGCTGACGGCGATACTGCAGGACGCCATCGCCCAGCACCAGCCGCCGATGGTTCACGGGCGGCGTATCAAGCTTCGGTACGCCCACCAGGGTGGATCCAATCCGCCGGTGATTGTGGTTCACGGCAACCAGACGGATGCGCTTCCCGGTTCCTACAAGCGCTACCTTGAAAACACCTTCCGCAAGGTGCTGAGCGTTACCGGCTCTCCCATCCGCTTTGAGTTCCGCTCCAGCGAGAACCCGTTTGCCGGCAAGGTGGACCGCCTGACGCCACGCCAGAAGGTCAAGAAAGACAACGATCTCAAGGCTGGCAGGCGCACGAAGAAGCCGCGGATGAAGAGCAAGAAGCGCTGAGCGGCGGCAAAATGCCTTCCTGAAAGGCGGGGCTCAGTCCCGCCCCGCATCCGCCACCTGCTTTGCCTGCACCGCTGTGATGGCAATCGTGAATACTATGTCTTCCACCTGAGCGCCGCGGGACAGGTCGTTCACCGGCTTTTTCAGGCCCTGTAACATCGGCCCAATGCTGACCACGTTGGCGCTGCGCTGTACGGCCTTGTAGGTGGTGTTGCCGGTGTTCAGATCCGGAAAAATAAACACCGTGGCACGCCCGGCGACCTTGCTGTCCGGGGCTTTGCTCTTGCCAACACTTTCAATGGCCGCGGCGTCATACTGCAGCGGGCCATCGATGAGCAGGTCCGGTCGCCGTTCCCGGGCAATTCGCGTGGCTTCTCTGACTTTCTCCACATCCTGCCCACTGCCGGATTCCCCGGTGCTGTAACTGATCATCGCGACGATGGGTTCGATCCCGAACGCCTCGGCTGACTCGGCACTCTGAATGGCAATGTCCGCCAGTTCTTCTGCGTTCGGGTCCGGATTGATGGCGCAGTCCCCGTACACCACCACCTGCTGGGGCAGAAGCATGAAAAACACCGAAGACACCACCCTGGCATTGTCGTGTGTCTTGATGAGCTGAAGTGCGGGGCGCACGGTGTTCGCTGTGGTGTGAATGGCACCGGATACCAGGCCGTCGGCCTCGTCCATCGCCACCATCATGGTCCCCAGCACCACATTGTCTTCCAGCATGGCATCCGCCATGTCAGTGGTCAGGCCCTTGTGCTTGCGTAGCTCCACCATCGCATTGACGTATTTTTCCCGGTCCTTGGCGGGCTCGATGATCTCGATGTCTTCCGGTAACTCGAGCCCCTGGGAGCTGGCCACGTTGCGGATGTCGGCCGGGTCACCGATCAGGGCGCACTTGGCCAGCCCGCGCTGATGGCAGATGATTGCGGCCTGCACCGTACGCGGTTCGTTGCCTTCCGGGAGCACAATCCGCTTGTCGGCAGCCCTGGCGCGTTCCGATAGCAGATAGCGAAACGCCGGTGGCGCCAGGCGGTTCTGCCGTTGTACTTTCAGGTGTTCCTGCAGCCAGTCAGTGTCCACCCGTGTTGCGACGGCTTCCATCGCCCGGTCAATGCGGTCCGGATCGTCAATGGGGATGGCGTTCGACAGGTTGGCGAGCTGGTGCGCCGTCTCATAAGTGTTGCTGTCGGCCCTCAGTACGGGTAGCCCGGTATCAAGGGCCCGCCGGCACAGATCAATGACGCGATCATCCGGCATCAGCCCGCCGGTCAGCATGAGCCCGGCCAGCGGTACACCGTTGAGGGCCGCGACGGCGGTGGCAACGATGATGTCTTCCCGGTCGCCGGGGGTCACCATCAGGGTGCCAGGCCTGAGCGTGTCGACCATGTTGCGGATGGTGCGGGCACACACAGACACTTTCTGCACCCGTCGTGAATGCATCTGGCCCTCATAGAGTACGGGCATGCCGGTCTCACGGGCAATGTCGGACACCCGCGCAGCCAGTAGTTCGGGTTGCCATGGAATGCAGGCCAGCAGGCGAAAACGGCCGTCACTGAACACACTGCACTGGGTGGCAAAATCCACGTCGCCGGACGACGCCTCGGAATTGACCCGAGGAGTGAATTCGGACCGCTCCGGTTCGCCAACCTTGTTGAGGATGACACCAATAACATCAGGGTCCGACGGGTTGGCAAACAGCCGCGCCGAGAAATCCAGCTCTTCGTCCAGTTGCTGGGGTGTGCAGTCTTTCGGGGTGCTGACCAGGATTACTTCGGAGCCCAGGTTACGGGCCACTTCGACGTTGAGTCGGGCGATATAGGCCTCGCTCCGATCCGGCACCAGCCCTTCTATGATCACCACATCAACGGTTTTGGCGACTTTCTGGTACTCCCCAACGAGGGTTTCCATCAACTGGTCAGATTTTTCCTTATTGAGAAGTTGCTGGGCTTCCCTGAGATCCAGCGGGTCGGGTGGCTCGAGATGGCTGCGAGCGCGCACGAAGCTTACCGAGGTGTCCTTGCCTTCATTATGCTGGCTCTCGCCCTGGTGAACGGACTGGCTGAACGGCTTGTAGAAGCCCACGCTGACCCCCACGCGCTCAAGGGCACGGAGCAGACCAAGACAGACGGACGTAAGGCCGGAGTCCATGGAAGTGGGCGCTATAAAAAGACTTTTCGCCATGAAGGATTCCTTTCGGGTAGTGCCTGATCAGTGGTGTGGTTCAGACGTGGCTTTGGCTCGCGCCGCTTTGGCAATGACCAGTTCTTCATCGGTGGGAATGACCAGGATCGCGAAGCGGCTGTTGCCGCTGTCAATCCGACCGTCGCTGGCGCGACCGTGATTCTGGTTAAGATCCCGGTCAACGTAAAACCCCGGCAGGCTCAGATGACTCAGGGTTTTATGGCGCACCAGGGCGCTGTTCTCGCCGATACCGCCGGTGAACACCAAAGCATCGAGATGAGCCAGTGATGCCATCATGGCGCCAATGTACCGCGCCAGTCGAAAGCAGAACACCTCGATGGCCAATGCGGACGCCCGGTGGCCCTGTTCGGCGAGTTCACAGAGCGACCTCATGTCGTTGGTCTGGCCCGAAATACCCAGCAATCCACTCTCGTGATTGAGTATCCGGTGAACTTCATCCGCGCTGATGCCTTTGGAGCCGAGAAAATCGAACAGGCCCGGATCGACATCGCCACTGCGGGTACCCATCACCAATCCCTCCAGCGGCGTTAGCCCCATGCTGGTGTCCACGCTGGCGCCCTCCCTGATGGCGGTGATACTGCAGCCATTGCCCAGGTGTGCCGAGATGATCGAGGTGGACTCCGGAGGCTTGCCGAGCCGGCGAGCGCTTTCGGTGGCCATAAAGCTGTGGCTGGTGCCGTGAAAACCGTAACGCCGCACACCCCATTGCTGATAGAACCGGTCGGGCAGGGCGTAGCGATAGGCGTACTCGGGTAAGGTCTGATGAAAGGCGGTGTCGAATACCACGACCTGAGGGACGTCGGGGAACAAGTCGCTGATGGCGTCGATTCCGGCCAGATTGACCGGATTATGCAGCGGGGCAAGGCTTGCGCACTGTTCAATGGCCGCGATCACGTCGTCCGTGACCCGTGCCGCCTCGCGAAATCTCTCGCCCCCATGCACCACACGGTGCCCGATGGCGGCTGGCTGGGCATTCAGCAGGTTGCGTTGTCGAAACGCTTCAATCAGCGCCTCCAGCGCATCCTTATGGCTGGCGCCGTTGGCGAGGGGGATGCGCTCCGGTTCGCCGGAGAGGCCGGCAAACGCATCGGAGTTGCCAAGTCGTTCTGCCAGTCCTGATCCGAGTTTGTTCATGTCAGCGTCAAACAGTGCCACTTTCAGTGATGAACTGCCGCAATTGATGACGAGTACGGTGTCGTCCATGGAAGGGGAGGTTCTCCTAATGTCAGGCTCTTGCGCGATGGTTGGTGCGCAACCATGTTTCGAATTCAGTCTCCGGAACGGGGCGGCTGTAGAAATACCCCTGGGAGTAGTCGCAGCCCTGCTGCTGGAGGAAGTGGGTCTGGGCTTCTTCTTCCACGCCTTCCGCAATCACGTGGAGTCCCAGGCTGTGGGCCATATTGATGATGGCTTTCACCAGCGAGGCGTCTTCCTGTTCCTTGAGGACATCCTGTACGAAAGACTTGTCGATCTTCAGGGTATCGAACGGGTAGCTCTTGAGGTAACTGAGCGCCGAATAACCGGTGCCGAAATCGTCCACCGATAAGCGTATGCCGGCGGCATCAAGCTGCTTCAGGATATCCGCCGTCTCAATGGTGTTGTCGAGGATGAGCCGCTCAGTAATTTCCAGCTCCAGCTTCTCGGGCGCAAGCCCGCTTTCTTTCAGCGCATTCATAACGGCGTCGGTAAACCCGCGGTCGCGGAACTGGCGGGGTGAGACGTTAACCGATACGCCGATATCGGTCCCCGTGACTTCGCGCCAGCGGACCGCCTTCTGGCAGGCTTCATGGAGTACCCACTCGCCGATGGGGATGATCAGTCCGGTTTCCTCCGCCAGGGGAATGAAGCGATCCGGCATGACCATGCCCATGCTCGGGTTGTTCCAGCGCAGGAGAGCCTCGGCGGAACACAGGGCGCCGGTGTCGGTGCGGACAATAGGCTGGAAATAGAGCTCGAACTCGTTGAGCTCAAGCGCCCGGCGCATTCTGGACTCCATCTGCAGGCGTTCGTGGGAGACTTCCGTCATCTCCGGCGCAAAGTGGGCAAAGGCGCTCTTGCCCTTGTGTTTGGCCTGATACATCGCCGCATCCGCATGCTGGAGCAGGGTTCCGCTGTTATCGGAGTCGGTCGGGAAAATGGCAATACCGATACTGGTGGTGACAAAGACTTCCTGGCCATTCAGCAGGTAGGCGGGTTCGAAGGTTTTCAGGATACGTTCCGCCACCTGGGAGGTGGCTTCGGGCCCGGCCAGCCCGGGCAGAATAACCAGGAATTCGTCGCCACCCAGACGCGCCACCGTGCTGGTGCCCCGCAGACAGCTGGAGATGCGGCGAGCGGCTTCAATCAGCAGGTTGTCGCCCGCATCGTGGCCCAGGGTGTCGTTGATGTGTTTGAAGTTGTCCAGATCCAGGAACATCACGCCCACCAGGGAATTCTCCCTGCGGGCCTGAGCCAGCGCCAGTTTCAGCCGGTCCAGGGCGAGCATCCGGTTTGGCAGGCCGGTCAGGATGTCGTAATTGGCCTGCCGCAACAGCTGCTGTTCGTAGCGCTTGCGAATACTGATGTCTTCACCGAGGATCAGATACCCAGTGGCTTCACCGCTGGAATCCTTGATCGGGGTAACGATCAGCTGCTCCCAAAAGCGTTCGCCGTTACGGCGGACGCTGTTCACCTCGCCCTGCCAGACCCCCACGCGCTGAACCTGAAGCCGGATGGACTGCCACAGGTGCCGGGTTTCGCGGTGTTCCATGGCGTTATCGGACAGCGCGCCCGGGTGCTTGCCGAGAATGCTGCTGGCGTCGTATCCGGTTAACTGGGTGAACTTCTGATTGGCGAACTCAATGCGCCATTGACGATCGCAGATCAGTACCGACGACGGGCTCTGTTCGATCGCTTTCGAGAACTTGCGGATTTCCGCCGCATCACGTTCCTGGCGAGCGGCATCTTCATTGAGCCGTTCGCGCATATGGTTGATGGCCTCGCTGACCTGGGCCAGCTCGTCGCGGCGGTTCAGCGGGGTATCGGGGCGATCCAGGCGCAACGGACTGGTCGGGTTGGTCAGGGAGAACTCCCGCGTGTAGTTGGCCATCGCCGACAGGTGGCGGGCGACAAAATGCTGGAATATCCAGATGATCAGGATCGACACCAGAAACGTCTTGAAGAACTGGGTCACCAGAATCAGACCCACTTTGCGCTTCATGTCCGTGTAGACGCGATTGAGGTCGGCGGTCACCGTCAGTTCGCCGAGCTTGAACATCTCGTCGCCCTGATGCACAAGATCGAAACTATGGGAGGTGGTGCGGGAATCCCTCGGCATGTTCCCCATCACCAGTTCGGAGTCAGGCTCTATCCGCAATCGCAAGTGAACTACGTCAGGCAGGCTGAGAATGCCTTCCATCTGGGTTTGCAGCAATTTCTGATCAAGCGCCCATAGACTCCGCGCCAGACTGGAGGCATAGCCGGTTTCCACCACCACCATGCGATTGTCAATCTGGGTGAGATCCTTGCGGTAATCGAGATAAAGCTGAATGGCGGAAGCGATCACGGTGAACAGGGAGCTGAACAGCAGTATCCATGCGAGTAGCCGGAACGACAGGGGTGACCCCGTTCGGAAACGTTGGAGACGTGTCGACAGTTTCTGCATGCCGTTACTTCAGCCACCCTGACGATGAAACATGGAACAGATAGGTAGTTACCCTCAGGACTATAGCAGCAGTTTCTTGCAAGTGCTTTGCAAATACAGGAAAAACCGAAAGAAATGTGGTGAGGTTCCCGGTTCAGAACCGGCACATCCGATGAGCAGGTTGATGCAGGTCAATACAGGCAGAACAGCGAGGGCTTAATCTGAGTGCAATTCAATAATGGAATGGCTGGAGATCAGGTTATGTACTTGGACGCGATTGTGATAGCAGGTATTGCAACAGTATTGCTGATGGTGGGGTTTCTGGTGGCTGTCGGCGTTTTTGTGGCGAGAGACGCCAAACATCCGAAACACCTGGGCATGAACGCTGCCCGGAAGGCGACTGATAAATCAGCCTGAGAAGAAGAAAATTGGCGTCCCCTAGGGGGTTCGAACCCCTGTTGCCGCCGTGAAAGGGCGGAGTCCTAGGCCACTAGACGAAGGGGACGCAACGTTCTTACTGACTTGCCTCGTCGAGGTGGCGCGTATATTAAGTAACACGCTTTTGGCTGTCAAACGCTTTTTTGAAAAAATCAGGCGGGCTGGCAGTTTCACCGAACGCAGTTCGCCAACGCCGCCGGCAGTTCCGGATAAGAAAACTCGAAGCCTTGTTGCAACAGTTTTTCCGGCATGGCCTGCTGGCCCGTGAGCAGTAAGCGCGACATTTCACCCAACGCCAGCTTCAGAACCGGCTCGGGTGCCGGAAACAGGGCGGGCCGGTGGAGAGCATGGGCGAGACAGCGGGTGAACTCCCGATTGGTGACGGGGTTCGGGCTGACCACGTTGTACGCCCCGGAAGCCTGGTCGGAGTCCAGCATGAATATCAGCGCAGACACCACATCCTCCCTGTGCACCCAGGGCATGTATTGAAGGCCGGAGCCAAGCCGGCCTCCGAGTCCCAGGCGAAACGGCAGCAGCATCCGTTTCAGGAACCCGCCTCCCGGGCCAGCGACAATGCCCGTGCGTGACAGGCATACCCTTACGCCATCGGCTTCGAGTTCCAGCGCTTCGGCTTCCCAGTCGCGGCACAGGCGGTGGGTGAATTCGTCGTTCGGCGGCGTTGCCTCGGTAACCAGTGCGCTGCCCTGATCACCATAGAAACCAACGGCGGAGCCGGATATCAGTACCGCGGGGGGCGATGACCAGCTTCTGGCGACGGTCACCAGTTCGCGGGTCAGGGCAATACGGCTGTCCCTGATTTCCTGCTTTCGCCGCTCGGACCAGCGTTGGTCCGCGATCCCTTCACCGGCCAGATTGATGATGGCGTCGAAGCCGGGATGTTCCCGTAATCGGGACAGGTTGCTGATCGGCTCCACACGCCCACACAGCGCTTTTACATCCGCTTCGTTGCGCCGACTCAATACCGTCAGGGTGTGGCCTTTGGCGGTGAGCCGCGGGCACAGAGCCTGGCCGATGAAGCCAGTGCCTCCGGTAACAAGAATGCGCTTGCTCATTGCATAGCTCCGTTCATTGCATTGGTCACGCCGCCCAGTTAGTCCGCTGGTGCCGGGGAAAGCTACGACGCCTTCTGGTTTGCCAGCTCCTGCTGTACAACATCGCGAATGGCATCGCCTAACTGGGGGTTCTCACCGATCGGAGGTGCCAGGCCGATTGTTACATCGAAGTTTTGTTCCAGCGCTTTGATCATCGCCGGCACGTCTTTGCGCAGGTGTCTGCCCGCGGCGAGGAACAGTGGCACCACCGTGAAACTGCGTACACCGTCGTGAACCCCCTCTTTAACAATAGCGTCCAGTGAGGGCTCTGCCAGCTCCATGTAGGCAATCTGTGCTCCGGGCACGGATTCAACCGTTGGTGCGGCCAGCTTCTCGAAAGTCCGGCACCAGCGTTCGTCGCTGCTGCCGTGGGCCAGAAGAATGATACGATGCTGATCGGGCATGGGTGCTCCTGTGAACGATCCGGGGCTCGGTGTCGTAAAGTGTAACGCAAAGGCCGTCGGCCGGAAGCGTGAATGACGTATTCACCAATGAACTGGGTACCCCGGTATGTTCGATTGGAAAGACATTCTGGATTTCTGGTTCGGAGAACTCGACGGCGATGGGTTGCCCGACAGCTTTCATCGCAATCGCTGGTTCCGCTCGGACCGACGTTTCGATCAGGAAATCCGGCGGCGGTTTCTGTCCATGGTGCTGTTTGCCTCCGAGGGTGGCCTCAGCCACTGGCGGCAATCTGCGGGCGGGGCGCTCGCAGAGATTCTTCTGCTGGATCAGTTTACCCGGAATATTTTTCGCGGCAGTGCGCTGGCCTTCGAGCATGACCGGCTCGCCCGCAGCCTCGCGCGTCAGGCCATGGAAAAAGGCCAGGACATGCAGCTGCCCCCTGTGCAGAGGGCGTTCCTTTATATGCCGCTGGAACATTCGGAGCGCCTTGCGGACCAGGAGCTGTCGCTGGAATGTTTCGAGCAGCTGGCTGCGGCCACAAGCGGGCTGCTGGGGGACTTCATGCAGAGTTTCAGGCAGGCGGCCAGGGATCATCACGACATTATTCGCCGATTCGGGCGTTTTCCCCACCGCAACGGGCCCCTCAAGCGCTCATCGACCCCTGAAGAAGCAGACTACCTCAAAAAGGGACGTCGCTTCGGTCAGTAACAACCCCCAGCCAATTCGAGATTGCCTGCAGTGAAGCTGAAAACTGCCGAACCGGTCAAAGATTGGGTTTCCTGTTTCGGTCATCATTTACAAAAATTAACAATAAGTCCGGGTGAACCGGAAGAGCCTCCCTCGAAGCAGCTGTGGGGGCAGGGCGACGAAACAGGAAACGGGCCATGGGTCAGGCGCAAAGCATCAGGTTATGGCAAGACAGTGAGCTCCCGGAAGAGCGCTCTTTCCGGGAATCCATTCGATACTCCGGCCGCAAGGCAGCGAGAGCGAAAAGCGAACACCGTCGGTTGCAGATTCTCGAAGCCACCTTGCGCATTGCCGCGCGGGATGGGCTGAAGGGCATAAAGCATCGTGCGGTTGCCCGCGAAGCCGGGGTTCCTCTGGCGGCAACAACCTACTATTTCCGTGACATCGAAGAGCTGATCAGCGACTCCTTCATGCTGTTCGCGGAAAAAGCCCGGGAAGAACTCGGCCGCTTCTATGACACGGTGAATCTGGTTCTCGATAACGTGCCGTCGGACGCTCTTGTCCATGGTGGGGCCGGGCGGGCAGCGCTGGCCGCAAGGCTCAGCGCCATTGCGACGGCATACCTGCAGGAGCAGTTCACACAGCGGTGCGAGCAGACGCTGACTGAGCAGGTGTTCCTGATGGAATCGCTCAGAGACGAGCGCCTTGCGGCGCTGGCCCGTAACTATCGCCGTGTATGGGTGGCAGGCCTGGAGCAGATCCTGCAGCGGCTGGATTCTCCGGCGCCGGCGCGGGACGCATCGCTGCTTGTCAGCGTGACGCTTGGGCTGGGGTATGACCACCTGCTGAATAAACGGTATGCGGAGCCGGAAGTTCTTGAACAAGCCGTTCACCGGATGGTGTGTCTGGTGCTGGCTATCTGATGTACCTGTGTGTACCGGATTGTATGAATAATGTACACCATGACCGTCGTCCCGATATTCCCTGTTAAAATGGCCGACACTTGAGCTCAGGTTCGGGCCCTTGCCCGCTGACCTTTTTGTTGAGCCGAATTGACAGGGTTTGCCGAATAATGAAACGTCCACCATCCAGCCGCCGTGTGCTTGCCGGGCTTGCGCTGGCCACTGCCTTCTGTTTGCCAACGCACGGTGTTGCCGGCGGTTTCGATCACACACTGCTGACCAGGCTTTCCGTCGTTGCACCGACGTTAAATGTCGACGTGCTGCAACGGGCGTTGAGGGCATCCGCCTGTGCCGTCAACCAGGGTGTGGTAATGCCCGAGCGTCTGGCCGTTATTGATTTCTCGCGCCCCTCCAGCGAGGAGCGGTTGTGGATCTTTGATCTGCAAAGGGGTGAGCTGGTGCTGCGGGATCTGGTTGCCCATGGCAAGAACTCGGGAATGCTCGAATCTACCGCGTTTTCCAATATCGAAGGCAGCCATCAGTCCAGCATCGGGTTGTTCCGGGCGAGCGAATCCTACCGGGGCCGCCATGGCTACTCCCTGCGATTGGATGGTCTGGAGCCGGGAATCAATGACCTCGCCCGTCAACGGGCCATCGTCATCCACGGCGCCGACTATGTGAATGACGCCTGGGTCAAAGATTATGGCCGCATCGGCCGGAGTCACGGGTGTCCCGCGGTGGATCAGCAGGTCATCCGGCAAGTGGTGGACAATCTCAAAGGCGGCCAGCTGGTGTTCAAATATTTCCCAGACCAGCAATGGCTGCAATCCTCCGGCTATCTGAACTGCGATAGCGGCAGGATGGCAAGCGCTGCGGAGCAGGGTGCCGATCGGAGTTGATAAAAAAGTGGTTGACGACCGCGATCGAATCCGTAGAATACGCCTCCGTTGTCGGCATCAAGCCAGCAGCGCAAAGCGGGAATAGCTCAGTTGGTAGAGCACAACCTTGCCAAGGTTGGGGTCGCGAGTTCGAATCTCGTTTCCCGCTCCAGATTCCGGAAACCCGGCCCTTAAAACGGCCGGGTTTCTTCGTTCTGGCCCCCACCAAATCCACGTATAGCCGGTGAACTCGGGTATACTCTACGCCCGTGCTTTTCATTGCCGCTGCCCGTGGGAGTCATTGTGCGAGTCCATTCCCTGTTTCTTTACCCCGTCAAATCCCTCGCCGGGATACCCGTTTCCTCGTTCGTCATGGACGATTTTGGCCCGCAAGGTGATCGTCGCTGGATGATCGTTGATAGCGAACGGCAGTTTGTCACCCAACGGAATTTTCCTGAGCTGGCGAGGGTCAGCACTGCGATTGAGCAGGACTGTGTTACGGTAAGCGTTCCCGGAGAGGGGGCGTTCCGGCTGCAAGCGACGGATACGGGCGTGCGCGTGCGGGTATGGCAGGATTGGGTCGACGCATTCGTCGGTGCCGAAGATGCATCGGCGGCTCTGAGCCGTTTTTGCGGCACGGCACTTCAGTTCGTCTTTATGCCGGACGCTACCTTTCGCAGGGTCGATGCCGGACGGGTTTCAGAGGTTCGCCGTGTCAGTTTTGCCGATGGATTTCCATTCCTGGTCACCAATCTGGCTTCCCTTGAAGAGCTGAACAGTCGCTTGCCGGCGCCCGTCGAAATGCGCCGTTTTCGTCCTAACATTGTGGTGGAGGGCGCCGAACCCTGGCAGGAAGATGACTGGCGTCAAATTGATATTGGCCAGCAGTCGTTCAGTCTTGTCAAACCCTGTTCCCGGTGTGTAATGACCACGGTCGATCCTGATACCGGAGTGAAGGATGCAGCTCTCCAGCCCCTGCGAACGCTGGGGCAATACCGACGCACTGATGACGGCGTCATCTTCGGCATGAATGCCATTCACCAGTCACCCGGCAGGATCAGCGTGGGTGACCCGGTCAATAACAGAATCACGGAGTAACATCAGGTGCCATTGTTAACGCTCGACGCCATTTCGCTGGCTTTTGGTATGCAGCCCTTGCTGGATCAGGCCTCGCTGAATATTGAAGCGGGGGAACGGGTGTGTCTGCTGGGCCGCAATGGGGAGGGTAAATCCACACTGCTGAAGGTGGTCAGCGGCGAGGTCACGCCCGATGGCGGCGTTGTCCGGCTGGAGGAGGGCGCGGTGCTGGCGGTGCTGCCGCAGAATCTGCCGGCCAGTGACGCCCGCACCGCCTATGAGGTGGTTGCCAGTGCCTTCCCCGAAACCGGTGACCTGCTCGCTCGCTTTCATACGCTTTCTCAACAGGCGGATGAGGCAAGCCTGGAAGAGCTGATGAAGGTTCAGGAGCGACTGGAAGCCCTTGATGGCTGGCGTCTGGATCAGAAGGTGGGTGCGATCCTTGCCCAGTACCGCGTTGATCCGGAGCAGCAGCTGAACACGCTGTCTGGCGGATGGCAGCGTCGGGTCCTGCTGGCGAAAGCACTGGTGGCGGAGCCGGACATCCTTTTGCTCGACGAGCCCACCAACCACCTCGATGTGCCTGCCATTGCCTGGCTGGAAGAGGCCCTTGGCCAGTTTCGCGGCGCGATGCTGTTTGTCAGCCATGATCGGGCCTTCATTCGCAGGATGGCCACCCGGGTTGTCGAGCTCGCTCGGGGCAAGTTGGTCAGCTTCTCGGCAACCTATGACAAATATCTGGAATTGAAAGAAAAGGCGCTGGAGGAAGAGGAGCGCCAGAACGCGCTTTTTGACAAGCGCCTCAAACAGGAGGAGGCCTGGATCCGTCAGGGGATCAAGGCGCGGCGCACCCGTAACATGGGGCGGGTCAGGGCGCTGAAAGCCATGCGTGAGGAACACCGTCAGCGCCGGGTTCGTGGCGGTACCGCAAGCTTTGCGGTGGAGGACGCTGCGCGCTCCGGCAAGCTCGTGGTGGAGGCCCGGGAAGCCGGTTTCCGCTACCCCGATGGCTCGTCAGTGATCAGTGATATGAATCTCACGGTGCTTCGGG
Source organism: Marinobacter lipolyticus (assembly GCF_018424605.1). Classification (GTDB taxonomy): domain Bacteria; phylum Pseudomonadota; class Gammaproteobacteria; order Pseudomonadales; family Oleiphilaceae; genus Marinobacter; species Marinobacter lipolyticus_B. The sequence goes on along the minus strand of NZ_QTKT01000001.1, from coordinate 457,066 downwards.
GTGACAAGATCGGACTGGTGGGGGAGAACGGCACCGGGAAAACCACCCTGGTCAGGCTGTTGCTCGGGGATCTCAAGCCGACGGAAGGCAGTATCCGGCTTGGCACCAACCTGGAGGTGGCCTATTTTGATCAGCTCCGCGGCGAGCTGGATCTTGAGCGAAACGCCCTGGACAACCTCTCGGAAGGGCGGGAGTTCATCGACATCAACGGTCAGAGCAAACACGTGCTGGGGTATCTGCAGGAATTCCTGTTCAGCCCGCAACGGGCCCGTTCACCGGTCAGTGTTTTCTCCGGAGGCGAGCGCGCGCGACTACTGCTGGCGAAACTGTTCAGCAAGCCTGCCAATATTCTGGTGCTTGATGAACCAACCAACGATCTGGATGTGGAAACGCTTGAGCTTCTGGAAGCGCAACTGGTGGAGTTCAAAGGCACGGTCATCGTGATCAGTCACGATCGGGAGTTCCTGGACAACGTGGTCACCGACACCATCTTCCTGGATGGCAGTGGCAGGGTGCAGGAATTTGTTGGCGGATACTCCGACTGGCGGCGCCAGGGTGGCTCGTTTCCCACCGAGCAGAAAGGAGGTCGTCAGGAGAAGGCGGCGAAGCCCCAGCAAGCATCGGAGCCGGCAAAGAAAAATGCCGGAGCTGTGGCAGACTCCACAAAAACGAAACCAGTTAAACTCAGTTACAAGCTAAAGCTTGAGCTTGAAGAATTACCGGGCAAAATTGAGACTCTGGAGAACGAGGTGGAGTCGCTGCAGGCGGCCATCGCGGATCCGGAATTTTATTCAGGCCCACCGAACGAAGTCTCGGCTACTCTGGAAGCGTTGACGGAGAAGGAATCCCGTCTGGAGCAGGTTATCGAGCGGTGGATGGAGCTGGAAGAACAGGCCAATCAATGAACGTTAACTATAATTTCAAGTTTCAGGATGGGCGTCAGGTTGAATTCAGGGTCACAGACCAGCCCGCCCGTGTGGAATCGCCGTTGCCTTCCTGGACCCGACTGGAGCACTGTCAGTGCTCCAACTGTCCGCTCAAGCCGGCAGACACCCCGCATTGCCCCGCGGCCGTCGAGATTCTTCCGGTGGTCAATGAGTTCCAGGACCAGGACGCCTATCAGAAAGTGGAGGTGTCGGTGACCGACGAGCGCCGCACCTACTCCAAGAGTACGGCACTGGAAGAGGCCCTGCGATCCCTGCTGGGGCTGAAAATGGCCACCAGTGGCTGCCCCGTTCTGGGTGAGCTGAAACCGATGGCGGTGCACCATCTGCCATTTGCCAGTACCGATGAATTCATCATGCGAAGCGTGTCCCATTACCTGCTTCAGCAGTATTTCGCCAAGCGCAATCACCGCGAGCCGGATTGGGACCTCAAGGGGTTGGTGGAGCGGAATCAGCGCTTGCAGCTGGTCAACCAGGCGCTGTGGCAACGGATTCACTCCGTCTGCAAAGGGGACAGCAACCTGAAGGCACTGCTGAATTTCTTTTCCATGGCTTCCAGTGTCAGTTTTTCGCTGGAAAGCCAGCTGCGCAAGCTGGAAAGCAAAATGGAAGGCAGCGCCGAGTAGCGCAGCGCAAGGGCCCGGTTTCGATCGCCGGAACCGGGCGCGGTCGCGTCAATGGATGCGAACCGCCAGAACGTCGCACTCGGTCCCGTGCAGCACGCCATTTGCCGTGGACCCGAGCAATAGCTGAAAGCCTTTGCGCCCGTGGCTGCCGACAATCACCAGATCAACCTGGTGTTCTTTGGCAAGCCGGTGGATTTCCGACTCAGGCCGCCCGACACTGACCACCTGGTGTTCTTTGCTCACACCATACTGATCCCCATACGCCGTCAGTTGCTCGTGTGCGGCTTTGTCGAGCTGGTCCTGCAGCTCTGTCAGATCCATCGGAATATCCCCGCCATAGGCATAGCCCACCGGTTCCACCACATGAACCAGCAGCAGCTGGGCACCGTGGGCCTTGCTGATCTCCATCGCCTTGTTCAAAACCTGTGGCGCTTCCTCGGTGAGGTCTATCGCAACCAGCACTTTCTGATACGTTCCCATCCCATTGCTCCTTCGCGAACAGAGTGTTGTCTTAAAGCATAACAATGAACTCAGGATAGTCGAGTGGACTGGGTGCGGAAGTGACTGATATCAAAATACAGACGATCAGTGCGGGGTTAGGGGAGGAGCGAGAGGCCGCAAGGTTGCGGCCCCGGAGCAATCAGGCGTTTTCCTGAAGCAGTTCGATGGTGGTCGAGAGCCCCTGGAGAATACCTTTGGAATAACGATCAATGACGAACGATACGTTGTTGTCGTTGTAGTTGATGTAAGAGCCGCGGATGAACTGCCACTTGGAAGCAACATCGTCCAGGGCGGACTTCAACTGCCCTTCACTGGCACCCTTGTTGATTTCGCCCAACAGCGTGTCAAATTCAAGCGCCTGCTGATCAAGCGGCTTCTCTGAGGAGGAACCCTGGAATGTCTGCGCCACGGTGGAGTGGGTGCGGGCCGAATACTTGGCCATCATCTGAGCCAGGGTAATGGCAGCGGAGCGTGCGGCTTCTACCCGCGGGTTAACCGAGATTTGGCTGCTCTCAAGGGCAACCTGATAAAGCTCGGTGGCCATTTCACTGATCGTCGCCGCCTGATTTGCCATATCTGAAACCAGTCGAAGATCGGGGTAACCGGTATTGCGTACGTCGTTGATGTTGTCGCGCATCAGGTTCTTGAAGATGTCAAACTGCTGGTTCAGCCCTTCCACTTCGTCTTCACTGAGCACGCCAGCGGTGCTGGCGGCCAGATCGTTCATGGCGGTGTTAGCCATATTGATGCCACCAACAATCTCGTTGAGTGTATCGGTGTCACCGTTTGCACTGAAGCGGTAATAGGCATCCAGGGCCAGGTAATTGCTGACGCGGAAGCTGTGCAGATTTGCAAGAAATCCGTCTCCGGTTTCTGCCCGGGCCGTGAGGGAGGTAAGGGCAAGCAGAATCAGGGCTGCCACCAGTGAGCGTACCCGCAGGCGAGCGTCATTCATCGGATAGGTCTCCGTACATGGGTGTTATTATTGTGGACTAAAGTCTCAGACCGAAGGTAAAGTAACTCAGCCGGCCAATCAAGCGGTTTTCCTGCCGGCGTCTCAGGCAAATGTAAAGAACTGACAAATTTGCGTGACGAAGTTCCGGATTCTTGCTCAACCCCGGATGTACTGCACTGATAAAACAACAAATCCGCTTTACCAGCTTCCTGGCGCCTTCCTGCATAGTGAAGACTTTTGCGCCGTTTCTACCAGAAACAAATTGACAAATGAGCTGTTTTTTTTCATCGTGTGTGCCCACGATTCAAACGACTGTATGAATTTTGAATCGATTTATCGGGCAGTGACCGAAATCTCGCTGCATCCGCAGGCGTCCGTCAGCCTCTTATAGCCGGCGGGACGTTTGCAGGCAGTTCCAAACACAGACTGGAGATCAGTTGATGATTTACGAAGGTAAAGCCATCACGGTTAAAGAGATCGAAGGCGGGATCGCTCAGTTGGACTTTGACTTGCAGGGCGAGTCTGTCAACAAGTTCAACCGTCTCACCATCGAAGAACTGGGCGCCGCAGCTGACGCACTCAAATCCCAGAAGAATCTGAAGGGCCTGGTGGTAACCAGCTCCAAGGACAGTTTTATTGTTGGTGCCGACATCACGGAGTTCACCGAGCTGTTTGCCGGTTCCGAGGAAGACCTTGTTGCCAACAACCTGAAGGCCAACGACGTTTTCAACGCCATTGAAGACCTGCCGTTCCCGACCGTAACTGCCATTAATGGTATCGCTCTGGGTGGTGGTTTCGAGATGTGTCTGGCAACCGACTACCGTGTGATGGCTCCCAAGGCCAAGGTAGGTCTGCCGGAAGTGAAGCTGGGTATCTTCCCGGGCTTCGGCGGCACTGTTCGTCTGTCCCGTTTGGTAGGCGTGGACAACGCCATTGAATGGATCAGCGGCGGCACCGAGAACCGCGCTGATGCGGCGTTGAAAGTAGGTGCTGTTGACGCTGTTGTTGAAGCTGACAAGCTGGTGGCAGCTGCCGTTGCAATCATTGAACAGTGCAACGAAGGCAAGCTGGATAATCAGGCGCGGCGCGAAGAAAAGAAAGGCAAGATCAAGCTCAACGCCATGGAAAGCATGATGGCGTTCGAGATTTCCAAGGCGTTCGTTGCCGGCAAGGCTGGCAAGAACTATCCGGCGCCGGTGGAAGCCATCAAGACCATGCAGAAGCATGCCGGCATGACCCGCGACAAGGCGATCGAAGTCGAAGCCAAAGGCTTTGCCAAGATGGCCAAGACCAACGTTGCCGCGTGTCTGGTTGGTCTGTTCCTGAACGATCAGGCGCTCAAGAAGAAAGCCAGCGCCTGGGAGAAAGAAGCCAACGATGTGAAACTGGCGGCTGTTCTGGGTGCCGGTATCATGGGTGGTGGCGTGGCTTATCAGTCTGCACTGAAAGGCACTCCGATCATCATGAAGGACATCGCCCAGGAAGGTATTGCCCTGGGTCTGAAGGAAGCCAAGAAGCTTCTGTCCAAACGCGTTGACAAAGGCAAGATGGACGCCGGCAAGATGGCCGACGTTCTCAACAGCATCACCCCGACCCTGAACTACGGCGATTTCAAGAACGTAGACCTGGTGGTTGAAGCGGTTGTTGAAAATCCGAAGGTGAAGGACGCGGTACTGCGTGAGACCGAGGATGCGGTTCGCGAAGATGCGATCCTGACCTCCAACACCTCCACCATTTCCATCGACCTTCTGGCCAAGAACCTGAAGCGTCCGGAAAACTTCTGCGGCATGCACTTCTTTAACCCGGTGCACATGATGCCGCTGGTTGAGGTTATCCGCGGCAAGAAGACCAGTGATCGTGCGATCGCCACCACCGTAGCCTATGCCAAGGCCATGGGTAAGACCCCGATCGTGGTAAACGATTGCCCGGGCTTCCTGGTGAACCGCGTTCTGTTCCCGTACTTTGGCGGTTTCATTGGCCTGGTACGTGACGGTGCTGACTTCCAGCACGTCGATAAGGTTATGGAAAAGTTCGGCTGGCCGATGGGGCCTGCCTATCTGCTGGACGTTGTGGGCATGGATACCGGTAAGCATGCCGGTGAAGTGATGGCCGACGGCTTCCCGGACCGCATGAAGCACGAAGGTACCACTGCCATTGACGTAATGTTCGATAACAACCGTTACGGACAGAAGAACGACAAGGGCTTTTACAAGTACGAACTGGACCGCAAGGGCAAGCAGAAGAAGGTGGTCGATGAAGAGACCTACAAGCTGCTTGAGCCGGTTGTTCAGGGTAAGAACGATTTCAGTGACGAAGACATCATCGCCCGCATGATGATTCCTCTGTGCCTGGAAACCGTTCGCTGCCTGGAAGATGGCATTGTCGAAGATCCGGCAGATGCTGATATGGGCCTGATCTTCGGTATCGGCTTCCCGCCGTTCCGCGGTGGTGCCCTGCGCTATATCGACGACCTGGGTGTAGACAAGTTCGTCGAACTGGCAGACAAGTTTGCAGACCTTGGTCCTCTGTATCACCCGACCGAGAAGCTGCGTGAAATGGCCAAGACTGGCGAAAAGTTCTTTGGCTAACCCTGAACGAGATTTCCGAACGGAGAAAGATCTATGAGCCTTAATCCGAGAGACGTTGTCGTCGTCGATTGCGTGCGGACTCCGATGGGTCGTGCCAAAAATGGTTGCTTCCGCAACGTGCGTGCCGAGACTCTGTCTGCCGCCCTGATCGAAGCACTGTTTGAGCGCAACCCGAAGCTCGACCCGAAAGAAGTTGAAGACGTGATCTGGGGCTGTGTAAACCAGACCAAAGAGCAGGGCTTCAACGTGGCGCGTCAGATTTCACTGCTGACCCGCATCCCCCACGAGTCTGCAGCGCAGACCGTGAACCGTCTGTGTGGCTCTGCGATGACCGCTATCCACACGGCTGCTCAGGCGATCCAGACCGGTAACGGTGATGTGTTCGTTATCGGCGGTGTTGAGCACATGGGCCACGTGCCGATGACTGCAGGTTTCGACCACAACCCGGCCGCGTCCAAGTACACCGCCAAGGCTTCCAACATGATGGGCCTGACCGCGGAAATGCTGGCGAAGATGCACGGCATCACCCGTGAGCAGCAGGACGAATTTGGCGCCCGTTCTCACCGTCTGGCCCACGAAGCGACCGTTGAAGGCCGCTTCAAGAACGAAATCGTGCCCATCGAAGGTCATGATGAGAATGGCTTCAAGGTGCTGATCGAGACCGACGAAACCATTCGTCCTGAAACCACCGCTGAGTCCCTGGGCCAGCTGAAGCCGGCGTTTGATCCGAAGAACGGTACCGTCACTGCCGGTACCTCCTCGCAGCTGACCGACGGTGCCGCTGCCATGGTGCTGATGTCCGCCGAGCGTGCTGAAGCACTGGGCCTGAAGCCGATTGCCAAGATTCGTAGCATGGCCGTTGCCGGCTGCGATCCCGCGATCATGGGCTACGGTCCGGTTCCGGCCACCAAGAAGGCGCTCAAGCGTGCAGGCCTGAAAGTCGAAGATATCGACTTCTGGGAACTGAACGAAGCCTTTGCTGGCCAGTCGCTGCCGGTTCTGAAAGACCTCAAGCTGCTGGGCGTGATGGAAGAAAAAGTGAACCTGAACGGCGGTGCGATTGCCCTGGGTCATCCGCTGGGCTGCTCTGGTGCGCGTATCTCCACAACCCTGCTGAACGTCATGCAGGCCAAAGGCGGTAAGCTTGGTGTATCCACCATGTGTATCGGCCTGGGTCAGGGCATTGCGACAGTCTGGGAGCGTCTCTGATTCGCTAGGCCGAATCGGTAGCGCAGTCCTGAAGGCCCGGCAATTGCCGGGCCTTCCTGTTTATGCTTCATTTAAAAAAAGCGGGAATGAATCCAAAGAATGGGTTGTCTTGCTTTTGTTGACCCTGTAAAACAATGCACCTATACAATGCTGCGGCTATCCTGTGTTTTCTAGCCGACTGATTTTACAGCGAGTTTACGGTTTGCTGATTTATTAACCGATTATCGCCAAGGATACAGATCTCCGATATGGGTAAAAGCCTCGTTATTGTCGAGTCGCCTGCTAAAGCGAAGACCATCAACAAGTACCTGGGCTCCGACTTCATCGTGAAGTCGAGCGTCGGGCACATTCGTGATCTTCCGGTCAGCGGCAGTGGCTCTCAGTCAGACCCCAAAGAGCGCGCGAAACAGGCGGCGATAACACGCAAGATGAGTCCGGAAGAAAAGGCGGCTCACAAAAAGCGTAAGGCACGGGAACAACTGGTTGCCCGCATGGGCGTTGACCCCGACCAGGACTGGAGTGCCCGTTACGAAATCCTGCCCGGCAAGGAAAAGGTCGTCAGCGAACTCAAGCGATTGGCCAAGTCCGCCGACCATATCTACCTCGCAACGGATTTGGACCGTGAAGGGGAGGCGATTGCCTGGCACCTCCAGCAAACCATTGGCGGTGAGGCCGACAAGTACCGCCGTGTAGTGTTTAACGAGATTACCAAGCGCGCGATCCAGGCGGCATTCGAGGATCCGGGCTCGCTCGACAACAACCGGGTTAATGCACAGCAGGCCCGGCGTTTCCTGGATCGGGTGGTCGGGTACATGGTGTCGCCGCTGCTGTGGGCGAAGATTGCCCGCGGACTGTCCGCAGGCCGGGTGCAGTCGGTTGCCGTGCGGCTGATCGTCGAGCGTGAGCGGGAAATCCGCAAGTTCATTCCGGAAGAGTTCTGGCAGTTGCACGCCGACCTGGGCGCGAAACAGGCCAAGGAGCCGGTGCGGTTCGAGGTGACTCGCTACCTGGACAAACCGTACCGCCCGGTGAATGAGCAGCAGAGCAGCGAGCACGTGGCGCGCCTGAAAGAAGGTTCGTTCCGTGTTGCCAAACGTGAAGACAAGCCAACCCGGTCCCGGCCCTCGGCGCCGTTCATTACGTCCACGCTGCAGCAGGCGGCCAGCAACCGCATGGGCTTCAGTGTAAAGAAAACCATGATGCTTGCGCAGCGCCTCTACGAGGCAGGCTACATCACCTACATGCGGACGGATTCCACTAACCTGAGCCAGGATGCCGTCAGCAGCTGCCGGGAGTTCGTCAAGAAGCAGTTCGGCGACAGGTACCTGCCGGAGAAACCCCGGGTATACGGCAGCAAGGAAGGCGCCCAGGAAGCCCACGAAGCGATCCGGCCGACCGAGGTAAGTCGCAGGCCGACCGAGATCAGCGGCCTGGAGAAAGACGCCGAAAAGCTCTATGACCTGATCTGGCGCCAGTTTATCGCCTGTCAGATGGCGGACGCTGAATTCCTGAGCACCTCTATTGTGGTTGCCAACGGCGACTACGAGTTGCGCACCCGTGGTCGTATCATCAAGTTTGAGGGTTTCCTCAAGGTCGCGCCGCAGTCCGCGAAAAAAGATGAAGACGTGGCGCTGCCCGATATCAAGGTAGACGAGCCGCTGGATCTGGCAAAGCTGGATCCGACACAGCATTTCACCAAGCCGGCGCCCCGATACACGGAAGCCAGCCTGGTCAAGGAGCTGGAAAAGCAGGGGATTGGTCGCCCATCCACATACGCCTCCATTATCTCCACCATCCAGGATCGGGGCTATGTCCGGCTGCAGAATCGCCGATTCTACGCCGAGAAAATGGGCGAAATCGTAACTGAGCGCCTGTCAGAGTCGTTCCCGAACCTGATGGATTTCGATTTCACCGCGAAGATGGAAGGCGAGCTCGACGACATCGCCGAAGGTGAGGTGCAGTGGAAGAAGGTCCTCAACGATTTCTACGGTCGTTTCCGCAAGCAGTTGGAAACAGCCGAAAGCAGTGACGAAGGGGGGATGCGCGCCAACACCCCAACAGAGACGGATATTCCGTGCCCCACCTGCAGTCGCCCGATGCAAATTCGTGTTGCCAGTACCGGGGTTTTCCTTGGCTGCTCCGGTTACTCGCTGCCGCCCAAAGAGCGTTGCAAGACCACCATCAATCTGGTGTCAGGGGATGAAGTCGTCAGTGCTGACGACGATGTCGAAGGTGAGGGCGAAACCCGCCTGCTGCGCAAAAAACGCCGTTGCCCCAAGTGTGGCACCGCGATGGACAGCTATCTGGTGGATGAGGGGCGCAAGCTGCATGTATGCGGTAACAACCCTGACTGTTCCGGTTTTGAAGTGGAAACCGGTACCTTCCGCATCAAGGGTTACGAAGGCCCGACCCTGGAATGCGACAAGTGCGGTTCCGAAATGCAGCTGAAAACCGGTCGTTTCGGCAAGTACTTCGGCTGTACCAATACCGAGTGCAAGAACACCCGCAAGTTGCTCAAGAGCGGCGAGCCGGCTCCCCCCAAGATGGATCCGGTCCCGATGCCGGAACTGCCGTGCCAGAAGGTAGAGGATACCTACGTGCTGCGTGACGGTGCGTCCGGACTGTTCCTGGCGGCCAGCAAATTCCCGAAGAACCGGGAAACCCGGCCGCCGCTGGTGATGGAGATCAAGCCTCACCGTAAGGAGATTGATCCCAAGTATGATTACTTGATGGACGCGCCCGAGCGGGATCCGGAAGGGAACCCAACGGTGATTCGCTTCAGCCGTAAGAGCAAGGAGCAGTACGTCATGTCCGAAAAAGAGGGCAAGGCGACGGGCTGGTCAGCGTGGTATGTCAACGGTAAGTGGCAGCCGAAGGAAAAGTAGCGGATTGATGCCTTGCCCCTCTGCCGTCGGCGAGAGGGGGCATCCGACGCTACCGGAATTTTCGCAGGCGCTGGATCAGGGATGAGGTGTCCCAGCGGTTGCCGCCGATGGACTGAACGTCGGCATAGAACTGATCTACCAGTGCGGTGACCGGCAGGGACGCGTTCACCTTGCGTGCTTCCTCAAGACAGATCCCCAGATCCTTGCGCATCCAGTCGACCGCGAATCCGTAGTCGAACTTGCCGTCGATCATCGTCCCCGAACGGTTTTCCATCTGCCACGACTGGGCCGCGCCTTTGGAAATTACGTCGACTACTTTGCGCACATCCAGTTCCGCCTGTTCGGCAAAATGCAGGGCCTCCGACAGCCCCTGCACCAGGCCGGCAATGGCAATCTGGTTGACCATTTTGGTCTTCTGGCCGCTACCGGCCGGCCCCATCAGGTTCAGTGCCCGGGCGTAGTGCTCCAGAACCGGGCGGGCGCGTTCGAAAACCTTGGGGTCGCCGCCGCACATGATGGTGAGCTGGCCATTTTCAGCACCCTGCTGTCCCCCTGACACCGGAGCATCAATAAAGCCCTGCTGGCGCCCGGCGGCAAGGGCCGCAAGTTGCTCGGCAATGCCGGCGGAAGCGGTGGTGTGATCCACCAGGATGGCGCCTTCTGGCGCGTTTGCAATGATGCCCTCATCGCCCTGATAGACGGCTTCCAGATCTTTGTCGGCGCCAACACAGGTCAGCACGATGTCCGCGTTGTTTACCGCATCGGCGATGGAGGAGCAGGCCGTACCGGAATATTCAGCGGCCCAGGTCTCGGCTTTGGCGCGGCTGCGGTTCCATACGTTGACGTCCAGGCCCGCACGGGCAAGGTGTCCGGCCATCGGGTAACCCATTACGCCGAGTCCGATAAAAGCCGCTCTGATAGTCATGCATCATCTCCCGCTGTTGTTATGGTGGTTTTAACTTATCACAGGGGCTGACGGTCAGGCACAAAAAAGGCCGCTGATTCAGCGGCCTTTTTGCGTCCATTTCCGAAATGCCGATTACTTCTTGGGGTAATCGCGAGTATCGGAGCCGGTGTACAGCTGGCGCGGACGGCCAATGCGGTAATCGCCTGAGACCATCTCGTTCCAGTGAGAGAACCAGCCGATGGTACGGGACATGGCGAAGATCACCGTGAACATTGACGTCGGAATGCCAATGGCCTTGAGGATGAGACCGGAGTAGAAGTCGACGTTCGGGTACAGCTTGCGCTTGACGAAATATTCGTCTTCCAGTGCAATCTTTTCCAGACGCTGGGCAATCTTCAGCAGCGGGTCGTTCTCCAGTCCCAGTTCAGACAGGACTTCGTGCGCTGTCTGTGCCATCACCTTGGCACGGGGATCGAAGTTTTTGTATACCCGGTGGCCGAAGCCCATCAGGCGGAATGGGTCGTCCTTGTCCTTGGCCTTGGCAATGAACTTCTCGATGTTTTTCTCGTCACCGATTTCCGCGAGCATGTCCAGAACTGCTTCGTTGGCGCCGCCGTGTGCCGGGCCCCACAGAGCGGCAATGCCGGATGCGATGCAGGCGTAGGGGTTGGCGCCGGTGGAGCCGGCCAGACGCACGGTGGAGGTCGAGGCGTTCTGCTCGTGATCCGCATGCAGAATGAAGATCTTGTCCATGGCTTTGGCCAGGATCGGGTTCGGCTTGTATTCCTCGCAAGGCACGCCGAACATCATCTGCAGGAAGTTCTCGGAATAGGAGAGGTCGTTACGCGGGTACATGAACGGCTGACCGAGACTGTACTTGTAACACCAGGCTGCGATGGTCGGCATTTTCGCGATCAGGCGATGCGCGGTGATCTCCCGCTGTTCCTGACTGGTGACGTCCATCTGGTCGTGATAGAACGCGGAGAGGGCGCCGACCACGCCGCACATGATCGCCATCGGGTGTGCGTCACGACGGAAACCCTGGAAGAAGTTCCGCATCTGGTCGTGCAGCATCGTGTGGTTTTTGATGGTGTCGTGGAATTTGCGGTTTTCCTCGGCGGTAGGCAGCTCGCCGTGAAGCAGCAGGTAACACACTTCCAGGTAGTCGGAGTGCTCTGCCAGTTGTTCTATCGGGTAGCCGCGGTGCAGGAGAACACCGTTTGCGCCATCGATGTAGGTGATCTTCGATTCGCAGGCCGCCGTTGATACGAAGCCCGGGTCATAGGTAAAAACGCCTTCCTGGACGAGGCCTCGTACGTCGATAACGTCAGGGCCGACGGTGCCTGAGTAAACCGGTAGCTCAATGGACTTGTCACCCACCGAGAGCGTGGCTTTCCTGTCGGTCATGGTGCTCTCCTATTTATCAGCTTTAAAGCTTTATCTACGTTTATAGATGCGCTTGGAAGGCGCGTATTATCGCAAAACTGGCGGCAAAATATAGGGCGTTGGCTTTTTTTGTCAATGCATGAGGGCGGAAAAGCCGATATTTGACAAATCCTGTAAATGAGGGAAATCCCGAATGCGACCGTTACCGGGTTCAAATTGAATTTGTCAATCATCCATATAGCGACTGTGGGGCCGCTGTTTACGGGCATTCGGCGAAGTTGCGCGTTTGTAATTAAGGGGGGTACTCCTTATAATCCGTAGCCCGGAATCGGGGATATACCTTGCCTTTATGCCAACGTCGGCAGGTGGTGCGGGGTGTCTTCTCCCTCCTGAGCCAATCGTGTGCGGGTTTCGCCGGCACGCTGATCCATTACATACCAACCATCCGCATCGGTCTTTCCGGCCGCCTGTGGAACCAAAAGAGAGTGTGAGAGCGCTGTGAATAGCAAACGACCAGTTAATCTCGATCTCGGCAAGTTTCATTTTCCGCTGCCAGCCATTACGTCCATATTGCACCGTATCAGCGGCATCATCATTTTTGTTGGTGTTGCGTTTCTGCTTTACGGACTCCAGCTTTCCCTGTCCGGGGAAGAAGGCTTCAGTCGAGTCAATGAACTGCTGAACAGCTTCCTGGCGAAGCTGATCATCTGGGGCATTTTGTCTGCTCTGCTGTACCACCTGGTTGCAGGTATCAAGCATTTGTTGATGGATATGGGCATCGGCGAAGAGCTTGAAAGCGGCCGTCTCGCCTCGAAAATCACCATTGTGGTTTCCGTTATTCTGATTGTTCTGGCTGGAGTCTGGGTATGGGCAGCGTAAATAGCGTAACGAATCTTGGCCGTAGCGGTGTCTTCGACTGGCTGATCCAGCGTGTTACCGCTTACGTACTCGCTCTGTACACACTGTTCCTGCTGGGTTTCATGGTGTTCAGTGACATTAATTATGAATCCTGGTCAGCGCTGTTCGGCCAGACCTGGTTCCGCATCTTCACGCTGCTGGCGCTGCTGTCTCTTGGCGCTCACGCCTGGGTAGGACTCTGGACCGTAACGACCGACTATATCAAGGCCATGGCGCCGCGCTTCCTGGTGCAGGCGATTTGTGGTCTGACCATGTTTGTGTATGTGGTCTGGGGCATTCAGATTCTTTGGGGGCTTTAATAGATGGCTAATATCAAGACCATGTCTTACGACGCGATTGTTATCGGTGGTGGCGGTGCCGGTATGCGGGCCGCCCTGCAGCTGACCGAGTCCGGCGTCAACACGGCGTGTATCACCAAGGTTTTTCCAACCCGTTCTCATACGGTATCGGCTCAGGGTGGTATCACCTGTGCCATCGCAAGTGCCGATCCCAACGATGACTGGCGCTGGCACATGTATGACACCGTCAAGGGTTCCGATTACATCGGTGACCAGGACGCCATCGAGTACATGTGTTCCGTAGGCCCCCAGGCGGTCTTTGAGCTGGAGCACATGGGGCTGCCGTTCTCCCGTACCGAGCAGGGCCGCATCTACCAGCGTCCGTTCGGTGGTCAGTCCAAGGGGCCGGATAACCCGACCCAGGCGGCACGGACCTGCGCCGCTGCTGACCGTACCGGTCACGCGCTGCTGCACACTCTCTACCAGGCTAACCTGAAAGGCGGTACCACGTTCCTGAACGAGTGGTACGCGGTGGATCTGGTCAAGAACAGTAAAGATGAAGTGGTCGGTGTTGTTGCCATCGAAATCGAAACCGGTGAAGTGGCCTACATCAAGTCCAAGGCGACCGTACTGGCGACCGGTGGTGCCGGCCGTATCTACGCCTCGACCACCAACGCCCTGATCAATACCGGTGACGGTATCGGCATGGCCCTGCGCGCCGGCTTCCCGGTGCAGGATATGGAAATGTGGCAGTTCCATCCCACCGGTATCCATGGTGCCGGTACACTGGTGACCGAAGGTTGTCGGGGTGAGGGCGGCTATCTGATCAACTCCGAGGGCGAGCGGTTCATGGAGCGTTATGCTCCGAACGCCAAAGACCTCGCGGGTCGCGACGTTGTCGCGCGCTCTATGGTTATCGAAATTCTGGAAGGACGCGGCTGTGGGCCCGAGAAAGATCACGTGCTGCTGAAGCTGGATCACCTCGGTGAAGAAACCCTCAACCTGCGTCTGCCGGGCATCTGTGAGCTGTCACGGACGTTTGCCCACGTGGATCCGGTGAAAGAGCCGATCCCCGTTGTGCCGACCTGTCACTACATGATGGGTGGCATTCCGACCAACGTCGGTGGTCAGGCCCTGACCCAGGACGAGAGCGGCAAAGACAAGCCGATTCCGGGGCTGTTTGCCTGTGGCGAGGCGGCCTGTGTGTCTGTTCACGGCGCCAACCGTCTGGGTGGCAACTCACTGCTGGATCTGGTGGTGTTCGGCCGTGCAGCTGGCCTGCACATTGAAGAGCAGCTGCGTGGCGGTTTTGAAGTCGATGGCGCCAGCGAAGACGACATCAAGCGTGCCATGGCCCGCCTTGATCGCCTGAACAATGCCTCCGAAGGTGAGAGCGTCGCGGACGTCCGCAAGGATCTGCAGAATTGCATGCAGCTGTATTTCGGTGTATTCCGTGATGGCAACAGCATGGAAGAAGGCCTGAAAAAGCTGGAAGCCATTGGCGAGCGTGTTCGCAAAACCAAGCTGGCAGACACCAGCAGCGCCTTCAACACCGCCCGTATCGAGGCGCTGGAGCTGGACAACCTCTATGAGGTGGCTCTGGCAACCGCTATTTCGGCGTTCGAGCGCAAGGAAAGCCGCGGTGCCCATGCCCGTAACGACTTCACCGAGCGTGACGACGAGAACTGGCTGAAGCACTCCGTTTACTTCCCGCTTGAGAAGCGTGTTGGAAAGCGCGATGTGAATTTCGCGCCGAAGACTGTGGAAACCTTCCAGCCGAAGGCCCGGACTTACTAAGGGGGACGCACAAGATGTTGGTAAGCCTTTATCGTTATAACCCGGAAACTGACAACGCGCCCTATATGCAGGACGTGGAGCTGGAGCTTCCGGAAGGCAAGGACCTGATGGTTCTTGACGTTCTTAACCTGCTCAAGGAAAAGGACCCGTCGGTTGCCTATCGTCGTTCCTGCCGCGAGGGTGTTTGCGGCTCTGATGGCATGAACATGAACGGCAAAAACGGTCTGGCGTGTATCACGCCGATGTCCCAGGTGGTCAAGAATAACAAGCTGGTCCTGCGTCCTTTGCCGGGCCTGCCGGTTGTTCGCGATCTGGTGGTCGACATGAGCCTGTTCTACAAGCAGTATGAAAAGGTCATGCCGTACCTGGTGAATGACAAGCCGGCGCCCGCCATTGAGCGCCTGCAATCTCCGGAAGACCGGGAAAAGCTGGATGGCCTGTACGAGTGTATTCTCTGTGCCTGCTGCTCCACCTCATGCCCCTCCTTCTGGTGGAATCCGGACAAGTTCATCGGCCCGGCAGGGCTGCTTCAGGCCTACCGTTTCCTGGCGGACAGCCGGGATACGGCTCAGGCGGAGCGTCTGGCCAATCTGGATGATCCGTTCAGCGTGTTTCGCTGCCGCGGCATCATGAACTGTGTCAGCGTCTGTCCGAAGGGCCTGAACCCCACAAGGGCTATCGGCCACATTCGGAATCTTCTGCTGCAACGGGCGACATAAAAGCAGAATATCCAACAGACGCTATACTGTCCTGATCAGGTTAGTACCCGGAAGGCCCTGCAACGTCGCAGGGCCTTCAACCAAAGGCTTATAGTCAAAAGTCTTACCAGGGTGCACACTACGCAAGCCGTGACGGGAGCTTACCCAGCTTTGTGACGGCATTGCTGAGTACAAAAACCACCGGGGAACGGAAAACATCCATGCTGGGTGTGGTGGCCAAAGTCGATCCCGTAAAAACCCGTATTGACTGAGATTTACCCCTGGCCGACCATGTCGAGCTCCCCCGCACCAGCCCAAGGTGAGCTATTCAAAATGCACGAAAGCATCATGGAGCAGTTATGGCAGACTTCCCACCTGCAGGGTGGCAATCTCGCCTATGTTGAACAGCTTTTTGAAACCTACCTGACAGACCCCAATGCCGTTCCCGAAGAATGGCGCAGCTATTTCGATCAACTCCCCAGCGTTGACGGCTATCAGGGTCGCGACATTGTTCACTCTTCCATTCGTGAGCAGTTCGAGCATATTTCCCGTAACCAGCGTTTCCTGGCCAGCAATGGCGTTCCTGCCAGTGCAACCTCCGACGCTGATAAGAAGCAGATCCGTGTTCTTCAGCTGATCAACGCCTTCCGGTTCCGTGGCCATCAGGAATCGAAGCTTGATCCGCTGGGCGTATGGCAGCGCCCGAAGGTGGAAGATCTCGACCCTTCGTTCCATGAGCTGTCAGAAGTTGATCGTGACCTGGAGTTCCAGACCGGTTCCCTGAGCTTCGGTTCTGAAACCATGAAGCTCGGCGATATCATCGAAGGCCTTCGCCAGACCTATTGCGAAAGCATCGGTGCCGAGTACATGCACGTGGTCGACACCCGTATCAAACGCTGGTTCCAGCAGCGCATGGAGCCTGTCCGGTCGCGCCCCGCGTACGAAGCAAAAACCCGTAAGCACATTCTTGAGCGGCTGACGGCGGCGGAAGGCCTGGAAAAATATCTGGGCTCCCGCTATCCGGGCGTCAAGCGCTTCGGTCTGGAAGGCGGCGAAAGCCTGATTCCCTGTCTCGACGAGCTGATTCAGCGTGCCGGTTCCTACGGTGCCAAGGAGATCGTTCTGGGTATGGCTCACCGCGGTCGCCTGAACGTTCTGGTCAACACGCTGGGCAAGAACCCGAAAGAGCTGTTTGACGAGTTTGAAGGCAAGAAGCTGGCTGACTCCGGTTCCGGTGACGTTAAGTACCACCAGGGCTTCTCCTCCAACGTGATGACACCGGGTGGTGAGGTTCACCTTGCGATGGCGTTCAACCCGTCGCACCTCGAGATTGTTTCACCGGTGGTCGAAGGTTCGGTCCGCGCCCGCCAGACCCGCCGTAATGACAATGACGGCACGCAGGTAGTTCCGATCATCCTGCACGGCGACGCCGCGTTTGCCGGTCAGGGCGTGGTGATGGAAACCTTCCAGATGTCCCAGACCCGGGGCTACGGCATTGGCGGTACGATTCACATCGTCATCAATAACCAGGTGGGCTTCACCACCAGCAAGCAGGAAGACGCCCGCTCCACGGAATACTGCACCGACGTCGCCAAGATGGTGCAGGCGCCGATTCTGCACGTGAACGCCGACGATCCGGAAGCGGTTCTGTTTGTCACCCAGATGGCGATGGACTACCGCAACGAATTCAAGCGCGACGTGGTGATCGATCTGGTCTGCTACCGTCGTCGTGGTCACAACGAGGCGGACGAGCCGGCAGCCACGCAGCCGGTGATGTACGAGAAGATCCGCAAACTGAAAACCACCCGGGCACTGTACGCGGATCAGCTGACCGCCGACGGTGTGATTTCCGAAGACGAAGCCAAGCAGATGGACCTGGATTACCGCGATGCGCTCGATAAGGGTGATCACGTGGTCAAGTCCCTGGTCAAAGAGCCGAACAAGGAGCTCTATGTCGACTGGACTCCATACCTGGGGCACGAGTGGACCGCCAAGTGCAAATCCAGCGTCGCGCTGAAGACCATTCAGAAACTGGGCAAGAAGCTGACCCAGGTTCCGGAAGGCTTCAGTATCCAGCGCCAGGTTTCCAAGATTGTCTCCGACCGGGAGAAGATGACAGCCGGTGCATTGCCCATCAACTGGGGCTATGGCGAGATCATGGCCTATGCCACGCTGCTCGACGAGGGGCACCCGATCCGCATCACCGGTCAGGACGTGGGTCGCGGCACCTTCTCGCACCGACATGCGGTGTTGCATAACCAGAAGGACGGCTCCACGCACATCGCGCTTGAGCACCTGTACGACGATCAGCCGAAATTCGAGATCTACGACTCGCTGCTTTCAGAAGAAGCGGTGATGGCGTTCGAATACGGCTACTCAACCACCGCTCCCAAGGGTCTTGTGGTGTGGGAGGCCCAGTTCGGTGATTTCGCCAACGGCGCCCAGGTGGTCATCGACCAGTTCCTCACCAGTGGCGAGCACAAGTGGGGGCGCCTGTGTGGGCTGACGCTGTTGCTCCCGCACGGCTACGAAGGTCAGGGCCCGGAGCACAGCTCGGCACGCCTTGAGCGCTTCCTGCAGCTGTCTGCAGAGCACAACATTCAGGTGTGCGTGCCGACGACGCCGTCGCAGGTGTTCCACATGCTCCGTCGCCAGGTCAAGCGTCCGCTGCGCAAGCCGCTGGTGGCGATCACGCCCAAGAGTCTGTTGCGCCACAAGGAAGCAACGTCGGATCTGGAAGACCTGACGTCAGGCACCTTCCAGACCGTGCTGCAGGAAAAAGAGCCGACAGATCCGAAGAAAATCACCCGCCTGATTCTGTGCAGCGGTAAGGTTTACTTCGATTTGCTTGAGAAGAAAAAGGCGGATGAGCGTGACGATGTGGCCATTGTGCGCATCGAGCAGCTGTATCCGTTCCCGGGCGACGATCTGGACGAGCTGCTTGCGCAATACCCCAAGCTCAAGCATGTGGTCTGGTGTCAGGAAGAGCCCATGAACCAGGGTGCCTGGTACTGCAGCCAGCACCATATGCGTAATGCTTTGCATCGCAAGAACAGCAAATTGTACCTTCAGTATGCCGGCCGTGACGCCTCCGCTGCGCCAGCGTGTGGCCACATGTCCGTGCATATTGAAGAGCAGAAGAAACTGGTTAACGACGCGTTCGAAATCTGACGAGCTACCGAACTAAGGATCCGAGATGTCAACTGAGATTAAAGCCCCCGTATTCCCAGAGTCGGTCGCAGAGGGCACCGTCGCGACCTGGCACAAGCAGCCGGGTGAAGCCTGTTCCCGTGATGAGCTGATTGTCGATATTGAGACCGACAAGGTGGTTCTGGAAGTGGTTGCGCCGGCGGACGGCGTCATTGAAGAAGTGTTGAAAGGCGAAGGCGATACCGTTGAAAGCGGTGAGGTCATTGGCAAGTTCAAGGAAGGCGCCGCTGGTGAGTCCAAGCCTGCCGAAAGCAAGCAGGAGAGCCAGAAAGAAGAACCGGCCAAGGAAGAGGCTGGCAGCAATGCCCCCTCCGGAGATGCCATCCTGAGCCCGGCTGCCCGTAAGCTTGCCGAAGAGAATAACGTTGATCCGAATGCCGTGAAGGGTACCGGGAAGGACGGAAGGGTTACAAAAGAAGACGTTCAGAATCATGTTGATAGCGCAAAGTCTTCAGGATCTGCTTCAGCTTCGAAGCCGGCCGCTGACATGCCGTCTGTCGACGTCGCTTCCGGTGAGCGTCCGGAAAAGCGGGTACCGATGACCCGTCTGCGCGCCAGCATCGCCAAGCGCCTGGTCAACGCCCAGCAGACCGCCGCCATGCTGACCACCTTCAACGAGGTGAACATGGCGCCGATCATGGAACTGCGCAAGCAGTACCAGGACAGCTTTGTGAAGCGCCACGGCATCAAGCTGGGCTTTATGTCGTTCTTCACCAAGGCGGCCACTGAGGCGCTCAAGCGTTTCCCGGCCGTAAACGCCTCCATTGATGGCAACGACATGGTGTATCACGGTTACCAGGATGTGGGTGTGGCCGTGTCCACCGATCGCGGCCTGGTGGTTCCTGTGGTGCGGGACGTGGACGCACTGGGTCTGGCCGACATCGAAAAGAAGATTGTCGAATACGGCACCAAAGCGAAAGACGGCAAGCTTGCTATCGAGGACATGACCGGCGGTACCTTCACCATCACCAACGGCGGTATTTTCGGCTCCCTGATCTCCACGCCGATTCTGAATCCGCCACAGACTGCGATCCTGGGCATGCACAAGATTCAGGAGCGTCCGATGGCGGTGAATGGCAAGGTGGAAATTCTGCCGATGATGTACCTGGCGCTTTCCTATGATCACCGCATGGTTGATGGCAAGGAAGCAGTACAGTTCCTGGTAGCGATCAAGGAAATGCTTGAAGATCCGGCGCGTATTCTGCTGGACGTCTGAGCTGACTTTTAACGAATCAGAAAACGGGATCAACTATGTCTGATAAGTACGACGTCATTGTCATTGGTGCAGGCCCCGGCGGCTATGTGGCGGCCATCAAGGCTGCCCAGCTCGGTCTGAAAACCGCCTGTGTGGAATCCTGGAGTTCCGAGGACAACAAGCAGGTGCTCGGTGGCACCTGTCTGAACGTGGGCTGCATTCCCTCCAAGGCGTTGCTGGAAATCTCCCACAAGTTCGAGGAAGCCAGCCACGATTATGAAATGCAGGGCATCATCGCCAAGGATGTCAAGATCGACCTTGCCAAGATGATGGAACGCAAGAGCGGTATTGTGAAGCAGCTGACCGGCGGCATCGCGGGCCTGTTCAAGGCCAATGGCGTGACCTCTATTCACGGTCACGGCAAGCTGCTGGCGAACCGCAAAGTGGAAGTGACCGACAAAGACGGCAAGAGCCAGACCTACGAAGCGGAAAACGTCATTATCGCGACCGGTTCCAAACCGATCGAGATTCCGCCTGCGCCGTTCGATGGCGATTACATTGTCGACTCCGAGGGTGCTCTGGAGTTTACCGAAGTACCCAAGCGCCTGGGTGTGATTGGTGCCGGCGTCATCGGTCTCGAGCTTGGCAGCGTTTGGGCCCGCCTCGGGTCGGAAGTGACCGTGCTTGAAGCCCAGGATACATTCCTGCCTGCAGTTGATCAGCAGGTGGCGAAGGACGCCCTCAAGCAATTCCAGAAGCAGGGGCTGAATATTGTCATGGGCGCCCGCATGACCGGGGCTGAAATCAAGCGGAAGCTGGTTAACGTCAGTTACGAAGACAGCAAAGGAAAACAGGAAGCGAAGTTCGACAAGCTGATCGTCGCGGTCGGTCGTCGGCCTTACACCGACAATTTGCTGTCCGAGGATTCCGGCGTGCAGATGGACGAGCGTGGGTTCATATTCGTGGACGACAACTGCAAGACCGAGGCCCCAGGTGTTTGGGCGGTAGGCGACGTGGTGCGCGGCCCGATGCTGGCTCACAAGGCGTCGGAAGAGGGCGTTATGGTTGCCGAGCGTATCGCCGGCCATAAGCCGCAGGTCAACTACGACTGCATCCCCAACGTTATCTACACGGCTCCGGAAGTGGCCTGGGTTGGCAAGACTGAAGAGCAGCTCAAGGCGGAAGGTGAAGAGTACAACGTGGGTACCTTCCCGTTTGCGGCGAACGGCCGTGCCATGGCCGCCAACTCCGCATCCGGTCTGGTCAAGATCATTGCCGACGCGAAAACCGATCGCATCCTGGGTTTCCATGTGGTGGGTCCCCAGGCCTCTGAAATCGTGGCCCAGGGCGTCATTGCCATGGAGTTCGGTTCCAGCGCAGAAGATCTGGCCCTGACCTGTTTCGCACACCCGACTCTGTCTGAATCGGTTCACGAAGCAGCTCTGGCCGTGGCAGGCGGCGCGATTCACATCGCCAACCGTCGCAAAAAGAAGTAACGCAATACCGGAATCGGGGCGCCAGTTTGGGCGCCCCGCTGCCATCATAACGGCAGCTTTCCGGACGCGTAACCGGCGGGTTAAGGTGATCCCTGGCCTGCCAGAACGAATTCGCATCACGCGCACCAAAGGCGGTGCGTCAGCGGGTTCATTTCCGTACGTGGTTATCCTCCATCAAAAGACGGGACATTAACTATGAATTTGCACGAATATCAGGGCAAGCAGCTGTTCGCTGAATATGGCCTGCCAGTATCCAAGGGCATTGCCTGCGATACTCCGAAAGAAGCAGTGGACGCAGCCGGCGAAATTGGCGGCGACGCATGGGTGGTCAAGGCTCAGGTTCACGCTGGTGGCCGTGGTAAGGCTGGCGGTGTGAAGCTGGTCAAGAGCAAGGATGAAATCCGTGAGTTCGCCGAGAAGTGGCTGGGCAAGAACCTGGTAACGTACCAGACGGACGAGCACGGCCAGCCGGTGAGCAAGATTCTGGTTGAATCCCTGACTGACATCGATCAGGAGCTGTATCTGGGTGCGGTTGTCGACCGTGGTACCCGCCGAATCGTTTTCATGGCGTCCACCGAAGGTGGTGTTGAAATCGAGCAGGTTGCCGAAGAAACTCCGGAAAAGATCCTGAAAGCTGAAATTGATCCGCTGGTAGGTGCACAGCCATACCAGGGCCGCGAACTGGCCTTCAAGCTGGGTCTGGAAGGCAAGCAGATCGGGCAGTTCACCAAGATTTTCATGGGCCTCGCCAAGCTGTTTGAGGACCGTGACCTGGCGCTGCTGGAAATCAACCCGCTGGTCATCACACCGGCCGGTGATCTTCACTGCCTCGACGCCAAGATCGGCGTAGACGGCAATGCGCTTTACCGTCAGAAGAAGATCCACGAGATGCACGATCCCTCCCAGGAAGATTCCCGGGAAGCGGAAGCGGCCAAGTGGGAACTGAATTACGTTGCGCTGGAAGGCAACATTGGCTGCATGGTCAATGGCGCCGGCCTGGCCATGGGCACCATGGACATCATCAAGTTGTCCGGCGGTCAGCCCGCGAACTTCCTGGACGTTGGCGGCGGTGCCACCAAAGAGCGCGTTTCTGAGGCGTTCAAGATCATCCTGTCTGACGACAACGTTAAGGCCGTTCTGGTCAACATCTTCGGTGGTATCGTTCGCTGCGACATGATTGCAGAGGGCATCATCGGCGCGGTGAAGGAAGTCGGTGTGAAGGTGCCGGTTGTGGTTCGCCTTGAAGGCAACAACGCTGAAAAGGGTACCCAGGTACTCGCCGACAGCGGCCTGAACATCATTGCCGCCACCAGTCTGTCTAATGCGGCAGAGCAAGTCGTTAAAGCCGCAGGGGGTAAATAATGAGCATCCTGATCAATAAAGACACCAAGGTTATCTGCCAGGGCTTTACCGGCGCACAGGGTACTTTCCACTCTGAACAGGCGATCGAGTACGGCACCAAGATGGTCGGTGGCGTAAGCCCCGGCAAGGGTGGTACCGAGCATCTGGGTCTGCCGGTCTTCAACACCGTGCGTGAAGCGGTGGAGAAAACCGGTGCGGAAGCGACGGTTATCTACGTGCCGGCACCGTTCTGTAAAGACGCCATCATCGAAGCTGCAGACGCTGGTATCCAGCTGATCGTGTGCATCACCGAAGGCATCCCGACCATCGATATGCTGTATGCGAAGGAATACGTGGATCGCAAAGGCGTTCGCATGATCGGCCCCAACTGTCCGGGCGTGATCACGCCGGGTGAGTGCAAGATCGGCATCATGCCGGGCCACATTCACAAGCCGGGCAAAGTGGGCATCGTTTCCCGTTCAGGTACGCTGACCTACGAAGCGGTCAAACAGACCACCGATTTCGGGTACGGTCAGTCCACCTGTATTGGTATCGGCGGCGACCCGATTCCGGGCTCCAACTTCATCGACATCCTCAAGCTGCTGCAGGACGACCCGCAGACCGAGGCGATCGTGATGATCGGTGAAATCGGCGGTACCGCCGAAGAAGAAGCGGCTGCGTTCATCAAAGAGAACGTCACCAAACCGGTGGTGTCCTACATCGCAGGTGTTACTGCGCCTCCGGGCAAGCGTATGGGCCACGCCGGCGCCATCATTTCCGGTGGTAAGGGTACTGCAGACGAGAAGTTTGCGGCCCTGAACGACGCCGGTGTCAAAACCGTGCGTAGCCTGGCCGAAATCGGCAAGGCGCTGAAGGAAGTGACCGGCTGGTAAAACGCCCACGCCGGTTCTGAAAGCCCCCGGGTCCGCCGCAAGGCGCCGGGGGCTTTTTCGTTGCGGCTTGCGCCGGTTATGCCGGTTTTTCAATGGTTTCTTAACGCCGGCGCGACATAAGACTATAATGCCCGGTCAGCCTGCACTAAGATGGGCTGACCTGATATCACCAGAAGGAGTTCATGCTTTGAGTTCTGTAGATTCCCAGCAACGGGTTTTGTCCGGAATGCGTCCTACCGGCAAGCTTCACCTTGGCCACTACCACGGTGTGCTGAAAAACTGGGTTAAACTCCAGCATGAGTATGAGTGCTTCTTCTTCGTTGCCGACTGGCACGCCTTGACCACCGATTATGAAGATACCTCGGGCATTGAGAACAGTGTCTGGGATATGGTTATCGACTGGCTGGCAGCCGGTGTGAATCCCGGATCTTCGACCATGTTTATCCAGTCGCGGGTGCCTGAGCACGCCGAGCTTCACCTGTTGCTGTCGATGATTACGCCGCTGGGCTGGCTTGAGCGGGTGCCGACGTATAAAGACCAGCAGGAAAAGCTGCGGGAAAAAGACCTGGCCACCTACGGCTTCCTCGGTTATCCGCTGCTGCAGAGCGCGGATATTCTGATGTACCGGGCCGGTCGGGTGCCGGTTGGCGCCGATCAGGTTTCCCATGTGGAAATAACCCGTGAAGTGGCCCGGCGCTTTAATCATATTTATGGCCGCGAACCCGGTTTTGAAGAGCAGGCGGAAGGCGCCATCGTGAAGATGGGCAAGAAAAACGCCAAGCTGTATCGCACCCTCAAGAAGCGGTACCAGGAAGAGGGCGATCTGGAAGCGCTGGAAACGGCGCGCGCCCTGTTGAAAGAGCAGCAGAACATTTCCCTGGGTGACCGTGAGCGCCTGTATGGCTACATTGAGGGCGGCGGCAAGGTGATCCTGCCAGAGCCCCAGCCATTGCTGACGCCGGAATCCAAGATGCCAGGGCTCGATGGCCAGAAAATGTCCAAGTCCTACAACAACTACATCGGGTTGCGGGAAGACCAGGATTCCGTGGCGCAAAAGGTCCGCACCATGCAGACCGATCCCCAGCGCGTACGCCGCACCGATGCCGGTGATCCGGAAAAATGCCCGGTCTGGGGCATGCACAAGATCTACTCCGATGCCGACACCCGGGCATGGGTGGATACCGGCTGTCGCAGTGCCGGCATCGGTTGCCTGGACTGCAAGAAGCCACTGATTGACGCCATTATTGAAGAGCAGCGGCCGCTGCACGAGCGTGCCCGCGAGTACGAGGGCAACCCTGACCTGGTCCATTCCATTATTGAGGAAGGCTGTGAGCAGGCCCGGGACGCCGCGCGGGATACCCTCGAGGAAGTGCGCGCAGCCATGGGGCTGAGCTACCGCTAACGCACCGGCGGACAACGTTCGCTGTGGGGCGCTGGAGACATGATGACCGAAGACACCGTGAGCACATCGCAGGCTGAAACGGCGGAAGACGCGCCCACATCGGCGGGTTCCCAGGTGCCGCTGGCTCTGGTGTCCGGCAAACCCGTGGTCGACCTGCCGCGGGATCTTTACATTCCTCCTGATGCGCTGGCAGTCTTCCTGGAGGCGTTCGAGGGACCGCTGGATCTGCTGCTGTATTTGATCCGGCGTCAGAACATGAACATCCTGGACATTGACGTCAGTGAGATCACGCGTCAGTACATGGACTATATTGGCGCCGTGGAAGCGATGCGCTTCGAGCTGGCCGCTGAATATCTGGTCATGGCCGCGACCCTGGCGGAGATCAAGTCGCGAATGTTGCTGCCGCGCCAGGAAAGCGAGGACGATGAGGAAGTCGACCCGCGAGCCGAGCTGATACGGCGGTTGCAGCAGTACGAACGATTCAAGCAGGCGGCGGAAGATCTGGATTCGCTGCCGCGCCTGGAGCGGGAAAACTTTGTGGGTTCCGCTGCCTTGCCGAAGTTGCCGTCGAGCCAGCCGCACCCGGATGTGGAGCTGTCGGAGCTGTTATTGGCGTTGCAGGGGGTGCTCAAGCGCGCAGACCTGTTTACCAGCCACCACGTGGAACGGGAAAGACTCTCAACCCGTGAGCGAATGTCGTCCATACTGGCGACCCTGCAGGGTGACCGGTTCGTCAACTTCGAAAGCCTGTTTACCCCGGAAGAAGGGCGCCTGGGCGTGGTCGTCAGCTTCCTGGCGACGTTGGAACTGGTCAAGGAGCAGCTGATTGAGGTGGTTCAGGGCGAAGTGCTTGGGCCGATCCACGTAAGGGCCAGAGCGTCCAGCTAGTCAGCGCCATGGTTGGATAAAAGAGTGCTATGAACGACGAAAACCTGCGAAAAATACAGGCGATTACCGAAGCGGCGTTGTTGGCCGCCGGTAAACCCATGTCGCTGGAGCAGCTCAGGGAGCTGTTCGATGAGGGCGAACGCCCGGCCCGTCAGGTCATGGAGCACGTGCTGGCGCTGCTTGAGGCGGCGTGCGAAGGTCGCGGCTTTGAGCTGAAGAAAGTCGCCAGCGGTTACCGGCTCCAGGTGCGCGAGGAATACGCACCCTGGGTTGCCCGCCTGTTCGAGGAAAAGCCCCAGCGGTATTCCCGGGCGTTACTGGAAACCCTGGCTCTGATCGCTTATCGCCAGCCTATCACCCGCGGTGAAATTGAAGACATTCGCGGGGTGACGGTGAGCAGCAATATCATCCGCACGTTGCTGGAGCGCGAATGGGTGAGGGTAGTCGGTCACCGAGACGTGCCCGGCCGTCCGGCCATGTACGCCACCACGCGCCAGTTCCTTGATTACTTCAATCTCTCGGATCTTGATCAACTGCCGCCTCTGTCCGAAGTGCGGGATCTGGAGGAAATAGGCCGGGAAATTGAAAAGAATATGCAGGCAGAGATCGAGTTCGACGCTTCTGCCGGCGATGAAGGTGAAGGCGCCGGAGAGCCGGCGTCGGACACCGATTCAAACCAGACACTTCACTGATGCCAGGGGTATCAGCCCACTTGAAAGGATAAGTAAATGGCGTCAGAACGCCCCGGGAAACCAGGAGCCAGAAGCTCCGGTCCCAAGAAAGCATCCGTTGTGACGGGTGAGCCGGAAAGAATCCAGAAGCTGCTCTCCAGGGCCGGTGTCGGTTCCCGGCGAGAGGTGGAAAGCTGGATAGAGGCAGGACGCGTCACCGTCAATAATCAGTTGCCGGAGCCTGGTCAGAAAGTCACGGTCAACGACCGGATCGAACTGGACGGAAAGCGCCTGGATCTGACATCCGGGTCCGAGGTGGTTCGGCGGGTACTGATCTACAACAAGCCGGAGGGTGAAGTTACCACCCGCCGCGATCCGGAAGGGCGTCCCACGGTGTTTGACCGGCTCCCCCGGCTAAAGGATCACCGCTGGATCTCCATCGGACGGCTCGACATCAACACCACCGGGCTGGTGCTGTTCACCACCGACGGTGAACTGGCAAACAAGCTGATGCACCCGTCCAGCGAAATCGACCGGGAATACGCCGTGCGGGTGTTCGGCGAAGTCGATGACGAGATGCTCAAGCGCCTGATGGACGGTGTGTTGCTGGAAGACGGCATGGCCAAGTTCTCGGATATCTCCCCGGCCGGAGGCAGCGGCATCAATCGCTGGTTCCATGTCACGCTGCTTGAGGGCAGGAACCGTGAAGTAAGGCGTCTGTGGGAATCACAGGGAGTGCGGGTAAGCCGGCTCAAGCGCGTGCGCTACGGGCCCATTTTTCTGCCGAGTCGTCTGACGGTCGGGAAGTGGGAAGAGCTTGATCAGAAGGCAGTGGACCTGCTCAGTCGATCGGTGGGGCTGGAGTCGGTGGCGATTCCGGCCAAAACACCGGATGAGCAGGCGGCCATCGATCGGAAGCGGAACAAACAGCCGGGACGCCCCGCACGGAAAAGCGGCGGGCGGAAATGGGATGTGGCCACCTCCAGGCCGGCTAGTAAGCCTGCTGGCGCCGGCAAGAAAACCGTGACGAAATCCGGCCGAAGCCCGAAACGCTGAGGTATTCAGCCAATGCTGGCGAAGACCCGGGTGCAGTTGCGTCCGTGGTCTTTTGCCCGGTAAAGGGCCTCGTCTGCACGGGCAACCCACTGATCGGCAGTCTCGTCCACCAGTCGCATGGCCACGCCACAGCTGGCAGTAACGGACACGTCCGTGTCGCCGCAGTTCACGACGATGTCTTCGATGTTGCACCGAATTCGGTCAGCAACATCCCGCGCTTCCTGCTCGCCGGTGTGGGGCAGCAAAACCGCAAACTCTTCACCCCCGAAGCGGTATACCGAATCCGAATTTCTCACTGCTTTTTCCAGTTCCCGCGCCGCCAGTTTCAGCAGGTGGTCGCCCACCACATGGCCGTGGCTGTCATTGACCGACTTGAAATGGTCCAGATCGCAGAGGATCAGCGAGTACTGGTCACCGTGCCGGTCAGACAGCAGGCAGGCGCGCTGCAGGGCCTGATCCATGGCGCGCTTGTTGGGAACGCCGGTCAGGGAATCCGTCAGTGCAGCCTGCTCGATGGCGATGAATTTGCAGGCGTTGCGAATCGGGCAGATGGCCGCACTCAGAAGCATCTCAATGCCTTCCAGTTCCGACTCGGCGAATCGCTGCCGACGTTTCAGTGACAGCGTGCCAAAAAACTCGCCCTCAAGATTGAGCCGGTAGTCGCAGCTGTGGGGACCGCCCATGCCGGACGCATAGACAAACTCGGTGCCACCGATGTGGTGGCGGTAGTGGAGCGCATCAAAGGGTACGACCGCGGCAATTTCTTCCGCCAGAATGCCCAGCTGCAGTTCCAGCGACAGCGTGGTCGACAGCCGTCGGGTCAACCGGGTCAGAATGTCTGGGGATTCGTTCCATTCCCGATGGGCCTGTTTCAGAGCTGCCAGCTTCTGGGGTTGGGGGCCATGCTTTGCTATGGAAGGAATCTGTTTCACCGGGACATCGCTCTACGTCAAAATTTTTCTGGTTAAAGCACGAATCATGCCCTTATAAATAAAGCTATTTTAAACAGTGGTATAGCGTCACTTTTTGACGGCATTATTGGTCGAGTCTCAAGAATGACACAGAACTGTCAGAAATCCGGCATTGATTTGCCGCTTTTCAGGGTGGTCAAAATGTCGGACAAGGGCATTGGGTCTGCCAATCCCTGTGGTAAACTTTTGCGCTTATTATCGTGCCTTCCGTACAGCGAGTGAGCGTCCAGGTTTATGAGGTTTCAGGCCCCCGAAAGTTTATCCGAGCAAATTGCCCAGCATCTGGGGCAGCGCATTATGACCGGCGAACTCAGGCCCGGTGAGCGGATTCAGGAACTGAAGGTGGCTGGTGAACTGAATGTCAGCCGTGGCTCGGTGCGCGAGGCCTTGCTGATTCTCCAGCGCCGTCACCTGATCGAGATTTTCCCGCGTCGGGGGGCGGTGGTGTCCCGGTTAACCCCGGAACTGGTGAATAGCCTGTACGATATTTACATTGATTTGCTGTGCATGCTCGGTCGCAAGGTGATGGAGCGTTGGTCGGGGCCCGAGCTGTCCGGTGTGATCAGTCAGGCGAGGGAACTTCAGGCTGTGACGGAGGCATTGAATTCTGGCGGCAAAGACGCGGCGGAACGGGTCATCGAAGCCGGATTTGGTGTGATGCGGTACGCCTACACGCTGGTGGATAATCCGTTCCTGGAAGAGACACTGGAAAACTTCCGTCCCGCCATCAGCCGGACTTATTACGTGGCCCTGGAGAATTTCCGTGGAGAAATGTCCGAAACCGGGCGCTTCTTCAGCGATGTGGCAGACGCCGCGGTCAGTGGCGATGCCAGCAGGGTCGAAACCGCGATCCGCCGTTTCGGCGAGCACCAGCGGAACCAGGTGTTGATAATACTCAGGGAGGAGGTTACCGCCTGATATGCGCCTGAAATCCATCAAGCTGGCCGGTTTCAAATCCTTTGTGGACCCGACCACGGTCCCGTTTCCAACCAACATGACCTCGGTCGTGGGGCCAAACGGTTGCGGCAAATCGAACATCATCGACGCCGTGCGCTGGGTGATGGGGGAAAGCTCGGCCAAGTACCTCCGTGGCGAATCCATGACCGACGTTATTTTCAACGGTTCCAGTGCCCGCAAACCCGTTGGTCAGGCGTCCATCGAACTGGTCTTCGATAACAGCGACGGGTCGGCGCCGGGCGAGTTTGTCCGCTTCAATGAAATCTCGGTGCGCCGCCGGGTTTCCCGCGAAGGGCAGTCCGAGTACTTTCTGAACGGCTCCAAATGCCGGCGTCGGGATATCACCGATCTGTTTCTTGGTACCGGGCTGGGCCCCCGCAGCTACGCCATCATCGAGCAGGGCATGATCTCGCGGTTGATTGAAGCCAAGCCGGAAGAGCTGCGGGTGTACATTGAAGAGGCCGCAGGCATCTCCAAGTACAAGGAGCGGCGCCGGGAAACCGAGAACCGCATCCGTCGCACCCAGGAGAACCTGGAACGACTCACCGATCTGCGGGACGAACTGGGGCGCCAGCTCCAGCACCTGGAACGTCAGGCGGCGGCCGCGGAAAAGTACAAGGCCTACAAGCACGAAGAGCGCCAGAAGAAAGCGGAGCTGACGGTTCTGCGCTGGAAGTCGCTGGATAACGATCTGCAGACCTGGCGAACACGAATTCGTGATACCGAGCTGGAACTCGAGAAATACCTCACCGACCGGGTCAATCTGGAAACCTCTCTGGAAGCGCTACGGGATAGCCATCAGGAACGCACCGAGCACTTTAACCGCGCCCAGGCGCGGTTCTACGAAGCGGGCGCGGACATTGCCAGGATTGAGCAGAGCCTGGAGCACCAGCGTGAGCGCAGCCGCCAGACAGCCACGGAACTGGATCAGGCAATGGCGAACCAGCGGGAGCTTTCACGGGAACTGGAACAGGATCAGGAAAAACTGTCCGGTCTGCAGGAAGAGCTCGACATGATCGAGCCGGAGCAGGAGGCACTGGCGGTTCGCGCCGAGGAATCCGGAGAGAAACTGCAGCGGGCGGAAGATGCCATGAGTGAATGGCAGCAGCAATGGGAAGGCTTCAGCGCACGCTCTGCCGACGCGCGGCGCGAGGCGGAACTGGCCCAGTCGCGAATCGGCTCCCTTGAAGATGCCATTAACCAGCTGAAAACCCGTCAACAACGCCTGAACGATGAACAGGAACTGCTGGAAGGCCAGTTGGACCGGGCTGAACTGGAGGAATTGCTGGAACAGCAGGAAACGCTGGAGCTGCAACGGGAAGAAGCGGCGGAACGTATCGCTGCGCTGCAGGACGAGTTGTACGAGGCTCGTCAGCACAGCAGAGACGCGGAGCAGAAAGTTTCGGACTATCGCCAGCAGGTGCAGAGTCTCCGCGCGGCGCTGGATTCCCAGCAGGCGTTGCTGGACGAACAGATGGGCGCCCAGGACGACGCGTTGCAGTCCTGGCTCCATGAATTCGGTCTGGCGTCCGCGCCGCGGATTGCCCAGCAGCTCACCATTGAGAATGGCTGGGAATTCGCGGTTGAGCAGGTCATCCATCGCTTCGGCCAGGGCGTCAGTGTGCCGCACATGGACGACCTGCATCAGGCGTTGTCAGGCGCGCCCAAAGGATTGGCCCTGGTGAACTCGGCGGACTCCCGGTCAGGTCCGGAATCGGGTCTCGCGGCCCGAGTGTCCGGTGCTTCCGGCATCCGTGGCTTGCTCACCGGGATCGATACCGCCGATTCGCTGGAGGCGGCTCTGGCGCGGCAGGCGAGCCTGGCGGGCGGTGAGAGCGTCATCACCCGTGACGGTGTTTGGGTATCCCGGGACTGGGTGCTGATGCCGGATTCCGATGCGGCACAGATCGGGGTAATCGAGCGCCAGAAAAAGGTCAGCCAGTTGGCCGATGACCTGGCTGGGGCGGAGACCTTGTTGCGGGAGGCAACGGAACAACTGGATGAGCTCCAGCAACGTAGCGAAAAGGCGGAAGCCAACCGGGATGAGGCTCAGGGTCGTCTCAGTGACGCGGAGCGGGAACTTGGCGGTCTGTCCTCGCGAATCAGCGGGCTCAAGGCGCGGGCGGAGCAGATCGATGACCGGCTGCAGCGCATTCGTGATGATGCCGAAGACGTGGTGCTGAACCTGGAAGAGCAGCTTGAACAACTGCAGGAAGCCCGGGAAGAGTGGCAACAGGCCCTGGCCTCGTCGGAAGACAGTGACGAAGAAAAGGAGCAGCTACTTGAGCGCCGGGATACCCTGCGGGAAAACCTTGACCACCTTCGCCAGGAGGCCCGTCATGACCGCGATCATGCCCATCAGCTGCAATTACAACTGCAGTCGCTGAACAGCCAGCGGGATGGCCTGAAACAGACCCTCGAGCGCATGCAGATGCAGAAAGAGCGTCTGGACGAGCGCCTTGAGATCCTGCGGGAATCCCGCGAACAGGCCGAAGAACCGATTGAGGATCTTCAGATGCAACTGGAAGGCCTGCTGGATCGTCGTCTGGCCGAGGAGGAAAAGCTCGGTGTGGCCCGGGATGCGCTGGAAGAGATTGATCGGGAAGTGCGGGAGAAAGAGCAGGGCCGTAGCCGTACCGAGCACGAGGTACAGGACATCCGCGCGCGTCTTGAGAAGCTGAAGATGGAGTCTCAGGCGCTGGAAATTCGCTCCGGCAATCACATTGAGCAACTCAAAGAGCTGGATGTGAAGCTGCAGGAGGTGCTGGAGCAGCTGCCGGAAGAGGCGACCGAACAGGCGTGGGCTGAAGAGCTGGAGAAAATCGGCAACCGGATCCAGCGTCTCGGCGCCATCAACCTGGCCGCCATTGAGGAATTTCAGGTCCAGAGCGAGCGCAAAACCTACCTGGACAGCCAGCATGAAGACCTGATGGAAGCTCTGGAAACCCTCGACAATGCCATTCGGCGTATTGACCGGGAAACCCGCCAGCGCTTCAAGGAAACCTTTGATCAGGTCAATGGCGGGCTGCAGGCGTTGTTTCCGAAGGTCTTCGGGGGCGGCAATGCCTATCTGGAACTGACCGGCGAAGACCTGCTGGAAACCGGCGTGGCGATCATGGCGCGGCCGCCAGGCAAGAAAAACAGCACCATTCACCTGTTGTCCGGCGGCGAGAAAGCGCTGACGGCCATTGCCCTGGTATTCTCGATTTTCCAGCTGAACCCCGCGCCTTTCTGTATGCTCGATGAGGTCGATGCACCGCTGGACGATGCCAACGTTGGCCGATACGCCAACATGGTGAAGGAAATGTCGAAGCAGGTGCAGTTCATCTACATTACCCACAACAAGATAGCGATGGAGATGGCGGATCAGTTGATGGGGGTCACCATGCACGAGCCAGGATGTTCGCGGCTGGTGTCGGTGGATGTGGAGCAGGCGGCGGCACTGGCAGAGGCGTGAGGCGCCATCTGGTTACAACGTCGCCAAATATGACGAAAAAGCCATCTCATAAGCCTGTCCGTTGTATTCATTACAGGCTTTTCTTAGAGTAGCAACGATATCCGATCCGCAAACAGGACAGCAGCACTATGTCACTAAGGGAATGGTTGATTGCCATAGGTACCCTGGTCATTATCGGCATCGTCATTGATGGCCTTCGCCGCATGCGACGGGCTCGCAAGGAATCCATGGCGATTTCTTCCGGTATGGGCGCCGATGAGCTTCACGAATCGCCGTTGGACGAAGAACATAACCCGGAGTTGCCGAACGGTGGCGCGCGGACCATTTCCAGGGACACACTCGAAGAGCGTGGCTATCTGAAGCGGGAGCGTTCCAACCGGTTCGGCAATCCGGTTCAGAAACCAACCCGGCCGATTATCAGCGGCGAGGAGCGCACACCGGAGTCCGAACCGTCAGCTCCCGCGGATGAGCCTTTCTGGTCCGAGGAGGTCGCGCCGGCCGAAGAGGAAGCGGAAGCAGAAAATACAGGCTGGGGCGCGGTTGACGACGACTACGAAGTGGATGATGGCATTGTCAGTGAACCACGAGTGGTCGCCCAGGACGAGCCACAGCCGCAGTCCGCAGAACCGGGCACTGTTGAAAGCCCGCTAACCCCGCCGCCGATGACCCGCGAGGTTGAGGAAGACACGGCACGACGGGAACAGACCCCGAAACGTACGGATCAGCCTTTGGCGGGGGCCAACCGGCCCGAGGCACGGGAAGTCATTGTGATCAACGTGCTGTCCCGCCGGGGTGAGGAATTCCAGGGCTCGGCACTGAAAAAACTGTTCGAGGCCTGTGGCCTTGAGTTTGGTGACATGGATATCTACCACCGCCACGAACAGTCGGACACCACCAGCCCGGTGCAGTTCAGTGTCGCCAGTGCGGTAGAGCCCGGGACTTTCCGTCCCCGGGACATGCCAGCGATGGCCACACCCGGCATCAGTTTCTTCATGAGCCTGCCCGGGCCGTCCAATGCCCTGCAGGCCTTTGATTTCATGCTGGAAACAGCGCAGTGCGTGGTCAGCAACATGGGCGGGGAGCTGAAGGACGAGAGGCGCAGCGTGATGACGCCGCAGACCATCGAGCACTGTCGTCAGCGTATTCGCGAATTCGAGCGTAAACAGCGGTCTCAACGCCATTAAGGCGTGCGGCTGTGAGTTGACCGTAAAATGCCCGGCTCAGACCGGGCATTTTTTGTAGGATCCGAGGGCTTACAGGTATGAGTACAACAGACCGGGAAACGGCGAACCGGGTAGAGCAGTTGCGGCAGGCCATCAACGAGCACAATTATCGTTACTACGTGCTTGACGACCCGCAAGTACCGGACGCGGAATACGATCGGTTGTTCAGGGAGCTGCAGGCACTGGAGGCCAGCCATCCGGAACTGGTCACCGACGATTCACCGACCCGCCGTGTGGGGGCAAACGCCGAAACCAGTTTCGAAGAAGTGATTCACCGTATCCCGATGTTGTCCCTCGACAACGCCTTCAGCGATGAAGAACTGCAGGATTTTGACCGGCGCATTCGTGATCGTCTGAAAGCCGATGATCCGATCGAGTACGTGTGCGAGCCCAAGCTCGATGGACTTGCCGTGAGCCTCCATTACGAACAGGGAATTCTGACTCGTGCCGCAACCCGCGGCGACGGTTATGCCGGTGAGGACATCACAGCAAACATTCGCACGATACCTTCCGTGCCGCTGAAGCTGCGGGGTTCCGGGTTTCCGGATCTGGTCGAAGTGCGCGGTGAGGTCTACATGCCCAAAGCCGGCTTCGAGAGACTGAACCAGACGCTGGCCAACAAAGGCGAGAAAACCTTTGTGAACCCCCGCAATGCGGCGGCGGGCAGTCTGCGGCAGAAGAAGCCTTCAGTCACGGCACGCCGTCCGCTGGAAATGTGTGCTTACAGCGTGGCCGTTACCGAAGAATCTGTGCTGCCTGAAACCCACTGGGACAGCCTGCAACAAGTCAGTGACTGGGGCTTCCGCATCAACCCCGAGATGCGCAAGGCGACGGGGGTGGACGAGTGCCTGGCCGCCTACCGGGAACTGATGGACAAGCGGGCCGAGCTGCCGTACGAAATCGATGGCATTGTGTTCAAGGTTAACCGTCTTGAACTCCAGAATGCCCTTGGTTTTGTGTCGCGTGCGCCGCGCTGGGCCATTGCCCACAAGTTTCCGGCACAGGAAGAACTGACGGTGATCGAGGATGTCGAGTTCCAGGTGGGGCGCACCGGCGCTGTAACGCCGGTGGCACGGCTCAAGCCGGTGTTTGTGGGCGGCGTCACGGTGAGCAATGCCACCCTGCACAACATGGACGAAATCCACCGACTGGGCGTTCGAATCGGCGACACGGTGTTTATCCGCCGTGCCGGGGACGTGATTCCCCAGGTGGTCAAGGTGGTCCTGGAGAAGCGCCCGGACTCGGCCCGTGAAGTGGAACTGCCCGCCACCTGCCCGGTGTGCGACTCCGATGTTATCCAGATAGAAGGCGAAGCCGTAGCCCGCTGTTCTGGCGGGTTGTTCTGCCCGGCACAGCGCAAAGAGGCGATTCGCCACTACGCCTCCCGTAAGGCGCTGGATATCGAAGGGCTGGGCGACAAATGGATCGAACTCCTGGTGGACAAGGGCATGGTGAAAACCGTGGCCGATCTGTACGGGCTCAGCAAAGAAGATCTCACCGGCCTGCAACGCATGGGGGACAAGTCCGCCAGTAACCTGCTGGCCGCCATCGACAAATCCCGCCAACCGGTGCTGTGGCGGTTTATCTATGCCCTCGGCATCCGCGAGGTTGGTGAAGCCACCGCCAAGGCCCTGGCCAGTCATTTTGGCACCCTGGAGGCCATTGCCGAGGCCGACGAGGAAGCGCTGCAACAGGTCCCCGATGTCGGCCCGATTGTGGCAGGGCATATCTGCAGCTTCTTCGACCAGCCCCACAACCAGGAAACCATTGATGCCCTGCGGACCGCCGGCGTGCAGTGGCAGACCGAGACCATTACTGCAGAACCGAAGCCGCTTCTGGGGGAGACCTGGGTACTGACCGGGGCCTTGTCCGGGATGACCCGCGATGAGGCAAAAGAGCGTCTCGAGCAGCTCGGCGCGAAAGTCGCCGGCAGTGTCTCGAAGAAGACCGCATGCGTGGTAGCCGGAGAGGCGGCAGGCTCGAAACTGACCAAGGCAGAATCCCTTGGCGT
Source organism: Marinobacter lipolyticus (assembly GCF_018424605.1). Taxonomy (GTDB): domain Bacteria; phylum Pseudomonadota; class Gammaproteobacteria; order Pseudomonadales; family Oleiphilaceae; genus Marinobacter; species Marinobacter lipolyticus_B. The sequence goes on along the minus strand of NZ_QTKT01000001.1, from coordinate 420,603 downwards.
CAAGGTGCTCACCGAAGAGGCCTTTGTCGCTTTCCTCGAATCCCATTCCGCCTAGCTTGGTGGGCCGGGCTGCCCGCCAGGGCGCCCGGCCTGCGAATCTGAGAACTCGCGCAGATCCCCTCAGCAATAAATTGATTACCATGGCAATGCTCTGTAACGGTGTGTAAAGCGGCGCCAAGGCGTTGCCTGATCACCAATAATAACAACGCCTTGAAACGGATTTTTCCATGCGCGCCGATTTGCTAACACGCATTGCCTTCGCCACAGGCCGCCATGGCCTGCTGCTTGCAGTGGCCCTGATCGCTTCCGGATGCAAGACCGACACCGGCCCCGATGATCCGACCGTGCTGGGCGTGCCCCCTGCAGAAGCCTATCTCGGCGTTGAGTACTACTACAATTTCGGCGCTTACGGCGGCGAGCGTATCCTTGATTTCTCCCTGACCAACGCCCCCTCCTGGCTTGCCCTGGAAGACACCAGCAACAAGGCTCGCCCCGGCATCATCATGCGCGGTGTGCCGGGACTCACTGGCGGCAACCGGGGAGACGCGGATCTCGGCAAGCAGGAAGACATCAACCTGCTGACCACCGACGGCGAGCGTGCCGGCGTGCAGCCCTTCGATATCGAGGTCAAACGTAACCCGCTGTCGCTGGAGGCTGAAACCTTCAAAGAAGGCGAGGCGTCAGAAAAGCCGGACGCCGCCGACAACCGGTGTGAAGCACCGGTGATCGAGAACAAAGGGGCGCACAGTTACGAGATCAACCTGTTTGATGAGACCGGCGAGGTCGTAGGTACCGAGGCAAAAACCACTGAAACCAATGCGGTTCTGGTTAAAGTGCTGTTGGAGCAGCCGTCGGTGACCCGCGTCGCCGTTGCCTTTGAGCTGACCTCAGAGTTTGATCCCACCGTCTGTGATGCGGATTTCGATGCGCCGCATCAGCGATGTGAGGAAGGCGATGCCAATCGTGATGATGCAATTATCGGGCGCGACATCGTTGCCCTGGGCAGCCAGAGCGGTAACGACAGCCGGCTGCCGGTGCCGGATTATCTGCAGTATCAGAGAGACGACGATGGCGTGTATTCGAAGGGCGTCATTACACTGGAGCCCGGGATCACCGAATGCTACATCCGCCTGGAAGTCATCGATGAAACCGTGCCTGAGCCCTCGGAATCCCTGCGTCTGACGTTGACGGAAGTGCGCAGCGGCTTGGCCGCGCTCGGGCCTTCCGACACCGAAGCCCGTAGTACGCTGGTCATCGACGACGATGAGCCGGTGGTCCGCCTGGAAACCCCGGCTGGGCGCCAGCGCGACGCGGTGAGCGTGGGGGGCGCGCGCGAGTTCGTGGCGGTGCTTTCCGGAGATCGCAGCGGAACCGTCTTTGCCCGGCTGGGTGAGAACGAGGATTCCGCCGCCAAAGAGGGCGATTACACTATCCAGACCTCAAATGGTGGCGATGAATGGATAGACAATTCGACACTGGAGTTTCCGCCGGGGACCAGCCGTGTGCCATTCCGTGTCGCCATTCCGGAGGATTATACGAACGCCGGCGCCAATGACAGGGCACTCCTGCTGGAACTGGACCAGCAGTACCAGGCAGGGCGCGAAAACTATGCGGGGTCTGCGAGTGACGTTGAGCTGCGGGTCAGCATCAACGAGTTGCTCGCACCCCTGGAGTTGAACGCGGCGGATGCGTTTGTTCCGACCGACATCGACATTGGCCGGGAAGGTCAGTTGTTTGTGGCAGGCTATGACAGCGCCAACAATGATCAGGTTCTGGTACGGATCTTTGATCAGAAGGGCGCGCTGGTTCAGGAGGTTCCGATATCCGATCCGGCTGTGGCGCTGAATCAGCCCGACCCGGTTATCGATTATACCCTGCGCCAGGTAACCGACGGCACAACCAGAGTGGATCGTTTCGAGTTCACGGTTGCTTACAGGGCGGTCGACGATATTCCGGACCAGACCTCGAACGGTGGTCAGGATGTGGTTGTCGGGCTGTACTGGTTTGACAGCGCCCAGCCCGCCGGCAGTGAATACACGGAAGTGTGGACCCTGCGTTCGGGGACAGCAGGTAATGACGTTCCCCGCTGGGTGGGTATCAACGATGATAACGGTGCCGTGATCGTCGCCGGGGAGACCACTGGTACCTGGCCCGGGGCCAGCCGTGGAGGCAACGTCGACAGCTTCCTGCAGCGTATCGACACCACCATCGACGGTGAGAACCGACTGCCGAAGCTCGCCTGGACCCGGCAGGTGGGTTCCAGTGCCGATGACATCGTCGCTTCAGGCAGTGTAGAAACGGCCAGCCCCTACCTGTTTGGCCATACTTCCGGCGCGATTGGCAGCAACACTGGCTTGGGCGGCTCGGACGGATTTTTCTACAGTGCGGCCAGCGCCGATAGCGCCATAAGCGTGTATCAGGCTGGCACCGACGGTGACGAGGAAGTAATCGATGGCCTGTACACCGTGTCCAACATCTGGCTGCTGGGCAACAGCGATCGGCTTTACTCCGTCAATATCGTGGAAGACGGCGACAATACCCTGGAGGTGGAGGAAAACCTGAGTGGCAGTAATGGCTTCTTGCTGGGCCTGTCCTCCGGAGGGAACGTAAACAAAGCTTACAATCTGATTGCGTCGGATAGTGGGGGTAAAGAGAACTTCGCTGCGCTCCTCGAGTTTGCCGATAACCTGATTGCCGCCGGTTCCACCACTGGAGAGTTCGTGGCGAAAGCCGGGAGCGGCACACGGCAGGCGGTACTGGCCCGTCTCGATCCGAACGCCTCCGAAACCATTGACGATGAAGAAAAGCAGATCATCAGTGAACTCTGGCGCGTACAGGTGCCGATTGATAATGCAGAAATTCTGGCAACGGCGAACTACCGGGATGATGAGATTGTCGCGCTGGTCAGGCAAGCCGTCGGCGGTGGCGATGAATGGAGCATCATCCTGTTCTCCGCAGAAGGTGTTCAGCTGAACTAGACCGTACCCTGCTGGCGGCCGGCACTGGCGTAGAGCTTCAGGTAATCGGTGCTGGTCACGATACCAGACGGCAGGCCTTTGTTATCCACCACCAGCGCGGCATTCAACTGATGAGCCAGCATCAGGCGCGCAAGCTGGTGGGCGTCGGTTTCGGGGGAGGCGGTCAGAAACGCTGGCAACTCCACGTGTAGCAAGCTGTGGCTCATGGCGTCCGCGTTGTGTTCGTGCAGCCAGCTCAGTAACCAGCGCAGGTCGATCAGACCGGCGACATTGTCCTGGGCGGTGATCACCAGGTGATGTACTCCGTGCTCGTCCATGGTCGACAGCGCTTCGGCGATGGTGGCGGTCGCCGGTAACGAATACAACGCCGGCGTGCACAGGGTGGATACCGGCAGATAACTGCGCTGATCCCGGGGCTCTGCGGATGCGCCGTACTCCTCCAGGGCGCGATGATGACCGGCGGCGTAACTGGCCTGCTGAAACTCGCCATCGGTCACGTCACTATGGCCGGTATTGACCGCGTGTGATTCGACCAATTCAGTGACATTACCCACCCGTCGGCCCCGGAATACCTCCGGTAATCGGGTTCCGACCGGTCGGCCGGGTTCACTGACAAAAATGGCCATAGACTGACTCCAGATCGTAATGCCCGTTTACCACTGATCGGCCGTTAGGCCGTTTTCTTGAGTTTCCTAACTTACCTTTTCTTGCGCCATGGGCCGGAAACAGCGTTCCGGACGCACGCGTTTGATCAGCGAGCGGGGCAGGCAGGCCGGCTCGCCGGTCAGTGTATCTGCGAGGTACTCCGCCAGTAACGGAGCGTAGGTCAGGCCCTTGCTGCCCAGCCCGGTCAACAGGAACAGGTCTCTGAGGTCCGCGCCGGGAACCGCCGCCAGCGCACCGGCTGCGGGCTGGTAATCGTGGGTTGTGCAGCGGAACCCCACGCGCCCGGACAGGTGTTGGTCCGGCCCAGGAGCCTGGTCCAGCCAGATGGCCGGGAGCATGTCATGGAGCTCGTCGATGTTCTCACGGTGGCTCGCCTCGTTCATCTCGGGAGAGGCGTTGTGCAGGTCAAAGGTTGCGCCGGTCACCGCGACGCCGTCACAGGTCGGGTTGATGTATCGAGGCCCGCAAATCACCGCCCGCGGAGCCTTCACAACGTGGTCCGGCAGGTGCGTAACCTGGCCACGAATCGGCTTGAAGCGAAAGTGTCCGTGCTGGCTATCGACGGGAATCAGTGCCGGGCTGTGATGGCCGCCGCAGATGACCGCCTGCGCCGCGGATACCGTCTGACGCTGGGTTGCAATAAACCACTGATTCCCATTGCGGGCCAGGCTCTCGACGGGGTTTGAAAACAGGGTGGTTATGCCGGGGTGCCGGATCAGATCCCGGCACAGTGCGGCGGGCTGCAACCAGCCGCTGTTGTGAAACCAGAGGCCACTGTGTTCGGTTTCTATACCGGTAAGATCGGTCGCCGCCCCGGCATCCACCGGTTCCACGATGTCTGCCGGGTATTGGTTTCGTTCAAGAAAACGTTGCTGGCGCTGGCGTTCCTGCTCGTTGTGCGCCATCTGGAACAGCCCGGTGCGGTGCCAGCAACTGCCGCTTGGCGATTCAGATAATGATTCAGATAACGGTTCAGGTAACGATGCATAGTAGCGCTGGCTGAACAGCAATCCAGACAGGGCAAGCTGGGTCTGGGCGTTGAACTCCACCCCGAGTTTGACGTACAGGGCACCCTGCAGATTGCCGGAGGCGCCGGCACCAGGTTGCTCTGCGGCGTCGATCAGAGTGACCGGCACGCCGCGCTCTGCGAGGTTCCGCGCCAACAGGCAGCCGGCAATGCCGGCACCGATAATGGCAATACCCTTGGGTTGTGGTACGTCGTTGCGTGGAGCCGGCCCCGGATCCGGGGGCAGGCTGCCCACGAGCATGTCCCGTTTGCGGCCGAAACCGCCGGCTTTATGCATCTGGAACCCACAGTTCTCGAGAGCCCGCCGCACCCGGCCTACGGACGTGAAAGTGGCCAGGGTGGCCTCACGCTTGCTGTGGCGGCGGATTTGTTGCATTGCCTCATCCGGCCACATGCTCGGGTTCAGGGCCGGGGCGAAGCCGTCCAGAAACCAGGCGTCGGCGTTGAACTCCAGTTCCTGCCAGGCGTCCAGTACATCGCCGAAGAACAGCGTCAGTCTCACGCGGCCATTGTCGAGGCGCATCCGGTGAGCGCCACGAACCAGTGGTGGGTACTGCGCTACCAGTTCTTCAGCCAGGTCGGCGAGCTCGGGCCAAAGCGCCAGCGCTCTGTGCAGGTCTTCGCGCCGTAACGGGTAGCGTTCCACTGAAACAAAATGCAGGCGGGCGCACGGCGGCGGGTTGGCCCTCCGCCATTCCTGCCACGCGGCCAGAAAGTTCAGCCCGGTCCCGAAGCCGGTTTCTCCGATAACGAACGCGGCGCCATCCGCCACCCGTGCGAATCGCCGGGCCAGTTCATTGGGCCTGATGAAGACATGCCGGGTTTCTTCCAGGCCGTTGTCGCGGTTGAAATAGACATCGCCGAAGGTGCGCGACTCGGGTATTCCGTCGTGCCAGCGGATATCCGCCGATTCTATGGCGGGGGGAGCGAGCTGTGTCATCAGTCGTCGGTCTGGGCACCGCCCCGTAACACGGTGACCCGCTCGATGATGATCGGGTCTTCCGGTACATCCGCCATGCCTGCAGAGTAGCCGGTTTGCTTGCCGGCGATGGCATCGACCACGCCCATACCTTCGGTCACTTTGCCAAAGACCGCATAGCCCCATTTCTGCGGGTTGTCCGTGGTATTGAGGTAGCCGTTATCCACCACGTTGATGAAGAACTGGGAGGTTGCGGAATGCGGCTGGCCGGTTCTCGCCATGGCAATGGTACCCCGCAGATTCTTGAGCGTGGCGCTGCCTTCGTTGCGGATAGGCGCGTTGGTGTCCTTTCGCGCGAGGTCGCGGGTGAAGCCGCCGCCCTGGATCATGAAGCCTGGAATAACCCGGTGGAATATGGTGCCGTTGTAGAAGCCGCTTTCGGCGTATTCGATGAAGTTTTCCACGGTTGCCGGCGCCACGTCGGGTCTGAGCATCAGTTCGATAACGCCTTCAGTGGTTTCCAGCCGCACATGGGGCAGTTCCTGTTTCGCCGATTCGGCGTCCTGGGCGAGAGCGCCATGGCTAAGGCCGAAGGTGGCCAGCAGCAGGATGAAGACTTGAATCACAGAAACCGACGGTTTTACGGTATTTGTCATTTTAATCGGGGTCACCATGTTAGCTCCGTCCATTATCCCTGCGATAATGCAGTGATGAGTTGGGGTTAGTCCGGATGTTAGCAGAATTTGCGGCTGCGTCGGAGATTCGTCAGGCGCAATGGCAGGTCTTCGTCTAACCTCTTATCAGCTTGTCACACAATAATACGTCACCGAGCCGGGCTGTACGGTCATCGATAACACGGATTGGAGGGTAATGGTGAAGATCCGTCAGGGGTTTGAAGAGAAATCACGGCTTGGTTTGTTGCTGATCAATCGTGGCTATTTGTCCGAAGGTCAGCTTGCGGATGGTCTGCGTCTCCAGCGCGAAAGTGGTCAGCGCCTGGGTGAAGTGCTGGTGCAGGCCGGCTGGATCAGCGAACGGGAGCTGGAGCGGGTGCTCAGGCACCAGTCCCGATACCGGAACGCTGCCGCCTTTTTCACCATGGTGACGCTGCCGTTTCAGCCGTTGGTCAGCTTCGCCGCCAGCAGCACGGCCCAGGCAATTCCTGCGCAGAATGCCGGCGAGCCCTATCAGCCCCAAGGGCTGACGCCCATGAACGACGATGAACTGGCTTCCGTTGCGGGGCAGGGCGATCAAAGCCTGATTCAGCGTATCGAATCCGTCACCATGATGGCCGGCGCGGGCGATGGCGAGCAGGGTGATCCGGTGGCAGGGCAGCCCGATGTGATCGAGGGCCTGAAGCTGGCCTCCAACATCTTTGTGCCGGTGCTTAATTTCCTGGATTCCGATCTGACCATCAGCGGCGTTCATTACCGTGATGATGCGCCGCGGTATCAGGTGCGCTCCGATGGTGGGCTGGTACTGGCGTTTCCAGAGCGTATCGAGCAGATTCGTATGGACAATATCCGGGTGAGTGGAGGGCAGACGCCGCCGATCGGTAACGTGACCATCACCGACATCCGCTTTCATCCGGATTCCAATATGACGATTTACACCCGCTGAGGTGTCTTGGCGCTCGCGGAGAGCGCCAGTTCCGCTATTTGAACTCAGGCGCTGGCCAGAATGGTTCGGCTGGATGCCCCGGTTTGCTCGCCATGGGCGCCATACAGTTTTTGCTGGCTGCTGGCACCCCGGAAAATGTCGGTCAGGCGGGCCAGCCGTTTCTGCAGGTGACTGATCACACGCCCGTTATTGCGATTCAATTCCTGGCAGAAGGTCAGGCGCTCGTTGGCTTCGGACCACCGCTCCGCCAGTTCTGTCAGCCCGGCGCCGCGTATAAAGCGTGACGGTGCCCCAGAGTCCGGCCGGTAGCCGATGGCCACCAGATGATGGATCTTCTGCTTGGCGCGGGCGCGGACCTGCTCCAGTATCGTATTTTTCTCTGCGGTGATGGCTTCCAGCGCGTGCATGTCAGAGGAAGCGAGGCAGGACTTCTCCTGTTCCAGTAAATCCGCCAGAGTCTGAAGCTGGCGGATATCCTGGGAAAGAAGGTTATTCAACTCATCAATTGCGGCCATGATCTACTCACCCGAAAATGCTTTCATCCATTTCAAGCATTTTCTGGGCCAGCTTTTCAGCGTCAATCTTGTAGGAGCCGTCCGCCAGTGCCGCGCGGATCTGCTCGATGCGGTCATCGTCCATTTCCGGATAATCACCCAGCTTCTGTTCGAGCTGTTTCAGGTCTTTCGCCTGACTGCTGAGATTGACGTTCTCGCCGCGCGCGCCCTGTGCCTGGGATTTTGCCTGCTCCGGGGCTGAAGGCTGCGTGTTCTGGGTTGAACCGGACTTGTCGGCCGTGGTTCTCTGGGTGTTGACCTGGCCGGGGCCAATTCCATTTAAGTCAACTGACATATCGGTACCTGCTTAACTGGTGAGCTGTACAAAGACAGCATTCGCGAATTTTACAACTGCTTATCGGCTGTCCGGCTGCAAGCTTTAGACTTTTTTGCGACTGAAAGATTACATTTCCGTCAGAATGCCAGGTCGCGCCGGCAAACCCTTGCCGCAAGAGGCAAGCCGCCGCCGGGGCCCGTTACATCGGAATTTCAACCTGGCCGGGCGCGGTAACCCGGGCTTTCACCGTGCGCGCTGACGACAGGTTCTCAACCAGCACCTGATCGCCGACACTGGCATCGGCCAGGGCTTTGCCCCGGGAATTCACGGCAAAATTGCCGCGTCGTGCCGTAATAATAACATGGTCCCCGCGGACAACCGCAGCCGGGGCGGAAAGCAGGTCCGGCGACATCAGCGTACCGGCATTCACGCCGCGCCGCATTTCCATGCCGATCAGCTGATCCGGGTCGGTGATCACACCCCGCCGTGTGGCATTGACGGTCACGGATTCAGCCTTTACCAGATCTGCGGTCAGCCGCTCACCCCGGGCAAGGGGACGTGCTGCCACCATGCCTTCGCCGACAATGGTGACGGTGGCGTTGAGGAACATTCGCCAGGGACGCTTGCCGCTGCAGGACACCTGAAGCGTGGGCTGCGTGGTTTTCCAGGGATCGCCACTAAAGCTGACCGCCAGCGGCTTGTCGCACGTGGCGAGCGCCAGCCGGCTGTCGAGTCGGCCGGGCTTGTAGGAAACGTCAAACCCGCTCTCGGCCTGCTCATTCGCAAATTCGCCCAGGAAAGCGCCTGCGGCCTGTTTGATCTGGGCGGCTGTGGTGTCCGCTGCCAGAGCGGCAGGGGATGCAAGCAACGCAGGGAGTGCTAGCAACATAAATGCGATAAAGATCGTGATGCGCATACGCGGCAGTTTGTCCTATGCTGTCGGTATAAGGGCACAAACCCGGAGGTGCTCAAGTATTCCGGGATTCGGCCGTTACTCTCGCCTAGCGAGTCAAAAAACCGGCAGATGCAAATAAAAACGCCGGAACTGACCAGAATTGAGCAAAATACATGCCGGTATGAGTCTGGCAGAGAGGGGAGAGGCGGAATGGCAGGTGTACTCGACAGTGTGAATCAGCGGACACAGCTGGTGGGGCAGAACCGCCTGGAGCTGCTGCTCTTCCGGTTTCGCGGTCGCCAGATGTATGGCATCAACGTTTTCAAGGTCAAGGAAGTGCTGCAGTGCCCGAAACTGTCGTCCATTCCCAACAGTCGCAGCATGGTGCGCGGGGTGGCCCACATCCGCGGCGAAACCATCCCCATCATTGATCTGGCGATGTCGATCGGTTTGCCCGCGATTACGCCGGACGCACTGGCGACCAGCTTTGTGATTATCACCGAGTACAATCGCCGAACCCAGGGGTTTCTGGTGGCGGGTGTCGACCGAATCGTGAACATGAACTGGGAAGACATGTTGCCGCCGCCCAAGGGCGCTGGCAATGACGTGTACCTCACTGCCGTCACGCATATTGATGATAAACTCGTTGAAATCATCGATGTAGAAAAGATTCTTGCAGAAGTTTCTCCGCTCAGCGATGATGTCAGCACCGATATCCAGACCCGAAGCCGGGAACGGGCTTCCGGACATCTGCCAGTGCTGGTGGTAGACGACTCGTCCGTCGCCAGGCGCCAGATCCAGCGCTGCCTGACGGCCATCGGGATGGAGGTCATCACCCGGGACGACGGCAAGCAGGCACTGGACTATCTGAAAGAGATAACCGCCGACGGTTCGAAAGCGAGGGATCACCTGTCATTGATCATCTCCGACGTAGAGATGCCCGAGATGGACGGTTACACGCTGGTGACCCGCTGCAAGAATGACCCGGCGCTTCGGGACACCTTCATCATGTTGCACACGTCCCTCAGCGGCGTCTTCAACACAGCCATGGTGCAGAAGGTGGGGGCCGACGAATTCATGGCCAAGTTCAGTGCCGACGAGCTGGCCGAGAAAGTGATGGAAATCATCGACAGGGGATGAACTGCGCCCCTGCAGACTTTTGCAACCTCTGATGCCGAGACGTAATGAAAGCGGACATAACGCCACAGGAATATGAGACCTTCAAGACGTTCCTGCAGGACGCGTGCGGCATTCTGCTTGGTGATAACAAACAGTATCTGGTGAAAAGCCGGCTTCGCCGGATACTGGAGGAGAATCAGCTCAACACCCTGGGTGAGCTGATGGATCGCCTCAAGCGGCCTGGTCGCAGCAATCTGCGCGAAACCGTGATCGACGCGATGACCACCAACGAGACTCTCTGGTTTCGTGACAATCACCCGTTCCGTATCCTGCAGGAAAAACTGTTGCCCGAGTTCGCGGACCGTCAGTCTCTGCAGCCGCTGAGAATCTGGTCCGCCGCCAGTTCCACCGGGCAGGAACCCTATTCGGTGGCCATGATTCTCGAGGAGTTCCGCCGGCAGCGGCCCGGCAAGTTGCGGGACGTCAAGATCACCGCCACCGACATCTCAAAAAGCGTTCTGGAAGTGGCCCGCAAGGGTGAGTATGAAATGATCGCCATCGGGCGAGGTCTGTCGCCGGAGCGGCAGAAGCAGTTCTTCACGCCATCGCCCAGCGGCGGCTGGCAGATACGGCCGCAGATCAAGAGCATGGTGGAGTTCAAGGAACTGAACCTGCTGGAACGGTACATGCTGGGCAAGTTCGACATCGTGATGTGCCGTAATGTGCTGATCTATTTTTCGGCGGAGCTGAAGAAAGACATCCTCACGCGCATTCACGCCACGCTGAATCCTGGCGGTTACCTGATACTGGGCGCGTCGGAATCCCTCAATGGTTTGCCGCATCTCTACGAAATGGTGCAGTGCCATCCTGGCATCATCTACCGCAAGAAATAACCCAAGTCTTTACGGGAGCGACTGATGTTAATCGATTTTGACGGCATGGACCCGAAGGACGCCTACCACATCCTGACCCAGACGGTGATTCCGCGTCCTGTCGCCTGGGTGCTGACGGAGAACCCGGACGGGGATTTCAATCTGGCGCCGTTTTCGTTTTTCACGCCGATCACCAGCAACCCACCGCTGTTGATGATATCGGTCGGCAAGAAGCCCACCGATGGGGTGTCCAAAGATACCCGGGTCAATATTGAAGCGCGCAAACATTTTGTTGTGCATATCGCGCCCAGTGAGTTGGCCGCCGCCGTGACCGAATCCTCCCGCACCCTGGCCCAGGGTGAATCGGAACTGAAGAATCTGGACCTGCAGTTGGAGGATTTCGAAGGTTCAGGCCTGCCGCGGCTCAGGGACTGTCACGTGGCATTCGCCTGTGAGCTTTATGAGATCCAGGAAATCGGGGCCGCGCCACAATCGCTGATCTTCGGTAAGGTGAATCGGGTGTGGGTGTCTGATCAGGCGGCCGGTTACGATGACAAGAACCGGCTCAGTATCAATGGCGCAGCGATTGACCCTCTCGGCCGTCTTGGCGGCAGTGAGTACGTCACCTTTGGTGAGGTTCTGAAGGTTCCGCGGCCGTCCTGACGCCGGCGGTTCTACGCCGCCGACGATTCCACGGGCAGGTGGCCCGTTTTTACCCAGATAATGGTTTCCTCTTCCACGTAAGGATGGTGCTGGCTCAGGTGAGGGCTGCGAATCCAGGTTCCCGCCGGATAGCGGCCATGCTCATCGCAGAATTCGCCGGACAGTACGAAGATCTCTTCACCGCCGAAATGACGGTGGGCCTGAAACACCTCCTTCGGCGGCCACTTCACCAGAGCAACGTGTTCGTGTTCGAAGTTGTGCAACGGCATGACCTGGAGGCCGCCCTGGCCGGGGAGCCAGGGCGTGTTGCGGGTATCAATCCGCACGGTTGCCTGATCTCGCTGATCGAACTGATGCAACTTGACCAGCAGCGTGCAGCCCTCCTTGCTGAAGGGGGCGTGGCCGCTGCCCGGCGGGTTACGGAGGTAAGTGCCGGCAGGGTAGTTACCGGTTTCGTCCGAGAAGACGCCCTCAAGCACCAGAATCTCTTCGCCCAGCGGATGCTCGTGCCGGCTGAATGACGCCCCGAGCTCGTAGCGAACCACGCTGGTGGCATGGCCGCGTTCGGCCTCCTCCCTTGCCAGTGGTTTCCTGAGCACGCCTCCGGCGGGGCTGGGCACCCAGTCCTGTTCCGTCGTTCGTATGACAATCTTGCGGGAGAAATCCATGTTGAGCATTGCTGACCTCAAACGTACAGGGTGTTTTATTTGATCAGGCCCTGAATGTTGCGGAACTGCGGGTGCCTGGAATCGCGCATCCACTCGAACGCCACCATTTCCAGGGTCACCAGCCGTGCTCCGCTCTCGCTCAGGCGATCCAGGGCGATATCCCGATCGAATTCGTTGCGTGACCCGGTAGCATCAGCGACCACCCAGACCTTGTAACCGGCGTCCACCAGGCTCAGCGCTGTCTGAAGCATGCAGACATGGGTCTCGCAACCGCCAATGACGATATGCTGGCGGCCTTCCGGCAGCGCGTCAATCAGGCCGTCGGGGCAGGCGTCGAAATGGGACTTGGCAATGGTCTGGTCACAGAGCTCGCGGATTTCCGCCACATTGGCGCCCAGTTTTTCCGGGAGTTGCTCGGTAGCCAGTACCGGCACTTCGAGCAGCCCGGCGACAGTGGCCAGGGTCAGGCACTGGTGGATCACCTCACTGCCATGGGCGATGGCCGGCATGAGCTTTTCCTGCAGGTCGACCAGAAGAAGGATGGATTGTTCGGCTTTCATCAACATGGTTAGGTGTCCGTCCGGGTTGTCCGATCCCCTCGGATCGGCATTTATTTTAAGAGTTTTTGGTTGTGGCAGTTGCCAAACGCCTGAAAATTCTTTAGAGTTTGCGCCCTCAAATGAGTGACGACGTCGCTGATTTGGAACAGTTTATTGGAGAGGTGGCCGAGTGGCTGAAGGCGCACGCCTGGAAAGTGTGTATACGTTAATAGCGTATCGAGGGTTCGAATCCCTCCCTCTCCGCCAATACTGAACCCCGGCAACGCCGGGGTTTTTTTATCGGGTCTGAAAATCGTTGAACCCGCAGTCGGACCCATCGGCCTCGGTCACGTGCACGGCTGATACCCTGGCCGCCGGCGGCCCCTCGGCGCACCAGTCTCTGAGTGCCTGCAATTGTTCGACCAGGCCCTCGGCGACCACTTCCACACGGCCGTCCGGCAAATTGCGGGCGTAACCGCCCAGGCCGAGCTGTCTTGCCACCGACTGCGTCGAGGCCCGGTAGTACACCCCCTGAACCTTTCCCGACACCAGCATGGTCCACTGTTTCTGAGTCATAACCTCACCCGTTCAGCGCCCGCTTCATCAGCGTAGATTATACCCCGGGAGTTGTATACCATGAGGTGAATCTCGCCGGCTCAGCGTTATCGAGGATTCTGTCAGTTCCAGGGAGAATGTGGCCCCAGCGAATCCCTTTCTTTCCCTACGGGAGAAATACAGTCTTTGAAAACGGTTGGCGAAAACCGGCATTCCCCCGGGGTGACTAGGACCCCGGAGTCATCATCCCTCCGAATCCAGCCCTGCGGCTGCGTTCTCATACTCGATAGTTCGCTTTCCCGTATCGCGCAAGCCAGTGCCAATGTGGTGGAAATTTTAGGCCAGCCAGTCGATGAGGTACTTGGCAGCAGCCCCGCAACGATTCTGGGCAGCCGCGTAACCGGTCGCATCCGCAAGGAGTTGACGGTCCGCGAACGGTTGAACGGCCCCACGTCGATCAAACGCAGTATTTGCGGTAAGCAGGTGCGCCTACAGGTGAACGCCTTCCGTTCCGGGGCATGGGTGATGATCGAGGTTGAGCCGGTGATTGCCCTCGGCAACCGGCGGCTGATGGGTACCGCCAACCAGTGGCTGACGCAGCTGGCAGGCGCCGAAAACCCCGATGACCTGATGGATATCCTGGTGCGCGGCGTTCGCGACATCAGCCGATTCGACCGCGTGGTGGTCTGTCATTTCGACGCTGACGGCCATGGGGTGTTCCTGGCCGAAAGCGTGGCCAGCGGCCTCTCTCCGATGCTTGGCCAACGCATCGCGGCCAGCGACTATCCGCCCCAGCGCCGGGCGGGATTTCTCACCCGGCAGGTTCGCAGCATTCCGGACGTTCACGCCCCGGCCATTCCGGTGATTTCAGCGCCCTGGTTGGGGATCGAGGACGCGGCAAGCATTAAAGTGTCCGGTACCGTGCTGCGGGCGCCGTCGCGCATGCAGATTGGTTATCTGGAATACTTCAGTGCTGCGGCGCTACTCACCGTGGCCATTGTCGGTCCGTCCGGGCTCTGGGGCGTGGTGACCTGCACCGCGGAGCGCGCCGTGATTCTATCTCCGACCGTGCGCGATGCGGTCCGTAGCCTGGTGATCATGGCGACCCAGCGACTTTTTCTGTTGAAGGCCCGACTGGAGTCCCAGTACCTGCTACGGGTGCAGGAATCCCGGGATTATCTGGTCGAGGATCTCAATGCCCGTGTGTCGCCGGCGACGCTGCTGGAGAAGTACGGCGGCGAATGGCTGACGCTGTTCCGGGCAAGTGGTCTGGCGTTTCATTCTGGTGCGCAAACCGAGACATTCGGGGCAGTGCCATCTTCCGATGCACTGGCAAAACTGATCGAGCGACTGACCGCCACCCGGCAGCGCGGCGCCTGGTGCACATTCCGGTTGGCTGAAGAAAAGGTGGCCGAGGGCCTGAGTCTGGGCGAGGCCTGCGGTTTGCTGGCCGTTGCCTTGCCGAGTGAAGACGCCGCCGGCTGGTTAATGCTGTTCCGCCGGGAACACAGCCACACGGTGTACTGGGCAGGTCGCCCGGAAACCGATATTGTGGTCAGCGCGCCGGGCGAGGGCGAGGAATTCCGCAAAGCTTTCGATGCCTGGCAGGAGCAGGTTCGTGGCAGCAGTGAACCCTGGAAACGGGTGGAGCGGTTGGCGGCGGTGGAAATTGCCGAAGACATGGCCCTGCTCGCGTCGGTCAGTGAGATCACTCGCCTGAACGACATGCTGAGAGCCGAGCAGGATGCCCTGGCAGCTGCCAACGCGCGTCTCCACAAGATGGCCATCGAAGATTCACTGACCGGGGCATGGAACCGGTACCGGACCGAGCAGGAAATGGACAAGCAGCTGGCGAAGGCCAGCCGGCACAACTGTTCGTTCTGCGTTCTGCTGCTGGATGTGGACCATTTCAAGAAGGTCAACGACAACTATGGCCATGAGGCCGGCGACGAGGCCCTGAAGGTGGTCTCGGATACCGTGAGAGCGGTATTGCGCACGGAGGACCACTTCGGTCGCTGGGGTGGGGAAGAGTTCATCGTGATCGCCACCGGCGCCGGGCGAGACGATGGCTACGCGCTGGCAGAGCGGGTACGTAAAGCGATTGCGGCCGCGCCGATCAACTCGGTGCCTGAACCGGTAACGGCCAGTATTGGCGTTGCCTGCTGGCAAAAAGGCGACTCGCGGAAAACCATGGTGGCCCGGGCAGACGACGCCATGTATCGCGCCAAGAGCGCCGGCCGCGACCGGGTGGTTGCCGATGGTGAGCTGGAACCAGTGCTTGTGACCGATGCCGGATAAACGAAATGTAATTGAATCGATTTGGTGACGACGTGCCTCGCTGGGCTATAGTTACAGCGATTCCAGATCATAACAAACGACCGTTCAGAGCCTGAAAACCAAGGAAGCACATGGAAACCGTTAATCCTACTCCGGAGCAGCTCCAGAAAGTCCTGGCCGATACCCCCAAAGACCATCCGGTGGTCATGCTGAACCTGCTACGGTTCCGAGAACGGGCGCAATACAAGGATGAACACGCCGACCGTTCCGGCCGCGAAGCCTATTCCCTTTACATGAAAGAGGCCGCCGCCTGTGTCCGCGCCGTCGGCGCCGAGGTGATCTGGTCCGGCCGCAGTGTGGGATCGCTGATTGCGCCACCCGACGAGTCCTGGGATCAGGTGCTGCTGGTGCGCTATCCGTCTATCGATGCCTTTATGGCGATGATCGAAAGCCAGGAATACAAGGGCGTGGTCCGGCATCGCACCGCAGCGATCGAAGATTCGCGTCTGGTGGCCAATCTTGAAGGCCAGGCGTAGCCGTTCGCAATAAAACTGTCATACCATTGCCATAAACTCCACTGCAAAGTCTGCATGTGGAGTTGTCATGCTCAGTACCGTTCGAAGTCGTATCCTGTTTTTTGCTTCCCTGTCGTTACTGGCTGTATTCGGTCTGGGGTCGCTTTCCTGGTCAATCATTACCGAAGCCGAACGGGCCTCTGAGCAGCTAATCCGCAACAACCTCACCGAATCCTGGCTGCTGGAAGACCTTGAGAGTGATCATCGGCGCCTGCAGGATCTGGCTTACAAGGTGAAGGCCCAGCTTCTGCTGTGGGATGAAATCACCACCGAATTCGACGCTGTGAGCGAATCCATCCAGGCGCACTGGCGGGCCGTGTCCGAGAATGCCCTGCTGGCACAGTGGGCGGCCGACCAAAGCGATCAGTTCCAGGCGGTGCAGGATCTGCTGGCGGACCTCGCGCCTGCCATTGACGAGAAAAGCTATTACCGCGTTGGCCAGGTGGTGGATTTCAAGCTTTTCCCCGCGCTTGAGCCCATGCTGGCGGCCATTGAAGAGCGTCGCCGCACCAGCCGGGAACGAATCGACACCGGTTCCCGCAACCTTCTGGATTTTCTCGCGACTCAGCAGATCTATCTGATTGCCGGGTCCATCGTCTTCCTGCTCGCGGTTCTGCTGATGACCTGGTGGCTGCGGGCAACGGTCATCCTGCGTTTGCAGGGCATTGAGCGGGACCTCCATGAGATGGAGCGCACCTCCGACCTCACCAGGGCTCCCCGGCTGTCAGGGTCCGATGAAGTGGCCGGTGTGTGCGCGGCCCTCGGTGGTCTGGTTGGCCGGTTCGAAGGTTTCGTGGGTGACGTCCGCCGCGCCTCGATGAGTCTTGACCAGCGTTCCGAGGCGCTGGATCAGCAGGCCGCTGACGTTCAGACCGCATCGGATCGCACCCGCTCGCAGATTGCCGATGTAAGCCATTCCATGGTGGTGATCGCCGACCAGGTGTCGGCCATTGAAGCCGCCTCTGGCAATTCAGCCGATACCGTCGCCAGCGCGGCCGCTGCCAACGGCGAAGTGCAGGCGGGCCTTCGAGACAGCGAGGCCGGTGCGGAGCACGCCGTCGAGGTTATTGGTCGAGTGTCTACCGCTATTACCTCGCTGGGCGCATCCACAGGAAAGATTGAGCAGGTTATCGGCGTGATTGCCGACATTGCCGAACAGACCAACCTGCTGGCCCTGAACGCGGCGATTGAGGCCGCGCGGGCGGGTGACTATGGCCGCGGCTTTGCGGTGGTTGCGGATGAAGTGCGCACCCTGTCGCGACGCACCGCCGAATCCACCACTGAAATCCACCAGTGGGTGAGTGATCTGGTCGGTGGCGTCACCGCCGTAGAAGGTTTGCTGGGTGAAATGAGCGAAGCCGGAGAAGGCAATCGCCGCAATCTTGTTGTTTTGAAAGAGCACCTGGTGGAGCTCGGTGATCGTTTTGGTGGCCTGCAGCGGCATACCATTGAAATCAACGATGCCGTGCGGGCCCAGCGCGACGAAATCGATCGGGTGGGGCGGCGCACCGTGGCCCTGGAGGGCAGCGCGGATGTGCTGATCCAGAGCGTCGGTAACAGTCGCGACATCAGCGAAGCGCTGCGGCAGGAATCGCTGTCAATGCGGCAACTGATCGCCCGCTTCCGGACCGCCGAATCCTGAGGGCGCTTCTCCCTGGAGGCGCCAGGGATTATCATGGGGTTTTGACAGGAGACACCATGACTGATGACATCAGCCAGCCCGGGCAGGCAGATCCGCGGGAAGAGAAGTTCGTGGTGGATACCGCGTTGCTTGCGGAAGACCAGATTGAGGGCCTTGTCGACGAGTATTGCACCCGCTACCACGGGCTCAACGACACCGAAAACCCGCTGGCAGAGAGAGCCCGGGTGAGGGCGGCGGTCACAAGAGGTGAGCTGGTGGTGTGGTTCGACCCGGTGGAAAACACCGCCGGGCTGGGGCATCCTGCTTGAACAGCCGTTCAGTTTCGGTGAATGCGGGAAAATACCTACCCCGGGAACTTCTTAAACGGTACAATCGCCCTGTTTCTACCAGAAGCGGTGTGCGAGGTGAGTTTTGATCAGGGTATTGGTTGTAGATGACCATGAGCTGGTGCGTTCGGGCATAACCCGGATGCTGGCGGATAACCCCGATATTGACGTCATCGGCCAGGCCTCCTCCGGTGAGGACGCCATTGAGTTTGTCCGCAAACAGTCACCGGACATTGTGCTGATGGACATTCGAATGCCCGGTATCGGCGGTCTGGAAGCCACTCGTCGGATCCTCAGGATCGACGATTCCATTCGCGTGATCGTGGTGACCGCGTGTGCCGATGACCCATACCCCACCCGTGTCATGCAGAGCGGTGCTTCCGCTTATATCACCAAAGGTGCGGACATCAAGGAAATGGTGCGCGCCATCCGCATGGCTCATTCCGGTCAGCGTTACATCAGCCCCGAGATCGCCCAGAAAATGGCGCTGAAGCAGCTCGGCGGTGATCACAACGGCGAAGATGGGGATCTCTCCCTGTTTGACCGGCTGTCCGAGCGTGAAATGCAGATTGCCATGATGGTGGTGGATTGCCAGAAAGTGCAGGACATTTCCGACAAGCTCTGTCTCAGCCCCAAAACCGTCAACAGTTACCGTTACCGGATTTTCGAGAAACTGGAAATATCCAGTGACGTTGAGCTCGCTCTGATGGCGGTCCGGCTCGGGTTGCTCGATGCCCACAAGGTCTGAATTCGACTCCCGCAGTTTCCTCAAGCAACTGACTGAACGGCCCGGTGTATATCGTATGTACGATGAGGGCGGTTCGGTGCTGTATGTGGGTAAAGCCCGCAACCTCAGGAAGCGCGTCGGAAGCTACTTCCGCAAGACCGGGCTGGCGCCCAAGACGGAAGCGCTGGTGGCGAAAATCGCGTCCATCGAAGTGACCATCACCGGCAGCGAAACCGAAGCGCTGTTGCTTGAGCAGAACCTCATCAAGTCACTGAGGCCGCCGTACAACATCCTGCTGCGGGATGATAAATCCTACCCCTACATCTTTCTGTCTTCCCATTCTGACTACCCCTCACTGACCTTTCGGCGCGGGCGCACGAAAAAAGGTGGCGGCACCTGGTTCGGCCCCTTTCCCAGTTCCGGGGCGGTCAAGGAAAGCCTTAATATTCTGCAAAAGGTTTTCCGTATAAGATCTTGTAGTGAAAGTTATTTTAGAAACCGGACCCGGCCCTGCCTGCAGTACCAGATCAATCGATGCACGGCACCTTGTGTCGGCTATGTGACGCCTGAGGAGTACCAGGAGGACATCCGCCACGCCGCCATGTTCCTGGAGGGGAAGAACCCGGCGATTATCCACGACCTGATGGCGGCGATGGAAACCGCCTCAAAGAACCTCGAGTTCGAGAAGGCGGCAGGTTACCGGGATCAGATCAATCATCTGCGCCACGTGCAGGAGCAGCAATCTGTCGACGGTGAAGGCGGCGATGCGGATGTGGTGGCGATCGCCCAGGATGCCGGTGTGGTGTGTATTGTGGTGATTATCGTTCGCGGCGGACGGGTGCTGGGCACCAAGGACTATTTTCCCCGCTACTCCATCGAACAATCAGAGGCGGAACTGCTGAGCGCATTCCTTGGCCAATACTATTTTGGCGGCAGTACCCGTCGGGAGATTCCCCGGGACGTTCTGGTGCCTGTGGAGGTGGAAGGGCAGGAACTGCTGGCCCAGGCCCTGACCGAGTCGGCGGGACGGGATACCCGCATCCGTCGTAACGTGCGGGGTGAACGCCGGCAATGGCTTGAGCTGGCGATGACCAACGCCCGCCAGACCCTGCTCAGCCACCTGGCGAGCAAGGAAACGGTCTACCGCCGTCTGCTAGCCTTGCGGGACATGCTGGAGCTGGCGGAAACCCCGGCGCGTATGGAATGCTTCGATATCAGCCATAGCCATGGCGAAAACACGGTCGCATCCTGCGTGGTTTTCGATGAGAATGGTCCGCTGAAAAGCGATTACCGGCTCTACAATATTGAAGGTGTCACCGCCGGAGACGACTACGCCGCGATGCGCCAGGTACTGACCCGCCGCTATAAACGCATGGTGTCAGGCGAGGGCAAGCGTCCCGATCTGGTGTTCATAGATGGCGGTAAGGGGCAGTTGAACATTGCCCGGGAAGTCTTTGATGAGCTGGGAATTTCTGATATCCCGCTGATTGGCGTAGCGAAGGGGGTGACCCGGCGTGCCGGTATGGAGCAACTGATTGACGCGATGACCGGCGACGTCTTCCGGGTTCCGGCGGATTCACCGGCATTGCACCTGATCCAGCACATTCGCGACGAGTCCCACCGCTTTGCCATCACCGGCCATCGCGCACGGCGGGACAAAAAGCGGCGGCAATCGACGCTGGAAGGCATCGAGGGCGTGGGGCCAAAACGTCGCCGGGATCTGATCCGCTATTTCGGTGGTATCCAGGAACTTCGCAAGGCCAGTGTCGGGGAAATGACCAAGGTGCAGGGCATCAGCAAGGCCCTGGCGGAAAACATATACGCAGCACTGCACGATGAGTAAGGACAGCATGAATCTACCGAACATACTGACGCTATCCCGCATAGTGATGATCCCCGTTTTCGTGGTGATCTTTTACCTGCCGGTGCAGTGGAGCTATCTGGTCAGTGCCGCTATCTTTGCGTTGGCAGGCGCCACGGATTGGCTGGACGGCTACCTGGCGCGAAAACTGAACCAGAGCACGCCGTTCGGGGCTTTCCTTGACCCGGTGGCGGACAAGTTGATGGTGGCGGTGGCGCTCACGGTGCTGATTGAAGAGCACGCCAGCCTGATCCTGACCATTCCGGCCACCGTGATCATTGGCCGGGAAATTGTCATTTCCGCCTTGCGGGAGTGGATGGCGGAGATCGGTAGCCGGGCCAGCGTGGCGGTGTCTTATATTGGCAAGATCAAAACCACCGCCCAGATGGTGTCCATCATCATCCTGCTGGCGGTGCCGCCGGGGGTGTTCTGGGCGTGGGTCGGCACCGGGCTGTTGTATCTGGCCGCCGTACTCACGTTCTGGTCGATGCTTCTCTATCTGAAGGCGGCCTGGCCGGACCTGTTCCCGAAACCGGCGCCGGATCAGTCGAGGCAGCTCGACAGCCAGGCCCGCAATTCCTGACCCAGCTGCTCGCCCCCGCGACCAAACGCGTCGACAACGGCGTCGACTTCGCGGGCTGAGGCGGGCCGGGTGATCGCGAAATTACCGGTGCACAGGGTCTCGCGGGTGCGATTGTCCATTAGCTGGCCATAGAGGGTAATGACAACCCGCGGCTGTTCCCCGAAGGTTTCGCTGTGAAAGCCGTAAAGATCGGTGGATAACGTCAGATCACTGGCGGTGGGGCTGCTTTCGTTGGTCACGCCGTTGAAACGCCCCTCGTCGCGCAGGCTTGCGATCATCACCTCCCGCACCACCACCGGCGCTGTGTCTCGCCAGCGTACTCCGCCGTAGACCTGAAACTCACTCGGCGAGGGCTTGGTGAGAATGCGGGAACTGTCGAACGGTTCCGTGGCCTGCGGGGTGTCGACCCGGAGGGTTTTGCCAAATCCTGGCGTTCGGGCGGGTGGCTGTTGGGGCACCGCTATGTCCATGACCCGTGGTGGTTCTCCGTTCGGAAAAACGGTGCACCCGGCGAGCGAGGCCAGAAGCGTCAGAATGGCCAGAGGGCTGGTGTGGATGGGCTTCATTGTGGCGCCTCCTGTATGGTTTCTCGGCCCCACAAGGTGCCTGAGGGGTTATCCTCAAGCCGCCGGGTAAAATGATTGAGGTTTCTCAGTGTACTGCGCAGCTCCCGCAGTGCCGGCGACAACTCGCCCAGCCCCTGTAGGCCCTCGTTCAGCGCGCCTTCGTTGTTTGCCGTCAGCATCTCAATCCGTGTGGCGGTGGCCTGGATGGAGGCAATGGCGGTGTTCAACGCCACAAAGGTTTCCCGCCCTTCGTTCTGCAGAAAGCGATCCGCGTTATCGGCGAAGCTGTTCACCCGGGCCGCAGCCTGTGCCGCCCGCACACTGGCTTCGTGCATTCTGGTCAGAAGCGCTTCCACTTCGCCGCGGTGATCCATCAGCGCGTCCGAGGCAACCCGTGTGTTTTCCAGGATGACGGTGAGATTCTCGCTGTTCTGTTCGGAAAAAAGCGCGTTGGCGTTGGTGAGCAGCCGATCGGCCTTGCTCATCAGCGCCTCGCCGTTATCCAGAATCGAGGTGAATACCGAGGGCTCCGCCATGATCAGCGGCGGGTCTTCCCGGCTGCCCTCGAGCACCGGGCTGTCCAGCGTGCCCCCTTCGAATCGCACGTTCATGCTGCCGGTGATGTTTGCCAGTACCAGGCCCACGCGGGTGTTCTCACGGATCTTCACGTTGTCATAGACGCGGATCAGCGCCCGTACATGGCTGGGATCCTCGGGGTCCAGGTAAAGCTCTACCACGTTGCCCACTTCAACGCCGCTGTATTGCACCGGGTTGCCCTGGGAGAGCCCGCTGACGGCGTGATCAAAACCGATCTCGTACCAGGCCCAGTCGTGATCGTTCGCTGGCTTGCCCAGCCACAGCGCAAACCCGAGGGCAGCGGCGACGGTAACCAGGGTAAACAGGCCGATCACCAGATGGTGGGCTTTGGGCTCCATAACTACTGCTCCTGACTGCGGGCTGTGGTGGCGCGTGCTGCGGCGCGCCCCCTGGGGCCGTGAAAGTAATCCTGAATCCAGGCGTCGTCGGTGGTCTCGACCGCTTCCAGCCTATCAGCGACCAGAACCTTTTTCTGTGACAGCACCGCTACCCGGTCACAGGTCGCGTAAAGCGTATCCAGGTCATGGGTTACCATGAACACGGTCAGGCCGAGGGCGTCACGAAGGGTTTTCAGCAGACGGTCAAACGCGGCGGCGCCGATGGGATCGAGCCCGGCGGTGGGTTCGTCCAGAAACAGAATCTCCGGATCCAGTGCCAGTGCCCGGGCAAGGGCAGCGCGCTTGACCATTCCCCCGGACAGTTCCGCCGGATATTTCAGCGCCGCTTCCGGCGGTAAGCCGGCCAGGGCGAGTTTCATCTGGGCCAGATGCTCAGCCAGCGGCCGTTTCAGCCCCGCGTGTTCGATGAGGGGCACCGCCACGTTTTCCTGAAGGTTGAGGGAGGTGAACAGGGCGCCGCCCTGAAACAGCACACCGAACCGCTGCTCCAGGCGCGAGCGCTCGAAGGGCGGAAGCGCACGGAGGCCTTTACCGAACACACGGATCTCACCGTCTGTCGGTTCATGCAGCCCGACAATACTGCGCAGCAACACCGACTTGCCGGTACCGGAGCCGCCGACGACGCCAAGAATCTCGCCGCGGCGGATATCCAGGTCCAGCTCATCGTGGACCAGGTGGGTGCCAAAACGGTTGGTCAAAGCGCGTACTTCAACGAGTGTTTCATCGGATCTCACGGTTACCATCCCATCTCCATAAAGAGTAGCGCAGCAATGGAATCCAGCAGGATGACCATGAATATAGACTGAACCACGCTTGAGGTGGTGTGCTCACCCACGGACTGGGCGCTGCCGCTGACCTTGAAGCCCTCGAGGCAGCCGATAACGGCGATCAGAAACGCAAATATCGGTGCTTTGCCGAGCCCGACCAGTAAGTGTTTCAGGGCAATGTCCCGTTCCAGGATGGCGATAAACTGGCTGGGGCTGATGTCCAGTGCCAGCGCACAGACGGCCGCGCCGCCGACCATACCGGAAATCATGCCCACAAAGGTGAGAATGGGCAGGCTCACCATCATCGCCAGCACCCGGGGTAAAACCAGCAGGTCGATGGGGTTGAGGCCGAGGGTGCGAATGGCGTCAAGTTCCTCGTTGACCTTCATGGCGCCGATGTGGGCGGTAAACGAGCTGGCGGTGCGGCCCGCCAAAAGAATGGCGGCGAGCAGAACGCCGAATTCCCGCAGGAACGAGAACGCCACGAGATTCACGGTGTAGATGGTGGCGCCGAAGTCCTCAAGCACCGTGGCGCCGAGAAAGGCTACAACGGCACCAACGAGAAAAGTCAGTAATGCCACGATGGGCAGGGCATTCAGCCCAGTGTCCTGCACCGCCGCAACAAACGATGTCACGCGCCAGCGTGAAGGGCGGGGCAGGTTATACGCCAGCGCCGCGAGGGTCTGGCCAATAAAGCCGAGCAGCAGCCTCAGAAGTTCAAACAGTTGCTCTGTGCGTTGGCCAGCCGCCATCAGAATCGCAACAATCGGATTGGTGGTGGAACGTTGTGGCTCGGACCGATTCGCCAGGGTTGCCGCAACCGCATGAAGCAAGGCGCGCTTTTCCTCCGCCAGATCCGGCGCCTGGTCCGCGAGCTGCGCCAGCGCGTCGGGGCCGAGAAGCTCGGCGATCAGTGCGGCCCCCGCGGTGTCTACACGGCCAAGCTCTGACAGATCGCCTGCCTTCCGCTGGCCCTGGCGATCCGCAAGAAAACGGTCGGTATCCGCCTTCAGGCGGGCATAGTGCCCGAGCACCCAATCGCCGCGGATGCTGAGGTGTTCGCCATGATCAATCACGTCGCCGCGAACGTCCGGGGCGGCAAGTGAGCCATGGGGGCCAGGGTGGGGTGGCTGCGTCATATTCCTCCTTGATGTTGTTTAAATATTACGCATAAAACGCAGATAAAACAAAAAGTTGAAAAAAGAGGTTGACGCAATCGGCCGAATCCGTAGAATACGCCCTCGTTGACCAAGCGGGAATAGCTCAGTTGGTAGAGCACAACCTTGCCAAGGTTGGGGTCGCGAGTTCGAATCTCGTTTCCCGCTCCAATTTCCAGTTCCACTGGATAAAGCGTCAACACAGTCTCTCACAGCCCACCTGAGAGCATAAAAGTTCCGCAGATTCCTTCGGACTTTTCCCGGCGCGGTGGCAGAGTGGTTATGCAGCGGACTGCAACTCCGTGTACGCCGGTTCGATTCCGACCCGCGCCTCCAATTTTTCCCAATACTCGAATACCTTTCAGACTCAAGCCAAGGTTTGCGTTCTCTTCGTTTTGTTATCCATTCTCGGGCGTAATCTCGCCCTGATTTGCTTCCATGATCAGTAACAAAGGGCTTAGTCCATCGAGCCCGGTTGGCGTGGATGGTACCCAAAAGTTTGTTGGCCGCATCTTTTCCGCCTGGTAGCCTGGTTTAAATAGACTTCAGGTTAAATACCCGCCTAGGAACCATTGAATGGGGGATACGCTGGCCTATTACAACAAGAACGCCGATGCGTTTGTGGAATTAACGTTCCAAGTCAGCATAGAAGAGCTTTACCTGGAGCTCCTTCCGCAAGTTCCCGAGGATGGAAATATTCGGGATGCGGGTTCTGGTTTGACGGAATAGGGCATCATAGAAGCCATTTTGCCCTTTTTGTTCTTCGAGAGCTGGCAATCGAGCATCGCGGATCCAAGTGTTTACGATCTAACCTTTTCGGCGTCAATTAGTAAAACCTGCGCTCGAATTAGTTAAAGACCTTGGAAACCGTAACTTTCTCTTGCAGTATTGAGGTAGTAAAAAGTACGAAGCAGGCTAATCTTTTGCTGGCGGCCAGAGCTTGAAAGGGGTCTGATAGCGTAGGGAGAGCCGCTCGAGAAAACGTAGTGAGTCATGGATAGGTTGTAGGTAGTGATATGGATCGAGAAGTAGAGCAGGCCTTGCCCATACGAGAAGTCGATGCAACCCCGTATGCCGCTTCACTTATTGAGGGGCACAGGGACTTCGGTTACAGCCTTGAGACAGCGTTGGCAGATGTTATTGACAATTCAATTTCTGCTGGCTCGACTTCTGTCCAGCTAATTGCAAACACTACCGCTGAAGAACCATCGATTATCATCGCGGATGATGGTTCAGGCATGACTGAGGCTGAGCTTGTCGAAGCTATGCGCCTTGGGTCAAAGAACCCTTCAGATAAAAGATCTTCGGAAGACCTTGGGCGCTTTGGTCTTGGCCTGAAAAGCGCCAGCTTCTCCCAGTGTCGATCGCTCACAGTAATATCCGTTAAGGATTCTAAGACTTCCTGTGCTCGCTGGGATCTGGATCGGGTATCTAAACGCAATGACTGGTCTCTCGAGTTGCTGGATGATCATTCGGCTGTCCCCGGGCTTGAGTTGTTGTCTGCTGATGGGACAGTTGTTGTGTGGGAGAAGCTAGATCGTCTGGTTGGGGGGTATGGAGACGACCGTGCAAAGCGCGTTGGATACCTGAATGAGGCACTCGGTTTGGCAGAACGCCATTTGAGATTGGTGTTTCATCGATTTCTCGAAGGAAAAAAACCAAAGATACGCATTTCACTGAATGGCAGAGAGCTTAAGCCAATAGATCCAATGGCTTCTACACATCCTTCCACTCAAAAATTACCGGAGGAAGTCCTGGTTTTGAGTAAGGGTAAGGTGCGAATTCGTTGCTACACCTTGCCTCACCATAAAAAGATGACTCGTGAAGAATGGGATGAAACGGGAAGTCCCGAGGGGCATTTGAAATCCCAAGGTCTTTATATTTATCGGGAGAATCGACTCATCATATCCGGAGGTTGGCTCGGGCTAGCCCGACAGACTGAGTTGACCAAGTTGTGCCGGATTGCTGTTGATATCCCCAATACCATGGATTCTGATTGGAAAATTGATGTCAAAAAGGCATCGGCCCAGTTACCCCCCCAAGTACGCGAGCGTCTGAAAAAAGTAGTTGAACATTTTGTTGGTACTTCAAAGCGCACATATCGAAGGCGAGGCCAACAGCTGGTAGACGAGACCAAGCAGCCTATTTGGAACCGACTTCAGAAAGATGGGCAAGTTTTCTTCCGCCCAAACATCGACCATCCGGTTTTTGAAGCATATGCAGCTGAGCTACCAGACCATCTGAGGGAAGGGTTCTATCGTTGTATGAGAATTGTTGGATCGGGGTTGCCGATTGAGACTTTGCACGCCGAGTTGGTCGGCAATGCTGAGTCGGTGATTGCAGACCAAGCTGACGAATCCGATCTTCGACAATTGGTGACATCCATGGTGGAGGCATTGACCAGCTCAGGTATCCCGCCTGACGCTATGCCCGGTGTGATGCAGAGCCATCCAGTTTTACGTGACAACTGGTATGTGGTTAAAAAGTTGATCGAAGATTACCTAGGTCAACCGGATCTTCCTGATACAAGGGTTTAGCATGACGGTCAGTAGCTATGATCAACTAGTTAACGTTGTCGAATCTGCTTTATTCAATCAACCGCGAAAAACGGAAGAGGAACTACGAGATCTGATTGGAGCTCTCGCTAAGGCTGTTGCTCCCGGCTTAAACCCCGACACGTTGGAGCAAGTCGCTCGAGAGATAGAAACGAAGCAGGGTATTAAAGCAGGTTTGGGAGCCGTTGTTGATGGAGACGAATTTGAGCCCTGGTTAGACGATGCTAAGGTTAAAATCGAACCGTTTTATTGGCAGAGATATCAGAAGCTTCTGTTGCAAATTGGTCTACCCAGAGATGTCGTTACGTCTACGGACAAAGTTACCGATAAGATCCTGGGGCGGTTAGGGGATCCCGAAAAGCAGGTTCCTTGGGATCGTAGAGGCATGGTAGTTGGACATGTACAAAGCGGAAAAACGGCAAACTACACAGGGTTGATTTGTAAGGCCGCAGATGCGGGATATCGACTGATTATTGTGATTGCGGGAATTCACAACAACCTTAGAAATCAAACCCAGGCTAGAATAGATGAGGGTTTCATTGGCCGCGACACAGGGCGTAGTCAAGAGCGGGGCCATGGAGGCGCTAGGCATAGAATTGGGGTAGGGCACTTTGATTTCAGTAGAACGCCGGTAAGCCTAACAAATACAATAAAAGACTTTAACAAAGAGACTGCATCGACTAATACCAGTGAGATCGGCTCCTACCAAGTTCCCGTAGTATTGGTTATCAAGAAAAACCACCGAACACTGGAAAACCTTTTAGATTGGCTGAGAGATAATAGCGCGAGGGGTGATCGAGAAATGATTGATCAGCCCATGCTGCTTATTGATGATGAAGCTGATAATGCATCTATAAATACGGCATACAGTAAAAAGCTAATAACAAAAATAAATGGTCAAATTCGAGATCTTTTGAGCATGTTTCATCGGAGTTGTTACGTGGGATATACTGCGACTCCGTTTGCTAATATATTTATCGATCCTGATGAAGATGACAAGATGTTTAATGAGGACCTTTTCCCTAGAGACTTTATTATTGGTTTGGATGCTCCTACAAATTATTTTGGCCCTTCGAAAATATTTATCGATGGTTTGCCTGATGATGATGAGCCAAAATGGCTGAGATATATAAGCGATAATGAAGACATCTTGCCAATTAAACATCAGATCGATCATGTTCTAGACAGTCTTCCAAGGTCTCTTTTGACGGCTTTGAGAACCTTTTTGCTGTCCCGGACAATAAGGAATTTGAGAGGGAACGAGTCATCACATTGCTCAATGCTAGTAAATGCAAGCCGCTATACTGCTGTACAAAGCAAGCTAAGAAACCGAATACACGAAGCTTTAGATCGCATCAAAGATTCGGTGAGGATTAATGCTTCTCTTGGTACTTCCGGCTTGTCCGACCCTGAGCTTTCGGAGCTCAAAAAGGTTTGGCAAAGGGAGTACCCAGAAACAGAGTTTGAATGGGCAGACGTGCAAGCAGCTCTGTTCGAAGCAATCGCGGCAGCGAAGGTCGTTGAAGTCAATAGTAGAGCCAATGATCTTGATTACTCGCACAGCGGTGAAAGAGGCCAAACAGTCATCGCGGTAGGTGGGTTTTCATTATCCCGCGGCCTAACACTGGAGGGGCTTACTGTAACCTGGTTCCTTCGAAACACCATGATGTATGACACGTTAATGCAGATGGGTCGATGGTTCGGATACAGAGACGGTTATGAAGATTTATGCAGGATATGGATGCCGGAGGAAGCAATAGACTGGTATGCATTTATTGCTGAAGCGGCAGATGAGCTGCACGATGAGCTTAAAATTATGGAACAGGCTAAGGCAACGCCGAGAATGTTTGGCCTAGCGGTCAGGAGCCATCCCGCGTCTCTATTGGTTACTGCAAGAAATAAAATGGGCGCAAGCGCCAAGGTAATAACACGAGTTGGTTTATCAAATCAGTTTATTGAGACGGCTAAAGTTAGTGTTCATCAAAAAGACATAGATGCAAACAAGAGAAACGCCAAGATTTTTGTTGAAAGTTTGTTGAAACTTGGAAAAGATTATGAGCGAAACAATTGGGGGTATTTGTTCAGGGATGTTCCTGTTAATGAAATTGACCAATTTTTAGCTGGCTGGCGAAATGCAGACCAAAGTGTAACGACAGATACCCCTCCAGTTCGTGAGTACATTAATGCGCGATCACAAGGTGAGCTAGCTTTCTGGGACGTATTGGTGACGAGCAAACAAAGTGGCGAAGAAGACAATTGTTTAGGTTTGCCAATAATACCGGCAGAGCGGACAGTGAGCTTTGGAGAGCCAAAGCTGCACTACATGGCATTTAGCGGTAAAGGCATGCGCCTTGCGTCAAGAGGGATAGAGAAGGCTGGTCTTAGCGACTCTGAGATCAGTGAGGCGGAATCTAACTACTTGAATAAAAATGAAGCTAAGGCTGGGAAAGGGAAGGTGAACTTTGCCGACAAGATCTACCGAGAGGTCAGGAAAAGGGGGCTTTTCATACTCCATCTTGTTAGCCCAAAAATACCGGAACAGCAAAAAATCGCACGTCAGCAGGATCTTATGCCAAGCGAAGCTGTAATCGGATGGGGAATAAGTCTGCCTAGATCTTCTCGAGCAGAGGAGACCGTAGAATATGTAGTAAATGCCGTGAGATATAAAGAACTCTTTGGCGATGAGGATGAGGATGAGGACCAGGAGGCTGATGATGACAGCGACAACTGATCCTTGGAACAAGCTGACCAATGATGAAGCTCGACGTGTAAATATGGCTGGCCGCTTCGACTTTTTTTGGGTTGTCCTTGAAAAGCGAATACCGGGATTGATGCTAAAACTTCCACAGTTGCCACTATCACCTCCAAAGCTACCAAAACTAAAAAATCTGACCCTATCTTTTAGAAACGCTGGTTCTTCGCCGGCGTTTGTAATTGCTTTGAATGAGCGTAGTCAGATCGAAATTTTCGAGACGCTATGTAGGGATGTGGTTGCTGCTGGTGAGGCTGCAACTAACGTGGATGACGCTTTGGTTCGATCGGTTCAGCGAACCCAGCGTTGGCACTATTTGTTGAGGGGGGGGAGTAAAAGAGGCCTTTCCGTTGAAGAGCAGCGCGGGTTGGTGGGAGAACTAGCCTTTCTTAGGGAGCTGGCGGTCGGACTAGGTGCCGACTCTGCAATAGAGGCGTGGAAAGGCCCATCAAAATCATCGAAGGATTTTGAATTTATTGGATGTTGCACAGAAGTTAAGGCCCGTAGGGTTGCGGCAAAACCATATATTTCGATCTCATCCGAAGAGCAACTAGCCGATGTAGAAGGCTGCAGACTGTTTCTTAAAGTATTTAATATTTCGTCTGCAATTTCGCCAGACGGGCTCACTTTGCATGATCATGTCAAACTTACTGCTACACATTTTGAAGATTCGATAAGTGTGTTCGACCAATGGGAAGAAGCGATCTTCACAACTGGATATGATCCCGAAAATGATTATTCGGAGAGACGTTGGCATCTCGGAGAGTCCCAAACCTTTGAGGTTGTCGAGGGGTTCCCGCGGGTTGCTGTGCCACTTCCCGTTGGTGTCGGGAAGGTAAGGTATTCATTATCTCTTGAGGCTTGCTCGAGTTTCGAAACGAACGTCGACTTAATCAAAGTAATCAAGGATGGTCCGCGTAATGACTGAACTACTTGAATTTCACCATCAACTCATTGCTGACATTCAAGGTGATGCGGATGCTATGGGATTAGTAACGGCAGAAGCCTTTTTTGAGAAAGTGGCTGATTTGCTATCTGAAGCTGGTGAAGTCGATGAGGCTGATCGAGCATATTATGAGGGTAAATATTCAGTTCATCAGATGCAGGTAGATGGTTACGGTGGAGATCCTAGTGATAATTCTGGTGTCTTAACCTTAATCATTTGTGATTTTGGTATGAGTGATGAGATTCGGGTATTGAACAGACCGCATGTGGAGCGATTGCAGAATCGACTTTTCCGGTTTCTTGGATCCAGTATGAAGCCAGACTTCAAAAATCAGCTGGAAGAGACAAGTCCTGGTTTTGGGTTGGCTGACCTTATTTCGACTCGTTGGAACATGATTGAGAAGGTCAAGCTGGTAGTTGCGACGAATGGCAACTTCAGTGCTAGGTCTGATGCTGAGCCTCTTGATCCAATTGATGGCAAGCCAATCACGTTAAGTGTTTGGGACCTTAAGCGACTTAAACAATTTATGGATCAGGGTCAGGCGCGGGCTGATCTTCAGATCGATTTTGAGCAGGATTTTGGGGGAGGAATACCTCTCTTGAAAGCGTCTGCAGGAGATGGAGCTCTTGAGAGCTACTTAGCTGTAATTCCAGGAAAGCAGCTTGCCGGGATTTATGAGAAATGGGGCCCTAGGCTCTTAGAAGCAAACGTCCGGAGTTTTCTGCAGGCGAGGGGAAAGGTAAATCAAGGTATCAGAAATACGATTCGCGATGAACCGCACATGTTTTTTTCATATAACAACGGATTGAGTGCAACAGCTGATGGTATTGAAATAAAACAGGTAGAATCTGGTTTGGAGCTAGTGTGTGCAGATAATCTACAAATCGTGAATGGCGGTCAGACCACCGCATCTTTACATGCAGCAAAGAAGTTATTTGAAGAACAGTTAGATCAAATTCATGTACAGATGAAGTTAACTATTGTACCCCGTAGTCAATCAGAGGAGGTTGTACCTCGAATTTCAGAGTACGCAAATAGCCAGAATAAAGTTAATGCTGCAGATTTCTTTGCGAACCACCCATTCCATATTCGTATAGAGGACTACTCCAGACGGTTACTGGCACCTGCGGGAGAGGATGGCTATCGCGAGACGAAGTGGTTTTACGAACGTGCCCGTGGTCAGTTCGCAGATGAGAGAGGAAGACGGACGCCTGCCGAGAGGAAAAAATTTGATGCTGAATACCCTCGAGGGCAATTCTTCACCAAAACGGATCTAGCGAAATATGAAAACACCTTTGAATGCCTTCCTCATATTGTAAGTCGAGGAGCGCAGAAGAACTTCGCAGAGTTTGCGAAAAATATTGGAAAGCAATGGGGCAAGGATGGCTCTGTGTTCGATCAACTCTGGTACAAGCGACTCGTCGCAAAGAACATTGTTTTTAGAACGATGGAGCGATTGGTTTCCGGTGCTGAATGGTATGAAGGCGGGTATAGGGCGAATATCGTGACATATGGTATTGCAAAAGTCGTTTACGATGCCGCGCAAAAAGGGAAAGTTATTGATCTTGACCTGGTGTGGAAGAATCAAACTGTCGCTCCTGAACTCAAATCGATGCTTTCGGCAGCTGGAGAGGTTGCCCAACTTGTTATTAATAGCCCACCGGCGGGAGTTCGAAATGCCAGTGAATGGGCTAAGAAAGAAATATGCTGGAAATGGCTCTCTGAAAAAGATGTTGTTTATCCGGGAAAAACTGATCGGGTGACCATTACCTTTGAATCTGCCAAAAGCACGGCAAGAGAAGCAAAATCTGAGGCTGAATTGGATCATAGTGTGAACGCGGAGATTGAAGTTCACACGCTGGGTAGTCAGTTTTGGAAAGGTGCACGAGATTGGGCACGTGAGCGAGCGCTATTGAGCCCTAAAGAATTAGGGGTTTTGGAAACCTGCTCCGCAATTCCTAGAAAGATGCCGTCTGAGCGTCAGTGTGCGGTGGCGCTTGCTGCGCTAAAAAAATTAAAAGACGAAGGTTTCTCGGGTTAAAAGGCGGCTAGGAGCGAGCTCTGAGCTCCGAATTGAAAGGGGTTTCAATTCGGAGCTCAGGTATTCTTCATTTTTTCTGATTCAGCAGAGAGAAAACAACTTTGGCAATATGATTCGCGAGCAGTGGGGGTACCGCGTTGCCAACCTGAACATATTGCTCAGTCCTGTTGCCTTCAAAGAAATAGTTGTCAGGAAAAGTCTGAATTCTGGCCGCCTCTCTTACAGTTAAACTTCTGCACTGACTCGGATCATAATGAATGAAGTAATGACCATCCTTTGAGATGTGGCTGGTTACCGTGCTGGCGACTCGGTTTTCTGCCTGTACCTTGAAGCGGTCGGTAAAGTTTCCAGTAGTCCAGTTCTTGTGTTTGGGTGCCAAGTTCTTAGGGTAATCACGAGAACGTGGTGAGGTGCCATCTTTGGCTGCAGCATAGCAACTTGCGTACAGATATCGATGCAGATCTTCCGCCATGTGATTTCTGGCTTCGTGGTTTACGAATCCGGGTAAGCATTTATCTTCATACCACTGCTTCAGCTCATCAGGCAGGTGGGTTTTGGGTATTCGCTTGGCCGGGACCCATCGTCCGCCTTGATTCAGTTCTTCAGTAGCAGACTCATATGCGTTTTTAGCGTTATCTTGAGCTTTTGTCGAGAAGGCAAGCTCCGAATAAACTTTGAGAAACCCTCTCTCAAAGTTGTTTTTCCACGCTTGGAAATCATTAGGCGTAGTTCTGGATAGTCCACTTCTGAGTCGAGGCAAATTGTTGATGACTTGCCCTGTAGTAACTGGATTATCATGTTTCCAGTCTGACAGAAGTTCACCAGCCAACTCTCTAGGCAGCAAATCTTTGCGAACACCGAGGAGGATAACT
The DNA here is from genome assembly GCF_018424605.1 of Marinobacter lipolyticus. GTDB lineage: Bacteria > Pseudomonadota > Gammaproteobacteria > Pseudomonadales > Oleiphilaceae > Marinobacter > Marinobacter lipolyticus_B. The sequence continues at coordinate 386,609 of NZ_QTKT01000001.1, read as the reverse complement.
CTATGACGTGCTTGCGGAATCCCAAATTCTTCAGCTCGAATCACGAAATCCTTGTTCTGATAGCTGCCGTAAAGGTTTTGAAACTCAAGAGGATGCGCAAGTGGCAATAGCTCATACTCAACTTGGTCTCGGCTGCTGTCAAGAGCCTTGGCAGGGCAAACAAGATCATCTCGGATTTTCTGAAAAATCGATTCACCGTTAACCTTTGCTGTCAAAATGCCTTTGACGTTCTCCATAACGAAAACATCTGGCTGAACGAGGTCGAGAACCTTCAGATACTCTTTGTAGAGGAAATGGCGATGGTCCTCCTCGGCAATATAACCTTTGATGCCTTTGTTTCTGGCTCGACCAACTAGCGAATAAGCTTGGCATGGCGGCCCGCCGATAACTATTTTTTTTCCCGTATGTCCCGCAATCTGCTGTTCAATTGCCGAAAAGATTTCGTCATGGTCTTCACTGCCTAGTGCTTTGGGGCCACCAAGTGTCTCTCGCTTTGCTGCCGCCCATTCCTTTGGATACTTATCGGAGAAAAATTGCTCTGCGCTGATTTTGGAATTGCTCCGAAGGTATTCATAGTATTCGGGAGGAACCTTGCGTCCTAGGAACTGGCGATAGAAAGCTCGCAAAGTAAGGGTCTTGTGCGCACTAGATTCTTTTTCAACTGATGCTGCTATCTTGAAAGGATATTGCCCTTCGGGAATTTTGAATGCGGAGAATCCTTCACCAAGCCCTCCGGGGCCAGCGAAAAGATCGATTATTTTGATAGTGTCGGTCATCAACAGTTCGCCAAAGTCAGGTAGGCGAGTAGGATACCAGGTAGCCGCCCAAATTCCAGGAGGTATTTCTCAAGTGGTCGATGTAGTAGACCCGGAAACCCGCTCCAAAATGATGTCTGGGATCCGGGGCAAGAACACGAAACCGGAGATTTTGATCCGCAGGGCTTTGCATGCTGGCGGCTTCAGGTTTCGTTTACACCGTAATGATCTGCCGGGCTCTCCCGACATTGTTCTACCAAAATTTCGGGCAGCGATCTTGGTCAACGGATGTTTCTGGCATGGCCATCAATGTCGATTGTTCAAATGGCCAAAAACAAGGCCTGAGTTCTGGAGGAACAAAATTGAGGGCAACATTCGCCGGGATCAGCAAAAATTGTATGAGCTGAAGAGGCTGGGGTGGCGTGTATGCCTACTTTGGGAGTGCGAAATCAAAGGTGCAAACGAAGAGCACTTGAATAGAGTAATGGAAAGTATATCGAAATGGTTGAAAGGTGAGGAAAGTTCTCTCTTCATTCCTGATGACAGAACTCAAGCGATCAGTGATTAGCTAAAGAATGTCTGATGAAACACGAAGTGAAGGGGCTCGAATGACAGTCGCCCCATACAACCGCAATGCCCAAACCTTCTTCGCTCAATACCAATCGCTGAGCTTTGAACAGGTCCACAGCGACTGGTTGCCTCAGTTGGACCAAAAGGTAGGCTTGGCTCTGGATGTCGGCGCAGGGAGCGGTCGCGATTCCAGTGCCCTCGCAGAGCAGGGCTGGGATGTTGTCGCGGTAGAGCCCGCAGCTGGCTTGCGAGAATTGGGGCAGGGCGCTACTCGCAATCAGAGCATTCACTGGGTAGACGATCAATTACCCGATCTGGGTAAGATCCGGAAGCTGAGCTATCGCTTCGACCTGATTCTTGTTTCCGCTGTCTGGATGCATATCCCACCCGCTGATCGCGAACGTGCATTTCGAATCCTGACTGAACTTCTGGCACCCGGTGGAATGCTGGTGATTACACTGAGGCATGGGCCCGGTGATGGCGAACGACTTTTTTACGACGTCAGTAGGGAAGAGCTGGAGGTTTTTGCCAAACGCCGGGCACTGATCCCGCTCCCGGTGCCGATCGGGCGTAAGAAGGATTAGCTCCAGAGGGACGAAGTTTCCTGGGAGACTCTGGCTTTTCGGTTGGCGGACGATGGCACAGGCGCATTGCCGACAGTCCGCCACATCATCGTTAATGATAATAAGTTTTCGACTTACAAATTGGGTTTGCTGAGAGCCCTTGTTCGGATTGCCGACGGTGCGCCCGGCTTGGCACTGAATCGCACCGATGACTGGGTGGAGATTCCGCTGGGTGCAGTCGGGCTTTTCTGGATTATGCTTTATCATCCTCTGGTTCTTCGGCATCAGCTGAGGCAAGCGCCAGGTAGTCGTGGCTATAGCTTCGCAACGGAGGATTTTTTCAAGCTGCAGAGTTTCACGCCTCTGGATTTCAGAGTGGGTATGTCGCTGTCGGCGGATGTTGCTCCGGTGGTTCTTCGCGCGATCAAGGCGGCTTGCCGTAACATTCTCGATAATCCCGCGCACTATACGACTTGGCCCGGCTCTAACCGTCCAATTTTTGAGGGCGGTTCGGCCAGGATGACCATCAAGAAGGCTCCCGTGCGTTTGGACAAAGCAACGCTTTCCCGGTTCGGTACCTTCCGTGTTCCTTCATTTCTCTGGGATGCATTTAGTCGCTATGCGTGCTGGATTGAGCCTGCGATTGTTAATGAATGGATTGATTTGATGGGTAGCTGGGATCTGCGCTATTCCATGGATGAATATCATCGTGGTTTACAGTGGGTGGAAGGTCGGCGCGATACGTCAGCTGTCCGTCAAATGATTAACCAGCAGCTCGAGACTGGTAGGGTCGAGTGCGTATGGACAGCCCAGATTCTCAAAGCGAAGCGGTTTGACGTCGACCACTGTTTTCCTTGGTCACGATGGAACAACAACGATCTCTGGAATCTGATGCCAGCGACTCATACGGCGAATGCGTCCAAGTCCGAAAAGCTGCCCGGGGATTTGCTGCTCAAAGAGGCGCACCCTCGAGTAGTGAACTGGTGGGAGCAAGCCATTGTGGGTACGTCTCGTGAGGAGCAGTTCTTCTCAGAGGCTGAGGCCTCGCTACCATTGCTGGGGCAGGAACGAACCTTGGAAGGCGTTTTTGAGGGGATGCTTCAGCAGCGATTGAGGCTGAAAACCAATCTTCAGCTGGCAGAGTGGTTGGGCGCGCTATAAAGCGCCTCACCGCATACGTTGAACAAAAGGAAACTGATGGTGTTTCAAAGTAAACGAAAGCATGAACTGCAGGCCGCTTTGGAGAAGCTGGAGGCCGCCGAGAACCGGGTGTCTGAACTGGAAGCCGATTGGCAAGCCATTCAGCGGTCGGTGGCGCTTGCGGTAATGAGCGGTGATGGACTGTTTGAGTCGGTCAGTGATGTCTTTCTGGATATGTTTGGCTACCAGGAGCAACAGCTGATTGGTGAGCACCACCGGGTGCTCTGCAAGCCCGAGGATGCGCTTGGTGAGGCGTACATCAGGTTCTGGCGTGAATTGGTTACAGGCCAGGTGCAACAGGGCCGATTCCTGAATCTTGGTGCAGACGGGCAGCCGATCTGGCTGGCAGCTCGCTATTTACCGGTTCTGTCCGATAAGGGCATCGTAAAGCGCATTATCATGATGGCCAACAGTACTACTGAAGCCTTGCCAGCTTAGCTCCTGAAAAGCCGCCAGTCCTGCATGATCAGCTTGAATTCACCGGCTTGCCGCCCGGAAACGAACAGGCTAACGGACGCCAGGTTCCGGGTGTCCAGAGGACCCGCATCCGTTACTGTCTTGCCGCGCCAGGTCGGGGTGAAATCGCTGAACGGAAGCCGAATGCGGCTCCAGTCTTCAGTACCCGGTGTGAACGCATGCTGGTACACAATGCTGCGGCGGTCGGCGCTGTTGCGAAGCCCGACCTTGTAGGTTTTGCCGTCGCCCCGAGCAAGAAGCTCGATACCGGTGTAGTAAGCTGCATCGAAAGGTTCGGGCAGGTCCGCTTTCACTGAGGCAAATCCGCCGCCGTTATCCAGTCGCACGGTGCCGTGAAAGAGGCCGACACCTTCCGCGGAATTGACTAGCTTACCGTCGGATTTGCCGCCCATTACCTGGTCACCGAGGGAGTCCCATTCCAATCGCTCGCCCTTGGTATCGAAGGTAACCAGGGTATGGCGGCAGCGGCTGTCACTGTGCGCGTTTTTCATTGGCTTTCCTTTAGCCGCTTTTCAGAGATTCTGGGTAACAGTCTGAATGAAAAGTCCCCGATACAGTAGGCGTCTGATAGCGTTACACTAATCTAAAAATCTACGCCCATAAACTGTATTCAGAGTGACTGTGGTGAGCTGTTGAACGACTATCTCGACAAAATCCTCCGTGGCCAGCCCATTAACTATGAAGCTTTCCTGAAGAAACTTCCGGATTCGTTTCGGCGTCTGCATAGGGAATTGTTTGCGGCGGAAAAGGTAAAAACCAACCGTTGGCTTGTCACGATCCTAGATGAAAGCGCTTTCGCTGAGCTGCAGGATGTGGCGCAAGCGCCGGTAAGCCGGGTAGACGCTGCAAAAAAGGGTAACTCTCATCGCCATGGTACCGAGGTAAGTTTTCTTCTGGTCTACCATCACGGTCTGACCTTCCGCCGGCCGGATGTGGCTGTCATTGGAAACGACTTCGTCGATATCGGATTTCACCGCGCGCGCTCCGTACTGGTGGTGGAGAATGAACGCAATTTCTACCAATATCCACAGATGCTGCACTTTGCCGGTGGGGCGCTGGGCAGGCGTTTGCAACTGGCAGACTGTGACGTGGTGTTAGGCGGTGGTAACCGGGTGACTCGTGGCGCCATTCTTGACTGGTTGCAGGGCTACGAAGAAGTATTCTGCGCATTCGATTATGATGCCGGTGGTCTGCAAATGTTCTCGACGGTCGCAGCCTCTCTAGGTGACAAAGCCACGTTTGTTCAGCCAACCGACTGGCGACCATGGCTGGCCCGGTTCCGGAATATACCGGACACCACCGAGCGATTCACAAGGGCGATATCGTTGGCGGAGGGGCTTGGTTTTGTGCCCCTGGCAGAGGCGTTTCGAGCTACCGGCAAATTCATGGAACAGGAGATAATTCTGGATGAGTGACTCCCAGGGGAGCCCGGGCAATTTCAATTTTGGTATTCGCCGTCTGGTGTTGGTGGATTCCGCCGGCTTCTGTTACGTGGAAATTCCGGTGGACAATCACGGCCTGATCCTGGGCCCGGGCAATCTGGGCAAGTCCAGTCTGCTGAATTCGCTGCGACTGTTCCTGCTGCCGGAAAACAACTTCAAGAACAGCCGCAAGAAATTCGCTTTCCGTAATGCCAGTGCCGGCAGCTTCTACTCCAACGAGGAAAGCTACCAGCATTACTTCCCCAGTCAGTTCAGCTTCCTGATCATGGAAGCGGAAAACCCGGCCGGCGTGCATTGCCAGATTTTGTACCGGGACAGCGCCAGCCAGCTCAGTTATGGCCGCGCTTTCGTGCCGGTTGGTTACGACCAGCTCCGGCCCCTGTTCTGGAATGGGGATGATGAGGACGGAATCGGCCAGGCGGTGCCGGAGCTGTCGTTCAGCCGTTTGTCCGAGATGCTGAAAAAACGCTCGAAGGAAACAAGGTTGGTGAATGACCCGGCCAAACTCAAACAGATGCTGTACAGCAGCGAGCTGATGAACGCCGACGCCGTACGCTATTCGGTGCTACCGCTGGGTGAGTCCGACGAGCGCCGGGTGCAGTCTCTGCGCACGCTGATCCTGCTGCTGTTTGAAATGAAGGCGGACGATCAGGCCATGTCCAACGCGGTGGCCAGCATTATCGAGGCGGACAAGAAATTTGCCGACGATGCCTTCGATTTCAACATCGATGAGTTTCTCAACCGGCACGATCAACTGAAGCAACAGCAAATCCAGCTGAACCAGATTGAAAAAGAGCGTTCACGGTTCGAGAAGCTGCAAAGGGACTATCAGGCCTACCAGACCCTGCTTCGCAGCCAGCACGATTTTGCCGCTTTCCGGGATGGCGTCACCCATGCCTTGCAGGACATTGGCACCAGGCGCAAAGCCGCAGTGGAGGCATTCAATGAACAGAACGAGATCCTGCGCCATGTGCTCCAGGCTCTGAAAAAACTGGAGCAGGAAGCCAGCGGCCTGAAGGGCGAGATCCGTTCCGCCGACCGTCGCATCAAGCAGGCCGAGCAGAACCAGAAAGATGGCGATCTGCTGGTATCCCAGTACGGGGAGATGACCCTTCAGGAAATCGAGGACATCCAGAAAGAGGAACTTGATAGCAAGAAAGGTCACTTGGCTGCCCTCAAGAGTGCCGCCCAGGCGGAAATCCGGCTGGAGCAGATCCAGAAAAAGAAACAGGAACTCGAGCGCAAGCTGGAATCCCTCAAGGATCGGGAAAGCAAGCAACATTGGCAGTTGCAGAACCAGCTGGATGAAGCCACCGCGGCACCACTGCGGGCCGTGGACCCCCGATTGGTGATGGCCAGCCCGGGCCAGGATCTGGACGCGGACAGCAAGTCGGCCATCGAAGCGTTTGCCCTGCTGTTTGCGCCCACGGATAAAGGTTTTGACTGGTTCGACGCCGAATATTCGGCCCAGCCGGCCCGGCAGACTGATTTTGCAGAGCAGCGCCGGCATATTGAAGGTGAGCTTCATGGCCTGGAAAAGGAGCGGGCGGAGCTGGCGGACACTGCCAACCAGGAACACGACCGGCCACGGTTGATCGAGCGCACGGAAAAAGAGATTCGCGCCATCGAAAAGGATCTTGAAACCCTGAGCCGTTTCCCGGCAGCGGCAACCACTCTAAGGTACGCTACCGAGGAGAAACAGGCGGCGGAGGAACAGCTGGCCAAGCTGGAAGAGCAGGCCCGGCTGGAGCGCGAACAGCAGGATGCCGTGCAGCAGAAGGCCGCCAAAGCCAGGGCCGAAAAAGAGCGTATCGAGGAGCGGGAACGGGAACTGGCGGGCCTCAGCCGAAGCGTTGGGACTGTGGAGCACCGATTCCCGCATCTGAAAGCTGTGGAAGCCGAGCAGCCGCTAGAGATTGAGCAAGTCTCCGTCGCCGCCTTCGACGACCTGCAAACCCAGCTGGACGACCTGGAAGAGCGTCGGCGCAGCATCCTCGACCACCTTCGCCAGTTCGTGTATCTCGGCATCAATGAAGATACCGAAGGCGAACTGCAGAAAGACAGCCCGGCGTCATCCGTTATCCGCGAAACGTTCAAAAGCCTGTCGGATCTGTTTGCCGGCATGGCCGAGCGCTGGAATGTGCTGGAGCAGCAAGTTGGCATCCACAATGAAACCGTCGCGAGCTACCGGCAGGCCCTGAAATCCAACCACGAGCACATTGCCCGTTTTGAAGCTCAGCTGAACCGCGAGCTGGAAGGCGTGCGCATCAACGATCTGGTGGAAATCCGGGTGGATATCCACACCGATCCGAAATTCCGCAACCTGGTGGAAGAAGCCAACAACATCGACCCTTATGGCAACCAGCTGCAGTCGGATGCGTTCTACGATCGTCTACGGGTGTTCGTGGCGGACTTTTTCGGGGAGGGCGGTAGCAAGCGCCTGACCATGGACAAGGTGATCACCGGCATTTCCTACCGCACTCGTAAGGAGAATGCCGCGAGCCTGGACAAGAAGGGCCAGTCCACCTCCACCACGGCACTGATCAACCTGGAACTGGTGTACCGGCTGCTGAAGCGGGTGTTGTATCCGGGTGTGCAGCTATCCTTCCCCATGGTGCTGGACGAGCTGGCCAGCGTGGACATCAGCCAGATGCCCTCGCTGCTGGAACGGCTGCGCAAGCAGGGCTTTAACCTGTTTTCGGCCGCTACTCACAGCGCCAGTGCGGAAGTGATCTACCTGATCGGCCGGCACCTGGAAGTGGGGCAGATGAAAACGGCACGCCCCTATAGCCCCCAGCGCACCCTTGTGTTCTGGGGTGGTGCAGAGGGTTTTACCAATGGCGAATCTCTGAGCCATTGGGGCGATCAGACTCAGAACAGCCTGCTGGAGCCGGCGGATGAGTAAACGCTTCAGCACCCTGGACACCACCCGGCTGCTGTTCGAGCACCCGAAGATTCTGTTCCGAATGATCGAACGGATGGACCGGAATGAAGCCCGGTATATTCGCGAGAGTGATCTGGTGGCCGAGGTGATGGACTATACCCGTACCCTCGGCAATGCCGATCGGGATCGGGTGCGGCTGGCTTTGAATACCGACAACCTGTTCCGCAGCGGCCTGGTGATCGACATCATTAAGGCTGAAGGTGAACGTCGCCTGGTGCTCCAGGATGCCCTGATCAACCTGATGCGGGCCTGTAATGCCTCGCTGTACCAAGAACTGACCGATGCCCGCCTGCGTGGCCATCTGGTGACCCTGAGGGATGTGCGCAATCGGCTGGAAACCAGCAGCTTCAGCGACGCGGACCCGGACTACACCGAGTTGAGGGATGATCTGAACGAGCGCGTCAGTCAGCTCATCGGCTTGCTGCGCCAGAATGTGCTGCGCATGCAGACCATCAGTGGCCAGCTGGCGGACCTGTCCGGCGATGCCAGCCGGGCCCCTGAGAAATTCCTGGAGTTCCGCCAGAACCTGTTTGAGCAGATCGTCACCCTGTACGAGCGCCACATCAAACCGACATTGGTGTTCCTGAACCCGGACACCCGGTTGCCCGATGGCAGCAACCTGTTCGAGACCCTGGAGGCTATGGTCCGGTTGCTGGAAGAACATGACGACTATAACTTGGCAGACCAGTTGTTCCGTTCCTCCGTCAGCCTGAACGCCTTGTATAAGCCCATTCAGGCGGTGGCCCAGGAGGTGGAGCACTTCCTGCGCAAGACTCGCCAGGGCATGGTCCAGTACAACGCCATGGAGCATTTCTACGGCAAGCTGCAGGAACTCAAGAGCGAAACCGAGACCCTCAGCCTGAAGCGAAAGTGGCTGGAAGGCGGGGACTTTGCCCGCAGTACCGGCTTTCTGATTGGCCTACGGGCTCAGCAGCGCCCGAAACACTACGCCTTCGGTGAATCGTCCAGCTATTACCAGTTGTTGTTTAGCGAACTGGACCTGCGCCTGAGGGATCTTCGCCGCAAAGCCGAGGTGCCGGTGCTGCAGGAAGTGGATGGCAGCGGCCGCCACACCCGCATTGATGTCCAGCGCATCAATCAGCTTTATCAATGGCTGGAAACCCTGGAACTTCGGCCTACGACCGACCTGGTGCGTGAGCTGCACGGCCGCCTGGACGGCTTTATCCCCGGCTATCGCTTTCCGGACCTGCTGGCGGCGTTGAACCGTTTGGTAAACTCGCCTCCCGAGGGCCTGCAGGTGGTCACGACCAACCGTTTCAGGATTCTGGATCAGTCATCGGACAGCGAACAGTTTGTTTACCGCAAGCGCCGTCTGGAAAATCTGGAAACGACTGAAAGCAAACCCCCGGTCAATCAAGAAGAGCAACAGCATGCCTGAATTCTCCGACGCGATGGATACCACCGAATCCGCCGATCATTCACAAACTTCGAGCAGCTTCGAGCAGATCCTGCCGGCCCAGAGCGCCGCGATCTACCGGGAATTCCAGGCCGGCCGGGTGATTGTGCGTGATATCTGGGACAGCAACCGCTCCGAGCTGCGAGCCAACCCGCTCTATAACCTGCTGTACAACCATTTGTCCCATTTCCGGACCTTCTACGAACACCTGGGCAGCGAGCTGGTGTTTAACGAAACCGGCGCGTTTTTCTTTCTCAAGGAAAGCAGTGACGACGAGAACGAGGAACACGACGAGAACGCCTTCCGGGTGCAGGTCATACTTCTGTTGATCGGGCGTTATTTCGCACGCAGCGGGCGGGACCTGGAATACCTTTGTCGGCCCGACGCCGGGTTGAATGAGCAGGATGTAGTGGCTCTCGCAGGCGATGAGGAATACCAGGAGATCCTCCGCGCGGCTCGCTTTGAAAAAGGCTGGACGGATGGACTGGATTATCTGGACAAACGCAATCTGCTGTTTCGTGCTGGCGCCGGCCGTTACTTTCTAAGTTCCGCGGGCTTTTATTTCCTGCAGGAGCTGGTTCGGGAGTACGAGCAGAGTTAAGCCCCCGTGTGCTTGCCAGCCCCGGGGTACGGTATCGACGTCACGGCCTGGCGGAACCGAACGTCGGGTTCTGCTCCACATAGGCACCCAGCTCCTCGAGGTCGCACTCGGCGTGACACTGGCGAATGTAGAGGGTGAGTTCGGCGATCCGCCGTGCAGTGTTCGGTTCAAACGCGAAAGGCCGGGGGCCAAGTGTGCGGCCAAAGCGGTCGAGAATCTCGGTGCAGGTTCGCTCGATAAGGTGGCGTACGACCAGTGCCGTGGGGAACATCGTACCTGACGAGTTGCCCGGGTCAGCATCAATCTGCTCGGCTCCCCAGGTTAATATTGAGTCCATACTGCAGGCCGCAGCCACCATGGCACCCAGATGCGCACGGGCGTGGCCGTTCCGGAGCGGCCGCCGGCGAACCGCGTCCACCAGTCCCATGGCGCCTCCGGCCCAGCAAGCGGCGGGCGCGAACGCGCCCAGGCAGAAACCGGGGCGATCAAAATACCAGCGTTTGGCGCCGATGCACCTGGCGGACGGTATCCGCAGCGCATCAAAACGCACGGTCCATGTGTGAGTCTCAGCGAACGCCGGGGATATCCATTGGCCGGCCTGAAAACTCAGGGCTTCGGGCGGTTCAGGTGCACGCAGGTCGACGTCGACCAGCTGGTCCTGCGGGTAAACGTACACCAGCGCCCGGTCCACAAGGTCGGAACCGGTGCAGAAGGGTTTGCTGCCTGTGATACGAATGGCTTCTTTCCCTGTTTCGGGTTCCTCAATGGCGGTGGTATCAGAAGGTCCGCCCGCGGCCCACACCGCGTAAAGTTTCCCGCTGGCAATGGGCGCGTTTGCTTCCTTCAGAATCTGGCTTGCGTCCAGGTGACCTTCAATCAATCGTGCAAGGCCGAGGTCGTGGCGGGCTACGGCAGTCACAAACCGAAGGCGGGTCGCGGTTTGGTTTCCCCCCATGGGCGGTACCTTCGCCTCGACGTAGGGAATAAGATTCAGCGCAACGCGGCGATAGTCTGTGGCACCAGGGTTCTCTGGCAATTCGTTCAGTAATTCCGTGAGTTCAATATCATCCATGGCCATGCCTCTTATTTTTGCCAGCGTTGCAGGGTGTACCACTGGTCGGGGCGGTTCAGGTTCGCTGGCTCGCCCAGCACGCTTCGTAAAACAGAGTGAACAACCTGGCCGTGAAGCTGGTGGTCACTGGAGTGACCAAGCCAGTGACAGGCAATCAGAACACCGCCGGGCTCAAGCTGGGCCCAGAGCCGGGTGGCTATATTCGCCAGAACCGGGAGATCGAAGTAGTAACCGATTTCCGAGAATACGATCAGCTCGAACGGCTGAGCGGGTATATCGCCGGGTAGGGCACCCCGGCGGATCTGAACCTGTGGATACTGCTTGCAGCGGCGACTTGCAGTTGCCACCGCGGAGCCGGAGAAATCCATGGCATCGAGTGAGTCGCAAAGGGGAGCGAGCAGGGCGGTCAGTTCACCGATAGAGCAGCCGGGCTCAAACGCTGACCGGTAGCGTCTGCCAACAATGCCGTTGATGATCGCCTCATACCGTTCACGTTCGTAAGCCGAATGGCGAAAGTTCCAGGGATCGCCTGCCTTTTGGTAAAGGCGTTCAAAAAATTCGGCGGACGTATCTGGCCCGTGGGTTCGCTGTGGTGGCGTCATGCGAAAGCGACCTCCGGCGGCTGCTGGCAGGCGTGAACCTCGGCATTCGTTGGTCGGCGGATAATTCGAATGCCGGCTGCGGCAGGGGACCACTCGATCAGGCCCCAGGCAGTAAAATACTCCAGCCAGTACTCCATGCACCAGCTACCCCAGGTGCGGTGAAAGCGCCTCGCGTTGCTGATAATGTCAGTAAATTTGTCCAGTGGCGGCGTGTGAACCGGGTGATACTGATGTAAAGCGAGGGCGTTCGCGCACCAGCCAAGAAGGGTGCCGCTTGCCTTGAGCCGTTCCGCAAAATCGGTTTCCTCACCGCCGTATCCCCGGTAACGCTCGTCCATACCCCCTGCCTTCCAGTACTGGTGCCGGGTCAGGGCGAACGAGAGTCCCCAGAGCGCCCGGGTTTCCGGCTCTTTGACCCAGCCGCAACCGGGAGCGGGTGCCCGCGCCGGATGCTTTTGGGCGTGGTTTTGCAGTTCGCTGAACGAAGCCCGGGTGATTGACGTTCTGGTAAGGGTGCCCGGAAGATAGCGTACCTCTCCGAGCAGACACCGCCCGGAGGCCTTCAACTGGGCAGTAAAACTCTCGACCAGGGGCGGGGAAGGAATGCAGTCCACATCAAGAAAAATCAGCAATTCCGCGCGGGCCCTCGCGGCGGCCGCGTTTCTGGCCGCCGCCAGCGGTAGCCTCTTACCCGGAACCTCAACCACACTGACTGGAAATGGCAGGCGTTCAGGGAGCGCAGGCGGCGTTGGTTGCATGCTGGCCACAATGAACTCGAAGTTGCCGCAGGTCTGGCGCGCCAGGCCTGCCACTAGCGCATCCAGGTGCGCCTGTCGATCGCGTACCAGGGTGAGTACGCTGGCTCGCGGTCCCCGCGCTGTATGTTCGTTGTCTGCCGGGGGCGAATCAATCTGCATCCCGAGTCGATTCCCTGACGGTTTCCCGCGGTACGTGCGGGTCGGCTGACAGGTCTTCCCACCCCCAATGGTGATCGGTCAGCTCATCGGGGCTGCTGTCGTGCCACAATTCATTAATCAGGCCTTCGAGGTACCTGGCCGCCCGTTCCGCCGCATGCTCGTCTACCAGCGCACGCTGAGACCGGAGGTCACACTTCGCGGCCGCCTGGATCAGTGCGCGCCACTGGCTATAGCTGGCCGGCCATCTGGGCGAATAGACGGCGAGATTGCGGGCACTGAGAGCTTCAGCTTTGCGAACCTGCTCATCGTAGTAACACCACTCCGGAATGCAGACCAACGGGCGTCCTACCCTCGCAATCTCGTGGGTCAGGGTATCGCCCGGTGTGGCGATCACCACATCGGCGGCGGCGATGTAGTCGCTCACGTTATCAACCCAGCCGACATCACTGATATTGGAAAACTCGGTTTCATGACCGTAGCGCACGGTTTTCCCCACTGTGAGCCAGAGTGCCTCCGGATAGGCTCTTGCCGCTATGGTTATGGGCGCAATCGGGATGCCCACCCCGCCACTGCCGGCGACCACCACGAACACGCGGGCGTCCTGAGGCAGCCCGAGCAGATCTCTTGCTGTGGTCTTTTCCGGCACAGGCTGGCGCGTATCGATCAGGCCGCCGGTATAGAACGTGCGTTTGCGGAAGTGCTCCGGCCAGTCATCCTGCTCAAGAGCTTCGCTATAGGGCGCCAGCAAGGCGGAGCAGGCGGAATAGGCGGCCTGGTGGGCGGGGTCATCCCGATCACCGTGCATGCGAATCTTGACCACCGGTACACTGCAGATTCGACCCAGCAACGCCAGTTCGGCCGACACATCCACTATAAACAGCACCGGGTCTTCATGCGCCAGCCAGGCGGCGATGATGCCGCCGGTCCCGCGGATGGCAGACACGCCCAGAGGGGCGCAGTCGAGCGCGAGGCAGGCGGGTTCCCGGTGCAGTTGTTCGGATCTTGCCGGTTTGCTATGGAAGTCCGGTATCGCAACTACCTCGGCATTATCGGGCAATGCCGGAAATATTTCGGTCCTGGCACAAAAGATAGTGACGGGGCGGGGGCTCAGAGCCGTGACGATGGCCAGGCAGCGTTTGGCATGGCCGTGCCCGTGATGGTGCACAAAATAACCTACGGGTCGCCGCGAAAGTTCGGTGGTACTCGCCCGAAACGTTTGCTCTTGCATGTCAGGCTCCTGTGTTGAATTCCCCGGTTCCCGACAACCCGGTCGGTACCGGTGGGTGTGTGTTTAATCGCGCCGGTGGCGGGTTAAGGGGGGAGTGATGCAACCCCTCCATGATGCCTGCGGCACTTTTTCCGGACGCCCAGTAGATGGTTGGATGGAGGCGAAGAGGGGTTAGTTCTCCACTGTGGTTGGCAACGGCGATACCGACAGCGCCGTAGCGCAGGAGGTCGAGGTCGTTGCCGGAATCTCCGGCGGTGATCACGCACGCACGGTCAATGCCGTAGTACCCGCGAATGAAATCGACGGCGTTAGCTTTGCCGCCATTAGGCGGCAGTGCATCAAGGAGGTTGCCGTGGGAGCATACAATCCGAGCAGGGACACCATTTGACGCCAGCAGTTCCTCAATGCTCCTCGCCAGTTTCCGGACAGAACGGCCGTCCGCGTCGTGGTAGGCCTTTCTGATGTAGTAACTCAGTTTGTAAGGGGACTGAGTGCGTGGCGGCTGACGCGTCAGCCCCGGGTGATCGTCGAGGAGCCGCTGGCATGCCGTTCGCTGCCACCCTTCATTAAGTTTTCGCTGCCAGCTGTGCAGGAAAACCGGTGCCTTCCGGTTCTGAAGCAGGTAGATCGATGACCCGACATCAGAGATCAGCACATCGGGCCGGGGCGCGTCCCAGGCTTCGAGTTCGTTCAGCGCCTTCCCGGCGGAACGGCCGGTGGCAACGACAAACAGACAGTGCGGGTTCCGGTGCAACCAGCCTTTGAGTTGCGCAAGGCCCTCTCGATGGCCGAGCAGCGTGCCGTCCATGTCGGTTGCAAGCAGTGAGGTCACGTGGCGTTCGTTCCGCGAACCTTGACGGGGCAAACGGGAGACCGCCTGTAAGTACTGAGTGGCGTGGCGAGACCAGCTGTAGAAGTCCACATTGCGGCGGCCACGGGAACTATGGCGCGCCCACGCCAGTTTGTCATCCAGTAGATGATGACAGGCCTCCGCCAGGGCCGGAATGTCGGTGGGCGTCACCAGAATGCCATGCTGGCAGCGACGCAGAATATCGACTGGCCCGCCTTCTTTTGTCGCAATCACCGGCAATCCGGCCGCCGCCGATTCCAGCAGCGTCAACCCGAAAGGTTCGCTCAGGGCGGGATTGACGAATATGCCCCGGCGGCTTGCCGCCCACTGATAAATAGCCGGTATGTGCTGAAATTCATGGTGTTTGGGGTAAGCAACATCCCCGTATAAGTCGTACCGGTCAATGAGCGTAATCAGCTGGTCCCAGACCTCGCGCATCTCGTTTTCCTGCTGAGCAATGTTGCTCCGCGTACCGGCGATAATGACAAGATTGGCCTTGTCCCGAAGGCTCGGGTCTTCGCCATAGGCTGTGAGCAGGGCGCTCAGATTTTTTTTCCTTACCGGCCGCGCGATCGCCAGAAGGCAGGGGCGGTCGGGCCTTCGAAGAAATCGTCGTAGCTCAATGTCGACTTCATCGGCGGCTTTTGGAGGTACCGCTACCTGGAAGTGGTTCAGGTTACACCCCGGTGGATTTACCTGGGTTCGGTGCGGGTCATAGTGGCGGTAAAGCGCGTACTGCACCTGTGCTTCGTGGTCCGAACTGGCGACAACGCCGTCTGCATTCACCAGCGCGAGCTCCTCGAAGCGAATTCGCCGCCGTAGTGTCCGATCGATCGAACTACCTGAAAATCGGTGTGGGATCTTCGTAGCGCCCAGGGAATGGGCGGTGAATACATAAGGTATTCCCAGCAGGGTTTTTATCCGTGACGCCATGGCTCCGGCATCGGCATAGTGGGCATGCACCACGTCCGGGCGCACGCCTTCGTTCCGCATTCTCTCCACCAGTGCCTCCACCATCGCTGGCAGCTCCCGCCACAGCGCTTCTTTTGGCAGATATTCGCTGGACGCTCCCCGGCACCGCCACAAGGTGACGCCAGGGTAAAGAGTCTCCTCTGGTATCGAATAATCGGCCCCGAGATGAGGCGCATCGAACGCTCGGGTGACAATGATCTGATGAGCAACCTCCGGTTGGTGGGAGAGCGCTTCAACGAGCTCTAGTAGGTAACGGATGTGGCCGCCGGTGTCGGCAGTGAGACCGTAAGGGATCGGCCCGGATTTCAGGCAGCCCTGAAGCGCGATATGCATAATGAGTCTGCCGCCCTGGCTCCGTTGCATTCCTTTGCCTCCTTTCGCGCGAAGGGTTGAGGTTACGTACTACTGGGTTTTTAGAATCGTGTATACGGTTAACTGCTCCATGCCGCGGGATCACTGACCAGCGCGAACGACTCAGTGTTACCGAGTTTGGCATCGAGCAGCGTCGGGGGCATGCGGAACCCCTCCGTGTGATTCGGATCCACCACATTGAGTTGAGACTGATGCTGAAATATGGCACTGCGTTTGAGGGCGATCAGGCTCGATATGTCATGGCCGTACTCGCGTTCATTGGTGGTTACGGAGAGCCGGCGAGAGGTCGGAAGCCAGATCTGGTAACTGAAGAAATATCTGAATGGGTAGTCCCGGGCCACGTCCGCCAGTAGCTTCGCGGTGATTTGATGGTCCGCGTGGCAATCGTCCACCGCCGGAACAAACAGGGTTTGGATGCGTCGGGAATGTATGATTTCCCGGATCTTGACACACGCGCGTTGAAGCGTTTCTGTGCTCAGGCTTTCCAGCCCGCCGTCCGGCAGACCGAGTTCGATGATGTCAGGGTCAGAAAACCCCATGACGTTCAGAGCGCGCCGCTGTTCCGCACCGCGGATCTGCGCCAGCCTGGTTTGCCAGTGGCGGTCACCAGGATGCGACGCTTCGCCTTTGGTCATCGCCAATATGGTGACAGAGCATCCCAGCTCGGCACAGCGGCTGATCAGTCCACCACAACCAAGGGTTTCGTCGTCCGGGTGCGGTGACGCAATTAATATCGGGCCGAGCTCGGCGATAGGAATATCGCCTTCACACAAGCGAGCGCAAGCTGGTTTCAGGACGGGCGACTGCAGACGTTCCGGTGACCTGAGAGCGGATGCGACCTGTTCCATCGAGTTCGTCTCCACATTTGCGACGCGCATGCGGTGAACCGGGAAGAAACCGGTTAAGAAGTAATCAGGTAGGTTAAATATAGGCTATCGTCAGGTTTACGCCCGGCGAGCACGATTAACTTTTCGAAAGAATCTCCACATCAGGCTGACCGTCAACCGATATGTAGCCTTGACTGGGTCCGCATGTCTCTCTATACCAAGTAATAACAAAGACCGCCATTTTCAGTCAGTCCTGACCTTCGGGTTTCGTGAGCCGTAGTGGCACCGTTTCGGGCAGTGATGCTGCCGGATGTCGTTTCTCTGCGGAGGCACGCATGACGGACCAGACTGAAGAGGGTGGCGGTGCAGCCCAGAAAGATCGCCTTAACCCGATTGTGTTCTATGGTTCTGCCGCCGGCATCGTGATATTCGCGGTGTGGACCATTCTGTTCACCGAATCCTCCAGCGCGGTCATCTACAGCGTACTGGCCTGGATATCCGACAGTTTTGGCTGGTTTTACTTTGTCTCGGTGGTCGCCTATCTGGCGTTTGTGATTGCCATCGGCTGTTCCCGTTTCGGCAAGCTGAAACTGGGGCCGGCCCACTCCAAGCCCGATTTCAGTGTGCTGACCTGGGCTGCAATGCTGTTCTCGGCCGGCATCGGGATCGATCTGTTGTTTTTCTGCATCGCCGAGCCGATTACCCAGTATCTGGCGCCGCCCAGCGGCGATCCGGAAACCGTCGCCGCCGCCAGGCACGCGATGGAGATTACATTCCTGCATTGGGGGCTGTCCGGTTGGGGAGTCTATACCCTGGTGGGCATGGCGTTGGCTTTCTTCAGTTACCGGCACGGGCTGCCGCTGACCATCCGCTCGACCCTCTATCCGATCTTTGGCAAGCGCATTCACGGCCCGATCGGCCACACGGTGGATGCTGCGGCGGTGCTGGGCACGGTGTTCGGAGTGGCGACCAGTCTCGGCATCGGGATCATTCAGCTGAACTTCGGGCTCAACTATATGTTCGGGATTGCTGAAAGCACGCTGACTCAAACGGTGCTGGCGGTGTTCATCGTGATCTTCTCCGCGATCTCGGCGTTCACCGGGGTGGATAAAGGCATTCGCCGCCTGTCGGAATTCAACATGGCGCTGGCGCTGATCCTGATGCTGTTCATTCTGTTCAGCGGCAAGACCATTTTTCTGCTCAACGCGCTGGTGATGAACGTGGGGGATTACCTGTCGAGCTTCATCACCCTGTCGTTCAACACCTATGCGTTTGATCCCCCGACGGATTGGCTCAATGCCTGGACGGTGTTCTTCTGGGCCTGGTGGATTGCCTGGGGGCCGTTCGTGGGGCTGTTCCTGGCGCGGATTTCCCGGGGCCGCACCATCCGTCAGTTCGTGGCGGGCACGCTGATGCTGCCATTGGCGTTCATGATGGCGTGGATGTCCATCATGGGTAACAGCGCCATCGATCTGGTGATGACCGACAGCGGGGTGGCGGGGTTCGGTCAGCAGGCGATGGATCACCCGGGGTCGTCAATCTATCTGTTTCTGGAGAGCTTTCCCTGGGTGGGGCTGACCACCATCGTGGTCACCATCCTCGCCATCGTGTTCTTTGTGACGTCCGGGGACTCCGGGTCGCTGGTGCTGTCCAACCTGACGTCCATCCTGCGGGATCCGAACCACGATGCGCCGGGATGGATGCGGGTGCTGTGGGCCGCCATTATCGGCGTGCTGACGGTCGCCCTGCTGATGGCCGGCGGGCTCAGTGCATTGCAGAGCGCGGTGGTGATCATGGGGTTGCCGTTTGCCTTTGTTCTGTTCCTGATGATGCTGGGCCTGTTCAAAGCGTTGCAGTTGGAGGGGCTGCGGGAGGACAGCTTCCGCGGCAGCATGGCGGGGCATTTGTCGGGGCGGACCGACCCGGGCAAGCAGGCCGCGCTGAACTGGCAGCAGCGCCTTACGCGCACGGTGAGCTTCCCAACGATGAGCCAGTCCAGACGTTTCCTTGGCGACGTGGCCAGGCCGGCCATGGATGAAATCAGAAAGGTGATGTCGGAGCAGGGATTTCCGGTGGACATCACCGAAGGGGAAGCGGGCAATGAACACATCGCGTTGCGCGTGAACCTGGGGGGCGAGAAAGACTTCATATACGGCGTTTGGCCAGCGAGATGTAAGATGCCGGCGTTCTCCATCCGCGCCACACGGTCCGATACTCATTATTACCGGCTGGAGGTCCACCTGGCGGAGGGCGGCCAGGGTTATGACCTTTACGGTTACTCCCGGGAACAGGTGATCGCGGACATTCTGGATCAGTATGAACGTCACCTCTATTTCCTCCACACCCAGCGCGAAATGCCCGGTGGCGACACCATCATGCCCGCCGGGAACGATGAAAGCTGATTGACGGAGACGGTGCCATGGGTAACACGACATCAGAGGATGTGTTTGATTACATCATCGTCGGCGCCGGTTCCGCCGGGTCGGTGCTGGCGGATCGCCTGAGTGCCGACGGCCAGTACCGGGTGCTGGTGCTGGAATTTGGCGGCAAGGACAACTCGGTGTTCATTCAGATGCCGACGGCCTTCTCGATTCCCCTGAACAAACCGAAGTTTGACTGGGAACTCTACACAGAGGCCGAGCCCGGGCTGAATGGCCGCAAGATCCATCAGGCGCGGGGCAAGGTGATTGGCGGATCGTCGTCCATTAACGGCATGGCGTATGTTCGCGGCTGTGCCGGCGATTACGAGGAGTGGGTGGAGCAGGGCGCCAAGGGTTGGAGCTACGAAGACGTGTTGCCCTATTTCCGCCGTGCCGAAGACTGCCTATACGGGTCCGATGATTATCGCGATACCGGCGGGCCGCTCGGGGTCTGTAACGGCAACAACATGAAGAACCCCCTGTACCGGGCTTTCATCGACGCGGGGCGGCAGGCCGGCTACGGTGAGACCAAGGATTACAACGGCTATCGTCAGGAAGGCTTCTGCCGGATGGACATGACCGTCAGGGACGGGCGCCGTTGCTCCACTGCCAACGCCTACCTCAAGCCAGCGCTCAAGCGTCAGAATCTCGAGCTGCGAATGCACGCGCTGACCACGCGGGTGCTCCTTGAGGGTAAGCGGGCGAACGGTGTGGAGTACCGCCACGGTGGCCAGACATACACCGTTCGGGCGCGCCGGGAAGTCATCCTCAGCGCCAGCGCCTTCAACTCGCCGAAACTGCTGATGCTGTCGGGCATCGGGCCGGCGGAACACCTGCGGGAGATGGGGATTGAGCCGGTGCATGACCTGCCCGGCGTTGGCCAGAATCTACATGACCACCTGGAAGTGTGGATTCAGCAGGCCTGCACCCGGAACATCACCCTGAACAGTTGGCTCAACCCGTTCGGGCAGGCGCTCATCGGTGCCCGCTGGCTATTTTTCAAAAGCGGTCTGGGGGCCACCAACCATTTCGAGTCCAACGGCTATATCCGCAGCCGTGCCGGCCTGAAGTATCCCGACCTGCAGTACCACTTCCTTGCCGGCGCCATTGCCTATGACGGTTCCAGTGCCGCTGAAGGGCACGGTTTTCAGGCCCATCTGGGGGCCAACAAGCCCAAAAGCCGTGGCTGGGTGAGGCTTGCCTCCAGCGATCCCCAGGCGCCCCCGCGGATCTGCTTCAACTACCTCCAGGAGGAAGAGGACAAGCAGGCCTACCGGGCCGGAATACGCCTGACCCGGGAAATCTTCGCGCAACCGGCGTTTGATCCCTACCGGGGCGAGGAGCTGATGCCGGGCAAAGCGGTGCAGAGCGACGCTGAAATCGATGCCTGGGTCGCGGACAACGCCGAAACCGCGTACCACCCCTGCGGAAGCTGCCGGATGGGTACCGATGCCATGGCCGTGGTGGATCCCGAGTGCCGAGTCCACGGGATGCAAGGCCTGAGGGTGGTGGATTCGTCGATCATGCCAACCGTGACCAACGGCAATATCAATGCGCCGACCATCATGATCGGTGAGAAAGCCGCCGACCTGATCTTGCGGCGCACGCCTCTGAAACCTTCCGCAGCGCCGGTGTATTTTCCCGATGGCTGGGAAGCCCGGCAGAGAGAAGGGGCGCCGGAACGGTCGGGCGATAACTAGAGGCCCTGATGACGCGCCGGCTCAGCGCGGGTAACCCGTAATCTCGCGAATAGTCTGGTACAGCGGTTGCAGTTGCGGATACATTTTCAGGTACACCTCGCGATAGAGGCGGTCGTACAACGCCTGTGTCTGCGGGTTTGGGTAAAAGGTGTCGCCAACGCGAGTCATGGCCGCCACCGCGGCATCAAAATCCGGATGCAGCCCCAGGCCGACCGCAGCGTCAATGGCGGCGCCCAGGCCGGAGGTTTCGTAAGTGTGGGGCCGTTCGGCGGGCAGGCCAAACACATCGGCGGTAAGCTGCATGGCGGCATCGCTCTGGGAACCACCACCGGCCACCCGCAGTGTGCGGATGGCGACCCCGCTGCGCTTTTCAATCTTCTCCTTGCCCTCGCGCAGGGCGTAGGCCAGGCCTTCGAGTATGGCGCGGTACAGATGGGCGCGGGTGTGCACATCGCCGAAACCGATAATCGAGCCTTTGGCCTCCGGCCCCGGCTGGCGGACGCCGGGCGACCAGTAGGGCTGCAGCATCAGCCCCATGGAGCCAGCAGGCACGGCCTCAACCAGCTCATCGAAGAGCGCTTCCGGTTCGATATCGCGCTGCTCGGCCAGTTTCTGCTCGCGCAATCCGAATTCCCGCTTGAACCAGCTCACCATCCAGAATCCCCGGTAAATCATCACTTCCGTGGCGTAGTGGCCGGGCACGGCGGAAGGATAGGGAGGCATCAGGCGGATGGGCTCAACGTAGCGTTTGCTGGTGGTGTTGATGGTGGCAGTGGTGCCGTAACTCATGCAGCCAACGTCCGGCGTCAGACCACCGGAGCCCAATATCTCGCAGGCTTTGTCGGAGGCGGCCGCGATCACCGGCAGCCCCGGCGGCAGGCCTGTATGGGCAGCGGCATCCGGGGTGAGGGTGCCGATACGTTCGCCGGGCCGGACCAGTTCCGGCAGCATATCCGGGCGGATCGGCATGGTTTGCCACTTGAAGTCACGGCGGCCCGCCCAGCGGTGCCGGCGATAATCAAAGGGAAGATAACCGACCTGGCTGCCGATGGAATCCCGGTATTCGCCAGTCAGGCGAAAGTTGAGATACCCCGAAAGCAGCAGGAAGCGAGCCGTTTTTGCCCAGATGTCCGGCTGGTTCTGGGCAATCCAGTTGGCCTGGGTCTTTTCCCGGAACCGGGTGATGGTGTCCTCGAGCCGGGCAACCTTGAACAGCCAGCCCCATAAACCTTTCACCGGGCCCTCCACGTGGGCATGGCGTTGATCCAGCCAGATAATGGCCGGGCGCAGCGGGTTGCCGTCGGCGTCAAGATTGATCACGGTGCCGCGCTGGGTGGTGACAGTGACGCCAACCACCTGATCCGGCGTTGCCGTGGTGTTTTGCCACAGAAGTTTGCAGGCGATACCCAGGTTATCCCAGAAGTAGTCGGGGTGCTGTTCCGCCCAGCCCGGATGTTCCGAGAAATAGGGCTCAATCTCCTGTTTGCCTTTGCCTGCCAGGTTGCCGTCAAGGTCAAACAGCAGCGCCCGAACGCTCTGGGTACCATTATCTATGGCCAGGATCAGGGGCTTTTTACTGGTCATCGCCGGAACCCTTACCGGTTTCTGGCATGGAATAGGCGGCCCGCCAGATGCCCAGATACCGGTCCGTTTCGGCCTGCCAGCGCTCGTCGTCCCAGCCCAGAAGGTGCTGGCAACGGGCTTTTAAGGTCGCCAGCAGTTCCGCTCCGCCGTCCGCCAGCGTCAGCCCGAGCCGGGTGCGCCGCAACATCAGGTCATCCAGGTGCACAACGTCGGCACTGCGGCAGGCCCACAGCACTTCTGCCCATACCACATCGCCGTTGCGGGCGACTGGCTGCAGTTCCTGTTCCGCCAAGACGTCCGGGAGCAGAGGCCCGTAGAATCCCTGTAGGCGATGCCACTGCAAGTGAGAAAGCGCCACTGGCTTCTCCATCACCGGGGCCGCGGAGAACACCGGCTGCTGGTCCGCTCGAAGCGCAAAAGCGCCAGGCAGTTGAGGGGCTCCCCGTTGCAGGGCTTCCCGCGCGATCAAACGGAAGGTGGTCAGCTTGCCGCCGGCAATACTGATCAGCCCGTCGTCTTCCCAGAACACATGCTCACGGTTCTCCTTCGACGGGGCTTTGCTATTCCCGGAGGAAACCACCGGACGAACGCCGGCCCAGGTGGCGATCACATCGCCGTGTGTCAGCCTCCGGCCCGGAAACAGGGTATCCGCTACCTCAAGCAGGTAATCCACTTCCTCCGGGGTAATGGCGGGCTCACGGTCGAGATCGTCGCGGTGATCGAGATCGGTGGTGCCCAGTACCGTTGTACCCTGCCAGGGAAACGCAAACACCGGGCGCCCGTCCCGCGGATGAAACAACGAAACCGAACAGGAGACCGGCAGGCTGCTGAAAGGGACAATCAGATGACTACCGCGCAACGGGCGAATGCGGGCTGTCTCCGACGTTGCGGTTTGCAGCCGACCCGCCCAGGCGCCGGTGGCGTTAATGACCAGCGCAGTGGTGACGTCAAAGCTGCCGTCCTGCGCCCGTTCCGTGTCGGTCAGCCGCACACCGGTCACAGAATGGTCCGGGCCCGGGCTGCGGAGAATCTCGCTGGCGGCCACGTAGTTAACGCAGGTGGCGCCGGCACTGCGTGCTTCTTCAATCAGCCGCTGCACCAGGCGGGCATCGTCTGTGACCGCATCGGTGAAGCCACTGGCGCCTGTCAGCCCGTTTGTTTGCAGGCCGGGTACCCATTGCTGGGTCTGGCCCGGTGTCAGGTAATGGCGGCTGTGGTTGCCGGCGATGCGGTCATAAAGCCGAAGCAGCAATTGAAAGAGCCGTGGCCCGGGAAACTGTTTGTGGAAATGGGGCATCACGAACCGCAACGGATCAATCAGGCCGGGTGCTTCTTTCATCAGCCGTTCCCGCTCGTGGACGGCGTCCCGCGTCAGGCGAAAGTGGCCGCTGCCGAGGTATCGTAGCCCGCCGTGCACCATCTTGGAGGATCGGCTGGAGGTGCCCCAGGCAAAATCCTTCTGTTCTATCAGTAGCGTTTTCAGGCCACTGGCCGCCGCCTCTCGGACGATGCCGGCACCGGTAATACCGCCGCCAATGACAACCAGATCAAACACCGCCGAGGTGTCCCGCAGCTGCTGGATGACGCCGTCTCGACGGCCGGATGACACCTGCGGGCTCATGGCTGCACCAGAGTGCCCGGGTTCAGCCGCTGATCCGGGTCGAAGGTGTCGCAAAGCGAACGAATGGCCAGTATGCCGAGTTCGCCTTTCTCCACCGGCAGATAGGGTGCGTGATCCTTGCCAACCCCGTGTTGGTGGCTGATGGTGCCGCGATTGCGCACGATCAGCTCTGAGGTGGTGGTTTTGAGGTGTTGCCACCGGGCCAGGGTCTCCTCATAGCTGTCGGCCACCCGGAAAACATAGGTGGTGTAAATGCTGCAGCCCTGGGGGTAGAAGTGGGAGAGGTGGGTGAAAACGTGCGCCTTTTCTCCCTTTTCATTCAGTCCGTTACGAAGGTTTTCTTCAATCCGGTTTAAGAGATTGTCGACGTTGTCCCAGTCGGTGGCGGTTTCCAGGGTATCGACTGCGTAGCCCAGTTGCCACAACGCCTCGCGCAGGTACGGCATGGTGAAGCGTTTCTCGGCCCACTTGTCGCCCAGACGGGTTCCCGTGTAAACGCCCTGGTAATCCGAGCAGATTGAACGCGCTTCCCGCAGCGCGTGACGGTGCTGATGTTTTGAGCCGGTCAGGCCGAAGGTCATCATGCATTTTCTGTCGGCGGATCCTCTGAGCGACAGGTAAGATTCCAGCAAACCGATCAGTTTGGGATGGCCGGCCAGCGCCAGCTGGGTTTCGGTTTCAACGGCGTTGCTCAGGCGCAGCATGGAAAGCTGGGTGCGATTTTGCACCAGTTTTCGGCACGCGGTGCGGGCGCTGTCCCAGTCGGGGAAGA
The DNA here is from genome assembly GCF_018424605.1 of Marinobacter lipolyticus. GTDB lineage: Bacteria > Pseudomonadota > Gammaproteobacteria > Pseudomonadales > Oleiphilaceae > Marinobacter > Marinobacter lipolyticus_B. The sequence continues at coordinate 361,703 of NZ_QTKT01000001.1, read as the reverse complement.
ACACGACATGGAAGCTTTCCTGCTCGGGCAGGGGCGTGACCCGCACAGCCACTTCGGTAATCACCCCGAGCCGGCCTTCCGAACCCAGGATCATTTCCCGCACATCGGGGCCCGCACTTGAGGCGGGCAGCGTGGGAATGGTCAGGCTCCCCCGCAGCGTTTCAATCCGCCCGCCGGCAAACAGCTGTTCGATACGACCGTAGCGCAATGATTGCTGGCCACTGGAGCGGCTGGCGACCCAGCCGCCGATGGTCGAAAGCTCGAAGGACTGAGGAAAGTGACCGAGGGTGTACCCGTGGGCCCGCAATTGCGACTCCACCAGCGGGCCGGGCGTGCCCGCGCCGAAGGTGGCGATCTGACTTTCCCGGTCAAGATCCAGCAACCGGTTCATCCTGCTCATATCCAGCGTGAGTACGGGGGTGGCGCCGGCCTGGGGGTTGATGTGGCCCGCCACGCTGGTGCCGCCACCGTAGGGAATCAGCGCCACACCGTGCTCTTCGGCGTATTTCAGCAGGTTCTGCACGTCGCGGTTGGTTTCGGGATAGGCCACGCCGTCCGGGAAGGTTCCGAAATCGCCACTGCGCATCGCCAGCCAATCGGCCAGGCTCTGGCCCCGTGCATGACGGATGCGGTGTTCGGCGTCGGTGTTGATTGCCGGGTGGCTCGGCAACCGGGAGGCCGGTACCCGTGGCTTGACCGACTCCAGCCCGACATCCGGCAGAGGGTTGGCGCTGCCGATACGCTGCCCGAGGAACTGACGGCCTTCCGGGGGAAGTTCCAGATTGAATTGGTCATCACCCCAGCCGTTCCAGCGTCTCATTCAGCGTATCTCCCGTTAGTGGTTTACAGGTAAGCGAAGGGTTGGAATTCTACCGTTTTCTGAATCGGTTACAGTGACGATTGGCGACAGAGCGGGTGTCATTTGCCGCCATCAATCTCCGGGTGTTACCGCAGCGCGTCGATCAGGCGGCGGTTCACATCCTGCCAGTGCTCCAGCTTTTCCGCCTCGCCAATGCGCTCCTGGTCACCGCCGGAACGGTTGAGCCATAGCCCCTCGCCGTTAAAGCTGTACACCGGCTCGAGATCCTGTCGTTGCGAGGCGGGCTTTATTTCGTTGATCAGGTTGTCGAGGATCAGGGGGTCGGCGTCCGGCTGTGGGTACCAGGCCAGCACCATGTGGGCCTGATTCAGCTCAAGCGCCTTCACGTACACGATCCGCAACTGATCATCGGGGACGCCCATGGACTTGAGGGTGAGGTATTTGGCGATCGAGAAATCCTCGCAGTCGCCGGCATTGGTCGTCAGCAGTTCGACAGGTGTCGCCCAGTAATCCTCGACGCCCCAGTGTTCGATGTCGTTAACAAAGCGGGCTCGGTTGAAAAACCGGTTCACCAGCGTGAGCTGGCGTTTGACCGGGGCCCGGGAGGCGAGGCGATGCAGGTTCTCCCAGTTCTCGAGGCGGCTGTAGGCCTCGTTACCAAATTCCTCCCGCACGTACTCCATCAGTTCGTCGCCCAGTTCCAGGGCTGTGACCGTAGAAATCAGGAATACGAGGGGAAGCAGGAGCGAACGGCGGCATACGGGGCGGGCGGCCGTCTCCATGATGGGGCTCAGCTGTTGTTGTTCCGCAGGCGTTCGCGGAGTTGCTCAAGCCGGCGCCGGATTTCTTCACGTCGCTGGTCGTCGGTGGCCGGGCTGCTGGTGGCTGGCTGGCTCGCACCCTCGTCAGTGCCAGAGGGGGAATCGTCGGCGGCGCCATTGTCGTCGTTGGCAGCAAAGCTCACGCCACTGCGATCATCGGCTTCCGGGAAGTACAGGTTTTCGAGCATGCCGCCGCGCTCAATGATCACACGGTTGGCGTGCACGGAGCGGAGTTTGGCATTGCCAGGCAATTCATCGCCGACCAGGTAGGCTTCCGTGTTGCTTTCGGAGTCTTCGATCAATGCGCTGCCGGGAAATTCGCCATCGGCGGCCAGTACACCGCGAAGAAACAGTCGCAGATTCGTTTCCGGGAGATTTTCAGTGTCGATTTCAGATGGGCCTGATGTTTCACCGGCACGGCCGAACAGGTCAAGCGAGGCCAGTTTCACGTCCGGGGTTGTGGATTCATCCGCGGCCGCACCGGCACTGCTTGCTTCAGTTTGTTGCTGGCGTTCCCGTTGATTTTCGGACTGCCAGAAACTGTATGCCTGCCAGGCTGTCACAGCAATCATTGCCGCGCCGGCGACGGCAGCCAGAAGCAGTGCTAAGCGGGTGTGGTTCGAAGGCATGGAGTGTCCCGGCTGTGAATGTACGACCCTGTAAAAAGCTCACAGGTTATCAGACTGCGACGCTTAAATGGCAGTATAGTGTATAGAGTTATTCAGCGGTTCCAAATCCTATGGTAGCCTTTCAGAATCGATTGAATAGAAAGGGATTACGGAGCTGACCGTTCCGCACCTGGCAACAAAACGAGGACGACCTTGAACACAGAACACGAACTTCAGCCGCAGGATGCTCCGCTGGGCCGTCTTCCGTTCGCCTTTGCCAAACGCAATGGCGTCATCCTTACCCGCGATGAGGAGGGCGATCCGGTCATTCTCGTTCGCCCGGGGGCGGGGCATTCGGCTCTGGCCGAGGCCAACCGCATCAGCGGGGGCCGCGCCCGTTTTTCCACCATTGCTCCGGAACGCTTCGACGCCGCGCTGAATGCCGCCTATCAGAACGATTCCGCTGAAGCCATGCAGATGGTTGAAGGTATTGGCGATGACATGGATCTTGCCTCCCTCGCCGATTCGGTGCCAGAAACCGAAGATCTGCTGGAACAGGAAGACGACGCGCCGATCATCCGCCTGATCAACGCCATCCTGACCGAGGCGGTGAAAACCTCCGCCTCGGATGTGCACATTGAAACTTACGAAAAAAGGCTGGTGGTGCGGTTTCGGGTAGACGGCGTGCTGCGTGAAGTGGTTCAGCCGAAACGGGCACTGGCGCCGTTGCTGGTGTCACGGATCAAGGTCATGGCGAAACTGGATATCGCCGAAAAGCGCCTGCCCCAGGACGGTCGTATCGCCCTGCGGGTGGCTGGCCGGGAGGTGGATATCCGGGTGTCCACCATGCCTTCCTCCAGCGGTGAACGGGTGGTCCTGCGTTTGCTGGACAAACAGGCCGGCAATATCCAGCTGGAATCCCTTGGCATGGAAGGCCGGGATCTCAGTGTGTTGCGCAAGCTGATCTACCGTCCCTACGGCATCATGCTGGTGACCGGTCCCACCGGTTCCGGTAAATCAACCACGCTTTATGCGTCGTTGCTGGAAATCAATGATCGCAGCCGCAACATCCTGACGGTCGAAGATCCGATCGAGTACGACCTGCCGGGGATCGGCCAGACCCAGGTGAATACCAAGGTCGACATGACGTTCGCCCGCGGGCTGCGCGCCATCCTGCGTCAGGACCCGGACGTGGTGATGATCGGTGAGATCCGTGATCTGGAAACCGCAGAAATTGCGGTACAGGCCAGTCTCACCGGCCACCTTGTGTTGTCCACCCTGCACACCAACACCGCTGTGGGGGCGATAACCCGGCTGATGGATATGGGCATTGAACCTTTCCTGATTTCCTCCAGCTTGGTGGGCATCGTGGCCCAGCGCCTGGTTCGGGTTCTGTGCAAGGAGTGCCGGGAAGCCTATGTGCCGACCCAGGAGCATTGTGACTTCCTCCAGCTCGACAGCCACAACCCGCCCATGATCTATCGCGCGACCGGTTGCGACCAGTGCAACCAGCTGGGCTATCGGGGCCGTATCGGTATCTATGAAGTGGTCGAGGTGACCGACGAAATCAGCGCGCTGATCCACAAACGGGCAGGGGAGCTGGATCTCGAGTACGAGGCGCGCCGGTCCGGCCCCAGCATTCACGCGGACGGTGTCAAAAAAATCCTGGATGGCGTCACGACGGTAGAAGAAGTTCTGCGCGTAACCCACCGGAGCCAATAACGCCATGCCAGCATTCGAGTACAAGGCGCTCGACGCCCGCGGCAAGCAAAAACAGGGCGTGGTGGAAGCGGACGCGCCCCGCGCCGTCAGGCAACAGCTTCGTGAACGGGGTCTGACGCCACTGGCGGTGGAGCCGGCGGCGGAGAAGCAGGCGCGGGGGCGTAACCCGCTGAGCAGTCGCGGTGGGCTGGCGGCGGCAGACCTGGCTCTGGTCACGCGGCAGCTGTCCACGCTCATCCAGTCCGGTATTCCCATCGAACAGGCCCTCTCCGCCGCAGCGCAGCAGTCCACCAAGCCGCGAATCCGCGGCATGCTGATAGCCATACGCGCCAAGGTGATGGAAGGCTACAGCCTTGCCGACAGCCTGGGCGAGTTCCCCAAGGCATTTCCCCGTCTCTATCGTTCCACGGTGGCAGCGGGTGAACACGCCGGCCACCTGGATCTGGTGCTCAACCGGCTGGCGGACTACACCGAGGCCCGCCAGGAAGCCCGCCAGAAAATCCAGTTGGCCGCCATTTATCCCATCATCCTGAGTGTGGTCGCCATTGCCATCGTGGTGTTCCTGCTGACCTACGTGGTGCCCGACATCATCGAGGTCTTCGTCAGGCAGGGGCAGGATCTTCCCGGACTGACCGTGGCGATGCTTTCGGTGTCGGAATTTCTCGGGAATTTCGGTGTCTACCTCCTGATATTGATCGTGATCGGCATCGTTGCGTTCCGGCTGGCCTTGCGCAAACCCGCGTTCAGGCTGAAGTTCCATCGGGCATTGCTTAATATGCCGCTGCTTTCCGGCATGGTGCGGGGTGTAAACACCGCCCGTTATGCCAGCACTCTCAGTATTCTGACCACCAGTGGCGTGCCGCTGGTGGATGCCATGCGCATCGCCGGGGAGGTTCTGTCGAACGACTACCTGCGGCAGGAGTTGCGGGATGCCGCCCGCAAGGTCAGCGAGGGCGGCTCGCTGCACCGTTCACTGGATCAGACCGGTTATTTCCCGCCGATGATGCTGCATATGATTGCCAGCGGCGAGGCCAGTGGTGAGCTTGACAGCATGCTTGAACGCACGGCAAAAATGCAGGAAAACACCCTGCAATCGAAAATTGCGGCCATCGTCGGCTTGTTTGAGCCGATGATGCTGCTGGTCATGGGCGTGGTGGTGCTGATTATAGTGCTGGCCATCATGCTGCCGATCCTCAACATGAGTAATCTGGTCGGCTGAGCTGACATCCTATCCCGACGACAATGGAAGAGAGTCCCTGATATGACGAACACAGCAAGCAACCCGGAAATCAAGCGCTACCCGGCGACCGGCCTGCGAAAGAGCCGCGGTTTTACGCTTATCGAGATCATGGTGGTGATGGTCATCCTCGGCCTGTTGGTGGCCATTGTGGCGCCCAACATTATGGGACGCAGCGATCAGGCCAAGGTAACGGTAGCGGAAACCCAGCTGAGCAACATCGCCAATGCGCTGGATCTTTACCGCCTCGACAATAGCCATTACCCCTCCACCCAGCAGGGGCTTGAAGCACTGGTGAGCCAACCCAGCGGCAGCCCGGAACCGCGGAACTGGAACCCCGACGGCTACCTCAAGAATGTGCCGGAAGATCCGTGGGGAGCCCGCTACCAGTACGTCAGCCCGGGTACCGAAGGTCCCTACGATCTGTACTCTTACGGTTCCGATGGCCAGGAAGGTGGCGACGGTGACGCCGCTGATATCAGTGTCTGGGAAACCCGGGACTGATGACCTGTGGTTAAGGGGGCAGCCGAGTCAGGCTTCACGCTGATCGAGATTCTGGTTGTTCTGATTGTTGTGGGACTGCTGGCCGCCCTGGCGGTAATGAATCTCGGTGGCGGCTCCCAGCAGCGCGAGCTGGAAAATCACGTCAGGGAAACCTATCTGCTGATGCAATCGGCATCGGAGCAGGCGGTGCTGAACAACAGCGAGTTGGGGCTGATTTTTCAGGAGGACAGCTACCGGTTCGTGATGCTGGATGAGGTGGCCGACGAATGGACGGAGCCTGCCGAGCGTATGTTCCGCGAGCGCAGCTACCCGGAGTGGCTGGTAGTCACGGAATTCATCGAAAGCGATACCCCGAGGCTTGCCTCTGCCGAGGACAACTTACGCCCGGATATCGTCTTTTTCTCAAGCGGTGAAACCACGCCGTTTGAGGTGGAATTCACCATCGGCGATAACGGCGACTACATGCACGTGCTGGCCTCAGATGGTCTTTCTCCGCTGGAGTGGCGCCGGCCGGGCGGCGAAGAGGAAGAGGAATGAAGCGCCAGCGCGGGTTCACACTGATCGAAGTGTTGGTGGCGTTGCTGGTCTTCAGTCTGATCGCCACCGCAGCGGCGGAGGTTGGCAGCCAGTACATTGCCAGCTACGAACGCATCCGCGACAAGACGCTGGCAGGCTGGATTGCCGATAACCGCATCAATGAACTTCGTCTTGAAGAAGCCTTACCCGGTATCGCCGAGAATTCTGACGAGACGGACTACGGTCCTTTTCGCTGGCTGGTGGCCACGGCGGTTCTCGGCACTGAGGAACCAACGATGCGCCGTGTCGAAGTAACCGTAGCCCGCATCCGGGATGACGGCAGCGAGCCGGTTCCCGTTCACACCCTGTCTGCCTTCATCGGAGCAAACTGATGAATCAGAAAGGCTTTACCCTGATGGAAGTGCTGATCGCGGTGGCCATTACCGCGGTCATCGGGCTGGGGGTCTGGCAGGTGCTCAGCGGGGTGGTGTTGGCGCGGGACCGGGTCAACGAGGCGGCCGACGCCTTTGATCAGTTGCAGAAAACGATGCTGCTGCTGGAGCGGGATCTGACCCAGTTGGTAAACCGTCCGGTCAGGGACATGTACGGGGATTTCAAGCCAGCGCTGACCAGCCGTGAAGACGAGTATGCTCTGGTACTGACGCGTCAGGGCTGGCGTAACCCGCTGGGTACCCGTCGCAGCGGCCTGCAGCGGGCGGGCTGGGAGTACACGGGGGAAGAACTCAGGCGCCGGTATTGGCTGACGCTGGATCAGGGTCAGGAAGACAACAGCCAGGACATGCTGGTGCTTTCCGATGTCACCGCGTTTGAGATTCGTTTCTTCGATGCCGAGCGCAACTGGAGCGATGGCTGGCCCACGGAAGAGGCACTGGCCAATCTCAGCCCCGGAGCCCGCCCGGAGATTCCGTTGCCGATGGGTATTGAAGTTACCCTGGAACACGAACAGTTCGGCGAATTGGTGCGAACCTTTGCGTTGGCCGATTTCGAAGGTGAGGTCGCCCAGGGCATGGTGAATGCCGCGAACGAAGCCAGTGAAGACGCGGACGCCGACACCGATGAACAGGAGCAGCAACCGGACGAGTCGCAGCCCGGAAATGCGGCAGGGGGCAACCTGCAATGACAACGTTAACGGCCCTGGGTGCCCGACAGCGCGGGGTTGCACTGATCATGGTGTTGCTCGCCATGGCGCTGGTGGTGATGCTGGCCACTGGCATGACCCAGCAGCAAAGTGTCCGGGTATTTCGTGCCAGCCATTATCTTGCCCAGCAACAGGGGCTCAGTGTGGCGCTGGGGGCAGAGGCCTTCGCACGGCAGATCCTGGTCCGGGATTTTGAAACCGATAAGGAAGAGAATCTCATGGTGGACAGTCTCGATGAGTTCTGGGCCGCCAACGCCGCGATCCTTCCGCTGGATGAAAACGGTGTCGCCGAGGTTCAGATTGATGATCTTGGCGGCCGCATTAACCTGAACGATCTGGTCGCCAGCAATGGTCAGGTGGATCCATTAACCCGGGAACGCCTGACCAACCTGTCCCTGGCCCTCGATATATCGGAATCGTTCGTGGATACCCTGATAGACTGGATAGACCCCAACGATCAGACCACCAGTGCCTATGGCGCGGAAGACGGCCAGTACTTGATGGCCGAGCCGGCGTTCCGGGCCGCGAACCAACCGTTCGTCAGTGTGACCGAGCTGCGACTGCTCGAAGGTATGACTGAGGAAATCTACCGCAAGCTTCGCCCCCACGTTACCGCGTTACCGGTGCGTGGTCTCGGGATCAACGTGAACACCGCTACGGCGGCGGTTCTGCGCTCCCTCCATGAGGAGCTGACAGAGGCACAGGCGACGTCTATTCTTGAGAAACGGAAGGAAGAGCGGTTCGAGAATCTTCAGGACTTTCTGGCGCTGCCAGAGTTTTCCGGGCTGGGTCTGAAAGCCAACGGGCTCGGGCTGCAAACCCGTTTTTTTGAGATCGTGTCGCGGATTACCTACGATGACCGCGTAGCGAATCTGGTAAGCACCGTTTTTCGCAATCCGGAGGGCGAGGTGCAAACGGTCGACCGGGATACCGGGCAGAAAAACCGCATCACCAAAGAGCCGTTTACTATTTCAGAAGGATAGACATGTCTTACCGACTTTATGTCAGGCCCCTGGCACCCTTTGCGGACCTGGACCACAGCCCGGACGCGCAACTGTATAACTGGGTTCTGCACGATGCCAGCGGTGATTCCCAGGCCCGTGGGACCGCGGACCCCCGTGACGTGATTGAGCAGACCCTGAGTCAGAACGCGCTGGAGAACGTGCTGCTGATCGGCCTGGTGCCGGGCGACGAAGCACTGTTCTGCGTTGCGGATATCCCCGCCAAACAGACCCGGTTCATTCAGCAGGCGCTGCCTTACGCCGTGGAAGAACAGATCGCTCAGGATATCGACAGCGTGCATCTGGCTCTTGGAAGCCGTATCGAGGGCGGGTTCCGCGTGGCGGCCATTGACCGGGAGCGGATGGCTAACTGGATTGATCTGTTCAGCGGATGGGACCATTTGCGTCTTGACGCTATTTTTCCGGACGCCGCACTGTTGCCCGAAACCGATGGCGGCTGGTCGATCTGTCTGGACGGTGACAATGCCATGCTGATCAGCGACCGCGGCGAATGGTTAAGCATCCAGTCGCGCAACCTGGCGATGTTCGGGTATACCATGGCGACCCCGCCGTCCGAGGAAGTGGTCGCCGAAGTCCCCGTGACCATCTATGGAACCGAGCAGGAGCTGGACCAGCAGCAGGCCGCGATCAGTGAACTGCGTGGGGCAGGGCGACTGCGGGTGCGCCTTGAAACCATCGAATTGATGCCGCTGGAGCTGCTTGCCCACGCCCACCATCACCATTTGTCCGAGCCGATCAATCTCTGCCAGGGCAGCTTCGGCGTGAAGACCGGCAAGGCAAGCCCGCTGCGCGCCTGGAAGCCGCTGATTGCGGTGGCCTGCGTGTGGTTCGTGATTCAACTGGGCGTGGAAGCCGGTATGGGGTACTACCACCAGAAGCACGCCGATGATACCCGGGAACAGGCCATGGCCATTTATCGGGATACTTTTCCCAACGATCAGCGTACGCACGCTGGCAACGTGCGCCGGGTGATCGAAGGCCAGCTGCGTACCATTGGTTCTGGCGGCCCCAGTGCAGACTTCATCACCCTTATGAAGTACACCGGAGACCAGTACGCCAAAGTACCCCAGAACCAGTCGCTCACCTTCAATTCCATCAACTACAGTCGCTCCAGGGGCGAACTAGTGGTTGATATCCGCGCCGACAGTTACGATCGTATGAGCGCACTTCGCAGCGGCCTGACTCAGCAGGGCCTGGAGGCCCAGATTGGCTCGGTAGTGAATGAATCCAGTGGCGCCCGCGGGCGCTTGACGGTCTCGGGAGGCTGAGTCAATGCTGACAAAACTGAAAGAACAGCCGGCGGTTGAGAAGCTGATTGCCCAGTACGACCAGCTTCCTCGCCGGGATCAGCAGGCATTGACCGTACTTGCCGTTGCGGTGTTTCTCGGCCTGTTGTATTTCGTGATCTGGAGACCAGTTGCCGGTTACCACGAACAGGCGGTAAGCGCCCGGGAGAATGCCGAAGAATTATTGTCCTGGATGCAGGCCAATGAAGCGTCGCTTGAGCGCCTTTCCGAGCGCGAAGGCGGTGGTGGTCCTGCCGCCAATGCACCGGAAGATGGCCGCGCACTGATGGCTCTGGTGACCCGCAGCGCCGGCGAATCCGGGCTCTCGTTGCAAAGGTTCGAGCCCAGTGGCTCGGATGCGATCAGGGTGTGGCTCGAGGATGTGTCGTTTGCAGAGGTTGCGGCCTGGCTGGAAAACCTGACCGCAAACCATGGTGTGGTCATTGATCAGGCTGCGCTGGACAAGCAGGATGAACCCGGCATTGTGTCGGTTCGGCTGACCCTGACCATCTGAGCCCGGGGGCCTGACGTAAAGGGTTAGCCAGATGTGAAAACAGGAGCAGACCGGATGAGTGATGGCAAAGATAAAAACAACAAACCAGAGCCAGTGGTTGTTCGGCTTGATGACAGCGCGCGGAACGAGGCCCGTTCCATTCTTTTTCACGCCTACCAGCACGAACCCACGTTCCAGTACCTTTTTGACCACCGGCGGCCGGGTTATGAGCAGCGGGTGAGGGCGACCATTCGTGAGCTGGTCGATCTGTATCTGGATCTGCATCAGGAAGCCATCGGTATCATGGTCAATGACACCCTGGTGGCCGTGGCCTACATCGGCGAACCGGATCTCAGGCTGAATCTGGCCGATCAGCTGAGCTGGCGTATCCGCATGGTGCTGACCGCCGGGTTTGCCAGTACCCGGCGGTACCTGGACTATCACGAGAAGATCAAGGAGCTATTGCCCCAGCCCCTGGCTCATCAGTTGCCGCTGATGGGGGTGAATCCGAAATACCAGAACCGCGGTTATGGCCGGCTGCTACTGTCAACCGTGGAGCGCCTTTGTGCGGAAAATCCCCGTGGCAGCGGGCTGGTTCTCGACACCGGCAACAGCCGGTATCTGCCGTTTTACGAGTCCGAAGGATTTCGCAGTCTGGGCAAGATCCGGCTGGGGGATTTCGAGGACCACGTGTTGTTCCGGGAAGTAACGCCTTCGGAGCGCAAGGCGATTCCCGGATGACGTCATCACAGTTCAATTTCAGGAGACGATGTGTCTGACAACCAGGATTACGATCTGATCATCATTGGCGCCGGTTCCGGCGGCGTGCGCCTCGCCCGTATGTCGGCCCAGCGTGGTGCCCGCGTGGCGGTGGTGGAATCGCGGTATCTGGGCGGTACCTGTGTGAATGTCGGCTGCGTACCCAAGAAACTGTTCGTTTACGGCGCCCACGTGGGTGAGGATCTGAGCGATGCGGCGGGGTATGGCTGGACCGTCCCCCAGGATCAGGTTCGATTCGACTGGCCGACGCTGGTTGCCAACAAGAACGCGGAAATAGAGCGGCTGAACGGTATTTACGGCCGCATGCTGGAGAACGCCGGAGTCACGGTGATCGAGGGCACTGCCTCGTTGCCGGACGCGAACACCGTGCAGGTCGGCGACCGTCGGTACACCGCCAAACACATCACCGTAGCCACGGGTAGCTGGCCTGTGGTGCCTGATGTACCGGGCAAAGACTGCATCCTCACCTCTAATGAGATGTTTTACCTGCCCCAGCTTCCGCGGCAGGCAGTGGTCTGGGGCGGCGGCTATATCGCCGTGGAGTTCGCCGGCATCCTGGCCGGGCTCGGGGTAGAAACCACGTTGCTTTACCGTGGCGAGATGTTCCTGCGGGGCTTTGATGACGATATCCGCGAATTCACCGCCCAGGAAATGCGCAAGAAGGGTGTCGACCTTCGCTTCGGTGTCACCATTGAGTCGGTGGAAAGCGATGGGGCGCATTACGAGGTTACCCTCAACGACGGCAGCCGGCTGAACACCGGTCTGGTTATGGCCGCCACCGGGCGCCGGGCGTTGATCGACGGTCTGGGGCTGGAAGAACTGGGGGTTCAGCTAAGTGCGTCGGGGCACGTGGTGGTGGACGATCACTTCCAGACCGCAGTGCCGTCCATCACCGCTCTCGGGGATGTGATCGGTACGCCCCAGCTTACGCCGGTTGCCCTGGCCCAGGGCATGGTGCTGTCCCGTCGGCTGTTTGGTGACGGACAAGGCGACATGGATTACAGCTGCATACCCACGGCGGTTTTCTGCCAGCCCAACATCGGCACGGTAGGCCTGACGGAAGCGGAAGCGCGGGAGGCCGGGCACGCGGTCAGTATCTACCGGTCGGAATTCAGGCCCATGAAACACACACTCAGTGGCCGGGATGAGCGTTGCCTGATGAAGCTGGTGGTCGATGCTCAGAGCGATCGGGTGCTCGGTGCCCACATGGTGGGCCCGGATGCCGGTGAGATCACACAGGGCCTGGCCGTCGCCATGAAAGCCGGTGCCACTAAAGCCCAGTTCGATAGCACCCTCGGCATTCACCCCACCTCGGCTGAGGAATTTGTCACCATGCGGGAGCCGGTCGCCTGATCGGAACCCCTGCTCACAGCCGTCGGATCAGATTTTCATCCAGCGGCTCAGCACCGTTCTCAGGGTTTCCTTACGCACAGGTTTCGCCAGGTAGTCGTTCATGCCGGCATCGTGGCAGCTGGCCTCGGTACCGGGCAGGGCGTCAGCGGTGAGGGCAATGATCGGCGTTCCGCCCTGGCCATTGCTTTGTTCCCATTCGCGAATGCATCGGGTGGTTTCGTAACCGTCCATGATCGGCATCTGGCAATCCATCAGAATGACATCGTAACCGGCGTGATTGGTACGCACGAGGTCCAGGGCTTCCTTGCCGTTGTTCGCGGCATCCGTTTCGAAACCCAGACGGGTGAGCAGGGCGGAAGCCACGCGCTGGTTCACGGGATTGTCTTCCACCACCAGCGCCCGTGACGCCGTGTCGGGCAGTGCCAGATTGTCAGCGGCAGCCGTGGCAGAGGCTTGCGCGGGCAGGGCGTTACTGAGTTCCAGCGGCACTTCAAACCGGAACGACGAGCCCTTGCCCAGATCGGTTTCTACCTGAACATGTCCGCCCATCAGTTCGACCAGGCGCTGGACCAGCGACAGCCCCATCCCGGCGCCGTCATGGCCACGACTGTCTCCGCTGTCCACCTGCTCGAAGGAGTTGAAGATACCGTTGAGCCGTTCCACCGGAATGCCGGAACCGGAGTCGGTGACTGAACAGTTAAGCACCACGCAACTGTCCTCAAGCGCGAACCAGCCGGCTTGTATGTTGATGTACCCGGCACCGGTAAACTTGATGGCATTGTCGATCAGCCCGGCCAGGATCTGCCTGAGCCGCGGCGCATCTCCGACCACGAACGGCTGGTCAGGCCATTCGCCGTAGAAGGCCAGTGTCAGCGAAAGTCCCTGTTGTTCCGCGGCCAGCTTGTAGCTGGCGGTGCAATTGGTAATCAGCTGGCGCAGGTCGAACTCCCGGTTCTCCAGGTGCAGTTTGCCCCGGTCGATGCGGGAGTAGTCCAGGATATCGCCGATAACCGTCAGCAAGTCCTCGGTCGATTGGCGGGCCGTCTGAAGATAGTCCTGCTGCCTCGGGCTCAGGGGTTCTTCGTTCACCAGCTCGATCATCCCGAGTACACCGTTCAGGGGCGTTCGTAATTCGTGGCTCATGGCGGCCAGAAACTCCGACTTTGCCTGGTTTGCCTGTTCGGCCTTGGTGCGGGCTTTTTCCGAGGCTGCGAGCGTCTGGGCACGGGATTCCTTCAGGTTGTTGAGGTGATCCGCCAGCGCGTTCAGATGTTCTTCAAGTTCCTGAATCTCTCGGGTGTTGTGGTTCTGACTGACCGGAACCGGGCTGTAATCCCGATTGATCAACTGTTTGACCCGGGTCGACAGACCACGGATGGGCGACAGGATGCCCGAGAGCGTCTGGTTGACGATCAGCATGGTGAACAGCAGCAGGGCAATGCCCACCGCCAGCGAGGTCCACAGTATGTCGCTGCGCCGTGCGGCCAGGTGCTGCTTGCTGACGCCGACCTGAACGGTACCGACCCTCAGGGCGCCGCCGCCGAAACCGTAATCCGGCTCGAACCACTCGGTCTGGCGGCTGCCGCCCAGATCCAGCGGCTGTTGGAGGATCTCGGATTCAAAGATGTCAAAGGTATCGTCGTTGTTAATGGCCGGTTCGGCACTGTTGGATACGAAACCGACTTCATCGCCCATCACATCGGACACCCGAATCCATTGCGCGCGACTGCGTCGCAGTGACTGCGACAGTATCTGGTCCAGTGCCGCGGTATTGCCGGACACCACCGCGTACTCGACCGCCGGGGCAAGGCTGTCTGCCAGCATCTGGCTGCTATCGGCCAGATCCTTGCGGGCATCCTCGAGGCGCGCGGTGGTAAAGAACACCATCAATACAACAAACATCACGATGGCGGGCACTGCCCCCAATAACATCAGTTTTCTGACCAGCGGGGCCGACTTACTCATTATTACTCTCCCCTTGACCGGCGAGCCGTGCTTCTATGGTCGCCCGTATCTCTTCCCGTGACGGAAGCGGAATGTTCAGCGAACGGGCAACCTGACGGTTTATCTCCAGTTGAAAAGTGTCAGGATAATAGGGCGGAGGAAAACGGCCGGTTTTCTGGAAACCGGTGACCAGCTCCGCAGCAGCCTCTGCCATATCCTGCAGCGGTGTATAGGTAGACGCCAGTGCTCCCGCCCTTACGTACGCCTGGCTCGGCCCGATGACAATCCGGCTACGGCGGTAGGTGGTCAGCAGAATGTGTTTGATGGTGCGGGGGTTGTAAATATTGCTGTCGGAGGCGGCGAGCAGGAAGTCCCCGTACTCGAGCGCGCGGATAAGCGTGGGGATCAGATCGTCGGTATGGCCGACAACAAACACCCGGCCTTCCAGACCCAATTGCGGGAGTTGGGGCGTCAGCGATTCGTAAAGTTCGGCGCTTTCGGGCGTTGCCAGCATGGCAACACGGCTTGCATGGGGAAGAATCACCTTGCCCGCAACGGCCTGGCGCAGCAGCGGTGGGTTGTAAAGCACGGCGCCGACCCGGCCCTCGGATCGGTTGGCGTAGCCCTCGATAAAGGTGGACTCAACCAGCAGGGCGAGAATGGGAACGGAGCGGCTTTCCTGCCGAACTCGGGTAAACGCTTCCGGGCCCAGGGTGATGGTCAGGCTGTCGCTGTCCTGGGATGTCTGCCCTGACTGGAAGGGGCGCAGCTCGAATGCATCTCCCAGCGCATCCGAGAGCAACGTGGTCACGTGTTGGGTCAGAGCCAGATTGGCTTCGGTGCCCGCTACGTAGATCACGGTGCGGCCCGGGTCCTGGGCGGCAGCGGGACTGACGAAGGCGAAAACCAGCAATAAAAGGCAAAACCACGCTTTGGTGGCGAACGCACCGTCAGGGGAGCTGCGTGTTATCTGCTCGTCTGGTTTCATACCGTCCCGGGTTCACTACGTTCCATTAACCGCTTCAGAAGCGCACTCCCGCTTCTACGAAAAACTGGTTGTGATCGCTGATGATATTGTCCGGGCTCAATTCGGGATCCCGGTTCAGATAGTGTTGCATGGTCACGCCCAGTTCGTAACTGTATTTCGGGGCATAAATCCGGCGGGCAATCCGGAAATCGGCTCGTTCAAAGTGCGAGCGTCGGAATTCATCGGCCCAATAGAAGGTGGCCGCAGAGGTCAGATCAAACGCCCACTGCTGAACCCAGGCGAAACTGCCGGAATGCTCCACCGACAACCGCCCCAGCAATTCAACCACATAACGCTGATCGCCGGCGTCGAGGGCGCTCGGATCCCCGGTGTACCAACCGTCCTGATCCAGGCGGGCGTAGGTGGCCCGCAGCTTGGTGCTGGCGTAATCAACCGAGGTTTCCACCTCGAAACCCTCCTGATCCAGAGCGACGTTGTTGTCGATAAACCACTCTTCCTCGTTGATCACGCCGCTGATCATGTCCCGTAACTGGTCGTTGAAGTAACGAACCTCCATGGAGAACAGCGCCTGGCTGACGTAAAACTGGCCAAAGTAACTGATCTCCCGGGAGATGATGCGCTCCTCCTCCAATTCCTCGCCAAAGGATGAGGTGGCAGGGTCGACCAGGTCTTCCACTTCAAACCGCTGACCTTCCAGGAATTCGTAGGGGCTTTGCACGTTTCTGGGCCGGTAGGACCAATCCGGTGTCTGCTCGAAGGCATCCGGGGTACGCACGGCTTCGGAATACACGAACCGTATGGCCTGATTGTGGGAGATGATGAAATTGGCCGCCACACGGGGCGAGAAATAACCCTCGTCGGTGGTTGTCGTGGTCTCCCAGTTGCCGCCGGTGTTCAGGGTTAGCCATTCAAAGGGCGAATACTCAAGGTTGCCGAAGGCGCGGGATTGATAGTTGTTCCCGCGGCCGTTAAAAAAGGTTTCAGAGCGAAAGGTGTCCTGGCGATAGCCGAGTCCGGAGACCAGCTTGAGATCCGGGTTGAAATACAGGGTGTCCTGGATTTCAAACTCCAGCCGGGATTCTTCGATGTCTTCATTCAGATCCGCAATAAATGGCGCCGGGTCGTCGCCGGGACTGCAGTCGCCGGGTTCAAAATCGAAATCGGGCGATTCCCCCGCGATGATTCCGTCAATCACCGGACCGGACAGGCAAACCGGCCACCGCTGTCGTCTCTGGTAGTTCTGATAGCTGACCTGCAGGTGAAAAAAGTGATTTGCCGACGGGGCAACGTTCAGCCGGGTCTGGAGGTAGTAGTCGTCAACGATGATGTCCGGGTTTCCGGTGGCGCCCAGCTTGCCGTTTTTACGCAAGTCTTCTTCATTAACCCCATCGACAACGCCGCCACGCAATTCCAGGTTGATCTGGTCCGTGAGACGGGCGATACCATCGTAACTGAACGTGTTGATGTCATAGCCATCGTGGAAGGGGTAAAACTCGTCGTTATCGATCTGTTTGTCGAAGCCGTCGGACTTGCGTTTTTCATAGGCCAGACGCCAGCTGTAGGGCTCGCTGGCGTTGCCCACCGATCCGAAGGTGCGCAGGTAGCCCCTTGATCCGGAGGCGGCACGAAGCTGCACGCCTGCGGTGTCATCCGGCGAACGGGTGATGATGTTGATGGTGCCCAGAAACGCGTTGATACCGTGTGCTGCGGAATTCGGCCCCCGGCTGACCTCAATGCGCTCAATGAGCTCCAGGGGCACGGGCATGGTGTGCCAATCGGTATCAGACAGGCTGGCGCGGTAGGACGTGCGGCCATCCACCTGAATCTGCAGGCGTCGCTGTTCGTAATGCACGGTACCGTGATAACTGGCCACGGGGTTGTTGCTGCCCACTTCCGTCACCGTCATCCCGGGCACCAGGCGGAAGACCTCGACCAGGTTCATGATCCCGAGATCGCGAATCAGATCCCCTTCAATGATGGTGGTGGTACCCGGCACCTTGGACTTCGGCTGCCGCAGCCGGGTGGTGGTCAGCACCTCGGGTAAGGCCGGCTCCAATGCTGTCAGCGCCGAAAAATCTGGGGATGTCTGTTCATCCTGCCCGAGCGCAGGTGTTCCAATCATCCACAGCGCGGTGAATAGAAGCACTGTTGGAGGTGCAATGCCGGGACAGACAGGTGAATAGAGGGCGGAACGGGAAACAGAGTTCGTAACAGGCATGGGTGTCGTTTTATAATTCGCCGAGTAGAGTGGTTGTTATCGCACTTGGACGCCTTTTCTGTATCCTAGATAACCACACTGCATTTGTCTCTCAAAATTGTAATGAATCTCCGCCACAAGAGTTACCACCACATGAACTGTTGGGAAATACTGGGCATTGAGCCGACTCGCGACCCCCGGCAAATTGAAGCTGCCTACGAACGCCAGAGCAAGTTTGCCTCCGGCGACGAGGCGGAACGTCTTGAGCAGGCGTACCGGGAGGCGCTTGGGCGTGAGCCTGAACCGGCGCCGCCGGGTGGCCAGGAAGAACAGCCGGCCCGCCAGGCGCCAGTGCCAAGCGACAATGACGCCCCTCTGGATGCGAATGAACAGCAGGTGGTGCGGGAAGTGGTTATTCAGATCAATGCCTTGCTGAACGACAGCGCGCGCAGCCGTGATCCGCAGATCTGGAAGGCCATTCTCGGTGAGCCGCCAGCGGATCAGCCGCGGTTGCGACGCGAAATCGGACGAAGCCTGGAGAACCGGGTGCGCCCGATGGCGGAAAATGGAAGTTTTCCTACCCCCGTTGTGCAGTTTCTGGGTGGCTGGTTTGATTGGTATAGCCTGACTGAGGCCGCCACTGCCGCGCCCCAGGACGAAGATACCGATTTCAGTCAGGAACAGGAAGCACCAGAGGAACTTCCTCCCCAGATGGTGAATTTCTGGCCCGCGGTCATTGGCTGGATTGTCGGCCTAGCCATTCTGGCCATGCTGTTCGGTGGCATGGGCGGCGGTTGACGCCGCCTCGATCTTCTCTTTGTATTTCTGGGCGAGGATCGCCCCGACAATCACCTGGATCTGGTTGTAGCACATGATGGGCAACACGATCATGCCGAATCCCGGGTGACCCGAAAACAGAACTTTCGCCATCGGCAGCCCCGAGGCAAGACTTTTCTTGGAACCGCAGAACACCACCGCCGCTTCGTCTTCCAGACTGAATCCGAAACGCCTGACCAGGAAACGCGCCAGCAGCATGAACAGTCCAAGCAGCAGGAAGCACAGCACAATGGCCAGCGCAATGGCGCCCACCGGAAGGTTCTGCCAGAGACCACTGACCACCGAGTGAGAGAAGGCGGAATAGACAATAATCCAGATCACGCACTGGTCGTACCGTGCCATCAGGCCTTCGTTGCGCGCCAGGAAGCCGCCAATCAGCGGGCGCATGGCATGCCCCGCTGCAAACGGCAACAACAGCTGGAGAATGATGTCTTTCAGCGCTTCAGCCACTGAAAAGCTGCCATCCCCGGAGGTGCTGACCAGCAACAGCAGCAGGAAGGGGGTCAGCATCATGCCGAAGACATTCGACGCGGCGGCACTGCAGATGGCGGCAGGCACGTTGCCCCGCGCCATAGCCGTATAGGCGATGGATGAAGAAACCGCAGAAGGCAGCACCCCCAGGTACAGGAACCCCAGCCCCAGATCCTCCGGCATCCACTGTGGTGCGAATTCACTGATGCCATTGATAGGCAGCACCGCCAGTGGAAAGAACACAAAGGTGAGGGAGGTGATCAGAATGTGCAGCCGCCAGTGCGTGGCCCCGGCGACGATCTGATCGCGGGAAAGCGCCGCGCCGTGCAGAAAGAACAGCAGGGCGACCGCAACGGTGCCCGCAGTCGCCAGCAGATCGGCTGTGTCGCCCCGCACCGGAAGGAAAGACGCCAGCGCAATCGCCCCGAGCAACAGCAGTGTGAAGGTATCTATCCGGAATTTCATCAACGGTTTTTCTCCAGGGCATCGAGGCTGGGTTTGAGCAACGCTTTGGCAAGCGCTTCTGCCCGTTCTTCATCCTGGCGGCGAATAGCTGCCAGCAATAACTCGTGATCCTCCTGCGAGGGTTCTGGCAGGTCTGGCTCGTTCTCGGTACGTTCGATGGTGTGGCTGACGCCATGGGCGAAATAATCGTACAGCTCGGACAGGGCAGGGTTGTGGGAAGCGGCAACCAACGCCCGATGGAAGGCCTCATCGTGCCGAACCCGTTCTGGAATGTTGTTCCCGGCTTTCGCGCGGGCATCCAGGGCCCGGCTCATCGCGGCCAGATCCCGATCGTCTCGCCGTCTTGCTGCCAGCCGCGAGGCTTCCGTTTCGAGCATGATCCGCACTTCCAGCTGATCTCCCAGCTGGGAGCGGGCGATCCGACGGAGCATTTCACCGGCATCCCGGGTGGCCCTGACGTAGGTCCCGTCGCCCTGACGGGTTTCCAGCATACCCACGTGCACCAGTACCCGCACCGCTTCCCGTACCGTGTTGCGGCTGACGCCCAGCGCGGACGACAACTCGGCCTCCACGGGCAACCGGCTACCCACCGGCCACTGCCCCTGCTCGATGGCTGAGCGGAGGCTTTCAATGGCGGTTTCCACCAGAGAGCCTTTCTTTATTGGAGCGAGCATTATGTGATCATCCCTATAGCATGTGATCCAATCATCCTATGAATAATAAATTGATGCAACCAGATAGGTGACGGGATACATGCCCGGCCGCACAGCCGGGCACTGTTTTACTTTGGGGAGGGTATCAGTTGGTATTCGCCGGGGTCAGAAATTGATAATCGGTCGTGTCCACGTGACGGGTGGACCGTCGATAACTGAAGGTGAACCCCGGCCAGTTCACCGTATTTTTGCCATTCTCATCGAGATACCACGACGTACAGCCTGAGTCCCAGACACTGCCCTTGAGGCCCGATTGCACAGCGCCGGTAAAGGCTTTCTGACGTTCTGGAAGCACATCCATGGCCACTCCCGGGTATTTTTCCAGGGCTTCGAGGCAGCTCATCACGTAGCGCACCTGGGATTCCAGCATGTACACGATCGAGTTATGGGCGAGATTGGTGTTCGGTCCATAGAGCATGAACAGATTGGGGAACCCGTTAACGGAGATGCCTTTGTAGGCTTCGGCGCCCTGCGCCCAGGCGTCGTTCAGCGTTACGCCATTGCGCCCGGTGATCACCATCGGCGCCAGGAATTCCGAGGCGGCAAAACCGGTGCCCAGGATAATGGCGTCAACCTCGTGCTGGCGGCCATCCCGGGTGACCACGCCGCGTTCGTCAACGTGATCGATGGCGGTGGTGACCAGATCAACGTGGGGCTGGTTGATTGCCGGGTACCAGTCGTTGGAAATCAGAATGCGCTTACAGCCGATCTGGTAGTCGGGAACGATGTGTTTCAGCTTGTGGGGATCGGTGACCTGTTTGCGGGCTTCCTTGCGCGCCTGCCGGGCAAAGAGCTGCAGCAGTCCACTGAATCGGGTGAACGCGAGTGCACGGCTTTCGTTCTTCCAGTAGATCAGATAACGGTAGATGCGGTCCCAGGCCGGTACCGATTTGAACAGGGCCTGCTCCCAGGGTTTGAACGGTCGGTCCGGTTTAGGCAGTACCCAGGCGGCAGAGCGCTGGAACAGGCTCAGGGATTTCACTTGCCGGGCGATCTCCGGTACAAACTGAATGGCGCTGGCGCCAGTGCCGATCACCGCGACCTTCTTGTCAGTGAGATCAACGCTGTGGTCCCAGCGGGCGGAATGAAACAAAGCGCTCTGGTAGTGCTCGAGCCCGGAAATGGCGGGGTAAGCGGGCTGATTCAACTGGCCGGTGGCGGTGACGACCACATCCGCCACCCATGTGCCACCGTCTGTGGTAGTCACGGTCCATTGGTTGCTGGCTTCATCGAAAACAGCTTCGCTCACTTCCCGGCGGAAACGAATGTGGGACCCCAGCTCGTATTTTTTTACGCAGCCTTCCATGTACCCGAGGATTTCGTGCTGCAGGCCAAACTTGCGTGACCAGTCGTGCTTGGGCTCGAACGAATAGGAATAGAAGTGGGACTGCACATCACACGCGGCGCCGGGGTAGGTGTTGTCCCGCCAGGTGCCGCCCACCTTGCCGGCCTTCTCCAGTAGAACAAAGTCCGTGTACCCGGCTTTCTTCAGCTGGATGGCCATGCACAGGCCACCAAAGCCGGTGCCGATGATGATCACCGAGGGTTTGCGTCCGGTCGCCTTGTTGCTCATCGCCTGAATCCTGTTTGTTGTTATATATGCACTGATTACAGTGAGTATATAGTGCTGGTCAGGCTACAGGGATGGCTAATGTGTGCAAACCGGATGGTCAGAACGATCAATAGCGGAGCAGGGCGGATCCCCAGGTAAATCCTCCGCCGAACGCTTCCAGCAACAGCACCTCATTCCTGCGGATGCGGCCATCGCGAACGGCGACGTCAAGGGCCAGCGGAATGGAGGCCGCCGAGGTGTTGCCGTGTTTGTTCACCGTAACCACCACCTGATCCATCGACATGTTGAGCTTTTTGGCGGTAGCGGAAATGATTCTCAGATTGGCCTGATGCGGTACCAGCCAGTCAATGTCTGACTTTTTCATGTGATTCGCTTGCAGCGTTTCATCCACAATCTTGCCGAGCGTATTGACCGCGACCTTGAACACCTCACTGCCTTTCATCTCGACAAAACCGAGGCCGGCTTTGACCTGCTCGTAATTGCTGCCCACCCCACAGGGCACGTGAAGCAATTCTTCGTACTGGCCGTCGGCGTGTATGTGAGTGGAGAGAATGCCGGTTTCTTCGCTTGCCTCCAGCACCACCGCACCGGCGCCATCGCCAAACAGCACGCAGGTGCCCCGATCCTGCCAGTCAATAATCCGGGAAAACACCTCGGCACCAATCACCAGGGCCTTCTTGCTGCTACCGGTTTTGATGAACTTGTCCGCCACGGAAAGGGCATAGACGAAACCACTGCACACCGCCTGGATATCGAATGCCGGGCAACCGTGAATGCCCAGGCGAGCCTGCAGGATGCAGGCAGAGCTTGGGAAGATCTTGTCCGGAGTGGAGGTGGCGAACACAATCAGATCAATGTCCCGGGCCTTGATGCCCGCCGCCTCAATGGCGCGCAGGGCCGCCTGCTCGGCAAGATCCACCGTGGTCTGGTCCGCCAGCGCAATGTGGCGTTGTTCAATCCCGCTGCGCTCCCGAATCCATTGATCGGAGGTATCCACCATCTTTTCAAGGTCTTTATTGGTTACGACATTGTCTGGCAGATAAGAGCCGGTGCCGGTAATGCGTGCAAAGGTCATTCGAGAGTATCCCAGGCGTATTCGATTGAACGTCTGACCATGCTATACCCATGAACGCCACCGCGTTATTAGCGATTTGTCAAAGAGCCGCGTAATACCTCATGCTGATCTATGATAGAGAAGGGGAATTTGACTAGCCCCGACATTCGCTGAAAAGGAGAGCGTCACATGGGTATTTCCAAGCACGAGCTTCACGGGGAGTTTCCGCAGTACAGTGGACTGATCGATCAACTCAAGGCGAGCGACCTGAAGTTTCAGGAACAGTTAAAAGAGTACTCGAATCTGGATCAGGAAATTGAAGGGTTGGAACTCCGGGATTCTCCCATCGGCGACGACAAACTCCACCGCATGAAACAAAAGCGGGCCCAGTTAAAGGATAGCCTCTACCAGGTGCTGGCCAGCCAGGCGGAGACTTCCGGCGCGAGGTAGTGGTTTCCAAGTATTTGTTGGCAAGGCCTTTATCCATACACTAGGTAGCTATCGAAAACCGATGCAGGCGAAAACCGATGCCGGTTTTCCCGAGACGACCTGAGTGTGGATGAATGACATGAGTAAAGCTGCTTCGTTATACAAAGGGTGGAGAATGAAGCGCCACTTTCTTCACCTGGTTATGACCACTGACCCGCGATTGCTGAACGATGTGGGCTACCCACCGGAAGTGGTGCAATCCCGGCTGAAAACGCCGTTCTGGAAGTTCTGCTGAACCGCCGGAACGGCGCCTCCCTCAGACCAGCCATCCAAACAGAAAATCAAACAGCGAGCTGAAGAACCCGCCACCGCTTTGTGTCCGCGGCGCGTCTTTGGGTTCGTCCTTCGCCGGGCCGGCTGCGGTTGGCTCGGTGGGCAGTGAGGCAGCCAGATCCGATTCGCCCGTGTGGGCTTCCTGTGCTACCGATGATTCGGGTGTGACCTCTGGCTGCGGGGTCGCTGTGGGCTCCGGCTCCGCAACCGCAATTTCCGGACCTCCGGTTTCCACATCTGTATTAACGTCAGGTGAATTCGAGATAGCGTCTTTATCTACCTGTTTTTCCGGTATTACTTTGTCTTTTTTCTGGTCCGGCTCAGCGACCACCTCAGGCATAGGTTTTGGTTCTGGTGACGGCGCAGGCTCCGCCACCGCTACCACTGTCGTTTCGGATTCGGGAACGACGGCGGGAGCTGGCGTATTAACTTGAGTGGAAGCTTGAGTGGGAGCTGGAGCGGGTTCCGGCGTGGCCACTTCAACGGGTTGTGGCCGCGGTGCAGGCTCAGGGCTCCGGGCCGGCTCCAGGTTCAAGGCCTTGAGCGCCTGACTGCGGTTGCCGACGGCGTTCTGGGAAATGGTCTGATTGGCGCCGGCTGACACCCCCAGTGCTCTGAGCGTTTCGGGATCAAGGTTTCCAGACACCCTGAGTTCGTCAGAATCTGACTGGTAGGTGCGAATGGCGTTGCGCAAGCGCTGATCAATCCAGCCGTCAGCGCGGCCGATGTCGTATCCTGCCCCGTAAAGGGCATTCTCTGCGGAAAAAATGGTATCAAGCGAAGGGTTCGCCAGGGCTGTCGGCGCCCACAAAACCGCTGCGGCAACCACTGTGGCTCGTGCCGGCATCCCAAGAACTGCGTGAAAGCGTGCGCGTTGCATAGCCAGGTCCCTCCATGGCGATTCCATTCGTTTACATTCTGTAACGTGAATGATGAAAATATCACCAATTGGCGCGGGGTCCTTTGACGCAGTTATCATCCCGGCATGTCGGGTTACTGCACGGAATCTTTTCTTTTACCGGCGATGGATGCTAAACCTTCAGGAAACACCGTCGATCACTAAGATATCGGGGAGACCATGATGAAACCATTTTCCTTAGCATTGATCATTGCCGTGGGCACGGTGACGGGAGGATGTTCCTTGAACGAGACGACCGGGGACGCCGGTGCACGCACGCTTTCCGCCGGGGCGAAGGGGCAGTTTGAATGCGCCGATCGCAACGCCAATGAATACATTGACCAGACTGAGCTGGTCTACCTGAAGCAGTGCGGAATCGGCGAAAACCTGGAATGCGGCGAGGTGCCGGAGACTGGCAACGACCGGCCGCCATCCTCAGATCTGAATTTCGGCCTGCGTGTGCTGCAGGTGACGGACGCCGACAATGACGACCGCATCAGCAAACTGGAGTTCCGGGCTCATTGCAACAGCGCCCGGGGTGCGGAGTAAACGGGAAGGTGAACGGTAGCGTCAGGCTCGATAACGTGGTTGACTTGGCTCGCAGGAAATCTGACTGACGGGAAGACCTTATGAACGTAATCATCATTGGCGCAGGGATCATGGGGACCACGTTCGCCACACTGGCGAAGGAACTGGCACCCGAGCTGGACATCACCATTCTGGAACGCCTGAGCAGCGCCGGTGCAGGTAATTCCTGGGTGTTCAATAATGCCGGCACCGGGCACGAAGCAAATTGCGAGCTCAATTACACCCCGGTGGATGAAGAAGTCATCTCGGTGGAGAAGGCACTGAAAATTCACGCCCAGTTCAATGTGGCCAAGCAGTTCTGGGCCTATCTGGTCCGGAAGGGCGCTATTAAGGATGCCGCTTCATTTATCAACCAGACCAGGCACTGCACCATTGTTTCCGAATCGTCGATTGAAGAGCTGCGATTGCGATTCAAGGAAATGTCCGCCCATCATTTCTTTGAGCAGATGCGCTACTCGGAAGATTTCGACGAAATCAAAAGCTGGATTCCCTACACCATGGAAGAGCGGCCCCGGAACGAAAAAATGGCCGCAACCGTCATTGAAACGGGCACAGACGTTAACTTCGGCTCGTTGACGGAGCAGATGGCCGCTTACGCGGTGAACGAACTTGGCGTGAGAATTGAGTACAACACCCACGTGAAACGGGTGCACCGCAGCCCTTCTGGCAGCTGGTTAATTGAGACCAAAAACGGCGACCTTTTGCCCAAGCAATACCGGGCCGATGTGCTGTTTGTGGGCGCAGGCGGCGGGGCCTTCCCGATCCTCAAGAAAAGCCACTTGCCATTCGCACGCCGGTTCACCGGGTTCCCGGTCGGCGGCCGCTTCCTGCAGGCCCCGATCAGTGCTGAACAGGCGGATCAGTATCGCGCCAAAACCTATGGCAAAGCGAAGGTGGGCGCCCCGCCGATGTCGGTGCCCCATCTGGATTTGCGGGTGGCGGATGGCCAGCACTATCTACTGTTCGGCCCGTTTGCCTCGTTCAAACCGGTGCTGGAACGGGGCCGGGGCTTCCTCGATTATCTGCGTTCAATGCGCCTGCACGATATCCCCGGTCTTCTGAATGTCGCGCTGGAGCATTTCCCGCTGGTCAAATACCTGGTGTCGGAGACCTTCAAAGGTGAGAAAAGTATGTTCCGGGAACTGGACAGCTTCGCCCCCGGCATGAGCAAGAAGTTCAACTGGAAAGCGGTAGAGGCCGGGCAACGGGTCCAGATCATCAAAGACGGGGATTTGCAGATGGGCACCGAGATCCTCGTGTCCACAGACAAGACCTACGGTACGCTGTTGGGAGCCTCCCCGGGCGCGTCGGTGTCGCCGGAGGTCATGTTGCGCTGCCTGGAGCAGTTGTTGCCCGGGATTTTCTCCGGTGAAGAAACCGTGAAAAAGAAAAAAGAGATGTTCCCTGAGGACAATCTGGAGACGCTGGCCAACAATCCCGACCGTTACCGGGAGATTCGCGATGCGGTTAACGAGCGGCTGGGGATCACACCACATACAGCGGAATGACACGGCGGCATGCAGGTAGCCGAAAAGCGACTAAGGTTATAGTGGGCGAGACAAAGATTTGTACTGCTTCGCCTGCTTAGCGTTCGTCTTTAACAGGAGGAATAACTATGGCCAATGTTGGTGCTGATGGTACATATCAATGCGCACGTGAGGGGTGTAATTGCCGGGTCGCTGATGACGAAAACCATGTAAAAACGTCCACCGGAATCTTCTGCTGTCAGCAGTGCGCTGAAGGGAAGGGGTGTCACCATTCCGAATGTCGATCTGGTTCACAGTCATAAAGCGCGCGCTGGAAAAAAAGAGGGTTGGGGGCCTCTTGTGCAAATGACTCCACTCTCGCCGAGAGGAGTTCGTGGCCACCAACTCTTTAAAACAGAGTGATTCGTTTGTGAATGGAGAGCGGCTTGACGACTCCAGAAAGTACGAAGTTCCCGGAACCACGCATCACGGACTTGCCGACCAAATTATCCATGAAGTCCTAAACAAACCTAGAGCAGATTCTAGAATAGCGATTCGGTTCGAATCTCCACACAAAATGCCGCTACACGCTGGCATAAAGCGGGTGGCGCTTCAGCTATTGCCTTTTCCGGAGCTTCCCAAAAAAGCGTAGAATAATCTAACTGACGGCATGCAGACTCACACTGTTGCTCATAATCGAACCAACGCATTAGGAGCCCCTATGCTAAAGCGACCGTCCAGGGAAACGCCCAACAACGTGGCGACGCTCGACGATCTCGCGACGTTGGCAGACTATTCGCTCATGGACACGCTCAACTGCGACCCTGAAGCGAAAGCAAATGGAGCCGATCACGCGCCGCGACAGGTCGTCTCGGGCCACTATGTCCCGGTCAAGCCTACGCCAATTGAAACCCCCGAATACGTCGCGCACGGCAAAGAGCTGTTTAACGAACTGGGTTTCGATGACAGCATGGGGCAGTCCAGCGACTTCATCCGCATGTTTTCCGGCGATTTGTCCCAGGTTCCGGAACCCCTGCACCACGTGGGGTGGGCGTGTGGCTACGCACTCTCCATCTACGGTACCGAGTTCTACCAGCAATGCCCGTTCCAGACGGGCAACGGCTACGGCGACGGCCGCGCAATTTCGGTATTTGAGGGCGTCATCAACGGGCAGCGCTGGGAAATGCAGTTGAAAGGGGCAGGGCGCACACCCTATTGCCGCGGCGCCGACGGACGGGCCGTCCTGCGTTCCAGTGTGCGGGAGTTCCTCGCACAGGAGCACATGCATGCGCTCGGTGTGCCGACGTCACGATCCTTGAGTCTGTACGTGTCGAAAACCGAGACAGTCAGGCGGCCATGGTATTCGGAGGGCTCACGCTCGATAGATCCCGATATTCTTGTATCCGATCCCGTTGCCATCTCGACGCGTGTTGCACCGTCGTTCATTCGGGTAGGGCAGCTCGAGCTCTTTAGTCGTCGCGCTCGCAAAAAGGAACATCCGCAGGCGATGGAGGAGCTGGAGCAGATCGTCTTGCACCTGATCGATCGTGAGTACAACAACGTTATCGACCAGTCACTGGCCACCGCCGAAAAAGTGGTTCTGCTTGCACGTGAATTCCGCAGCCGGCTGACGTCACTTGTGGCGAACTGGATTCGTGTCGGCTACTGTCAGGGTAACTTCAACAGCGACAACTGTGCCGCGGGTGGCTTCACGCTTGACTATGGCCCCTTTGGATTCATGGATGTGTTTGATCCGCGTTACCAACCGTGGACGGGTGGCGGCCAACACTTCTCGTTCCTCAACCAACCAAGGGCGGCAGAGCGAAATTTCCACTCGTTTTGTTCAGCGTTGCGGCCGTTATTGGCTGCGCATCAGGACTGCCTGCAGCAGCTTGACGAGATTCAGAGTGGTTTTATGAAGGTGATGCAGGCACAGCTGGAGAAGATGTGGGCTGCCAAACTTGGGCTTGAGGCGTTCGACGCGGACCTGTTCAGCGAGCTCGCAACGCTGATGATGCAAACGCCCGTTGATTACACCCTGTTTTTCCGGGAACTCTCGCGGTTGCCAGACGACATTGGCCCACTGAAACAAAGTTTTTACAACGGCTCAACCTACGCAGCAGACCCTGCAGGCATGGACAAGCGCTGGTCATCGTGGCTCACAAAATGGAAATCGCTCACTCAGACTCGCTCTGCCGAGGCGCTTTCCAGTCAGATGAAGCTGGTCAACCCAAAGTACAGTCTGAGGGAATGGTTCGTCGTGCCTGCCTATCAGCAGGCTGCAGCGGGGAACTACGCGTTGGTGCGGGAACTGCAGGACGTTATGACTCAGCCCTATGCTGAGCAATCGAAAGACGTGGAGCAGAAATACTACAGGCTGAAGCCGCGGGAGCTCTTTGAGGTTGGTGGGTCGTCGCACTATAGCTGTTCGTCGTGATCGGCATATTGGTTGAAGAATTTCTAAAAGGGTTTGAATCGACTAGACTCGTTTCTACAATGAATACTCGCCTTCGAGATTTCTACGAAACCGGAAACCAGGTGAACGAAGACCCCATGATTGTGGTCTTCGAGGACTTTCTCGAGCCCAGGGAAGTCGAACAGCTGGTCAGCGCCGCACGAACCCAATTGAAGCAGGCCGTGGTCAGTGCTGCAAAAGCCGGAATCGAAAGCCCGGGCCGGACCGGCAGTAATTGCTGGATACCCCATGGCTACAACGCAATTGTCGAAAATCTGGCCCTGCGTGTTGCCGATGTAGTTGGTTTGCCGCTTCAGTACGCTGAATCCCTGCAAGTCGTTCACTATGGTGAAGGTCAGCAGTACGCGCCTCATTATGATGCCTGGGATGCAGACACTGAACGTGGCCAGCGTTGCATGGCCCGGGGTGGGCAACGCCTGATTACCTGTCTGATGTATCTCAATGACCCGCAGCAGGGTGGCGGTACTTCCTTTCCCAATCTGGACATGGAAATCAGGGCCCGAAAAGGCCGCATGCTGCTGTTTCACAACTGTCAGCAGGGCAGCAATGTCCGCCATCCCGACAGCCTGCATGGCGGTATGCCGGTACTGACTGGGGAAAAATGGGCCTGTAATTTCTGGTTTCGTGAGCAGCCCTATCAAACAGCACCCGCTACCTCGCGTAAATTCAAACTAACTCCGAAATTCAAGCGTGTTATCTAGGAGTGTATTAGACGATCACTCAAATCCTCGCCAAGGTCCTGCTTGTGCTGCAACATTTCCCGCCGGCAGGGCTGACTCGAAGCCGGCCAAGCTGAGTAGTAGGATTACACAAGCTAGCAACCTTTATCCCAGTAGGGTGGGCTCCCGAAATGCCCGTCAATGAAGTCCACAAAACTGCGGACTTTGCTGGCGATTAACTGGCGATGGGCGTACACCACGTAAAGAGCCATTGGCTCTGGCTCGTAGTCCCGCAAAAGAACTTTCAGCTTGCCTTCACGAATCGCGGGACCGGTCAGGAAGGTGGGTTGAAGCACAATGCCGGCGCCTGAGGTCGCGGCGGACACCAGCACGTCGCCGTTGTTGCTCATCATCACGCGTCTGGCGCTGTTGCTACCGGAGAACCACTTATGGAGTGCCGGGATGGCGCTTGAATCCAGGTAGCTGTAATGCAGGTATTGATGGTGTTGAAGGTCTTCCGGGCGTTGGGGTTCGCCGTATTGTTGAAGGTAGGCCGGCGATGCGCAGAACACCAGGTGCACCGGCGCCACTCGCTTGGCAATCAGCGACGAGCTTTTCAGGCGACCGATCCGTAGAGCAATGTCGAAGCCTTCTTCAATAATATCCACCTTTCGGTCGTTCAGTTGTAAATCCACTTCTACGCCTGGATGAGCTTGTCGAAACCCTCGAAGCAATGGCTCCATGTGATGGATGGCAAAGGATACCGGCGCGCTGACCCTTAGCAGGCCCGAGGCCTCTGGCTGAAGATCCCCGATCTGACTCTCAAGATCGTCAATGTCGGCGAGCACCTGACGGGCGCTTTCGAAGTAGCGGGAGCCGGCTTCCGTCAGGTTGACTCGTCGAGTGGTACGGTTCATCAAGCGAACCTGAAGGTGTTGCTCTAACTGAGATACATACTTGCTGACAAGTTGCGGTGAGGTGTCCAGGCGGTCTGCAGCCCTGGTAAAGGAGCCATCCTGCACCACGTGGATAAAAGCGCGCATTGCATTGATTCGGTCCATCGCCTTGTTTTCTCCTGCAAGTTGGGGTCAATTAACAATGCATCATTGATAATTAAACAACGTTTCCCATCTTAGTTGCGATCTTTGGCGATAGTAAAGTGTGTTCATACGCCGGGCATTCTACTTCGGTAACCCATGGATCAATGACTCGAGGTGAGCCTGATGAACACGAACATTGTAAACAAACTGCTTTCTTCCAATGCCGGCTTTGCCGCCCTGATCCTTCGGGTCCCGGTTGGCCTGATTCTCGCCGCCCATGGGGCTCAGAAACTGTTTGGCTGGTTTGGCGGGTATGGGCTGGATGGTACCGGGCAGTGGCTTGCCAGCATTGGACTTGAGCCCGGTTATCTGATGGCCTTGCTCGCTGGCAGCGCCGAGTTTTTTGGCGGCCTTGCACTCGCGCTGGGTTTTCTGACTCGCCCCGCGGCATTCGTCAACGCCATTGCAATGCTGGTGGCAATATTGGCGGTGCATATCGGTAACGGTCTTTTCATGTCCAACAACGGATACGAGTACGCCCTGACTCTTTTTGTCGTGAGTGTAGCGTTTGTTATTCAGGGAGGCGGACGCTTCGCCATGGATAACGTCCTGCTTCGTTACCTGAGTGGCGGTGCCGCTCGTCAGCGGGCGGTTGCCTGACGCTCACATTTGTCACAATCTGAAATTTAGCCGGGCCTCTCCCAACTGGGAGGCTCGGGATGAGGACCCAGTATGACTAAGGCTATTGAGGCTTTGTTTCTCTCTCACGGCGGTGGGCCACTGCCTCTGTTAGGCGATCCGGGCCACCGGGAAATGGTCAGTCAGCTGACCGAAATGGCAGAGAGAATCAGCAGGCCGTCCGCCATTCTTGTGATCAGCGCGCACTGGGAAGCGCCAGTTCCCACGGTGACAGCGCACCCGAATCCCTCGCTGATTTACGACTATTCTGGCTTTCCAGCGGAGGCCTACCGGATCGAGTATCCTTGTGCTGGAGAGCCGGTGTTGGCGGGCCAGATAGTTCAGACCCTCACGCGGGCGGGGATTCCGGCGCAACTGGAGGACCGGCGCGGGTTTGATCATGGCCTGTTCGTGCCATTGAAATTGATGTACCCGGATGCCGACATTCCGTGCGTGCAATTGTCGCTGAAGAGCAATCTGGATGCGGCGGAACACATCTCAATTGGCAGGGCGCTGCAGGCGCTGGATTATAACAATCTGCTGGTGATTGGCTCCGGTTTTTCTTTTCACAACATGCCGGAGTTTTTTACGGCGGGTTCTGCAGAAGCAGACGCCCGAAACCAGGCTTTCCAGGATTGGCTGTATGATGTATGTACCGATTCGGGGATTCCGGAAACGCAGCGCGCTGATCGCCTGACCCATTGGGAGCAGGCCCCGAATGCGAGATTCTGTCATCCCCGGGAAGAGCATCTTCTGCCGCTGCACGTGTGTTACGGACTGATGGAAAAGGCGAGTCAAACTTACCGCTCCTCCAAAATTCTGGGCAAGGCATCCGGCTTGTTCTATTGGGAATAAACCTGACGGATGACTTATAAAGGTGACACTAATGCGTGATAGTGATTGTGAATTTGCCACTTGGATGAGAGAGATTGATGATTAGACTGACCGTAAACGGGCTGCGCTCCTGCGTGACACCCGTATCTGCTGCCCAAGGGGAGATCACCACCATTGAGGCCATGGCCGATGACGCCATGGGTGTAGTGGGGGAGCTTGGCCTGCCGCCGGTCGCCCCGGCACTTTGTAATGCAATTTGTGCGGCCACCGGAAAACGCATCAGACGTCTTCCCGTTGGCGTTCAGTTACAGGTGAGCTGAATCCTATGCAAAACCTGGATTATCGGGTAGTTGAACAGGCCATTGAATGGCTCAGGGACGATAGGACGATCTGGTTGTGCACGGTGGTGTCTACCTTCGGCTCGTCGCCCAGGGAGCCGGGATCACTCATGGTTGCCACCGCTGACGGGCGGCATTTGGGCTCACTTTCGGGTGGCTGCGTTGAGGAGGATTTTCTGGCACGCCTGGTCGATGGCGAGTATCAACTTCCGGCCGTTATCGTGCGCTATGGCGCATCTGACGGTGGCCCCGAAAACGCCCGTGTTCGCTTGCCTTGTGGTGGCATTCTGGAAGTGTTGGTGGAGCGAATGGCAGCCAGCAATGAGAACCTGGCCCATCTGAGGGAAGTCCTGGGAGCCCTCGGCGGTGAAAAGGAAGTCGAGCGACAGGTGAGCCTCACGGATGGCAAAAATCGGCTTGAACCTGCCGCAGCAACGGGTCCACGTGTCATCCTGGATGAAGGCGAAGAGCTCGTCCGGATGCGGGTGGGTCCAGTCGCAAAACTGATCCTGGCCGGTTATTCAACGGTGGCAGAGGTTTGCG
Organism: Marinobacter lipolyticus; assembly: GCF_018424605.1. Classification (GTDB taxonomy): domain Bacteria; phylum Pseudomonadota; class Gammaproteobacteria; order Pseudomonadales; family Oleiphilaceae; genus Marinobacter; species Marinobacter lipolyticus_B. Next base: position 328,858 of record NZ_QTKT01000001.1, on the reverse strand, counting down.
CCAATTTTGCCATCAGCCTCGGTTATCAGGTGGTGTTGTGCGATCCACGGGAAGAGGTCACCCGCGATCTTAATCTGCCTGGGGAAGTTGAATTTATTCCGCAGTTGCCCTCGCTCTATATTGCATCACCCGGCACGTGTACGCCGTCCACGGCCGTGGTGGCCGTGACCCACGATCCGCGAATTGATGATCTGGCCATGATGGCAGCCGTTAAAACCACTGCCGGCTACATCGGAGTCATGGGCTCGGTTCGCACATCTCAGGCCCGGGCTGATCGTCTGCGTCGCACGGGCGGGCTGACCGAGTCGGAGAGTGATCGCATTCACATGCCAATCGGCCTCGATCTGGGAAGTAAAACGCCCGCCGAAATTGCGCTGGCTATCATGGCTGACATCGTCCGCGTGAGACGCGGGCGAGTCCCCGTTAACCCATGACTGGCTTCCATGGTTAGCTGCCTGCTGGGCGCCGATCAGGTTGCCGAGCGCGCTCGGGTATTCGGTGTTGGAAAAAGGTCTAGCTAATGCTGTTTTCGCCAGCACTCGTTGGATGCCGCTTCCTTCGATCACACAGTTTGCTCAGAGTCCTACCGAAATTGTGCCCTTTGCGACCGCACCGCCCCCCCCAGTCTTAGCTGACGTCAACATGACTACTCGTCGTCTTAAATAGTTGTCGTAGTGACATCACGGCGTCATAACCACTTTAATGCAGCCATCGGACTTGGTATTGAAACGCTCGTAGGCAGCCGCGGCGTCTGCCAGTTTTTCTCGGTGGGTAATAATGAACGACGGGTCTATCAGCCCCTGTTCAATTGTCTGGAGCAGCGGTGCCATATACTGCTGCATATGGGTTTGGCCGCTTTTGACCGACAGGCTTTTGTTCATCAGCGCGTTGAGCATGAAACCGTCCACCGGAGCAGTGTAAACGCCAGGGAGAGACAGCTGCCCGCCTTTGCGGCAGCAACGGATCATTTCATTGATGGCAAACGGATGATTGGCCTCGCTTGAATCGGGATCACGAGGCTCGGCCTCCGGGTCGCCGGCACCGTGCGCCTCTGCACCCACTGCGTCAATGCAGCGATCCGGGCCGTAGCCCTTGGTCATCTCCAACAGTTTTTCGTAGACGTTTTCCTTCTCAAAATTGATGACTTCAGCGCCGCCCTTTTCTTCAGCCAGCTTCAGCCGCTCAGGTACACGGTCAATCGCGATCACCCGCCCTGCGCCCAGCATCCAGGCGCTGCGAATAGCGAACTGCGCTACTGGGCCACAGCCCCAGACAGCTACGGTGTCGCCGGGGACGATGTCGGCATTGATCGCGCCCATGTAGCCAGTGGGGTAGATGTCCGACAAGAACAGTAGTTGCTCGTCGGTGTAGTCGGATTCGACCTTGAGCGGGCCGATGTCAGCGTAAGGCACTCGCACGTACTCGGCCTGTCCCCCGGGTATGCCTCCGAGCATGTGCGAATAGCCGAATAAGGCGGAGGGGGAATGACCCATCGCTTCGGCAGCCATATCCGCGTTGGGATTGGAGTTATCGCACAGCGAGTACAGGCTTTGGTGGCAGAAAAAACAGCTGCCGCACGCAATGGTGAAGGGCACTACCACGCGGTCACCCTTGTTGAGATTCGGTACCTCGCTGCCGGTTTCCACGACCTCGCCCATGAACTCGTGACCGAGCACATCCCCCTCCTGCATACCGCCCATCAAGCCGTTGTACAGATGGAGGTCGGAGCCGCAAATGGCGGTGGCTGTGATTTTGATGATGGCGTCGCGTGATTCCTGGATTTCAGGGTCAGCGACATTTTCGACGCGAACATCATGCGTGCCATGCCAGGTAAGTGCTTTCATAATAAGCTCCTTTCCTTGCTAACGAGTTTGAGGGCCAGTATTTTACGCCCCCACTAAAATTACACCTGATCGTCGCTCCCGGGAACTGGCTATTATTTGTACAGTTTGCCGCGCATTCATGTTCCCAGTTTTCTCTATGGGATCCGATGGACGACAAGTGTAGGGCTTTGTGTTGAAGTTCAGGACTTTTTGTGGTGATTGTTTAGCGCTTTGTGTTGTCGTCCACTTGTTGGCCGAATCGCCCCAAAACCCCATACTGTACTGCGCATAATGTATATTATGTTAAACGGTGTATGATAAAGCCCACGGCCAGATAACCGAAAGCAGATTCGACGTATTCCTAAAGCTCCTCTCACCAAGTCCTTTTCCCGCCGTTTTCATGTCCGTTTTCCGCCTACTTTCACCACCTTCCTGCCGCCATACTGGTTCCACGGAAGGAGCTAACAATGCAGATAACTTACTCATGGATCGACTCCCCTTTATTGATCGATTTGATCGGTGGGGATCTTTGGAACCTACTGAAAACCACCGCCGAGGATGAATCCATTCTGGGCATTGGCCGAGATACGGACGAGAGCGCCGGCGCCAGTTACCTGAAAAGCCTCAAGCACACGCTGGAACATGATGGCCATTTATTGATTGGAACCGTCAAGGGAAAGATTGTGCTCACCTGTCTGCTGCGCCAGCAGTCGTTCCAGACGATGAGGCATATGGCGGATCTTCAGAAAGGCACCATTGATCGGGCCTACCGCGGAAAAGGACTGTTGAAGGACGCGCTCCGGCACATCGTAGAACGGTCCGAACAAATCGGAGTGCAACGTCTGACGCTTGATGTCAGAGAAGGCTCGGCGGCCCACCGGTTGTGGTCTCACTGGGGTTTCGAAACCTTCGGTGTATTAAGAGATTACTCACGCTACGAAGGTTATTCGTACCCCGGGCATTTCATGCATCAATCGGTTTCTGATCTCGATAAGCGGCTGCGAATCGGCCGAAAGAACATCCCTCAATACAGTGTTTAGTACTATAAGGAGTTTAGTATGCTGAGATCCCGAGACGACTTTCGTGATGACCTGGAGAAAACGCTTCATCACAATCTGACCCTCAGCCATCCATTGTTCGCTTTGCTACTGGATGCCAACAACCCCGATAAAGAATTGCTGAAGAAAACCGCGCTTCAGGGGTACCAGCTCACCAAGCATTTCCTGACTTACATCGAACACCTCTTCTTTTACTGTCCCTTCGAAAAGCACAAGCGGCGGCTCCTTTTCAACATGTTCGAGGAGGAAACCGGCAGGCTGTCCCGCACCAAAAACCACGTCGATTTAATGAAGGACTTCACCGCAGCACTGGGAATCACTGACCAGGAACGGGATGCGGCGGTCGCCCTTCCCCCGACTCAGGAACTGATAGATTTCAGGATGGAAGCCTGTACCAACACGGACCGTTACCACATTGGTGCGGCGGCCGTGCTGGTGGCCAGTGAGGGCCAGAACCTGGAAACACTGGGCGAAGAGGCACGGCACACGATTCTCGGCCGGGTCTTTGGTCTCAAAGAGTCAGACATGCTGTTCTTTTCGGTTCACCAGAAAGAAGACGTGGGGCATGTCCAGCAGGGCCTGGATCTGGTTGCGGATCTCTGCACCACCGAAGTGATGCAGCAGGAAGCTCTGCACGCGGTAAACCATACCTGCCAGCTTTTCTACGGCATGTATCAGGGCATCTACGACACCATTCAGCCTGTTGAGCCTGTTTATGCATGACCATGGCAGACTGACCCGACGGGGCATGCTGTGGAGCGTTCTGCTGACAGGCTTCCTCGTCATGTTTCTGAGCTCCGGGATCAAGGGCGCTTACCAGATCTATTTCCGCGATCTGGCAGAGTTCTTCGACCTTGGCCGGGGCGCTTTTGCATTATCTGGTGCGATGTTCGGACTGTGTCTGGGCATTTTCTCTCCTTTTGTCGGTGCCCTCTGCGACCGGTTCGGCCCCTACCCTTGCCTGCTCTCCGGTGGAGCGGCGGCGGCCTTGGCGTTCTTCATGCTTGGCAACATCAGCGAGTACGGTTGGTTTCTGTTTTCCTACGGAATCGTGGCCGCTTACGCGTTTGCCGCATTAACCTTTGTGCCGGTGGGCGTGCTGATTGACCGGGTTTTCCCGGCCAAACACAAAGGCCTGGCGTTCGCGGTGGTTAGCAATGGCGTTGCTATCGGCTTCATTGTGCTCTCTCCGCTCTGGGTGTGGCTGAATAGCTGGATGTCCTGGGGGGACCTGGCGAATTATCTCGCCATTGCCTTCGCCCTGCTGGTGGCTTTGCCCGTCTTTCTGGTGTCCCGAGTGTTTGTGGTGCCGGCTGAGGGTGCCGTATCCGGGCAGAAGCCGGATTCCGATACGGTGATCGACCACCTGAAGAAGCCGTTGTTTATGCTGCTGGCCGTGAGCTTCGCGGGCTGCGGTTCGTCGATGGCGTTTATCGATATCCATCTGGTCCCGTTAATCCAGGAACGTACGATGTCGCTGCCCGGCAGTGGCACGTCCACCGTGGCCATCATGCTCAGCGTGCTGGGGGTATTTGAGCTGGCCGGCGCGATGGTCGTTGGCTACATCGCAGGGCGATTAAATTCAGCACGTTTGCTCGCTATGTTGTACGCCGTTCGTGCATTGTCCCTGGCGATGCTTTCGGTGGCGAACTCCCCTTCTCTGTTCATATTTTTCGCCGTCGTCTTCGGGCTGACCTACATGGGCACGGTGATCCTCACCTCGATGCTGTGTCTGCGTTGTTACGGCGCCCGGATCAAAGGAAAGATGTTCGGCTTGCTCTTCAGTGTTCATCAGGTCGCTGTCTTCCTGACAGCCTGGCTCGGTGGCTTTGCGCGCGACCTGACGGGTGATTACACAATGACCACGCTCGGCGTGACGGCTTTTTGCCTGCTGGCCGTGGGTGCAGCATTGGCGCTGAAAGGCGCCACCGACAGTCAGGGAGATCGGGAGCCGGATGGCAATATTGAACAGGCTGTTGTTGGCAATCGATGATGTCACGCCATGGTAAAGGAAAGGAATCGTTATGACCCATTCTCACGAAACCACCGAAGCTTTGCATCGGCCTTTTGCAGACGGCCAGGATGCGCACTCGGAACCGCTCTACATAACATCCGCGTACGACTTTGAGTCTGCCCAGCAGGCGAGCGACCGGTTCAACAATCGCGAGGCGGGCAACGTTTATTCACGATTTACCAATCCGTCGGTGAGGAATTTCGAACGTCGGCTCGCCATCATGGAAAAAGCGGAAGACGCGGTCGCAACCAGTTCCGGTATGGGGGCTTACCTGGCCATTGCCATGGCCTACCTGAAACAGGGCGACCACGTACTCCTGGCAAACGGTATTTTCGGTTCGACCTCCCACCTGTTCACCCACTATTTCTCGCAGTTCGGCATCTCCTGCACGCGTCTCCCCCTGACGGCTACGGCGGCATGGCGTGAGGCCATTCTTCCTACCACCCGGATGATGATACTGGAGACGCCCGGCAACCCCACAATGGAAGTCGCCGATATTCAGGCTTTGTCGAGATTCGCCAAAGAATCCGGGGTTCTGTTGGTGGTCGATAACACCATACTCTCCCCCATCTACCAGAAACCCCTGACGTTGGGGGCTGACCTGGTGGTTCAGTCTGCAGGAAAGTACATCGACGGCCAGGGCCGCTGTGTTGGCGGTGCGGTAGCCGGCAACAGTACTCTGGTGACACCGATCAAGAACGTGCTGCGTAGCGGTGGTATGTGCCTCAGCGCGTTCGATGGCTGGTTGCTGTCCAAGAGTCTGGAGACCCTCCATGCCAGGATGGTGATGCACGAAACCAACGCACTGCATGTGGTGAGATGGCTGCAGGATCATCCTGACATTAACCAGGTTAACTACACGGGCCAGTCCACCCGTGTCGATACCGATCTGGTGGATCGCCAACAGACGGGCCATGGCGGTCTGCTCAGCGCGGAAATCAATGGCGGTCAGGATGCCGCCTGGCGGTTTATGGACAGCCTCGCCCTCATCGCCAAATGCACCAACATCGGCGATGCGAAGACCATGGTTACCCACCCGTGGTCGACAACTCATTGCCGCTACAGCAACGAGGAAAAACTGAAGGCGGGTATCACGCCGGGGCTGATAAGACTGTCAGTCGGGCTGGAGTTTCCAGGCGACATCATTGCCGACCTTGAACAGGCGCTTGCTCAGATCTGCCAGAGGGAGGTCGTCTCTGCATGATGTTCAGATTCGTGGTTCTTTGTCTCACCCTCATGGTCTCTGCAGCCCATGCCGAAATCCATGGGCTCGAAACCCCGCCTGACTACTATTTCGTCGCCTTTCCCGTAGCCACCGGGCATACCGTTGCGGGCAGGTTGAGTGTTCCGGTCACCGAGCGTGAAAAAAAGCCGGCCGTTGTGATAGTCCACGGTTCCGGTGGCGTGGATTCACGGGGCCCCGCCTACGCTCAGAAGCTGAATGAATTGGGCATCGCGACACTGGAGATCGATATGTGGTCGGCTCGCAGTATGTCAGGAGGGCTTGATCGGCCAAAGCACGTTAAAAATACCCTGCCTGACGCCAAAGCGGCGTTCCGTTACCTGGCTTCCCGTCCGGAGATTGATGCCAATCGCATTGGGCTGATGGGATTTTCCTGGGGAGGTGTCGTGGGCATGCTGACGGCGTCGGGGCAGGTTGCCGGATTTGAATCCGTTGCCGCATTGTACCCGGTGTGCTGGGGATATAACGAAGTCCCCGGCTACGAGTTCAGGCAAGTGGCGGTAAAAGAGGTGCTTCTGATTTCAGGCACCAGAGACCAGTACGATCGCCCGGACGATTGTGAATCGTTGGTGAGTTCGCTGCCCGAACCCGACAGGGAGAGAGTGACAGAGGTGTCGTTGGTTGGCGCAACACACGCGTTTGACCGTGCCGGCCCGCCCGCCGAGTTCTTCGACCCGTACGCGTTCAGAGGCAAAGGTGGCGAGGTGCGCATTGAGCACGACGTAACGGCGACCAAACGGTCACTGTACGAAGTCGGTCAGTTCTTCAAGCGTACACTGACCCAGCGCACCCTCCCCCTCAATGACCGTGATGGTTGAGAGCCTTGCGGGTGGATGAACGGGACTGGCTCGGGGGATAGCCGAATTTCCTGACCCAGGTATCCCGGAAGGTTTTCGAACTCTGGAAGCCTGCCAGTTCAGCCACCAGTTCGATTGAATGATTCGTGGACTTGAGGAGCTGCCGGGCCTTCTCGATGCGCTGCTCGTTCACATACTGTTTTAGCGTCAGGCCTGTTGCCTTGAGAAACAAACGTTGGAAATGCCGCGCGGAGATTTTCAGGTGGCAGGCGATGGACTCCGCCGTCAGCGCCCTACTCAGGTTCTGGGCAATGTAATCCTGGGCCTCATGAACCGTTGGATGGACATGCTCACGGTGACGGAACTGGGGCGAAATCTGCGGATCGTCCCCCATTCGCCGGCTACAGACGACCATTTCACGGGCAACGGAGACGCTGGCCTCCGGTCCAACGATCTCGCTGATCAGATGCAGTGTCAGGTCGATACCGGCACTGACCCCGGCAGACGTGTAGAGCCCATTGTCATTCACGAACATGCGTTCCCGCAGCACCAGAGCGTCAGGGAACTCATTCGCCATGCGCTGGATCTGTCGGTGATGGGTGGTACACCGGCGACCGTCAAGGAGCCCGGCGGCCCCAAGGATAAAGGACCCCGTGCAAACACCGATCAGCCTGGCGTTCTGGCTGTGCATCCGCCGCAGCCACTCAAGAACCTCGGTAAACGCAAGCTGATCGATGTGGTTTGAACCGAGTTTCATGCCCGGGATAAACACAAGGCTCCCGGGTGCCACTTGCTCTGGCAAGGGCGACATGGTGGATAGCGTCAGGCCCTGCCAGCTTGAAATCGTTCTCTGGTGGCTGACATAGTGGCAGCGAAACCGTTCGCCATGCAGCTCGTTACAGTCTGCCAGCGCCTGTACAGGGCCGGACAGATCCATCAGATGTATGTCAGGCAGAATCAGAAAGTAAACGTCCATGCTCGCGGCGAGCCTCAGGAAGAAATGGTCTTGAAGTAACGGTTCGGTTGGAAAGCCGACGTGTTGCAAGTCTATGAAATATACAGTGATTATTGAAGTGTTAAAAGAATGCAAAAATTTTCGGGATGCCGCCGTGCAACGGTGTAAGATGCACCGGCAATGTCTATATTGAGCTTCAGTAGTGAGGCCAGGGGGCGCCGACAATGCCGAAACCCGGGTTTTTCGTTTTTGCGCTGCTATGCTTCCTGGCTTATCCGGGGGCAGTAGCCGCCAACAGCGCAACGGTAGAGATCACGACCGGCCACTGGCCGCCTTATCTCGATGAGGGGGATGCGGATCAGGGCTTCGTCGCGGAAATCATACGCGCGGCCTTCGCCCATGAAGGTGTGGATGTCGAGTTTTCGTTCCTGCCATGGTCCAGGGCGTTGGCTATGGTTGAAGCCCAGCGTTACGATGCGTCGGCGGTATGGTCTTGCACCGAGGCCCGGAGTCAGCGTTTCATCTACTCTGTTCCCATCCTGCCCTACCAGTACGTTTTCTACCACCGCGCCCGGGATCCCTTCGAATGGAGCGAATTATCGGACCTCGATGGTAAGACCATCGGGCTAACCCAGGATTACAGCTACGGACAGACTCTCAAAGGGCTTATTAACGACGGTGTTGTCAGCGCTGACGTTACCACGTCCGATCTGGCGAACTTCTACAAGCTGTTAATGGGGCGTATCGATCTGTTTCCGATGGATCCGGTGGTCGGCGAGGCCATGCTAAGCACCCAATTGAATAGTTACGCTTCACGTCTGAGCTTTCACCCCAGGCCACTGCGAAGCGCGTTCTATCATCTGGTGTTCGATCAGGAATCTGAGCAGGCTCGCCAGTATAAAGCTACCTTCAATCGGGGCTTTCAGGCGATTCGGGATAATGGTCGATATCAACAGATCATCCAGGCAGCACTGAGCGAAAACAGTTCTCCCATCGCGGCCAGACTCCTTGAACGCATACTCGTTGAATGGCACGACGACACGGGGCCGTGCCGGCAGGCCCCCGATCAGATCTCGCCAGACCTGTCAGCCCCCCCGATGAACAGGTAGTTGGAACGCAACGCCCGTGCCGCTCCGGCGATGGATACATTATGGACGGAGATCACCAGCGAACCGTAGGCCGGATTTCTATATCGGGTAACCACACCGGCCACCTGGCCGTCGCGAACGCGATCGGATGCTTCCTCTTTCCAATCAGCGCCCAGGCAGTTGCCGACATAGTCGACGGTTCTCTCGTACCGTTGTTCAGCCACTTCGGCGTCCGGCGCGTTGACAGAGCAAACGTAAGCGCTATCGCCGCCGGCCCACTCCCACACCTCGCAATGGCCTTTGACGATGTCCATTTTTGCGCGGTAAAGGGTGACGCTTCGGAAATCGGATCGGCTGCCGCGAAGATCCGCGAACCGGTTGGGGTATTCCGCAATGAGGGCGTGCAGATCTGCACAGGGATCCGCGGTCAGCTGAGGCTCGGAAGTTAAGCCACTACAACCGGCCACCAAAAGTGCGGTCAGGCTGAGGGGCGCAAAACGAAAGCCGGTTCCAGGCATGTTGACCTCCGACGGTTAAGCGTTGAAATGGGCCCCTCGGTATCAGAGAAGCAGTCACGGGAAGTCTAGACCAGAAACGCCGACTCAACCTCCCGTAACGCAGCATATCGGGTTGCCGATCAATCCACTGGCGTGGTGTTGTGTTCGCTTTCCGCCAAATCCTCAAGGGACTGATGCTCGCATTCTTTCTCGGCAAGGAAACTCTCGGAGGAAGTCACGAGGATATTGTCATCGCTCATGAAACGCCGCCCCAACAGCGCCGGATAGGAGAACCTGCCCCGGTCGGTCAGCGAGAATTCGGTTTCGTGGGTCGAACCTGCTATGCAGAATTCCATGCGGATTACGTAGCGGCGCTGTGATTCCGCTCCTTTACGTTTGATCTTCACCGTACGCTCGACTGGCCGTTCAAACTCCAGGGTGACGTCCTCCGGAGCTGGTCCGTTTTTGCCGGCTTCCTGATCGCGGTGATCAGCCAGGGGCACCTGAAAGCTTACCCATGTCTCGTCTCCCTTCTCGAAGGGTTCGATATTCACCGCGTGGAGTGATGAAGTCTTGGCGCCGGTGTCCAGTCGGGCCTTCAGCCGCAGCCCGGTGTCCTGGAGGACCACCCATTCCACAAAGCCCAGGGATTCCGGCGGTCGCTCTGCTTTGGTCTTGGCGTCTTCTTCGGCCATGACGGGCATGGCTGAGCTCAGTACTGCTGCCAGGGTCAGTCCAGCGATAAGCTTCATTCGTTTCCTCCTGAATAAGTCATCAGTTCTGGAAAAAAGCGCAGGAACCGGTGTTCCAGTTCCCGATCGTGCTCTTTTATCTCGTCGATGATGTCATAAAATCGGTGCCTGAATCGTATACGCTCGGCCACGCGGTTCAGAGCAAGGCCCAGACTGTCGAGATCAGTATAGGCGGTGAACCAGTCATGTTCCGCCATTCTGCGGGTCACGTCGCGCATGCGCACCTGCATCAGGTGTTCGTGATTCTGGAATTCACGATACATCTGGTTGATAAAGGTAGCGGGGTCGACGTTACTGTAGTGTTGCCAGTGCCTTAACAGATAGTGATCGTAAAGCATGTCCAGAGCGATGCCGGCGAATCGGCGTCGTTGGGGGGAAAACAGCTGTTTGCTGGCGAGCACTTCGGGGTGCGCATCGGTGTAGGTGTCCACGGCCCGATGGTGAAGGATTCCCGCTCTTACGTCGGCCGGCAGTGTCTGGATGTCGAGCCCCCTGGCAAAGTCCCCCATCAGACTGCCGATACGGATCTGCGGCACGTCCGGGGCGAGAAAAAGATGCGCGAGGTGATTCAATGGATCTCCGCGTTGTCCGGCTATGGCAGCAACAACGCTCCTGTCATAGCCGGAGGGTTGCGCCTGATCAGAAATGGAAGGTGGCGCCGACGCCAATACCGTCGATCGTCACATCGTCCTTGTCATAGTAACGCATGTATTCCAGATTACCGGAAATCTGCGGCGCCATTTCGATGTTAACGCCGACACCGTAGGAGAAGTCCGATTCGTCGTCGCTGCGTGTGGCAAACGGCCCTTCCGCCTCAAGCTCCAGGCGGCTGAAGCCGAAAATCACGTAGGGCGTCGCCGGGCTTTCATTGGCAAGATTCAGGGTGGCGTACCCGCCGAAGAAGTTATCCACCGAATAGTCGATGCCGCCCACGCGGTCGTCATCAACGCCAAAACCGGCACGGGCCTCCACGCCAAAATAAGGCGTGGCAAGGGCGCCGACCTTACCGGATATGGCACCCACGTCAGCATCGGCGGAGCCTTCCTCCAGGTTGAAAAAGGTGTAGTTCAGGCCGCCGTATAGCCCGCCTACCCCGGATTTGTACATGTCATCAGCAACCACCTGGGTGGATGCGATGCCGCCGGCAAGTGCCGCAAGTCCCAATACCAGTGAACGTGACGTGTTCATATTCCTTGATACTCCTTCGCTGGTTATTACGGTTTGTTTTATCAAACTGCACCACGCCAACGATTTAATCCAGAGCCCGGATCCCGATTTACCTGATATTTACAACGATTTAATCCCCCGGTAACCCGTCACGGACCCACCCCGGTTGCCTTGCGAAACCCCGGGGCCGCATGTATTCTGACGCCGTCTCTCTGTTCAGCCGGTTTGAGCGCCCTTTGAGAAACCTTAATCCTGTCATCTTTATAATGAGCGTGATGTTTGTGCTGCTGAGCATATTCATGACGTTACCTGTCTTTCTTCTAGCAGGTTCTGTAGCGCCCAACGCCCAGGCCTTTGCGGAATCGGCCGCCATCGTCTGTGGCCTCGGTGTGCTGGGCATTGTCGCCACCTACCGTCAGCCGCGGGATCTGAAACCCCGCTTCATGTTTGTGCTGACGGTCTCGAGCTGGTTCCTCATTGCCCTGCTCTCGGCTCTCCCCTTCTACCTGAGTGATAATGGCATCTCGATGGTGGACGCCTTTTTTGAAGGCACCTCCGGCATTACCACCACCGGCGCAACGGTGATGACGGGCCTGGACACCATGGATCCGGACCTGCTGCTCTGGCGCTCTATCCTTCAGTGGATTGGCGGTATCGGGATTATCGGCATGTTCGTTGCCGTTCTGCCTTTCCTGCGGGTGGGTGGTATGCGACTGTTTGCCACTGAGTCCTCGGAATGGACAGACAAAGCCCTGCCCAGAATGAAAACCCTGAGTCGCGGGCTGCTGGTGGTGTACGTTTTTTTCTCGATCGTCGCAGTGCTCACCTACTGGATGTCAGGCATGTCGCTGTTTGATGCCTTCAATCACGGGCTCACCAGCATTGCCACGGGCGGTTTTTCCACCTCCGATTCCTCAATGGGCAAGTTCGATTCTGATCTGATCCTGCTTCAGGCCAGCCTGTTCATGATGATTGGCAGCATGCCGTTCTTCCTGTTCGTTCGCGAGATGCACGGGCAGCATGGTGTCCTGTTCCGGGATCAGCAGGTGCGGCTATTCGTGACCATCCTTCTGGTGATCCCGGCATTGCTGACACTGTACCGCTGGTATGTTTCCACCGGCGACTTTGATCCGCTGCACGGGTATGTCGTGACGCTGTTCAACGTCACGTCTGTCGTTACCACCACCGGGTATGCGTCTGAGGATTATTCGGCCTGGGGTCCGCTGGCGTTCGTGCTGTTTTTCTTCCTGATGTTCGTCGGCGGCTGTTCAGGGTCGACCGCCGGCGGCATGAAGATTTTCCGCTTCCAGTTGTCGTTGATCGTGCTCCGTGAGCAGCTGATGCGGTTGTTGCACCCGCGCGCGGTGCTGACCCGGAATTACAACGGGCGAGCGGTCAGCGACGAGATCATTTCCTCGATGATTGCCTACACGTTTATCTTCTTGCTTTGCCTGTTGATTATCACCGTCGCCCTGGCGGCACTGCAGCTGGATTTCATAACCAGCCTGTCTGGCGCTTTGACCGCCCTGACCAACGTAGGTCCGGGGCTTGGCGCCATCATTGGTCCGGCCGGAACCTTCCAGTCGTTGCCGGAGGCGGCCAAGTGGATTCTGGCCGTTGGCATGCTGATGGGGCGGTTGGAAATACTCAGCGTGGTGATCGTGTTGTCGCCGGGGTTCTGGCGCAGCTGAGCCGTTCAGGAGCGCCAGAGAATTCGGGGCTCCTCAATGGGCAGGTTCATCCGTTGGTCGCCCAGCACCAGCCGCGGGGTGTAATCTTCCGGCGCGCGCAGCGGCGCCCGACAGCGAAAAATGAACGTCCGGGGTGACTCGGCCAGAGCCCCTTCACATTGCATCTGGATCACCACCCGGTCGTCACTCTCAGACCTCTCTGCCACCAACTCCAGCCTCAATAACGATGGCTCCAGCCCATCCAGATAGACCTGAACGCGCACCTCCAGGCCGGCCCCCTGCTCTTCGCACTCCATCGGACCAAACCGCAGCAGTGGCCAGTGTTCGCGGATACTCTGCTGTTGGAGCGCCAAAGTCTGAGCCACCGCCGGGGCGCGTTCTTGTTGGCGTTTCTCCATCGGAATATAGAACCGTTCGGTGTACTCCCTCATCATTCGATTGGCCGAATACAGCGGGGTCAGCGTTTCCATGCTTGCCCGGATCATTGCCAGCCACTTTCGCGGCAGTCCACCATGATCGCAGTCGTAGTACAGCGGTATCACCGCCCGCTCAAGCAGCTCGTACAGTTCCAGCGCATCCTCCCCGTCGTATTCCGGCGTGCTGCTCAGGTGGGCGAGTGTGGCATCCTGCCGTATTGCCCAGCCCACCTCGGGGCGCCAGGCTTCGGCCCACCAGCCGTCAAACTGGGACAGATTGAGACCGCCATTGACCAGCACCTTCATACCGCTGGTGCCACAGGCTTCCCAGGGATGGCGCGGGGTATTGAGCCATACATCCACACCCTGGACCAGTTCCGCGGCAAGCCCCAGATCGTAGTCATTAATGAACACCACTCGGCCCTGTAAATCCGCGTGCCTGATGAACTGCTTCCAGCGCCGGATGATCGCCTTTCCGGCGATGTCCTTCGGGTGCGCCTTGCCGGCCAACACGATCTGTAATGGCCGATCACGATCCGTCAGCAAACGGATCAGACGCTGCTCATCCTTCAGCAACAGGTCGGGCCTTTTGTAATCGGTAAAGCGGCGGGCAAACCCCAGTGTCAGCGCTTCACTGTCCAGAAGCAGTCCACAGGCCGCCTCCACGTTGGTCCCGTTGCCGTGCTCACAGTGCTGGCCGTGAAGGCGCTTGCGCAGAAAGTGAATCAAACGGCGGCGCTGGGTGCGGCGCATCTGCCAGAGTCGCTCGTCGCTGATGGCGCTGAACGGAATCGATGTGTCATCAAGCGTACCGCGCCAGCGGTCCTTGCCGCAGGCCTCGGTCCAGAGCGCGTCCGCGTCCGGTGAATCCCAACTTGGGGTGTGCACGCCATTGGTGACGTATTCGACGGGTATGTCATTCAGCGGCCACCGGGGAAATAGCCCGCTGAATATGTGACGGGAGACATCGCGGTGAATTCGGCTTACGGCGTTCATGCGGCTGCTCAGGCGAACGGCCAGATAGCTCATGTTGAAATGGTCGGTGTGCTCGCCCTCTGGCTGCCCCAATTGAAGAAAGGTTCCCCAGTCCACGCTGGCGGCTTTAAGGTAATCCGCGAGATACAGGCTGAGCAGTTTCACCGGAAACCGGTCGAAGCCCGAGGCAACGGAGGTGTGGGTGGTGAACAGATTGCCCGCCCGGGTAGCCAGGCGTGCGGCCTCGAAGCTGATCCCGGTGGCCGCGCTCAGTGCCAGGAGGCGTTCCAGTAAAACAAAGGCACAGTGGCCTTCGTTAATGTGGACCACCGACGGTTGCATGCCCATACGTTGCAGCAACCGCCACCCACCGAGCCCCAGCACCAGTTCCTGCTGCAGGCGTTTCTCCGGGTCGCCACTGTACAGCTCGCTGGTGATGCCGCGGTCTTTCGGTTCATTGCGGGGGTCATTGCTGTCCAGAAGCAACAGACGACATCGGCCGATGAGGGCGCTCCACACCCGCAATCGCACCGAACGGCCGGGTAATTCCACAGCCACCCGCACCCACTCTTCCTGGTCGTCGCGCAGCGGCATCAACGGAAGCATTGTGGGGTCGTTGTAGGGATAGAATTCAAGCTGCTCACCGTCGGCATCGATTTCCTGCCGAAAATAGCCTTGCTGGTACAGCAGTCCAACCGCAATCAGCGGCACGCCGAGATCACTCGACGCCTTCAGGGTGTCTCCGGCGAGCACTCCCAGGCCGCCGGAATACAGCGGCAGACATTCCGCCATTCCGTATTCCATACAGAAATACGCCACCGAGTTGGTGAGTGTGTCCGGGTAGGCCTCCCCGAACCAGGTGGCGGCGTTGCAGAACTGGTCATAAGCGGCCAGCTGCTCGGTCAACAGAGCGATGAAGTCAGGATCGGCAGCCAGCCGGGTCAGGTCGTTGCCGGATACGCTGTTCAGCACCAGCCAGGCGTTGTGTGTGGCATCCCAGCATTCCTCGTCAATGGTTCGCCAGAGCACGTCACTGCCATGGTGCCAGGTCCAGCGAAGGTCGAGCGCAAGCCCGGCCAGCCCACGCAGTTCCTCCGGTAACCTCCGGTGCAGGTAAAGCCCGGCAGATGCTGGCATGGTTGTCCCGTTCTCAACGTTCAGGAATCAGCGTGCGGTGTAGCCGCCATCAACCACCAGCTCTGAGCCGGTGACAAATTTTGCTTCATCAGACGCCAGGTAAACGATGGCCCAGGCTATATCATCCGGCTCGCCCATGTGGCCAACCGGGTGCAGCGCCGCCGTGGCCTGCTTGGCTTCTTCCAGGTCCATGCCGGTGGTCTGCAGGTGGTGCTCAACCATCGGGGTCCATATGAAACCAGGATGAATGGAGTTAACGCGAATCCGGTCGGCAGCGTAGATCAGGGCATCGGTTTTGGTCATCAGCCGAACGGCGCCCTTGGAGGCGTGATATGGCGGTACATCGGGCGCGCCGACCAGGCCATAAATGGACGAGAGATTGATGATGCTGCCGTTCCCTGAAGCCTTGAGGTAAGGAATGACGTGCTTGGTACAAAAGAACACGCCTTTGACGTTGACCCTCTGAACCTGGTCCCACTCTTCCTCAGTGAGTTCGTGGGTCGGTTTATTGGTTCCGGAGATACCGGCGTTGTTGACCAGCACGTGTATGTGGCCGAAATGGCCCTTAACACTGTCTGCCGCGCTGCGGACCGAGGCTTCAAACCCGACGTCACAGTGCCAGTAATGGGCTTTCAGACCGCGTTTCACCAGTTCAGAGGCCAGCGCCTCCCCTTCCTGGTCCTGGCAGTCGAAAATCGCCACGGCGGCGCCCTCCTCCGCCATTCGCGTCGCTGCCGCCCTGCCAATGCCGACAGCGCCGCCAGTCACAATTGCCACTTTGTCTCTGAGTCGTTCCATGATCTTTGTCCCCCTGGTCAAGTAATCGCTGCGGGCAACAGGTCCTTTTCAGTGGTCGTCACTCTTTCAGCGATAAGAGTGTTGCCGGACTGGCGGAAAATGGGTCACAACGTAATTGTGCTTCTGCAGCCACGACAGCAATGACGAGATGGTGAAAGCGTCGTTATCCACACCTTCGAAATCCACACCCAGCCCGTTATCGCATTTACGAACCACGTGGGCCTTGAGACGACGGAATGCGTTCTCCTTCCGATCGGGAAAGCGGAATTCGAGTTCCACGGTCTGATTCAGTTGAAGGTCGGTGTAATCCGTTGCGATGAACAGGCCGCGCTTGCTGGCATCGCGGATCTGCCCGGTCGCAACAGGCAGGCCCCGCTTGTACACCAATAGTCCTAACTTGCCGAAAATACGTTTGCTGAGCCTGTGTTCCATGGGATCTCCCCTGCTTCCTGATCTGCCACCCGGGTGGGTAAAGATTGAGTAAAGATTGAACAAATATTGGGCAGATCATAGCCCCATTGGTTTCCGAACGCTCTTGATTCAGGTCAACTATTAACCACCTGCAATCCATCGTCATGAACCGGGTGTCAGTAGATGACATATCCCCCATCAGGGAAGCCTTCCATAGAGCCGGGTCAGGTCGCGAATGCGCTCTGCAAGGCCCGTTGGGCATTGCTGCCAATTTAGTTTCCAGCACCAGTTCTCAACGGTGGTTCCGGGCGTGTTGAAACGCCCACGGCTATCGAGACCAAGAAAATCCTGCAAGGGAATCATCGCCAGCTGACTAACCGACTGGAACGCCGTGCGAATAACCGGCCACGGCATGGGGTCGCTGGAATGGCCGAAATACGCATCCACGTAGGCGCGGGTATGGTCATCCAGGCTCTGGTACCAGCCGAGTGTGGTGTCGTTGTCGTGGGTACCGGAATACACCAGATCCCGTCGCCGGTGGTTATGGCTCAGATGGGGGTTGGCGGAACTGCCGTCGAAGCCGAACTGAAGCACGGTCATGCCCGGTAACCGGTAACGGTGGCGAAGCGCTTCGACCTCGTCACCAATGATGCCGAGGTTCTCGGCCACCAGCGGCAAATCCGGAAAACGCTGAAAGCAGGCGTCGAGAAACGCCGCGCCCGGGCCCGGCACCCAGTAACCGTTGATCGGCGCCGGGTTCGCCGCGGGAATTTCCCAGTAGGCGTGAAGCCCGCGAAAGTGGTCAATCCGGATCAGATCGAAACAACGCCGTTGTGTGTCCAGCCGGGACATCCACCATTGGTAATTGTCTTCGGCCATGACCCCCCAGTCGTAGACGGGATTGCCCCAATGCTGGCCGTCGGGAGAGAAATAATCCGGTGGCACCCCGGCGACGAACAGCGGCTCCCCTTTCTGATCCAGTTTGAACAGATCGGGCGAGGCCCAGACATCTGCGCTGTCGTGGGCCACGAAAATAGGGATATCACCGAACAGCACAATCCCACGTTGATGGGCGTATTCACGCAACCGTTGCCATTGGTGGTCGAACAGAAACTGTTCGAACTGAAGCCGGCGCAGGCTGGCGGCATGAGCGCTGGAAAACTGGTCCAGCACGGTTGCATCGCGATCCCGCAATTCCGCAGGCCAGGACAGCCAGTTGCACCCCGGGTACTCTTCACGAATGGCGCAGAACAGGCAGTAATCCCCGAGCCAGGATTCATTGGCGAGGCGGAAGGCTTCGAATTCAGCCAGTGTAGGGCCCTGAAACCGGTCCTCGGTGCCACTGAAAAAGCGCTCACAGGCCCTCTCAAAAAGCGTCTGACGGCGAAGCTGGTCGCCATTGCTGACCAGCTCGTTTTCGAACACAAGGCCGGCGTATAACAGCTCCTCAAGGTCGATAAGATCCTGATTGCCAGCGTGGGCAGACAACGACTGATAAGGCGATAGATCGGCGTGGGTCGGCCCCAGGGGCAACGTTTGCCACACCGACAGCCCGGCTTCGGCCATGAAATCCAGAAACCGACGCCCGCTGCGCCCCAGAACGCCGTGTTCCGAAGGCAGGCAGGTCGGGTGCAGCAGCACCCCCGCTCGGCGACGGGAAAGAACGCCTGGCCGGGAGTGGGCCTGGGTCATGTCGCAGTGTCCGCGTCATGGCCCGGGCGCATGGCGCCGCCCCGGGCCGGGGCACCGGAACCCTGGCTGAGTTTCTGGAACACAGACGGTGGCGCGGGGTAACCGATCATCTCATACAGGTTGACCAGGTGGCGTCGGTACAGGTGCTCGAAATCATTCACCACCTGAGCCGGATTGTAATCGCCGAACCACCAGAACCAGTCGGAGCCTTCACACAATGCCAGTTGATGGGTGGCTGCCGCTTTCTGCTCTGCCGTCAGCGAACCGTTGTCCATCGCCCGGTCGAAGTGCAGCTTCGCCTCGCACAGCAGATCCCACGCGCGGTTCTTGTCCGGATCCCCGATCCAGGTTGAGAAGGTGCCGTAGATCCAGCTACCCGCCACGATGGCAGGCAGCTCCTGGGGCGGGCTCGCGTTATGGGCCAGCAGGTCACGATAGGTGGTCAAAGCCAGGCGCGGATGCTGCTCCAGCACCTGATACAGTTCATCGAGGAAATGAAAGGCGTTCTCCGGATAGTACTCCCAGGCATTTTCCCCATCGAGGATCACGGAGATCACCCGGTTGGCGTGGGCGCCCGCATGGGAGGCAATGGTTTCCATGTGATGCACAAGGTCGCCGACTGCATCCTCGGCGTGCCAGTCGGCGTAGGTAAAGCCAATCAGGTCCGATAACCCGTCGTCGCGAAAGTAGACGGTGATGTTGGCGTCGCCGAAGCGGTAGGGCTGATGAATCGAGCCGTCTTTCGGCGCCTGGCCGCTTTCGGTGGCCCGCGCCAGGCTGTTATGGAGGACCGAATCGCCGCTGGCGGTCCACTGGAAGCCGGCCTGCTCCAGCTGGTTGAGCGTTTGCTGGCTAAGCCCGCCCTCGGAGGACCAGCAGCCGGTCGGCTGGATGCCAAAAAAGCGAACGAAGATCTCCCTGGCTTGTTCCAGTTGCCAGCGGGCGCGGGTTGCGCCATCGGGGTAGCTGGAATGTTGTGGCAAGGCGATATCGGGCATCGATTCCCGTGCGCTTGCAAGATCAATCAACAAGGGCACCATGGCGTGGGTACAAGGGCTCACCGAAAGCTCCACCTGGCCATTTTGCGCCAGGTGGCGGTACCGCGGACCGATACCGGAGAGTGTTTCGAAGATCACGTTCATCAGAGCCATGCGATCATCAAGGCTGAATCCCTGGGCTTTTTCCTGAAGTGCCTGAACGCAGGCGTTGCTACGGCGGATGGTCTCACCCATCCACCCCAGGTGGTACCAGACCAGCAGATCCGAAAGCAACGCGGATGCGATGTATCGCTGCATTTCCGGCCTCGAACTGTAGAACTCAGCAAGCTGAGACAGTCGGTTATAGGCAGGAAAACGCTGAATAATGCGCTCCTCGTTGGCCCGCAGGCATTTGTCCATGAGGTCGAGAAAACCCGGCGATCCCGGCTCCGGGAGCTGCTCCGTCACCAGCGCAGCGAGCAGTGGATCACCGATCTCACCGGCGCCGTGGCGCCAGCGTTCGATATCCACCAGATAGATCTCGATCTGTTCCAGCAACACCGGCGCAAAGTTCACCACCGCTTTGGCGCCGGGGTGCGCTTCCAGGTGTGCTGCCATGTCGCTGTAATCCTTGAGGGCATGCAGGTAGACCCAGGGAAACAGGAAGGCGCCGGTTTTCAGATCCCGGTAGCCGGGTTGGTGCATGTGCCAGCAGAACACCACGGGGGTGCGTTTATCAGAGGCCATGGGGGTAATCCTGCCCGAGCATCGAGGGTGTCACCAGAACAATGCCTTTGGGAGAAACGTAGAACCGTTCCCGGTCGTCGTCGGCGTTCACGCCGATTTTGGTGCCATCCGGTATGCGGCAGCCACGGTCAATAATCGCTCGGCGAATCTCGCAATGGCGCCCTATCTCCACGTCGGGAAAGATCACCGCATCCGCGACCTTGCTGTAGGAATGCACCCGCACCTGGGAAAACAGCAGGGAGTGGCGCACCAGCGCGCCGGAGACAATACAGCCGCCCGCCAGCATGGAATCCACCGCCATACCGCGGCGTTCATCATCATCAAACACGAACTTTGCCGGTGGCTGTTGTTCCTGGTAGGTCCAGATGGGCCATTGCGGGTCGTACAGGTTCAGTTCCGGGCTGATGCCGATCAGCTCCAGGTTGGCCTGCCACAGCGAATCCACGGTACCGACATCCCGCCAATAGGCAGGTCGATTGGTGTGAGGATTGCGGAACGGAAACGCCAGGACCCGCAGCCGCGAAATGATGTGCGGGATGATGTCTTTTCCGAAATCATGAGAGGAGTCAGAGGCAAGATCCTGATCCCTAAGCAATTCCTCAAATAACACCCGGGTGCTGAAGACATAAATGCCCATGGAGGCCAGGGCCTTGCCCGGGCGGTCAGGCATGGGCTTGGGGTGTGCCGGTTTTTCTATGAATTCGGTGATTCGCAGCTCGTCGTTGACCGACATTACGCCAAATCCCGTGGCGTCCTCGAGGGGCACCTCAATGCAGCCCACGGTCACGTCTGCATCGTTCTCCACGTGGTAAGCGAGCATGGTGCCGTAGTCCATCTTGTAAACGTGGTCACCCGCCAGGATCAGCACGTATTCAGGGGCATGGCTGCGGATGATGTCGAGATTCTGCAGTACGGCGTCTGCGGTGCCTTCATACCAGGACGTCTCGATTCGCTGCTGCGCCGGTAACAGCTCGACGAACTCACCCATCTCCGCCCGCAGAAACCCCCAGCCTCGCTGTATATGGCGCATCAGCGAATGGGATTTGTACTGGGTGATTACCCCCACCTGATTAATGCCCGAGTTGATGCAGTTGGACAGCGGGAAATCGATGATGCGGAATTTTCCACCGAACGGAACAGCAGGTTTCGCCCGCCATCTGGTGAGGTCGTAAAGACGCGATCCCCTTCCCCCGGCAAGCACCAGTGCCAGGGTATGGCGCGTTAGTCGGCTTACAAAACGTTTGGCGGTTTGCATAGCGGCTTCCCTGAAAACCAGAACGGCCTTCTGCCTCTCCCAACGAACCACGGGAAAAGAATCGACTATATTTTGACGTGTCCCTTAATAATAGAACACTAGCACTGACCGGATGACGTAAACTTGTCATGGGTCAGTATTTGATCACCCTGATTGGCGTCCAATGAACCAGGATCGCGATGCCAACTTGTCGGAACGTAAGTCGGACTATGGAAAGCCCAAGCTTGAGTGAGTTTGACCTGCACCTCTTCGGGCAGGGTAAGCACTGGCACATCTACAACGTGCTCGGTGCCCACCTTTGCCATCACCATGGCCGGGAAGGCGTACGTTTCGCGGTGTGGGCGCCTTCGGCGGCGTCGGTCAGTGTGGTTGGAGATTTCAACGACTGGCAAGTGGACGCACTGCCCATGCACCGGCGCGAGGAAAGCGGCGTGTGGGAGCGCTTCGTACCGGGGCTGGCCACCGGTACGCTGTATAAGTACGCCATTACCACCGCCAGTGGCGAACGCACGATCAAAACCGATCCCTACGGGCAGGCTTTCGAGCCCCGCCCGGCGACGGCCGCTGTGGTTACCCAGCGGGGTCATTTCAGTTGGGGGGATGGCGACTGGCTGACCCGGCGCAGTCGCTGGAACTGGCGCGAGCAACCACTGTCGATCTACGAGGTTCACGCAGGCTCCTGGCGGCTTCACGGCTCCGGACGCTGGCTGAACTACCGCGAACTGGCAGAGCAACTGGTGCCCTATGTCTGCGATCTGGGGTTCACCCACATAGAGCTGCTGCCGGTCACCGAGCACCCGTTGGACGAATCCTGGGGTTATCAGACCACCGGCTATTTTGCACCGACCAGTCGTTTTGGCAGCCCCGATGATTTCCGTTATTTCGTGGATTGTTGCCACCGCAACAACATTGGCGTTTTGCTCGACTGGGTGCCGGGCCACTTTCCCCGGGACGAGCACGCCCTGGCGCGATTTGACGGTTCCGCTTTGTACGAACACGAAGACCCCCGCAAAGGCGAACACCAGGATTGGGGAACGCTGATCTATAACTACGGCCGGCACGAAGTGCGCAATTTCCTGATCGGCAGCGCGTTGTTCTGGCTCGATACCTTTCACATCGACGGCCTGCGTGTGGATGCGGTGGCCTCCATGCTGTATCTCAATTACTCCCGCGATGAAGGCAAATGGGTGCCGAACGTTCACGGCGGCCACGAAAACCTGGAAGCCATCGAATTTCTGCGAGAGCTGAACCAGGTGTGCCGGGAACGGTATCCCGGCAGCCTCATTATCGCAGAAGAGTCCACGTCCTGGCCCCAGGTCACCCGGCCGGCCACCGTCGGCGGGCTGGATTTCTGCCTCAAGTGGAACATGGGCTGGATGCACGACACGCTGGACTATCTCAGGCAGGACCCGGTGTACCGCCAGTACCATCATGACAGGCTGACGTTCGGCGTACTCTATGCCTTCAACGAAAGTTTTCTGTTGCCGTTGTCCCACGACGAAGTGGTGCATGAGAAGGCCAGCCTGCTGAACAAGATGCCCGGTGATGACTGGCAGCAACGGGCCAATCTGCGGCTCCTGTTCACCTACCTCTTCACCTACCCCGGCGCCAAACTGTTGTTCATGGGGGGTGAATTCGGCCAGCGACGGGAGTGGAGTGAAAAACGGGAACTGGACTGGGGCTTGCTGGAACAGGAATCGCACCGGGGCCTGCAGCATCTGGTGAGGGATCTGAATCAGCTTTTGCGCAACCAGCCTGCCCTGCACCGGATCAACTATCGGTCCAACGGCTTTGACTGGATCGACTGTCACGATTCCACCCAATCGGTTATCAGCTTCCTCAGAACGGACGGCGAGCAATCGCTGGTCATTGTGATCAATTTTACCCCGGTACCGCGGTTTGATTATCGCATTGGCCTGCCCCACGGCGGCGTCTGGCAGGAAAAACTGAACTCTGACTCCCTCTACTACGGTGGCAGCAACCTGGGCAATCCACTGGCGCTGACGGCCGAGGACCGGCCCTGGATGGGCAGATCCCACTCGATTGCCCTCACCCTGCCTCCACTGGGTGCGGTAGTGATGGGGCTTGCGCCATGATCCGGGTGCTGTTCGTGACCAGTGAAGTGTACCCGGTGATCAAGACCGGGGGCCTGGCGGATGTGTCGGCAAGCCTGCCGGAAGCCTTATGCCGCCAGGACCACGACGTCCATATACTGCTTCCCGGATACCCCGCAGCGTTGGCCGCCGCGAAATCCGCCGGAACCCGGCGCAAGGCGCAATTGCGTATTGGCTTCTATCCGGTAACCCTATGGCAAACCCGGCTGCCGGACTCGGCGGTGGCGTTGTGGCTGGTGGAATGTGGGCCACTATTCGATCGCCCCGGGAACCCTTACCAGAATGAAGACGGCGGTGACTGGTGGGACAACGCCCACCGGTACCATCTGTTCGCCCGCGTGGCGGCAATGATGGCATTGGGCCAGGCCGGGCTGAATTGGGTGCCCGACGTGGTGCACTGCAACGACTGGCAAACCGGGCTGGTGCCGGTGCTGATGGACAGCTGTCAGAAACGCCCCGCCACGGTGTTCACCATTCACAACCTGGCCTATCAGGGCCTGTTTTCTCACGAGGCGTTCCGGGCCCTTGGGTTGCCGGATTCCCTGTGGCGGTACGACCGGCTGGAATTCCATGGCCAGCTGTCGTTTATCAAAGGCGGGCTGGTGTTCAGCGACCATCTCACCACCGTCAGCCCCGGCTACGCCGAGGAGATCCTCCAGCCCCCGCTCGGCTGTGGGCTGGATGGTTTGCTGCGCCACCGCTCACCATTTCTGACCGGGATTCTCAACGGCATTGACACCCGCCAATGGGATCCGGAATCGGATCCGTACCTGATCCACCACTACGGCCCGGACGATTTGCCCAACAAACGGCTCTGCCGCGCCGACCTGCAAAAACAGGCGGGGCTTGGCGGTTCAGCCGAGGGCCCGCTGCTAGGTTTCATCGGGCGGATGGTGGAACAGAAAGGCATCGATCTGCTGCTCAGTGTTCTGCCCGACTTTCTGGACCGGGGCTGCCAGGCCGTGTTGCTGGGTTCCGGGATGCACGAGTATGAGGAAGCCGCGCTGGAGCTGGCGGAACAGTATCCGGGGCGCCTTTCGGTCACTCTCGGCTACGACGAAGCCCTTGCCCACCGAATCACTGCGGGGGCGGATATTTTTATCATGCCGTCGCGCTTTGAACCTTGTGGCCTCAACCAGATGTACAGCCTGAGATACGGCACCATCCCGGTGGTTCATGGAGTTGGGGGCTTGAAGGATACGGTGTTTGACCCCGACACCACCGGCATGAACCGCGCCAACGGGTTTACCTTTGATAAACCGGAACCTGGCAAGCTGTCTGCGGCACTCGATCGGGCTCTTGCGGCGTTCAACCGCACCAAAGCCTGGCGGCAATTGCAGCGCAACGGCATGGCCGGCGACTACTCATGGCAGACCCGCGCCAGGGCATACATTGATATCTACCGTCAGATTCTGGCAGCGCGCCAGAGCATTACCGACGACTAACTGGGAACGGTCTGTGGGAGGCAATGAAGATGCGCAATGCCACGGTATTCAAACTGGAAGCACGGCCCAGCATACACGATGCGCTGGGCCGTCTGGATGAGCTGGCCAACGATTTGTTTTACAGCTGGGATCACGGGGTGCGCAGTCTGTTCGCGCGCATCGATCTCCGGCTCTGGCAGAAAGTGGCTCATAACCCCAAGCTGTTTCTGCGACGGGTGGCCCAGGATCAGCTGGATGCCGCGGCTGAGGATCGCGCATTCCTGGCCGAGTATCGCCGCATTCTCAGCAGTTACGATGCCTACCTTGAAGCAGAGCCGGGGCCGGAAGTAACCAGCCTGCTGGATCCCGAGGCCACGCTGGTCGCCTACTTCTGCGCGGAATTCGGTTTTCACGAGAGCTTTCCGATTTACTCGGGCGGGCTCGGCATACTCGCCGGTGATCATTGCAAAGCCGCCAGTGACCTGGGCTTGCCCTTCGTCGCGGTGGGGCTGCTTTACCAGCAGGGCTATTTTATCCAGACCATTGACGCCAAAGGCCAGCAGATCGCGCGCTACCAATCCCATTTCAGTGACGAACTGCCAATTTCACTGGTGGAACAGGACGGCGCCCCGCTGACGGTCTCCGTGCCCTTCCCCGGGCGTACGGTTCACGCCATGGTGTGGGAAGCGCGGGTGGGCCACATACGGCTGTATCTTCTGGACACCCATGTGGAGGAAAACAGCGCCGAGGACCGGGAGCTGACGCTGCAACTCTACGGCGGCGACGAGACCACCCGTATCAGCCAGGAAATGCTGCTGGGAATCGGCGGCGTGCGGACGCTGGCGGCGCTCGGTCTGAAACCCAGCGTCTGGCACATCAACGAGGGCCACGCCGCGTTTCTCATTCTCGAGCGCTGTCGTCGGTCGATGGCGGAAGGAATGGATTTCGAAGCAGCGCTGGAGCTCAACGCGGGCTCTACACTGTTCACTACCCACACGCCGGTACCGGCAGGCCACGATATTTTTTCCCGCGAGCTGGTCCACCACAACCTGGGCACTTACCTCAGCGAATCCGGACTGGATTTCGAGGCGGTTTTCCAGCTGGGGTCCAAAACCTCTGGCGACTCCTTCAACATGACCAGCCTGGGCTTGCGGGGCTCCCGTTTCCACAATGGGGTCAGTCGCATCCACGGCGGCGTTGCCTCCGAAATGGAAGGCGAAATCTGGCCGCAGGTGCCGCCCTGGGACAACCCCCTCGGTTACATCACCAATGGCGTCCACGTGCCGACCTTCCTGGCGCCGGAATGGTCCAGCCTGTTCGACATCCAGGCGCCGACCTGGAAAAGCGAATTGCGGAACCCGGCATTCTGGGAGTTCGTCGACAAGATTCCGGATTACCATTACTGGAGTGTGCATAAGGCGCTGAAGCAGCAGATGGGTGACTACATTGTGCGCTGTCTCAGGCGGCAGCACCGGCGCAACGGCACCGGCCATTCGGTGACCGAACGCATGAGCCGCCAACTGGTTTCCCCGGAAAAAGACACCATGGTCATCGGTTTTGCCCGCCGATTCGCCACCTACAAGCGGGCCACCCTGATTTTCTCGGACCTCGACCGGCTGGAGCGGCTGCTGACCGACCCTGACCGCCCGGTGGTTCTGGTATTTGCCGGCAAGGCGCACCCGAAAGACAAGCCGGGGCAACAGTTGATTCGGGTTATCCACGATCTGGCCATGCAACCGGCGCTGATGGGGCACGTGATTCTTCTGGAAGATTACGACCAGGCCATGGCGCGCCGCCTGCTGAGCGGGGTGGATGTCTGGCTGAATACCCCCGAATACCCCAAGGAAGCCAGCGGCACCTCCGGTGAGAAAGCCGCCCTCAATGGTGCGCTCAACCTGAGCGTGCTGGATGGCTGGTGGGGGGAAGGCTACAACGGCAAAAACGGCTGGGCCATCAACCCGCGCAGCACCGAACTTGATGCGGAATTCCGCAACCGTGAGGAATCCCGGGACCTGCTGGATCTGATCGAGTATGAAGTGATTCCCCTGTACTACAACCGCGCTTCCCAGGGCTATTCGAAAGGTTGGGTGCAGCGGTCCAAAGCGTCAATGAAATCCATCACCCCGCTGTTTAACAGCCAACGTATGGTCATGGACTACGTGGAGCGCTTTTATCATCCCGCAACGGTTCAGGGCGACAAGCTCGCGGCCAATGGCTACCGGCTGGCAACGGAGCTGGCGAAATGGAAGCGGCGGGTTCGCCAGGATTGGCCGGGCGTCACCCTGTCGGTGCATCAGTGCGTTACCGCCCAGTGTCTGCACAACGAAGAAATTCCGCTCTCGGTGGAGGTGCACCTGAATGGCCTGCAACCGGACGATGTGCGCGTGGAGTGCCTGGTGACGCCGGAATGCACCGGGAGCCACGATTGCCCTGGCCCCGATCGCTTCCTGTTAAGCCACGAAGAAGCGGATAAGGGCGCGCAACCCGGAACAACCATCTATTCCGCCCGCATTCTGCCGCCTTACCCCGGATTGCAGTCACTGCGGATACGCGTGTACCCCTACCATCAGGGGCTGACCCACCCACTGGAGATGGGCGCAATGATCTGGCTGTGACTCCCGGGCGCTGTTGTCAGCGTTTACAGGGCGTGCTCACGAATAAACTGACCGATGTCCTGGACTTCCTCCAGGCAAACGCTGTGCTCCATCGGGAAGGTCTCGTAACGCGGGCGGTAGCCCAGCCCTTCGAGCTGCTCGATGCTGCGGCGCCCGAGGGCTTCCGGTACCACCGGGTCGAAAGTGCCATGGTAGACATTGATCGGAATGTTGCGGTTCGCCTCCGACGGCGTCACGCTGTTGTGGGTTGCGAAGTAGGTGGACAACGCAAGGATACCCGCCAGCCGCTGGGGGTAACTCAGGCCCAGCTCATAGGCCACCGCCCCGCCCTGGGAAAAGCCGGCAATGATAATGTTCCCGGCCGGAATGCCCCGTTCTATTTCCCGGTCAACCATGCGGCCAACCGCATCGGCTGAGGCCCGCAACTGTTCGTTATCGACCACGCGGTCAACGTCCATCGACTTGATGTCGTACCACGCAGGCATGCTCATGCCGCCATTGACGGTCACGGGCATCACCGGCGCGTGCGGGAACAGAAACCGGACGGCGGCATCCTGTGGCAGCCCCAGCTCCGGCACCACCGGCTCGAAGTCATGTCCGCTGGCGCCCAGACCGTGCAGCCAGATCACCGAAGCCACGGGATCGGGATTGGTTTCCAGTTCGATGTACTTGAGTTCCTGCACAAATTACCTCACTCGTCAGTGGTCGTGGAATTCGTTCCGTCGTGGTTTGCCGCCAGTGCAGTGACCACGGGGTTGGCATACATATCCAGCAGATACGGTCGGATCGCCGGGTCACAGTGTTCGAGACGCCGCTCCATTTCCGATTCGGCCGCTGAAAAGTCCGCCGGCGACCAGGTTTCTGCCGTCACCACGGAGTCAGTGACCGTATCCGGCGTGCTGTGAGCTTCCGGATGAATACCTCGTTGCCGATAGGCCACCAGATTCGATGCATGCAGGTGATAGTTGGCGTGCATTTCGCGATCGATGCGCGCGGCCAGATCTTTGGGATTGTCCGGCGCGTCGGTGATCGGCGCCCCAAAATGCACATGCACATGACCCTTGAAGCCCGTCAGGCCTTTCATGATCTGATCGGTGTCCTCTCCGGACGCCTTGGTGTAGGAGCCGGTCCGCGCACGGGTTTCAAGTTCCCGCGCCTTGTCCGCATCGCAGGGGTCGTATTCGTAGGCGATGGACACCGGCACGATGTGCAGACGGTTCATGGCCTCAGAGAAATCCAGCCCACTTTTCTTCTTGCTCATGTAGAACATCTTGATGATGGCCGGATCGGTAAAATCCAGGCCATCCTTGGCGCGCCCTTCCCGTTGCGCGATCCAGATGCTGTGGTTGGTGTCGATGCTGTGATTGATGAAGCCCGACAGCATGATATAGGCGTCCCGCATCTCCCGCGGGCTGGTCATGTTCCGCCGCACCACAAAGCTTTTGTTGAGCCTCATCATTTCGGCGAACACAGGGTTGGCCAAAAGATTGTCGCCAATGGCAATGCGCGTGGTGTTGAAGCCGTTGGCGTACAGCAGGTAGTTGACCACCATGGGATCAAAGACAATGTCCCGGTGGTTGGAGATGAACATATGGGCGCTGCGCTTGTCGAGGTTCTCAAGGCCGCTCGAGGTAACCCGGGTGGTGGTGTGGTCCACCAACTCGCCGACGTAACCCGATACTTTCGCCTGGAGGTCGTCAACCCGCTTAACATTGCCAAAGTTGCTGATCAGCCAGCGTTTTACCCAGATCCGCACCAACGCCGGCGCCCAGCGCGCGAGGGTCGGAGACTTGAATCGGGCGATCATGTCCAGAAATTCCGGATCGTTCACCAGGCGCTCGATGGCGGCGCCGGTCTCTTCGTCCGAATAGGGACGGATGGCATCAAATTCCTGCATGGAGTTCCTGTTGTTGTCTGTGTCAGTCAAGGTCTGCAGTTCAGGGGGCGATGACAAAATAAAACGCGGTATTGTAGCGTTTCTGCCGTTCGTTTGCCTCTACTGTACCGGCGAATCTGGTATGATTTCGTCCCTCTTTGTAAGGCATTCACCATTCCTGTATCGCGACACTGGCATTCCATGGACTTCGATCAGCTCAGCACAGAACGCCCGACCATCTCAGCGAAAGACCCGGAGCAGGTACTGCATGAGGTTTTCGGCTACGAGACATTCCGCCCGCTCCAGGGCGACATTATTCGCGAAGTGGTCAACGGTGGCGATGCGCTGGTATTGATGCCGACCGGGGGCGGTAAGTCCCTGTGTTACCAGGTGCCGGCGCTGGTGCGGCCGGGCACAGCGGTGGTGATCTCGCCACTGATCGCACTGATGCAGGATCAGGTCGCAGCGTTGAACGAACTCGGTGTTCGGGCTGCCTTCCTCAACTCCACCATGGACTTTGCGCAGGCCCGGGATACCGAAAACGCGCTGATGACCGGTGAACTGGATTTGCTCTACTGCGCACCGGAACGCCTGATCCAGCCACGCACCCTGGATCTGCTCCACCACGCGTCGATCTCCCTGTTCGC
Organism: Marinobacter lipolyticus; assembly: GCF_018424605.1. Classification (GTDB taxonomy): domain Bacteria; phylum Pseudomonadota; class Gammaproteobacteria; order Pseudomonadales; family Oleiphilaceae; genus Marinobacter; species Marinobacter lipolyticus_B. The sequence goes on along the minus strand of NZ_QTKT01000001.1, from coordinate 298,689 downwards.
CATTGACGAAGCCCATTGTGTGTCCCAGTGGGGCCATGACTTCCGATCGGACTATCTGGAACTCAGCCTGCTGGCCGGGGAATTTCCTTCCGTGCCCCGCATCGCGTTGACGGCAACGGCCGATGAACGTACCCGGAAAGAAATCGCGGAGCGGCTGTCGCTGACCGAGGCACGGCACTTTGTCAGCGGGTTTGATCGCCCGAACATTCAGTATCGAATCTCACCAAAAACGAACGCCAACAAACAGTTGCTGGATTTTATTAAAGCGGAACATGAGGGTGATTGCGGGATCGTTTACTGCCTGTCCCGCAACAAGGTGGATGCCACCGCGCGCATGCTCAGTGACAAAGGCTACACAGCACTGCCCTATCACGCCGGGCTAAGCGCACCTGACCGGGCGCGCCACCAGGAGCGTTTCCTGCGTGAGGATGGTGTGATTGTGGTCGCCACCATCGCCTTCGGTATGGGCATCGACAAACCGGACGTGCGCTTTGTTGCGCACCTGGATCTGCCCAAGAGCCTGGAAGCCTATTATCAGGAGACCGGCCGTGCCGGGCGGGACGGTAAACCCTCCACGGCGTGGATGGTGTATGGGCTGCAGGATGTGATCAAGCTGCGGCAGATGCTCGAGGGCTCGATGGGCAACGATCAGTTCAAGCGCGTGGAGCGACAGAAACTGGACGCCATGCTCGGGCTGTGTGAAGTCACCAGTTGCCGACGTCAGGTCTTACTGCGCTATTTTGGCGATACCCTCGAAGAGCCCTGCGGCAACTGCGATACCTGCCTGAACCCGCCGGAAACCTGGGATGGCACCGTCGCCGTTCAGAAAGCGCTGTCATGCGTGTTTCGCACCGGCCAGCGCTACGGCGTGACCTACCTGATTGACGTGTTGAGAGGATCGGAGAACGAGCGCATCCGCCAGTTTGGCCACGATAAAGTCTCCACCTTTGGGATCGGCACGGAGCTGTCGGTCAACGAGTGGAAATCGGTGTACCGACAGCTGGTGGCCAATGGGTACCTGCGGGCGGACCCGGAAGGTTTTGGCTCGCTGCAGCTTACCGAGGCATGCCGCCCGTTACTCAAGGGCCAGGAGCCCATTCAGTTGCGCAAGGATCCTGCGCCTGCCAAAACGTCCGGGCGCAGCGGGTCGGGCAGCGCCCGCGCAAAGATCAGTGATCAGATTACCGATCAGGCCGGATGGGAGGCACTGCGGGCCTGCCGCAAGGCCCTGGCCGACAAGCAGGGCGTGCCGCCCTACGTGATTTTTCACGACACAACGCTGTTCGACATGCTGGAGCGCCGGCCCGCCACGTTGAGCGAACTGGCGGAAGTGAATGGCGTGGGGGCGGCCAAGCTGGAAAAATACGGCGCGATCTTCCTTGAGGCGCTGAACGGGCTCAGCCCGGCGTAAAGCCTTTTTTACGGACCCGGTATTGTGCCACCGACGTGGCCACATGGTTGCCCTCGTCGTCGTACAGGGCGCCTTGCAGCTCGAACGCCGCGCGGCCGGTGGCATCCGCTTCCGCTTTGATCGCCCGGACGGTGGCTTCGTCCAGCTCGAAGGTCACGGTAACGTCAGAATTGGCTGCCTGCAGAAACTGCAGTGTCATCTCCTTCAGGATCGGCGTGTAGGCCGGCCCCAGGTCGAACAGCGTGAGTACACCACCCGGAATTTCCGCCACCAGAAAATAGGCGCCGGCGTACAGGCTGCCAAAATGGTTCTTGTTTCCCTTCAGACGAATCCTTGCCTTGACGTATCCCGGGCGCACTTCCTCGACGCTGAAACCGTTTCTCGGCGCAAACGGAATAGCCATGCCGATGATCCGGTTCACCGCGGCGTAGCCACTGGTTTTCTTCAGCCACGCAAGCGGGCTGGTAATGGGCGCTTGCGGGTCGCTGCTTGAAACCCATTGGCCGGTGGCGCCGATAAGGTTGTCGATAAGTGCCATAATGGTGCGTTCCATGTGAATCCAGATTGATCGAATCATTGCAGGCCGATTCTGTCCCCCGCAAGAGGGTTTTACAGTTTTTTAGAATTACGCCCGGCTATTTCAATTATTTCTGTTCTAAACTGCGTGGATACCCCTTTCCCGCAACACGGAAGCACGGAGAAAGACAGCTATGGCCAGCGATCTCTCAAGGCCTGAAATCCCGAGACTTCCCGTTACACGCGTGGCGCGGGGGCTGCTCGTTTTTTTTGCCCTGTTGATGCCCCTTCCGGCAATGGCCGACCGGTATCAACCTCCCGGGGTTACGGAATACAAACTGTGGTACCGAAACTACGACAGCCCCGCCATTCATGCCCTGCTCCGCCTCGCTTTCGCCAAAACACCGGAGTACGGTGATTTTGAGATTATTCGCAGCATTGAAATGGGCCAGGGCCGTGTCCTGCGTGAATTGGCGGAATCAAGGTCCGGGCTGGTGCAAATCGCAAATGTTGCCAGCAGTCGGGAACGGGAGTCGGCGTTGCTGGCGATTCCAATTCCAATTGATGGCGGGCTGCTTGGCTTCCGGGTCTGTGTGGTGATGCCCCATGCCCTACCCCTATTTGAAGGCCTGCGCTCCCTGGAAGACCTCCGAAACCGCGGCATCCGTATCGGCCAGGGCGTGCACTGGCCGGACGCCGATATCCTTCGGAAGAATGATGTTCCGGTGGTTACCCACACCAGGTACGAAGTGCTGTTTAATATGCTCAGGAACAACCGCTTTGACTGCTTCGCCCGTGGTGTGAGCGAAGTCACGTTTGACCTGGATATCGAAAATGATCCAGATCTTGTTATCGAGCCCAACTTGCTTCTGGCCTATCCCATGCCATCCTACTTTTTCACTGCGCCCGATGATTACCTGACGGCTCACCGCCTGCAACTGGGCATGGAACGAGCAATTATGGATGGTAGTTTCGGCCGGTTCCTTCGGGAATACTACGGTGAGCCGCTCGAAGAGCTCAGGCTCGAGCGCCGCCAGGTGATTGTGCTGAGCAACCCGTTCCTGAGCGAAGAATCCCGCAGCATCGGGCGCCAAACGCTCGACGACCTGCGTCGGCGCCTTGAGATTTTCAGTCGCTAGCTCTTAAGCTTCGTAAGCCTTTCCAATACCCGATGCGAAGTCTTTAGTACCTTCTGTTAAAATCGTGCAGATCGGACGACGGCCTGCCGTCGTACTACGCCGGACTTTTTCATTTTTCTCGGGAGCCTCCCAGTTATGGCCCATGAAGAACTGCACCTCAATCTTCGCAACCTCACGCTGGACGATTACGAACAGCTTCAGCAGCTGATGGACCGGATCTACGACGACATTGGCGGAGCCTGGCCGAGAGAAACCATCAAGGCGCTGGTGGAGCAGTTTCCCGATGGCCAGATCTGCATTGAGGACTCTGGCGAACTGATCGCGGTGGCGCTGACCGTGTGCGTTAAGTATGAGCGTTTCAGCAACCCGCACACCTATGACGACCTCATCCTGCGAAACGAGAAAATCTGGCACAACCCGAAGGGCGACTCGCTTTACGGGCTGGACGTGTTTATCCACCCGGAATACCGGGGTTACCGGCTTGGCCGGCGGTTGTACGAGGCACGCAAGGAACTGTGCCGGTCCATGAATCTCCGCGCCATTCTCGCCGGCGGGCGCATCCCCAGTTACCACAAGTACGCGGACCAGTATTCGCCGGCAGAGTACATCCAGCGGGTGGATCGCAAGGAAATCTACGACCCGATTCTGACGTTCCAGCTGTCCAACGATTTTCAGGTCACCCGGCTGATGCACAAATACCTGCCGGAGGATGAAAAATCCCTTGGCTACGCCACCTTGCTGGAATGGCGGAACATTCTGTATACACCACCGTCGTCAGTGCTGAGCACCAAGAAGACCCAGGTCCGCATGGGTGCGGTGCAATGGCAGATGCGGGAATTCACCTCGGTGGATGAGGTGCTCAAGCAGGTTGAGTACTTTGTTGATGCGCTCTCTGATTACAAGAGCGACTTTGCGCTGTTTCCCGAGTTCTTCAATGCGCCGTTGATGGGCCTGACCGACCAGATGGATCAGACCCGCGCGATCCGCTTTCTGGCCGGATTCACCGAGCAGTTCCGCAACGAAATGTCGGAAATGGCGGTCAGCTACAACATCAACATCGTGACCGGCTCAATGCCTCTGCTGGAAAACGACCGGGTCTACAACGTGTCCTATCTGTGCCACCGGGATGGCCGCGTCGATGAGCAGCGCAAGATTCACATCACCCCGCACGAGCGCAGAGACTGGGTGATTGAGGGCGGCGACCAGTTTCAGGTGTTCGACACCGATGCCGGCCGGGTCGCTATCATGATCTGTTACGACATTGAATTCCCGGAGCTTGGCCGCATTGCCGCCAACCAGGAGGTCGACATTATTTGCGTACCGTTCTGGACTGATACCAAGAACGGCTACCTGCGAGTGCGTCATTGCGCTCAGGCCAGGGCCATCGAAAACGAATGTTATGTAGTGATCACCGGCAGTGTCGGCAACCTGCCGAAAGTGGAGAACCTCGACGTGCAGTACGCCCAGTCGTCGGTTTTCTCTCCCTCAGACTTCGCGTTCCCCCACGATGCGGTGATGGCGGAAACGACACCGAACACCGAAATGATCATGTTCTCCGACATGGATCTGGAAAAGCTGAAACTGGTGAGAAACGAAGGCTCGGTGACAAACCTGAAGGATCGACGCACGGATATGTATGAGATCAAAACCAGGTGACTACCCGGGATGGTTGGCCCCTCTGACAGTTGATGAACTGCCTGAGGGGTTTATCGTATAACGCTGAAGGCGCAGTCAAATTTACCAGCCTGCGTTGCGAAAGACGCCAAGTGTGGCTATTGTTTAATCATTCGCCCAGGGTTTCGTAGTACCGGATAACCATCGGGACCAAAGAAAAACCTGAGATTTTTCATGAACGAAGCACTACCAGACCTTATCGCACGCTTTCGCATCAAGCGCGGCCTATTCCGCAAGGAAACCGTCGAGGCCAGGCTGTTTGAGCTCGACAGCTACGGATGCGTGATGAAGACCGATAAGGTCTTTAATCCGGGCGACACGGTGATCCTGGATCTGATCATGGACATGCCCTTCGAGAACATACAGGCAGAAGGCGTTTCCGGGCTGGTCACTGAGCGTAGAAAGCACTGCAGCAACTTCTTTTATTCTATTGATTTCTTTGAGTTTACGGATTCTGGTAATTCTCCGGTGTCGGAAAAGCTTCGTCGCATTCGCGATGTGGTCAATAAAAAGAAATCGATCAGATCACGGCGTTCCTCCGGTCCGGCCTCCGGCATGCAGCAAACGGCCTGATTCATCACTCCCCCACTTCGATTCAAACCGTAAGGAGACAGCCTTCATGGGCAAGAAAGCCAAGCCAAGCGTGGATAAGATTGTCAAAAAAGTGAACAAGGAATTCGAGAAGACTTCCTCGCAGATCGAAAGCCTGATCAACGACGCACTGAAACAGTTCGACACCCTGCAAAACCAGATTCAGGAACCGGTGCGCAAACTGCTGAAGGAAGTTGATCAGCTCCGTGACCGTGAGATGAAGCGCTTCAACGACGAGTTCGAACGCCGCATGAACGAGTTCCACGAGCTGCAGAACAGCATGCTGGAACGCCTGGGCATGGCCAGTAAAGAAGCAAAGAAAGAGCTGAAAGCAGCCGCTGATAATGCCGAAGCCAAGCTGAATGACACCCGCCCGCAAAGCGCCACCAAGCCAGCCCAGAAAGCGCCTGCCCAAAAGCCCGCGGCAAAGAAAGCAGTAGCAAAGAAACCCGCAGCGAAAAAGCCCGCCGCGAAGAAAGCGCCGGCCAAGGCCACTGCACCCAAGGCGGCTGACAAAGGGGACCTGACCCGGGTCAAGGGAATTGGCCCTGCTACGGCCAAGAAAATGCAGGACGCCGGCATCACGTCCATTGAGCAGATTGCCAATCCGTCCGCGGCCGATAAAGACAAGCTGCAGGCGTTCTCCAAAATGAAGGGTTTTGCGACGCTATCTGACGAAGCCAAGAAAGCGCTCTGATGCGAACGCCTGAACAGCCTGTATTACGGGACATTGTCCTGATTGGCGGCGGGCACAGCCACGTCGGAGTGTTGAAACGGTTCGCAATGAATCCGGTTCCGGGTGTCCGGCTGACCCTGATCTGCCGCGACACCCACACTCCCTACTCCGGCATGCTGCCGGGTTACGTGGCTGGACACTACTCCTACGACGATGTGCACATTGACCTCAGCCGACTGGCCGAGTACGCCGGCGCGCGCTTCTATCGCGACGAGGCGGTAGGGATCGACCGCAACCGCAAGCGGGTGCGTTGCCGCAACAGACCCGATGTACCCTACGATATCCTGTCGGTGAACATCGGCTCCTCCCCCCGGGTGGAAGAGGTTCAGGGCGCGGCTGACCACGCTGTGCCGGTAAAACCGATCACCGGTTTCAACAACCGCTGGTTGTCGCTGCTGACACGGATAGAAAACCACCAGGGGCCGATGACCGTTGCGGTGGTCGGCGCCGGCGCAGGCGGTGTGGAACTCACGCTGGCCATGCAGTTTCGGTTACGAAACGAGCTAAAGCAGCGGGGTCTCGATCCCGACCAGCTCCACTTTCATCTGTTCGATGCCGCCTCGGCCATCCTGCCCACCCATAACGACAAGGTTCGCGCAGTCTTCGCCGAAAAACTCAGCAGCCGTGGCGTAAAGGTGCACCTTGGCTCTGCTGTGTCGAAGGTGGAAGCGGGCCGGCTTGCCCTGGAGTCCGGGGAAACCATTGACGTGGATGAAGTGCTCTGGGTAACCCGCGCCGGGGGGCCGGCCTGGCTGGCTGATACCGGGCTCAACCTCGATGAGGGCGGGTTTATCCGCGTGCGGGATACCTTGCAGAGCGAAAATGACGATTCGGTGTTTGCCGCCGGCGACATTGCCAACGTGGTCAATCACCCGCGGGAAAAAGCCGGGGTCTTCGCCGTGCGCCAGGGCCCTCCCCTGGCGGACAATCTCAAACGGCTGGCCCTTGGCAAACCGCCGGCACCGTTCCAGCCACAGAAAAAGTGGCTGGCACTGATCAGCACCGGCGATCAGTACGCGGTGGCCTCGCGAGGTAACTTTTCGGTGGCAGGGAGTTGGGTGTGGCGGTGGAAAAACTGGATCGACCGCCGCTTCATGCAGAAATTCAGCAATCTGCCTGCCATGGATGACACGGCCGCCCTGCCGGACACGACCGCCGCGCAAAACCCGGAAGAGGCCTCCCAGGCCATCTCCGCCGTCGCCATGCGTTGCGGCGGCTGCGGCGCGAAAGTGGGCAGCACGGTTTTGTCCCGCGCCCTGGGTGAGCTTAAACCCATCGAACGCGATGACATCCTGGTGGGTCTGCACGCGCCCGATGACGCCGCCGTCCTGCGTGTGCCGCCGGGCAAAGCGGTGGTCCACACCGTCGACTTTTTCCGTGCGTTTATCGACGATCCCTACGTGTTCGGCCAGGTAGCGGCCAATCACAGTCTCGGCGACGTGTTCGCCATGGGTGCTGAGGCCCAGAGCGCAACCGCGGTGGCAACGGTGCCCTACGGCATTGAGTCGAAGGTTGAAGACGTGGTTTTCCAGATGATGTCCGGTGCGGTTCAGGTTCTCAACGAAGCCGGCTGCGCCCTGGTCGGTGGCCACACCGGAGAAGGCCGGGAATTGGCTCTGGGTTTCGCCGTCAATGGTCTGATTGATCCGGAAGACGTGATGAGCAAGGGTGGCCTGAAGGCCGGCGATGCCCTCATCCTGACCAAACCGATCGGCACCGGCACCCTGTTTGCGGCGCACGCCAGGCTCGCCGCCAAGGGCCGCTGGATTGATGCCGCCCTGGCCTCAATGATTCAGTCGAATTATAAGGCGGCCCAGTGCCTGCATCGCTACAGGTCCAAGGCGTGTACGGACGTGACCGGGTTCGGCCTGTTGGGCCATCTGGTGGAGATGACCCGCCCTTCGGGCGTGGACGCCGAACTGGATCTCTCGTCGATTCCGGTTCTGCCCGGCGCGGAGGAAACGGCAGCCGCAGGCATTCTGAGTTCACTGCAGCCGGCCAACATCCGTTTGCGCCGGGGTATCCGCGAGCAGGAGCGGTGGGTGAAACACCCCCGTTACCCGCTGATTTTTGACCCCCAGACCGCCGGTGGCTTGCTGGCGAGTGTGCCAGCGGATGTGGCGGAGGCCTGTGTGCGGGAACTCAAATCACTGGGGTACCCCCACACTGCGGTCATCGGCCGGGTGCTTCCCCAGGATGAATCCGGGCCCATCGAGCCAATCACGCTCAGGGAGTGATCCGCGCCCGGCTGTTGGTGATGGCCATCGCTATCGCCGACAGCAGGGCAGCCTGCTCCGCCTCCGGAACGAATAACGCCGCTTTCTGTGTGACGTGACGACGCAATTGCGCGAGGAATGCCGGCGAATGTTCTGCACGGCTGAGCAATTCCGCCAGATGCCGATCGTCCCTGACCCGGAAATACCCCGGATAATCAGCTCCCAGTAACCCCCGGTTACCCGGAATATCCGACGCCAGTATGGGCAGCCCTGCCCGACAAGCCTCCGAAACCACATTCGCGCCACCTTCCATCACCGAGCTGATAACCATCAGGCGGGAGCGCGCCATCAGTGCGCGGGTTTCGGTGGCGCCAAGCTCCCCGAGCCATCGAAAGCGGGGGTTCCCTGCCTGCTCGGTCTCCGCCCTGGTTTGCCATTCCCGGTTATGGGCCTTGCCTGCGTTGGTTATCCGGATGCGCGAATCCGGCGAAAGATGCTGGCAGGCCCGCGCTGCCCTCAGGGAATCTTTTTCATCCCGCAGGTGGCCAATCACACACACATCAAAAAAGTTCTCGTCATCCCCGCGGGGCAGAGGCTGGATTTCCGGTTCGCAGATGTCCTCGGCCGACTGCAGCACTGTTACCAGCCGTGAACGGTATTCCCGCGGGATATCCTTCTCGACCAGAGTGTGCAGCCCGATGAGGGCATCGGCCAGCTCCATGGAGCGGCGGGTTTCCCGGGGATATTCTTGCTGGTGATGATAAATGTCGGTGCCGGTAAGGGCTGTTATCACCGGTACCGCGGGATGGGTCTGTCGAATGGTTGCAATGGCCTCGCGGCTGCGCCATGCGTGAAGGGCGATGAACAGGTCACACGGCGACTGCGACAATTCAGTCAGCACGCTGACCCGATGCCCCGCCCCCTCAAGCAGCCGCTGCCACCGTTCCGCGGTGGCGCGGTTACCGGCGCGAGAACCCGGCGGCGCAGGGGTCAGTATCTGAATGTTCATCGCAGGCCTCTGGCGCAGATTTCATGGATGGCGAGGGTTTTATATTTACACGGGCTGAGCTTTTTCAAAGGGTCAATCGTATAGCTGTTCATGCCTGAGGTAAATCAAGGTATCCTGACCTCTCAAGTACGTAACACCCTGAAAAATCCAACGTTCGTAGGGAATCAAGATGACACTTAGCCATATACGGAAATTGATGCTTTCCAGCCTGCTGCTGTTCACTTCATTCGCTGTCTCTGCCCAGCCCTTTGTCTTCACGGCCATACCTGACGAAGATGAAACCAAGCTGGTGGAGCGTTTCCGCGGTATCGCGGATTATCTTCAGGAAGAACTGGGGGTTGAGGTCCGGTACATACCGGTCAAGTCCTACGCTGCCGCCATTTCGGCATTTCGCAACAATCAGGTCCAGCTGGCCTGGTTCGGCGGTCTTTCCGGCGTTCAGGCACGCGAGCTGGTGCCGGGCTCCGAGGCACTGGCCCAGGGCGTCGAAGATGAAGCGTTTTACAATTACTTCATCGCTCACACCAGCACCGGGCTGGAGATGTCCGACACGCTTCCCGAGGAAATGCGCGGTAAAACCTTTACCTTTGGCTCCAAAGGGTCGACGTCCGGCCGCCTGATTCCGGAATACCACATCCGCCGCGTGTTCAACGAAGCGCCGGAAGACGTGTTCTCACGGGTTGGCTTCAGCGGCAACCACACCCGCACGCTGCGCCTGGTGGAAGCGGGCACCTATGAGTTGGGCGCCATCAACTTCGCGGTGTGGGAAAAAGAGCTGGCCGATGGCAACATCGACACCGACGAGGTAAAAGTTATCTGGAAAACCCCGGCCTACCCGAACTATCAATGGAGCATTCGTGGCGACGTCGATGAGCGCTACGGTGACGGCTTCAAGGAGAAGGTACGCCAGGCGTTGCTGAACATGGACGATCCGGAATTGCTGGAAAGCTTCCCGCGCTCCGGCTTCATCCCCACGGAGAACGAAAATTACGAGCCTATTCGTTCCGTTGCGGAGCAGATCGGAATCCTGGATTAATGGCAGGATTCCAGTTTTCCGGATTAACTGCATCATTCGGAGGTGAGCGGGTCCTGGGCCCGCTCACCTTTGGTGTAGAAGAAGGCGAACGCATTGCACTGGTTGGCCGAAGCGGCGCTGGCAAGTCCACGCTGATCAAACTGATACACGAGCGGGTCGATGGTCACGCTTCGCTGGTGCCTCAGGATCTGGGGCTGGTCAACGCCTTGCCTGTGTTCCATAACGTCTTCATTGGCCAACTCGACAGGCATCCCACCTGGTATAACTCACTGACGCTGATCAGACCCTTTCGCAAGGACAGGGACGCGGTTCGCAGCCTCCTCAGGGAGCTGTCCATGGAAGAAAAGTTCTGGATTCCGACCGCCTCTCTTTCCGGCGGCCAGCGTCAACGGGTGGCCATTGCCAGGGCGTTATACCGCAATGCGGATCTCCTGCTTGCGGACGAGCCCATTTCCGCCCTCGATGGCCCCATGGCAAATCTGATAATGGAAGCGCTGCAGCAACGGTTTACCACCAGCGTCGTAGCCCTTCATGACGTTGACATGGCGCTCAGCTTCGCCACTCGGATCATCGGTATCCAGGACGGACAGATAGCCCTGGATGAGCCCAGCTCGCGATTGACCGCGGCTGATATCACGCCGCTGTACTGACAGGCCAAGACCCGACGCCATGTACCTTTCCCCCACCGCAAGAATCAGTCTGCTTTTCCTGGCGATTGCCGTTGCGGGACTGTTTGTGGCGGATATCGCCATTACCGCGTCCAACCCCTGGCGGGATCTGGGCCGATTTTTTCTCGGCGTGGCCACTCCGGATTTCTTCAGTACCGAAGGCCTTGCCACCGCCCTGCTGCGAACGGTGGCCTTTGCCTTTGTTGGTGTAGCGTTGGGCAGCGCCTGCGGCTTTCTTCTTTCGCTGGTTTACCGGTTCTACCCGGTACGCATTTTCTGCGCGTTCATCCGCGCCATTCACGAACTGTTCTGGGCGCTGATTTTTTTGCAGTTTTTCGGCTTTCATCCGCTCACCGGGGTGCTGGCCATTGCCATCCCCTATTCCGGGATTTTTGCCAAAGTCTATTCGGAGATCCTGGAAGAAGCCGATCCGGGCCCCGGCCGCCTGCTGCCGCCGGGCACCGGGGTCATATCCGCGTTCCTGTACACCCGGATCCCGGACTGCTGGGTACAGCTTCGCACCTACACGGCGTATCGCCTTGAGTGCGGCCTGCGATCCAGCGCCATTCTGGGTTTCGTTGGCCTGCCTACCCTCGGTTTTTACCTCGAAACCTCGTTTTCCCAGGGCCTCTATTCGGAGGCCGGCGCCATGCTCATTCTGTTCTATGTGCTCATTGCCACCATTCCCATCTGGGTTCGCCCCCGCCTCCTTCCGGTTTACATGGTTGGCGCACCGTTTTTCCTCGGCGACGGTATGCCCATCATCTGGGGAAACGTGGAGCGGTTCTTTACCCAGGACATCGTTCCCGCCCCGTTGCGCGATGGTGAGGGCCTCGCCAGTCTGGGCCACTGGCTCCATGACCTGCTGGTGAACGAGGCCCTGCCCGGCATATGGAACACCGTGGTGCTCACCCAGATTGCGCTGGTGGCCACAGGTATCCTGACCCTGCTGGCCTTTCCGCTGATCTCCAATCACTTCGGCGGGCCGATCCGGCGGACCGGCGGGCATGTGTTTCTGGTCATCGCCCGCTCCACGCCCGAATACATTCTCGCCTATATCCTGCTGCAGCTCTGGGGACCGTCGATGCTGCCGGCGGTGGTGGCGCTGGCCCTGCACAACGGCGGGATTATCGGCCACCTGATCGGGCGCCAGACCAACACCCTGCAGCTGCGACCCGACGCGCCAAGCGGCTTTAACCGCTACAGCTGGGAACTGGTGCCACGGGTGTATCGCTCGTTCCTTGCCTTCCTGTTCTATCGCTGGGAAATCATCATGCGTGAAACGGCGATTCTCGGCATTCTGGGGATCTATACCCTGGGCTTCTATGTCGACAGCGCCATTCAGCAAATCCGTTTTGACCGCGCCATGGTGCTGATCCTGATCACGGCGCTGCTCAATATCGGAATCGATGTGCTCGGCCGTTACATTCGCCGCAAACTCGCCCTGCAGACCATGCCTACCTGCTGATTCAGCATCTTGCTACAGTGCTGATCCGGTCACATTTTGGTGGATCTCAGGCCGCGCAATAGCCGTTCTGAGACACGCGTACGCCCGACAGCGCGTTACAGTCAGTTACAATCTGATAATAACGGCAACATTCGGGACAACCCATTTCATGATCGACGGATTTATTTTTCTCACTGAGTTAGTTCTGGTGGCGCTACTGGTCGCACTCGCGTTCCGGATGGCTACCCTGATTCGCACTGAGCCATTCCTTCAGGGCGGAGCCGCCGTGCTGGGGAATGAATCTCTTGCGCCCCCACCGAGTCCGTGGCCAGCGTCCACTGCCAGGGCTGAGGGCAAGCGCATCACTCCACGGGCGCCGCTGGACCGCACCGAACTTCTCACCCAACTGCATATACTGATGGGGCTTCAAGAGCGGGACTGTCGCGAACAGGGCCTCGACTGGCACTCCGCGCCAGGGGATGTCAGCAGCTATGCGGTGGCATGGCTCTATGGGGCCGCCTGTACGCTGTGCGATAAATCACTGAGGCACACCGCTGCGCTGCAGGGGCTGGTGGCGCAGATTGCCAGCCGCAAGACGCCCCTGCGGCAGTCAGAGGCAATACAGACGCTGGCCACCCTCACCAGTAATACCACGTGGCTGGCCTGTTTTCGGCATGGTCTTGAGGGCGCTGCGCACTGGCGGGAACATCGTTTCGTGCCGGCCCGCGACGGAGTCTACGAGGCGATTACCACCAACGCTTTCATCTGACGGTAGCCGCGGATGCCAGCGTCCATTCCTGACCAAGATTGATGGCCTCTGCGCCCTCTGGTGAATCCGCCGGCACACCCGCGATGGCCGGTTTGCTGAAACTGCCATCTTCAAGCGTGACCATACTGTCCACATCCACCGAGCGGACCAGATACGGGGCGCCATCACACTGCACACACGCCCTGTGGGTGAGCCCGAACACGAAACGGCAGTAATCCAGTTTCAACTGGAGCAGATCCTGCTCGGTTTTGCGGATTTTTCTCAGAAGTACTTTTTGAACGCTGTTGCCATAATCCATCGGGTCTTCCCTGGAAGTCTTGTTTTCGTTTTCGTTGGTTGTTGTAGCCTGGCCGGACGCGTCAGGTGCTGCGGCCTTCCGCCTGAAACACCATCTTCACCGGGAATTCACTCATGGGATGATTGCCCTGCTGTAAATCAATGCGCCAGGTCATCTCGGGTTCGGTGGTGCAGAAAGGCGCGGTGAAACGTGCCTCCCACACTGAAATACCGTTGTCCTCGCCCTTTAAACTCAGGGGCACCGGGTACTCCCCCAGATACATGGATTCGCCCCGGAGAACCGCAAGAAAGCGATCCGGTGAGGAACCGGTGTGAATCCGCAGGCGGTATTCGCGGCCCTGGTCGCCCACGTCCCCGACCGCCAGCTCGGCCACCCACGCGGCGCCGTCCATCTTCCACTGACACGGCCCCTTCTCCAGGTCGCACAGCCGACCGGCCGGGCCGTCGTCATTGCCAACAGACATCAGCCACTTGGGGCCAAACATCGCCAGGCCAACCAAACCGATCAGGATGACCCCGGCTGCGATTGCTCTCAACAATTCCACTCTCCACCGGCAAAGCTGGCATTATGGCCATTCATGACCGGAAGGCAAAGGTTTCTAAACCACTGCCCAACGTGAGAAAATACCGCCCCTTGTTTCACCACCGACAGGATACGCCAGTGCAGCCGGACATTTCCGTTAAGCACCTCAACAAAGTGTACGCCGATGGTTTTCAGGCCCTGAAAGACATCAATCTGGACATTACCCCGGGTGAAATTTTCGCGCTGCTGGGCCCTAACGGCGCCGGAAAAACCACGCTGATCAGCATTATCTGCGGCATTGTCAATAAATCCAGCGGCGACGTACAAGCGGCCGGTTACGACATTGTACGGGACTATCGCAAAGCCCGGGAGAGCATCGGCCTGGTGCCCCAGGAGCTCAACACCGATGCCTTTGAAACCGTGTGGGATGCGGTGTCGTTCAGCCGGGGCCTGTTCGGCAAGGCGCCCAAGCCGGCGCATATTGAGAAAGTACTGAAAGATCTGTCGCTCTGGGACAAGCGAAACAACCGCATCATGTCGCTTTCCGGCGGCATGAAACGCCGGGTGATGATCGCCAAGGCGCTGTCCCACGAACCCCGCATCCTGTTCCTGGACGAGCCCACTGCCGGCGTGGACGTCGAACTGCGTCGGGACATGTGGGAGATGGTGCGCAAGCTGAGGGAGAATGGAGTAACCATCATCCTGACCACCCATTACATCGAAGAGGCCGAGGAAATGGCCGACCGTATCGGTGTTATCCGTCAGGGCGAAATCATTCTGGTGGAAGACAAAGACCGCCTGATGAGCAAGCTGGGCAAGAAAGAGCTTCGCCTGCAATTGCAGCACCCGCTGGAGAAAGTACCGGGCGAACTGGTGCTGGAACCGGTTGAGTTGTCGGAAGATGGCTACGAACTGATCTACACCTTCGACTCCCAGCAGGAACAGGCCGGCGTGGCCCGACTGCTGCGGCTTCTGGGCGACATGGGCATTGATTACCGGGATCTGCGAACACGGGAAAGTTCGCTGGAAGAGATTTTTGTCGGCCTGGTCCACGAGTAGACCGCCGAATGACAGGAGTTAATGCATGAACTACTACGGTATCCGCGCGATTTACCGTTTCGAGATGGCCCGCATGCGCCGCACCCTGATGCAGAGTGTGGCATCGCCGGTGATTTCCACCTGCCTGTATTTTGTGGTGTTCGGCTCCGCCATCGGAAGCCGCATGGGTGAAATCGACAATATCAGCTACGGCGCGTTCATCATCCCCGGGCTGGTCATGCTGTCGTTGCTGATGCAGAGCATTTCCAACGCCTCTTTCGGCATCTACATGCCAAAATTCTCCGGCACCATCTACGAAGTGCTCTCCGCACCGGTCTCCTATGTGGAGGTGGTGCTTGGCTACGTCGGGGCCGCAGCCACCAAATCCGTGATACTGGGGTTGATCATACTCGCCACCGCTCGCCTGTTCGTGGATTACGATGTGCTTCATCCGTTCTGGATGTTCGCCTTCCTGGTGCTCACCTCGATCACTTTCAGTCTGTTCGGCTTCATCATCGGTATCTGGGCCGACGGCTTCGAGAAACTGCAGATCGTTCCGATGATGATCGTAACGCCGTTGGTTTTTCTGGGCGGCACCTTCTATTCCATCGATATGTTGCCGGACGTGTGGCAAACCATCAGCCTCTTCAACCCGGTGGTGTATCTGATCAGTGGTTTCCGCTGGGCGTTCTACGGGGTATCCGATGTGCATGTGGGCATTAGCGTGGGGATGACGCTGATGTTCCTTACGGCCTGCATGATCACCATCTGGTGGATTTTCCGAACCGGCTACCGGTTACGGTCATGATCGGTATCCGGGGTGGTGCCATGGCGGTATTGCTGCTGGGGGCCTGTAGCGCGATGGCATCAGGTCCCTTGCCAACAACGGCTGCCTGCCTGATTGCCGGCAACCGGGAAGTACCCATTACTGTGGAACTGGCCCGCACGCCGGAGCAGCGCAGCAAAGGCCTGATGGGGCGGACGGAACTGGCCGGAAACGCGGGGATGCTGTTTATCTATGCCAGCCCCAGGCGCCCTGATCAGGGTTTCTGGATGTACCGAACACTGATCCCCCTGGACATTGCCTATCTCGACGAAAACGGCGTGATCGGTGCCATCGTGGCTATGGCGCCCTGCCCCTCAGAACGTGGCAGTGGGTGCCCTTCCTACCCGGCCGGCGTGCCATACTCCCTGGCGCTGGAAATGAACCAGGGATTCTTTGAGACCCATGACGTCAGTGTCGGCGACCGCCTGGAGTGGGCGCCCGACGCCTGCACGGGTGCCCGTTAACGGTCTTTCCATTCAGGATTGCGCTTGTCCAGGAACGCGCAGATACCCTCCTGCGCATCGGCCGCTGCCAGATTCTCCGTCATGACTACAGAGGTGTAGTCATAGGCATCCGCCAGCCCCAACTCTAGCTGACGGTAAAACGCTTCCTTGCCAACTTTGAGCGTGTGGCTCGACTTACCCGCGATCACCCTTGCCATCTGGTACACCGCGTCATCCAGCATCTGTTCATCCACCACCTTGTTAACCAGCCCGATCTGTTCAGCGCGAGGCGCACTGATCATCTCTCCGGTGAGCAGCATTTCCATGGCGTGCTTGCGGTGCACATTACGGGACAGGGCAACCATTGGCGTGGAGCAGAACAGACCGATATTGACCCCCGGCGTGGCGAAGCGCGCGGTATCGGCTGCAACGGCCAGATCACAGCTGGCCACCAGCTGGCAACCGGCCGCGGTGGCCACTCCGGCTACTCGCGCAATGACCGGTTTGGGCAGATTGACCACCTGCTGCATCACCTTGCTGCACTGATCGAACAGCGCCTGTTGCTGGTGCTGGCTGCCAAACTGGTCGCGCACTTCCTTCAGATCGTGGCCGGCGCAAAACACCGACCCGCTTGCTGCCAGTACCACCACCCGGGTGTCGTTATCCGCCGCGAGTTCCGTGAGCGCATGGGACAGTGCCTGCAACATGGCCATCGACAGGCTATTGCGGCGCTCCGGCTGGTTCAGCGTCAGGGTCGTGACACCGCTGTCTTTGGTGATCAGAATCATCGGCTCGGCAGGCATGGCTTCCCTCCTCTTACGTTTCCGACAGTATTCTGCGGAGGATGCCACAAGTCGAGCCGACCTTGGTCGCGCCGTGTTGGTCAGAGCTCTGTTTCTGGTGGCTGGCAGGTGTCACTGGCGGCCACGGTGTTGTTATTCACTTCCACAACAAATGCGTGGCCGGTACCGGTGCTCATGCCATAGCGAATTTCAACGATTCCGTTACCGCTCATGCGGCTGACACCCTGCAGCGGACAGGCGTTTTCATCGTAGCGGGGGACAATAAGCGAGGTTGGCGTGGTGTACTCCACAAAACCATTGATGGCCGAACCAATCAGCGTAAACCGGTCAGACAGGAAAACCTCGTTCTCGCGAATCTGCACGATACTCCGCAAGTTTTTCACCGCCACGTAGTCTTCACCCGAATTGAATTCCAGGGTGCCGACTGTCAGGTAAACGTCTCCTGTTCCGGTATCGGTATTAATCGATTCTCTAAAGTCGCTGTCGCCCTTGATAGCCAGTGCTTTGCCCGAAGGCAGGTATTTACCGGAAACGTTGTAAGTTTCTGAGGCTTCCAGCGTATCCGCGCCATCGCGGTTGCTCTCTGTGACCTTGAAGCGATACGTCCCGTTCAGGAGCAAGGTGCCGTATGTCGCCGTTGTCAGCTCGCACCGGGTGAATTCATAAAGTGTCGCTTCAATGTTAGCGACCGATTCGTCAGTAATCCTGACCAGCCCGCCTTCGTTTTCACAGGCCAGGTCGGTAACGTCCTCACCCAGCCGGCTGCTGTCGTTCAATTCATAAACAACCGGCTTAAGCCCATTGCCTGATATAGCGACTTCCACCTCGTACACCAGGTTAAACGCCTCGGAGTAGCTATCGTAAACGGCAGAGAAGGCCTCAAAATCTTGCTGGCTGTTCATTGCCGCTTTGCGGGTGGAGTATCCTCCGGTATCCATTGAGAGAGAGCTGCTGCTGGCGGGTGCATCGCTGCTGTTATCTTCACTACCTCCACCTCCGCCACCGCCCCCACAAGCAGTCAGAAGAGAAACAGTAGAGAGTACCAGGGCCGTGTTACGGAGAGGTCGCAAAAGCATGAGGCAGGTTCCTTTTTCATTATATGGCACAGCCAGCAGTGATCCTCACTGCTGCCACAGGCACCGGAAAGACCGGCGCAATCAGAAAGTGTAAAAAAGGAAGGTACGGAAACCCGAAGAAGAACCAGCGAAGGCAGAACTCATCCTGAATTCGGTACATCATCCTTGGGGCATTATTTATATCGAAATGTCGTGAGAATAACCACATGCGCCCCGGTCCAAAAAGCGGTCTCATGACGGGCTTCTCAACTTTTAAACCAGAAACAGGTGTAATGGGAGGCTCTGAGGGTAACCGGGCGGTTGTTATCGGTTGCCCCTGCCCTCAAATTTGTTATCAATGCTGAAAGTGTTCGGCAAAAGAAGGAGCCAGCCATGCCGAAATCCACCATCCTAAAAGCCATAGTCGCCATCGCCATCATCGTTGGCGCCGTCATCGTGATCATCCGGGATGAACCTGCCACCCCCACGGGCGACATCAACAGCATCCAGCCGTTGCCCGAGCAGGACAACCCCTGAGCACGTCAACGAGCACACCAGGAGCCAGATAGATGACCACGACACCCACACTCACCGATGCCCTGCTGAAGCTGGACAACCGCGTCGCTACCCTCACCCTCAACCGGCACGACCTGCGTAATGCGCTCACGGGCTCAAATCTGATCGACGACATCGTGACCACTGCCCAATGGGTGAATAATTGCGAGGACGTATCGGTGCTGGTTATCACCGGAGCCGGTTCCGCTTTCAGCGCCGGCGGCAATATCCGTGATATGGCCAACCGCAGCGGCGATTTTGCGGGCGATCCGGCCGAATGCGCTGACCGCTACCGCAAGGGTATCCAGCGGATTCCCCTGGCGCTGCAGAACGTGGAAGTACCGATCATCGCTGCCGTCAACGGCCCGGCCATTGGCGCAGGCTTTGACCTGGCGAACATGGCCGACATCCGCATCGCCTCCGAAAGCGCCCGGTTCGGTGAGACCTTCCTCAACCTCGGGATCATCCCCGGCGACGGCGGCGCCTGGTTTATGCAGCGGCTGATCGGCTATCAGCGCGCATTTGAGCTGACACTCACCGGCCGGATTATCGATGCCAGTGAAGCGCTGGAACTGGGTATTGTCCTGCAGGTGGTGCCTGACGACGAGCTGTTGAACAAGGCTAATGAGATGGCGCAGCGCATCGCCAGCCAGCCGCCAAAAGCCACACGACTGACCAAGCGATTAATGAAAATGGCGCCGCGGATGGAGCTGAAGGATTTCCTTGATGTGTGCGCGAACTTCCAGGGCATGTGCCACAACGAGCCGGAGCATCTTGAAGCGGTGAACCGGATGTTGGAGGCAATGGCAAGGAAATGAGGCCGAACTTGCTTGCCTTCCGTCTCGGTACTAAATTAAAAGGGTTGAACAGTAGTTCACAGCCAACTGCCAGATACGCATATCCAGCGGAAACGCGCCCTACCTCAACTATTCCGGCCTGGTGCTGGAAGCTCCCTGGCCCGAACAGCTGGAGACAGACCTCATCGTACCTGGCGGCAAGATGGCCGCATGTTACGCCCATTGGGTTGAAGGCAAAACCTGGTCCGAATCCGGGTACCTGGACGCCATGCTTGAGCGAATCAAAAACAAAGGCCCGGAGGATGGCTGCTCAAACAAACAAGACATTCTCCGGCGCTGCCAGAAACTCGACAGACTGTTCGAAGAAACGCAAAAGCAGCGCTGCCTAAAACGGCAATCCGAGCTCCGCATCCTGTCCTTCAGGGAGCGTGGCGGCATCTACATGTCCATCGATGGTCGCGGTAATCTGGTGAAAACCGGAGGCGGCAATCATCGCTTGTTAATTGCACAAATTCTGGGGCTGGAGCAAATACCCGTTCAGGTCGGCATTGTTCACATCGACGGCATCGATGCGTTCCTGCAGCTCAGGAAGGAGCGGGGTGAGCGAATACGTCTTGGGGGTGAGAAAGCGGACACTCTGGGACTATCCGGCGAAACACCAACGGGCGGCATTTCTAATCAGCGGTGAAACTGAAACAGGGATGTTTATAACTCTATTCGGTCGTGGCCGCAGACTTCGATTGACGCCGGACCAACCGAAGGTCGGTTGGTTCGAAACCACAGGCACAATAAAACTTCTTAGAGCTACCAAAGTACGTACCAACCATGGCAACAATTTTTCCGGCAATATCTTTTTCAGCATCAGAGACGCCAAAAAGGACCTTATCTTCGGGGTTGAGATTATTAATTTGCGCTGGGGTAAGGCCATATCGTTGAAAAAGGGTTGTTGCTTCTTCAATCAACCGTTTTCCTGACCATTTTTTCGCTCGATCAATCACTATTCCCAGCTCATCATTCGCCTTGGCAGCAGTTCCGTAATGATTGTTCAGAGCACCTAAAATCTGGCCTGATTTTTTCTGCATTTCCCGCGTGACACCCTCTCTAAGGCGCTTGGCTTGCCCAGGCACAATCCCGTATTGGTCATAGTAATCTTTATAGGCCTTTAACGCCGTTTCACGATCCCACTGAATCGTACTCCCCTCTTCTTGCTCCAGAATCTGCCGAAGCTTTCTGATACCACCAATCCACGTCTTGATATAGATGGAAACCGTGTTGTAGGTCTCTCCCTTTCGATCCTTCCATTTTCCACGCTTTCTGAGCCACTCCTCGGTAGGGAAGAGGCCATCAGACTGCTCTGCCGCAATCGTTTTGCAGTAGGCAATCAACTCATCCGCGTTTGACCAGTGGGTCGTCTGTATGACCTCATCCGTAGGTTTATCAAACACAAAGGGCTCAATACACCCAATGTAGGGCTTTAAGTGATTTTCCAACTTTTGCTCGTCGAAGCAGTCTCTATGCTGTATTCCCAGGAAATTGGGGTTATTCGAGTTGAAGGTCTCCTTTGCCTCCCTAACTATTCCATACCGCTTTTCTGCATGGCCGTTTGGCTTATCTCCCCAAATTTCGACATCAATCCATCTTCCATCGAACGTTCTGAAATGCAGATCGTAGTATCCGTATGAAGCGTCACCATATTCACTGTACGAATCCGGATATCGTTCACCCTTCTTATGCTCGACGCCACGGGCATATAGAAAATTCGAGAGGGAGGCCTCTGGATGACTTAGCCATCGCATTCCATTTCTTGATTCGACAAAATTGCTTGTTTCGTAGCAATCCAAGACCTTCCTAAGGTCATCCCACGTCTTATTGAATTTGTTATAAATTGAATGAACAAGGGAGCCTTTGCCATTTTGCTGAAACCAGGCGGCAGGCGGAAGAAAACCCATTTGACTCTGGACACCCGAAGCCTCTTTGATGACCCGATCCCATGTCCAACGTTGCTGAATCTTTCCATCTACCTGCTTGGTAAAATTCTGGTTTTTGTACTCCTCATATTCTTTCTCAAGCCCTAGTAACGAAATCACCTCTTTTAGCTTGAATCCCTTTTTATAAATATGGAAGTAAAGCCCCTTTTCCTTCTTGATCTCAGGATATGACAGGCTCGCAATACCATTAGACTGATAACGGTCCCAAAGAAACTCCAAAAGCTCTTCGTTAGTCATTAACGAAAACTTGTTCGTTCTAGGCCTTCCCGTCATTTTTCAACCTCCCATGCGCCATGAGCAACGTCGGTTGGCGTCAACCATTACCTTTTAAAAGACGGTTGGTTATTGACCACACCCCAAAAAATACTGACCTGGAACTATAAAATACTGGCTCAGCCCAAACCACATATTTCCATTCGTCATTTCGAGTCACAGCACCTCCAACGAAAGATGACTAGTTATGAGGTACGCAATGTCCCATTCACTATTGAACGAACTGAACGAACTGAACGAACACCAGGGAAGTCGCCAACTACTTAGGCTTCAGCAAAGCATTTATAGAAGGGAAGCGCCGGGACGGCGCCCACATTCACTTTATCAAGGTCGGGAGTCGTTCAGTTCGGTACCGTCTAAACGATCTCGAAAATACATCGAAAAGCAGGTTCGCCTCCCAACGTCCCAGGTTGCGTGATGAATCCTTCATGTCAGCCGTCGTGCCGGAATACCAAACCTCCACCTGATAGGTACAGGTAAGGTCTCTAATCGGTCAGAACTGTTCGGTCTAACCCTCACAACCAACAGTCAACGAACCAATAGTTGCTCGGCCCCAGGCCGTCACCGGAGGATTAAATGACTCCCTCAGACCGAAAGCAGTTCCGGTTCTACCGAACCAAGGGCAGGCTTTATCGAGGCCATGAACGGTCCCGGTGCAAAACGCGCTTACCAGCCAGTCAAAACAGTAAAATGCTTCGAGGTCGATAAGGAAACCGGGGAGTATCTCGATTGCCCGGTTAACGAATACGGGGAACCCAGCAAGGGGAGGCTTTTTGGATTGATCTCTTACGGGTGGTATTGGCTAATTTGATACTTTCGATGGGAAATTAAGCGCCTCAAAAAGGCTGAATCGAAACCTAGTTCTGATGGCTCTTGGCTGGACCGACTCAAGCAGTTAACTCACGTCAGGTACGTTACAGAACCGGAAATCGACGCGCTACCCGGAGATACAGCCTATGCCTGGAAGAAGTTGAGTGGTGAGGTTCCCCCACCCCCCCTCGGAGTTCTTTCAATAACTGTACTCATCCAAGGAGCTGGGCTACAATCAGCCGCCCCTAAAGGTGTACCGATGAATGAAGAAGTTTATAAATTAGCACTAGTCCGACATTACTTTGGCTTTGCACCAACATGCATTGCCCTTGAACTCCCATTTCTAGCAGGACAACGTCGGGCGGATGCCGTTTTAGTGTTGAATGGCTGCGTTCATGCAATCGAAATCAAATCAGATCTCGACAACCTTGACAGCCTCCAAAAACAAATCTCTGACTACACTCGGGTTTTTGATTTTGTGTGGCTTCTATTATCAAAAAATCATCTTGAGAACTCACGTCCAAACGTTCCACGAAATGTAGGTTTAATGATTTTAGAGGATGGCGAACTGATAATTAAGAGAAAAGCAAAACAAATTAAAAGACTTGATAAAAAAGGTCTTTCGCTTTCTCTTGATCGGACTAGTTTATCGCACCTGATGATCGCGCTAAGCATGAGCTTTTCTAAAGCTGATGGAGTGGATGAGCTGTCGAGAAGGCTGTTGAAAACAGCAACTATTCATTTATTTAGAGAAACGTTCAGAAAGCAGATACTAAGAAAATATCAAAAGAGCTTTCAAACCTTTCGAAGAGAGGTGGGAAGCAAAATCCACTTCGAAGACCTTTTGAATTTAGGGATACACAGAGAGATCCGCTAGCAGAGCCTCAAAGCCTTACGAGTGATATGAATGTTAAGACGAACGGCTATCCAGAAGGAGGGGCTTTTGCCGTTAGGCTCACCAGATAGCGCGCTGTATATTTGCTCGGTTCCCCAGCAGCTCAAGCCGTCAAAATCCGGGTCATCAACAAGCTCCGCTGCGCATCTCGGGTAACTTCCGTCGTCACGCCTGTAACGATAGTAGATGATATTATCCTCTAACGGGTAGTCGATCCGCGGAACCCAACCACCACCACCGGTTTGGTATCTAAGGGGATGAACGGAAGCATAATCTCCGTATATTATATTTGGGTACAAGGCTTTTAGTTCATTGAAGATGAACCATTCCCAGATAGGCAATTTTCCATAGTCGTCTTTTCCAGAGCTTGCGTCTTTTACTGACTTTGGAAAAGAGGAACCACAGACGGAGATGGACGCGTCCGGAATATATCGCTGAGCGAAAAGTATTTTTTGCTCTAATTCATTTTTTTTCTTTGGCCAATCCCACTCAGAAATATACTCAGCATCAAAAATTAGTATAAGTTGACTGTCAGCAGCCAACCCTCGCTTAATATTCCTTAGATAAAATTCTAATTCCGCGTCATTTGAGCTAATTCTAAAAGCAACTTTTTCATTGGAGCTTGATAAAACTCTGACCTGTCGGACAATATCATTCGGATCACCGTCCTGATAAACGTGTATAGCAGGAATTACTTGTTTTAAATTGAGGTTATCGATGAAATCAGTCCATGCAGAAAAACCACCCGTATCATCTAGCAGCTCCTCAATTTCATAATTCATCAAGTCTTCATGACTAGTCAGGTCGAGAATAAATGGAATATCTCCGACCGCATCCTTAATATTTTCAAGTCTACGATGTATGCTGCCTTCTGGAACAATTTTAGTAGTTCTAGAGCGAGTCAGTTCAAACAGCGGCAGGATTTTGTTTTTTACTTCGTCCGAGAGGTTGGAGAACCCCTTGAGTTCTGCATCCGTCGTCTTGATAATCTGGAGGTAATTTATCGGCTTCATAAACTCCCTTATAAGCCATGCCCACCAAAACCGAGATTTTTTGCTCTGACCCTCACCGCATATGCAGATACTTTAAAGTGGTCAGCAATGCTATCAATATTTTTGGATACGGTTCTAATGTATTCCTTAAATTCTACTTCGGGCATCAAGAGATTTGCAGCATAGTCGTTGGCTTGAACTTCCATGGGGTTAGATTCGTTATTACGAAATAATTTCGTATCCTCGAAGCGCTGGCACTGCCAACGATGGAGTACATAATGCCCTAGCTCATGAGCCAAAGTAAAACGCTGCCGTTTAGGGTGATGGAGAGCATTTACGGCTATTTCCCACACACCATCGGAAAGAGATAGGTGCCCTGAAACCTCATCGTCCATAGGCACTATCTTCACTTTGATGCCAAAAGACTTGATTAGCCGCTCAATATCCAGCGGAACAGTGCTGATGCCCTTTCTTCGAGCTTCACTCAGAAGCTCTTGGGCAGCCAACTGTTTCACACCACTGGTTAAGTGGGACAAATCTGTCTTTTTTACTCTACGCTTTATGACGGCCATTTAACTCATCAACCTAAAGTGATCACTCCTGCGAACCCGTTTCGTTATCAAGATCTAACTCCTGCCCATCCGTGTCGGCTTCTTCCTTATCATCCATCGATATGCGCTTCGCGATACTACCAATTTGTGCATAAATATCTTCGATAACTTTATCTGACGGCATGCTGGCTCTCGCCTTATCGAGCTCGGCAATTCTCTCGTCCAAGTCTCTAATGTATGAATCGAGACCTGCTATTTTCGCATCTATACGCCGCTTCAGCTCCGGCTCTACAAGCTCTTTGACGTTCTTTTTCACGTCTTGTTTGTGTGCTTCTGAATCTATCTGGCTGACTACCGCTTCTCGCACTGTGCGTAGCGCAGACTCTTCAGACACTGTACGTACATACATGTACGCTATCACACCAAGAAATGCAATTAACGTGGTCAGTATGGTTATTACGCGCTCGTAAAACGACGACACTTCAGCCATGGTCTCGCTTGGCGTCAAAATCGAGCCACTCTCAATCATTCGCTGTAAGAGAAGGGTGTCTTGTTGACTTAGGCTGAGATTGGGCTTGTTGAAAAGGATGCCGTTAGCAGCATCAATCAAGCCGGAACTTGAGTCTGAGAAGATTAGCCACACGGTAATAACCCCAAGAAACCCTCCTAAAAGGCTCCCCAAGAATATCAGCCATCCCTTCGCTCTCCCGTTCTTCTGCCCTATCGTTGTAACGGGTTTGTCTTGTCCCATTGGCTGCTTAGTTCCTCAAATATTATAAGCGCACAACACAACGCTACAGAATAGCAGATAAACTTTTGCCTACATTATGTCTACATAGATAAACGACAACAAAAGGACGCGACACGAATCTTAGCTAATCAATTGATTCTAATGGTGCTCCGGGCCGGAATCGAACCGGCACGACCGTGAGGTCGAGAGATTTTAAGTCTCTTGTGTCTACCAATTTCACCACCGGAGCATCGGAGGGAGTTTTGAGGGGCAGAATTGTATAAGGCCCTGTGGGCTAACGCAATTCCAATTCCGCGGAGAATCAGGCCGGGTTCACCGCCCTGCCTTTGTAGATGTAACCGGCAATTTTCGGCGTTTTCGGGACGTACAGATTTTCCAGTTCGACGATGTCGAATCCCGCTTCGCGGATCAGATCGGCAATGTGGCGGTTCAGGTGGCAGCCGCCGGCGAGCTTCTTCCAGCCTGGGGTAATGCGGTGTTGCCACGTTCGCACGCTGTGCTCGTGGGATTCTCCGTGTTCCAGAAACAACAGCTCCCCGCCCGGCTTCAGCACCCGTTTCATCTGCAGCAGCGCGGCGTGCCAGTCCGGGATAGTGCAGAGCGTAAAGGTCAGCAATACCGTATCAACGCTGTTATCGGCTAGCGGGATCTTCTCGCCGGGCAGATCCAGCCACTCCACCTTGACCGGTGACCGGCTGAGGTTGGGCTGAGCCTTTCGGCGCATACCTTCCGATGGCTCAAGGCCATACACCAGATCTACCTGGTCAGGGTTGTAGAATTGCAGATTGATGGCTGAGCCCATGCCGACTTCCAGCACAGTACCTTTTGCGTTCGGCACCACGTGGCTGCGCAGTTTCATGACCTGGCCCATGGAGCACGCCCGGTCTATGATGTGAGGCAGTATTCGGTCTTCGTAAAAGCTCATCGGATTCGCCATACTTGTTTTAAATCAATGGGTGGGACAACATGGCCTGTTGGTTCAGGTCATGTTTCCCGTAGCATGACCTGCATCTGCCGGTAATAACAACTCTACAAGATGAGCCCGGGCAGCGGCCAGGCGGGGTATCGGCCCCGTTAACCTAACGTGTGAGTAGTTACCGGAGGTTCCCATGGAACTTGATCCTCTTATCCTATCGCGAATCCAGTTTGCGTTCGTGGTGTCATTTCACGCCATTTTTCCGGTGTTCACCATCGGGCTTGCCTCGTACATAGCTGTGCTTGAGGGCCTGGCTTTCAAAACCCGGAATCCCATCTGGGAAAAGCTGTCCGCTTTCTGGACCAAGGTGTTTGCCGTGGTATTCGGGATGGGCGTGGTGTCGGGCATCGTTATGTCGTTCCAGTTCGGTACCAACTGGAGCAACTTTGCCCAGGCTTCCGCCAATTTCCTCGGCCCGATGCTCAGTTACGAGGTAGTCACCGCCTTTTTCCTGGAGGCTGCGTTCCTCGGGGTATTGCTGTTCGGGCGCGACAAGGTGCCAGCCGGGGTTCACCTCTTTGCGGCCATCATGGTGGCCCTGGGTACCTTTATTTCGTCGTTCTGGATCCTGTCTGCCAACAGCTGGCTGCACACGCCGGCGGGCGCTGAACTTCGCGATGGCACCTTCTTCGTCACTTCCTGGAGCGAAGCCATCTTCAACCCCTCCTTCCCTTACCGCTTCATGCACATGGGCCTGGCGTCATTTCTGACCGGGGGTTTTGTGGTGGCCGGTGTCAGTGCCTGGTATCTGCTGCGCGGTCGCGAGGTGGAAGCGAACAAGAAGGCGCTGTCCATGTGCCTGTGGCTGTTGCTGTTCATTGCGCCGACCCAGGCCGTGGTGGGCGATTTTCACGGCCTGAACACATTGGAGCACCAGCCGGCCAAAGTCGCCGCGATGGAGGGCAATTGGGAAACCTCACGCAACGTACCGCTGCTGTTGTTCGCCCTGCCCGATCAGGAGAATCAGACCAACCGGTTCGAGATTGGCGTGCCCAACCTGGCCAGCTTCATCCTCACCCACGAATGGGACGGCGAAGTGCCCGGGCTCAACGAAGTGGCTGTGGATGAGCAGCCACCGGTCGCCCTGGTGTTCTGGTCGTTTCGGGTGATGGTCGGGCTGGGCCTGTTGATGATTGCCTTTGGCGTGACCGGCCTGATATTGCGCGCCGGCGGGCGTTACTGGCGCTCGCCCTGGTTCCTGCAGGGGCTGCGGTTCATGAGTATCACGCCGTTCTTTGCCGTTTTGGCCGGTTGGATCGTGACAGAATCCGGCCGCGCGCCCTGGCTGGTGTACGGCATGATGACCCACGCGGAAGGGCTGACACCGTCACTGACCGGCGGCATGGCGCTGTTTTCCCTGATCGGCTACATCGTGGTGTACGCGCTGGTGTTTTCGGCGGGGGTATATTACCTGATGCGGGTGCTCTACGTGGGGCTTGAGGATACCCATGAGGATGACGAGCACGAGGCAGAGCGACCTAAACGGCCGTTCTCTGCTACCCACGTGCCCTTTGAGATTGAGCACCACGACGACAATTTGGTCGGAACCGCCAAGCCCATCAAACAGGGAGGCCACTGAGTATGGAACTGTTCGATCTGCCGCTGATCTGGGCTTTTATTATCGGTTTCGGGATCATCATGTATGTGCTGATGGATGGCTTTGATCTGGGCGTTGGCATTCTTTTCCCCTTTGCACCGTCCGAGGAAGACCGGGACACCATGATGAATACCGTGGCACCGGTGTGGGACGGCAACGAGACCTGGCTGGTGCTCAGTGGCGCTGGCCTGCTGGCCGCCTTCCCGCTGGTCTATTCCATTTTCCTGCCGGCCCTGTACATCGGCGTGTTCCTGCTGCTGGCCGGGCTGATATTCCGGGGCGTGGCCTTCGAGTTCCGTTTCAAGGCACGCACGTCCCGCTACCTCTGGAACTGGGCCTTTGCCGGTGGTTCCACCATCGCGGCATTTGCTCAGGGCGCGGTCGTTGGCGCCTATATTCAAGGCATGGATGTGGCGAACGGCATTTACGTGGGCGGCGCGCTGGACTGGCTGACGCCGTTCACCGTGCTGACCGGCCTGGGGTTGCTGGCAGGGTACTCCCTGCTTGGCGCAACCTGGTTGATCATGAAGACCGAAGGCCGCCTGCAGGCCTGGGCCTACAAACTCGCGCTTCCCTTGCTGGCGGCGGTATTGGTGGTGTTCGGCGCCATCAGCGTGTGGACGCCGTTCGTCGACGACATGGTGAGGGACCGCTGGTTCTCGAACCTCTCGGTGATATGGATTCTGCCTGCATTGACGTTGCTGTGTGCGTTCCAGATCTTCCGCTCCGTTCGCAACCGGTTCGAGGGCATGCCGTTTGTTGCCACCATGGGTATGTTCATTTTCACCTACCTTGGCCTGGTGGTCAGCCGCTGGCCCTATGTGGTGCCGCCGGACTACACCCTGTGGGACGCCGCCTCGGCCTATGAATCCCAGCTGTTTTTGCTGCTCGGGCTGTTGTTCGTGATCCCCATTGTATTGGTCTACACCGCCTGGACCTACTGGGTATTTCGCGGAAAGGTTCGCGCCGGCGAGGGCTACCACTAAGTGGTGCAACCGCAGTCTGAAGCGGGTGATGCCCGGTCGACCGCCGACCGGGCACAGCAGGTTAACCCGTGGCTTGCGGCCCTCGCCCGGGCCAGTCGCCCCTGGATCGGGGCCACCGTCATCGCGGGGTCCGTGGCTGGTCTCGCAACTATCGTACAGATGGCGCTGCTGGCTGCCGTCATCCATCGTGGGGTGATTGAACAGGTTCCAGTGACCGGGCTCACCACTCTGTTCGCCGGCCTGATCCTTACGCTGGTGATACGGGCTCTTGCCCAGGGGCTTCAGACGCGGTTTGCGGCCCGCTGCAGTGAACAGGTGCGTCGCGATGCACGGCGGCGGATCAACCGCCACTGGCGGGCCACCGGCCCGGTTGCATTAGCGCACACGTCGTCCGGCACCCTGGCGCGGGAGTGGATCGACCATGTGGAAGCCCTGCACGGCTACTTTGCCCGCTTCCTGCCGCAATTGGCCTTATCGGTGATTGTACCTTTGACGATTCTGGCGGTGGTGTTCTGGCTCGATTGGCTAGCCGCCATTTTTCTGCTGTTATCGGCACCGCTGATACCGTTGTTCATGGCCCTGGTCGGGATGGGGGCCGAGAAGCTCAACCAGCAGCATTTCGAAACCATCAGTCGTCTGTCCGGGCAATTTCTGGACAAGGTACGCGGCTTAACCACCTTGCAGTTATTTGGCCAGACCGGCAGCGCGACAGATCTGATCGAACAGCGCTCGGACCACTACCGCCGAATCACCATGAAAACGCTGCGGGTGGCGTTTCTCTCTTCGGCGGTGCTGGAATTCTTCGCTTCCGTGGCCATTGCCGTCATCGCCATCTACATTGGATTCGGCCTGCTCGGCTTCATCACCTTTGGCCCTTCCAGCGAGCTGACTCTGTTCTCCGGCCTGCTAATCCTGCTATTGGCACCGGAGTTCTTCCAACCCCTGCGCACGCTCTCCCAACATTACCACGACCGCGCGGCGGCTCTGGGCGCCGGCGCCGAACTGATCGATCGTCTCAATTCCCCTGTTGACCCACGCTGCACAAATGGGGTGGCCACGGCGGATGCGGATAAACCGGATGCGCAATCCATCTCCCTGTCG
Organism: Marinobacter lipolyticus; assembly: GCF_018424605.1. Lineage (GTDB taxonomy): Bacteria > Pseudomonadota > Gammaproteobacteria > Pseudomonadales > Oleiphilaceae > Marinobacter > Marinobacter lipolyticus_B. The sequence goes on along the minus strand of NZ_QTKT01000001.1, from coordinate 268,220 downwards.
TCTGTCACGCTTGGCTTCCAGGAAAATAATTGCCTGTTCCGCGACCTCTCCCTGCACGTCGAGAAAGGCGAGGTAATCGCACTGACGGGGCCCTCCGGCGGCGGTAAGTCAACTTTGCTGCATTTGCTCGCCGGCTTTATGGCACCGGACCGGGGAGAGATTCGGGTGTTGGGTCGGGCACCTGGCAGTTTTCCATTTGGCTGGCTGGGGCAGAAAGGCTTTCTGGTACACGGTACCTGGGCCGACAACCTTCGGCTGACCACCCCGGACGCCTCCGATATCGCCATCGACTCCGCGCTCAGGAATGTGGGCCTCGGACCCCTTCTGGACAGCCGGCAGGCCGGTATTTACAGCGCTGTTTCCGAAGATGGCCAGGGTCTTTCGGGCGGGCAGGCACGCCGACTCAGCCTGGCACGACTGTTCCTGGCGGACTACGACCTGATCCTGCTCGACGAACCCACCGCAGGGCTCGACAGCGACAGCGAAGTATTCGTGCTCGAAGCCCTCCACAAACTGGCGGTAGCCGGCAAGACGCTGATTTTCTCCACCCACCACCAGGCTTTGCTGACACTGGCGAACCGGGTGTTGCTGGTGTCCGGCGGCGAGGTTCGTGATGCGTGAACTGAGGCCCTGGCTCAGACTCATTTTCCGGCGACCCGGGCGCCTGCTGACCGGCGGTGTGCTGCTGTTTGCCACCCTGCTTTGCGGTATTGCCCTGCTTGCGGTTTCCGGCTGGTTCATCACCGAAACAGCGCTGACCGGAATCCTGCTGGCCGCGGGCACCGCCGCGGCAATCAACCTGTACGTTCCCGGCGGTGCCATCCGTTTTTTCGCGGTAGCTCGTACGGTATTCCGTTATCTGGAGCGGGTTTACAACCACGACACTGTGTTGCGCCTGCTCACCGACATCCGTGTCGCGCTGTTCACCCGGCTTGCCTCCGCCCACCGCCGACTGCGTAATGAGCTGACCGGCGCCCAGTGGCTCTCGCGGCTCACCAGCGACGTGGACGCCCTGGATACTCTTTACCTACGGCTGATCGCCCCCGCGGCAATGGCCGCCCTGAGCACCGCGCTGGTGGTGGCTCTGACGGCAGTGCTGTCCGATTACACCACTGCAGCCGGGGTCGGGCTGATCCTGCTGGGCGCATTGGCAATCGCCACGCTGGCCGTTTATATCCGCACCCGCGCCCTGGCCTTCCACCAGAGTGACCGGCAGGAAAGCCTTCGCACCGCGGTGATCGAACACATTGACGGTTTCGCCGAACTGACCGCGGCCGGGCGCACTGGAAAGCATGCGGCCTGGCTTATGCGCCAGGCCCATCGGGTAACGACGGCCCAGGCCCGGATCGATACCCGGGTCGGCTGGCATCTGGCCGGCGCCCAATTGCTGATCAATCTTGCCGCGGTCTTTGCGCTATGGGCGGGCCTCGGGTTGCTGCAGTCGAATGCGGTGTCCGGGCCGGTGCTGGTTTTGCTGCCCATTGCTTTACTCGGCCTGGGCGAAGTGTTTGCCATGCTTCCGGAGGCGTTTGGCAAACTGGGCGCGACCAAAGCCTCGGCGGTGCGGCTGAATCGTGACTGCGTGCCTGTCGTCGACACTGACCCGCCAGACACCGTCGACTGCCCCGAAGGTATTGCGGTGATGGCCAGGGATCTGGCCGTCAGGCACCCGGGACATGTTGTGGTGTTTACCCATTTCGATCTGCGAGTGAGCGCCGGTGAACGGATCGGTATCATCGGGCATTCCGGCAGCGGGAAATCGTCGCTGGCCGATACCCTGGCGGGACTGCTCCCACCGGCCCACGGTGCCCTGTCCATCCGCCCCTTAGCCTACCTCACCCAGACCACAGTGCTGTTCGAGGACACTTTGCGGGCAAACCTGTTACTCGGCGAACCCGATGCGAGCGATTCACAGTTGTGGCGGGTACTTGAGCTTGTCGAGTTGGGCGATCGTTTCGCATCCGAACCCCGGCAGTTGGACACCTGGCTGGGCAGTGGTGGAAGCCGCTTGTCTGGGGGCGAAGCAAGGCGGGTGGCGCTTGCGCGCGTGTTACTGAAGGAGGCGCCGGTGTTGATTCTGGACGAACCATTCACTGGCCTGGATACCGGCACCCGGGAGCGCATCAGCAAACGGCTGGACGGGTTCCTGGCCGGCAGAACGGTGATCAGTCTGGCTCACGGGCCCGATGCCCTGCCGGGCACCGACCGCGTGATGTATCTGACCGCCTAGCGGGTTTCCACCACTTCGAAGGTCAAACCGGCCTTGCTGGTCAGGCGCTCAAGGAGCTTGCCATCCAGCAGCGACGCCGGCGTCCAGAAGCCTCCGGACTGGTCCGAGGGAATGTCGAACGCCAGGCACATGCCGGCTTCTCCCAGCATTTTCCCGGTAGACCCGTACCCCGGGTCCTGATCTCCGGTCACCTTGGTGATCATGGTCTTGCCGTCTTCAGTGCGACCGACAAACCTCAGATCGTAGAAGCCATTTTTCTGTGCCTCGGGGCTGGGCCCCTCGCCGGGTTTAGGCACGAATTTCTCCACCAGCCAGCGCGTCGGGCGAAGCGCTGAGGCGGTAAAGAACGCGGCCAGGCCCCCGGTGATGCCATAGGCCGCCAGGCGTCCCTTGGTTCCACGCCCGGTCATCATTGCCTCATCGTAGGTAAATTCCATTCCATAGCGTGCGTTTTGCAACGCATTGGAGCGGTGAACCACGCGGGTATTGATCGCGCCCATCACAAACGGCGCCAGCCAGGCCTGGAACGTTTCGTCAAACTCCGCACCCTTCAGGCTGGGCTGGCGGGTTTTCGAGCGGTGTTCCGGCGGGCAGATAGAGAATGGATTGGCCAGTTCCTTCCGCAGTTGCGGGTCGGCAGCCGCTTCCTTGGCAACGTTCATCATCGACGCCACGGTGCCGCCGGAGAACTCACCCTTGGCGACTTTGACCCGCATGCGGACATCCCGGCACGGTGCTCCAAAAGTCTCCTCCGCTTTGTTCTGAAGGAACCAGACACCCATGTCGGATGGTATGGAATCAAACCCGCAGCAATGCACAATCCGCGCGCCGGAGGATTTTGCTTCTTCCTCGTAACGCTCCACCATCTTGCGAATCCACTGCACTTCCCCGGTCAGGTCACAGTAATCGGTGCCGGTCCGCACACATGCCTGCACCAGAGGTTCACCGTACAGCGCATACGGTCCCACTGTGGAGATGATGACTCGCGTCTGCTTGCACATGGCTTCGAGAGCCGCCTGATCAGAGGCATCCGCCACAATCACCGGAAGCGCATCGGCCCCACTGCCCAGCTCCGTTTTCAGCGCGTTCAGCTTGCTGTCCGAGCGACCGGCAATCGCCCACTTCACCGATTGCCCCAGGCCATAGGTTTCGAACAGATAACGAGTAAGAATCTGCCCGACGAAGCTGGTTGCGCCGAACACCACCAGGTCGTAGGTGGTTTCCTTTGTGTCTGTCATTGTTTATCCCTTCTTGCGGTGGAGAAAATACATGAACAGTGCAACACCGAAGCCCCAGAAACCGTTGAGGATCAGCCCCCCAACCCAGGTCTGTGCGGAAACGGCCAGATCCTTGGCGGGAAACACGACCAGCATGGCAACGGCCGTCGGGCCCACGGCACCGACAAGGACGTGGCCAAGCCAGTATTTAACCCCGGATAGCCTGCCCAGGATGGCCCACAGCAGGATACCCCACAGCCCGCCAAAAAAGGCCAGTGACGCGACCGCCGGGACACCCAGCGGGGGCACCGGTGCCATATTGAAAGGCGCGGCCGGCACCATTCCAGCAACGTAAAACAGGGCAAACAGGCCCTGGTGGAAGACCAGTGTTGCGAGAAAACCGCTGACAAAAGCTTTGAACCAAACCATGTACTGTCCTCTGGTATGTTGAAAACGTGTTTTAACCTATTGATACTGCGTACATCAAGGCAGAACTGCAACGGATTCTCATGTTTCTGAGGGGCTGTTCCCGTTTCCTGCGCATCCACGGTCGGCCGTCGGCACGGCCAATCGTTTGTCTCTCCGGTTCCGGCACACTGCAGCCAGAGTAGCAAACAACTTCGCGTCCCGGAGGTTTACCTTGGCGACATTGCTATTGATAGTGAGTCTGTTCCTGACGGCGTTCAGTGCCCTTCTTGCCTGGCAGGTACTGGAGCAACGTAAAGTCATTGCCCGAATGATGGAAAGCGATGACATCACAGACCCGGACAACGATCCGGAGCTGGTTCTTACGCTTAAAGTAGTCGATCCGATTGCACTGGCCAAACGGGAATCGCGTTCTGCCCGGGTGCTGGCCGACCACCTGCCGGTGATGGTTCGTAAAATGGTGTATCAGGAAGTCATGAAGGAGCTTGAGCAGGAACTGGAAGAGCGGGACATTGAAGTCCAGATGCACATTGAATACCGCTGAGAGGGGCCTAATCCATGATCACGATCGTTATCTCAGCCACCCTGATGGCCACCGCCAGTGCTGGTCTGGCGTACAGCTATTGGCAGCTATTGGACAGCCGACGTGCGCTGCGGCTGGTGAACGCCCGACGTATCGCGGCGAACAGTGCCATTCAGAAAAGCCGGATGGACCTGATGGAGGTCCGGAACCGCGCGAAGTTGCTGGAAGAAACCGTCACCAGCGGAGCAACCGCCGTTGAACGGGTTCACAAGGCCATTTCCGCGACCACGTTTGGTCTGATCGATCATTTTTCCCGGGATGACGAGTTCCGCCAGAGCGCCCGCAAGGCCCGCCAGACCCACGATCAGACCAGCCAACAAATCTATCGCGGCGTTCGCACCACCAATCGCGCACTGCATATTCTTGCGGACACGCTGATTATCGGGAAAGCCGAAAAACGGATCGTTTCAAGGAGCCATAAAAAAAGGCACCCTTAGGTGCCTTTTTTCGTGCTTTCAGAAAGTTACAGGACTTTCTTCAGCTCTTCCTCAAGTTGCGGAACCGCTTCGAACAGGTCCGCGACCAGGCCGTAATCGGCAACCTGGAAGATCGGTGCTTCCTCGTCCTTGTTGATCGCCACGATCACCTTGGAGTCAGACATACCGGCCAGGTGCTGGATGGCACCGGAGATACCAACGGCAATGTACAGTTGCGGTGCAACGATCTTACCGGTCTGACCGACCTGCATGTCGTTGGGAACGAAACCGGCATCAACCGCGGCACGGGATGCACCCACGGCGGCGCCCATCAGATCGGCAACCTGCTCCAGCATCTTGAAGTTGTCGCCATTCTGCATGCCGCGACCACCAGAGACCACGATACCCGCAGACGCCAGATCCGGACGATCCGACTTGGCCAGCTCTTCGCTGACGAAGGAAGACAGGCCAGCGTCTTTAACCACATCCAGCTGTTCCACAGAGGCAGAACCACCTTCAGCTGCAACCGGGTCGAAACCGGTCGGGCGAACAGTAACCACCTTGATGGCGTCGTTCGCTTTTACGGTAGCGATGGCGTTGCCGGCGTAAATCGGACGCACGAAGGTGTCTTCGGATTCAACGCGAATGATGTCGGAAACCTGGGCAACGTCCAGCAGCGCAGCAACGCGCGGCATGAAGTCCTTGCCGGTGGTGCCAGCAGCCGCCAGGATGTGGCTGTAGCCCTTGCCAACTTCGGCAACCAGGTCGCCCAGGTTCTCACCCAGGAAATGGCCGTAGGCAGCGTTGTCGGCAACCAGTACCTTGTTAACACCTTCGGCTTTGGCAGCGGCTTCAGCGACGGCACCGCAGTTCTCGCCGGCAACCAGCACGTCGATATCACCGCCGATGGCCTTGGCAGCCGCTACAACATTCAGGGTAGCCTGCTTCAGGCTGCTGTTGTCATGTTCAGCAATTACAAGGATGCTCATTTAGATCACCTTCGCTTCATTCTTCAGTTTATCGACCAGCTCAGCTACGTCAGCCACCTTCACACCCGCCTGACGGGCAGCCGGAGCTTCAACCTTCAGGGTGGAGAGACGTGCGGCAATGTCGACACCCAGGTCGGCCGGGCTCATGGACTCGAGCGGCTTCTTCTTGGCCTTCATGATGTTCGGCAGAGAAGCATAACGCGGCTCGTTCAGACGAAGGTCGGTGGTCACAACCGCCGGCAGGTTGAGGGCAACGGTCATCAGGCCGCCATCAATCTCGCGGGTTACGTTGACCTTGTCACCTTCCACAACCACTTCAGAGGCAAACGTGCCCTGACCCATGCCGGTCAGCGCCGCCAGCATCTGGCCAGTCTGGTTGTTGTCGGAATCGATGGACTGTTTGCCGAGAATCACGAGCTTGGGCTCTTCTTTCTCAACCACGCTCTTGAGCAGCTTGGCCGCTTCGAGAGACTGAACCTCTTCGTCGGTTTCGATGTGGATACCACGGTCGGCACCCAGAGCCAGAGCAGTACGGATTTGCTCCTGGGCGGCCTTCGGGCCAATGGATACCACCACGATTTCGCTGGCAACGCCCTTTTCTTTCAGACGAACCGCTTCTTCAACAGCGATTTCGCAGAACGGGTTCATTGCCATCTTGACGTTGGCGAGATCAACGCCGGTGTTGTCCGGCTTGACGCGCACCTTTACGTTGTAGTCGATAACTCGTTTTACAGCGACCAGAACCTTCATAGATTCCTCGTTCTTCTACGATGGGTTTAAAATTGACTTGCATTCCTCACGCGGGGCCTGCTGTCACGGCGGACTAATACTGCAGGCAAAGGTGAACGGGGTCAATAGTCCCGTTCGACGCGTCAGGCCTGTTTTCGAAGCCAATTGACCTGTGTTGACTCATTACAACGATGAGACGATACTAAAAAATGACTCAACTCACACAGTTAGCATCTTCCTTAACCATGCCAAAGGTCGGGCGGAATTTCAAACAAACGTTTGTTTGAATTTTGAAATGCGATATCCTAAAACGTAGCAGGACGGGCAATTCGTCTTTTGGGAGTCGTCTATAGGCAGTTTTACCGGTATGATGACGCCCCTGATTTATTCGCCTGCGGGCACAATACTATCCATTAAAAGAAGTATGAGGAGACCAACGTGGAACGCGAATCGATGGAATTTGATGTTCTTATCGTCGGCGGTGGGCCCGCTGGCCTTTCGGCAGCCTGCCGGGTCATGCAGTTGGCCCAGGAAGCCGGCGAAGAACTGACGGTCTGTGTCGTCGAAAAAGGCTCCGAAATCGGCGCCCACATTCTGGCCGGTACCGTGTTTGAGCCTACCGCCCTGAACGAACTCTTCCCGGACTGGAAAGAGAAAGGCGCGCCGCTGAACACCCCGGTCACCCGGGATGACATTTTCCTGCTGAAGAACCAGGAAAACGCCACCAAGATTCCCAACGCCTTTGTGCCGAAAAATATGCACAACCACGGCAACTACATCATCAGCCTTGGTAACCTGTGCCGCTGGCTGGCCGAGCAGGCCGAAGCGCTGGGCGTTGAAGTCTACCCGGGGTTCGCTGCCTCCGAGACCATTGTTGAAGACGGTCAGGTGAAAGGCATCATTACCGGTGACATGGGCGTAGCCCGTGACGGCAGCGAGAAAGACGGCTACATGCCGGGCATGGAGCTGCGCGCCAAGTACACCCTGTTCACCGAAGGTTGCCGCGGCCACCTCGGTAAGCGTCTGATCAATGACTTCAAACTGGATGAAGGCAAAGACCCGCAGCATTACGGTATCGGTATTAAAGAGCTGTGGGATATCGATCCGGCCAAACATGAGCCGGGCCTGGTGGTGCACACCACTGGCTGGCCGTTGACCGAAAGCGGCTCCACTGGCGGCTCCTTCCTTTACCACCTGGAAAACGGACAGGTCTACGTCGGCCTTATTACCGACCTGTCTTACAGCAATCCGCACATGAGCCCGTTTGAGGAATTCCAGCGCCTGAAACTGCATCCGGAAGTCCGCAAGTATCTGGAAGGCGGTAAGCGCGTTTCCTACGGTGCCCGCGCCATCGCCAAGGGCGGCTTCAATGCCCTGCCGAAAATGAGCTTCCCCGGCGGACTGCTGCTGGGCTGCGACGCCGGCACCCTGAACAGCTCCAAGATCAAGGGCTCCCATACTGCCATGAAATCTGGCCTGCTGGGCGCGGAAGCCGTGTTCGAGGCATTGAAGGAAGGCAAATCCGGTGAGGAAATCACCAGCTTCGCCGATCGCTTCAAGGACAGCTGGCTTTACAAGGAGCTGTACGACGAGCGCAACTTCGGGCCGGCCATGCACAAGTTCGGCAACGTCGTTGGTGGTGCTATTGCTTTCTTCGAGCAGAACATTCTGCGCAGAAGCCTGCCCTTCACCTTCCGCGACACCACGCCGGATTACGCCACGCTGAAGCCCGCGTCGGAAGCGAAGAAGATTACGTACCCGAAGCCGGACAACAAGCTGACCTTCGACCGCCTGACTTCCGTGTTTGTGTCCAACACCAACCACGAGGAAGACCAGCCGGTTCACCTGAAGCTGACGGACCCGAACATTCCGATCGAGCAGAACCTGCCCAAGTACGACGAGCCCGCGCAGCGTTACTGCCCGGCCGGCGTTTACGAAGTTGTCGAGAAGGATGACGGCAGCGGCAAGAAGTTCCAGATCAACGCCCAGAACTGTGTTCACTGTAAGACCTGTGATATCAAGGACCCTGCACAGAATATCACCTGGGTAACTCCGGAAGGCGGCGGCGGCCCCAACTACCCGAACATGTAAGTTCGGTTTCCGGTTAAAAAACGGCCCCATGGGGGCCGTTTTTTGTGTCGGATTACGGCTTCGCCTAATCCGACCTACATGTGAAGAGAGAGGGGGCTACCCGTTGGTCGGATTAGGCGAAGCCGTAATCCGACAATTCCCCCAGATATAAAAAAACGGCCCGCATGGGGCCGTTTTCGATACTACCGGAGAAAAGCTTAGTGCACGTGGCCGTGCTCTTGCTCTTCGTCAGTTGCATCGCGAGCCTCTACCACTTCCACGTCGAAGTGCAGAGTCTGGCCAGCCAGCGGATGGTTGGCATCGATAGTCACGGTTTCGTCGCTGACTTCAACGACGCGAACAACCTGAGGGCCGCCCGGAGTCTGCGCCTGGAACTGCATGCCCGGCTCGATGGTATCAACGCCTTCAAATGCAGAACGGGGAACCGGCTGGATCAGCTCTTCGTTAACTTCACCGTAGCCTTCACCGGGCTCAACAGATACTTTGACCTGGTCACCGGCGTTCTTTTCGTTCAGCGCACTTTCCAGTCCGCCGATAATGTTCTGTGCACCTTCCAGATAAGACAGCGGCTCACGACCTTCTACACGGGAAGAGTCTAGCTGCTCGCCCTGGTCGTTAGTGAGTGTGTAATGGATGGTGACAACACGAGGTTGGGCCATGTGATCTCCTTGCGTGTCGCAATGACTGTAAATTGAATTTGGGTAATCGAAAGTATTCATGAACAGCCAGACTGCACAGAGTGACTAACGACCACCGGGCCTCGTTAGAGAGCCAGGCTCGGTAACAAGATAGAGAACACAGTCTAACAAGTGTGGAGCTGCGTTTTCTACCGTCAGTTATTTGGGGCAGAGTCTGGTTTTTCAACTCCTTTACCCGATTTCGTAGAACTTTCCCCGGCTCCAGACCCCGAGAACCGTTTTACCGCCGTCTGCTGATCGCTCCACCACCTGGTCAGCCAGATCGTAAAACGAGCTGGTCACCACCCGGGCTTCCAGGCCATGGCGAACACTGATGACCGGCCGGGGCTCATCGCCCGATGGGTAGGCTCCCACCGTCAAAGGGTGGTCATCGCCGATCTTCAGGGTTTCGCCGACGTTGGTCGTCAGTGACAGGGTCTGGGCTTCGCCCTCACCGCTCACCTCCAGGCTGTGAGCCAGCAAGGGGGCGTCATCGACAGTGATGCGCCATTTTTCCACGGGCGTCACCAGATAATACTCACCGTCCGCTTCACGCCGAAGAATGGTCGAAAACAGCCGAACGATGGCTTCCCTGGCCAGCGGCTCGCCCTTGTACAGCCACTGGCCGTCCCGGGCAATGCGAATGTCGATATCGCCGGACAGCTCCGGGTGCCATTGCTCCAGCGGGGGCAGACCCGGTGCGCCGTCGGACGGGGCGTCAATCTGGCTCGCAATGTGTTCTGGATTCTTCTCCATGGTTCCGGTCCTCTCTACAGGCCTCTCATCCACTCCGGGCGCAGCGTGGCTGCACCGGGGTCAGAAATGGCGAGGTTCACCTCTTCCAGTAATCGGGGCTTGTCTCGGCCCAGCGTGCCTTTGAGCACAAGATAGTTGGACGCATGGTCACTACGGAAAACGGTACGCTCCAGATCAAGGTGCTCAAGGAACTGGCGGATCTCACGAAAAAGCCCGTCCTGATTCAGCGGCACAAAATCATCCCCGAAGCCAGCCCGGAACCGCTCTTCGCCCTGGGGAAAACTGACGACCAGCGTCGACAGGTAATCCGGCTGGGTGTCGTTGCACAGCCGCGCCGTGTTGACAGCATGCTGTTCCGACAGTACCTCGCCGCCGAGGCCGTTCAGAACCATGACAGAGCTGGTTATGCCGGCAGAGCGAATCTTGCTCAGGGCGGATCGGGTGGATTCGGCCGTTTCGCCTTTGTTGATACGACGCAGCACTTCGTCGTCGCCAGATTCCATACCCACGTAAAGGATCTGAAGCCCGGCCTCCCGCAACTCTGTGAGCTCCTCTACAGACTTTCGGGCCAGGTTTCGCGGCAGGCAATAACTGGACACCCGCTGCAGATCGGGAAATGCCGCCCGAAGCTCCTGAAGGATCTCAAGCAACCGGCGTGTGGGCAGAACCATTGCGTCACCGTCTGCCAGAAACACACGGCGAACGCCCCCAAGGGAACGGGCCGCGCGATCAATATCCTCACGCACGGCGTCGGGCTTTCTGGCTCTGAATTTTTTCTGGGGCTGCGTGTACATCTCGCAAAAGGTGCACTTATTCCACGAGCAGCCATTGGTCACCGGCAAAATCAGGGACTTTGCCTCGCTGGGGGGGCGGAAAACAGGTTCGACGTAATCAATCGGGAAGCTGTGCATACGCTGCTGAAAGTGTCTCCTGGATAATTGGCGAAAACGTTACGGCAGGAACTGGGCGCGGAGATCGGCACACCCCGGCCCCACCACGGGCATTTCCAACAGCACCGCCTGGGACGTCATGAACGGAATGCCTCGCCGGTGCCCGTCAACCAGTAAGGTTGAAAGCGCCCCGACAAAAGGCATGTGAGAAACCAGCATAAGGGGCGATTCGGCGGCCTCCATCAGGGCGTCGAGGCAGACACCCGGGTCATCATCCGGGGTGATGAACGGGACTTCCGTAACGGGGCAGTTCAGTATTTCGGAGGCAATGGCGGCGGTCTGCCGAGCCCTTACCAGAGGGCTGCACCAGATCAGCTCAGGTCGCCAGGGCGACTCGGCAATATCCGCTGCCACGGCTGCGGCACCGGCGTGCCCGGCTTCGGTCAGCTCGCGCTGCTGGTCAATGCTGTGCCAGCCCGCCTCACCGTGACGCATGACGATCAGATGCAAAGGCCACCTCCGGAATTGAACAGGTTACTGGGTTATGGTCCGTGGCAAAATGAACTCCACATCTGAGTTCTGGACCGACATCATCAGGCTGTTGATGACGGCACTGATGGACGCGGTACCGTAGAGTATTTCATACAGCCCACGCACCAGCGGCATGTAAATCCCGATGGCTTCGGACTTTTCCTTGACCAGCTTAAGCGTGTAGATCCCTTCCGCCACCTGACCCAGTTCAACGACCGCGTCATCAAGCTTCTGGCCCTTGCCTACGGCGTAGCCCACCCGGTAGTTGCGGCTTTTCGACGAGGTACAGGTTACGATCAGGTCCCCGACCCCGGCCAGCCCCATAAACGTCATGGGATTGGCACCGAGGCTAACGGCGAACCGGCTCATTTCTGCCAGTCCACGGGTAATCAGCATGGCCTTGGCGTTTTCACCCAGATCAAGCGCCGACGCCAGCCCGGATACGATGGCATAGATATTTTTCAGGGCGCCGGCAAGCTCGACCCCGTATACGTCCACGTTGGCGTAGACGCGAAAATACTCACAACCCAGAAGATCCTGTACCGCGCGGCGAACCTCCGGGTCCTTGGCAGCAATGACCGTAGCGGTAAGATCCCGGTTGACGATCTCTCCGGCGAGATTCGGGCCACTCAACACCCCGATGCGACAACGCGGAACTTCTTCCTGAAGTATCTCGCTCATCAGCTTGAAGCCATGCTCTTCGATGCCTTTAGTCAGACTGATGACAATCTGATCGTCGGCAAAATCCCGACAGTGCTCACGGATGACGGCGCGGAACGCCTTGCTCGGGATGGCCACAAACACCACTTCTGCATTGCGCACAGCCTCCACCAGGTCGTTGGTGGGCTGAATGTCACCGGTGAGCTGAACGCCCGGCATATAGCGGCTGTTGATGCCGGTTTCGCGAATTTCATCCCGCTGGGCTTCGTCGCGCATCCAGAAATGGACGGTGTGCCCATTCTCACCAAGGACTTTGGCCATGGCAGTGCCGAAGCTGCCACCACCAAGCACGGCAATCTGACGGCCAGTAGCTGACGCGCCCGTCGTTTGCAGGTCTTTTTGATCAGGCATAGTGTGTCCGTTCTGTTATTGGATCAGCCCGGCTCTTCACATTCCAGGGCGCGGACCAGATTCTTGAACTCTTCCCTGTTGCGACTGTTCAGGCCCATTAACACCCGGTGCGCATCAAGCACCTTGTCACGCACCTGCTGTTCGCTGGCACGCAAGACGGGAATTTCTTCAAGTTCTTCAATTCTGGAGGCAGGTTCGCGGACAATGATAAAGATCTTGTCGAACCCCATGGAGGTGATGATTCGGGTAATGTCGGGGTTGGTTGAAATCAGTGTGGGCAGAAAGTGGCTTCGTTTCTGGGCCGCCATGGCAATTTTCGCTAGCAGGCCGAGTGTAGTGCTGTCGATGATTTCACACTCGGTGAGATCAATGACCACGGTCTTGAATTGCGGATCCTGAGTGATCGATTCAACCAGATTGTCCAGCGTTGAACACAGGTTCAGCCGGATTTCACCAATGAACTTCAGGAGGTAAATCCCCTGATTTTCCGCTTGCAGGATCTTGTAACCAGCCATGTTTTACACTGCCACTATATCGACGACGTGTTGTCCGAACCGGTGAGGATGTCCGTTACCGAGACGATCGCTATGTCATCCGGTAACTCGGTAATCGCATCCAGGCCCAGCGCCTGGCTCAGAGATGCGATAGTGTGACGGCCTCCTGACACGAGTTCAAGTAGAGTCTGCTCCTTTTCATCCAGGCTTTTCGCCCGAATAACCTCCAGAATGCCATCTGAAAACAGAATAAGTCGGAACGGCTTCTCGAGAGGGACCTCGTACACCTCCCATTCCGGAGATTCGAACAGCCCAACCGGCAAGCCACTGCCCTCCAGAAACGCCGTACTGCCCCCTTCGAACGACAGAATCGGCATCGGGAAGTGCGCTCCCACGGCATACCTTAATTTACGCTCGGACACCGTGATAATGCCAACAAACACGGTTACGTGTTTACCGAGGCCGGTATCCAGCAATTCCGAGTTGATTCGTTCGAGAAAGCGCTCCGGATAAAGAATGTCGTCACTGGAGCCGCGACGGAGGTTGCGCTGCAGGCGATTGGTCAGGTTCTTCAATAACACGGTAACGAACGCCGAACTGGCACCGTGGCCAGACACATCAGCGATGTAGACCAGCACCTTGTCTTCGGAAATGCGGAAATAATCGAGGAAATCGCCACTCAGGTACAAAGACGGCTTGATCAGGTGGGTGACCCCCAGGCCGACAAGGTTCTGGTCGTTATCGGGCAGCATCTTCAGCTGCACCTTGCGCCCTGCCCTCTGGTCTGCCCTGAGCTCGGCAATGCCATCCCGCAGATCGCGGTTCGCTTCCTCCAGCTCCTGCCGGTACAACTGGTTCAGACGGTTCACCCTCACCCGGTCAAAGAGCTTGCTGATGACATCGTCCAGAGCGCCTTTCCCGGCGGCACAGGACTTGAGCACCACATCGGCGGCTCCGGCACGCAGAGCGTTGACCACATCCACGGAGTTGGCCGAGTCAGAACAGGCCACAATGGGCGTGAAGGTTTCCAGGTCTTCCAGGCGTGAGGCCAGCTCGCTGATGGCTTCCGTGGGCAAATCGGCGAAAATAACGTCGGGAATGGCCTGGCTGAACAGCGTCAGGGCAGCTTGACTGTCGGGGCACCCGGTCACGTAGAAGCCACGCGCTTCAAGGTGACGACTCAGCTCGTTGCGTGCCTTCAGATCGGCATCAATGATAAGAATGCGCTCAGTGCGCGAGGTCATGGCGGTGGCCCTAAACTACCATCGTTAAAGGATAAATCGGCTACTTATCGCCTATTCTGGCACGACCCTGTGATATAACAAGGCAAGTTTGATGATTTTGGGAGAAAACACGCAATGAGAAGCGCCGTAAACGACTTGCTTGGAGCTTACGACAAGCTGATCATGGATCCGGTACACGGCGGCATTCCCCTGTACCGGCACGAGATCCGCGTGATTGACCATCCGCTGTTCCAACGCCTTCGCAACATCTGCCAGAACGATATTCTCAGCCTGGTATTCCCAGGCGCTACCCACTCACGTTTTCTTCACAGCATCGGGGTAATGCATGTGGGCACCCGCATGTTCCGCTCGATGATCGACGCCTACCTGCGGGAAAAGCAGCTCAGCGAGAAAACCGATCTGAGCCTGAGCCAGTTGGATGCCATTGATTACCTCGCCAAAACCATTCGCCTGGGGTGCCTGTTGCACGATAGCGGGCATTCCAGTTTCTCCCACCAGTTCACCCAGGCCCGCCGCATCCGCGAGCTGATGTCCCGCGCAGACCGGTTCGATGACCTCTGGGAAGGGGTGGACTACCGCGCATACCATCGCGCCCGCCCTGAAGAACTGGAGCACGAGCACTATTCAGTAAGAGTTGCTCACGAGGTGCTCAAGGACATCGACATTGCGGCGGCAGGGCTGGACGCCCGGGATGTCATCGGCATCATGGAAACCACGGATGTAGAGCCCAGTGACGCTTTCTGTCGACACGCGAAAACCTTCTGGAGCTTTATCGCCGGTGACGACGCCCATTCAGGGGCGCTGAGTAAGGCCGATATCCCGCAACTGGTGATGGACCTGCTGTCTTCTATTGTGTCCGGGGAGATTGACGCCGACCGCGCCGATTACATGCTGCGTGACGGCTTTCACTCATCGGTCACCATCGGCGGGTTCAACCTCGATCACCTGCTCAGCAACCTGCGCTTCGGCTGGGACGTGGCCGAGCCCTGGCTCGGGCTGGCCATCACTCAGAAAGGTCTCGGCGCGCTGGAGGACTTCGTCTACAGCCGGCACCAGATGTACCGCAAGGTCTATGCCCATAAAACCGCGCTGGGCTTCGACTGGTTGCTGCGCGAGGCCATCAACGAGGTGCTCGAGGATCCGGACAGTTTCGAATGGGTCGATACCTGCCTCAGTAACATGCGGTATTTCGCCGAACTCACAGACAACTTCTTCTGGGAAGCCTTCCGCAAGGTGGCGCGCGCCAACCCTCACAGTTTCTCACGCTGCATTGTCGACCGTATCAAACTGAACCACTTGGATACCCGGGAGGACCTGAACCGGGAACAGATTGCCGACCACAGCCAATGGCTGGCGAAAGAGCTGAAGCTGAACCCGGCCCGCGTGGTGACCTGTTCCATGCGTGCCCGGTTCTCCAATATTCAGGACAATTTCAACGGCATCAAGGTGCTGGTGCGGGATCCAATTCACCGCACCCGCTCACTGAGGCAGATCACCGAGGTCAGTGCCTTTTTCAGCAAGTTCAGTGACGGCACCATTACCCATTTCTACCTGCAGCCGAAGACAACCGAACCCGTTTTGCCCGGCTAGGGGGCGCTCATGGCAGCCAGGAGCGCTTCGGCACTTTCAAAGGCACCCTCAACCCGGCCACCGCTGAGCCAGTCCCCGGCCAGGCCGATACCCTCGCCCGCAAACCACAGGCAGCCGGGCCGGCGGGTGTCCGCAGAACGGGCATAGAGCCAGCGATGGGGCACCAGTTCAGCCGGCGCGTCCTGCGTACCGGTGACGTCCTGAAACGCCATGACAAGGTCATTCGCCACCTTTTCAGCCCGTGTGTTCTCATTAGCGGCCGACCATTGCGGCGTACCGTGAAGCACCCACCACTGCCCCTGATCGTCGCGGCCGGGTTTGCTGGAGTTGTTCCCGGCCCAGTAGAGCACATCATGGTCCGGCCTCATCCCCTCAAACTCGCTGCAGGGGGGGCTTTCGAAGAACGCTGCCACCGCCCAGCACGGCAGAATGCCGGCCACAGGTTCCTCCAGCTTGGCTGCAAGCGCCGGCAGTTGGCTGTCCGCCAGCAGGTCCCGGGCCTGAGCCGGCGGGGCGGTGATGATGACCGCGTCAAACGGGCCATAAGTACCGCCGTCGGTGTCCGTCAGCGTCCACAGCCGGTCATTGCGCGCCAAATGTGCAATCCGGGTTTGCGCCCGAAGGTCCAGGCCGGCCGCCAGTGCCCGGCTGATGGCCGTCATGCGCGGGGTGCCCACGTACCGGGCTTCCTCTGGGAACGGCTGCCATTGCCCGTCGGATTGCTGGAAACCAAGCCGCGCCTGCCAGACGGCGAAGCTTTCCGGGCCGGCGTAGCGCTCGAGAAACCGGGAGAATTCAGGATTTCGAATCGTGAAATACTGAGCCCCGATGTCGGCAGAGCCACCCGTTACCCGTTTTGCCGCCAGGCGACCACCGGGGCCGCGGCTTTTCTCGAACAGGGTCACACTGACACCCTGTTCCGTTAACAATCTCGCGGCCGACAGGCCCGAAAGGCCTGAACCAACAATCGCCACGCGGCGTATATCCGGGCACTGACTATTTTGGTTAATCATCGTTAAAGGTGCATCCAAAAGCAGGGGTTTGAACGTACATTCGATCGGCCGGTCAATCTAAACGGCCGTCACGAGAGTACAACGCAGTGACAGTTAATCCGAATGCGGATCTGGAAACTTTTTACACATTAAAGGCAGTCTGGGTATGACCCGAGCGCAATACTGGTTAACAAACATTCTGAGATGGTTCGACTCCTCCGCGGGTTCGGATCACATCGACTCCACTTCACGATCTTTCAACGTTATCAGGGTCATCCCCTTCATCGCCCTGCATCTGGCATGCCTGCTGGCGTTCTACACCGGGGTCAGTGGCTTTGCCATCGCTTTTGCAGTCGGCTTCTTCGTAGTGCGGATGTTTGCAATTACCGGGTTCTATCACCGCTACTTTGCCCATAAGACGTTCAAAACCAGCCGTGCGGCCCAGTTCGTATTTGCTGTCATGGGCGCCAGCGCAGCGCAGCGCGGGCCTCTCTGGTGGGCGGCGCACCACCGCCACCACCATCAGCATTCCGATCAGGAGCAGGATCTTCACTCCCCTCATCAGGGCGGGTTCTGGTGGGCGCACGCGGGCTGGTTCACCTGTGATGCCGGCTTCACCATGGATGAGCGCAGGGTCAGGGACTGGCTCAAGTTTCCGGAACTGAAATTCGTCAATCGCTTTGACTCACTGGTGCCTGCCGCCGCTGCGATTCTCATCTACGCTCTGGGCGAGGCACTTGCGGCCTGGGCGCCCGGGCTCGGGACCAACGGTCTGCAGTTGCTGGTGTGGGGCTTCTTCATCTCAACCGTTGTGCTCTTCCACGCCACGGTATCCATCAATTCCCTGTCCCACGTGTGGGGCAAACGCCGGTTCGATACCGCCGATGACAGCCGTAACAACTTCTGGCTGGCCCTGTTAACCCTCGGCGAGGGCTGGCACAACAACCACCACCGCTGGCCCCAGTCTGTACGCCAGGGCTTTCGCTGGTACGAGGTCGATGTCACCTGGTATGGGCTCTGGCTCATGTCCAAACTCGGCATTATCTGGGACCTCAACCCGATTCCGAAACACATTCAGGAAGAAACCCGAAAACTCGACGCTCAGGGGAGGAACCGTTCATGAGTACCGCCTCAGCCATAGAAGTAGGCACCCGCAATTCAGCCGTTCCGGCGACACTGGACCGGTTCCGGGAGCTGTTCAACGAGCTGGATGCCGGCAACCTTAACAAGCTTGCCTCCGTTTACAGTGAGAACGTCCGGTTTGAGGATCCGTTTTCCTCGGTCGACGGGCTCGACCAGCTCACCCACTACTTCGCCGGAGCCTACGGAAACGTGCTGTCGTGCCACTTCGAGTTTGGCGAACCTGTGGTAAACGGCGAAAACGTCGGCATCAGCTGGGTCATGCATCTACGCCACAAACGTATTCGCCGTGGTCGGGAAATTCTGGTCGACGGCATGAGCCGTCTGGTCATCCGGGATGGCAAGGTTACGCAGCACCGCGACTACTTTGATATCGGGCAACTGCTCTACGAAAACCTCCCGCTTCTCGGGCCGATTATTCGCTGGATAAGGAAGCAGGCGGGATGAGCAAAAGACTTCAACAGCCAGCCAATATCTGGATTACCGGCGCTGGATCCGGCATTGGCGAGGCGGTATCGCGCAAACTAATTGAGCAGGGCCACCGATTGATTGTCACTGGTCGTCGACAGGCGCCACTGGACGCGCTGGCCAAGCAGGCCCCTGAGCGGGTGATAACCGCAGCGGCAGACACCACGGACAGCAGTCAGCTTCAGGCCGTCGCCGGCGAGCTGGAAAGCCACGGCAACCTGAACATGGTGATCCTCAATGCCGGCACCTGCGAATACCTGGAAATAAAGGATTACCAGAGCGACATCATCGCCAACAACCTCAACACCAATGTCATCGGCACCGCCCGTTGCCTCGACATTGCATTGCCGGCCCTGCGCCGGTCCCGGGAACGGGGCGAGCCCGCGACGCTGGTCATTGTCAGTTCCTCGGCCTGGTGGTTTCCGTTTGCCAGGGCTGAGGGCTACGGTGCTTCCAAGGCGGCGCTCAGTTATTTCGCTCACGCACTGCGGGCGGACCTGGCTGCCGAGGGCATTGAGGTTGTGGTGGTGTCGCCGGGCTTTGTCAAAACGCCGCTTACCGATCGCAATGATTTTCCCATGCCCTTCCTGGTCAGCGCGGACGATGCAGCCGAGCGTATCGTGAACGGGTTGGCCAGGGGGCGGAATGATATTGCGTTCCCGAAACGTTTCACCTGGACGCTGCGCCTGTTGAGCGCGCTTCCACGACCGATGATTGACCGACTGTCCGCGGCCATGGCCCGGCAAGGCAACAACTGACAGGAATCTCCCTGATGAACGAACCACGTCAGCGCATTGCTGTCATTGGCGCCGGAGTTTCCGGCCTCACTGCTGCCTGGCTGCTTGCAGAACATCACGACGTAGAAGTTTTCGAGGCCGCCGACTACGCCGGCGGCCACACCAACACCGAAAGTGTCGACGCCGGTGGGCGCCAGTGGCCGGTCAACACGGGCTTTATCGTGTTCAATGACTGGACCTACCCCAATTTCATGAAACTGATGGACCGATTGGGCGTGCCCTCGGAAGTCAGCGACATGAGCTTCAGTGTGGATTGCAATGCCAGTGGCTTGCAGTACAACGGCACCAGCCTGAACACACTGTTCGCCCAACGCAGCAACCTGTTTAATCTGCCGTTTCTCAAGATGATTCGCGAGATCCTGCGGTTCAACCGGGAAACCCGCGAGGATCTGGCCTCCGGCGCCATCGACAACCAGGAAACGCTGGGCGGATACCTGAACCGTAAGGGGTATTCCCGCTATTTCCGCAACTACTACATCGTGCCCATGGGCGCGGCCATCTGGTCGGCTCCCGAGATCGTGCTCGAGCGCTTTCCGATCCGCTTTTTCCTCCAGTTCTTTAATAACCACGGCATGCTCTCGGTCGACGATCGACCTACCTGGCGCGTCATTTCCGGGGGGTCTGCACAGTACGTTCACAAAATGATGGACCGCCTGGGCAACACCACACGATTGAACAGCCCGGTGACGTCAGTGGTCCGCCATCCGGACAAGGTCGTGCTGACGGTACGAGGAGAAGAACACACCTTTGACCAGGTCATTTTCGCGTGTCACAGCGACCAGGCACTGGCCATGCTTGCGGATCCGACGGACAACGAACGATCGGTCCTTGGCGCCATTGCCTATCAGCGCAACGACGTGGTTCTGCACACCGACAGTTCGGTGTTGCCATCCAACCGACGGGCATGGGCGGCGTGGAACTACTTCATACCCCGGCACAGCACCGAACCGGTCTCGGTCACCTACAACATGAACATTCTGCAGAACTTCGACGATGCGCCGGAGACCTTCTGTGTGACGCTGAATCGCAGCCAGGATATCGACGAGAGCCGGGTTATCAAACGATTCGATTACGCCCACCCGGTGTTCACCCTGGAAGCGGTGGCCGCGCAGAATCGCTACGACGATATCGGCAATCGCAACCGCAGCCATTTCTGCGGCGCGTACTGGTTCAATGGTTTCCACGAAGACGGCGTACGCAGTGCGCTGCGGGTGACCAAAGCATTTGGCGTGGAGCTCTGACCATGTCCGGCAGCGCCACAGTCGGCGCGGACCGTCCGCTGGCCAGCCAGTGGCTGGAGGGACAAATCCGCCACCGGCGAAAGTCCCCGGTGGGCCACCAGTTCAGCTACCGCACCGGCATGCTGGCGCTGGAACTGGGCGAATGGGACCGGGTAACCCTTATCAGCCCGTGGTTCTCCAGTGAGCGCTTCAACTGGCTGTCCCTGCATCGCAAGGACTATTTCCGGCCGACCTCTCCGGATCTGCTTAAAGCGGTCTGCGACCAGGCTGAACAGGCTACTGGCTGGCGACCGGACGGGCCGGTGGAACTGATCACCCATCCCCGTTACCTCGGATATGTGTTCAACCCGGTGAGTTTCTATTTCTGCTACCGCAAGGGAGATCAGCCCGATACCGGAGCGGTGCCCAAAGTTATCCTCGCCCAGATCACCAACACACCCTGGCACGAGCGTCATCTCTACTGCCTCGAAACCGTGGGCAGCGAGCAGAACCCATCAGGCTGGCGCACCGAGCATTTCGGCTTCCAGAAGCGCTTTCACGTCTCGCCTTTCAACGGCATGGCCCAGCATTACCAGTGGACCTTCAGCTTCCGCGGGCCGGAATTGCGTATTCACATGAACGTGCTGGAAAACGAGCGAAAGCAATTTGATGCCACGCTGGTAGTCCAACGCCGTCCCCTGGATCGTAAACAACTGCATCGGACGTTGCGCCGTTTTCCCGTTGAAGCCTTCAAGGTTGCGGCCGGTATTTACTGGCATGCGCTGAAGCTCAAATTGAAAGGCGCGCCGTTTTACACGCATCCGGACAAACTGCCTGATAGCGATCCGTCCTTCCGGGTCGGAACCGGGGACAGCGGAACGGATGTGACAGAGAACAACACGATTGATCGCACAAGTGGAAGGGTAAGCTCATGGAGAACCTGAATACCTCGTTACAGACCGCCAACGGCGATGCCAGCATGCCGGTGACCAGCCGGGTGGCCAGACGCCTGGTCTGTCAGCAGCTGGCGTTGCTGAAAGATGGCATTCTGACCATCCGCGAACCCGGCCACGACGACATGGTGTTCGGCGATGGCAGTAATAACTATCCCCCGGCGGAACTGCACATACACCATCACAGCACCTGGCGTGACCTGCTGACCGGAGGCAGCGTTGGCGCGGCGGAATCCTGGGTTTCCGGCGATTGGGACACGCCCAATCTGGTCTCGCTCCTGCGGTTTTTCACTCGCAACGTCAACCGGATGAATGAATTCGAGGATCGTTTCAGCTGGGTTACCAAACCGGCCCTGAAAGGCCTGCACTGGCTGAACCGCAACACCAAAGCCGGCTCCCGCAAGAACATCAGCGCGCACTATGACCTCGGCAACGACCTCTTTGAGACGTTCCTTGATCCGACCATGATGTATTCCTCTGCCATCTATCCGAGCGCCGAAAGCACCCTGGAAGAAGCGGCGGTGCACAAGCTCGACACCATCTGCCAGAAGCTGGACCTTCGTCCCGGGGATCGGGTGATCGAAATCGGTACCGGCTGGGGCGGGTTCGCCATCCATGCGGCAAAGCATTACGGTTGCCATGTAACCACCACGACCATTTCCGAAGAGCAACTGGCCCTGGCACGGGAGCGCGTGGCGGACGCCGGCCTCGAAGACAGAGTTACCTTGTTGTTCGACGACTACCGCGACCTTCAGGGGCAGTTCGATAAGTTGGTATCAATCGAGATGATCGAGGCGGTGGGGCCGCAGTTTCTGGACAGCTATTTCCGTCAGATCAGCACCCTGCTCAAACCGGATGGTCTTGCTCTTGTGCAGGCCATCAACATGCCCGAACAACGGTACCAGCGTGCCCTGCGCAACGTAGACTTCATCCAGCGCTTCATCTTTCCGGGCAGCTTCATTCCCTCGTTCGGTGCCATTCTGGACTCGGTGCGCCAGGAGAGTGATCTGGTACTCACCCATGCTGAAGACATCGGCTTCCATTACGCCAGAACGTTGCACGACTGGTGCGACCGTTTCATGGCCAACCGCGATACCCTGGAACCGCTGGGTTACGATAAAGCGTTCCGGCGCCTGTGGCACTTCTACTTCGCCTATTGCGAGGCAGGCTTCAGTGAGCGGGCCATTGGCGTATCCCAACTGGTATTTGCCAAACCCGGCAATAAACGCGACAACATTCTGAGCCTATGATCCAGTCCGAAACCCTTCGCAACGTCATCAATTTCGTGCTGTTCCAGGCGGGATGGTTGATCTGCATTCTTTATCCGGGCGTGATGGCTGCTGGCGTGGTGGCTGTGTTTCTGGTCATCCATTTCGCGCTGATCAGCCAGAACCGCTGGGTGGAAGCGCAGTTCGTGGGCCTGGGCACGGTGGTGGGCGGTGTTCTGGACGGCATCTGGTTTTACACCGGGGTTCTGGACGATGGCACCGGCCAGGTGGTACTCACACCCATCTGGCTGATTGCCATATGGGCCATCTTCATGACCACCCTCTCCCATTCCTTGCAGTGGGTGAGCCGGAAACGCTGGCTGCCCTGGGTGCTGGCCCCGATGGCAGGCCCGTTTGCCTATTGGTCCGCCAGCCAGCTTGGCGCGGTGGAGCTGCCGGTGCTGGCAACATCGCTGGTGGCCCTTGCCATTGGCTGGATGGTGGTCTTCCCGTTGCTACTGTATGTGCGTAATGCCTTGTATACGGAGCTTGCCTCATGAATCGATACCAGATTGCCTGCGTCGTTTTTGCTGCGTCACTGCCCCCGGCAGCGTTTGCCAGCGAATCCCAGTTCACCTTTACCGGCCAGGCCTCCGAGAATGGCACACCGGTCTACGAGGAATACCATGCGGTCAGCGGCGACTGCCGCGAAGGTCGCTGGCGCCCGCTTACCCACACCGTAGAGTACCGCAAGCCCGGCGAAACCAGCCCCTTTGCCACCAAAACCCTGGATTACCAGTATTCGCCGTTAAGACCGAACATGGATTTTCAGCAGCCGGATTTTGAGGAAGTCATTGAGATTACCCGCGCGGACGAGGACGCATTGTCCATCCTTTGGCAAACCCCGTCCGGCGACACCGAACAGTTCCGCACCGACTTTGACGACGCAGTGGTGATTGACGCCGGTTTCGACAACCTTGTCCGACGTCATTGGGACAACGTGACCGCTGACAAATCCGTGGACTTCCGTTTCCTCGCGCCTACCCGGGGCAAACACTATGCGTTCATCATGGAGCCGGTCACCACCGACCTGACCGATGCTGCGCACACCGTGACCATCCGCCCCTCCGGCATGGTGCTGCGCTTTCTGGTTGACCCGATTACCCTGGGCTATGATGAGTCCGGCGCCCTGACGGATTACATCGGGCTGAGCAATATCCGCAAGAACGACGATGGCAACTACACCGCTCACATACGTTATGAAGTGAATGAACGCCCGGATTGTGAACTGACTCCCTGAGCGCGTCCCTCCGGTCAGGGTGCACCCTGTAACGTCTGTGGTAGACTCCTGCGCTGAGCGCCAAATCCAGAGTCAGCGAAGTGAGATCAATCGCCCATGATGTTCGTGTCCTTTAACGTCAACAGCATCCGTACCCGCCTCCACCAGCTCGAAGCCGTGATCAACAGTCTTGATCCGGACGTGATCGGGCTGCAGGAAACCAAGGTGACCGACACCGACTTTCCGGTTGAGGCCATCCGCGAGCTGGGCTATCACGTGCACTTCCACGGCCAGAAAACCCACTACGGCGTTGCATTGCTCTCCCGCGAGGAACCCGAGGCCGTAACCAAAGGCTACCCATGGGACGGCGAGGATTCCCAGCGCCGCCTGATCACCGGGCAATTCACACGCAATGGGCGGAAACTGACCGTGATCAACGGTTATTTCCCTCAGGGCGAGAGCCGCGATCATCCGGTGAAATTCCCTGCCAAGGAAAAGTTCTACACCGACCTGATGCGCTACCTGGATGAGCTCAAGGCCCAGGGTGATGATGTTATTGTGATGGGCGATATGAACATCTCCCCTACCGACAAGGACATCGGCATCGGCGCTGACAACGCCAAACGCTGGCTGCGGACCGGAAAGTGCAGCTTCCTGCCGGAAGAGCGTGAATGGCTGGGCCAGGTGGAAAGCCGCGGTTTTACCGACGTGTTTCGTCATCTCCACCCGGACGAGGCGAATACCTTCAGCTGGTTCGACTACCGCAGCAAAGGATTCGAAAGGGACCCGCGACGGGGTCTGCGAATCGACCTGATCATGGCCAGCGACGACCTGTTGTCGCGGGCGCGGGAAGCCGGTGTGTCTTACGACATTCGTGCCATGGAGCGGCCCTCGGACCATTGTCCGGTATGGGCAAGCTTCGATCTGTAACCCGGGCTCCAGGCCGCGACATGAAAAAAATCAAGACACGCGACCGTATTCTCGAGACCAGCCTACTGCTGTTTAATGCCGTTGGAGAACCCAACGTAACCACCCTGCTGATCTCCGACGAACTGGAGATCAGCCCCGGCAACCTGTACTACCATTTCAAAAGCAAAGGCGACATCGTCGAAGAGATCTTCGAACACTACGAAGAGGAGATGCTGGACCTTCTGGCGGTGCCGGACGACGTGGAGATCAGCCTCGACCAGCAGAGCTTTTTCCTGCACCTGTTGTTCGAGACGGTCGCGCGCTACCGCTTCCTCTACCAGGATCTGGTGAACGTGCTGTCACGGTATGAGAAGCTGCAGAGCCGGTTCCGGCGCATTCTGAAAAAGAAAACGGAGGCCTTCCGTACGATCTGTGGCAGCCTGCAGCGCCAGGGAATGATGAGCATCACCGCCAGCCAGCTCTCTGCCCTGTGCGAACAGCTGACCCTGACCGCCTGTTACTGGAGCAGTTTTGACAGCCTTTCACACCTGGACAACCGGGATTCGGGCGATCCCGGGCGTGGTGTCTACCAGATGATGCATTTGCTGCTTCCCTACCTCGGGCAGGACGAGCAGGAACAGGTGTGCCTGATGAGTCAGGACTACCTGTAAAGCGATAGGCGGGGTTTACTCCTCGGAATCGTCACCGCGCAGACGACCCAGTTCCGACTCCAGCGCTGCAATGCGGCGCTCAAGCGCTTCGATTTCTTCCCGCCGGTGAATGCCAAGCCGGCGTAATGCACCGGACACCCGTTGATCGAACATATGTTCAAGCCGGTCCCAGGTACCGGTCGCCCGCTCCCGTACATCACCAACCCGATCCTCAACGGTCTTGATCTGTTTTTCCACTACACCACGGGTCTTGTTCTCGAGCTGCTCACCTTCCTGAACCAGCCGCTCGAAAAACCGCCCGGCATCCTCTTCCGCTTTGGTGTACGCACCCAGACCAGCCAGCCAGATCTGGCGGGCCGAATCCTTGATCTTGCCGGCAAGCAGAGGATCGTTCTGCGGCTTGTTTTCGTTATCTTCGGACATGCAACCACCTCGGGGCGTTAAAACAGCAATTAGCGCCCATTGTATTACAGGAGAGCGCGAATTTCAGTGCATTGTATGGCGCTGTAGCCCGCACAGTGAAAGGCGGCAGTATAAGCACCCTATCGATATGAAAAAATGTTTTGAAAGTAAACCGCCTGCCGCTTGAAGTGTACAAAATATGGTCAATACTTCCCTATACCGGCGTCCCTGCTGATGCCGGTTTGTCTGGAAGTCTTTCATGGATACTACTCGCACGCCTCTGCCCGGCCACCAGTGCCGGGCTTTTTTTTGACGGCTTTCGGCCTTATTATTACCTCTACTTCTATCGTTATTCTAATAATGGTTTCAGCGCACCCGCAGAGGTTCAAATGGTCGACATCGCCTGGAATGAATTCACCCCATGGGCATCCCTGGCCGGCGGCATCCTGATTGGCCTGGCCGCCGGCAGTTTTATTCTGTTGAACGGCCGTATTGCAGGCATCAGCGGCATACTCGGGGGTCTACTGGCACCCACGCCCGGCGACACAGGCTGGCGCGTCAGCTTTATCGCCGGCCTGGTGGGCGCCCCCCTTCTCTGGTTGCTGGCAGCGGACGTGCCAGTCATCGAAGTAGAGGCCGGCTATCCGGCGCTGATCATCGCCGGTCTTCTAGTCGGCATTGGAACCCGGTATGGCTCCGGCTGCACCAGCGGTCACGGTGTCTGCGGCCTTTCACGCCTGTCGCCCCGGTCTCTGGCGGCCACCGTGACCTTTATGGCCGCCGGCTTTGCCACCGTATTTCTGATTCGCCACGTTATTGGAGTGTGACACCATGAAATACTCCCTCGCCGCCTTCGCCTCGGGGCTGATTTTTGGTCTGGGGCTGATCCTTTCCGGCATGGCCAATCCGGAAAAGGTACTCGGTTTCCTCGATCTGGCCGGCCTATGGGACCCGTCCCTCGCGTTCGTAATGGGCGGGGCCATTCTGGTTGGCCTCGTTGCTTTTGGGCTGGCACGTAAGCGTACCCTGTCGTTCCTCGGCTTCGACATGAAGCTACCCACCAGCTCCCGCATCGATAAACGCCTGATGGGCGGCAGCCTGCTGTTTGGTGTTGGTTGGGGCATTGCCGGCTTCTGTCCGGGCCCCGGGTTGGTCGCACTGGGTGCCGGGGAGCAAAAAGCAGCGGTCTTCGTGGCCGCCATGCTGGCGGGCATGGCGATTTACGAATGGATTGAGCGCAGGCGGCCTTCCACCTGAGACAATTGGAGTACAATTGGCTTCGTCCAACTGAAAGATTCAGTGCGCTGTGTCATCATTACGTTGACACCGCTAATGACCGGAAAAGGCCTGTTTGCTCTATGGAACTGAGAAAAATTGACGATCAGATTACCGTGGCTCCCCAGATCAGTGTCGAAGACGTGGCGGAAATCGCGAGGCTTGGCTTCCGTACGCTGGTTGCCAATCGTCCGGATCAGGAAGAGCCTGGTCAGCCTGCCATGAGCGAGATTGAACAAGCCGCCAAGGCTCAGGGGCTGGAGTGGATCTACCTTCCCGTGGCATCCGGACACATCACCGATGACGACGTCGACCGCTTTGCGCCGATGATCCAGCAGGCCGAGAAGCCCGTACTGGCTTTCTGTCGCTCTGGAACCCGCTGCACCGTGCTGTGGGCACTGAGTGCCGCCCGCACCACACCGGCTACCGATATCGTCAGCAAGGCCCGCAACGCCGGTTACGACATCAGTGGCCTGGCCCCCAGGCTTGCCCAGCAGGCAGGCAAACAGGGCTAGAACCGGTCGAGCTACCGGGCAGATTGTCGTTATCACCGATTGCCAGTCAGGACGCCTATCCATGCAGTACAAAGGTACCGAGAATTTCCGACATGTCCAGCCCGAGAAACTGGGGGTGCTGGTCACTAACCTGGGCACCCCGGATGCCCCCACTCCCTCTGCCCTGAGGCGATACCTTGCCGAGTTTCTGGCGGACCCGAGGGTGGTAGAGGTGCCCAGGCTGCTCTGGTGGCTTATTCTCCACGGCGTCATCCTGCGTATTCGCCCGAGAAAGTCGGCCAAGGCCTATGCCAGCGTCTGGCAGCCCGAAGGATCGCCGCTGCTGATTCACACGGCGAACCAGGCCGAAGGCATTCGCAAGGAGCTGCAGAAAAAATACGGCAATAATGTGGTGGTGGGCTTTGCCATGCGCTACGGCAATCCGTCGATTCATACGGTGCTGGATGAAATGCATAGCCAGGGGGCCCGCAAGTTACTGGTGCTCCCGCTGTACCCCCAGTACTCAGCCTCAACGTCGGCGTCGACGTTTGATGCCATCGCCAGCGACTTTACCCGGCGGCGCTGGCTACCGGATTTTCGGTTTGTATCCCACTACCCGGATTATCCGCCGTACATCGAAGCGATGGCTGCGCACATTCGGGCCCACTGGGAACAGCATGGCCGTAACCAGAAGCTGATCCTGTCCTACCACGGCGTGCCTTTGAAATACATCACCAAGGGTGACCCGTACCACTGCGAGTGCCACAAGACGTCACGCCTGCTCGCCGAGTGTCTCGGCCTGGCAAATTCCGAATACCAGACCACGTTCCAGTCCCGGTTCGGCCGTGAGGAATGGCTGAAACCCTATACGGACGAAACGCTGAAAGCGTTGCCTGGCGAAGGTGTGAAGTCCATTGACGTATTCTGCCCGGGGTTTTCGTCAGATTGTCTTGAAACCATTGAAGAAATCGACGAAGAAAACCGGGAATATTTCATGGAAGCCGGGGGCGAGGGCTTCAGCTATATCCCGGCCCTGAACGCCTCACCCGGACACATCAACGCCCTGGTGCAGCTGATAGAGGACAACCTTCAGGGCTGGCACGTCCCCTCCAATGCGCCTGAAGCACTGGCCCGCAGAGACACGCTGGCGAAACAGCAAAAAGAACGGATCTATCCCGGGCGCGACCTGTAATCACGCAGGTCCGGCAAGGCTTCGCGAAACACGCATTCACCACAGCTGGACAATTACGAATGCCACATCGTTTGGCGGAAGATCAGGAAAGATTTACAGGAGAATCAGGAAAGGTGTCGAGAAAAGTGGCGGTGGGCCAGGGATTCGAACCCCGGGAAGGCTATTAACCTTCGGCGGTTTTCAAGACCGCTGCATTCAGCCACTCTGCCAGCCCACCGTTTTTCTCACTTGCCGTCATTGCGACAGCGGTGAGCATGATACCGGAATTGCCTGTGCTGTCAACGCCCTGCATAAATTCGACCGGAACTTTGAACATTAACGGATATTAATGGAATCCGCCGGGCGCTTTTCTGTCGTAAATGATTGAAAGTTGCGGTAGTGACATTATAGTGGTGGTAGCATCTGAAAATCAGAGAACACCCGAGCTTGACCTACGGAGATGACAATGGAAGACAGACGATTCGGCGTTCAGAACAACCAGGGAGCCTACAACACTCCCCAGGCAGAGCGCGCGACCACCGGCATCAGTGCGGATACCATGAATGTGTTGCGCAACACTTACATGCTGCTAGGCATGACCCTGGCGTTTTCGGCACTGACTGCCTTCCTGAACATGAACGGCACTCACCCGGGATTCCTGATTACCATCGTTGGTTACATCGGCCTGCTGTTCGCAACCTATAAGCTGAAGAACAGCCCCTGGGGCATCGTAACCACGTTCGCACTGACCGGCTTCATGGGGTACACCCTGGGCCCGATCATCGGTGCAATCGTGGCTGCAGGCGCCTCACAGATCGTCGCACAGGCGCTCACGCTCACTGCTGTCGCCTTCGTTGGCCTGTCAGCCACCGCGATCATCACCAAGAAAGATTTCAGCTTCATGTCCAGCTTCCTGACCGCTGGCGCCTTCGTGCTGATCGGTGCCATGGTGCTGGCGTTCATCATGGAAAGCTCGGTACTGCACCTGGCCGTTTCCGCGGGCTTCACCATCTTTGCGTCCATCATGATCCTGTTTGAAACCAGCCGGATCATCAATGGCGGTGAGCGCAATTACATCATCGCCACCGTCGGCCTGTATGTGTCTATCTACAACCTGTTTGTCAGCCTGCTGCACCTGCTGATGGCATTCAGCGGCGAAGACTGATCAAAGTTAGTTGTCGCCACACCTGAAAGCCCCGGCACTTGCCGGGGCTTTTGCTTTAGGTACACTTGACGGAACGTTTGCAGGATTCCCGATACCTCATGTCATCAGAGCCCCATCACTTCACGCTGGTCATTACCGGAGCCCCCTACTCCACGCAGGCGCCACAAACTGCCCTGGGTTTTGCCCGGGCGGCTGTTGCTCAGGGGCATACCATTGATCGGGTGTTCCTGTACGGGGAAGGCGTTCATCTTGCCTCTGTACTGGCCTGCCCGCCATCGGATGAAACCAACTGGCCTGCCGCCTGGTGCGAATTCCTCGAGGCGCACGCCATTCCAGGTATTGCCTGTGTCGCGTCCGCCCTAAGGCGCGGCCTGGTTGACCAGGCTGAACAGGATCGCTATGAGCTCCCGGCACATAATCTGGCGCGCCCTTTCACCATCGCCGGACTGGGCGAGTGGGTTGAAAGCACGATCCAGTCGTCGCGGATAATCTATTTCCACGGCGGGGACTGACCTATGCACACGCTGATTGTCATCGACTGCCCTCCATACGGCAGCTGGAGTGGCCGCGAAAGCCTCGATATGGCCTTTTCGCTGGCCGCCTTTGATCAGCCCGTGTCCCTGCTCTTCATCGGCGAGGGGGTGCTGTGGCTGAAGCAGGGCCAGCAGGCAGATGCTGTGGCGCAGAAATCGGTGGAGCGCAACCTGAAAGCGGCGGCGATCTTCGGAATTGACGCCCTGCTGGTGGACAACGCCGCCTGCCGGCGATTCGGGCTGAATGAGGGCGCACTGATCGATGGCACGCTGCCTGTAGACGACCTGCGCGCCACCATGGACCGATTTGATCACGTGGTTCTGCCCGGCTGATACCGGCAGCGCCTTCACAGGAAACCCCAGCTCATGCACACATTGCACATTGTCAGCAAAGCCCCCGGGCACCGACGGTTTCGTGAGTGCCTTGGCATGGTCGGCGACCAGGACGCCATCCTTCTGACCGGTAACGGTGTCATCGCCATCGCGGATACCCACATCCAACTGCCTGATCAGGTTTACGCCCTCACAGACGACCTGCAGGCACGAGCACTGGCCGATAAGGACCAAGTACCCCACAACTGTACCGCCATCGATTTCGAGACCATGGTGGAACTGAGCATTCAGGCACAACGCGTCGTCAGTTGGTGAGTCATGACAACCCCGATACGCAATAACGAAGGTTTCCTGGAAGATGCGTCCACATGGAGTGAGGACGTTGCCCGCGAGATCGCTGCCGACGACGGCATTGAGCTAGGACGAAATCACTGGGAAATCATAGAGTTTCTGAGGATTTTTTACAAAGAACATGAGATTTCACCACCCTCGAACCGGCTGTTCGTCAAGGCGGTAAAAGAGGCGTTAGGCGAGGAGAAAGGCAACAGTATTTACCTGATGCAGCTGTTTCCCGGCACGCCCGCCAAAACCGCATGCCGAATTGCGGGCCTGCCCCGCCCCACCAACTGCCTGTAAGGAGTTCGCGAGCGCGCCAGCCGGTCAGTAGTCGTCGGGGCGCGCCCCGCGAGGATCACCGGCTTTTCGCTCGAGATCCGCAGCGCTGCCCAGAAACGTACTCAAACCGTTTTCGAACAGGCCGGACCCGAACTTCAGGAACTGCCGGGTCGATTCTTTCACGGTGTTTTCAGGAAGCTCCCGCAGGGATTCGGAAACGCCCTGCCGTACCCCTCGGGTTACCCGGGGCTCAATTTCCCGGGATGCGGCTATGAGCTCCTCGACCTTTCTGTCCAGGTGCGGCCGCACCACCCACCGCCAGAATCCTGCAAGCACCAGGAGCACGGTAGCGGCGACGACAATCGCCTGTAACAGCAGCGTTAATGCGAATTCCATCAGCGACTCCTTGGGGACCACATTGCCTAAAGGGGCAGCGCGGTCAGGGAAAAGAATTGAAGCAAACCGGCCAGGGCGCCAAACAGCCCGCCAACAACCATCAACTGAAGCTCTTCCTCGCGGAACGCCGGCCGCAGAATGTCCTGGAATTCCGAGGGCTGAAGCGCCTTCATCTGGCCCGCGAGCACATCGGCCACGACTGGAGCCCGCTCACGATTGAAGGACGGATCGCCAAAAACATCCCGCGTTGCCAGCACCGCTTTCTGGTTCATCGCCTTCTTGAGCTCTGTGTAGCCTGTCATGCCAACCGTGACCTGGGCTGTGAGCTTCATCAGCACAGAATTATCCAGCAACGGCCGCAGGTGCTTCTGAATAATGGCGCGGGTGCGGTCACCATGATCACCGTTGATCATGGCGTCTGCCACCTTTTCCACCGTGATCAGCTCCTCGGCCACCAGCCGCGCCCAGACGTCACTGATTTCCGGCTGGCGACGCAGGAACAGGCCCTGCACCTTCCAGAACAGAATCCTGCGCGGCTGCAGCGGGCTGAAGATCAGATTAATGGCGATCCAGTTGGTCAGAAAACCAACCGCGAAGCCGCCGACCGGCAGCAACCAGGGCTCAGGGTAGGCCGACCATAGCGGTACCAGGACCGCACCCAGCAAGCCACCAATGATTGCCCCCCGGTTGATCACGGATTGCAGCTCCACCGACCCGGCCTGCTTGAATATCCGGTTCATCAGATCGGGATGATGCTGTAACTCGCGACTGAGCAGGGCTTTGAGATCCACCAGTTCGTTGAGGTCATCCCCGAAATCCTCGACCAGGGATTCAATACGCGACGGCAGCTGCTCGCGGGCCCACTGGTATATCCG
Source organism: Marinobacter lipolyticus (assembly GCF_018424605.1). Lineage (GTDB taxonomy): Bacteria > Pseudomonadota > Gammaproteobacteria > Pseudomonadales > Oleiphilaceae > Marinobacter > Marinobacter lipolyticus_B. The sequence continues at coordinate 235,390 of NZ_QTKT01000001.1, read as the reverse complement.
GTTGCGCACAAACAGCGGCAGGTTGTCCCACAGCACGGGCTGTATTTCGTACATCACCTCGTCAATGTACTCGTCCAGCCTGGGATTCACCTGGGCGACCACCTGCTCGACAATGCGCTGAGGCTCAAGCTGCTGATAAACCGCGTTCAGGTCGCCGAATTGCTGCAGGGTGCGATCAATACAGATGTGGGCCATTTTTTCGGCCTTTCTGGGAATCACGCCTTGCCAGCCGACGAAGCCCAACCCGACAAACTGGACCGGATAGAATGACATCTGGATGGCAAGCCAGTTGGTGAACCAGCCAACCACGGCCGCCATCAGAGGCACAGACAAGAGTGCAGCGTCGAACAATTGGGACCCCAGTTATAAATGTTGCAGGCGATTTTGCCAGCGAAAACGTCTCGATCAGCCAGACCCGAATAGTATAGGTCTGCGGTTTATGATTATGTGACGAATGATGAAGTAATTGAAATATAGGGGCATTGGCCGTGCCGCCAGGGGAAAACGGGAATTGCGGCAGGAGAATAGACGGCGGGAGAAACAAGCCGGCCCGGACGATGGGCCGGGCCGGTCAGGGTGACTGCTCCGCCAGAGCAGTCCTTATTGGTAATAGGCGTTTTCAGTAACCGAATGGTCGGTGACGTCTCTGACCGCCGTGATCTCCGGAATCCGCTCCTTGAGCGTTGTTTCCACCCCTTGCTTGAGGGTAAGACTGACGGCACTGCAGCCCTGACATCCGCCGCCGAAACGAAGCACGGCGACGGATTCGTCGACAATCTCCACCAGCGATACATCACCGCCGTGGGCAGCCAGATTGGGATTGATCTCCGAAGCCAGGATGTAATTGACCCGGTCAGGCAGCGGCGCGTCGTCGTCGATTTTCGGGACTTTGGCGTTCGGTGCCTTGATGGTCAGCTGACCGCCCATCTGGTCCTTGGAGTAATCCACAAACGCCTCTTCCAGAAACGGCACGGAGTTGTGGTCCAGGAACAGGGTAAACTTGCCCAGATCAATCTGCTCGTCCGTTGGAACAATCTCGTTGGGCGGGCAATAGGCCAGACAGGTCTCGGCATTCTTGGTGCCCGGCTGCGTCACGAAAATGCGCACACCCATGCCGTCAACATCCTGCTTTTCGATAAGTTGTGCCAGATAATCCCGTGCGGGATCAGTCACAGTAACCAGTGCCATGTTTGCAACCCGTTTGAAAGTTTGACTTCATTTTAAGGGAGTTCGCCCGAACATGAAAGACCAAGTAAAATAGTCAGGCTTTACGCCGTTGATGACTTTCACGTATTGACACAGGTTATTGACAATCGGCACCGGCACCGGGACGCAATCCAGCAAGTTTGCTATGATCCCGCGCCGTTAAGTAAAAAATGATGTTAACCACGACTTCCGGAAGTATTTCTATGACCGATCGCAACACTCGCCTGGAACAGCTTCACAAGGCCTTGCAGGAACGCATTGTAATCCTTGATGGCGGCATGGGCACCATGATCCAGAATCTCAAGCTGGATGAGAGTGCGTTCCGTGGCGATCGGTTTGCGGATTACGATCGGGAAGTCCAGGGCAATAACGACCTGCTGAACCTGACCCAGCCTGCCCTGCTCCGCAATATTCACGCGGACTATCTGGACGCCGGTGCCGACATCATTGAAACCAATACCTTCAACTCCACCCGGCTGTCTCAGGCGGACTACGGGCTGGAAGTGATCGCCAAAGAACTGAACGTGGCCTCGGCGAAGCTTGCCCGCGAGATCGCCGACGAGTTTACCGCGAGAAACCCGGATAAGCCCCGCTTTGTCGCGGGCGCGGTGGGCCCTACCTCGCGCACGGCGTCGATCTCGCCGGATGTGAACAATCCCGGTTATCGCAATGTCGATTTCCAGACGCTGGTGGATAACTATTATGAAGCCGTGGAAGGCCTGGTCGAGGGCGGCTCCGACCTGATTCTGATCGAGACCATTTTCGACACCCTCAACGCCAAGGCGGCGATTTACGCCACCCAGCAGTATTTCGAAGACAGCGGCATCACCCTGCCGATCATGATTTCCGGCACCATCACCGATGCCTCCGGGCGCACACTGTCGGGGCAGACCACGGAAGCCTTCTGGAACGCCATTGCCCATGCCAAGCCGATTTCCGTGGGCCTGAACTGCGCACTCGGTGCGGACGCCCTGCGCCCCTATGTGGAAGAACTGTCGGCCAAGGCAGAGACCTATGTCAGCGCCCACCCCAACGCCGGCCTGCCCAATGAATTTGGCGAGTACGACCAGACGCCGGAAGAAATGGCCGAGATTATCGAAGGCTTCGCGAAGGATGGCTTTCTCAACATTATCGGCGGGTGTTGCGGCTCACGTCCTGACCATATTGAAGCCATCGCCAATGCGGTAGCGAAGTACCCGCCGCGCAAGTTTCCGGAGCGCCCCAAGGCCCTTCGCCTGGCGGGCCTCGAGCCATTCACCGGGGATGAGAACACCCTGTTCATTAACGTGGGTGAACGCACCAACGTCACGGGCTCCAAGCGATTTTTACGACTGATCAAGGAAGAGCAGTACGAAGAGGCCCTCAGCGTCGCCCGTGACCAGGTGGAAAACGGCGCCCAGATCATCGACATCAATATGGATGAAGGCATGCTGGATTCGAAGGAGGTCATGGTGACCTTCCTGAACCTGGTAGCCTCGGAGCCGGACATCTCCCGCGTTCCCCTGATGCTCGACTCCTCGAAGTGGGAGGTGATTGAGGCCGGGTTGCGCTGTGTCCAGGGTAAGGCGGTGGTGAACTCGATCAGCCTCAAGGAAGGCGAAGAGGAGTTCATCAAGCGCGCCCGCGACTGCATGCGCTATGGCGCGGCCGTGGTGGTTATGGCCTTTGACGAACAGGGCCAGGCCGACACCTATGAGCGCAAGACCGAAATCTGCAAGCGCTCCTACGACGTGCTGACCGGCATCGGGTTCAACCCCGCCGATATCATTTTCGACCCCAACATCTTCGCCATCGCCACCGGGATCGAAGAGCACAACAACTACGCCGTGGATTTCATCAACGCCACCCGCTGGATCCGCGAGAACCTGCCTCACGCCAGCATTTCCGGCGGTGTCAGTAACGTGTCGTTCTCATTTCGCGGCAACGACGTGGTGCGGGAGGCGATCCACTCGGTGTTCCTGTATCACGCCATCAAGGCCGGTATGAACATGGGCATCGTCAATCCCGGCCAGCTGGTGATTTACGATGAAATCGATCCGGAACTCAAGGAACTGGTGGAAGACGTCGTACTCAACCGTCGTGACGATGGCACCGACCGCCTGCTCGAGATCGCCGAACGCTTCAAGGGCAAGGGCGGCAAAACCCAGGAAGAAGACCTGGCCTGGCGTGAGTGGCCGGTGCAGAAGCGCTTGGAGCATGCCCTGGTCAAGGGCATTACCAGCTACATCATTGACGACACCGAAGCCTGCCGGCTTGAGGCCAGCCACCCGATTGAGGTGATTGAGGGGCCGTTGATGGACGGCATGAACGTGGTTGGCGACCTGTTCGGGGACGGCAAGATGTTCCTGCCCCAGGTGGTCAAAAGCGCGCGGGTGATGAAGCAGGCCGTTGCCCACCTGATTCCGTTCATCGAAGCGGAAAAGACCGAAGAGCAAAAGGCCAAGGGCAAGATCCTGATGGCCACGGTAAAGGGCGATGTCCATGACATTGGCAAGAACATCGTGGGCGTAGTGCTGCAGTGCAACAATTACGAAGTCATCGACATGGGCGTTATGGTGCCCTGCGACAAGATCCTGGAAACCGCCAAAAAGGAAAACGTCGACATCATCGGCCTCAGCGGGCTGATTACGCCGTCGCTGGATGAGATGGTTCACGTTGCCCGTGAAATGCAGCGCCTGGACTTCAATATTCCACTGATGATCGGCGGTGCGACCACGTCCAAGGCCCACACGGCGGTCAAGATCGAGCCCCAGTTCAAGAACGACATCGCCCTGTACGTTTCCGACGCCTCGCGTTGTGTCAACGTCGCCTCCCAGCTGCTGAGCAAAACCGCCAAGCCGGCGTTGGTGGAAGCGGCCCGGGTTGAATATGATGAGATTCGCGAACGCCGCAAGAATCGGGGCGACCGCACCAAACTGGTTTCGCTGAAAGAAGCCCGGGCGCGGGCGCCGGAACCGGATTTCCACGACTACCAGCCACCCCGGCCTTCATTCACCGGCATTCGGGTGTTTGAAGACTACGATCTTAACGAGCTCGTCGATTATATCGACTGGACCCCGTTCTTTATTTCCTGGGACATCGCCGGCAAGTACCCGGCCATATTTGATGACCCCAAGCGCGGCGATGCGGCCCGCACCCTGTTCGACGATGCCCAGAAAATCCTGCGGCGGATGATTGACGAAAAACGCGTTTCCGCCCGTGGCGTGATCGGTTTCTGGCCCGCCCATCGCCGCGGTGATGACGTGGTCATCTATCGCGATGAATCCTGCAGCGAAGAGCTGACGACCCTGCATCACCTGCGCCAGCAGGATGAGAAAGCGCCCGGAAAACCGATGATGACATTGTCGGACTTCGTGGCTCCGGAGGGCTCTGCCCACTGCGACTACGTTGGCGGGTTTGCCGTCACCACGGGCGTTGGCGCGGAGGAGCTGTCGCTTGAGTATAAGGACCAGAACGACGACTACAACGCGATCATGGTCAAGGCGCTGGCGGATCGTCTGGCGGAAGCCTTTGCCGAACGCATGCACGAGCGGGTGCGAAAGGAGTTCTGGGGTTATGCAACCGATGAGAACATGGCGAACGAAGACCTGATCCGCGAACGTTATCGCGGTATTCGCCCTGCCCCCGGCTATCCTGCTTGCCCTGATCACACCGAAAAGGCCACACTGTTCAGTCTGCTGCAAGCGACAGAGAGCACCGGCATAGAGCTGACTGAAAGCTTCGCGATGTTCCCCACCGCGGCAGTATCCGGCTGGTATTTTGCTCACCCGGAGGCGAAGTATTTTGCGGTCGGGAAGATTGGCGTAGACCAGGTTGAGGACTATGCTGAGCGCAAGGGTATTTCGAAGGCAGAAGCGGAGCGCTGGCTGGCGCCAAGTCTTGCCTACGATCCGGCGGAGTGATCTAAGCCGCCGGACAAACTGAAGCGGGGAATGAAATGGCAACCGAGAACCGGCAGGATCAGAAACCCAAGAGCCCGGGCGTGCTTAAGATCATGCAAAGTATTCTCGCCGGCGCCTTCGGCGTGCAGTCCGACAAGCGCCGGCAGGAGGATTTTTCGAGCCACAGCCCGCTTCCCTATATCGTCGCGGGCCTGCTGTTCACCGCGGGCTTCGTAATCACCCTGGTGATTGTTGTGAACGTGGTGCTGTCAGGGCAGTGACTACTGCCCGCTAACCCAGACCACGGCAAACACCACCACCAATGCCACCAGCAGAACCGATGCGATGGCGTCAACACTGCTGTCAGAGTGTGTGGTCTTCTTCATTACAGCTTCCTCCTGTCCGGTTTTTATTATTCAGACCTCGGCGGCTTACCCAAGCCGGGAACGTCTGCCCTCTATAGTTAAGCACGAAATTGTCCGGCGTCCAGTCTGATTGTCATTTCTTTATCGCCCTAATCGATAAACATATTTGGAAATAATCATTTTAAGAATATATGCACGGTGATATTCTGGCCGCCTCAAAAAGGCCTCCGTGCCTGTTACCACGCGTTATTGCAGGACGTTTTACTATGTACGTATACGACGAACACGATCGGCAGATAGCGGCCGAACGGGTTGCCCAGTTCCGAGACCAGACCGAGCGCGCCCTTGCCGGTGAACTGAGCGAGGACGAGTTTCTTCCGCTCCGCCTCCAGAATGGCCTTTACGTTCAGCGTCTTGCTCCCATGCTGAGGATCTGTGTTCCCTACGGCATGCTGCGGTCTGACCAGCTGCGTCGTCTGGCGCGCATCACGCGGGACTACGACAAAGGCTACGCTCACTTTACAACGCGACAGAACGTGCAATTGAACTGGCCGGCGTTGGAAGACGTTCCGGATATTCTGGCCGAGCTGGCGGAAGTGGAAATGCACGCCAACCAGACCAGCGGCAACTGCATCCGCAATACCACCACGGATCAGTTCTCCGGCGTGCAGGTCGATGAAGTGGTCGACCCGCGTCCATATTGTGAAATCATTCGCCAGTGGTCCACCTTTCACCCTGAGTTCGCGTTCCTGCCCCGTAAATTCAAGGTCGCGGTCAACGCCTCGGAGAAAACGGACCGGGCGGCCATTCAGGTTCACGATATCGGCCTGCAAATGGTCCGCAATGATCAGGGCGAACTGGGCTTTCGGGTGCACGTGGGCGGCGGCCTCGGCCGTACGCCGATGGTCGGCCCGGTCATTCGCGATTTCCTCCCTGAGTTTGATCTGCTCACCTACCTGGAAGCCGTGCTGCGGGTATACAACCGCTACGGACGCCGTGACAACAAGTTCAAGGCGAGGATCAAGATCCTGGTCAAGGCACTGACGCCGGAAGGGTTTGCCGAAAAGGTGGAAGCGGAGTGGTCGCACATCAAAGACTCCCCCACCCGCCTGACCCGCGATGCCATCGAGCGTATTCAGGGCTACTTTACCGAGCCTGCGTATGAAGCACTGGATAACGCCTCCGAACTGCTGGCCACCCAGCGCTTCGAGAACCGGCGCTTCGACCAGTGGCTGAGCCACAACATCGACAGCCACAAGAAGCCTGGCTATGCGATTGTCACGCTCACCATGAAGGAAACCGGCACACCGCCGGGTGATGTGTCTGACACCCAGCTCGAACAGATTGCCGAGCTGGCCGATGCCTACAGCTTTGGCGAGGTTCGGGTAACCCACCAGCAGAACGTGGTGCTGGCAGACGTGCGCCAGGATCAGCTGTTTGAACTGTGGCAGCGTATTGAGCCGATGGGCTTTGCTACCGCCAACCTGAACACGCTGACCGACGTTATCTGCTGCCCCGGTGGTGATTACTGCGCGCTGGCCAATGCCAAGTCCATTCCGGTCGCTGAATCCATCCAGCGCCGCTTCGATGACATGGATTTCCTCTACGATCTGGGCGAAATCGACCTCAACATTTCCGGCTGCATGAACGCCTGCGGTCATCACCACGTCGGCAACATCGGCGTTCTGGGGGTCGACAAGAAGGGCGAGGAGTTCTATCAGGTGAGCCTGGGCGGTTCGTCACACCACGATGCCACCATCGGCAAGATCCTGGGCCCCTCCTTCGCACAGGATGACATGCCGGAGGTGATTGCCAAGATCATCGACGTGTACGTCAACAACCGGAAAGAGGAAGAGCCTTTCCTCGAAACCTATCGTCGAATTGGAATTGAGCCTTTCAAGGAGCGGGTCTATGCCTGACATTATTAGCAAAGACGGGGCGATCACCTCTGACGCCTGGGTAGTGGTTCCCCGCCCTGCGGATGGTGAGTCTCTCGACATTCCGGATCAGCCCGCCCTGATTCCCGCGGATTTGTGGCTGGCCGGCAAAGAACACTTTGAGGGCCGTGACGACATTGGCGTCTGGTTTGACAGCCACGACGAACCGGAACTTCTGGAAGGCCTAGTGAATGAGCTGAAGCTGATTGCGGTAAACTTTCCTAAATTCAGCGATGGGCGCGGTTACAGCATTGGCCGCCTGTTGCGGGAGCGCTTCGGATACCAGAACGAGTTGCGTGCCATTGGCGATGTGCTGCTGGATCAACTGCAGTTCATGAAACGCTGTGGGTTTGACAGCTATGCCTTGCGGGAAGACAAGGATGCTTCCAAAGCTGCCCGCTCTCTGACGTTTTTCAGCCAGGGCTATCAGGCCGCTACCGACACCGACGTGCCGCTGTTTCGTCGTCGGGCTTCCTGAGCGAGGCTTCTACGCAGTCGATAAAAAAGGGGAACCGGTTCGGTTCCCCTTTTTTTTCTGGCTGACTTCTGCCCTGCTACGACTGAACAGGTCTGCTAGAGCGCGTGGTCCAGAACAATCTTGCCCGATGACTCTCCCTTAAGGAACGCTTTAAGGGCACCGTCCAGTTGGCCCCGCCCGATGTCACGGGCAGTGCCTTCGGTTTTCGGGCAGGCCCATTCCCCGGCAAATTTTTCCCAGACCGCCGCTTTTTCCGCCAGCGGAATTTCCACGGAGTCGACACCGAGCAGGTTGACTCCGCGAAGGATGAACGGCAACACCGTCGTTTCCAGCTGCGGACCGGCGACCAGGCCACAGCAGGATACCGAGCCGCCCGGACGGATCTGCTTCAGCAGCTCAGCCAGCGGCTGCCCGCCCACCGTATCCACCGCGTTGGCGAAAACCGGCTTGAGCATTGGCTTTTTACCGGCAGCCAGCGCATCGCGGCCAACCACGTCGGAAGCGCCGAGGACTTTTAGATCATCGGCGTGATCCTGTTTACCACTGATGGCGACCACCTCAAAGCCAAGTTTCGCCAGCAGCTCTACCGCCACACTCCCTACGGCGCCGCTGGCGCCAGACACCGCCACCGGGCCCTGATCCGGGCTCGCACCCATTCTGAGGAGCTTCTGCACACACAGACCGGCCGTCAGGCCGGCGGTACCATAGATCATCGCCGTGCGGGCATCCCAACCCTTGGGCATGGCGACGCACCAGGATGCCGGTACACGGATGAACTGACCAAAACCACCCGCAGTGTTCATGCCCAGGTCGTAACCGGTGACGATCACGAGGCTGCCCACGGCGGGCTCTCCAGTCTGGGACTCCACAACTTCGCCCACCGCATCAATACCCGGTGTATGGGGAAACTCCCGGGTTACGCCTTTGTTCCCGGACGCAGACAGTGCATCCTTGTAGTTCAGGGACGAATAATGAACCCTGATCAGCACTTCATTTGGCGGGAGATCTGCAGTGGTCAACGTCTGCTCGCTACCCTGATAGTCCCCGTTGTGTTCTTCAACTCGCCAGGCTTTGAATTCCGTTGCAGTTGTCATGGTTGGGTTCCATATTTACCTGTCAGCTACTGGATTTTCTGGTTCCTGAACGCGCTCAACACCCGCCATACGGTATGTTCGAGAGCCGCGCTGGTTGCCAGACCTAGTTTTTCCGGCAGTGTTCGCTTGCGCTGGAATGCTACCGAGATTACGTCGGCATTGTCGCAGGCTTCAATGAGATATTCGTCGGAGGTCTGGATCTGGTCGATCAACTTGACCTCCAGGGCACGGCGGCCAAACCAGATGTCGCCATTGGCGACCGCTGCGATATCGAGGCCCGGGCGACGCTCGCTGACGTACTCCTTGAACAGCACGTGGGTGTCTTCAAGGTCCTCCAGGAACTTCTGACGACCTTTTTCGGTGTTCTCTCCGAAAACCGTCAGCGTTCGCTTGTGTTCGCCCGCAGTCAGCACCTCAAAATCCACATTGTTCTTTTTCAGCAACCGATGAAAGTTCGGCAGCTGGGCCACAACGCCAATAGACCCCAGAACGGCGAAGGGCGATGCCACGATCCTGTCCGCCACGCAGGCCATCATGTAACCACCGCTGGCCGCTACTTTATCGACACAGGCGGTCAGATGGATGCCCTTGCTGCGTATGCGGTCGAGCTGCGCGGCGGCGAGGCCATAGGAATGCACCAGCCCTCCGCCGCTTTCCAGGCGAATCACCACTTCATCCTGATCAGGCCGCGCGAGACTCAGAACGGCGGTGATAGCACGGCGCAAGGGATCGGTGTCACTCGCCTTGATATCCCCGTCAAAATCGAGAACAAAAACCCGTTTTTTAGCTTCTTCTGGCGTGTCCGCTGCCTTGTGCTTCGTTTTTTCAGCTTTGGTGCGGGCTTTGTCTTCTTTCTTGCGCTGTTTGGCCCAGACCTTACGTTCGTGCTCGGAAAGCAGGCGTGCCTGCAACGACTCCCGCAGCTTGCGGTACTTGTCATTCAGTTTTCGTGCCCGAAGTTCACCATCACTATGATCTTCGCCCTTTTCCTTCTGAGCAGCCGACAGCATGACCGAGATAACGACGATCAAGGCGATAACCAGTGTCACGGCTTTCGCGACGAACAAACCGAACTCTGTCAGAAATTCCAAAATGCTTCTCCAGGCAGATTTTTGAGACGGTGATTGTAACTTACCGGATTGGTCGTAGTAAGCGAACCGGATTTTTAAACAAGCGTTCGATAGAGGTTGACACTGTCGATATGTCACCCTAAAGTCGGATTGCTAGGTCGGCTCTCCTTCGGTCCGGAACAGGCTCAAACCGGACATCTCACAGCCGCCGACAAGCCAAGACAATCATCAAAAAGGGTAAAATAATGTCTGTAGCTCAGGTATTTGAAAAGCTCGAACAGAATTTCAACGCAGACGCAGCCGAAGGCCTGGATCTGGTGTTTCAGTTCGACATCGAAGATGACAAAACCTATCACCTGGTCATCAAGGATGGCACCTGCAAGCTTCACGAAGGTGCGCATGACGATCCTTCCGTCACCCTGATCATGAACTCAGAAACCCTGCAGGGCATTGTTTCCGGTGAAACTGACGGTATGCAGGCATTCATGGCCGGACAGCTGCGCGCCGAAGGCGACATGATGCTGGCGACCAAACTGGGCGAGCTGTTCAAGATGGGCTGATCCTGCCCCGAGGACATCGTTCCGAAGAAACCCTGCCCCGCGGCAGGGTTTTTTTTCGCCTAGAGCCCCACGTCATCCAGCGAGGATTCGGCAAGGCGCAGCAGATCCGCGTTCCGCTCTTCCCGCTTGCCAATGCTTTCGATGTAATACTCCAGCGAGGTCAACGCATCCGCCAGCGCTTCCAGCACCTGGGATGCCGGTGCTTCCCGGGCATCAAGCAGGCGATCCTGGATCGATGCAGCGACCCTGGCCAGCACATCCGCCGCCGCAGGGTCATTCACCATCTGCAGTCCGCCCCAGATGCTGTGGAGGGTCGCAGGCAGGTTGGCCAGATGTAGCTTGTCGTAATCGGATTCGATGAATGCGGTTATCGCACGCTTCGCGAGGGTCAGTGCCCCCCGGGCTTCGTCGGCGACAACATATAGGGCTTCCTGGAGGTACAGGGATTCTTCCTGTTTCCGATCCCCGGTTGCCATGGCGTCGGTTTCCGAGGTTATACCGCGGGTGACGATCTGCAACACCGCATCCTCGATACCCAGAACAGAATCTGCCAACGCGTAAAGCTCGTCGTCCGCCGGAAGCCGCGACTCGGACTCCCAGGCCCGCAGTCGGTCAGCTTCTTCACGACAGCGGCCCGCCAGCTTATTCAGATCCAGCATCAGCAAGGTGTTGCCAAGGCGTTCAAGGGTATCAGCGATCGAAGCCAGCTCCGCAAGATCCGGTTCGATCCCGCGCTCGATGATATCCAGCTTGTCCTTGAGCTGATTCAGCTCGTCCTGCAGCGCGTCGGAGAGCGATTTCAGAACATCCGAGCCCGGGCCGTAGAGACGGCGCGCGTGGGCCGCCATCATGGAATCAGGGTATTCCGTCGGCGCCAACCGATAGGTGGCCAACAGGTTGGTCACTTCGGGGTTGCCGGAGCCGCTGCGGTAAAGCAGATAGACCAGGTCACGGATCAGCGAATCAGGAGCATCCTTGGCGGTCGCAACCTTGCCTACATACACCACTTCCCTGGCGTACTTCTCTACCCGCATGAACATCCGCTTGCGCGCTTTGGTGAACGGCATGGCCCGGTCAAGCATGGTGTCGGCGACGATGGCGACGAGACACCACATCTGCCCCATGGGTGCGCCATGGCAAAGGCGCGCCAGACCACGGGCTGCGCGTCCGAAGAGTTTTTTGCTGACCACTTCATTACGTTCACGCAGAATTCCCAGAAGCGCGACCTGAAAGGTCAGCCGCATGCGACGCCCAAAAATTTCGTACTCCGCCTCATTACCTTCGAATGGCTCCAGAGAGAGGTTGGCGCAGAAATCTGGCCGCTCCTTCAGATCGATTTCAAAGAAACAGGATTCGGGGTAAGGCTTTTCCTTGCGGGCTTCGCGCAGTTCGTTAATGACCGGCAACAGCAATTCGGGATGGTCCGCGCGCTGTTGGTGGTAATACTCCACGTAGCGACGGAGGATAAACAGTGCACTGTTCAGGGTGGTGAGAAGGATGTTCTTGTCATCATTGGCGCCGACAGGAACGTCGTTGGCCATGCTGACCGCTTCCTGGCAAAGGAGGGTTCCGCCCCGCAGCTCGACAAGAATGAATATGCCGCGCAGCTGGTTCAGGAAGTCGAGGCAGTTTTGAAGATCTTCCCCGCTCTCACGGTTTTCCTGGAAGCGTTCGAGGCTCGATTCTGCCTGCTTTATGGTCTGCTCAATTTCACTTTTGACCAGATCAAAAGACTGCGATTTCGTCGCCAGAGACGATTGAACCATAAACGCTTCCTGTTAATGTTGCGGAGACTACCGCGTCCTGTTCTTGTTGCTGTTCCAGTTGCTGCTCGCAAAAAACTGGCGAACTTATCATTACTTATAACACAAAACTCAAGCTGCTCAAGAAACCCGGAATGTAACAAATGGTACAGAAAGATCCAGTTCTCACTTCCGCTTCCAGCGGTGTCGGGCCGCCCTCAGCTCCCCGGGTTCTGGATACGATCCCAAACCGTGCCGCCTGCCTGCTTCGCCAGGGCTTCCATGAACTCATCATGGGCGCTGTTCTCGTCTGACGTGGCCCTCAGCACTCTCAATGACGGCCTCTCAGCCGCCAATCGGCGAATGCCGCCGGACTCGCCACCCTCTTCACTGCCGGCATCAAGAGACAACGCGGTCTGTCCGCCCGTGAGCAGCAGATACACGTCGGCAAGGATCTCCGCATCCAGCAATGCACCGTGGAGTTCCCGGTTGCTGTTGTCAACGCCATAGCGTTTACACAGTGCATCCAGATTGTTTTTCTGGCCCGGGTGTTTTTTGCGGGCAATGGCCAGAGAATCGACAACGCCACAATGATCAGCGGTTTTGCGGACCGGCTTGAGGCGAGCGAATTCGGAATCCATGAATCCGATGTCGAATGCCGCGTTGTGGATGACCAGCTCGGCGCCTTTGATGAACTCGAAAAATTCGTCGGCGATTTCAGAGAACACCGGCTTGTCCGCCAGGAACTCGTTGGTAATACCGTGAACGGTAATCGCCTCGGCTTCCACTTCCCGCTCAGGGTTGATATAGACATGGTAATTGCGGCCGGTAAGCTGGCGCTCGACCATTTCAACACACCCGATTTCGATGATCCGGTGGCCTTCGTTCGGGTCAATGCCCGTGGTTTCTGTGTCCAGTACGATCTGTCTCATGCCCTGCCTTCTGCTGACTAAGCGTTCGCCAATTCTTCCACGCCCCGGTTCGCCAGCTCATCCGCCAGCTCGTTGTCGGGTACGCCGGAGTGTCCTTTTACCCAGTGCCAGTTCACACTGTGCCGGGCAACCTCCTCATCCAGTTCCCGCCAGAGGTCCTCGTTCTTGACGGGCTTTTTGGCGGCCGTTTTCCAGCCGTTGCGCTTCCATCCCGCCATCCACTCGGTGATGCCTTTTCGGACGTACTGCGAATCGGTGTAGAGCTCGACGTTGCAGGGTCGCTTCAGTGCTTCAAGGCCACGGATCGCAGCCATCAGCTCCATTCGGTTATTGGTGGTTTGCGATTCGCCACCATGGAGCGTTTTTCTGACATCGCCATAGCGAAGCACGACGCCCCATCCGCCGGGCCCGGGGTTGCCTTTGCAGGCACCGTCAGTATAAAGAACGACCTTACCGGCCATGACCACTCCCATGATTTGATGTTTCAATGCAGGTCCGGCTGACACTTCCACGGGAGGCGCTCACAGCGCCGGTTCCAGGTAATGGAATGACTTTCTGCTGCCGCCAGACCGGCCGCCGGGGTATGCGTGAACATACGCGTTTTTTGGCAAGGATACAGTAATAGGCGCCAACAGGCAGAATTCCATTGCCGCTGAGCGAGTCCATAAAGGCCACGCTTCGGTCGCTCACGGGCCGTTGCAACGGCAACCGGTTGAAGCAGGAGCGGGAGTACTCCACAGAGAAATCCAGCAGCCGCAGCCAATCCTCCATTCGGCTTCTCATCAGAAACCGACCGCCCCATGGCCCGCTTCGAGATCGCGAAATAGCCCGTCGAAGCCCCCACAAACTGAGCGGGTTGAAGCCAATCAACAGTATTGACCCCTCTCCCCTTAGCACCCGCGACGCCTCCCGCAGCACCTGGTGAGGGTGCGGCGAAAAGTCAGCCGTGTGGTGCAGAATGACCAGATCCATGGAATCCCCGGGAAACGGAAGTTCATCGGCATCACACACGGTGACCCCATCCGGAATCGCCGGGCTCCAGTGGGGCGTAGTGACGATTTTCTGGGAGAAGTCGGTGCCGCTGGCCAGCGGGAAGCGGTGGCTGATGCCCACCTGCAGCTGGCGTGCGCCCGTCAGGTTGCTCAGATGCGTGTCGACACAGGCACGTTGATCTGCCAGCAAAGCCCGGCCCAGAGGCGTCTGGTACCAACGCTCGAAGCTGTCGTGCCGAATTGCGTAATCCACGGGTACATGGGAAGGCATCTTTCTACACCCCTGAGCGTTCTGGGTCACCCTTGGGGGCAACCAGTGTAATGCACTATGATAACAGGGACATTCCATCGCTACATGTGAGGCCCCATGCTGACCATTACGCCGATTCCTGCGTTCAATGACAACTATATCTGGTGCCTTGAGGACCCGCAGTCGGGCAAAGCCCTGATTGTCGACCCGGGCCAGGCTGAACCGGTGCGGGAGCACCTGAGCCAGAAAGGTCTCACTCTCGATATTATCCTGGTTACCCACCACCATCCTGATCACGTTGGTGGGGTCAGCAGTCTCGCTGCCGACGCCGGTGACTGCCGGATCGTCGGCCCTGCCGGGTCGCCCTTCAAGGGGATTACCAATCCCGTTCACCCGGGCGATGAAGTTGTCTGGAATTCGCTCACCTTCAGTGTGTTGGCGGTACCCGGCCACACCCTGGACCATATCGCGTTCTTCTCCGAGACCCCGGTTGCCGGGCATCCACTGCTGTTCTGCGGAGACACCCTCTTTGTCTGCGGTTGCGGCCGGCTTTTCGAAGGTTCCCCGGCACAGATGCGGGAGTCGCTCGAAAATCTGCGGCAATTACCTGACGATACCCGGGTGTACTGTGCCCACGAATATACCCTGGCAAACCTTCGCTTCGCCCGTCACTGGTTACCGGAAGATGAGGCCCTGAGACAATTCGAGAGTCACTGCCAGAGCCTGCGCGACAACGGCAAACCTACAGTGCCCTCGGTGCTGGGCGAGGAAAAGCAAATGAACCCGTTTCTGCGCTGGGACGACCCGGAGGTCATCGCGGCAGCGGAAACCTACTGTGCCGACAACGGCTTGCCAGCGAACTCCGCGAACGATGTGTTCGCAGCGGTGCGTCATGGCAAAGATAACTTCCGGAGTGGTTAACAAATCCTCTCAATGACGTAACGAGAGGTTTCTTGACCCTTTTCGAACGCTTCCCATAGAATCCGTTCGAATTCAGCGCCATAACTCACTAAATATGCCGGGCTTTTCTACACACCCCGGCATTGTCAGCCAGCCGGAAGTACAACTATGTCGGTCAGACGCCTTTCCACTCTGTTACTCGCCAGCGCCGTCGTAAGCGCCTGTACAACACTGGAAAACACCACGCCAGACTGGATGAATCCGGCAAGTTATTTCGACGACGAACAGAGCGGATCGGGATCAGACAACCCGCTCGAAAGCCGAACGCTGACGGTGGCCGCCGGTGATGACGAGCTCAAGGAATCGGTGGAATCCGGCAACCCCGACGGCGAAGATGCCCGCACGGAACTTGATGACGCTATTTCGCCGGGCCTCAAGGCCGCAGCGGAAGGCGCCCGCTCCCGGCTCGATCAACCCTCGGATCGCAGCAAGGAGGAAGCAGACGCGACGCCAGACCTGTGGCACCGCCTGCGAGCCGGTTTTGCCCTGGACCATGAGGTGACCGATCCCCGGGTCAAGACGCAACTGGACTGGTACCGCAAGCACCCCCGGTACATCGATCGGGTGGTCGAGCGCGGCAGTCGATATTTGCACTACATCATTACCGAAACCGAAAAACGGGGGCTGCCCACCGAGCTTGCCCTGCTGCCGATTGTCGAGAGCGCGTTTGATCCCTTTGCCTACTCACACGGCCGAGCCGCCGGTTTGTGGCAGTTCATCCCGAGCACAGGCAAGTATTTCGGGCTGACCCAGAGCTGGTGGCACGATGAGCGCCGTGACGTTATTGCGGCGACCGATGCCGCCCTCACCTATCTGGATCGCCTGGCCAACCGTTTCGATGGGGATTACACCCTGGCTCTGGCGGCCTATAACAGTGGTGGCGGAACCGTATCGATTGCCATGCGTCGCAACCGGAATGCTGGCAAACCCACGGATTACTGGTCGCTGAAACTTCCCCGGGAAACCACTCATTACGTTCCCAAGCTGATTGCACTGGCCAAGATATTCGACAATCCCGAAGCCTACGGCATCGACCTCCCACCCTTGAACGACGAGCCCTATTTCGAGGTGGTCGAAACCGGCTCCCAGCTCGATCTGGCGCAGGCGGCCAAGCTCGCCAGTGTGGATGTGGACGAAATCTATCTGCTCAACCCCTCATTCAACCGCTGGGCGACCTCTCCGGACGGCCCCCATCGTCTGCTGGTTCCCAAGGAGAAAGCCGCTATTTTCAGCGAAGCTCTTCGAAACATTCCAGCCAATGAACGGGTGGCCTGGCGAAATTATGAGGTTGAATCCGGAGACAGCCTGAGCACGGTTGCCCGCAAATTTTCCACAACCGCAGCGGTGATCCGCCGCGTCAACAATCTCGACGGTGACATGATCCGGATCGGTCAACGGCTGATGATTCCTTCGGCCAGCAAGGATTCTGAGCAGTATGCCCTGAGCGCCGGCCAGCGCCTGGAACGCAAGCAGTCCCGCAACCGCAGTGGCACCCGCGTGGACTACACCATCAAGCGGGGCGATACCTTCTGGGATATCGCACGGGAGCACCGGGTCTCCGTACGCCAGGTGGCGGCGTGGAACAACATGGCGCCGGGTGATCCGCTGATGCCCGGAAAGCAGATTGTGATCTGGTCCAAGTCCGGACAGGCCACGTCTGTTGCCTCCTCCGGACGGAACAAGGCCATGGTTCGAAAAGTGGGCTACCGCGTGCGCAAGGGCGATTCCCTGTCAGTCATTGCCAATCGCTTTTCCGTGAATGTGAGCGATATCGCAAGCTGGAATGACCTGAACTCAGCACGTTATCTGCAGCCGGGTCAAAGTCTGGTACTCTACGTGGACATCAGGAACAGCCCCTGAGAAATTCGCCTGTGGCGGGAACTCCGGGGAACAAAAACAATCACTGACTCCTGGACGATTCATCAAAACGTGCGAGATCTATGACAAAAACACGGATAGCCTCATACCTTACGTCGTTTTGTTCACTGGCTTTTCTGATGACCGCCGCTCCGGCTACCGTTTCGGCGGCTGACACCGGAGCGGAACCCCGCCACGCCATTGCCATGCATGGCGAGCCGAAATACCCCGAGGGTTTCAGCCATTTTGATTATGTGAATCCCCAGGCGCCCAAGGGCGGGACCTTGCGGATAGCCGTGGTCGAGAATGGCTATGACTCATTCAACCCCTTCGTCATCCGGGGCATTGCTGCCTCGGGTATCAATGGGTACGTTTATGACACGCTACTGGAATCCTCGGATGATGAACCCTTCAGTGCGTATGGACTGATTGCTGAATCTCTGGAGACTCCCGAAGACCGCAGTTTTGTTATCTTCAACCTGCGGCCGGAAGCCCGCTTTCACGATGGCGAGCCGATTACCGCCGAGGACGTCAAATTCTCTTTCGAGATCCTCACCACAGAAGGCCACCCCTTTTACCGCAATTACTACGCCGACGTCAGCAAGGTGACAGTAGAGGACGAACACCGGGTGCGCTTCGATTTCAGCGACACCACCAATCGCGAATTGCCTCTGATCCTCGGCCAGATGCCAATCCTTCCCGCCCATTACTGGCAGGACCGGGAATTCGGTGGCAACGGGCTGACCCCTCCCGTGGGAAGTGGCCCCTACCGTATTGGCGCGTTTGAGGCCGGCCGCTCCATTACTTTTGAGCGTCTGGGGGATTACTGGGCAAAGGATCTGGGGGTCCGCAAAGGGCGCTTCAATTTTGGCAAGGTTCGTTACGACTACTATTCCGATGACACCGTCGCCCTGGAAGCTTTTAAAGCCGGTAACTTCGATTTCCGCGTGGAAGGGTCCGCCAAAAACTGGGCCACGGCCTACGTCGGGGAACGCTTCGATGATGGCACCATCATCACCGAGGCGATTGAGCATCAACGTCCCGCCGGCATGCAGGCGTTTGCCATCAACACCCGCAAACCAATGTTCTCCGACCCCCGTCTGCGCGAGGCGCTAGCCTACGCCTTTGATTTCAAATGGGCCAACAAGAATTTGTTCTATGGTCAATACACGCGAACACAAAGCTACTTCGACAACAGCGAGCTGGCGTCGAACGGTTTGCCAGAAGGTCGCGAATTGGCGATTCTGAACGATTACCGCGACCAGCTACCACCGGCAGTGTTCAATGAAGTCTACCAACCACCCGAGATAGAAGGCGAAGGCGGACTCCGGGAGAACCTGCGCAAGGCCATGGGCCTGTTGAAAGCGGCGGGTTACGAAGTCCGCGATGGCAAGATGGTTCACGGCGAAACGGGCACCCCCCTGGCCTTCGAGGTGTTACTGCATCAGAAGAACTTTGAACGGGTTGTGCTGCCCTGGAAAAACAACCTGGCCCGCCTCGGGATTGAGGTGTCCATCCGGCTGGTCGACACCAATCAATACATACAACGGGTACGCCAGTTTGACTACGACGTAATTACCCAGGTGTTGCCCCAATCCGACTCCCCCGGCAACGAGCAGCGTGAATACTGGCACTCCTCAAACGTGGAAGTAACTGGCTCCCGCAACTACATGGGCGTAAACGATCCGATCGTTGATGAACTCATCGACAAAGTGATCCAGGCACCGGACCGTGAGGAACTAATTTACCGAGTTCGGGCTCTGGACCGGGTCCTGCTGCACGGGCACTATGTTGTACCCCATTGGTACCTCCCCCGTGACCGGGTTGCTTACTGGGCCTTTCTGAGGAAGCCCGAGAACACGCCGAAAAATGGCTTTGATATCGATAACTGGTGGATCCAGCCCTGACCCCCAGGTTGTGGGTAACGCAGTAACGGTGAAGGGAAGCCATTAAATGGGCGTGTACATACTCCGCAGGCTGGCGCTGATCATTCCGACCCTGATCGGCATCATGCTTCTGAATTTTGTCATTGTGCAGGCCGCCCCCGGCGGGCCGGTGGAGCAGCTGATTGCCGAAATGGAGGGCCACGGCGGGGGCGCTCTCGCCCGGGCAACTGGTGGCGGCACCGGCGGTGAGGTCGCCTCTGGCGGCGGTTCCCGTGGCTCCCGTGGCATTCCTGATGAGCTGCTAAAGGAAATCGAGGTCATGTACGGCTTCGACAAGCCCGCCCATGAGCGTTTCCTTCAGATGCTCGGGGATTACGCCACGTTCAATTTTGGCGAATCCTTGCTGCGCGACCGCACCGTACTGGAACTGATCGTCGACAAAATGCCGGTGTCCATTTCCCTGGGTCTCTGGTCAACCCTGATCATCTATCTGATATCCATCCCGCTGGGCATACGCAAGGCAGTAAGCGACGGCTCCCGCTTCGACGTCTGGAGCAGTTCCGCGATCGTGGTCGGCTACGCCATACCGGGTTTCCTCTTTGCGATCCTGCTGATCGTGTTGTTTGCCGGCGGCAGCTATTTCGACTGGTTCCCCCTGCGCGGCCTGACCTCATCCAATTTCGACGAACTGAACTGGTATCAGAAAATCGGCGATTATTTCTGGCATCTGGCGTTACCGGTGACCGCCAACGTCATCGGCGGATTTGCCACCCTGACGCTACTGACCAAGAATTCGTTTCTCGACGAGATCAGCAAACAGTATGTGGTGACGGCCCGTGCCAAAGGGCTGGAAGAGAAGCAGGTGCTCTACGGTCACGTTTTCCGTAACGCCATGCTCATTGTCATCGCCAGCCTGCCCGGGGTTCTGGTGACCCTGTTTTTCACCGGCTCGTTACTGATTGAAGTGATCTTCTCCCTGGATGGGCTCGGCCTGCTGGGATTTGAAGCCGCGCTCAACCGCGATTATCCGGTAATTTTCGGCACGCTCTACATCTTCACCCTGATGGGACTGGTGCTGAAACTGATCAGCGACATCACCTATGTACTGGTGGACCCCCGCATCGACTTTGAAAGCCGGGAGGGTGCCTGAGTCATGGCCACACTCACCCCCATCCAGCGTCGCAGACTGAAGAACTTTCGCAATAACCGGCGGGGCTTCTGGTCACTGTGGATTTTCCTGGCGCTGTTCGGGCTTTCCCTGCTTGCCGAAGTGATAGCCAATGATGCACCACTGGTGGTGTCCTATAAGGGCGATTTTTATTTTCCGGTGGTGGAGGCGGTGCCTGAGGAAACCTTCGGCGGCTTCCTGCCCTCGGAGGCGAACTATCGCGACGCTTTCATCGCCGACGAGATCAACGCCAACGGCTGGATCATCTGGCCGCCGATCAGGTTCAGTTACGACACCATCAACTACGATCTCGATGAGCCCTCGCCTGCTCCGCCGACCCTCGAGAACTGGCTGGGGACAGACGATCAGGGTCGGGACGTCGCCGCGCGCGTCATCTACGGCTTCCGGATCTCGGTGTTGTTCGGGCTCACGCTGACCTTCGCCAGTTGTATCGTCGGCGTTATGGTTGGCGCCATCCAGGGGTTCTATGGCGGAAAGGTGGATTTGCTGGGGCAACGGTTTATCGAGGTGTGGTCAGGCCTTCCGGTGCTGTACCTGCTGATCATCCTGTCCAGCATCGTGCAACCCAACTTCTGGTGGCTGCTGGGCATCATGCTGCTGTTCAGCTGGATGGGGCTGGTCGATGTGGTGCGGGCGGAATTCCTGCGGGCGCGAAACTTCGAATACGTGCGAGCGGCTCGGGCGCTGGGTCTGGGCAATCGCAAGATCATGTTCCGCCATATTCTGCCAAACGCCATGGTCGCAACCCTGACCTTCCTGCCGTTCATCCTTACGGGGGCGATTACCGGGTTGACCTCGCTGGACTTCCTCGGCTTCGGGCTGCCGTCCGGCTCACCCTCCCTCGGCGAGCTGATTGCCCAGGGCAAGGCCAACCTGCACGCGCCCTGGCTTGGCATCTCCGCCTTTGTTTCCCTGTCCGTCATGCTGACCCTGCTGGTGTTCGTTGGCGAAGCCGTGCGGGATGCCTTTGATCCGAGAAAGAACTGATATGGCAACACTGCTGGAAATATCCGACCTGTCCATCAGCTTTGATTGCGGCGATCCGGTCGTCGACGGGTTATCCATCGACATCAGTGCGGGTGAAACTCTGGCGCTGGTTGGCGAAAGTGGCTCCGGCAAATCTGTGTCGGCGCTGTCGATCCTGCGATTGCTCGACGAACGTCACGCCCGCTACCCCGGTGGACGCATTTTGTTCCACGGGGAAGATATGCTGCAGGCCAGCGACAAGCGCCTGCGCCAGATCCGTGGCCGCCGGATCAGCATGATCTTTCAGGAGCCCATGACCTCGCTCAATCCACTGCACACCGTGGAAAAGCAGATCAGCGAAACCCTGTCGCTCCACAAAGGGCTGCGCGGCCCCCAGGCACGCCAGAGGTGTATCGAACTACTGGATCTGGTGGGCATTGCAGCGCCGGAGACCCGGCTGGCCAGTTATCCCCACCAGCTTTCCGGCGGCCAGAAACAGCGGGTGATGATTGCCATGGCGCTGGCCAACGAACCGGAGCTGCTGATTGCCGACGAGCCCACCACCGCACTGGACGTGACGGTGCAGAGGCAGGTCCTGGAATTGCTCCGGGACCTGCAGCACAAACTGGGCATGGCGATTCTGCTGATCACCCACGACCTGTCGATAGTGCACCGTTATGCCGATCGCGTCGCGGTAATGGAGCGGGGCAAGCTGGTGGAACACGCCAACACAGAGCGGCTGTTCAGCGCACCGCAGCATCCCTACACCCGCCGTTTGCTTGACGCCGAACCGCCTGCTGCACCAGAGACGACGCCTGCCTCAGGAAGCCCGCTGCTGGAAGTGCGCGATCTCAACGTGCGCTTCACGACCCGGAAGAGCCTGTTCGGTCGCTCGTCGCGGTTCTTTCAGGCGGTGCGGAACACCAGTTTCAGTCTGGGCCGCGGAGAAACCCTCGGAATCGTTGGCGAAAGCGGCAGTGGCAAGACCACCATCGGCCATGCGCTGCTGAAACTGACAGCCTCTACCGGCAGTATCCGGCTGGATGGCGAGGAAATCGGCAGCCTCGATCAGAAACGTTTCAGACCATATCGCAGCAGAATCCAGATTGTTTTCCAGGATCCGTTTGGCAGCCTCAGTCCGCGCATGTCCGTTGCCGAGATTGTCCGGGAGGGTCTGGAAATCCATAACCCGGGGGATGCCGCCGAACACGATCGCAAAGTCATCAAGGCCCTCACCGACGTCGGCCTCGACCCCGACGCCCGGCATCGCTATCCCCACGAATTTTCCGGGGGCCAGCGACAACGCATCGCGATAGCTCGGGCACTGGTACTGCAACCGGAAGTGATCATTCTGGATGAACCCACCTCCGCCCTGGATCGCACGGTACAAAAACAGGTGATCGGACTGCTGCGGGATATTCAGGCACGTTATCAGCTAAGCTATATCTTTATCAGCCACGACCTGGCAGTGGTCCGGGCGCTGAGCCACAAGCTGCTGGTGCTGCAACACGGCGACGTGGTCGAATACGGTGACGCCGGCGAGGTGTTCCGTTCGCCACAACAGGGCTACACTCAGGAGCTGCTCAACGCCGCCCTTTTCTACCAGAAGCCTACGACCAATTGAGCGTTACCCCCGTTCTGACAGTTCGGGGATAATGACTGGAAATCAAGAACGCAGGGAGAACATCTATGGGATTACTCAGTGGCAAAAAAGCACTGATCGTTGGCGTCGCCAGCAAACACTCCATCGCTTATGGCATTGCCGAGGCGTTTGCCCGCGAAGGCGCCGAACTGGCCTTTACCTTCCAGAACGAAAAACTCCAGTCCCGGGTAGAGAAATTCGCCGAAAGCTGGGGCAGTAAGCTCACCTTTCCCTGTGACGTCGCCAGTGACGAGCAGATCGACAATGTGTTCCGGGATCTGGCCAAGCACTGGGACAAGATCGACATCATCATCCATGCCGTTGGCTACGCACCGGCCCACGAACTTGACGGTAACTACGTCGACGTGACCACCCGGGACGGCTTCCGTATCGCCCATGACATCAGCTCCTACAGCTTCGTTGCGCTTGCCAAAGGCGCCCGCAGCATGATGCACGAGAACAGCTCGCTGCTGACCCTGAGCTACCTCGGCGCCGAGAAAGTCCTGCAGAACTACAACGTAATGGGGCTGGCCAAAGCTTCCCTCGAGGCGAACGTTCGCTATATGGCGGCAAGCCTCGGTCGCGATGGTATTCGCGTGAACGGCATTTCCGCCGGGCCGATCAAGACCCTCGCCGCCTCCGGCATCAAGAGCTTCCGCCGCATGCTGGCCGAGAACGCCAGGCGGGCACCTCTGCGTCGTAACGTCACCACCGCGGAAGTCGGCAATGCGGCCGCATTCCTCAGCTCCGACCTGGCCAGCGGTATTACCGGGGAAATTATGTATGTGGATGCCGGCTTCAACATCACCGGCATGGGCGAACTCGAAGACTGACCGGGACATCCGCCACCGGGTGGCGTAAACAGCCCCGGTGGCGGATGGCCCTAATCCTCGGTCATGACTCTGGCAATGGCTTCCACCCAGTCAACGTAGGAGGTGTCGTCAGAGTCCTGAATTTCCACCCCGACCAGCCAGTGCCCGCGGTCACCTGCCCGACACCATTTCACCTCGACCGCCAGGGAGAACTCTTCCGCCCCGTCATGCAGCGTCACTTTCGCCGGCAACAACGCTTCTGTGGTTAACGGTTGTGGAACAACGAGGCACAACCCCCGCGCGGACAGGTCGCGAATGCGGCACTGTAGCGTACAGGGCCCATCCGCTCCTTCGCCGCTGGCTTCCGGCAAACCGGATTCCAGCTCCAGTGTCACCGATGCCTGGCCCGCGAGCCGGTAATCCTCACGTTTGTTACCGGTCCCGGAATCCCTGTCGTCGCTCCCGGCCGCGCTGCCAAAACTGTAATCCACGTTATTCATACGCTGTCCCGTTCCACTCAATTGCGCCCGACTCTGATGCGCCCCACCACCCGGCTCAGGGTATCATCGAATTCCGCCGAACTGCCGAGGATCCGGACTTTGCCCGCCAAGACTTCCTCGACCAGCTGATCGATCAAAAATTCGCGACGGTTCAGACCAAGGCGATCGACAAAAACCAGTTTGCTGGAGGCATTGATGCGCACCGCGAGCTTCAGCCTCAGCGGATCCACGCCGGCGTCATCACTGGACAGCACGATCCAGCCCCCGAGCTTGATACCGTCCACCAGTCCATAGGCGGCAAGGCGTTTTTCCTCCGCCACCCGCTCCTGTTCTGCCTTCTCATCGGCCTGGCGTTGCTCCCGCTCCTGCTGCTGACGTTTCTCGAACTCCGCCAGCCGTTGCGCCTCCTCGACCCGTCGTCGCTCGGCGGCGGCTTCCTTTTCCTGGCGCAGCGCTTCGGCCCGGGCACGGGCTTCCGCAGCGGCTTTCTGTCGCAATGCTTTCTGGCGATCCAGGACCACTGAGAGCGCGCCCAGGGTGTCTGTCAGTACCCGACCAAACGGGGTCAAGGGGGGGAGTGGCCGGATCGCCCCACTGTCCCTGGCCTGGGTGAACGCCTGCCAGGGCTGAACGCCCAGTTTCACGCCGGCGCCATTGGTCCAGAGGATCTCGGCGCTGTCGACCAGCAAGGCGAAGAAATACCGGCGCTGTTCCTGGGCACCCTCACCTTCAACAAACCACTCACCCTGCAGACCCTGAAGAGCCTCAGGCTCCGGCCCGGCGAATGACAGCCAGGCTGAGTCCCAATCAAATCCGGGAGCGTCAGACAGCGCTGGCGCAAGCTCAGGGGTCTCGCCCCGAAGTCGGGCGACGAGCACCGATTCAATACCTTCAAGCGCGGACGGCTCAAGCGGCTCACCGTGGACACGGCGCCACACATCCAGAATCCGGTCACCGATCTGCTCACCCACGTGGTACAGCCGGTTACGGTCCTGATCCGACAACGACGGATCGCCGATCCACACCAGCCATTCCAGCAGCTTGCTGCCGTGACGACCGTTCTCCGCTTCCAGATCCCCCGCCCAAACCACCTGTTTAAGCAGCGGCATCCAGTAGTTCAGAATGAACCGGGAAATGGGCGGCGGCAGTTGGCGGCCGCTCAGAGCGCGCCCGACCAGCGCCCGTGCCGTCTGATCGGCCCGGCGCTGCCGCGCGGCACCCTGTTCGGTTTCCAGCAGCCGCTGACGGAACCGTGAAACCTGTTGTCGGCGTTTGTCGGAATCCTGCTGCCACTCCCGGCAAAAGGCATTGAACGGTTCGCAGGTATCGCGCTCGAAACAGGCGGAGACAGAGATCACCAGGGAATCCAGCTGATCCAGTAGCACTCTTGCAGAACGCCCCCCGGAATCACTCCAGCCACGAAGCTCCTGCAGTCCGTCAAGCCACCCGAGCAGTTCGTCACTGAAGGCCTCCGCTCCGGACTCATTGAGCCTCCAGGCAAGAAAGAATCGCAGGCGGGCGACCCGCCGGGCGAGCTCCGGATGCAGCCCGCTTGCCTGGAGAAACACATCCATGATGCGGTCGGCAACGTAGGCGGAGTTGATCTGTCGCACTGACCAGGTCAGGGAAACGGACTGGATGAGCTGAATCACCCGCTCATCCCGCTGTTCGGTCCAGCAGGAGAATAATACCGGGTTCCAGTCACTGACCGACTCGTTCCCGGGCTTACCGACCGGGTACGGCAAATCCGGCACGCGGATCCCTGAGAGGACATCGTCCACTCTTGCCATCACCTGTTCCGGGGGCAGCACTGCAGGCTTTTTCTGCCGCTTTTCAGACATCCGTTTTCCGCACGTTAGAAGCGTTGAAATGGTCTATCAAATAACGCAGTATAACCAACTCCCCGGGGATTTCTTGATTAAAACCCCGCCGGGAATCGTTATAACTGGCACGGTCTGCAGGGTATCAGAAACCCGGGGCAGCCGCTGCATCGTTCAGGACCAGGGAAAATAAAAGCATGTCGGGCACCAAACTTGAGAACCTTAATGTGGCGAGTCAGGAACCGCTGATCACCCCCGAAGCGCTGAAACAGGAAATGCCGCTTTCGGGCGCTGCCGCAGAAACCGTCCAGAATGGCCGACAGGCCATCTATGACATTATGGATGGTAAGGATCATCGCCTGTTTGTGGTGGTTGGGCCCTGCTCTATTCACGACGTCGAAGCCGCGCGGGATTATGCCGCGCGCCTCAAGAAACTGGCCGACGAGGTCAGCGATACGCTGCTGATCGTTATGCGGGTTTACTTTGAAAAACCCCGCACCACCGTTGGCTGGAAAGGCCTGATCAACGATCCTCACCTGAACGATACCTTCGATATCGAGCAGGGCCTGCACATTGGCCGCAGACTGCTGCTGGATATCGCTGAGCTGGGCCTGCCGACGGCCACCGAGGCGCTTGACCCGATATCGCCGCAGTATTTGCAGGACACCATCGCATGGTCCGCGATCGGTGCGCGAACAACAGAATCCCAGACCCACCGCGAAATGAGCAGCGGTCTTTCCATGGCAATCGGCTTCAAGAATGGCACCGATGGCAGCCTGGACGTTGCGGTGAACGCCATGAAATCGGTTTCCCACCCACACAGCTTCCTCGGCATTGACCAGAAAGGTCAGGTCGCGGTTATTCGCACCAAGGGCAACCGTTACGGTCACGTGGTGTTGCGTGGCGGCGGGGGAAAGCCGAATTACGATTCCGTCAGTGTCGCCCTGTGCGAACAGGCTCTTGATAAAGCCGGGCTGCGCAAATCCATCATGGTGGACTGCAGCCACGCCAACTCCAGCAAGGACCCGGCTATCCAGCCGCTGGTGATGCAGGATATCTCCCACCAGATTCTGGAAGGCAATCGGTCCATCCAGGGCCTGATGGTGGAAAGCAACATCAACTGGGGCAACCAGTCCATCCCCGAGAATCTCGCCGACCTGCAGTACGGCGTGTCCGTCACAGACGCCTGCATCGACTGGCCAACCACCGAGAAAGCCATCCGCGACATGCGCGACAAACTGAAAGACACCTTGCCGAAACGCCAGGGCTGATTGGGTACTACAAAAAAGGGGAGCCGAAGCTCCCCTTTTTTTATTGCCTGAGTCATGGCGTCGGCACGGCGCCTATCCAGTCAAGGCGGCTTCGCAGGCCCACCACCTGGCCGATGATCACCAGGGTGGGTGGTTGCACCTGCCGCTCGCTCACCCGCTGGACGATGTTCGACAGGTCTCCGCAAATCACTTCCTGATCCGGTGTGGTGCCCTTGGACACCAGGGCGACCGGCATTGAGCTGTCCATCCCGTGGGCGACGAGCTCCCGGCAGATGATCGGCAAGCCGACCAGCCCCATGTAAAAAACCAGGGTCTGATTGTTCTGCACGAAATCCTTCCAGGGCAGATCGCAGGTGTCGTTTTTCAGATGGCCAGTGACAAACCGCACCGATTGCGCATGATCCCGGTGAGTCAGCGGAATACCCGCGTAGGCGGCGCATCCCGAAGCGGCCGTAATGCCGGGCACCACCTGAAAACGGACGCCGGCATCGGCGAGAGTTTCAATTTCCTCGCCGCCGCGACCAAAGATAAACGGATCGCCGCCTTTCAGGCGCACAACCTTTCGCCCCTGCTGCGCCAGCTCCACCAGACGGCTGTTGATCTGGTCCTGGGGCAAGGTGTGATTGGCGCGCTGCTTGCCCACATGGACCAATTCTGCGGTTTCCGGAATGAGTGCCAGAATTTCCGGTGACACCAGGCGATCGTAAAGCACCACCTCGGCCGACTGAATCAGGCGCCATGCCTTTAGCGTCAGTAATTCCGGGTCGCCCGGACCGGCCCCCACCAGGGCCACCTCGCCACTGGAGCTGTTGGGGTTATCGGTAACCGGATTGGCCCTGTACCGAACCGGTGCAGGCCATGCCTTTATGCCCTTCCCTGGTGCACTACTGCGCTCGCTCATTGAATCTTTTCCAAACCTCCCATGTACGGCTTCAATACGTCGGGAACGAGGATACTGCCGTCGGCCTGCTGGTAGTTCTCCATGACCGCAATGAGTGCACGGCCCACCGCAAGGCCGGAGCCATTCAGGGTATGAACGGGCTCGGGCTTCCCTGTTTCCGGGTTACGCCAGCGTGCATGCATGCGGCGTGCCTGAAAATCACGGGTGTTGGAGCATGATGAGATTTCCCGGAATTTATCCTGTCCTGGCAGCCAGACTTCCAGATCATAGGTTTTCGCCGCGGAGAACCCCATATCGCCGCCGCACAGTGCAACCACGCGATAAGGCAGCTCCAGCAACTGCAGTACCTTTTCGGCGTGGCCGGTCAACGCTTCCAGGGCGGCTTCGGATTCCTCCGGACGCACCACCTGAACAAGCTCAACCTTGTCAAACTGGTGCTGGCGAATCATGCCGCGGGTATCCCGCCCGTAGGAGCCGGCTTCACTGCGAAAGCACGGCGTATGGCAGACCATCTTCAGGGGTATTTCCCTGGCGTCCAGGATGGTGTCTGACACCATGTTGGTGGCCGGAACCTCGGCCGTGGGAATCAGGTACAACGGATGATCGCCCCCGGTTTTGAACAGATCCTCTTCGAACTTTGGCAGCTGTCCGGTGCCGTAGAGCGTATCGGCGTTGACCAGATACGGTACGTAGGTTTCCGTGTAACCGTGCTCCGCGGTATGCAGGTCGAGCATGAACTGGGCAAGCGCCCGGTGCAGCCGCGCGACCGGGCCACGCATGACCGCGAAGCGGGAATGAGCCAGGCGGCTCGCGGTTTCAAAATCCAGGCCCTTGAGGTCGTCGCCCAGGGCGACGTGGTCTTTCGGCTCGAAATCGAAGGACTTGGGCGTGCCCCAGGTGCGTACCTCGACGTTATCGTCTTCGCTGTCACCTGCCGGCACGTCCTCATCCGGAAGATTCGGGATGCCCGCCAAAAAGCTGTTCAGTTCTTCCTGAAGTGCGCGCAGTTCTTCCTCCGCTGCGGACCTCTGGGATTTCAGGTTCTCCACCTCATCCAGCAGTGGCTGGATGTCTTCGCCTGCGGCCTTGGCCTTACCGATGGATTTCGAACGTTTGTTCTGCTCGCTTTGCAAAGTTTCCGTACGAACCTGGAGGGCGCGTCGGCGTTCCTCAAGCTGTTCGAAAGTGGCGGTATCGAAGACAAAATTCTTGATGGCCAGCCGACGGGCGATCTCTTCAGTCTGGGTACGGACACGTTTGGGATCGAGCATGGTTATCCTGAATCTTCCGGTTAGCGATGTGTTTCGATTGACTCGCCATTATACCCGCACGGACGCTGCTGGCTACCGTGCGAGGCGGCTCAGGAATAGCGTTTGCGGGAACTCTGGGCATTGAGCGCATCAAGGCGCTGGCGTTTTTCGCCAAGCTTGATTTCAAGACCCCGATTAACGGGCTGATAATAACGGCGGCCATGGACGGCTTCGGGCAGGTACGACTCCCCCGCCGCAAACCCATCGGGCTCATCATGGGCGTAGCGATAGTCATCGCCATGACCCAGGCTTTTCATGAGCTTGGTGGGGGCATTGCGCAAATGCACCGGTACCTCGTAATCGGGATCGTTGCGGATATCGGCCATGCACTGGTTGAAGGCCTTGTAGACGCCATTGCTTTTCGGTGCCAGAGCCAGATAGGTCACTGCCTGCGCCAGTGCCAACTCGCCCTCGGGCGAACCTAGGCGCTCCTGGGCATCCCATGCGTCCATGGACAGCTGCAGGGCACGCGGATCGGCGTTACCAATATCCTCACTGGCAATCCGCACCAGCCGGCGTGCGACATAGAGCGGGTCGCAGCCACCGTCGAGCATGCGACACAGCCAGTACAACGAGCCATCCGGGTCGGAACCCCGCACCGATTTGTGCAATGCGGAGATCTGGTCATAGAACACGTCGCCGCCCTTATCGAATCGGCGCAGACTGGTCTGCAGCACCTGTTCGAGATGCGCCTCGGTGATCCTCGGCTGGCCTTCTCCGCCGTCTTCCGCCAGATCCGACGCCACCTCCAGGATGTTGAGCGCCCGGCGAGCATCACCGCCCGAGGCGGAGGCGATCAATGCCAACACCGAATCGTCCACCACCAGACGGCCATCCAGACCTTCCGACGCCATCAGAGCGCGACTGAGCAGACGCACGACATCGGCTTCTTCAAGATTCTTGAGAACGTAGACACGGGTTCGGGACAGCAGCGCGCTGTTGAGTTCGAAGGAGGGATTCTCGGTGGTGGCGCCAACGAAGATAAAGGTGCCATCCTCGATGTGCGGCAAGAAGGCATCCTGCTGCCCCTTGTTGAAGCGGTGCACCTCATCCACAAACAGCAGAGTGTCGCGGCCTTCCATCTTCTTGCGGTGTTTGGCCCGCTCGACGATCTCGCGGATATCCTTGACGCCGCTGAGCACCGCCGACACGGTCTCAAAGGAAAGGTCACTGAGGTTGGCAAGTAACTGAGCAAACGTGGTCTTGCCTACTCCGGGCGGCCCCCACAGGATCATGGAGTGAAGCTGGCCCTGCTCCACCGCTCTGCGCAGCGGTTTTCCCGGGCCGACCAGGTGAGCCTGGCCGACATAGTCATCCAGGCGAAGAGGCCGCATACGCGCTGCGAGAGGACGAAACCCTTCAGTCGCCTGGAACAGGCTGTCCTGCATCAGGCGCCGTCCCGGATCACATCCACGGTGTCGGGATAATCAAGGGAAAAGGCACTGTCTTCTATGGCCTTGTTCAGCTGGATGTCATCAAAACTCAGAACGCTGATCTGCGACAGGGAGTCTTCCATCCGCATTTCCTGCAGCTCACCCTTATAGAAGGTCAGTCGCAATGACACGAACAGCGAATCGGCATCGCGAGGCTCGAGCTTGAATTCTTTGGTGTGCTCGCCTTTGTGATTCCCGGAGACCTTGTAGGTTTCATTGAGGTTACCCACCTCCCCACTCAACAGGAGTGCCGGGGTTGTCTGGATTTGCTCGTCCAGATTGTGAATCGTCACCTGCTCCAGATCCGGGTCATAGACTTCAACCGTTTCGCCATTACTGACGATAAACTGGGAATGGGGCTGACGAGTCTCCCAGTAAAACAATCCCGGGCGCTTGGCTTTCAGGGATCCGCGCGACTCCTGCACACGACCGCCATCGTCACCGACCACGATCTGGATGAAGTCGGCCTGGTAGGATTGGTAATTTCTCAGGGTGCTGGCGAGTTCCTCAGCATCTTGCTCACTTGCGCTCTGGGCCTGCGCGGCGAATGGCAGCAGCGCCGCCAGCACAAAAGGCACCCACGAGGCACGTACGAAGTGTTTGATCATCAGCAGACTCCTAATCTCTTGGTGGTGGCGGTGCCAGCACTTCACGGGCGCCGTTGTGCCCCGCTGCACTGACCACACCCGATGCTTCCATGGCATCAACCAGATTTGCCGCCCGGTTGTACCCGATCTTGAATTTACGCTGCACTGAGGAGATCGATACCCGACGCCCCTCAGTTACAAAGGCCACAGCCTCATCGAAGAGCGCATCGCCTTCACTGTCACCGCCGCCTTCCGACAGGGTGGGCACACCCGGCAGGTTCTCGCCTTCGGCACCGTTCAGCACATCATCGACATAAACCGGCTCGCCCCTGGCTTTCCAGGCGCTGACCACACGGTGCACCTCATCATCATCCACAAATGCCCCATGTACCCGCACGGGGAGGCCCGAGCCAGGCGGCAGGTACAGCATGTCGCCGTGCCCCAGAAGCTGTTCCGCGCCGCCCTGATCCAGAACCGTCCTGGAATCGATCTTGGACGAAACCTGGAACGACATGCGGGTCGGAATATTGGCCTTGATCAGGCCGGTGATCACATCCACCGATGGCCGCTGCGTGGCCAGAATCAGGTGGATGCCGGCAGCACGCGCCTTCTGGGCGATCCGTGCGATCAGTTCTTCCACTTTTTTGCCGACGATCATCATCATGTCGGCAAACTCGTCAATCACCACGACGATAAAGGGCAATGTTTCCAGCTCCGGACGTTCCTGCTCGTCGTTCGCCAGATACTCATCCGGCTTCCAGAGTGGGTCGAGAATCGGCTCCCCCGCCTCGGCCGCGTCGCGAATCTTGCGGTTATAGCCGGCGATGTTACGCACACCCAGGCTGGCCATCAGCCGGTAGCGGCGTTCCATCTCGGCCACACACCAGCGCAGGGCATTGGCCGCCTCCTTCATGTCAGTGACCACCGGCGCCAGCAGGTGCGGAATACCATCGTAGATGCTCAGCTCCAGCATCTTCGGATCCACCATGATGAAGCGGACTTCTTCCGGAGAGGCCTTGAGCAGCATGCTCAGCAGCATCGCGTTGACACCGACCGACTTACCGGAACCGGTCGTACCCGCCACCAGCAGGTGCGGCATCTTGGCCAGGTTGGCCACCATGGGGTTGCCGCCGATGTCATTGCCCAGAGCAAACGTCAGCGGCGACGAGGATTCTTCGAACACGCGCGCACCCAGCACCTCACTGAGGCGGACGATTTCCCGCTCTTCGTTGGGAATTTCGATGCCCACCACCGATTTGCCGGGAATAACCTCAACCACCCGCACGCTGAGGACCGCGAGAGAGCGTGCCAGGTCCTTCGCCAGGTTCGAGATCTTGCTGACCTTGACGCCGGCTGCGGGCTTGATTTCGAACCGGGTGATGACCGGGCCAGGGTTTACCTCGACAACCTCGACGCTGACCCCGAAATCCGCCAGTTTTTCCTCCAGCAGCC
Organism: Marinobacter lipolyticus; assembly: GCF_018424605.1. Lineage (GTDB taxonomy): Bacteria > Pseudomonadota > Gammaproteobacteria > Pseudomonadales > Oleiphilaceae > Marinobacter > Marinobacter lipolyticus_B. Next base: position 202,297 of record NZ_QTKT01000001.1, on the reverse strand, counting down.
GGGACATGTGTTCCAGCGACTCTTCCGAGTAACCCTTTTCCTTATGCTCTTCAGGGGGATCGAGCAATGAAATCGGCGGTATCGGGCTTTCGACATCTTCCAGCAAGGACGCCTGACTGCCTTTACCCTTGCTCTCGTTCCTCGCGGGTTCATCGCGTTTGAACGGAGAAATCTTCAATGCCCGCGACACCGCGCCCTGGCCAGCCGGCTTTTCCTTCGACTCGCCCTTCATGGCAACCGTGTCGGTCCCGTCCCCGCGATCGTCCCGTGAGCTGAAACTTTCAAGGCGTGCCGGCTCGTCGTCAGACATAGCGGCCAGACCATCCAGGGCCGGCTCCCGGCGTTTACCAGCCGGATCGCTGTCCGGCACGCCCTTCGGCTTAACCTTTTTCGGGCCGAAACCGGGAAGTTTATGCCACCAGCGCTGCGAGTCAGCAGTTCGCGCCTTCGGCGATTCCACCCGGTCTTTGACTACCGGTGGCTCGGCAGGCGCCTTGGCCTTTGGCTCAGGCTTTGCGGGTTTCGCGGGCTTGGGAGCTTTGCCGTCGGAACTGAAGGTATTTTTCAGCCACGCGCCGGCCCGGATGGTTGCCAGCCCAAGTTGATCCATCAGCCAGAACCACGAGAGCCCGGTGGTGACGGTGATTGCAAACAGGAAAATGGCGATCAGCAGCAGGGTGGTGGCCGGCAGGTTGAAAAAACGCACCATGGCTTCGGACACGGCCGAGCCCAGAACGCCTCCTGACGAAACGCCCAGGCCGAACACCGAATACAGCGACAGCAGACTGGTTGCCGACAGCAGAATCAGCAGGAAGCCGCCAAATCGCATGGTCAGCAGTGGCCAGTGCAGGTCCATTGGATCGTTTCGGCGACGGATCAGCATGATGGCGTAACCCGCGATCATCACGGGGAACAGAAAGGCGACGTGGCCAAAAAAGTCCATCAGCAGGCTGGCAATCCACGCCCCGGTGCGCCCCGCATAATTCTGAACGCTGGTGTCATGCCCGATGCTGGCCCACCCCGGGTCCGATGGACTGAAGGTGACCAGAGCCATTGCCAGGTAGATACACAGCGCAATCAGCGCAATAACCGCACCCTCGCGGGTACCTTGCGCAGCAAGACGACGGAACCGCTCTTGTTTCTCAGTCAGTTGCTGTGTTTTTTGTGCTTTTGCCGACTCTGCCATGAATACCCAGACGTTTCCGTGACGGTTATGTTTCCAGAGCGCTGAAACCGCGTTGAAGATCGGTTTTCAAGTCTCCGACTGCCTCAATACCGACTGAGATCCTGATAAGGTTCTCAGTGATCCCGGCCTGGACCTTGTCCTCCGGCGACAGACGACCATGGGTGGTGGTTGCCGGATGGGTGATGGTGGTTTTCACATCCCCAAGGTTTGCGGTGATGGAAATCATCCGTGTTGCATCGATAAATGACCAGGCCTCTTCCCTGCCCCCTTTGACCCGGAACGATAGCACGCCGCCAAAACCGGACTGCTGCCGGCCTGCCAGCTCATGCTGAGGATGGCTCTTGAGCCCGGCATAGAATACCTCGGCAACCGCAGGTTGCTGCTCCAGCCAACGGGCCAACTCTAACGCATTGTCGCAATGGGCTCGCATACGGATTGGTAAGGTTTCCAACCCCTTAAGAAACACCCACGCGTTGAACGGGCTCATGGTCGGGCCTGCCGAGCGCAGGAAACCGTAGACTTCGTCCATCAGGCGCGCAGGCCCAACGGCGACACCACCGACACAACGCCCCTGACCGTCCAGATACTTGGTCGCGGAATGGATCACGATGTCCGCACCATGCTCAAACGGCCGCTGCAAGACGGGCGTGCAGAAGCAGTTGTCCACCACAAACAGGGCATTATTGGTGTGAGCAAGTTCCGCCAGCGCCGCCATATCCGCCACTTCACACAGCGGATTGGACGGTGTTTCGATAAACAGCATTCGGGTTTCCGGGCGCATCGCGCTCTGCCACTGCGCCTGATCCGTCAGATTCACGAAGGTGGTTTCGACCCCGAACTTGGCAAGGTACTTCTGAAACAGCACATTGGTGGTGCCGAATACCCCGCGGGAACAGACCACATGGTCACCAGACTGAAGCAGCGCCATGCAGGTACTGAGGATGGCCGCCATGCCCGAAGCGGTGGCAACGGCCTTTTCGCCCCCTTCCATCGCAGCGATGCGCGCCTCGAACGCCTGCACGGTGGGATTGGTGAAGCGGGAGTAGATGTTCCCGGGCTCCTCCCCCCCGAACCGGGCGGCCGCCTGGGCGGCACTGCCGTAGACGAAACTGGAGGTGGGGAAAATCGGGTCGCTGTGCTCCAGCTGACCGGTCCGTATCTGACCGGCGCGGACCGCCAGCGTGTCAACGGACATGCCTTCAAGGTCCGATTCCGGAATCCAGACCTGCTCGTCACGGCAAAATGTCATGATACGCTCCTGAAACTGGCCACCTGCCGTTTAATCTTCATCGTTGTACAGGTCAATGATGCCGTTGTCGGCCGAGTCCACATTACCACCCTCAAACCGGTTCTCCTCGTTACGCAGGGCCTCCAGCCGGTTGAGGTAGGCCTCGTCCACATCGCCGGTGACGTAGTTGCCGGTAAATACCGAGCATTCCCAGCCTTCAATGTCCGGGTTAACGTCATTGACGCAGGTGATGAGATCCTCCAGATCCTGATAGAGCAGCCAGTCGGCGCCAATCAGATCACGGATCTGCTCCACCGAACGGTCGTGGGCGATCAGTTCGCTGGCCGAGGGCATATCGATGCCATACACGTTGGGGTAGCGAACCGGGGGCGCAGCGGAGGCAAAATAGACTTTGCGGGCGCCGGCATCCCGGGCCATCTGCACGATTTCCTGGCAGGTGGTGCCGCGCACAATGGAGTCATCCACCAGCATGACGTTCTTGCCACGGAACTCCAGATCAATGGGGTTCAGCTTCTGGCGAACCGATTTCTTCCGCATTTTCTGACCCGGCATGATAAACGTCCGGCCGATGTAGCGATTCTTGATGAACCCTTCGCGGAATTTCACACCCAGCAGATGGGCCATCTGCATGGCGGATGTCCGGCTGGTGTCGGGAATCGGCATGACCACATCGATATCGTGGTCCGGCCACTCTCGCAGCACTTTCTCCGCCAGCGTTTCCCCCATCCGCAGCCGCGCCTTGTAGACGGATACCTTGTCAATGATTGAATCAGGACGGGCGAAATACACGTGCTCGAAGATACAGGGGTACAGATGCGGTTTCTCTGAGCATTGCTCGGTGTAAAGCGTGCCGTCGGTTTCGATATAAACGGCTTCGCCCGGCGCAATATCCCGCACCAGAGTAAAGCCGGCCGCGCTCAGGGCAACGCTTTCCGAGGCAATCATGTACTCCTTGCCCTCGTCGGTTTCACGGACGCCGTAACAGGCCGGACGAATGCCATTGGGATCGCGGAAGCCGACGATGCCGTAACCGGTGATCATGGCGATGACCGCGTAGGCGCCACGGCAGCGTTGATGAACCGCCCGCACCGCGGAGAAGATTTCGTCTTTGGTAGGGTCCAGTTTGCCCAGCTTCTGAAGTTCGTGAGCAAACACGTTCAGCAACACTTCTGAATCGGAGTTGGTGTTGATGTGGCGGAGATCGGTGCGGAACAGATCCTTGCTCAGGTCGTCCGCATTGGTCAGGTTGCCGTTGTGAGCGAGCGTGATGCCATAGGGGCTGTTGACGTAAAACGGCTGCGCCTCCGCCGAGCTTGAGCTACCGGCGGTCGGGTAACGCACGTGCCCAATTCCGACATTACCCACCAGACGACGCATGTGCCGGGTACGAAACACGTCCCGCACCAGGCCGTTGTCCTTGCGCAGAAAAAACCGATCATCCTGAAAAGTAACAATACCCGCCGCGTCCTGGCCCCGGTGCTGTAATACGGTCAGCGCATCGTAGAGCGACTGATTTACGTTGGAAGTACTGACTACGCCGACAATGCCACACATGGATACGGTTATCTCCGAAGCGTTAAAACTGAATGTTAGCGGGACACGGAACCGGGTTCCATGCCTTCTTGCTGTTGCGGGTCCGCAGAACCGGCGGGGTTCTCACCTGCCGGTCCCAGAAACCGGGCAAATTCATCCCCCAGGGTGCGTCTGGACCAGTCTTCGACGACTGCCAGCCTGTTGATCATGACCGAGCTCTGCCACCAGGTATCCTGGGCGAGCGGCGTATACCGGGTGAACGCAATCCCGACGATGACGACCACCACGCCGCGGAGCAGCCCGAACCCCATACCCAGCACGCGATCCGTGGCGGAGAGCCCGGTTGCCTTGACCAGGTGACCAATCATGTTGTTGATGATGGCGCCTACAATCAGCGTGCCGAAAAACAGAATGGCGAACGCTGCAATCAGGCGGACCATCGGCGTTTCGACAGTGCTTTCCAGCAACGCCTGCATCTGGGGGTGAAAGGTTCGCGCAATGATGAACGCGCCAACCCAGGTGACCAGAGACAGGGCCTCTCTGACAAAACCCCGTTTGAGGCTGATAAGAGTGGATACAGTGATTAGGGCAATGATGACCCAGTCAATCCAGATCAGCGCTTCCATGAAAAACCCGGTGGTAATATTGAAGCGCGAATTCTAACAGGAAACGCACGCGCACCAAACTGCCGGTTTGGCACAAAGAGAATGACGCGGTGATCTACTTACCGCCACTGGTAACCAGGCTGTTGAGCCCGAACTCCCGATCGAGAGACTTTTTGGCGCGCTCAGCTTCGGCTTTTTCGGCGAACGGGCCGCTGAAGACCCGGGTCAGAGTCGTATCGCCGCGCTGAATTTCCTGCAGATGGGAGCTGTAGCCGGTATCCCGAACCTTGTTGCGAAGATTGCGGGCATTCTCCGCACTGCCGAAGCTGCCAAGCTGCACCACCCAGGCGCCTTCCAGTGCGCCGGTGTACTCAGCGGGATCACTTTCGTCTTCGTCAGCGGCGGTTACTTCCGGTTCATCGCGGGGCTGCGGCTTTTGCTCGGGCTCGGCAACAACTGGCTGAGCTGCCGGCTCGGGCTCTTCGGACGCAGATTCATTCCGGTCCACGGTTGTTTCGGAGGGTGCAGGTTGCGGGGATTCTGACTGCATTGAACTCGAAGAGGTTTGTGGCTCTTCCGGCTCCTCCAGGCGGTAGGCCGGGGCATCGTTCACCTCCGGCGCTGGAGCATCCACTTCGGGAAAAGGCGGCTCCTCGGGAATTTTGATGGAGCTGGAGGTTCGTTCAGAGTGGGGCTCATCAAACAGCATGGGTACAAAAATGACTGCCAGCGACACCAACACCAGTGCACCGATGATTCTCTGTTTCAATCCGTCCACGTTCTGATATCCCCTGTTTTAATACCGTGTGGCCATGATAGTGACAACCAAGCCAGATACTAACTGCCCTCTAGCGAGAACTCAAAGCCCCCGTCGGGCCATGACCAAACTTTAAGCCGGCTCGCCCCCGGCGCCCTGCTTTCCCAGCAGCCGCTGTCGTGCTTCGGCCACGGTAAAAAAGGATCCGAAAGCGATCACCACATCGTCCGGGCTTGCCTGATCAAGGGCCGCCGCCAGCGCTTCCGACACGGTTGGGTATGCCTGGGGCGGTGAGGATGAGACCAGGGACTCCATTCGCTGTTTCAGTTGGTCATTACTCAGCCCCCGGGGAACATCAAGTCCGCCCAGGAACCACTCGTCGACCGTCGGCGCCATTGCGCGGACAACGCCCTCAACGTCCTTGTCGGCCAGTGCGCCGTACACCGCCAGCACACGCCCCTGGCCGGAACGCACGGTTGCCAGCCGTGTAGCCAGCCAGCGTGCGGCATGGGGGTTATGGCCCACATCCACGTAGACTGCCGGGGTACCCCGGACTTTCTCAAACCGGCCTGGAATTCCAACCTCAGCGATGATCTGAGAGATAACCGCCAGAGGAACATCCGGCTCCAGTTCACGAAACGCGACCGCAGCCGCGGCCACGCTATTGAGCGGCAGCGGGGTGGCAGCCGGTATGAAAACGGATCCGCCGTCAGACAACTCCAGCCAATGGTCACCGCCTTCGGGCCTGAGCTGATAATCCTCACCCAGTCGCTTCAGGTGCACCCGCTGAGCATGAACCTGCTGAAGCACCGAACGTGGTGGGTCAATATCCGCGTAGACCGCAAAGATTCCCGGCCGTAGTATCCCGGCCTTTTCGAACCCGATCACTTCGCGGTTATCGCCAAGAAACGCCACGTGATCAATGTCCACCGAGGTGATGATGGCAACGTCCGGATCCAGCACATTCACCGCATCCAGGCGACCACCCAGCCCCACTTCCAGCACCCAGTCTTGCACACCGGCTTTGGCAAGCACCACAAACGCTGCCAGGGTCCCGAACTCGAAATAGGTCAGCGAGGTGTTGCGGCGGGCCGCCTCTACTTCCACGAAGGCCTCGATCAACGCCTCGTCGCCGACATCCCGCCCGTTTACCCGGATCCGCTCGTTGTAATCCTGCAGGTGTGGCGACGTATAGGCCCCGACGGTGCGTCCGTGGGCCCGCAGCAACGCGTCCAGGCACGCCACTGCACTGCCCTTGCCATTGGTGCCGGCAACGGTAATCACCCGGGCTGAGGGTTTGCGTGGAAACAATCGGCGCAACACCAGCAGCACACGGTCCAGGCCGAGGTCAATTTCCGAGGGGTGAATGGATTCCAGGTAAGTCAGCCACTGATCCAGTGTGGCTCCGGCACCCGGGGCTTGCGGGTGCCGGGCAGTGCCTTCAGGTTTCAGAGACATCGCTTTCCGGTCTTTCCGTCACTTCGAACTCGATCGGTGCCTCGGTGGCCGGCTTTTCCTGGCCGGTGAACTTGGCAAGGACATGGGTGATGCGCTCTCGCATCTGATGACGGTGCAGGATCATGTCAATGGCACCATGCTCCAGCAGAAACTCACTGCGCTGAAATCCTTCCGGGAGCTTCTCGCGAACCGTCTGTTCAATAACCCTCGGGCCGGCGAAGCCGATCAGGGCATTCGGCTCGGCAATATTGAGATCACCGAGCATGGCCAGGCTTGCCGACACACCCCCGAATACCGGATCGGTCATCACCGAAATGTAGGGAATGCCTTCCTGCTTCATGCGCTCGAGCACGGCGGCTGTCTTGGACATCTGCATCAGCGAGAGTATCGCTTCCTGCATGCGCGCACCGCCACTGGCAGCAAAGCACACCAGCGGAATCCGCTCTTCGAGACAAACGTTGGCAGCACGCACGAATTTCTCGCCTACCACCTGGCCCATGGAGCCACCCAGAAAGTTGAACTCGAACGCGCAGGCGACCAGCGGAAGGCCCAGCGTGGTGCCTTTCATCGCCACCAGTGCGTCTTTTTCGCCAGTACTCTTCTGCGCGTGGGACAGGCGATCCTTGTAACGCTTGCTGTCCTTGAACTTCAGGCGATCCCAGGGTTCCAGCTCAGCGGCGATTTCCTCGCGACCGTCCTCGTCGAGGAAAATCGCGAGACGCCGCCGGGCATCTACCCTCAGGTGGTGATTGCATTTGGGGCAGACATCCAGGTTTTTCTCAAGCTCCGGCTTGTAGAGAAACGCGCCGCATTTCGGGCACTTCTTCCACAAGCCCTCCGGTACACCAGTACGCTGCTTGGATTCCGAACGAATTTTGCTCGGCATGATTTTGTCCAGCCAGTTACTCATGATCTCATCCTATCCTTTGATGCCTGCCCGCCCGGCCAACCTGTGTTCAGGACGCCAGGCCGTCCAGTGCTTCACGCATTGGGTGGAGCAAATCTGTCAGCGCCCGCTTGAGCTGATCAGAATCTGCCTGATTTCGGGCTATTGTATCGACCAGCACGCTGCCAACAATTACACCATCGGATACCCGGCCTATGGCCGCTGCGGTTTCAGCATCACGAATGCCGAAGCCAACTCCTACCGGGAGTGCCGTGATCTCATGAATATGAGCCACCTTGGCAGCCACTTCATCCACGTTTATCTTGCCAGCCCCCGTAATACCCTTAACTGAAACATAGTACACATAACCGGAAGAGTGCTCGCTAATTGAACGAATCCGGTCATCCGTAGTGGTGGGAGCCAGCAGAAAAATGGCGTCAAGATTGCGGGCGGTGAACAGCGGGGCCACTTCGTCGGCCTCTTCCGGGGGCAGATCGACCGTCAGTATGCCGTCGACACCCGCATCGGCGGCTGCGTCGGCAAACGCCTCATAGCCCATGGCTTCCATCGGGTTCAGGTAGCCCATCAGCACCACTGGCGTGGAATCGTTGGTGCTGCGGAATTCCTTGATCATGGCAATGACCTGGCGCAACGAGGTGCCATGCTTCAGTGCCCGTTCACAGGCCAGCTGGATAACCGGCCCGTCTGCCATTGGGTCCGAGAAAGGTACACCCAGCTCAATGATATCGGCGCCCGCCTCCACCAGAGTGTGCATCAGTTCGACGGTCTGGTCCGGGTGAGGATCACCCGCGGTGATATAGGGTATCAAGGCCTTGCGTCCCTGCCCTTTCAGGGTTTTCAGTACCCCTTCAATTCGACTCATGCCTGCTCCTGTTTCCTGTGCTGCTTACCTGCCATTGATCAGGCCTCAATGCCATCCAGCTGTGCGATGGTATGAATGTCCTTGTCGCCACGGCCGGAGATGTTGATAACAATAACCTGGTCCTTATCCATGGTGGGGGCCAGTTTAAGCGCGTAAGCCACTGCGTGCGCGGTTTCCAGCGCCGGCATGATGCCCTCCACCCGGGTCAGCTTGCGGAACCCGTCCAGCGCTTCGTCATCGGTTACAGACACGTACTGCGCACGACCGATGTCCTTTAACCAGCTATGTTCCGGACCCACGCCCGGGTAATCCAGGCCGGCGCTGACCGAATGGGTTCCGGCAATCTGACCGTTCTCGTCCTCCATCAGGTAGGTCCGGTTGCCGTGGAGTACGCCCGGACGGCCGGCGCACAGGGGCGCCGCATGCTGACCGGAGTCAATACCGAGACCACCAGCCTCAACACCGTACATCTGCACCGATTCATCGGTCAGGAACGGATAGAACATGCCAATGGCGTTGGAGCCTCCCCCCACGCAGGCAACCAGGGCGTCCGGCAGCCGGCCGGCCTGGGCCAGGGACTGCTCCCGGGTTTCACGACCGATCACCGACTGGAAATCGCGAACCAGCAACGGATAGGGATGCGGGCCGGCGACAGTACCAATGATGTAGAAGGTATCATCAACATTCGACACCCAGTCTCGCATGGCATCGTTCATAGCGTCTTTGAGGGTTTTGGTACCACTCTGGACGGCGTGCACTTCCGCACCCAACAGTTTCATCCGATAGACGTTGAGCGACTGACGCTTGACGTCTTCCGCGCCCATGAACACGTGACACTCAAGGCCGAGCCGTGCGCAGACCGTTGCCGTTGCCACACCGTGCTGACCCGCGCCGGTTTCCGCAATCACCCGCTTCTTGCCCAGAAAACTGGCCAGCAATGCCTGGCCAATGGTGTTGTTCACCTTATGGGCGCCGGTGTGGTTGAGATCTTCCCGTTTCAACCAGATCTGCGCTCCGCCGGTTTCGCGGGTCAGTCGCTCAGCGAAATAGAGAGGGCTGGGGCGCCCGACGTAGTGCGCCAGATCTTCATCGAAGGTTCTCTGGAATTCCGGATCCTTTTTCAGCCGGAGGTACTCTTTCTCCAGCGTCATCAGTGAATCCATCAGGGTTTCCGACACGAACCGGCCGCCGTAGGCACCGAAGTGACCCCGTGCATCCGGAAGTGCGCTCAGCATTTCTTCAGTCAGTTTCATCGACACGGTGAACCTCGTTAATAAAGTCGGAAATTTTTGCGCGGTCTTTCACGCCCTTGCTACGTTCAACACCACCACTGACATCAACCGCCCATGGCCTGACCTGCTCTACGGCGCTGGCAACGTTATCAGAAGCCAGGCCGCCGGCCAATATCAGAGGCATCGGCCGCTCAGCGGGAATCAGCGCCCAGTTAAAGGACTTGCCAGTACCACCATAACGCTCGGGATCCCAGGCATCCACAAGCAGACCACTGGCGCCCCGATACTGCTCAAAAGCCTTTTCGATGTCACCCGCCTGACGAACCCTCACTGCCTTGATCCAGCGCTTGCCGAAACTGGCGCAGAAGTCCGCAGTCTCGTCGCCATGGAACTGAAGCAGGTCCAGAGGCACCGTCGCGATCACCTCTTCAACCCAGTCCCGTTCGGGATTGACGAACAACGCCGTTGCCCCCACGAAACAGGGTGTCACCGCCACCAGAGCCGCTGCGTCCCGGGGGGAGACATAGCGCGGGCTCGGCTCGTAGAACACGAAGCCCAGAGCGTCCGCGCCCGCCTCTGCGGCAGCGCGGGCATCTTCCGGGCGAGTGATTCCACAGATTTTGACTCGGGTTCTCATAGGCCTAAAGATCAGTTGGGTCGATGGGTCCAGCTCGGCGGCCTGGGGGCATTACAATCACGTTCAAACCACGGACGGACAAAGCCCGGGCCACACAGAGCTGACGGAATCTGAAAACGATCGGGATATCCGACGTCCACCAGATACAGGCCGAACGGCGGCGCGGTGACACCCGCCACCTTGCGATCCCTGGCCTCCAGTATCTCACGAATCCATGATACCGGACGCTCGCCGTTGCCAACGGCCATCAGCGCACCTGCTATGTTCCTCACCATGTGGTGGAGAAAAGCGTTGGCCTGCACATCAATTACGACAAAGTCGCCCTTTCGGCTTACCGTCACATGCTCCATGAAACGGTGCGGCGAGCGGGACTGGCAGCCGGCCGCCCGAAACGAGGAAAAATCATGTTCCCCGCACAGGTCCTGGGCCGCCTCGTTCATCCGCTCCGCGTCCAGGGGCCGGAAGGTCCAGCTTACCTGCCCGCGTTGTATCCCTGGCCGTACAGGACTGTTGTAGATCACATATCGATAACGGCGATAGGTTGCCGAAAAACGGGCGTGAAAATCGCCCACGCCATTTCCGGCCCAATGCACGGCAATGTCATCCGGCAGCGCGGTGTTGATACCCATCACCCAGGAACGGAGGTTTCTGACGGCCGGGGTATCGAAATGCACTACCTGGTAACCGGCATGAACGCCCGCATCGGTACGACCCGCACACACCAGGTCGACAGGCTGGTTGGCCACCCGCGACACAGCCCGGGTAAGCTCGGCTTCGACGGAGCGGACGCCCGACTTTTGCAGTTGCCAGCCATGAAAGGATCGGCCGTCATACTCCAGAGCCAGTACGACGCGACCATCGCCGATGGCATTATCTGTGGTGAGTGCTAGCGCGTTAAGGAACAAGTGACAATCCGACTGACCGTGGAAACAAAACGCCGGCTCTGGCCGGGAATTACCCGGGAGCCGGCGCTGTGGATGCGATGAGCCTGATTATAACGAATCAGGACAGATTTTTAAGAAGATCCTGCGCTTCTGCCTTCTGCTCATCATTTCCTTCCAGGGACACCTCTTCGAGAATATCCTTGGCACCGTCAACATCGCCCATTTCGATGTACGCTCTTGCGAGATCGAGTTTGGTGGCAGCTTCGTCGGTACCGGCGAGGAAATCGAAGTCATCGTCATCGCCCAGATCGGACTCATCAATATCATCGACAGCCGATTGGCGGGCACTCTTGTCGAGCGCATCTGAGGCCAGCGGAGGCTCAGCGATTTCTTCGTCCTGATCCGAGGCCTCGTCAGCCAGATCCGGCAGCTCTTCCTCAAGGCCTTCGACGGCTGACAGATCCTCGGCTTCGGCAGAAAGCTCTTCCGGCGATTCGCTGCTCTCATCCTTCAGTGCATCTTCCAGATCCAGCTCCTCGTCGAGATCCGGACCGACGGCTTCCTGTGCTTCCGGATTGGCAGAATCACCCGAGTCGGCGAACTCCTCCATCAGCGCCAGGTCTTCATCGGATACGTCGAGCTCGAGATCGTCCAGGGATGAGCCTTCGCCTTCCGCAGAAACGTTGTCTGCGTCCTCTCCAGCCACCTTGTCGAGTTCGGCATCCAGTTCATCCAGGAAGGACTCATCAAGATCACCGAGGTCCTCGTCGGATTCCGCGAGTGCCTCACCTGACAACGCCTCGCCCTTCGCGTCGCCATTGTCCTCTGTGGCCAGGTCGCTCTCTGTCTCCAGATCGTCAAAACCTTCGAGCGACAGCTCGTCGGCCAGGTCTTCTTCCGCCTCGCCTGTGCTGGTTTCAGAATCGGAGGCAAGATCGCTCTCGTCGAAATCGAAACTGAGATCGTCCTCTTCCGGCTCGGCAGCTTTCGAATCAGAATCCGCTGCCGGGGCTTCGGACGCTTCTTCCGTGCTTTCCGTTTCCAGGCCTGACAGATCGTATTCGATCATGTCGCTGTCAGCGGATTCCTCACCAGCGTCCGGTTCAGACTTCTCCTCGGTGGCGGTATCCCCAAGGTCAAACTCCGAGAAATCAGTCTCGAACGTTTCCTCGGAGGAACTCGCCTCGCTGGTTTCGAACTGGTCTGAGAGGCTTTCATCAGTCAGATGGCTTTCGGCCTGATCGGTCGACTCAGACGCCGACGTTTCCTGACCAAAGGAATCCGAGCGCAGCTGAGACTCCAGATCATCGATACTGGGCATCGCCTCTGCTTCGTCCAGACGATCACGCAACACGTTGGCTTCGGCCATCGCCTGCTCATCATCCAGCGCCTCTATCTCGCTGTACTGTTTCTCGAAGGAGGCCCGATCCTGGGTATCGGCGTACACGCCCAGCAGTTTCAGACGCAGATCCGTGCGGCTCGGTTCCCGCGAGATCGCAGCTTCCAGGGTTTCGACCGCCTTATCGGTCTGACCATAGGCAATGTAGGTTTCTGCCTCGGCCAGAGGTTCATCGGCGGACGCCTCCCCTGCTTCGCTCTCTTCCAGATCCAGGTCAAAAGAATCAGAGGTGTCGTCACCCTCGGCGTTCAGTTGCTCATAGAACGCCTTCTCGCGGTTGGCGCTGCGGCGTGCCAGCAGCAAAAGAATCAACAACAACAGGACAAGGCCACCGCCCAGTGCAATCTGGTACATCGGATTGTTGGTGATGGCATCGATGACGTTACCAGGGAAGCCTTTGTCCTGTTGCTGGGCCGGTGTTGCAGGTTGCGCTGCAACCGGCGCGGGTTCAGGCTGTTCCTCAGCTTCCGGCTCCGGCGCGTCGCTGGTTTCCTCAGAGGCTGAGTCAGCGATTGCCTCCTCGCCAGCTGTAGCGTCAGCGTCGGCTACGGGTTCAGCGCCAGATTCCACATCCGCCTCAGCTCCCGTCTCAGCAACGGAAACGTCCTCACCCTCAACGGCCGGCTCGCCGCTCTCACCTTCCTGCTGCGCCGCATCGGCAGCCTGGTCGCCTTCCGCCTGCGCAACGTCCGATGGCTCGCCGGCTTCATCGGCCTCAAGCGATGTATCCGGCTCTGCAACGGCGGTTTCCTGATCAGCAGACCCGCCTGCCTGTTCAGCAGACTCACCTTGCGAGGCCGCGGATTCTTCTCCAGCAAGCTGCGCCTCAGTTCCGGCCTCTTCAGACTCCGGCATTTCGGCCTCAGGTGTATCCTGATCGCCCATTTGCTGCATTTCGGCCAGCTGGTTGTCTTTCAGCTCCAGCAGGCGCTGCAACGTTTCCACCTGATCCTGCAAGTCTTCAACGCGGCTATTCAGTTCCTGGTTTTCACGGCGCGCGCTGTCGAGCTCTTCCATCGCGACCGCGGAACCCGCATCTGCGCCGCCTGCGGTCTGGCCATCGCCACCGGCGGAGCCACCCTCATCGCTTGTGCGGCTGCCGGCGTCGTCGGCGGCAATCAGGCGCAGCTCATCGCCACCGGCACTTCCGGCGTCACGCTCGGGAGCGTCCGGCGCTGCCGTTTCTGTTGCGTCGACGGTACGGCGGGGGCTGGCAATGGCTTCGTTCTGAGCAGCAACCTGACGGTTCGCTTCCGCCGCACTGCGAGTGCGAATCTGATCAAGCTCCGGAATTCGCAGCACCTCACCGCGTTTCAGGCGATTGATGTTGCCATCCATGAAGGCATCGGGGTTCAGGTCCTGGATCGCGAGCATAACCTGCTGCATGGAGACCGAGCTGTCCGGACGCACGCTGGCTGCAATCTGCCACAACGTATCAGAGGCATTGGTTGGACCAAAGGTTCGCGGACCGCTATCGGAACGCGAAGCAACCCCGGCATCGGCTGGGCGCTGCGCACTGCGTGCCGGCTGCTGACGGGACTCCGGCGCCGGCTCAGAACGGGTTGCGGGGGCGGCTACGCGCTCCTCCATCCCCGATTCCTCGGCGTAAACCGGCGGGTCAACCAGCACAGCGTATTCGCGCATCAGACGCCCGCTGGGCCACGTGACTTCCAGAAGGAAATTCAGGTACGGCTCACGAAGGGGTTCTCTCGAGGAAACGTTGACAATCAGGCTGCCATCGCGGCTGGTTGTCACCTCGAACTGAAGCTTGGTAAGGAATTGGTTACGGTCGATACCGACCCGTTGATAATCGTTCTCTGAGGCGATATTGACGAACACATCGCCCGGCTCTACCCCCTGGCTTTTGCGCAGGTTGATCTCTGCGTCCAGAGGCTCATTGAGATAGGACTGCAATTCAATTTCACCCAGCCCCAGGGCCTGTGCGACACCGGAACCGAGCCCTCCCGCCAGAGCCAGGGCAACCGCAAGCTTGCGTACCTTCATGCTTTTTCCTTACCAGTCTCCGTTATTCGTTACTGCTTTTTCAAACAGAATCGGACGAGGTTGGATGACTTCCGTCTGGTTTTCTATAGTTATTATGTAATCTTTTTAATATTCAGTGGGCCAAGTATTGTTGATAAAGCCCGCTTTATCAATCAATCAGCTGCAGTCGTTGCACCATTTGTTGATAAATGGCTTGGAACTTACTGTTACCGAACGATGATCAGCTCGCGCTCTTTCGAATCTTTGGCCCATGAAAAATAACAGGGGCGGAGGCTGATTTCAGCCTCCGCCCCGTACCGGTTATCTGAAACCGGACACAGTTGGCAATAAATACCGACTGTTACAAAGCCACTAGCGTTCCTGCAGAATTCGCAGCATACGACGCAGCGGTTCGGCAGCGCCCCACAGCAACTGATCACCCACGGTGAAGGCCGAAATGTACTCCGGTCCCATGGTCAGTTTGCGGATGCGACCGATCGGCACGCTCAGTGTTCCGGTCACTTTGGCCGGCGTCAGCTCCTCGATGGTGGCGTCACGGTCATTGGGAATCACTTTGACCCAATCGTTGGCCTTGGCCAGGATCGACTCGATTTCCGCGACCGGCAGATCCTTTTTCAGCTTGATGGTCAGCGCCTGACTGTGGGAGCGCATGGCGCCGATCCGCACGCAGATACCATCAATCGGGATCGGGTTATCCGAGCGCCCGAGGATCTTGTTGGTTTCAACACCGGCTTTCCATTCTTCCTTGCTCATGCCGTTGTCGAGCTGTTTGTCGATGAACGGAATGAGACTGCCCGCCAGCGGGACCTGGAAGTGCTCGGTCGGGAAACCGTCCGACCGCATGGTTTCGGTCACCTTGCGGTCAATTTCCAGAATCGCGGAAGACGGATCCTCAAGCTCGGAACGGACGCTGTTGTTGAGCTCGCCCATCTGATTGAGCAGTTCACGCATATTCTGCGCGCCGGAACCGGAAGCGGCCTGATAGGTCATGGGTGATACCCACTCAATCAGATCCTGCTCCAGCAGGCCACCGAGGGCCAGCATCATCAGGCTAACGGTGCAATTGCCGCCGATGTAGTCTTTCACGCCCTTGTCGAGCGCGGCATCAATCACGTTGCGGTTGACCGGATCCAGAACAATTACTGAATGGTCCACCATGCGAAGCGTGGATGCCGCATCGATCCAGTAGCCTTCCCAGCCCGCGTCTCGGAGTTTCTGATAAACCGCACCGGTGTAATCGCCACCCTGACAGGTCACAATCACGTCCATGGTCTTCAGAATCTCGACGTCGAACGCATCCTGCAGTGGTGGAACGCCCTCTTTCCCTACATCCGGTGCCGGCTTGCCAGCCTGGGATGTGGTAAAAAAGACCGGTTCGATGTCAGCGAAATCGTTTTCTTCACGCATGCGCTGCATGAGGACCGAGCCCACCATGCCACGCCAACCTACAAGTCCAACTCGCTTCATGTGCGACCTTTGAACCTCGTTTTATGCCCGCCCGCTACCTTTATCGCTGGCAGGGACAGGATGGGTGATCCCGCGGTAACTGCGTCGCGTTACCGTCGGGTCTCAAATACACTGGGAGGGATTTGCCGGTTACAGCGCCGCCAGAACCGCTTCACCCATTTCCCGGGTGGAGACTTTGCTGGCGCCTTCGGACATGATGTCCGCTGTTCGCAGCCCCTGATCCAGAACCTTGCTGACCGCCGCTTCAATAGCTTCGGCGGCTTTCTCCTCGTTCAGGCTGTACCGCAGCATCATGGCGGCACTGAGGATGGTGGCCAGCGGATTGGCGATGCCCTGCCCGGCAATATCCGGCGCAGACCCGTGACAGGGCTCATACATCCCCTGCTTTTCGGAGTTCAGCGACGCCGAGGGCAACATACCGATGGAGCCGGTGAGCATAGCCGCTTCGTCCGAAAGAATATCACCAAACATGTTGCCAGTCACAATCACATCGAACTGCTTGGGCGCACGCACCAGCTGCATGGCCGCATTATCGACATACATGTGGGACAGCTCCACGTCCGGATATTCACGGCGCAGGTCGTTCATGATTTCCCGCCACAGCACGGTCACTTCCAGCACGTTGGCCTTGTCCACAGAACACAGCTTCTTGCCCCGCTGTTGCGCGGCTTCGAAGGCCACGCGGCCAATGCGGCGGATCTCGGATTCAGTGTAGGCGTAGGTGTTGTATCCCTGGCGCTCACCGCTCTCCAGTTCACGCACGCCCCGGGGCTGCCCGAAGTAGATGCCGCCGGTCAGTTCCCGCACGATCATGATGTCCAGACCGGATACCACCTCGGGCTTCAGCGACGACGCGGACGCCAGTTGCGGATACAGAATCGCCGGGCGCAGATTGGCGAACAACTCCAGATTGGAGCGCAGCCCCAGCAACCCCTTTTCCGGCCTCCTCGCCATGGGCAGGTCGTCCCACTGCGGTCCGCCGACGGCGCCCAGCAATATGGCGTCCGCCTTGCTGGCTTTCTCCAGGGTTTCATCGGGCAACGGGCTGTCGGTCTGATCAATGGCAGCGCCACCGACCAGGCCCGACTCAAAACTCAGCCCCAGATCGAACTGCTCGTTAATCTTGTGAAGCACTTTTTCGGCTTCGGCAACGATTTCCGGACCGATGCCGTCGCCGGGCAACATGAGTACTGTTCTGGACATAGCCTTTCCTTGCAGATTTTGAATGTAATGAATTACGACGTCGGACAAACCGACGCTCGATCAGCTACCGGCACCAAATAACCAGGGCGCGGTTTTGCGACGGCTGTCTTCATAGGATTTGATCAGGTCGGCATCTTCCAGGGTCACGCCGATATCATCCAGACCGTTCAACAGGCAGTGCCGGCGGAAGTCATCAACCTCGAACCCGAAGGACTCTCCCGATGGCGTGGTAACGGTCCTGGCTTCCAGGTCCACGGCCAGCTGGTAACCCACCTCGGCTTCCGCTTCCTGAAATAGACGATCAACAATACTTTCTTCAAGAACAATGGGTAACAACCCATTCTTAAAGCAGTTGTTGTAGAAGATGTCGGCAAAACTCGGTGCGATGATTACCCGAAAACCGTAATCGTCCAGCGCCCAGGGTGCGTGCTCACGACTTGAGCCGCATCCGAAATTGCTGCGAGCCAGCAGCACACTGGCGTTCTTGTAGCGATCCTGGTTAAGCACGAAATCCGGATTGATCGGGCGCTCGGAGCAGTCCTGATCCGGCTTGCCTTCATCAAGGTACCGCAACTCATCGAACAGGTTCGGGCCGAACCCGGTGCGCTTGATGGATTTCAGGAACTGCTTGGGAATGATCATGTCCGTGTCCACATTGGAACGGTCCATGGGGGCCACCAGGCCCTGATGTTGCGTAAATGCACGCATGGTTGTCTCCTGTGGATCAGTTCATCAGTTCGCGGACATCAACGAAATGGCCGGATACCGCAGCGGCGGCCGCCATCGCCGGGCTGACCAGGTGGGTGCGGCCACCGAACCCCTGACGCCCTTCGAAATTACGGTTCGACGTGGAGGCACAGTGTTCCCCCTGCCCGAGCTTATCGGCGTTCATCGCCAGGCACATTGAGCAACCCGGGTCGCGCCACTCCAACCCTGCCTCCAGGAAGATCTTATCCAGGCCCTCTTCTTCGGCCTGGGCCTTCACCAGACCGGAACCCGGCACGACCATGGCCTGCTTGAGCGTGGGAGAAACCTTGCGACCCTTGACCACGGCCGCCGCTTCCCGCAGATCTTCGATACGGCTGTTGGTACAGGAACCGATAAATACGCGATCCAGCTGGATATCGGTGATCGCCTGGTTGGGCGCCAGCCCCATGTATTTCAGGGCGCGGACGATGCCTTCACGCTTGATCGGATCGGACTCCTGCTCCGGGTCCGGCACCCGACCGTCGATACCGGCCACCATTTCCGGCGAGGTTCCCCAACTGACCTGAGGTTTGATGTCCGCACCGTCAAGCTCGACCACTTTGTCGAAGACCGCGTCGTCATCACTGTGAAGCGTACGCCAGTATTTGACCGCCGCCTCCCAGCTTTCGCCGGTCGGCGAGAATGGCCGCCCCTTGACGTAATTGATGGTGTTGTCGTCAACGGCGACCATACCCACCCGGGCACCGGCCTCGATGGACATGTTGCAGATGGTCATGCGGGCTTCCATGCTCAGCCCCCGGATGGCATCGCCCCCGAATTCAATCGCATAACCGGTGCCGCCAGCGGTGCCGATCCGGCCGATAATTGCCAGCACCACGTCTTTGCCGGTCACACCCGGACCCAGCTTGCCATTCACTTTTACCAGCATGTTCTTCATTTTCTTCTGGACCAGGCACTGGGTCGCCAGCACGTGCTCCACTTCGCTGGTTCCGATACCGTGGGCCAGACAGCCAAAAGCGCCGTGGGTAGACGTGTGGGAGTCGCCACAGACAATGCTCATCCCGGGCAGCGTCGCACCCTGCTCCGGCCCGATAACGTGCACGATGCCCTGGCGCTGATCCTTGATCTTGAACTCGAGGATACCGAACTCATCGCAGTTCTTGTCCAGGGTTTCCACCTGGATGCGGGATACCGGATCGACAATGCCCTCAACGCCGCGGTCGCGGTCCGTGGTGGGCACGTTATGATCAGGCGTTGCCAGGTTGGCGTCCAGCCGCCAAGGCTTGCGGCCTGCCAGCCGAAGACCCTCAAAGGCCTGCGGTGAGGTCACCTCGTGGAGAAGTTGTCTGTCGATGTATATCAGCGCGGAGCCGTCATCGCGCTGTTTGACGAGATGGTCGTCCCACAATTTGTCGTATAAGGTCTTGCCCGCCATGATCTCTCTCACTCTCTGGGGGTTTTGGTTTATCACTTGGATGTGCTCAGTTTACCGCCTTGAACCCAATAACCTCAATTCATGTTTTTCATTCGTTGCATTCCAGGCAGGCATACTTTAGCGTTATGCTTTAGTAGCAACACCCATCCCAAGCGCCGGGCCGAAGCAGCATGGAATCAAATTCTCTAAAAGCATTCCTGACCATTGTCGATCAGGGCTCGTTTTCCGAGGCCGCCGACACTCTCCATCTAACCCAGCCGGCGATTTCCAAGCGACTGGCGGCGCTCGAGAATCAGTTGGGTGCAACATTGATCGACCGCAGCCATCGTCAATTGCGGATGACCGATGCCGGCGCCCGGCTGCTGCCCCACGCCCGCAGGATCGTTGATGAAATCCACAACGCGCGAATGGCGCTGTCGGCGGACTCCGCTACCGTGGAAGGGGAACTGCCCATTATTGCCAGCCACCACATTGGCCTGCACCATCTGCCCAACTGGTTGCGGCGATTCACCCGGAACTTCCCCGACGTCGCACTGAGCCTGCAATTCATGGAGTCCGACGCGGCCTACGAGCAAATGCGCAAGCGCAACGCGGAACTGGCGTTTGTGACGCTCAGCGACAGCATGGACCGGCATTTCAGGGTGTATGAGCAATGGGCGGACCCCATGGCCTTCGTTTGTGGACCGGAACATAGCCTGGCCACCCGGGAAGCCCTGACCCTGGCGGACCTGGCCCAGTACCCCGCGCTGCTTCCTGACACCACCACCGCCACCTACCGCGTGGTCAGTCGACTGTTCCTGGAAGCCAACCTGCCACTACACCCTCAAATGCCCACAAACTATCTGGAGACGATCAAGATGATGACCAGCGTTGGCCTGGGCTGGAGCGTACTCCCCTTGAGCATGGTGGATAACAGCGTGCAGCGTCTCGATCCGGGCATTCCGGTTACCCGGGTGCTGGGGGCGGTCGGATTAGCCGGACGCCAGCTGTCCAGCGCCGCGAGGGCACTGATTGATGTGGTTCAGCAGGAAGAACAGCAACCGGTCATCCGCTAGCGGTCAGCCGGCAAGTCCTTCGTCGCCGGAAGGCGGAGGGCGCAAGCCGCGCCAGGTGATGACAATGGCGACCAGCATGGCCGCCGCACCGCCCCAGAACGCGGCCGCGGTACTGAAGCCTTCCACCAGAAAGCCGGAAAGCCAGGCACCCAGGGCACCGCCGGCGCCAAACGTCAGACCGCTGTACAGCGCCTGTCCCTGGCCATGGTGATGTTTACCGAAGAAACCCTGAACATACTGAACCGAAATGGCGTGCAGCGCGCCGTATGAGGCGGCATGCAGCAGCTGCGCAAAGACCAGCACAACCACCGAGCCGGTGAGCTCGGCAATCAGGATCCAGCGAATCATCGTGAGGGTCAACGCACCGATTGCAATCTGACGCACCGACAACCGCCGGGTCAGTCTGTGCATGATAAGGAATAGCCCGATCTCCGCCAGCACCCCAAGTGACCACAACAGGCCAATAGAGAGCTTGCCGTAACCATGCTGCTCCAGATGAATACTGAAAAAGGTGTAATACGCCCCGTGGGAGACCTGGAGCAGGAAGTTCATCAGGAAGAACGCCACCACCGCGGGGTGGGTCACAATCGCCCTGAGACTGCCTTCGGGCGCGGGCGGTTTTTGCTCCCCGCGCTCTGACGGCACCAGAAACGCGGATACCGCGATCCCGGCAAACACCGGCAGCAGCAGCCAGGGCAAGGTCTGGATCGGCACCCACTCCAGAATGCCGCCAACCAGCGCTACGGCACCGATGAACCCCACCGACCCCCACAGCCTGACCTTGCCGTACCGGTCTTTCTGTTGGCCGAGGCTTCGCAGGGTGATGACCTCATACAAGGGCAGAATGGCATTCCAGAAGAAGGTAAATGCCAGCATCACCAGCAGCAGGCCCCAAAAACCCGGTTCCAGAAAAACTCCGGCAAAGAACAGCGATCCGGTGATGGCGCCAAACCGAACCAGCCGCACCCGCTGGCCGGTCCGGTCACCGAGCCAGCCCCAAACGCTGGGTGCCACGATTTTGGTGAGCTGGATGGTCGCCATCAACGTGGCAATCTGAAGATAGGAAAAGCCCTGCCCCTCCAGATAGAGAGACCAATACGGCAAAAGCCCCCCGAGGAGGGCAAAAAACCAGAAGTAGAGGTTAGAAAGCCGCCAGTAAATAGACAATCCTCACTCAGGGCGTATCAGAGCTGACCGAGTACCGGGGTGGAAACCGATACATCACCGTTCTGCCCCCGGTGGCGCAGGTAATGGTCCATCAGCACGATGGCCATCATCGCCTCGGCGATGGGCGTGGCGCGGATCCCGACACAGGGGTCGTGGCGGCCGGTGGTAATCACCTCCACCGGATTGCCGTGCACATCGATACTCCGCCCCGGCAACCGCAGGCTGGACGTGGGCTTGAGGGCAATGCTCGCCAGGATCGGCTGCCCTGAGGAAATGCCTCCCAGCACTCCGCCCGCGTGGTTGGAGAGAAAACCCTCGGGGGTCATCTCGTCCCGGTGCTCCGTGCCTTTCTGGTCGATACAGCCGAACCCGGCGCCAATCTCCACGCCCTTAACGGCATTGATACTCATCAGTGCGTGGGCGAGATCCGCGTCCAGGCGGTCGAAAATGGGCTCGCCAAGACCGGGAGGAACGCCCTCAGCCACCACATTGATGCGCGCACCGATGGAATCGCCCTCTTTGCGAAGCGCGTCCATGTACTCTTCCATTTTCGCTACCTTGTCGGCATCCGGGCAGAAGAACGGGTTCTGGTGAACCTGATCCCAATCGAGCTTCTCCGCTCTGATCGGCCCCAACTGGGAAAGGTAACCCCGAATGGTGATGCCCAGGCGCTGCTCGAGAAACTTTCGCGCCACCGCGCCGGCGGCGACCCGCATCGCAGTTTCCCGTGCGGAGGAACGGCCACCGCCACGGTAATCCCGAACCCCGTACTTATGGGCGTAGGTGTAATCGGCATGCGCCGGGCGGAACTGTTCCGAGATCTTGGAATAGTCCTTGGAGCGCTGATCGGTATTCTCGATCACCAGACCAATCGGCGTTCCGGTGGTTCGGCCCTCGAATACCCCGGACAGAATTTTCACTTCGTCCGCTTCACGGCGCTGGGTGGTGTGTCGGGATGTCCCCGGCTTGCGACGGTCCAGATCCCGCTGCATGTCCGCTTCGGACAGCTCGAGACCAGGAGGGCAGCCATCGATAATACAACCAAGGGCAGCCCCGTGACTTTCACCGAAGGTGGTGACCGTGAACAACTTTCCGAACGTATTTCCCGACATGATTCAATATCTTATAAAAGGTTTATAAAGTAATTCTCAGGATCTGCCCTGCCACTGGCGCAGGTCATCGGCGGTAATAACAAACACACCGTCTCCACCATTCTCGAAATCCAGCCAGGTGATCGGCAGATCTGGGTACGCCTGATCAAGGGCTACCCAGCTATTGCCCACCTCCACGATGAGTAAGCCACCCGGATTCAGATGATTTGCCGCTTCCGCAATGATCCGGTGCGCTATGTCCAGACCGTCAACGCCGGCTGCCAGCCCCAACTCCGGCTCATGGCGAAACTCATCCGGCATGCCGGCCAGGTCGTCAGCGTCCACATAGGGCGGATTACTCAGGATAACATCGTAGCGCCCCTCAATACCGCTGAACACGTCGGATTGTACGGTGCGCACCCGGTCCTGAAGTTCGTGCAAGGCGATATTGGAAGCCGCCACCTCAAGCGCGTCGGCGGAGATATCCGCCAGGTCGACATTGGCGCCCTCGAACACCGTTGCCGCCCCTATGCCGATGCACCCGCTGCCGGTGCACAGGTCAAGAATACGCTCGACCGGGAGATCCCCAAGCCATGGCTGCAAGCCACGCTCGATCAGCTCACCGATCGGCGACCGTGGCACCAGAACTCGTTCATCCACGTTGAAAGGCAGCCCCATGAACCAGGCCTCGCCCAACAGATACGCCAGCGGTACCCTTTCCTCAATCCGGCGGCGCATACGGCTGATGATCAGCTCCCGTTCTTCCCGGGTCAGGCGAGCGTCGAGAAACAGGGTATTGTTCTCCAGCGGCAGGTGCAGAGAACGCATGACCAGTTGAACGGCCTCATCCCACACGTTGTCCGTGCCATGACCGTAGTACAGGAGCGATGCAGAAAACTGTGAGGATACGTACCGGAGGTAATCCCTCACGGTCACCAGATCATCGATAGGGCTGGTCACGGAATTGCGGTTCCTGTGTAAGTGCGTGTGAGGTGGGCATTATACGCTGATTGGCCAACGCTCTGCAGCCCCGGGGCCGGAACCGTCAAATGGCCAGCGGCCCGGAGCTGGTACGGCTGTCTTCGTACCGGTCCAGGGCCGCCGCCATGCGTTCGCGACCCAGCTGAATCAGTTCCGGCGCTTTGTGGTAATCGTAACTGCGGCAGGCGTTTTTGGGCACGTTGACCAGAAGATCCGGCGGATAGCCGGCGATCTTGTATTGCACCAGGGCGCTTTGCATCGTCTCAATGGTCAGGTTCATCACGTCGAACTTGCCAATACCCAGCTTGTCCCAGTCGATCGTTTCGGGAAGCGAGATAGACGCCTCTGCTTCTTGCTCCACGGCTTTGCTGATCTTTTCCTCGGGCGTGTCCTCGTCAGCGCCAACGGCTTTCTTACCGGTAAACGTTTTTATTGCGTCCCAGTCGAACCAGCGCGAGGCCTTCTCCCGCAGCACATCGACCCATTCGTCGCCTTCGGCGGCCTCGCTGAACGCTGCATCGGGAATGCGGCGCCGCCGATCGTCTTCACCACTGAGATTCACCGCCACCACCATGTCCGCGTGGGAGGATATGGTCGGGTTGATCGGCAATGGATTCAGCACCGCGCCGTCAACCAGCACGCGGCCATTCAGCACCAGCGGCGTCACCACGCCCGGGATCGCCACAGAGGCACGGATAGCCTGATCCAGCGGGCCTTCCTGAAACCACACCTCCTTGTGGGCGAGCAGATCGGTCGCCACCGAGGTGTAGGCGATAGACAAGTCCTCGATACGGGTATCGCCGAGCATTTCCCGCACCACCGAAAAGATTTTTTCCCCGCGAATGGCACCAACGGCGCTGAACGTAACATCGAGCAGCCTGAGCACGTCGAACTGGCCTAGCCCGGTTACCCAGTCCTTGTAGTCCTTCATTTTGCCGGCGCCATACATCCCGCCGATCAGCGCACCCATGGAGCAGCCGGAAATCGCGATGATTTCGTAACCGCGCTCCTGCAGGATCTCGATGGCGCCAATATGGGCGTAGCCACGGGCACCGCCGCTGCCGAGGGTCAGGGCAACGGTCTTTCCCTTGCCGGGTCTGGTGGTTTTTTTCTCCGTGCTTGCGGGCGCCTTGGCGGCCGAGAGATCGGAGCTTTTCATGACGGCAGAAGCGCCGTCGGAGGTGGCCTCATCCGGGGCGGAGTTCGGCACGCCGTTCTTGTCGTCCGTGGGTTTGTTCACCAGCCTCACCTCGTAATCACAACGATTTCTATGCGGTCGCCCTGGCGATCCGGCGACGGTACAACCACCGCCGGGCCCACCGTAATCAGAGTCTGCAGGTCTTTCGACACACCGCTCTTATCGAGGACCTGCGACATGGACTCCAGGGCCTGCGCTGCCCGTTCCATGGCATCGCTGAAACTTTCGCCCTCCGTCAGCGACGAGTAACCGGTCAGCACGACGTGAACGCCCTCTTCACCTGTCCAGTTAGTGAGCATCCGACGATCCGTGGCGCTCCAGTCAAAGCGGTAGGTGATACCACCCTGCCAGGGCACGATGATCGGGCCCCGGATCCTGGCGTTGGCGGAATCCAGGCCGGGCACCGCGGCCCCCTCACCCACGTCGAGGTGCTCGACCCAGACGTATTCGCGCTGATTGCCCCGGGTCACCGTGTATACCAGGGTAAGCCAGGTGTTACCGGCGCTGTCTGTCACTGCGGCTACCAGATAGTCCTGCTCCGTATCCCGCCCGTAGAGCGTCGCCTGATCGAATATCTGGTTGGCCCACACGTTGCTGCGCCCGCAACTGCGACCACTGCATTCGAAAAGGACCTGAGCACCCCGAGCCTGCAGAGCGCGCTGGTAATGTTCCCGGGCGGCCTGGCGGCTGGAATCGCGGCGGATCTGGTACAGCTGCCCGACACCGTTCACCGGGATTCTGGCCATTTTCTCGGAACGAATCTGGTTATTCACTTCCCTCACCGGGCTGAACAACACCAGATGCCCGGACGAAACGATCGGAACCTCGGCCTCGAGGGACGAGTTGGGGAACGACTCCGGCACGGCGCCCGGGTCTGCTTCGGCGGCATGGGCGCTGGCCGGATACCAGCAGAGCGCGGCGGCAAAGAACAGGTAGGCAAGGTTATGCTTCATGGTTGATGAACGCCTTGATCGCATGGCTGACCGGCGCAACATCGCCGTCAAGGTGACAGTGGTGTCCACCGGGCACAGTCACTGTTACCAGGTGAGGAATCGCATCCAGTCGCGGCTGCCAACCCTTACGGTAGGCCAGCAGGCCCTCCTCGGCACGAATAAACAGCGTCCGGGTGCTGAGCTCACCAAGGGACGCGAGCACCTGGGACTCTTCCAGCATCATCGGCGAAGGGTGCCGTAACCGGGGATCGGTACGCCAGACGAAACCGCCCTCAACGGGCTTCATGTTGCGGGGAATCAGCGTCATGGCCGCTTCGGTGGACAGCGGGCTGAGACCACCCTCGCGGGCCTTGCCGGCGGTGCGCGTGTCCGGATAGACCACCGGTTTGCCGGATCCGGCCAGCCGTTTCTTTATGGCCTTACGCAATTGTGGAATGGTCTCCGCGGGTGGGCGACTTATCGGTCCGAGACTGTCGATCATCACCAGGCTGCGGACATGCTCGGGAAACGCCGCTGCATAAAGCACACAAACGATACCGCCGAGAGAGTGCCCCACCAGATCCACTCTGGGATCATCCCGGTCACTGAAATGTCGCTCCACCAGTTCCGCCAGATCGGCCACGTAATCCATCAGCAGGTAACTCTGCCCAGATGGGCGATGGCCGGAATGCCCATGGCCGGCCATGTCAACGCTGAATACCTCCCGCGATTCCGCAAGCTCAGGGGCGAGACGAGCAAACGTCAGGCTGTTGTCCAGCCAGCCATGGAGCATCAGGATCGGGCAGGCCTCGCCGGACGGCTGCGCCGCCGGCCAGTGGAGGCCCGCCAGCGTTATATCTCTCAGCGGCCAGATAATCTCGTTACAGCGAGTCTCGGCGGCCTTGTCAGGGGGTGACGCAATATCATTCATTAAGGGGCTGGTTCGCTTCCGGTTACATGGTGTGGGTTGGTCGGTCTGAACTCAGTGACCCGGCCAGATAGGATTCAATTTTGGTTCTTGCGGTTTCGTCGTCGCCGTTGAATTGAACGCCGATCCCAGCCGCCCGGTTGCCCTGTGCGCCTTTCGGCGTGATCCACACGACCTTTCCCGCCACCGGGATTTTTTCAGGCTCATCCATCAGGTTCAGCAGCAGGAACACCTCGTCGCCAAGCTGATACTGCTTCTGCGTCGGAATAAACAAGCCACCCTGACGGATATAGGGCATGTACGCCGCGTACAGCACGGCCTTATCCTTGATGGTGAGGGTCAGTATGCCACTGCGTGCGCCAAAACCGGGGCCCATAAATCACACCTTTTTATTTTGCTATGTATCTGTTTGTTTTCAGGAATCGAAAAAATTCCACGTTGTGTCCCAATGATAGCAGCCGTCGCCCGGAATCGCTCTGCCTGAGCGGCGTCGCAACACGATTCAGGCCGAGGTACGCTGGCGGGACGGCATCAGCGCCTGCCAGGCTATCAACAGGCGACTGGCTTCCAGTTCCGGGTTGACATTGTAGACCGCCGCAGAGCGGGCTTCGTGGATGCTGTCGAGCAACTGATGAGCTCGCCACGGCGGATTGTTCCGGGCCAGATACCCCAGCATGTCTACCGCATCCGGATCCTGCGGCTGGCCACCGACGCCGATTCTCGCAAGATCCGCGGCCCAGCGTTCAAACAGCCACAAGGCGGCATCCAACCCCATCGCCTTGAAGGGTTTCGCTGCCTCTCCCACGGTGATCTGGCCTTTCATGAACTGGCGGAAGCCGTCCAATGCCTGGTCCCGCTGCGCCAGGAACTCACCGCTCAGGTATTCCAGTGCTAACCGTGGCGCATTGGCCGCCAGCGACAGCGCCCGGGCGCATTGCTCGGCGGTCGGGCGCTCCTGTTCATCCAGCTTCATCACCTCGGTGCTCAGCCAGCGTGCCGCTTCCTCTTCCTGCGGGGACTGTATAAGCAGCGACTGACAGCGGGATCGTATGGTTGGTAACACCGGGCGCCCGCTCTCCTGCAGCAGAATCAACACCACATCGTCGGAGGGCTCTTCGAGCGTTTTCAGCAGCGCATTGGCGGAGTTGATGTTGAGCTGGTCCGCCCGGTCAATGATGGCAATCTTTCTGCGCCCGACCTGAGGCGACGAAACTGCGAACGCCGACAGCGCCCGAATCTGATCAATTTTGATCATCCGAGACTTTTCAGGGGTATAGAGGCGGATATCCGGGTGTGTTCCCGCGCCCACCAACTCGCACTGCTTACACTCCCCGCACGGCTGATTGCCCTGGTTGCCGCTGCCCACAAGCGCATCGCATATCAGCAGCGATGCCAATGCATCTGCAAACCGGCGTTTGCCCACACCTCGCTCACCACACACCAACAGGGCGTGGGGCAGCCGGTTTTCAGCGATCCGCTTTTGCAGGCTGGCCCAGGCTTGCTCAAGCCAGGGCATTGATAAATCGTCTATGTTCAACCTTTTACCCTTACAGCAGTTTCCCGGGGCGGGCCGGATCGACGGCCTGGCGGGCTGAGCTGTTTTCCCATGGTCGTCAGCAGGCGCCTCATGGCGTTGCGGACGACCCGCGGCGCCACATCGGATCCGCTGCCATAGTAATGCTTGTTGACCAGCCGGGCAAAAGAATGCGCCGTGTTTTCCGCACCGGGTCGCACCGCAGCGATGCGTTCTGCCAGCCGCGACGGCGTCTCGCCCTGGCGCACCGGTATACCGCTGCGCTCACACATCCGGTGCCACTGTCCTAACAGGCGGGCAACCGGATCTCTGGGTCCGCTGCGCCGGAGGTGCCATGCGGACACCAGGCCTGCAATCAACAGTGCAAAACCAACGACGGCGGCGGTGAAATAGCCCAGCTCCCGCAAACCCATACCGCCGGGTAAACGGGACATCAGATCCAGCTGCGACTGCCCCTGATAACCAACAACCCAACGCTGCCAATGGTAGTTGATGCGGTCCAGTTGCAGCGACGCCCATTGCAGCATGGCCAGATCTCCGTAGCGCTGGGGGGACGCCCAGTCATCTTCCAGAAATGACCCTTCCTCGGCGACGGCGTCTCGCAATCCGGACTCTATCCGCGAAGGCGCGATGGCCGCGGTGGGATCAACCCGCACCCAGCCTTGCCCTTGCAGCCACACTTCTACCCAGGCGTGGGCATCGTACTGACGGATGATCAGATACGCGTTGTCCATGCCGGGATCGCCGCCCTGATAACCGACCACCACCCGCGCCGGTATGCCCGCTGCCCGGAACACAAACGTCGCGGCACCTGCATAGTGGGCACAGAAACCTCGCTTGGCATCAAACAGTAGTGTGTCAATGCCGTTGTCCGGCATCGCCGGTGGCCGCAACGTGTAAAAGTACGCCTGCTCACGGAAACGGCTCAGCAGCGCATCCACCACCGCGCCATCGCTTGTCGCCGTCTCGGCCAGACGTTTTGCCAGGGCGCGGGCCCGCGGATTGCCCTCTGCCGGTAACTGTAGATATCGCCTGACGTTGTCGGGAACCCGAGGGCTATCCGTTGCGGGCTCTTCCGGCGTCAGTGCCATCCGGTAACGCACACTCGTGTCCGCGGGTCGCCGGAAACGGAACAGCGAGTCCTCCGAGCGCAGAACGTTATCAGAAACCGCCCGGGACCCCTCCAGTGCGAAAGCCCAGATCTGATCCGTTGGTTCAAGCAGCACATCGTAATCACCGGGTTCCAGATTACCCGCACCTCCATCGACAGCCACCCGGCCCGGCCGGCCAAGGGGCTCTTTCTCGCCCTGCCGCCAGGTCTCGCCATCCAGGTAGTCGAGAATCAGGCCGCGCCAATAGCGATCCCGATAGGCAGGCAATTCGCCGCCAAAAGTGGCACGGAAGGCCCGCTCACTGCTCTGGGCCAGGTTGGAAATATCCCCCGGTCGCATGGTGTCGCTGATCCCGGTCCGGGCCTGGCCCGACACCATGGGCACACTCCACAGTGGCGCCATGCGTGGAAAGAATACGAACAACAGAATCACAATGGGCAAGGTTTTAAGCAGCATCTTCCCGAGCCTTCGCCAGCCCGAGGCCATAGTTCGCGGCAGTTCCGGCGCATTCAACGCCTGCAGCCCGACCAGCAGCAGACCAACCGCTACCAGATTAATCACCGCCCAGTAGATTTCCTGATGAAACAGAAAGTTGACGGTCGCCAGGTACACCAGAATGAAGAACAGGACATAAAAGTCCCGCTCCGTCCGGGTTTCCAGCCATTTCAACCCTACCGCCAGCACAAAAAACGAGGCGGCGGTATCGACGGTGAAGCGCCCCTGCACCGTTGCCACGTATATGGCAATCACCACCAGCATGATTCCGGTCTTCTGCCATTTTCCAGGCAAACGTACGCGGCCGTTCTGCGCCAGGTACCGCCATGCCGCCAGCACTATGCAGGCGGCAATCAACCAGAGGGGCAAGCGATCCCACTGGGGCGTCAGCAACAAGCCAAAACTGCCCACCAGCCACACCAGAGCCCGGGTGGGTAACGCGGTTACATCCGCCGGCGGCATGGCCACACTACGAGTGGCTATTGATTTCGAACGCATCATCCCTGCTCCCCGCTTGCCGTAGTGGTATCGCCGGCGCTGGCACGGGTTCCGAAGGGCACGCTGGCCTCTTCTCTGGGCTTTTCCTTGCCAAAGACCGCCAGACTTCTGAGGCAGCGGGTCAGATGCGCCGGGCCGCTGTCCGGTTCGATCACCTGGCCCGGCAGATTCAGGCCAAACGGTGTTCCGGAGCGGCCGCGCTCAAGCACCTGAGCGGTGAGGTAACTGATACGCAGTTCGGTATCCACGCCCGGAAACGCGTGATAGTCCAGCCACTGGGGACTGCCCTGCTCTCCCTCCCAGTCGGCGGTTACCATCTGCCCTGTGCGGGCATAGCGCTTCCACAGCACACGCTGGCTCAGATCTCCCTCGCGCCATGGCCTTATATCCGCGTGGTCGTTGCCATCCACCGAACGGGCGCTGGCCTGATCGTCGCCATCAGTGACCGTGCTCACAGCCTCCGGAGCCGCCACCGGGCGTGGGTAGACAATGCCACAGGATAACGGGCGCACCCAGGACCACGCCTTGAGCAAACCGAACGGGAAGCGGGTTTCAACGCGGATACGGTCGGGTCGGAAGTAACCCCGCTGGACACTTGTCAGGGCAATACTGAGATCCGCTGTCTGGCGAGCCGGAACATGCTGCTGCTCAAGGGTCTGGTCACCCGACCGAAGTGCAATGGCGACGGCATCGTATTTGCCGGACATTGCCCGAAAACGAAATGGGACCGGTTCCCCGGCAAACGCCTCACCAGTCTGGATCAGCGTCAGCTCCAACCCGGACAGGTTGCGATGGGTCTGGTGCATGGCCGCCACCATAATGGCGCCCAACAGGAAGGTCAGCAGGTAAATAAGGCTGTTCTGGTAATTGATGCCAGTGATCAGCATGACCAGCAACAACACCCCGAACACCACACCGGAGCCGGTCGGTAAGATGAAAATGTTGCGCTGGCTGAACACCTGCTTGTCGGTGCGTGGGAGCCGCCGGTTTACCCACCTGCGCCACCGCGCGCGAACTACCTGAAACATGCCGTTCCTTTATTCTGGGGAGCTGCTTTCTGATCGCTGTTATAACAATACTGACAATACACTGGAAATGATCACAATCCCGCCACAAAGGCCTTGAATTTGTGTCGGGCAATCCGAATACTGATTAATAGGGAGCATACTGACCGAAGTACCTTCAGAAGCGCCTCATTTTTGTGGATCCCAAGCCAAGAGGCTACACCATGACACGCCGAACGTCCCTCTCAATTGCCATTGCCACCGCAACAGGTGTCGCCTTGCTCAGCAGTTCAGCGCTTGCGGGTGTGGAGACCATGACCTCCGAGGAGATGGTCGATACCTACGTCCGGGATTCGGCCGTTATCGTAGTGCCGAAGGATCAGCAGAAAAGCGAAGCAGACCGCAAGCGTATCATCCGGTCACTGACTATCTCCCCCGGTGAGCCGGAGTTGAGCGAAGCCGAGGAAGAAGCCTACCGGGAGGCGCTCCAGCGCTATCAGGATGAAGGCAAAGTAGACGCGCTGGAAAGCGCTGAAGAGGAGTTCCTGCGGCGAGCGTTACTGCTGCCACAGGAGGAACTGGCAAGGGCTCAGCCCCCGGCGGATTTCACCCCGCAGATCCAGCCCATCATTTTTGGCCAGCAGGCTCAGATACCGGATCAGCCTTTCAACCAGACGTTCCTTAACGACCAGCTCGGTGTCGGGTTTGATGGACAGAACCTGAACTTTTCGATTGGCAACCCGCCCGGCATTGACCGGATTGAGGTTCCTTACGCCATTAACGAAGGGCCGATCAATTTGACCCCGCGCCC
The DNA here is from genome assembly GCF_018424605.1 of Marinobacter lipolyticus. Taxonomy (GTDB): domain Bacteria; phylum Pseudomonadota; class Gammaproteobacteria; order Pseudomonadales; family Oleiphilaceae; genus Marinobacter; species Marinobacter lipolyticus_B. Next base: position 169,965 of record NZ_QTKT01000001.1, on the reverse strand, counting down.
TGGTGGGGGGTTTGATCTTTCGATTAAGGTGCCGGATCAATAAGCGGCATCCGAACAAAGAAAAAACGGCGCTTTCAAAGCGCCGTTTTTTTATGCCCGGGTACAACATCCGGAAACAAAAACGCCCCGCCGAAGCGGGGCGCACTGATTTGACCATCGTTCGCTAGGAACGTCAGTTATCAGTCTGCCTTGCCGTAAACAGCCAGGCGGGTGTTGCTTACGTGCAGATTGTCGATACCGATAGTACCGATGCTTTCGCCACCGATGATGGTCTGAGCAACGTTGATATCCATCAGCACGTCGTCAACGTCGATGCGCAGAACGCCGGTGGCTGTAGAGTTGGAGCCGAAGCCGTCACCCTTGTATACGTCCATACCGATAATGGCAAAGCCTGCCTGTGCCAACCCAACTTTACGCTGCTCTTCAGCAGTCAGAGCCGTCGGATCTTCACCGAAGATGGCTGCCAGACCGGCCGCGCCTAGAGTTTCACCACCGTCTTCAGAGCCAGTGATGCTCATGCCACGGATACCGACACCGAGAAACTCAACATCAAAGTTCATTTCTTCAACAGTGAAGGCGGCGTCCAGGTTCAAAGTACCAGTACCAACCTGACCCTCTACATCGTCAGTGTCAACACGGATATCAAGGGCACCCAACAGACCCCAGGCGTCCATGTTAGAAACCAGGACGGTGTTCTGGTCAGCGTTGCCTTCGAGCTCCATGGAGTCAGCAGTGAAACCCCAATCGATTGGCAACGGGTTGCCGCTTCCGTCTTCCTGCATTGAGCCGACGTGAATAACCGCATCACCATCGTCAGCAATATCAATATCGATCTTCAGCTCATCCAGCAGACTGCCAGCGCCGGTTGCAGCTGCGTAGTCAGCCGCTGATTGGGAGCTGCTCACGCCCGCACCACCGAGTTCGATCCCCTTAACGGCGAAGGTACCTTGGTCGGTGTAGGTGAACTGACCAATAGAAACCTGAGTTTCCAGTTCGATGGTCACACCAGCCTGGCCGGTGACGTTACCCATGGCGCTTTCGTCCATAGCCTGCAGCTCGGCGTGAGCGGCAAACGGAGCAGCAGCAACTGCTGTGACAAGAGCAAGTTTCTTCAGGCCTTTCATATTGTTCTCCTTGATTTAACTTATTGTTGTATCCAATGGAACAGTTTCTATTCCTTGTGAGCGTCTACCCACAATTCCATTTAAGATTGTTTTACAGTCCGGTTCCGTGAAGACCCTCACAAATAATAACAAAACGTATCACTTCGTTAATTAAAAAATTATTTTCTTTAATATTCAGTTATTTACGCAATCAGGAATGACCCTTTTTTTCGTCGTAAAAAATCTGGAACGGTTTCTCCTGAGACATTGCGTCACCGAACTCCGGCTCACCGGCGGACAGAGTAACGGGAATAAGCTTTAACCCTGATACACCCAGCCTGTGCTCATGCTCAATTGCCATGATGCGGATCTGCTCACCGTCTTTTTCAATTTGACCAGGATACGCTATCAACGCAGCATGAATTTCGTTCCGACGCGCGATGGATTTCAACCCAGCGCGGTACATGATGACTTTTATGTTACCGGGCGCTTCTTCACCAGACTCACCCAGTTTCATTGCCTTGATTTCGCCGTTGCGCATCATCATCCACGCCATCGGCGGGAAAACTCCAGATGCTGCCATTTCATCGCCGACTGCCTCGACCGATCTCTCCGTCATTTTTTTTAGATCTTTTTGAGCAACTGCAACCACTGCTGCCAACTCCTGCTCCGAAAGCTTCCCGTCGGAAAGCACATGATCTTGGTAATCCCCGGCGTCCTGGGCATAAACGGTAAAAGAAAAAACCATCGCTGACGACAGAATCATTGTTCGCGTGGCATATCGAATTCGGGATCTTAATTTCATGGGGTTACTACCTCAGGAACTATTGCTAGTATGGTTCCGCCCTGAACTGGCGGTCCTGGTGGAAGGCTACCGCGAACCTGCACTTTATTTTGTTAAGTGTGTAACATCGTGCAAAGATTGCTGCACACTTCCGCTACCGGTAAATCAATTCGTGTCAAAAGCATTCATTAGTCAACACTATCTAACTCCCGAACAAGTGAATTCCCTGCTTACCAATATCAGTTCACTGGAGGGTTTTGTGGAATGCCGAGATTCGGTAAATGCCCGGAGGATAATTTCTGCACTCCCTGCCTACACTTGGCGCCTGCCTCCTGAACGGGAAAGCTTCGACCAGACCATCGCCGAGATCGAGCGCCAATGGAAACGATTCACCGGCACTCACGGGTCGAAAGCGGGTGGCATTTTCGGCTCAATTTTCTATGAGGCCGGCGATCATACGGTCGCCGGCTTGTCGGATTTCCACACTCACACAGGACCTGCTACCCCGTCCTTTGTTGGATACGCTGGCCTCTATCTATGGCAGTTAACGATTCCTGACGCACCGTCAACCGACCTTTGTGGTGACGCTTCACTGGATTTTCATCCGAACTTTGATTACTCGCTCTACGAACAGATACTCGCCCTGACGGAAAGTCCATCTACTGAGCTTGCGCCTTTCGCCATAGCCAACACCTTTTGCCTCGAAACCCCAGAAGATCACTACCTTGCAGGGGTTCGGAGGGTGCTGGATTACATCCACGCCGGGGATTGCTATCAGGTCAATCTCTCCAACAAATACTCTGGCAGATTCCGGGGCGAGCCCTATCTCGCGTTCCGTGAGCTGGTTTCGGCAGTACCGGTTCCCTATGCGGCTTACTTGAATATCGGTGATGCGCAGGTTCTAAGTATTTCACCAGAACTGTTCCTGAGCATTCAGGATCGAAAGGTGATGACCAAGCCGATTAAGGGTACACGCCCCAGAGACCATACCGGCCAAGAAGCAGACCATCATCTCGCCAAAGAGCTAGCGTCAGCCTCCAAAGATCGGGCAGAAAATCTCATGATTGTGGATTTGCTTCGAAATGATCTTTCCCGTTTTTGCGAGCCTTTTTCGGTAAAAGTCACCCGTTTGTTTAACGTTGAAAGCTATCAGAATGTGCATCAATTGGTGAGTACGGTAGAGGGGATTCTGAAGAAAGAACTTTCGCCTCTTCGCGCCATGTTGGCAGCCTTCCCCGGTGGCTCCATCACCGGTGCACCCAAGCGGAGGGCAATGGAAATTATCCGGGAATTGGAGCCCCATAGCCGAGGGCCTTACTGTGGAACCATTTTCCGCTGGAATTTCCAGAACAATCTTGAAAGCAACATCGCTATCAGAACATTGATGACCCGGTCAGACGGTTCCATCCATTGCTGGGCAGGTTGCGGCATCGTGGCGGACTCCGACCCCCAAGAAGAATACCAGGAGTCGGTCACCAAAGTTCGTAAATTGATGGACGTTCTTCAGGCTATGTGAACCGCGCTCGCCTTCAAAAACTCCTGCTTGAGCTCCTCGAAGGTATGAACCGCCGGAAACTGCGGGAACTCGTCAATCACGTTTTGCGGCGCGTGGAACAGGATGCCCGCCTCGGCCTGGCCCAGCATGGTGGTGTCGTTGTAGGAATCACCCGCCGCAATCACCCGGTAGTTGAGTAGCTGGAACGCTCGGACGGACTGGCGCTTGGGGTCTCGCTGACGCAACAGGTAATTGGTGATCTGCCCGTTGTCAGCCACTTCCAGCTTATGGCAAAGCAGCGCCGGATAGCCCAGCTTTTTCATCAGCGGCATGGCGAACTCGTAGAAAGTGTCCGACAGGATCACCACCTGGAAGCGCTCCCGCAGCCAGTTCAGAAACTCCGCGGCCCCGGGCAGCGGGTCCAGCTCGCCGATCACTTCCTGGATCTGTGGCAGACCGTAACCATGTTCGTCCAGCAGACGCAGACGCTGTTTCATCAGTACGTCGTAGTCGGGAATGTCGCGGGTGGTTGCCCTCAGCTCTTCAATACCGGTTTTTTCCGCAAATGCGATCCAGATTTCCGGGATCAGTACTCCTTCGAGGTCAAGGCACGCGAGTTCCACAGTGTTCTCCTGATAAAAACGTCAGTATTTCCGGCGCCCAATGAGCGGCGCGGCTGGTAATGGGCCCGTATGATAAGAAAATCCGCCGCCGAATGCATCGTGCATCTTGCCCGCTATAAGGTTATACAACCAGATTCCTTCAGGCCGGGCGATGTTAATGGTAGATTTATCACACATTTATGACGGACACCCCTTTTCATGACTGACATTGCTTCGTTACAGCAGGAACTGGACGGCCAGAGCCCGCGGGCCATCCTGAAAGCGGCCCTGGCGAAATTCGATAACATTGCGATCTCGTTCAGTGGCGCCGAGGATGTCGCGCTGATCGAAATGGCCCACAAACTCACGGACAACCTGCAGGTATTCACGCTGGATACCGGTCGCCTGCATCCGGAAACCTATGAGTTTGTAGAGAAGGTCCGCCAGCATTACGGCATCCACATTGAGGTGCTGTTTCCTGACGCTGACGAAGTGCAGGACATGGTCAACCGCAAGGGGTTGTTCAGTTTCTATCAGGACGGGCACGGCGAGTGCTGCGGCATTCGCAAGGTCAACCCGTTGCGCCGTAAGCTGGCGACCGTGGATGCGTGGATCACCGGGCAGCGCAAGGATCAGAGCCCCGGCACCCGCAATGACGTACCGGTGGTCCAGGTTGACACCGCCTTTTCTACCGAAGGGAAGGAATTGATTAAATTCAATCCGCTGGCGAACTGGACCTCGAAGGAAGTGTGGGACTACATCCGCATGACCGAAGCGCCTTACAACAAGCTTCACGAAAAAGGCTTTGTCAGTATTGGCTGCCAGCCCTGCACGCGCCCGATCCTGCCGGGGCAGCATGAGCGGGAAGGTCGCTGGTGGTGGGAAGAGGCCACACAGAAAGAGTGCGGCCTGCACGCCGGCAATCTGATTGCCAGCGACGATCAGTAGGTCGGCAGCTCGACGTTCTTGAACAACGCCTCGATTTCCGAACGGCTGCCCTGATGAGCGACGGCCTCGTCCACATTTTCCCGGGTGAGATGAGGCGCGAAGCGCTGGATGAAGTCGTACATGTAGCCCCGCAGGAAGGTGCCTTTGCGGAACCCGATGCGGGTGACACTGGGCCGGAACAGTTTGCGGGCATCCAGCGCCACCAGATCGGTATCCACCTTTTCGTCAAACGCCATGCTTGCGATGATGCCGACACCCAGCCCGAGCCGCACGTAGGTCTTGATGACATCCGCATCGGCCGCGGTAAACACCACTTTCGGGGTCAGCCCCTGTGACTGGAATGCCTCATCGAGCTTCGAGCGGCCAGTGAAGCCGAACACGTAAGTGACCAGTGGGTATTTCGCCAACTCCGGCAGCGTCAGCTCTGACAGCGCCGCAAGCGGGTGATTTTTCGGAACAATCACACTGCGGTTCCAGCGGTAACACGGCATCATGATCAGGTCGTTGAACAGCTCCATGGCTTCGGTGGCAATCGCGAAATCCACGGCGCCGTTGGCGGCCATTTCCGAGATCTGCATGGGGGTGCCCTGGTGCATGTGCAGGGACACATCGGGGTAGGCCTCAATGAAACCGCTGATCACCGGCGGCAAGGCGTACCGCGCCTGGGTGTGCGTGGTGGCGATAGACAGGTCGCCTTTGCGCTGATTGCTGAACTCCTGGGCGATTTTCTTGATGCCTTCCACACGGCGAAGAATCTCTCCCGCCTCGCGGATAATGATCTCACCGCCCGGCGTGATGCGGGTCAGGTGTTTGCCGCTGCGGGCGAACACCTCAAGACCCAACTCGTCCTCCAGCAAGCGAATCTGCTTGGATATGCCCGGCTGTGAAGTGAAAAGGCTTTGTGCGGTTGCCGATACGTTGAGATCGTGGTGCGCCACTTCCCAGATATAGCGCAACTGTTGTAATTTCATCGACCCTGTCGCTCCCCTGGACTCCCGGAAAATTCGGGCTGCGTCCTGTTCCTGCGTTCAGCCCCGCTGTAGAGAAACAGAATACGCATAACATTTTTGTTTTTCATTCTTTTTGAGTATACAAAACCCGTCCCAGTCAGTTTAGACCAAAAATCGAATAACACCGCATCGCTAATGACGTTTTTGCAGCCCTCGCCCTTGACTTCAGTGTGACAAAGCACACAATCCGGTATCGATACCTTTCACGCATTCAGGGACACGATGCTGCTGACGACCAAATTCCTCAGACCCACCTCCGATCCCCGCACTGTGCGGCGGGAACGGCTGTATCGTCTGTTGCAGCCGGGCGCTCCCAAACGCCTGAATCTGGTGGTCGCGCCTGCAGGTTTCGGGAAAACCACGCTGGTCAGTCAGTGGTGTGCACAACTCGGCTCGTCCTCCGCCTGGCTATCCCTCGATGAGCACGATAACGAACCCAGGCGTTTTTGGCAGTACGTCGCGGGCGCTCTGGAACACAGTGGGCTGGCCGGGATGGACCTGTGCCGCCAGCAGCTCAGCCACTGCTCGCTGCAGGAGCTTGAGGGCCCGATCACCGGGGTGATCAATGCGCTGGCTGCGGACGGCGCCAACTGGGCGCTGGTGCTGGATGATTTCCATTTTATTCAGAGTGCCGACATCCAGCGCCAACTGGCGTACTTTGTGGATTATCTGCCGCCGGGTGTCACGCTCACCGTCGCCTCCCGGACGGAGCCACCGTTACCGCTGGCCCGCTGGCGCGTCCGCCGCTGGGTTGAAGACATCCACCCCACCCTGCTGGCGTTCACCGAAGACGAATGCCGCCGCTTTTTCCGGGAAACCATGACCCTCGAGGTCTCCGAGCACGATATCCGTCGTATTCTGCAAAAAACCGAGGGCTGGGTTGCCGCTATGCAGTTATCGGCGCTGGCCGGTGCAAAAAGCGAAGATCAGCAGGCTACAGCGCCGACCATTACGATTGACGTGGATGAACGGCGGATCAATGAATACGTGCTCACTGAGGTGCTTGAGCAGCAGCCGGAAGCAACCCGCGATTTCCTGCTCGCCACCGCCTGCTGCCCTCGGCTGTGCGCCTCCCTTTGCGACAGCGTACGGGGTGCCTCGGACAGCCAGAGCATGCTGGAGCAACTGCTCCGGCAAAACCTGTTCTTGATTCCCCTGGACACCAGAAACCACTGGTTTCGCTACCATGACCTGTTTCGCGATGCCCTGTTGCAGCGCGCCTGGTCGCGGAACCCGGAAGCGGCCAGGGTGCATTGGCAGCGAACCGTTGAATGGCTTCTGACCCACGACCACGTGCAGGAAGGCATCGCCCAGATCGTTCGCCAACAGGATTGGGGGTGGCTGGCACGGGTACTGGCCGAACACGGTAACAACCTGATCCACGGCGGCTACCATCTACCGGTACTGCAATGGCTGGATGCCCTCCCGGCAGCAACCGTGGAGGACAGCCCGCAACTGCAGATGCTGCGAATCTGGTCACTGTTCTTCGCCAACCGGGTGGATGTGCTGGAGCCCCTGTTAACGGATCTGGAAGATATACTCGACCGCCGCGTGGCGGACTCCCATCCGGACGCCGAGGGGGCACTGGGCCTGCAGAGCGAGATTTCCCTGATCCGCTCCTATCTGGCGCGCACCAGAAGCGACGAGAAAAGCGCATCCGACCTGACCCGTCAGGTTCTGCGGGATATTGACCACACCCGTATTCCGCTAAAGTCAGTGACCTACTACGGCGTGGGCCTGGATTACTACGGCAAGGGTGACCTGCCTTCCGCCGAAGAAGCCCTACGCTCCGCCGTCCGTTACGGCGAACTGGAACGCAAACCCACCACGGTTCTGTCCAGTGGCGGGCTTCTGGCCTGGATTCAATACAATCGCGGCGACATCGACGAAGCCCTGGAAACCTGCACGTCGGTCCGTCACTGGGTGGATCAGCACTACGCCGATCCGTCACAGCCGCGGCTTATTTCCTGCTGGCAGAACAGCGCGTTGACCGAAATTTACCGGGAGCGCAACGAGCCGGAACTGGCGGCGTCCCATCTGGCTCCGTTGCTGGATCACGTCACCAAGGGCACAGAGCCGGGGCAGCACGTAATCATCCAGTATGTCAGAGGTCACCTGGCGTTTACCGAAGGTCGTTACCAGGAAGCCATCACGGCGCTGGAAGACGCCGTTTCTGTGGCTCGCCGCCGGCGCGAACACATTGTATTCGAACCACCGGCATGCTCGGCGCTGCTGGCACGGTGCTACCTTGCTTCCGGGCATCTGGAAGAAGCCGAGCGCTGGGTACAATCGGTCAGCGGGGAATCGTTCTCCAACCCCCTTAACCGCGAGCAGAATCAGATCAGTAAGGCACGTGTATTGGTGGCCTCACAGCGTCCCGCTGACGCCATTGCCCTGTTGGCCCCGATGCGCCTGAGCGCCGAGAAAGACCAGCATTTCCGCCATCTGGTGGAAATACTCACGGTGTATGCCGAAGCACTGTACGCCGAAAACAAGCCGGCTGACGCCGCCGTATTACTGGCTCAGGCCGTACAGAAAGGTGCAGAAGCCGGTTTCATGCGCCTGTTCGCCGAGGAAAGCATGACCATCCGGCAGCACCTGATGGCCTTGCCAGCCCTCCAGTCGCCGTCAAGCTGGAACAGCACCTTGCTGGCCATGCTGCGTAATGTGGAGGTGCAGCAAGCGCAGCCCGAAGTTGCAGCAGCGGAGGCGACGGAACAGCATGAATCCGCCGACGCCCAAGGCAATGACGCGCTGGCTGAACCTCTGAGCCAGCGCGAGCAGGAAGTCCTTGCGTTGATTAATGAGGGCCTGGCCAACAAGGAGATTGCCAGCCAGATGGCGGTGGCGCCGGCCACAGTAAAGGCTCATATTCGCAACCTTTATGGCAAGCTGGGTGCGAGTCGGCGTACCGAAGCACTCGCACGGGCGCGGGAGCTGGGACTACTGCATTAGCAGGCATTCCGGGCACCCCTGTTTGTGACGCAGATCACGTTTCTGGCGAACTAATACGCCCCACTACGCCCTTTGGACGATCCGGATAAGCCCCCGCCTCTTCTATGATGGTTTCCAAGGTGAGGCGAGCCCTCACCAGGAATTCTGAAACTTCAGGCCTTCAGACTTCTTGTTCCGCGTTGTTTCGACGCCCGGGTTCGAACAGAACCCCTTTGACAAGAGCCATTCTTCACCGGATGGCTCTTTTTTTATGGGCGCCTGCCGGCGTCAGTGCTCGATGATCCGACGGAACGGTGGCAACGCGTCAAGCAGAAGCTGCCCGTAGCGGCGCGCAACGATTCTGCGGTCGAGGATGGTCACCCTCCCGGTGTCCTGCTCAGTGCGCAACAGCCGGCCGACCGCCTGCACCAGTTTGATGGATGCATCCGGCACTGTGATTTCCATGAACGGATTCCCCCCGCGCTGGGTCACCCACTCCGCCAGGCTGGCCTCGATGGGATCGTCCGGCACTGAAAACGGCAGGCGGGTAATCACCACATGGCCAAGATATTTGCCCGGAAGATCAATGCCCTCGGCAAAGCTGGCCACCCCGAACAGAACGCTGGGCCGGCCTTCATCGACTCGCGCGCAATGCTGGCGCAGCACCTCGCCCTTGGCCATATCGTCCTGGGTGATGATCAGGTCAGGGTATTCCGGCGCCAGCGCGTCGCGCACAAGTTGCATCTGCCGACGCGCCGTGAACAAGACCAAGGTGGCCTTCTCGCCCGCCCACAGATCCGGCAACCGTGACACCAACGCATCGGTGAAGGCATCGTCGGTGGGCATCGCAGACATGGCGGGCACTTCCACCGTCGCCATCTCGGCGTAGCGGAAAGAACTGGGCACAACCAGAAACCGGCTGGCGTCAGGCAAGCCGGCTCGCGCCTGCAGGCGGTCGAACCGCCCCAGAGCCGTCAGCGTAGCGCTGGTCAGCACGGCGCCGTAGGCCCGGGACCACAGGCGGGAATACAGCAGGTTATCCGCCAGCACGGGGCTGCTGTACAGGGTAATATCCTCGGCATGGTCGTATCGCTGGCGAATGGCCCAACGTGCCGGCGGCGGGCTTTTCAGCTTGCCGCGGGGTTTCGGATCGCTTTCTTCGCCGGCGTCGCCAGGATCCAGTTGCGCGCCGGTAGCCTCACACCAGGCCGCCCACAGCCGCAACTGGTCCTCGGAGCGGGCGTGAAATGAGCCGATCACCGGATACCAGGACTCGGCAGTATCCCGGTCCACCTCGTGTTCCTTGCGCTCATCAAACGCTTTTTGCAACTCGTCGGCCAGTACACCCAGCTGGCGCACCAGATTGGCGGTCGCAAGCCGTGCGTTGGCGGCCAACTCCGCCAGCGCCTCCGGCAACTCGCCTTCCGGGTACCGCCATTGCGCTGAACGCCGTTCCTCGGAAAACTCCCAGCCGGTATTCTGCTCCGCCTCGTCATACACCTCCGTGAGCGCCACGTCGACTTCCCGCGAGGCATGACTGACCCGGTCAATGGTCTTGGCCGCGACGGTGGCGGGCCCGAGGAAGGGCTGCATCTTGCCCAGCGCCTGGGAAAGTTGCTTCAGCCATTGTCGCGTGGCATTCAGGGGTACCGACGCGGCAAAATGGTTCAACGCCTTGTCCGGCAGATGATGGGCCTCATCGAAAATAAACAGGGCATTCTCAGGCTCCGGCAGGATCGCCCCACCGCCCAGGGCCAGATCAGCCAGCACCAGATCATGGTTGGCAACCACAATGTCGGCATCGTCCAGATCTTTGCGGGCGTCAAAAAACGCACAACTGTCAAAGTAACTGCAGTGCCGATTGGTGCACTGGCGATGATCCGTGGTGACCTGGCGCCAGACGTCGTCCGGTATCTGATCAGGCCAGTGGTCACGGTCACCGTCCCAGGTACGGGAACCGTAACTGGCCAGCATTTCCTCGAAGAACGCCCGCGTGCCCGGTTCTTCCTGGCCGGGACTGTCGAGCAGGAAAAGCGGCATGGTGTCGCTGTCGCCGTTGCCCTCATCGTGAAGGCGGGCCTCCAGCCGCGACATGCACAGATAGCGGCCCCGCCCCTTGGCCAACGTCCAGGAGAAATCCATCTTGCTGTGTTTGCGCAGATCCGGCAGATCCTTGTGAACTATCTGGTCTTGCAGCGCCACCGTGGCGGTGGAGATCACCAGGGTTTTCCCCAACGCTTTGGCGACCGGAATGGCGGCAATCAGATACGCCAGGGTTTTCCCGGTACCGGTACCGGCCTCAACCACACAGGCGGCGGGAGGAGACGTTCGCTGGCCGTCGTTTTCGGTAATATCGCCCATATAACGGGCGATTTCGGCAATCATCAACCGCTGGCCGTAACGGGCACGAATGTCCTTACCGGCCAGAACGTCCCGATAGCTTTGCTGAATCTGTTGCTTGGTGTCGTCTGCCAGAGCCATCAGCGGGGGCTCATCCAGTCTCGAACCACGCCCACGCGAAAGTGCCGGCCATTCTTCGACAGCTCGACGCCATCTTCGGTGATCCTTTCCACGCGAATACCGGAAAAGCTGTCGCCCACTCTCATGTACTGGTTATTGATCATCACCCGCCGGGACGCCGGTTCGGATGCGTATATATGGCTGTTAAAAATCAAATCAGGAATACTCTTCTGAAAAGGAACGGGCAGCTCGACCAGATGCGGTACGCGCTGCTCGGGGAACGCCTCGGGTTCGCTTGGACCGGGCGCGGCCATAGGCCGGTTCGGTACGATGATGGTCGGCCGCAGGCGTGGTTCCGGATCGCCCGACTCAACGATGGCCGGCTCATTCTCCCGGGGCATCGGGTCGGGCACGGCAACTGGCTTTGGCTCAACGGACGGCATTACGTCCGCCGTGCTCCCCGCTTTCTCTGCCGGTGAAGACTGAACAGGAGGAGGCGCGGGTGCCTCCGCCGGCGGGTTCGCGGTTGGCTCGGCGGCGTCTGGGCCCGAAGCCGCCTGCCCCGCCAACGAGGGCCAGAATACCACCAGCAATACCGCCGCGTTCAGCAGCAGCGCGCCTGCAATCCAGACCGCCGGAGGTAGAGTTTTCTTGCGGGGTTTGTGAATCAGCTGTACCTGCTGGCCCAGATCAGGAATCTTGCCCTGCCGGCGTTCGGTTTCTGACTTGCGAAGCGCATCCAGAATGTACGACATCAGTTCACCCCACCCGACACGCCGTCACTGAGCCGAGGCACCTCGGCTCCGAGATCGTTATTGATCTGGATTATGGTCATGGCACCGGCGATGCCATCCACCGTCAGCCCTTTCTGACCCTGGTACCAGCGAACCTGTTCCTCGCCATTCATGCGTTTGACCCGGTCACTTTCGGCGCGGCTGCCCGCGTGCAGGTCCGCCAGTTCCATCATTCGCGCCCCCATCCACAACTGTTCGCGGGCGGTGCCGGCTTCGCCTGCCGCGGTCGTCATATATGAGGGAAGCTCCCAAAGCACGATAAAGTCGCCGAACCAGTATGGCTCCAAACTGCTGAACGCAACCGTCGCCGGCCCGGAGGGCGTCAGGAGCACCGCCTGATCGCCCTCTACACTGCGCAGGGTGGCATAATGCCAGCGGCCGTCGTCGTCCCGGAGCTGGAGTATGGCCGGCCGATCCAGAAATTCCAGGCTGCGACGGGTGCCCTGCCGTTCCAGACACCTCAGCCCGTTTGCCAACGCATAGCCGCATTCAGAACCGCTCTCCGGCCCGGTATCACCGATCGTAGACTCCGACCTCCAGGCCGATAAGAGTGCCCGATAGGCCTCATTGAGCGAACGGGAATGTTGCGTGAACTCGAAGCTTGCGAGCGGCTCAACGCCCCCCTCGGAAGGCGTCGCTTCCTCAGCAACTTCAAGGCGCTCGATGGTGCCTGCACGCTCGTCGGTTTCCGTTTCACTGCTGCCGTTGTTGGGCGCAGGTACTTCGCTTTCGCCGGCCATGGGCACCACAGACGCCGGGCGCATACTCCAGCGATCGTCCAGTAGCCACAGCGTTGCTATGACCGCCAGCAGCAGGGATGCCACCACCACCATCCACGGGTGCCTGTCGCCCCCTTTTACCGGTGCACCGCTGGACCGCAAGCCACCATTCACTTCCTGCGCGGCCTTGCGGATGTGCCCGGCGGTGATCACGTGTTCGCCTTCTGCGTAAGCACCGAGCAGGGCCCGATCACTGATCAGGTTAATCAGCCTGGGAATACCGTCGCTGGCGCTGAACAGCTTCTTGATGGCACCGGCGGTAAAAATCTCCGCCCGCAATCCGGCCACCCCCAGGCGATAACGCAGGTATCCAGGCAGTTCATCGCGATTGAGTGCGTCGAGGTGGTAGCGTGCGGTCACCCGCTGGTTGAGCTGCCGAAGCTCTGGTCGCGCCAGCAGGTCCTGCAACTCCGGCTGGCCCAGCAGCACGATCTGCAGCAGCTTTTTCTCGGCGGTCTCCAGATTGGTCAACAGGCGCAGCTGTTCCAGAACATCCGCCGACAAGTTCTGCGCCTCGTCAATCATCAGAACCTTATGGCGACCGGCCGCGTGCGCCTTGAGCAGGTCCGCGTTGATCAGATCCACCAGGTGCTTGATGCTTGCCCCGGCCGGGTGGGGAATCTCCAGCTCATCGCAAATGGAAGAAAGCAGTTCCCGCGCCGACAGCCTTGGGTTCAGGATCAGGGCAATGTCGACGTTGTCCGGCACGTTCTCGATGAAACAACGACTAACGGTGGTTTTCCCGGTGCCCACTTCACCAGTGATGATGATGAAGCCGCCCTGCCCCTGAACGCCATACATGAGGTGAGCCAGCGCCTCTTTATGGCGCTCGCTCAGATACAGGTAGCGGGGGTCCGGAGCAATCGAAAACGGGGGTTCCCGAAAACCGAAGAAATCGTAGTACATGAGTGTCCAGTCTGGTGCTCAGGCGGAGCGTGCGGAAGACGTTGGCGCGGATGCGCCGACCGTCTTCCCGGCCATCGCCGTATCATACCGCCCGTCTCCCGGGCATGTCATCTCATCAACTTCCGGAATCGCCGCTGCTCACCAGTCTGAGTTCGCTGATTGCACGCCGTTGCTGGTTCTTCAGACGCCGCACGCACCGTTCCAGAGTTTTGGATATGCGGGCATGGGAGCGAATCATGGAGATCTTCGGCCAGGTCGCACGCTCTCCGGCAAGGATCAATTCCCGCACATACTCGGGCTCCGGATTGCTCAGCATGCGACTGAAATCCCGTAGACTGTAGTCAGGCGCAATGTTCACATCCCCTGAATAGCGCTGAGCCATAATGGTATACATCTGACCGGAGAGCTGCCTGAACAATTCCGGCCTTACCCGTTTGCGCAAGTAGTCAAACAGGCCCTGACCATGAAACTGGATTTCCGATTTCAGCAAATGCAGTGGCAGCCTGGCGAGGCTGAGCTTCTCGTCGCGACCACCACCGGAAAGAAAGGGCACCACATGGGGATTGGTCTGGCTGACGATGGTGTAATTCACATCGTACAGGTGCATCAGGCGGTCAATGGGCAGATCACTGACCACGGAACCATCGACGAATTTGAGTCGCGGCATATAGGGCAGCGAATGCCCATGTATATCTTTTTTCATCAGCGTGACCGGCGGGAAGATGCCCGGTACGGCGGCACTGGCCAGCGCCGCACTCCAGACCAGTAAATAAGGCGAGGTATAGCCACACAGCAATCGGGCTTTCTGGTGCGCCTGAACCGGGGAAACACTGATGTTGATGGACCGGCCGGTGCGCTGGTAGGCCTCTTCAAAGGTCAGCTCGCCAATATTGGCACGCAGGCAGGACTTGAGCTGATCCTGATCCATCAGGCCTTCGCCGCGCATGGCACTGAGCAGCCCGCGCCACTTCCAGGCCTTGAGGTGATGGTTTTCGGGCACCAGCATCTCGGGGATCTCCGCGTCCGTATGGACGCCCAGAATGCCGGCAATGATGGCGCCGATACTGGAGCCGGCGATAACCTGGGGCAGCAATCCTTTTTCCCAGAGCGCCTTGATTACCCCAAAATGGAACATCCCGAGGGTTGCGCCGCCACTGAGCAACAGCGTTGGGCGCCCGAAGCTGTTGAGGGTGTCACGGAAAAACTGGAGCTTGTCGGCGACCGGAAAACCCGGCACCGGGTGGTCACAGAGGAAATCCAGGCCCTCGCACACCTGCAGGATATATTCCTCGATCAGGTGCTTGGTGCCGACCCGGGAACGGGTGTACAGGACGGGATTACCCATGTTGCCCAGATCGTGGTGCAGCCCTTCCCTCAGCGCCCGTTTAAGGCGCTCGAAATCGTTCTGCTGGCGATACTGCCGGAGATTACTGAGCCGGTCGTAAATCAGTTCGTAGTGGTAAAGGTCAGAAACAAACTCCTCTTTCCACTCGGCATTGCCCTCCAGGAAATCGAGTTCCAGGGCAGCGGCTTTCCATACTTCGTAATTGGGGGCCTCCGCCAGCATTTTGCGAAATTTGCGAATGCGGTCGTCGGTCATTGGCGTCAGAAATCTTCCAGCATCAGGTCGTCGTCTTCTTCAGCGAACGGATCGGAGACGGTTTTACCGTCATTGATCAGAAACTCCCGCCGTTGCAGGTACGCGTTTCTTACGAAAGTATAGCCGTCACCCGACATAAAGCTCTCGGCCGGGATCAGGTCTGCCCGCCGGTCCACGATCTGCAGGGCCCGCGCGAAGTAGACTTCCGGTTCGTCGGCGTAGTCCCAGGCCGATGGCAGCAGAAACAGCTCGGCACTGAAGCCGGTCAGATCCCGGGGGTTGGAAGGCCCAAGCAGCGGCAGCATCAGGTAGGGGCCCGGCCCCACACCCCAGTAGCCCAGCGTCTGGCCGAAATCTTCCGGCTGCTCGGGCAGGTCGAACGCGGTGGCAACATCGATCAGACCACCGAGGCCGAATACCGTGTTGTAGGTGAAGCGACCCGCAGCCACCACGGCAGACTCACCCTTGAGCTGAAACACGCTGTTTACGAAGTTACGGACTTCCGTCAGGTTATTGAAAAAATTGGTGACCGCCCGGTCGGCGAAATCGGGCATAACGGCGCGATAGCCACTGGCAACCGGCCTGAGGAACCAGTCGTCAATGGTTTCGTTGAACCCGTACACCTTACGGTTCCAGTTTTCGTAAGGGTCCGTTTCATTGACCTGAATGGAAGAATCCGGGGCGGGTTCCTGGACGTTCTGGGCGATTACTCCGGACGGGGCGGCCATGAGAGCCAGCCAGGCTGTAAGTGCAAGCCACGAGCCCGGTCTCCGTGCAAAAATATCTGTCATCTAAGAGCCTGAGGTTGTTAATTCCGTTTCAATTCGTCGAAAATGCCGGCTCTGTTATTATTTTTATTCACGTTCAGGTTCGGAGGAACCCAATGTCAGTACCGGGAAATCTAGTCAACACCCTGTCCACGCCCCTCCGCTGGGGAGACATGGATGCATACGGTCACGCCAACAATACGGTGTATTTCCGATTCTTCGAGGAAGCCCGAATCGTATGGCTGGCCTCCATGAACCTCGGTGGCCCCGAAGCCCCAGACGGCCCGATCATTATAAAGACCAGCGCCACGTTTCTGAAGGAACTAAATCATCCAGCGACAGTGGTGGTCAAAACATACGCCGACAAGGCCGGCAATACCAGCCTCGACACTTACCATACCCTCACCGACGCTGACACCGGCGAGCTATACGCCGAGGGTTACGCGAAAATTGTCTGGTTCGACCGGATCAAGCGGTCTTCAACCCGGCTGCCCGACGCCCTGAGGGCCCTGGCAACCGGTTGACCAGGCTCGTTATCGGCGGCGCACCACCACGCTGCCGATGGAATAACCCGCGCCGAAGGAGCAAATGACGCCAAGGTCACCGGACTGCAGGTCATCCTTGTATTTGTGGAAGGCGATAATCGACCCGGCGGAACTGGTGTTGGCGTACTCGTCGAGAATAACCGGTGCTTCCTCGGTGGTCGCGTCACGACCCAGGACCTTGCGGGCAATCAACTGGTTCATGTTGAGGTTGGCCTGATGCAGCCACATCCGCCGCAGGTCATCGGGCGCCAGCGTCAACCGTTGAAGCTGAGCCAGGATGGTCTCTGCCACCAGCGGTGACACTTCCTTGAACACCTTGCGGCCCTGTTGCACAAACAGCTTGTCGGGCTTGCCAATCCCGGACTCGTCCGCGCGGTTCAGGAACCCGAAGTTGTTGCGAATGTTGTTCGAGAACTTCGTTTTGAGGCTGGTGCCCAGAATCTCATACCCGTGGCCGGCGGCAACATTTTCTTCACGCTCCACCAGAATCGCCGTGCAGGCATCGCCGAAGATGAAATGACTGTCGCGGTCGCGGAAATTGAGGTGGCCGGAACAGATTTCCGGGCTAACCACCAGCACCGCCCGCGCGCTGCCGTTTTCAACCGAGTTGACTGCCGCCTGCAAGCCGAAAGTTGCGGAGCTACAGGCCACGTTCATGTCGTAGGCAAAGCCGTCAATGCCCAGCGCTTCCTGCACCTCGATGGAGATGGCCGGGTACGGCCGCTGCATATTGGAGCAGGCAACAATCACGGCGTCCACGTCCGCTGGGCTTTTACCGGCCTGGCTCAGCGCGTCACGACAGGCCGCGACCGACATGTCGCACTGCACCGAGGGCTCATCGTTGCCGCGCTCAGGGATATGGGGCGTCATCCGATGCGGGTCCAGCGTGCCCTGCTTATCGATCACATGGCGGCGCTTGATCCCCGACGCTTTCTCAATGAACGCCGATGACGACGGTTGCAGCGGCTCCCGGTCACCCCGGGCGATTTCATCGGCGTTGCGGGCATTCTCGAGCTCGACGAAGGCATTGAACGCCTCCACCAACTCATCGTTATCAATGGTTGCAGGCGGTGTGTACAGACCGGTTCCGCTAATGACGGCTTTAATCACGCTAACCCCACGTCAACTGTCTATAAAAGAGTGAAGGAGAATTCCGATAATGCACCAAATGGTAACACAGTCGCCGGGTTTTGCCCGCGCCGACGAAAGTCTCACACGCGGGTCTTTTCCCACTGCCGGTCCAGTCGTTTGACGGATACTGGCATAAGGGTGCCCAATTGTTGGGCAAAGAACGACACCCGGTACTCTTCCAGCATCCACCGGTACCGGCTCAATTCCGGGTCGCGAACCCCTTGTCGCAGCTGTTCAGCGCACTTGCTCGCGTAACGCGACCAAAGCGGCTCGATGGTGTGGAGAAATTCCCGTTCGCGGCCAAGTTCCCGCGGCATCTTTTCAAACCGCAGGGCCGCGGCCTCAAAATAGCGGCCAAACTGCTCCAGCCAGGTAATCGGCGTGGCCACCAGAAACCCCGGGTACACCAGGTTCTGCAGCTGGAATTTCAGATCCGCCATGCTGTTGGCCAACGGCAGGCTGATCTTGCCTTTCAGTTTTTTCGCGATCTGGTGATAGCCCTTCATGGCGGTGTGGAGTCGTTCATCCGCCTGCTCCAGAGCCGGAATGAAATCGCCGCGCCCCCGCTCAAGGCATTGTTCGAACCGCTGGCGGTTCCGAGGCAACTCGCCTGCCAGGAAATGCGCCATCGCGGTGGACAACAACAGATCGTCCAGTAACACCCTGGCTTGTCCCACCGGTGCGAACATCAGCGCCGATGATTTGAAATGTGGCAGCTTGCGCTCGAGGTCATCGAGGGTGTTGCCGAAGCGGTTGATGATCAGCCGAGCCACCGCTTTGCGGCTTTCGTCTTCCGCCGTCAGGGGATCGAGGTATCGTGCCACCCTGACCGCCCTGCCCTGGTCCTCCAGAGCCGGATAAACAGTCACCTGCATCCCGCCTCTTTCAGTCTGAACCGATTCCGGAAGCGTGCCGAAATCCCAGTCTTCATACACCTGTTCTGACCCAGAGTCCTCGCTGGGCCGCGCCGCTGAAGCCAGTGCCTCCTCAGCCTGACTTTCAAGCCGGCTCTGCAGTTCCACCGTTTCCCGACCTTCGGCCATGACCTTACCGCCGTCGCCCAGAACCCGCACATTCATCCGCAGATGGCGCGGCAACTCCTGTTCCGGCCAGGCCTGTGGATCAATACAAACACCGGTCATCCGCCGTAACTGTTCGCCCAGCTGGAGGGCCAGCGGCTCATTGCTCGGCTGCATACTTTCCAGCGCTGCATCGACAAAATCCGGCACCGGCACGAAATTCCGGCGCAGGGCCTTGGGCAGCCCTTTGACCAGCGCGATGCATTTCTCCCTCAGCAGGCCAGGCACCAGCCATTCAAGGCGCCGGGCCGGAATCTGTTTCAGGGCCATCAGCGGCACCTGCAAGGTAACCCCGTCGCGCTCGCTGGTCGGCTCGAATTCGTAGCTTAGCGGGTATTGCACACCTTCCCAGGTCAGATAATCCGGGTACAGGTTCTCCGCCTGTTCGTCCATGGGCCGCTGAAGAATGTCCTGCTCGGTCAGCTCCATGTTTTTCAGTTCTTCAGCCGTGAGCCCTTTCCACCAGGATTCAAAATGCCGACCGCTTACGATGTCCTGCGGCAGCCGCTGATCGTAGAACGCAACCAGTGCTTCGTCGTCCACCAGCAAATCCCGCCGGCGGGTCTTTTTCTCGAGATCCTCGACGGAATCCAGCAGCGCCCGGTTCCGTTCAATGAACGGCGCCCGTGAACGGTAGTCACCTTCCACCAGGGCCCGGCGGATGAACAGGTCGCGGCATTCCTTCGGATCAACCTTGCTATACGGAATGCGACGGCGCGGGACGACATCCAGCCCGTAGAGCGTTACCTTCTCGTACCCCATGACCTGGGCGCGCTTCTGCTCCCAGTGAGGTTCAAAATAGTGATGCTTCACCACATGCCCGGCCAGCGGCTCAATCCATTCGGGCTGAATCGCCGCCACCGTGCGGGCAAACACACGACTGGTTTCCACAATTTCCGCGGCGACAATCCACTTCGGCGCGCTTTTGGACACCTTCGAACCGGGGAACAGGGTCACCTTGCGGTTTCGGGTTGCCAGGTATTCCCGTTTTTCCACCTTAATCGCCACCTGGCCCAGCAACCCCGCCAGAATGGCTTTGTGCAATGAATCGTAATTGGCCGGCTCGGTGTTGATGGCCAGCTTCTGCTCGCGACAGATCAACGTCAGCTGACGATGAATGTCACGCCACTCCCGCATGCGCATCCACGACAGGAAGGTTTTCTGACACACCTTCTTGAGCTGATTCTGTGACAATTCCTGGCGCTGCTCCTCGTAAAACCGCCAGAGATTCAGCAGGCTGGCAAAGTCCGACTCCTTGTCGTTGAACGGTGCGTGGGCCTGGTCGGCCGCCTGCTGCTTGTCCTGAGGCCGCTCGCGGGGATCCTGAATACTCAGCCCTGCAATGATCACCAGGGTTTCGGACAGGCTGCCAAGCTCTGCCGCAGTCACCAGCATGCGAGCCAGCCGCGGGTCCAGCGGCAAACGGGACATGGTCTGACCGAGCCGGGTTACCCGGCGTCTGTCATCAACCGCGCCCAGTTCCTCGAGCAGCTTGTAGCCATCGTTGATGAGACGGTTGTCCGGCGCCTCCAGAAACGGGAAGTGGCGGATGTCACCCAGACCGGTGGTGGCCATCTGCAGAATCACCGACGCCAGGTTGGTACGCAGGATTTCCGGGTCCGTGTACTCCGGCCGATTGATGAAATCGGTTTCGTCGAACAGGCGGAAGCAGATACCCGGCGCTACCCGCCCGCAGCGGCCAGCACGCTGGTTGGCACTGGCCTGGGAAATCGCCTCGATGGGTAGCCGCTGTATTTTCGAACGCACGCTGTAACGGCTGATACGGGCGACCCCGGTGTCGATCACGTATCGAATTCCCGGAACCGTCAACGAGGTCTCCGCCACGTTGGTGGATAGCACGATTCGCCGACCGCGATGCCCCTGAAAGACGCGGTTCTGTTCCTGATTGCTGAGTCGTGAATACAGCGGCAGCACTTCGGTATGCTTCAGATCGACATGTCGCAACACCTTGCTGAGGTTGCGGATCTCCCGTTCACCCGGGAGGAACACCAGCACATCACCGGGCGGCTTCTTTTCCTGCCGCTCGTGTTGCTCGATTTCCTCAAGTGCCTGCAGAACACCATCGGTCCAGCCCTGGTCGCGGTCGTCCTCGTCGCCGGTCAGGGGACGATAGCGAATATCTACCGGATACGTGCGGCCGCTGACTTCAATCACCGGTGCATCGTTGAAGAAGTTGCTGAAACGTTCCACCTCGATGGTGGCGGAGGTGATAATCACCTTCAGGTCCGGGCGTTTCGGCAGCAATTGGCGCAGATAACCCAGCAGAAAATCGATGTTGAGGCTGCGCTCGTGGGCTTCGTCAATGATCAGGGTGTCGTAACGGTCGAGGAAACGGTCGTGCTGGATTTCCGCCAGCAGTATGCCGTCCGTCATCACCTTGACCCGTGACTGCTCCGACGTGGTGTCCGTAAAGCGTACCTGGTAACCCACCTGCTGCCCGGTTTGCTCGCCCAGTTCCTCGGCGATACGCCCGGCAACACTGCGGGCGGCGATGCGTCGTGGCTGGGTGTGGCCAATCAGGCCGCGAATACCACGACCGCTGTTGAGGCAGATTTTCGGAATCTGGGTTGTCTTACCGGAGCCCGTCTCCCCCGCAATGATCACCACCTGGTGATCGGCAATGGCGTCACGAATATCATCAACCCGCTCGGACACCGGGAGATCGGGCGGAAACGTAGCCGACTTATGCAGTGCCTGACGCTGCTGGACCCGCGCCAGGCCACGATCCAGCCAACCGGCCATCTTTTCCAGATCCTTCTGACCCGGTTTGCCCTTTTTGCGCGCCAGCAACTTGTGAATACGGGCTGCCTCCTGCTGGTTGCAGGCATCCAGCTGTTCCATAACCGCCTTGACGGCGGCACTGTTGTCCGACAACGAGGGGGATGATTGCGCGGGTGTGCGGGTCATGAGCAGAAGCTACCACGGTGCGATGGGGTCAGGTGAATGGCGTTAGTCTAACGGGATCAGCCGGCTGGATAAACGGAAAAACCCCGCCGGTGCGGGGTCTTTCCTGCCGCTGAAGCCTGCCGGAGCAGGCTTTGCGCGGGGTCTTACTTCGCGTTTGCTTCGTCGCGCAGTTCGCGACGCAGGATCTTGCCCACATTGGTCTTGGGCAGCTCCTCGCGGAACTCAAAGTTCTTCGGCACTTTGTACGCGGTCAGGCGTTCGCGACAGAACTCTTTCAACTCGTTCTCGGACACGCCTTCCGCCGTTGCGACCAGATAAACCTTTACGGCTTCGCCGCTCTTGGCATCAGGGATACCCACAGCCGCACACTCAACCACCTTGGGATGGCTGCTCACCACATCCTCGATCTCGTTCGGGAAGACGTTGAAACCGGACACAATGATCATGTCTTTCTTGCGGTCAACAATGCGGATGTAGCCATCTTCCTGGATCAGGGCAATATCCCCGGTCTGCAGGAATCCGTCCTCCGTGAAGGACTTCTGGGTGTCCTCAGGGCGCTGCCAATAGCCGCGCATCACCTGCGGGCCTTTTACGCAAAGCTCGCCTGGCTCGCCCAGCGGGGTTTCGTTGCCTTCGTCATCAATGGTTTTTACCACAGTGGAAGGAATCGGCAGCCCGATAGTGCCCAGTTGAATCGCACTGTGCGGGTTGAAGGTGACAACCGGAGACGTCTCGGTCATGCCGTAGCCTTCACTGATTTCACAGCCGGTTACCCGCTGCCACATCTTGGCAGTATCGCTGGTCAGGGCCATACCACCGGAAGAGGTCAGCTTCAGGGCGCTGAAATCCAGGGCCTGGAAATCTTCGTTATTGCACAGGGCCACGAACAGGGTGTTCAGACCGAGGAAGGCAGTGAATTTGTGGTTCTTCAGCTCTTTCACAAAGCCCGGGATATCCCGCGGATTCGGAATCAGCACGTTGTGTGCCCCGGCTTCCAGCATGATGCCGCAGTTCAGGGTAAAGGAATAAATGTGGTAAAGCGGGAGCGGCGCGATGACCACTTCCTGGCCCTCGACCACCATATCTTCCATCATCGGCCGGGTCTGCAGCAGGTTGGCCACCAGGTTGCCATGGGTCAGCATCGCACCTTTGGCGACACCCGTGGTGCCACCGGTGTACTGAAGTACGGCAATGTCGTCCTGCTTGCTTTCAACCGGAGTGAACTTTTCCCGCGCGCCGGCGCTGAGCACCGCTGGCAACTTGTGTGCCTGAGGCAGGTTGAACGGCGGTACCATCTTTTTGACGTGCTTGATCACCGCGTTCATCAGCGTGCGCTTGATCGGTGAATGCATGTCGGCAATCTCGGTAACGATGACATGCTCGATGCCCGTGTGCGGCAGCACTTTCTCGGCATTTTCGGCCATGTTGGCCAGCACCACCAGCGCCTTGGCGCCAGAATCATTGAACTGGTGTTCCATTTCCCGCGTGGTGTAAAGCGGGTTGGTGTTCACCACGATGAGACCGGCGCGCATGGCGCCAAACACAACAACAGGATACTGGCTGACGTTCGGCATCTGAACCGCAATACGGTCACCGGGTTTCAGGTCGGTTTTGTTCTGGAGCCAAGCGGCGAAATTGCGGCTCTGGGTATCAAGATCACGATAGGTCAGGGTTGCGCCGACAGCACTGAAAGCCGGCCGGTCCGCGTACGTCTTGACGGCCTGTTCAAATACATCGACCATGCTTTTGTATTTGTTCAGGTCGACCTCGCGGGGGACACCAGCGGGGTATTTGTCCTGATAGAACTGCTCGAAATCCATCACCATCTCCTGTCGGGCGCTTGTGTTTATAATGATTTACCCCTGCCGACCTGATCAAAAAATCAACTCGACAAAAGTATCAGCCTAAAAATGAGGGGGAGAGAATAGCAGTTTTGTGATCGATGAGGTAGTTTTCACAGCACACCTGTTCACCACCCTTTTCAACCTGCAAATCGCCGGAGAATAACCATGAGCCACACCCCCGACACGCTCGAAAACATCACCTACGGTGAGCTGAATGAGGGCGATACAGCCACATTTACCCGCACGCTGACGGAAGATGAACTGGTGTTGTTTGCGGCGGTATCCGGCGATGTTAACCCGGTCCATCTGGACCCGGATTTTGCGGCCGACTCCATGTTCAAGGAGCGAATCGCCCATGGCATGTGGAGCGGCTCTCTGATTTCAGCCGCGCTGGCTACGGTGATGCCGGGCCCCGGAACGATCTACCTGGAACAGAGCCTGTCATTCAAGCGACCGGTCAAGCTGGATGATACTCTGACCGTTCAACTGAGCGTGCTTAAGAAAGAGCCCAAAAATCGGGTGGTCTTCGGGTGCGTTGTGCTCAACCAGAATGACGAGACCGTGGTCAGCGGCGAGGCGAAGGTGATCGCCCCCACCCAGAAGATGGCTCTGAACAAGCCCCGCCTGCCGAAAATCACCATCGAGAACTGATCACCCCGGCAGGAAATCGATCGGGAATTTCACCTTGCGGGCGGCCACATCTGCCGCCCCGAAATTGAACAACCGGACCCGCGTGGCGATCCGGCTCTCCAATTCCGGATTATCCAGCTCGGAATTGACCACTTCGCAACTGGAGACGGATCCGTCGGGCTCGATCACCAGCTCCAGAAGCACCTTTCCTTCCAGGGTTGGATCCTGCCTCAGTTCCCGACGGTAAATCGAGTAAAGCGCGGTCTTCTGCGCGTCAAACACTTTGCGGATGTTGGTCATGCCACGCTCTGGCGGGCCCGATTTTTCGGGCTCTGCCGCGCGCACAGGGTCCGCGGCCACGGCGACTTCACGAACCTGATGAGCCTGCACATCCACGTCTTTGGTCGGCCCCTTGGCGGTCGACACACCACCGCTGCCCTGCAGTGAATCGGTAGCATGGGCCTCACCCGTTGCGGCCGGGCGCTCTGATGAAACGTTGGCGGTCAGTGTTGGTCGGGATTCGGACTCCGGGGACCGCATTGTCGCCAGGCGATCCTTCATTGCCAGCAATCCCGTGCGAGACGCCTTTTCCCGCGCCCGCTCAACAGCCTGTCGGGAGACCTCCGCTGGCGGCTCTACCACAGGTTCCTTTTCCGCCACAGCGGTCGCTGGTTGTGGCGATGGGGGCTGGTCTTCCACCTGGGCCGGCTCCGGTTCTTTTTCCGGTTCCGGTTCCGGGACTGGCTCGGGCACCGCCTCGGGCTGGGGTTCCGGCGGCTGGCGCTGCTCAATCAGCCGCGCCAGCCGCGGTGGTACCTCTTCCCTTTCGCTGCGCTCGGGTTCTGCAACCTCGGTCAAAGGAATCAGGATGGCAGGCGGCAGGAACAGAATAAATGCCGCCAGCAGGATCAGGGCAAAGCGGCCGTTCTCGCCTTTCTCCGGGGTCCACGGCAGACCCCCACGGTATCCGGGATCAACCATTGCGGGCCTCCCCTGCAGATTCCACCGCCAGTTTTACCTGCCGGTACTGCTGATCAACGCAGGTCTGCATGATTTTTCTCAACAACCGGTAGTCGGTGTCACGGCTGGCCATGATGGTGACTTCAAACCCGTTCGCGGGAACCTCACCACGACGCTCGCGACGCCAGTCAAGCTCCTCCGCCAGCCCGGCAACCGTGACGTCATTGGCTCCAATGCTGTCGAGCCGGGCAACTTCACGCCCCTGCACCAGAATCGACTGCCCACTGACCTGAACCGTGAGGGTTTCCTCGGCAACCTGCTTCGCAGTGGACTGCGGAAGCGCCACGTCCGAAGAGTTCTGCATCACTTTCACATCGGAAGAATTCACCATCAGGAAGAACACCAGGATGGTAAAGATGTCCATCAAAGACACCAGATTCAGCCCACCGGCGCGATGCATACGACCATAATGGCGCTGCATCCGCCGGGCTCGACGGGATGTTTTCATACCCCCTCCCCCGAGTTACTGCGGTCCGCTCCGGCCACTTCGGCCAGCTCGCGGTCGTCGGGCGCATCCGCCAGTGAAACATCCGGAAACAGTTCCGCCTCCACCTGACTGGCTGCCACCACGGTCGGATAGGAGCGCACGGTATCCATTGCGGTTACCAGCGTCTGGTAGTCAATGTCCCCGCCAACTTCCAGCACCACGTCCGTTTTCTCCGGCACACGGGCCTTGATCTGCCTGAGTACGTCCCTCAGGGCGGTAAAATCCTGTTCGCCCTCTCGCAGTGGCAGCGTGCGGATAGCGCCCCGGTCACTGTCCGACACTTCCAGACCAGCCGGGATCAGGGTCACCACCAGCCGCAACTGATCCGCTGCCGGGGCCTCGCCCGGTGGCTTGCCGGGAAAATTGAGGTCAATGGTACGAATCTGGCTGAACACCATGCCCAGAAGCAAAACCGGAACCAGCACAATCATCAGATTCAGAAAAGCGGTGATGTCCAGTTCCGGACTGCTTACCGCTCTGCGATGCCTGCGTCTCATGTTTCGCCCCCGGCTCAAGCGGCGGATTGACTGACGTTCTGGTCCGAGATGATGTTGAGCAACTTGACCCCCGCCATCTCGAAACTGTCCACGATTTCATTGGTTCGGGTCTGCAACAGGGCATGGAACATCAGTAGCGGAATCGCCGACATCAGCCCGAACGCAGTGGTGTTCATCGCCACCGAGATACTTTCAGAAAGCAGCGTGGCTTTCTGGGCTGGGTCGGCGGCCGCCACCGCGGTAAACGCGGCAATAAGACCAATAATCGTGCCGAGCAACCCCATTAGGGTGGCGATGTTGGCGAGGGTCGCCAGATACTGAGTGCGCTTCTCAAGACGCGGCAGCACCTCCATCAACCCCTCCTCCATGGCGTACTCAACGTCCTCGCGCCGGTGATTGTTGAGCAGGCGGCCAATGCCCGCCCCCATGATGGACGCGATAGCACTGTCGGAACTGTTTGCCGCCTTCATCGCGCGCTGGTAATCCCGCTTCTGCAGCAATGGCAGAATGCCTTTCTCAAAGGCCAGACGGTTTCTGCGCCGAACCGACCCGAGGTAAACAAACCGCTCCAGGGTGATCGCCAGGCCGATAACCAGAACGACCGCAATGGGATACATGAAGGGGCCACCTTCCTGAAAAAAACGAACGACAGTTTCCAGCATCTTCAGACTCCTGCAGTTACTGCACAGACAGGGAAGAATCCAGTGACGGATTCAGGGTTTGACGAAACACCCGATGACGCTCAAGCGCCACCGGGTCCAGAGGTTCCAGTAATTCAGGGGCGCGGTCTTCCAGCCGCGCCCGGGGCCGCTTGGGCAGTGTTGGCGGTTG
Source organism: Marinobacter lipolyticus (assembly GCF_018424605.1). GTDB lineage: Bacteria > Pseudomonadota > Gammaproteobacteria > Pseudomonadales > Oleiphilaceae > Marinobacter > Marinobacter lipolyticus_B. The sequence goes on along the minus strand of NZ_QTKT01000001.1, from coordinate 142,791 downwards.
CCAGGGCAGAATGTAGAGCACGCCGGGATCATCATCCGCGGAATCCTGCGCAATGCCCTCAACCCCAAGCGGCGATTCGGATGGCTCCTGGTTGGTCGCTGCACTCACTTCGGCACTGGTCACTGCAAGCAGCATCACGCCGATCAGGAGTATGCGATGCACCCAGGGCATTGTTTCCCCGGCGGCTAAATGCAACATTCTGGTGCCCGTCATTGCAGCCTCCGCTCCAGATCCGCAATCCACCCGGCCACCAGCTTGTCATCCTGTTCGGTCAAAGACCGGTAGCGCCGGTAATGGGTCAGCGCATTGTCCAGATCCAACAGATAGAGTTCGGAAATCACTGCCAGGTTGTAATGCAACTCGGGTGTCTCCGGCGCCCCACGAATCCCCGTCCGGAGCAACTCGGCGGCCTCCCGGAAACGACCTTCCTCCTTCAGCGATAAGGCCCGGTTGTTGAGCGTCACGACCGCCTGCCCATCAAGCGCGACGACTGCTTCTTTTGGCGGTTCCGGCTCCGGTCGTGAAGCGCAACCGGCAAGCGTGACGATCATCAAGAGTAACGCGCATAGCCGGACATCAGGCGTCATCATTTGGCTCTCCTTTCCAGCTCATCCATTGAACCTCCCGGTCATACCGGCCCGGAAACAGCTCCGCCAGTGCCTGCAGACTTTTTTCCACCCATTCACTGTATTCACCGTTGGCCAGCAGTTCGTGGTTCTGCGCGTGAAGCTCGATGGCTTTTTCTTCAAACGGGTAGGCTTCCTCTTCAAGCAGCATCTGGTATTGCATGCGCTCGAGATCGTTCAGTTCCTTCGGTACCGCTGAGCTCATCAGATCCCGGGCCAGAACCCGGTACAGTTCGGCGCGTCGGTACAGGGTTTCGGAGCGAACCGCCTGCTGGTCGAACTGCTCCGCTTGCGCAAACCTTTCCTGCGCACGCTGCAGGGCCGCCTGCTTGCGGGCCAGGGATTGTTCCAGCGGATGGCCCAGTTCAATCCCGGTGAACTCCTCGGCGGCCTCCCGCCCTAATTCCATTGCGGCGACGGCAGCCCAACCCAGCGTCTGCTCAGAATGCCAGTCACTGTTCAGCTCTGCGCGCACCATCTGCTGGCGGTAATCCGACGTGGCACCGGAATCCATCAGACGTGAGCGCATGGTTTGCAGGCGGATATGTTCCTCGGCCGAGGCCGGCTCAGGTCCGGTCGCCAGGTATTCACGGTATAGGGTGTCACGGCGCTCAGCAGCCTGCCCCTGGTGGAACAACTCGGCCGCCCGAAGCTTGCGGGGCCAGGGATCCGCCTCTTTCCCTGCGGTTTCCATCAGCTCGGACGCTGCCCGTACCGGCTGACCTGAGGAGGTATAGGCCAAGACCAGCTTGTCACTGATTGAACCGGTAAGCGGGTGGGCCGGGAAGTCTGAGCGAAAACGGACAAGTTCATTAACAGCGGCTTGCCAGCGGTTTGCCAGCAGCAGGCTGTTGGCCGCGTCGTACCGCCCCTTGATAGCAATGTCCGAGCCCGGAAGTACCGAGTCCACGCGCTGGAAATGGGCAACTGCGTTGTCCGTTTCACCGGCAGTCTGGGCGACCTCACCCTGGCGATACACAGCAGTGGCCAACTGTCTTCGGACGGATTCCGCGTCGGCCCTGGTGACATCGGTGAGGCTTCCGCTGCCAATCAGCCGGTCCGCCTCCCTCCACGCGTGCTCGGCGAGCCGGTAATCCGCGGCGGTATAATGCACCTCACCCAATACCAGCCAGGCACTGTAACGTTCTTCGGGCGTGGACGCCTCAAGCCTGTGTACGTACTCTGCAAATTCCTGCGCGTACACAGGCTCCCCCCTCTCCAGCCAACGGTTGGCAATATCCGCATACAATGCCGGCAACCGGAGGTCAGCCGGGTACGAAGTGCCGAATTTCTCGGCTTCGGCGGACAGTTCGGGCAAGGTTGCGGCATGGTCAATGCGATTGGCGAGGCCGTCGCGCAGTATGGTCATTGCCGCCCAGGCTGCATCAGCCCCACCCTCGTAACCTGAGGTGTGATAGGCAGCGTGCCGGTAGTTGTCGAGCGCCTGGTCGTATTGTGCAGCCTGTAGTCGAGCATCGCCCGCCAGCCGGAGGGTTTCGCCCGGAGCCTCGGCGCGGTTACTCAGCGCTTCGTAAAATTTGGCGGCATTGGCAAAGTGACGGGGCTGTGACGTGCGCTCGCCCAGATCGTAGTAAAAGTCCCCCAGTCGATGGGCGAAGGTCTGCCACAGCTGTTGATAATTCGGCGTCAGCCGACGGTAATCGGCGTCGTCGCTGAATGCCACAACGTATTCCTTGCGGGCCTCTCTGGCGCGGTCCGCCTCGCCGGCAAGCTTCCAGACGTCCACCGCCTGGGCCAGGAAAGCTGGCGCCGCGGAATGATCGGGATGATCATTCACGTAGCGCCGGCTGACTGCAACGCTGTCGCCGTAGCGCCTCTGGTTGGCATAATGATCCGCCAGCCGGTCAAACAGCAGATAATCGTAGGGCTTATCGCCCGCCTGCGCTAACCAGGCTTCAAGGGTCGGCGCGCCGTCGCGATCAGCGGCCATCAACGCCATCACGCGGAGGGTGTCATCGATCACTTCCCGCTCACTGCCCTGTACCTGGCCGATGTGTGAGAGCGTCGGCATACTCTGGTCCAGTACGGCCAGAAACGATGCCGCTGCCCGCGGCCATGCTCCGCTCCCCTGCTTGTACTGACTCCACCCCTGCATGTAGCGCGCCTTGGTTTTCAGGCTGTCGCCGCCCTCGCCGGCGATCAATTGGCCGTAAGCGGCCTCCGCCTCAGCATAACGACCAGCGGCGAAAGCCGACTCGGCGATCCGAAATCTTGCTTCAGGTACCAGTGGCGAGCGGGGGTACAATCCAGCCAGCTGTTTCAGACGCTGGATAGACTCCTCGCCATGGCCTACGAACGCATGAGCTTTCGCCATCTGGTAGAGCAGTTCGTCCAGCTTGCCGTGGAATGAGCCCCGCTCGATGACCGATTCGTAGCTGCCGAGTGCTTCGCGGTAGAGTCGCTGCTCTTCGGCGTCGTCCGGCTGAACTACCTGACCGGATGCCTGCTGAATGTTCGCCAGCCGATTCAGGGCGTCTATCCGGACTTCCGGCTCATCCGTGGAATCGAACAGGCGCTGGTAGCGACGGGCAACTTCAGCGGGCGAAATCGCCGGCATCGGACGCGATTCATAGGTCAGGAATACCGGGCGCATATCAGCAATGGTTTCACCGTCGCTGCCGAGCTCTACGCGGAACGATTCCTGAGCCGATACCAGGGTCGTCATCGCCGTCAGCACCGCGCCTGCCGCAAGCAGGCTATAACGCCTGTAGTAACCGGGCATCATTGGCTACCCCGCTGCAGGGATTCAAGCGCCAGATATTCGTACAGATGGGCAATCTGCTGTTCGCTCTTATCCAGCGCATAAACCATTCGCTTGTCCTGAGCCTCCACATAGGCGAGGACACGTTCATCAAGGGCTGCTTCCGCCTGCTGCCGCAGCTCGCCGGCACGACGTCGCAGGCTTTCCATGCCGCCGAGCATGCCGTCCAGCCTGCTCTTGAGTTGCCGAAGACGGGCATTTCTCTGTCCGACGCGCGACTCCAACGTGGCGAGGGCGTCTTCAATATCACCGAGAGTTCGGGCGGTTAGCGCCAGTTGCGCTGGATCAGCCCCCTGGTTTTCCAACGCTTCGAGACGGGCGCGCAATTGCGCGGATTTCTCACCCAACTCTTTGCCAGACGCCATGGCCGGCCCTACTGGCGTCGATAGCCGGTCTGCCAGCGAGCCCCGAAACACCCGCAGGTTACGCTCCCGCTCTGCCAGCCCGGTTTCGAGCGCCACCAGATCAGCAACCTGCGCGACGGCCTGCTGGGCCTCGGCGCTCTCCATGAAACGCAGCAGATAGGCCATGCGCGGTTGCGTCAGCGTCCGGTTGTCCGCCAGAAACCACTGGGTGTCTGCCTCGCGGGCGTCGACGATGAGGGCTTTCCATGCGCCCTCCTCGCGGATGCGCGCCGCCAGCTTGCGCAGGGTGACCCGTTCGCTTTCATAGGAGGCGTTGGCTGCCAGATAGGCTTCCCCGGCCTGACCGAGGTATCCCGCCAGGTCATACCCCCGGCCCATGCCGAGCCAGGCATCCTCCACCCCGGGGTGGGCAAGCGGGAATTTTTTCGCCCGGTGCCAGGACTGCATCGCCGCCCGGTGGTTATCACGAGCCGCCAGGGCAAGGCCATGCAGGTAGAGCGCTCGGGGGGTGTGGTAACTGTCGAGTGGAACCTTTTCCAGAAACCCGATGGCTTTCTCGTACTCCTCCTGTTGATAGGACAGAAAGCCAGCCCTGACCAGGAGCCTGTTTCGTAACGCCACACTGCGGTCGCCCTTGGCGTCCTTTTCCGCCATCGCCAGTGCTACACGCAGGGCAACCAGCGGTCGCGCTGCATTGCGATCGATCTCGCTGTAGCTGGCCGCCAGGTTCATGTAACCAAGCGCTGCCCAGTAACCCGAATCCATCTCCGCCAGGCGCTGTCCGGCCCGGTCGGGCTTGCCAGCGGCCAGTTCCATCGCAGCCAGTTGGTATAGCGCGCGCTGTCGGGTTTCACCAAAACCCAGACGAGCCGCCGCCTCAAAGTGCTCCCGGGCGCGCAGTGAATCTCCCTCGCGCTGGGCAATCCGGGCCAACAGCAAGGCCGCGTCGCCCCGGTGATTTCGCCCGTTAAGCTGACGTTTCAGCAGCTCATGGGCCGCTGCAGTCTGACCCGTTGCCACCAGGGCCTGAGCCTTGACCCAGGATGAGGTTTCACTCTCTACACGGCCGATCCGTGCAAGGGCTTTCTCCGGCTGGCCCGATGCGAGCGCAAACTGGGCCAGCCGGGTCGCCAGATCCGCCTCGGAGCGGGGGGTTGCATGCAGCTGCCCGATGCTGCCCAGGAGCAAGAACACAGAAGCCCCCAGGCAGAGCATCCCCCTGCCACCACTGCGAAACCGGTGCTGGTATTCAGTTGCCATGATCCGTCACTTCCATTCCCTGAAGGCCACCCGGGGTTCAAAATCCGGCGCCCGGGCATCGAGGGTCATCTGGATTCGGGACTCGCCCGGTTCTTTGCGGAACCGGTGAGAGGCTTCGCGGCGAACATAACGGTCGTTGTCCGTGCGGGCCGTGAGTACCGCTTTGAGGTGATGGTCCCCCAAGGGCAGGTTGCCAAGAAATATCTGCTGTACCCCGCCCTGCTGCAAGGACTGCCGCTCTAGGTCGGTATACAGGTGCGAGGAAACGGGTGTCTCATCGATGAAGAGCTCCACCGAGTCGAGTTGCAGCGCATCTTTCGTGGCCAGTGTCAGAAATACTGCCACTTGCGTATCGGCGGGGTGCAGGATGGCTTCTTCAAGAGCGTAGAGTTCGCTGGCCAGGTCTGCCACGTCCGCCTTCAGGCGGTTGATTTCGGATTCCAGATCGTTCGCGGAGGCCAGTGCGGGCACCCACATCATCAGGGCGACGAGCAAGAGGGCCACGCCTTTCCATGCGGGCGAACAAGCCCGGCGACCTGAGTCAGTTACCTGCTGTGGGGCGAACATACGCTTCCTGCCTTCTGTAATCTTCCGTTACAAACTGACAGGAAGGGTAACACCTGGTTACCAGCAAGAACGGTATCCAGATCACCAATTGGAAAACGCGGAGCGTCGGTTTTTTTTACAGGTGTTAACGGGGTGAAACAGGTACGGTAGCGATGCCCTGAAGAGGTACCAGGCTATTGCATTGTTTTTGGGTGAAAAGTTTCGGGTGGCCCCGTTATTGCTGAGGGACAAAGCACGGGGAAGCTACGACCGCTGCCCCGTTTGATATGCCGAGCTTTGCCGATGCGCTCAACCCGCATCGGCTTTTTTATTTGCTCAACTGCTTCATCGCCGATTCGAGACCGTCGATGGTCAGCGGGTACATATGATCGTTCACCAGTTGACGGGTCATGCCGAGGGAGCCGCCACTGCCCCAGTAACTCTCGGGCAGCGGGTTCAGCCAGACCACCTTGCGGAAATGGTCGGTGATGCGCTGAAACCAGGTTGCCCCCGCCTCTTCGTTCCAATGCTCGATGGAACCGCCGGGATGAGAAATCTCGTAAGGCGCCATGGTGGCGTCGCCAACAAAAATCACTTTGTAATCCGGCGTGTACTTATTGAGGATGTCCCAGGTGCTGGTGGTCTCATTCATCCGGCGGATATTGTTCTTCCAGACACTCTCATACACGAAGTTGTGGAAGTAGAAATACTCCATGTGCTTGAACTCCATCCGCGCCGCGGAAAAGAGCTCTTCACACACTCGCACATGCGGGTCCATGGAGCCGCCCACGTCAAAGAAGATCAGCACCTTGACCGCATTATGGCGCTCCGGAACCATCTTCAGGTCCAGATAACCCGCGTTGCGGGCGGTCGACCGGATGGTGTCGTCCATATCGAGCTGGTCTGCAGCGCCCTGGCGGGCGAACTTGCGGAGCCGGCGCATCGCCACCTTGATGTTGCGGATGCCAAGGGTAATGCTGTCGTCCAGGTCCTTGTACTCACGCTTTTCCCAGACCTTCACGGCACGGCCATGACGACCACCCTTCTGGCCGATGCGGAACCCCTCCGGGTTGTAGCCGTCGGCGCCGAATGGCGACGTGCCGCCGGTTCCAATCCACTTGTTACCACCGGCGTGGCGCTCCTGCTGTTCCTCCATGCGTTTCTTGAAGGTTTCAATCAGCTCCTCGAGGCCACCCAGGGAATCAATTTTGGCTTTGTCTTCTTCGCTGAGGTGCTTCTCGAACTCCGCCCGAAGCCAGTCATCCGGAATCAGCATCTCCATCAGATCGTCAAGATTTTCGATGCCTTCGAAATAGGCCTTGAAGGCGCGGTCAAACTTGTCGAAGTGGCGCTCATCTTTCACCAGGCACAAACGTGACAGGTAGTAGAATTCTTCCATATCCGCGAAAGCCAGCCGGTTCTGCAAGGCCTCCAGCAGGTCAAGAAATTCGCGCAGACTGGCGGGCACTTTTGCCCGCCGAACTTCGAGAAAAAAATCAATCAACATAAGGTGTAGCTCTTGCTGAATGTCAGCTGCGACGACGCGCCATGAACGCCAGCTTCTGCAACAGATGCACGTCCTGCTCGTTCTTGACCAGGGCGCCATACAGCGGTGGCAGAGCCGAGCTGGTGTCCTTCTCCTGAAGCATTTTGGCAGACAGTTCATCGGCCATCAGCAGCTTGAGCCAGTCAATCAGCTCCGATGTCGACGGCTTCTTCTTGAGCCCGGGCACCTTGCGCACATCGAAGAACACTTCCAGTGCATCCCTCACAATCGCCTGCTGCAGACCCGGGAAGTGCACGTCCACGATGTCCTTCATGGTGTCATGATCCGGGAAGCTGATGTAGTGGAAGAAACAGCGACGCAGAAAAGCATCCGGCAGCTCTTTTTCGTTGTTGCTGGTGATGACCACGATGGGGCGCTTCCTCGCCTTTACGAACTGCTGGGTCTCGTAGACAAAGAACTCCATACGATCGAGTTCCAGCAGCAAATCGTTTGGAAACTCAATGTCGGCCTTGTCGATCTCATCGATCAGCAACACCACCTGCTCGTCCGCCTCGAAGGCTTCCCACAGCTTGCCTTTGACGATGTAATTGCTGATGTCCTTCACTTTCTCATCGCCGAGCTGGGAATCCCGTAACCGTGACACCGCATCGTACTCGTAAAGCCCCTGCTGGGCCTTGGTGGTAGACTTGATGTGCCATGGAACCAGTCGCATCCCGAGCGCCGCCGCCATCTCTTCCGCCAACAGGGTTTTGCCGGTGCCGGGTTCGCCTTTAATCAGCAGTGGTCGTTGCAGCGAGATGGCTGCGTTAACCGCCATTTGCAGATCATCAGTGGCTACGTATTTTTCGGTACCGGTAAACTTCATGTGATTGGTTCCTGTTCGGTTATCAGATCATCAGGATGGGGAGTATAAAGGGCCGGAGGGGGGCCTAACCACCCCGGCCTAGTTTTTCGGTTTCGCCTGATCGGCGCCGTCCTCGGGCCCGGCTTTCTCTTCGTCTCCGGACTCTGGCAAATCGTCAAATTCGGAAAGGTCGAAGTCCTCAAGGCCGAAATCCTCCAGCTCCTCATCCACCTTGGTGTCGGCAACCGGTATCTCGTCGTCACCAACTTCCTCGAGTGGTTCCGCCGCAGGAACGGGATCTTCGCTATCGGCCACGGGGATCGGTTCGTCCGGCGACTCAGCATCGGCCGCGGGCTCCGGCTCCGGTTCTGGCTCGGGCTCAACCACCGGCGCGTTATCCACCTCAGGCGCTGCGGTATTCTGCTTACGCTTGTACATTGCAAACAGACCGCCACCTATCAACAGAATCATCAGTGCCCCAGAGCCAATCCACACCCAGAGCGACATACCGGCGCTGTCCTTTTCGTTAGTTGCAGAAGCCGAAGACGAATCGGCAACTTCTGCTGGGCGCTCTACGGCAGCAATATCGATTGGCCCGCCCACCGGCGCCTCATCCTCAGCGGCAGGTGCATCCGCCGGCTCGGCAGGATCTTCGGGTTCGGGTGCCGGTACTGCCGGCGCTTCCTGACCGGTATCGCCCTCTTCTGCCGCGGGCCCGGCACTAGTTGCCTCGTCACCCGAACCCGCTGCACCGGTGCCCTGCGGGCGTTCAAAACGGCTGAAACCGCTGAACTTTCGTGAAAAGGTCTGGCCGTCGGCAATCACCTCAATGGCGTACCGGCCGGCCGCTGGCAGCCCCCCGATCGAGTCGCTGTAGATACCGTCCTCAGGGGGCTCCTCGTCTGACAGGACCTTTCGACCACTACGATTGTCTTCGGAGGTGACAGTTACCCCAACCTCCAACACCCTGAGAAAATCAGGATTGGTCAGTTTCTCCTCACCTTCGAAGAAGGCGATCTGCAGATCAAGAGGCTGATTGTCCGAGAAAACCGGCGGGAGCGGCGAAACCACCATTCGCAGGTCACTGACAACCGTCACCCGACTGCCTTCCCCCAGCTCGCCGGCGATCCGCCACTGTCCGGGAAGCGGCTCGCTGACCGTAATCAGATCGTACCCGGATTCGCGCGCCCAACGCATGCTGGTGCCGCGGTTACCAATCACCGCCGTGTTGCCTTCCGGGTCTGTCAGTTCCAGCTTACGGGTTTCCCGGGTTTCGCCACTGCCCCAGAATATCAGCGCGGTAAATTCCCGCACGCCACTGTCAACGGTAAAACCGTTGCCTTCAATGGGAAGCTGCTGCTGCGGAGCCGCTGCATTAAGCGCGTTCAGAAATGCCAGACTCAGGGCATCGGCAGAGGGTGCGACAAAGTGGCTGCCACCCGTCCGATCTGCGAGGGTGGTCAGAAACTTGCTGTCGGCCGCGTCTGATAACGCGACGGTATGGATGGTGGCATTTTTACTGACCAGTCGGTCAAGAACCGGGCCCAGAATACGCGCCCGCTCCTGTTGATTAGCAACGGCTTGATCCGATATATCAACCTTGCCGTCAGTGAGCAGGATGAAATCAGTGTTGCCCAGGTCGCCATCGGTGAAATAGTCATCGCTGGCCACTTCGATGGCCTCCCCCAGGTTCGTGCGCAAGGCCACAGAGTTGATGTCTGCGGAGCGCCCGATGGCACGGGCGCGCCAGTCCTCGTTCACGGCGCCATGGGGAACCAGCATGTTGACGTACTGGCCAAAGGTCCACACTCCCGCTTCAGCCCCGTCAGGCAGCATTCTTGCCAGCAGGCGGACGGCCGGTTGCCGCAGGTTTTCGGGGTCGGTGTCCTTCATGGATCCGGAAATATCGACGATGATTCGCACGTCGGCGGCATCACGGGGTTCCGGGGCGGGCGCTTCCTGCGCGGTTGCCCCCGACGACAGGGCGGCACCGAGCAAAAAGCTGGCAAAAAGCGTGACGTAAAGGTTCCGTCGCATCTGTGCTCCGTTTTTGTTGTTGTTATCTCAGATCAGCGTTCTACCAGTCGATAACGGACCAGATCCAACACCCAAACCAGCGTCATGGCCAGTGCGGCAATGCCCAGATTGAGAATCGCCTTGCCAGCGGTGTCGACATCGCCCAGGATCAACTCGTACCCTCCGTACAGCCATGCAGGCACCCACCATCCGCTCACCTCCGCTGACTCCACAGGGGTCAGAAGAAGCACGATGAGTGCGGATTGCAATAACGTCCGCACACCATACAGCGGCACGATACGAAACAGCCGCGACATCATGTAAAAGAAAACCACGAACGCCACGGCATAGACTACCCAGAAAATGCCGTAGGCCAGTTGAGCTTCAGAATCAATCATTACAGGATCCAGTGAATTATGTGTTCTTCCCAGTCTTCTTCCGGCACCCCGGCCTCTGATACCACCCGATGCTGAACCGACACGCCAGCCTGATGGACGGAGTCGGGGTCGCCGGACCGCAGCGGGTGCCAGTCGGCCAGCGGGCGGCCTTCCGCCAACGTCCGATAGGCGCAGGTAAACGGTAGCCAGTGATAGTCCGCAAGGGTGTCAGGTGTCAATACGGTGCACGCCGGCACTTTCTCCAGCCGTTCAGGATAAACGGTACAACGACAGCTGTCCGTATCCATGTAGCGGCACACCAGATCGGTGTAATACACCTCGCCGGTGTCTTCATCCTCCAGCTTGGCCAGGCAACATTTGCCGCAGCCATCGCACAGCGATTCCCACTCCGCCGGCGTCATCTCATCGAGACGCTTACGCTGCCAGAACGGGATCTCTGCAATCATGGCTGGTGCTGTTCCGGTTTTTTGCGAAAGTCGACCACATAGGCGTCCCGCTCTTCCGGCATCTGCAGAAAGAAGTCCTTGTCAGCAATGGCATCCAGTACCTGCTTGCCGGACGTGCGAGCCAGTTTCCGTTCTGCAGTGAGCACCAGATCCATGGCGTGGACGGGAGCGCCGAAAATCCCCCGCAGGCTCTCCGGCAGCTCTTCCCAAACCTGTCCGCGGCGAACGTAAAGGTAGGTGTCCGCCTTCTTGCTGCTGCGAAAGACCGATACAAACTGTTTGTCTGTCATGACCGAAGTAGTTCCTCTAGCTGCTCCCGGACCGGGGCCAGGATCTGACGGCGCCAGCCCGAATTGAATAGACCGGCTGCCAGGTCACGCTGGTGAACCACCGCTTCAAGACGTTTGCGGGGGGCCAGCAGTTCCACCGGCACATCCGCCGCCTCTGCGGCCGAGGCGATCAGCCGTTTCACCTGTTTATAGAAACTCTGCTCCTGACGGCTCAGTGGTGCGGGAATCAGTGTCATGGCATCGGTTGATGCTGCCCGCCCCTGGCTCACCAGCTCCAGTATTTTATCACCATATCGCCGGATGACTGGCTGAGGCAGCCCCTGAATGTCGGCAAGGCGGCGTACCGACTCGGGCAGACGCTCGGCAATGGCGATCAGCAAGGGATCTCCCACCACGCGATTGCGGGGCCGGTCGCGGCGGCGGGATTCTTCCTCCCGCCAGGCCGTCAACGCTCTTAAAACGGCTTGCTGCCGCGGGCTTAGCGTCCATCCGCCACGGAGCTTGAGGTAGTGGTTCGCGTAATCGTCCTGGGTTGCGAGTTCAGAGGCAAAGCGATCGGATTCTTCCGCCAACGCCGACTCCAGGTTCCGCACGGCAAGGTTGGTCATGACCCAATCGGCCATGGGCGCAAGAAAGCGGATGTCGTCCAGTGCGTACCGTTGCTGTGCCTCGCTCAGGGGGCGCGAGATCCAGTCTGAGCGTGTCGCCGATTTATCCAGGGTTTCGCCGAACAGCGTTTCAACCAGCCGCGCATAACCGACGGAAAACCCGGCGCCAGCCAGGGCAGCGCCAATCTGCAGATCAATAACGCCGGCCGGCTCCAGATCAAGCCAGTGACGAAACAGCTCCAGGTCTTCACTCATGGCGTACAGCAGTTTCGGGCTGTTACTGTCTGCCAGGATCCGGCGAAATTCCATGGACTGCTCTGCAATACCAGGATCTACCAGACGGTACTCAGTACCCAGACCCAGTTGCACGAGCCCGGGAATCGGGAAGAACGTGCTGACCCGCTCAAACTCGGTGTCCAGCGCAAGAGGCTCGCCGCGAATCCCTGTCAGCCACTGGTCGAGAGCGTCGGGTTCGGTGATCCATTCGATGGCGGCGGGAGCCGGCGGCGCTTCCGCCACCGGGTTACTTGAAGCCATAAAAAGTGCTCTGTCGGTTTTTATTCAGAAAGGGGCTTTCGGCCCCGAAATGCATGGGTGAGCGTGAAGCCGTCGACGTAACCGAGCTCGCCTCCCACCGGAATGCCGTGGGCCAGGCGTGTAATCAGCACCCCTTTCTGGTCAAGACGGTCGGCGATGTAGTGCGCCGTTGCCTCGCCTTCCACGGTCGGATTGGTCGCCAGAATCAATTCTGTGACGCCTTCATCCCCGATTCGTTTCAGCAGGCGCTCGATACCGATTTCCTCCGGCCCGACCCCATCAATCGGCGACAGATGCCCCATCAACACGAAGTAGCTGCCGCGATAGTCGCCGGCCTGCTCGATGGCGAGCAGATCGGACGGGCTCTCGACAACGCACAGGGTTCCGGTCTGTCGCTCGGGATTCTCGCAAATACGACACCGGGGGGTGTCGGCGAAATTCTGGCAGCTGTCGCAGCGCCGTACACCGGTCATCGCGTGACTCAGCGCCTCTGAGAGACGGACGCCGCCGGAGCGACCCCGCTCCAGTAGGTGAAACGCCATCCGCTGCGCGGTTTTCTGGCCTACCCCGGGTAGACACCGAAGGGACTCTACCAGCTCATCGACCAGCGGGCTGAACGCCATGAAAATTCCTTATACTTCAGATGAAAAAACACCGGTAATGAATTGATTCAGAATGGCATCTTGAATCCGGGCGGCATACCCATGCCGGACATCATGCCGGACATCTTCTCTTTCTGGTTGGCCTCCACGCGACGAACCGCGTCGTTCACAGCCGCCGCCAGGAGATCTTCAAGAATGTCTTTCTCTTCGCCCATCAGCGACGGGTCAATCTCGACCTTGCGTACGTCGTGGCGACCGTTCATGGTCACTTTGACCAGACCTGCGCCAGATTCACCGGTTACCTCAGCCTTGGCGATTTCTTCCTGGGCCTTCTGCATGTCTTCCTGCATTTTCTGGGCTTTTTTCATCAAGTCGCCCATGCCGTTCATCATAACCTGCTCTCCTTCAACCTGAATGCTCTGCCGGCCGGATACTGTCTTCGACTACCCGTGCCTCGAAACGTTCAACGATGGACTTTACCAGCGGATCGTTCTGAATGGACGACTCCGCCGCTTTCTGCCTCGCCACACGCTGTCGCTCTTCCCAGACCGCAGGGGTTCTGCCGCCGGTGTCGCCCTGCTCAATACGCAGAGTAATGGTGTCGCCGAAGCGGTTTCTCAAGGCAGCAAGAATCTTTTCTTCGTGGCGGGGGTTGAGAAGTCGTGCATGCCCCTCCTCCATGGTGAGCAGGATGGCATCATCTTCCCGCGCCATGGCGGTGTGGCTCGCGAGGTTGCCGGGCATACCAACAATGCCAAGGCTGCGGAAGTCTCGCTGCCAGTCGAATTCCCCGCCCGACTCGTCTTCGGCCGCCGACTCAGTCGGTTGCACCTCCTCCGCCGGGGGCGCGGGGATCCCAGGCTCTTCCGAAGGCTGAGGGATTGCCGATTCGGGAGCCGCCTCAGTCAGGTACTCGGGCACCGGACCGGGATCGAACTCCGCGTCTGGCTCGGCGGGCTCTGGCTCTTCCGCAGCGACAGGCTCTGCACTCACCTGTGGCGCGGGTTCGGCCGGCTCCGGGGCAGGCATATCGGCCGGCGGCGTAACGTTTTCCGGTTCCGTCGCAACCTGTTGTTGGCGCGGCGCTGCGGCAGGCGCAGGGTCCGGGTCCTCCCGGGATTCAGCGTTGCCAGCCTGACCGGGGGCGGAACGCCTGGCCGGTGGCTCCCGGCGATCATTTCCCGGCCGGAAGGCAAGCATGCGCAACAGCGTCATTTCAAACCCCATGCGAGCATCGGGCGTTACCGCCAGATCCTTGCGCCCCATCAACGCCGCCTGATAAAACAGCTGGGCATCCTCGGCGCTCAGCTGGCGTGCCAGCGCCTGAACCTGTGCCGCATCACCCAGCGCGTTGTCTGCACTGCCTGGTACCACCTGCTCCATGGTAACCCGGTGAAACAGTGACAACAGATCGGCCAGAATAACGCCGTAGTCGGGCGCAAAATCGGATACCCGCTGAATCTCCGCCAACAGCGATGGCCCGTCGCTCTCAACCAGGGCCTTGACCAGGCGCTCGATATCGCGCTGATCGATGGTGCCGAGCATGTTACTGACATCACTGGCCGCGAGCTTCTGGTTGCCAAAGGCAATAGCCTGATCGGTCAGGCTCAGCGCGTCACGCATACTGCCGTCGGCGGCTCGCGCCAGCAGCCAGAGTGCCGGCTCTTCAAAGGGAATCTGCTCTTCACCCAGCACGTGTTTCAGGTGGCCGGCGATGTGCTCCGGCGTCATCCGCTTGAGGTTGAACTGCAGGCAACGGGACAGCACCGTCACGGGCAGTTTCTGGGGGTCGGTTGTCGCCAGCAGGAATTTCACGTGCTCCGGCGGTTCTTCCAGGGTTTTCAGGAACGCATTGAACGACTGGTTCGTCAGCATGTGCACCTCGTCAATCAGGTACACCTTGAACCGCCCCCGGGTGGGCGCGTATTGCACGTTATCCGTGAGTTCGCGCATGTCATCGACGCCCGTGCGGGAAGCGGCATCAATCTCGATCAGGTCGACGAAGCGCCCGTCCTGTATTTCCCGGCAACTGCTGCATTCGCCACAGGGTCTGGGGGTAACCCCGGTTTCGCAGTTCAGGCACCGCGCCAGCAGACGCCCGATGGTGGTCTTGCCTACACCGCGGGTTCCGGTGAACAGATAGGCATGGTGGAGACGCTGGTTTTCCAGGGCGTGAATGAGTGCCTGCAGCACATGCTCCTGGCCAACCATGTCTTCAAATGTGCGGGGGCGCCATTTACGCGCAAGTACCTGGTAGCTCATGTTTAGCCAACTGCTGTGAAAATGGCTTTAACCTTAGCATGGACTTGCCCGGAGAAGAAGCCGGGGAATCGACCGTTCTGGCAGGAAAAAGCGACGATTTCAGAGGGATAGAACGAACGGGAAAAGAAAGTCTGGGGGTGACTCCATCAGCGACACTCCGGCACACAATTCCACCGCTGCGGCTGCTCCCTTCCGGGCCTGACCGGGTTCACGGTTTCATGTTGCGGAGGCACCAATGGAGCCACCATAACGGCGTTCCGGGACAATTGCCCGAAAGCGGCGCGCATAGTAGCAAAAGGGTTGGCGGACTACAACGACTTATAGCGGAAGCGGCACTTCATCCTGACGAAACCAGCAGGCCAGGCTGTAGCGGGTCCGGTTGGCGGGCAACACTTCGTGGGGGACATCCTCACTCATGAACAGAGCCATGCGCCCCATCTCCGGCAGGACGGCCCCGCAGATTTCATGCTGGCTGTCCCGATTGAAGACCTGCAGCGCGCCCCCGTCCTCACTGCTCCAGCCTTCATTGAGGTACAGCACCAGGCTGACAACCCGTGAGGCACGGCCTGCGAAACTGTCCAGATGCCTGCGGTAAAAATCACCGCGATGGTAGGTGGCGTAGTGTGCCTCAAACCGCCGGAGACCCAGAAAAAGCCGCCGATTCAGGCCAAGGCGTACCTGATCCAGAATGGCGAACAGAGCCTGCTGGGGCGCTGTCATCCCCTGCAGCCAGGCAATGCGGTCACGCCGCACCGAACGGTCACGCATCAGGTCGGTCCCGCGGCCAATTCCCGCCGCCTTCATGGTCTCAGTGCGATCCAGAATCCGGACCTCTTCCCTCAGCGCCAGGAGCAACGGGTCTTCAAGCTGCCCGCGAACGTCCACGCTCAGCCAGCCGTGTTCAGTCAGACCGCTCGCCAGGCTGTCCAGCCATGTATCGGAGACACCCTCAAGCGGATGCGATGGCGCGATCGCCGGGCCGGCCGCACCGGCCTCTGCCGACACGGCTCCGACTGAGGCCTGGCCCTCAGCCGGCAGCGACCCCCTGATCGGGACAACGACGGTGTGTTCCATGACTTGCTCCTTTGATGGCCCGGTATTTTATTCCGGAATCTCGCGGCAGCGTCAGTTTTAATTTACTCTGAGGATACGAAAATACACCTAAGCCCCGAGAGCGGGCAGGCCATTCGTTCATCCACGGCAGTATGAGGCATCGCGTGACGACAAGACCCGGGCACTGGTCTTTCACCCGCTGGACAACCCAGGGGGAACTGGAAGCCATTGAGGTACACCACCCGCTGTTTCGCGCCCGGCTGTTTCTCCAGGGAGCACATCTCACCCACTTTGCCACTCACGACAAACCGGACTGGCTCTGGCTGAGCGACACCGCCCGCTTTGAAACGGGACGGGCGATTCGCGGAGGCATTCCATTGTGCTGGCCCTGGTTCGGGGTACCGGAAAAAAATCCCCCGGAAGTACGTAAGCGGATTCGTACCAAAGCAGCCCACGGGTTTGCCCGCACCGCTCTCTGGAAGCTGGAAGACGTACGGGAATCCGCCCATGAGGTGGAAATCTGCCTTTCTCTGCGAGCAGACGATGACTTTGCCGACGTATGGGAAGGGCACGCGCTGTTGCTTGCCACCTTCAGCTTTTCGGTCGGGGGCTGCCAGATTGCGCTGACGACCACCAACCTTGGAGCGGATCCGCTGGCGTATACCCAGGCGCTGCATACCTATCTGCCAACGTCCGATATTGAGCGTACCCATATTTCAGGGCTCGACGGCAGCGACTTTGTGGATACACTCAGGGACTGGCGTTACTGCCAGCAGAAAGGAGACGTGGTCTTTGACGGTGAGACAGACCGCATATACGAATCCGCCGCGCCCCTGGTGGTCTCCACACCCGGCTCACGCCGAACCCTTAATGCGATCGGCAGTGATTCCACCGTGGTCTGGAACCCCGGGCCGCAGAAGGCGCAGGCTCTGAACGATTTTCCGGACAGTGGCTGGAAATCGATGCTTTGTGTCGAAACTGCCAATGCCTTAAGCGATTACCGGGTTTTGAATAAGGGGCAAAGCCATACCCTTGGCGTGTTGATCGGGCGAATTTAAACCATCAGGGAGTAGCCATGAGTCTGGCATCCATTCTCAAATCGAAACTGGTTCCGACGGAACTGAGTGAACAAATCAACCGGATCCGCAAGCCCATTGGCAGCCTCGGCTACGATCCGTGGGGTTACAACAACGAAGCAATCAAATATGGCTTCTCACTGACCCGCCACATTTACGAGAAGTATTTCCGGGTGGAAGCCAGTGGCGTTGATAGCGTGCCGGCCGAAGGGCCGGTGCTGATCATCGCCAATCACAGCGGGCAGCTACCCATCGACGGCCTGCTGATCGGGTATGCGCTGGCTTCGCGCAAGGACAAGCCGCGTATGCCCCGCGCCATGATCGAGCGCTTCTTCCCCACAGTGCCCTACCTCGGAAACCTGTTGAACGAAGTCGGCGCGGTACTGGGGGACCCCATCAACTGCGCCAAGATGCTCGCCAACAACGAGGCCGTGATCGTGTTTCCCGAAGGCGTTCGCGGCTCGGGCAAGCTTTATCAGGATCGCTACCAGCTTAAACGGTTCGGTAATGGCTTCATGCATCTGGCGATGAAATACAAGGCCACCATCGTGCCCGTGGGCGTAGTCGGGTGCGAAGAGACCATCCCCGCCATTGCCAACATAAAGCCACTGGCGAAAGCGCTCGGCATTCCTTACGCCCCGCTCGCCCTGCCGGTTGTCCTGCCTGCGAAAGTGCACCTCAACTTTGGCCCGCCGATGTTCTTTGATGATCGAGAAATCCCCGAAGAACAAGTCACCGACCGGGTTGAACAGGTCAAAGGCGAAATCAGCAAGCTGATCGACAAGGGACTCAGCGAAAGGAAAAGGCTGTTCTGATGAGTAAGCAACACCGACCTCGCATTCTGGTCACCGGCGTGGCCGGTGCCCTCGCACAACAGGTAATCGATCGACTACGGGATCACTGTGATCTGGTGGCGGTGGATTTCCGGGAGCAGGTCTACCTGGGCGATGATATTCCCAGCTACTGCATAGATTTCAATAAGCGCGTGTTTGAGGACCTTTTCCGCCGCTACAAATTTGATGGCGTCATACACCTGGGTCGCATCATGTCGAGCCAGCTAACCCGCATGCGCCGCTACAACGCCAACGTGCTCGGCACCCAGAAACTGCTCGATCTCAGCCACAAATACGGTATCCGCCGGGTGGTGGTGTTATCCACGTTTCACGTCTACGGCGCCGTGGCTTACAACCCGGCCCTGATTGATGAAGAAGCCCCGCTCAAGGGGGTGGGGCTGAGTGCGGATCTGGTGGATTCGGTCGAACTTGAAAACCTGGCGAACATATACCTCTGGCGCTACCCGGAACTGAACATCACCATACTCCGGCCCTGTAACATTGTTGGCCCCGGGGTCAGAAATTCGATAAGCACCCTGCTGGCCAGCGAGCGTGCGCCGGTGTTGGCGGGTTTCTCGCCAATGATGCAGTTCATTCATATCGACGACATGGCGGACGCCATCGTTCTGGCCTATAACAAGCCCAGACGTGGTGTATTCAACGTCGCACCGGACGACTGGGTGGCCTACCAGCACGCGCTCAAGCTCTGCGGCTGTCAGCGGCTTCCGATTCCATCGGTACCGCCGTTGTTGCCGAAACTGATACTTCGAACGCTCAATCTGAGAAGTTTTCCGTCGTATCTGATGCACTTTTTCAAGTATCCTGTCGTCATTGACGGCAGAGCCTTTGCCAGGGAATTCGCGTTTACCCCGCAACGCCCCCTGAAGGAAATCTTCCGTTTCTATCGGGAGAACAAGAAACCCGTGTGATAGCCCACGCCTGAAGGACGGCAAGGGCGTCAGGGACTGAATAAAGACTACGCAGGACGCGCGGCATGTTGAACGGTTTCAGCTTTATCAGCCACTCCGCGGCAGCCATTTCCTTTGCGCTGCTCGGTTTGCTGGTGGCCACGCGCTACCTGCGGCGGGATGTAGACCGTGTGCTGCTGCTCGCCTGCGTGGTATCCGTTATCTGGGCCGTTGCACTGGCATCCCAGACGGTCTGGGGCCACCCCTCTTTCTTTATCCGCTACCTGCTTGAACTGCTCAGGGACGCCGCCTGGATCACCCTGCTTTTCGCCCTGCTGCGGGATTCCTTCCGCTCCACTGCCATTGTCGGGCGCCTGCGGCGAATGCTTGCTGTTGCCACCGTAACCCTGCTCGTCTTCCTGTTGGGCTTCGGCATTCTTGAGTACGCCTTCGGCCTCGACCTGATGAACGGCAAAACCAAAGTGGTTGGCCAGATGGCGCTGTCGCTGATGGGGTTGTCGCTGGTGGAACAGATCTGGCGCAACTCCGTGTCGTTCGGGCGCTCCAGTATGAAATATATCTGCATTGGCATTGCGGCGATGTTCGTGTTCGATTTCTTCATGTACGCCGACGCCCTGCTTTTCGGCCAGGTATCCGAGTCCTTCTGGAACGCTCGCGGCCTGGTCAACGCGGCCCTGGTGCCCTTGTTCGCCATCAATACCATCAACACCCGGAAACAGCCGGTGGACTTCCAGCTGTCCCGGTCGGCGGTTTTCCACGCCGGCACCTTCCTGTTCGCTGGCGCCTACCTGCTGTTCCTGGCGGTCGGCGGCTATTATGTCCGCGCACTCGGGGGCGCCTGGGGCGAGGCGCTGCAGGTACTTTTCCTGACCGTTGCCCTCACCTTCCTCGTCACCCTGCTGACCTCACGGCGGGTTCGTTCCCGGCTCATGGTGTTCATCAGCCAGAACTTCTTCGATTACAAATACGATTACCGGGAAGAGTGGCTGAAAATGACCCGGGAGCTGGCCAACCTCGGCGACGCGCCGCCGGTGCCCGAACGGGTGGTGCGCATGCTTTCCGGTTTGGTGGAAAGCAACGCCGGCGCGCTCTGGATTCGCGATGAACAAGGCTCATACGTGCTTAAAACGTCCATCAACATCAGCACCCCACGGTTCACCAGTATTGATGGCGACAGCGAATTAAGCCGGTTCTTCCGAGACCGGGAATGGATTATCGATCTTCACGAGTACCGCACCGACCCCGTTCACTACAACCTGCTGGAGATTCCGGATGCCATCAGCCGGATTCCTGACGGCTGGCTCATCATCCCACTATATTTGGGCAACGATCTTTACGGCATAGCCCTGATCGGCAACCCCTACGCACCGGTGGAACTGAACTGGGAAAACTTCGACCTGATCAAAGTGGTCGCCCGCCAGACCTGCAACCTCCTTGCTCAGGCCGATGCCCAGAACCGGCTGTCCCGCGCGATGCAGTTCGAGGCGGTCAGCAAGGCATCGGCGTTCATGGTCCACGATCTGAAAACGCTGATCGCGCAATTGTCGCTGCTGGTCAAGAACGCCCCGAGGCACCGCGATAATCCCGCGTTCATCGACGACATGATCCACACCACGGATCACGCGGTTCGCAAAATGGCAAACCTGGTTGACCACATCCGCAAACCAGCGGAGGACAACGACACCGTGGAAGTCCTCGATCTGCTCGCGGTGGTAACCGAACTTGTGGAGCATTACGGCCGCCGCCAGCCCGCACCACGCCTTCTGGGCACACCCGAACCGGCGAACATTGAGGCCGATCCGGAACAGCTGCGGAGCGTACTCGGCCACCTGATCCAGAACGCCCAGGACGCAACACCGCGCTCGGGGGAAATCACACTGACACTGAAAAACGCTCGGGATCACGTCGTGCTGTTCATTCACGACACCGGGGCCGGCATGACGGAGGACTACATCAGCACTCAGTTGTTCAAACCCTTTGAAAGCACCAAGGGGTTAACCGGCATGGGGATCGGCGCTTATCAGGCGCGGGAATACGTGCGTAAGGTCGGCGGTAATATCGACGTGACCAGCGAGCCCGGGGTTGGCTCCTGTTTCTCGATACGCTTTCCACTGACGTCGACCGAAGATCAGCAAGACGCACCGGAAAGCGCAGATAAACCCTCAATTGAGGTGGTGGCGCCCAGGCAATCCGCCAAATAATTGTCATTTTGTAAATTCAAAGCAACGAAGCATTGCAAAGCGTCAATCTTCGGTTAAGAATCAGTAGTGAAAGGGATTGAGCAAGAACGCGTCAACACAGTCATAGACAGAAAGGGACTTGAACTGTTGTGAGTAGACGACTGTTAATTGTAGAGGATGACCCCGGCCTGCAAAGCCAGATGCGCTGGTGTTTCAGCGAAGATCTGGAGGTGACGGTTGCGGCAGACCGCGAAACGGCCCTGACCAGCCTGCGCCGCACCGAACCTGATGTTATTACGCTGGATCTCGGCCTGCCGCCAGATCCGGGCGGTGCCTCGGAAGGCTTTCATCTGCTTGAGGAAATTCTGCGTCTGTCGCCCCAGACCAAAGTGATTGTGGTTACCGGCCGGGAAGACAAGGACAACGCGGTCAAAGCCATAGGCATGGGGGCCTGCGATTTCTACCAGAAACCACTGGATGCTGAAATCCTCACCTTCGTGGTCAATCGGGCATTCCGGCTGGCGGAACTGGAAAAAGAGAACCGTGAGCTGGCCCAGCATCGCAACGGCACCAGCATCAAGGGCATTGTTGCAGCCAGCCCGCAGATGCTCTCTATCTGCCGCACTCTTGAAAAGGTTGCCCCCACCGACGTGACCACTCTGATCACCGGGGAGACCGGGACGGGCAAGGAGCTGCTCGCCCGCGCCCTCCACGACATGAGCCATCGCGCTGCCAAACCCTTCGCTGCCATCAACTGCGCTGCCATTCCGGAAAACCTGCTTGAAAGCGAACTGTTCGGTTTCGAGAAGGGGTCCTTTACCGGAGCCACCCAGAGTAAGAAAGGAAAAATCGAACACGCCAACGGTGGCACGCTTTTTCTGGACGAGATCGGCGACATGCCCATGCCCCTCCAGGCCAAGCTCCTTCGCTTTCTGCAGGAGCGGGTGATCGATCGGGTCGGCTCGGTGAGCCCGATCCCGGTGGACGTGCGTGTGGTGTGCGCCACCCATCGTGACGTGCGGCAACTGATTGATAACGGGGAATTCCGCGAAGATTTGTACTACCGGATCAGTGAGATCACGCTCGATGTGCCGCCGTTGCGGGATCGCGACGGTGACGCCCTGGTGATCGCGCAATCGCTGTTGAAATCCCTCGGCAAGCAGATGGACCGTGCTGGACTGTCTTTCACCGAAGACGCCATCTGCGCCATCAGCCAGTACAACTGGCCGGGCAACGTCCGCGAGATGATCAACAAGGTTAAGCGCGCCACCATCATGGCTGATGGCAAACGGGTGACCGCTTCTGACCTTGAACTGCAACAGGGGGCCGAGCTGCACGAAAGTCAGCTCAATCTTCGCCAGGTTCGGGAGGCAGCTGAACGCCAGGCCATCATGCAGGCGCTGCAAAGCTGTAATTTCAATATGGCGCAGGCGTCGCGATTACTGGGTGTAACCCGCCCTACGCTCTACAACCTGACAGACAAGTACCGGATCGAAACGTCGCACACTACGTCAAGCGTGTGACGTATCACCAGGATGTCCATTAGAAGCCTGAAGGATAAGGAATAGGAACAGGGCCATGACAGCAGTTTCAGTAGTACGTGCAACCCTTCTCTCCATTGCGATTGGCATGGCCGTCACCGGCTGCGGCAACAGCGACAATGACCTGAGCGAGCAAGAGATCAAATACCTCAGTCATCTTGATCAGTCACGGTTCTTACAGCGACAGGGAGAACTGAAGGCCAGCACCATAGAGGCACGCAGCGCCATCGAGTTGCAACCGCAAAGCCCTGAAGCCTACTTCGTGATCATCAATAACCTGCTGAAAGCCGGCGATGCACGGAATGCCGAACGGCAGCTGGACTGGCTGGAAGAGTCGATTCCCGAAGGCAGCATGGATATTGAGTCCCAAAGCCGGGCTTCCATTATTCGCGCCGAGGCCAGCCTGCTGCAGGGGCGCACCGCGGATGCGCTTGCCGCTCTTGAGTCCATGCAGACAGACGACCCGGCAATGTTGGCAGAGCGCAGCCTCCTGAAGGGGCGAATTCTGCTGGTCGCCGATCGCCTCGACGACGCCCAAAAGGCGTATTCGGAAGCCCGCTCGCAGTTGGGCGATTCCGCCCTACCCCTGGTCGGGCTTTCGCGCGTCGCCCATGCCTCCGGCGATTCCGAACAGGTCAAGGAATACCTGGCCGAGGCGGAGCAGATCGATCCGCAGAACGCCGAACTCTGGCTCTGGAAAGCGCAACTGGCCCATAACGCGGAGAACTGGCCCGTCGCCGAGGAAGCCTATGTTCGTGCGCTGGAAGACATCGGCCAGTACGACATCATGACCTACCGGAAGTACGAAACCATTTCGGCCCTGATCCGGGTGTTGCGGGCGCAGGGTAAATCCGCGGAAGCCTTCGTTTATGAGGAAATACTGGCAAAATCCGCGCCTGGCACCATCAAAAGCAATCTCACTGCGGCACGGGAAGCCTACGACGCAGGAAACCTGGAGGAGGCCGCCAATTACCTCGAGGAGGTATTGGCCCAGGTGCCGAATCATGAGCAAAGCTCACTGATGCTTGGAATGATCCGCTTCCGCCAGGGTCGTATCGGCGAAGCCGAGCGTCTGCTTCGCCCGATTGCCGAACTGGGTGACTCGGAAGCCGCCAGCAAGTTGCTGGCCGCCGCGCGCATTCAAATGAAGGATCCGCAGGAAGCCCGAAATATCTTGTCCAACCTGTCTGACAAAGACACTGATCCGGAAATTCTGGCGCTGGTGGGCATCGCTTCGCTGAGTGCCGGTGATCTGGCCACGGGTGAGCCGCTCATTGAAAAAGCGCTGGCCCTTGCTCCCGACAATCATGCCCTGAGACTGCGATACGCCGGTTACCTGATGCAGCGGGGTGAATACAGCAAGGCGATCGACCAGGCGCGGCAGGTACCACAGGACAGCAATCTGGGCGATCAGGCCCGAATCGTCACCATTGAGGCGCAGATGTCGGCCGGCAGCACCCAGCAGGCCATCGTGACGGCAGAGGCCTGGATCAAGGCGCAACCCGACAGTGCCACTCCGCTGATTGCGCGCGGAAATATTGCCGCCAGAACCGGCAATCCCGAACGTGCACGGAGCTATTTTGAAAAGGCACGGGATCGGGCGCCGGAACAGGCTTCCCCGGAAATCGCCCTGGGCAATCTGGCACGGACCCGTCAGAACGCCGACGAAGCCCGTAGCCACTTTCGCAAAGCGGTAGAATTGGCACCGGACAACCGGCAGGCACTTCAAGGTCTGGCGGAGGTCACGGACGAGCCCACGTTACGCAGCATCATGCGGGACATACTCGATGCCCAACCCGATGCCACCGGCCCGAAACTGGTGCTGCTGGAGGGTGCTCTGGTTGAGGGCGACAGTCAGCAGGCTGATGAACTGACCGCTGCATTACTTGAACGCGAAGACGAGGCGACACCGGCAAGGGCCGAACCACTGGTGGCCGTACTCTACAATTCGGTAGCGGCTCGCCTGCGACAGAACGGCGATCAAGAGCGGGCGGCTGAGGTACTGGAGCGCGCCAGAGCCCTGTTTGCTGAGAACGAGGACATCACCCTGCAGGCCGCGGCGGTTGCCTTCGCCGATAACAACCCCAACGCCGCTCGCCGACTGCTTCAGGAGGCCAAGAAGCTACACCCGGATTCACCGACGCCGTATATTGTTGAAGCGCGGTACTTTGAGAAGCGGGAAGATTTCAATCAGGCCGCAGAGCTGTACCAGCTCGCTTACGAGAAGGAAGCGAACGCCGAGATCGCCAATGGCTACGCCGGGAATCTCCAGCGCGCCGGTCGCGACGGTGACGCCCTCGCCTTTCTGGAAGCCGTCATCGAACGCCATCCCGACCATGTTCCGCTTCGGCTCGCGCTGGCAGTGCTGCAGCAGTCTCATGGCAAGCAGGACCGTGCCAAGGCCAGCTACGAACAGCTGCTTGTGGCAATGCCTGACAACGTCGTAGTGCTGAACAACCTGGCTTGGCTCTACCATCAGGAAGGCGACGATCGCGCCATTGCTCTGGCTCAGAAAGCCTATCAGCTCAGTCCGGATAACGCCGCCGTGGCAGACACTTATGGCTGGATCATGCTGAAGTCCGGTAAACATCAGGAGAGCGTTCCGATTCTCGAAAAAGCCCACCAGCTTCAGCCGGAATCGGAAGAAATAGCACTCCACCTGGCGGAGGCGTATCGCAGTGTCGGCAAGAGCACGGAGGCAAAACGCCTGCTGGAACAGTTCGCTAACCAGGGTTGAGTGAAACGGTATGAGCGTGGCCTCCCGATCATCGCACCAATACCTGTGGCTACTGGCCATCCCGGTTCTTGTTCTGGCGCTGTGGGCGGAGTGGCGGGACTTTTTCCAGCTATGGTACGACTCCATCATTTACACCCACGGTTATCTGGTGCTGGCCGGCGTCCTCTATCTGCTCTATCTCAGGCGGGATGCCCTGGCCGGGCTGACCATAACCGGCTCGGGCATAGCCCTGTTTCTGCTGACCGGGGCCAGCGCATTACTGCTGTTTGCCCAGGCCGCAGACATTCGCTTTATCAGGCTGATTCTGGTGCCGTTTCTCATTCTGTTCTGGGGATGGTCTATCTGGGGGAAAGGCTTTGTAACCACCGCCGGCGGCCCAATCCTGCTTCTGCTTTTCGCGGCCCCCTTCTGGGACGATTTCTCGCCCCTGCTGCAACACATTACCGTCTTCTTTAACACTTTTTTTCTGAACCTCGCCGATATCGAAGCCACCATCAGAGAGTTCTACATTGAGCTTGAGGTGGGCACCTTTCTGGTGGAGAACGGCTGCAGCGGTGTCCGCTATCTGATGGTGGCCCTGTTTCTGGGCAGCTTTTACGGTCAGCTTTATTACCGCTCGTTCCCTCGAACGGCGCTGTTGGTGGTCATTGCCGGATTGCTGTCGATGGTTGCGAACTGGCTGCGGGTGTTCGGCATTATCGCGGCCGGTCACTACACCAATATGGAAACGTCTCTGGTCGAGGACCACGAACTGTTTGGCTGGATCGTTTTCCTGCTGGTGACACTTATTCCCCTGTTTTTTATCGCCGGAAAACTGGAGGTGGGCTCGGCGATCGGAACTTCTCAACCGTCTTCCGAGACCAGCCCTCGCGCTGACGACCATGGCAAAGGGGCCTCATGGATCTGGCCGATTGCCGCCTCTGTACTGATCCTGTGGCCAGCGCTGATCCCCTTAGCCGTCGAAGCGCGAACCGATCGCCTGGCGCATGCCTGGAATCCCATCCTCCCCTCCCCGGCGCCGGACTGGCGGGGTCCACTCCCGCACGCCAACATCTGGCGACCGGACTATCAGAAACCAGACATCGATCTCAGCGGAGTCTACGTGTCTGGGGATCTCCAGCAGCTCCAACTGCAAATTACCGGGTACCGTCGGCAGACCCAGAACAAGGAGCTGATCTTCTATGGCAATGAGCTCTTCGACCGTTCCGACTGGCGCCTCATCTCAACACGTAAACGGGAGCTACCGGCGTCTTTTGACATCAGCCCCCCGCGGGTCAACGAGACCATCATTGAACGACGCGCCGACGGCGTCTCGGTTATTCTCTGGTCCTGGTATGACATCGGTTCGTCTTTGACCGACTCCCGACTCGAAGCAAAAATTACCGGGGCGTTGAAAAAAATCGGCGGTGACAATCGGGGCGCACTCTGGGCGCTGGCAAGCTATTGCAAGACGCCCGAAACCGACGGCTGTACGAAACAACGTGCAACATTTACCCGTTTCCTGGCGGGGGTGGAGCGCTAGTCAGCGGTGGCCAAATGTCCCCTTGGCTGGGCCACCGCATTGAAATCATTGATCAATGCCGCTTCTATTCGGGCGTCTCTTTCTGACCGGTTGTCCAGATAATCGGCAATCACGCCATTTCGGATCTGGCGCCAGGTGCGCCGTTTCGCGCCGGTATCAAACATACGGTTGAGATAAAGGCGCCCCTTGGTTTCGAGCTTCACGGGGCGGCTCATTGAACGTTCGAGATCGATGATCGCCCGGATCATCATCTGCACCCCCAGCCGCACGACTTTCTCGTAAAGGCTGTTGGGCTGATCACCAGGCTCAATGACCGGACGCCCCTGATAGACCACGTCGCCGTCATCAACCCCCTGCGACACAAAATGAACCGTTGCCCCGACGCACTCCGGTTCGGCGTTGTGGATGGCCCAATCGGTGGTAAACAGGCCACGATAGAACTGAGCGAGGCCTCCATGCAGGTTGAGCACCCCGTACGGCGGAATGCCGAGCAATTCTGCCCGCAAAATGGACGCGCCGCATACGGCGATGACCTGTGGCTGCAGCCGACGAATCCACTCAACGTTTTCTGGATCGTTGATCCCGTTGACACCCCTGGTGTGAAGCACAGGCAGATCGTAGGCGGTGTTCAGGGCCCGCCCCTCCTCTCCGAAATCCAGGCTGTTTTCCGGGCGATTGTAATCCTGATGCTTGTCGATAAGGCGCCTGTCCAACACCTCGAATACTTTGCGGACAAAGACGCCCGGCTGTGACAGGTATTTGAGTGATTTTTTTGCCAGTGAGGATCGGTCCCGCGGTGGGATCTGGTTCTCGACCACAATGCCGACCACATCAAGAGACTTCGCCAACTGATTGGCAAAAAAGATGTCCGATTTATCCTGGCTGACTATAACCAGCGTTCGCATGGATGGTTTCTCCGGTAGGGGGTCAGGCCGCCCTGTGTGTGCGCGGTTTCTTGCCAAGCAGTCGTTTCACAACAGGAATAACCCGGTATTCCAGATAATAGAGCGCTCTCAATGCCGCGCTGCTGCCAAACACCTCGATCGTGCAGAACTCGGCGTACTCGGAGGTCCAGTTGCTCAGGTACCAGTAATCGTCAGCGCAGGTGTAGTACTGACGTGCCGACTGGCTATCAAACAGATGCTTGAGCACGGTGTACTCCAATACCGAACCTGGCGAGAAGGCTTTGAAGGACTGATCGTAATCCGCCCGGATCGGATAAACCACGCCGCCATCGGCAAGGTGCAACTCGAAGGCGACCGGCTGCCCGGCCC
Organism: Marinobacter lipolyticus; assembly: GCF_018424605.1. Lineage (GTDB taxonomy): Bacteria > Pseudomonadota > Gammaproteobacteria > Pseudomonadales > Oleiphilaceae > Marinobacter > Marinobacter lipolyticus_B. Next base: position 114,557 of record NZ_QTKT01000001.1, on the reverse strand, counting down.
GGCGCATAATCCAGGCGCTTAGTCGTCCGGAGTTGCCGAAGGTTTCGGTCAGGCGCAGAAGGAACTGGCGGCTTCGATCATTGGATTTAAGGTCGTTACCAATGCCCGCTTTCCAGCTATTGGCGGAGATGGTGACCAACTCGTCGATCACCGGCTGGTCGGATGAGGTAATCACTTCCTGATCAACCTGGAAGCCGCCGTCTGCATGATAGCGATTGAGCTTGTGCCGCAGGCTCCGTTTCAGTTTTTTGGGTCTGGCACCGAAAAATGCCTGCCAGTCACCGTTGATGGGAATCACCGGGGTGAGCAGGCTCGGCTTCTCGCCGACATACTCATGCCCTAACCCGCTCTGATCCAGCAGAAACGCCCGCAACTCACTGTGCCTGGGGATCTTGAAGAACAGGCCGACTTCATTCGGTTCCACACGGGTCAGCAGCTCAAGGGCGCGGCGCTTCTGGTCTGCACTCAGCTGCGGGTGAACAACCACCATTGAGTACGGACTGTGGCCGTTGGCAGCCAGCTTCAGCAACGTTACCGGGATACCGCGGTAACTTTCCCGGCCTCTCAGGAGGGGGGCTACGCCAACCAGTCGCTCGTTGTGGAAAACACATCGGAATTCCATCTGCTCTCTGGCAGCAAAGGCATTCAGCCAGGAACTCAGCCACGCGTGAGAGAGCGGAACCGGAACCGGATCCAGTACCCCAATTAACTCATCCCACTGGGATTGCATGTTGCAGAACTCATCCAGTGTTCTAATTACTCTAAGTTCCACAGTCGTTAACGTTCCCGGGTTTCGATGAAGGCATTGAGTATTTTTGCCAAGGCTTTAAAGCGATTTGCGCTGCAGGTTTCTGCTTTTATTGATCACTTTCCAGAAGTTGGCTTTAGTTCGATCTCGCCGCTCATACCGGCTAACCGGGGTTAGCTTGAGGAAGTGCATTTGCGCGAGCGCCTCCAGCTGAAGCGACGGATGCTCCTCAAGACCATGCCTCACCGTGAAAGCACTGGAATCCAGTTGTTTGCAGTCAATTCTGTCCTTGAACACCATAACCATGGTTCACTCCTGTGTAGGCCCCTGTCATTAACGCACCGTTACCCCGCGAACCCCGGCGTTTCTGTCCTTACGCCGCCGACAGTTTGTGCTTCACTTTGCGAAGCTGATCCAGCACATCAATGGCTCGCCGCTTGATCCAGAAGTTCAGCAGGGGTTGTTGCATCCAGTCAGACACCCGATTCTGCAGCCAGAAATAATTGACCGATACATTCCTGCCCTCGGCTTCAATGAAGTGCCAGGTCCCGGCCGGGATGAACAATGCCTGCCCTTCTTCCAGCCAACCGGTGATGCCCTGCGCCTTTCGTAATTTCGGGTGTTGTGCAAAGTCCGGGTGCTGACAATCGACGCGGCTATCAACCACCCGGTTCTCCAGCAGCGCCCGCAGACTGAAGGGGCTGTAGGCATACATGCAGTCGCTCTGGTCCGGGGAGAACAGGATGAAGCGTTTGCGCCCTTCCAGCATCATCAGCAGGCTGTGCGTCTCGTCGTAGTGCAGCAACGATTTATTCTGGCCTGGGCCGATGTACAGGTTAGACACACGGAACCCCGATTCCGGCACGAACGCCGGGAGGTTGACCGCGATGGATGACGGCAGGTCCTCTGAAACCCCCCGCCCCCGCAACGGCTCCAGTGCATAACCGTCATGGGTCGTTTCCATGACATCGTCGAAATCCGTTATCGGTATGCGCTCAAAGCCAAGGTAGTGAAAAATCCCGTCGGCGGACTTGCGCTGGATTCGTATGGATTTCAAGGCGTTGCGGAAATAGTCGTAGTTCCATTCCCGGGTGAACGGCAAAGCCTCCCGGATGCCGCTGAGCAGCACCGGCTGACGGCGGCGAAGGTAGGGAGCCAACCCGTCTTCTCGAGTCGGAAAAGGGACCGTTTCGATGGTTTCCGGGCCGGAAAGATCAAATAGGCTCATCGTGAATTCCTTTTTCAACGATTTATTGCGTCCGATTCTGCCCGTGTAAAAGACTGCTCCTGCTTTTACATCCAATGGTCAGTTTAACGTTAACAATATGTCATGGACGAAAAAGCTGCAAGCATCGTCAGGCCCTGCAGAATAAGAGTTTTCACCCATGACGGAAGAACCGTCAAACTTGCGGAAATTCATCTCCCAGACGATCAAATTCCCGTTGCGCAGCGACTATTTTTCCATTGCGCCAAGCCAGGCTGAAGAGGCTGCGGTTCAGAATGCGGGCGCTCAGGTAAGAAAACTCTCGCTGAAAGCCCGCCTTGGCCAGAGCCTGGCGTGATGCGCCGTTCCCGGTATCCACGGCCACCAGCGCCAGCGTGGCATCCGGGTATCCGCCATGGATGATCCCGGTGAGCAGTGTGCGGAAACACCCCCGGCCGCGGAAAGCCGGGTCCGTTGCGCAATCCCAGATGTAGAAACCACAGTGAGGGACCACCAGCCTGAGGTCGTGCAACACGCCCACCCGCGTGCCGGACTCCGCGACCCAGCCATAACACACTGGCTGCTCCTGAATGAACAGCTCGTACAGGGCATTGCCATTACCGGTACGGCGAAGAAACTCCTGTTCCGACCACGGCAGATCCGTCCGATACCGGTTGGTTCTGCGAATTACTTCGCCGCCGCCTTCATGCCCCGAACCCGGCTGCGACGAGCCATTGGCAGGCTGTGCCAGCAGAATCCCCGACTTCACCTCAATCAGGCGGTTCAGTCGTCGCTTGAATACACGTGCCCACCGCCGTAGAGTTTTCAAGGCCGTTGCGTCTCCGGGAAAAATTCATGACATTCCATATCTGTCCTCAAAATATAGCCATTGAAAAACGTTTGCGAGCATTTACCCGCATCCCGGTGTATTTTTCCGCCGGTGGCCTGACGCAGTCCGGATCGGACTTCCCGGCGGAACGGCAGTTGATGGCACGGGCCAGCGAAAAACGGCAGCGGGAGTTCTATTCTGGCCGCCACCAGGCAAGGCTGGCGATGCACCGGGCGGGCACCCCTCCAACCGCGGTGCTTCGCGGCGAATTGGGTAATCCGCTATGGCCTGCCAATGTCGTGGGTTCCATCACCCACGACCACTCGCTCGCTGCCGCCATGGTCTGCCCCGCAAACGGCGTGAGAGGCGTCGGACTGGACCTGATTGAGGATCCCGACCAGGTCACGGACAATCTCGCCGAACAGATCATGCACCCCAATGAAGCGGCGCTGCTGCAGACACTTTATCCAGACCTCCCTGCAGCCGGCGTCGCCTTCAGCATCAAAGAGTCGGTGGTCAAAGCCGTTTCCCTTTTCATGGGCCGCTATGTGGACCTGCTGGAGATTCGTCTCTCTCGCCCGGGCGATACCTTGCTGGCAGAAGTGGATGGCCTGCCGGACGTTCTTCCGTGCGCGGTTTTCCCCACTGAAATAGGACTCATTACCAGCTGCATTTACATCTCAAAACCCGGCTCCAGACCCCGGTAAATATACCTTTCGCGGTTTTCAGATCTTCCTAGCACAACCCGGGGGGCTATGCTAATTTACATAATGTAACAACTGCCCCATGTATGAATCTCTATCTAAGGACGGCAAAGAGATGAATGCAACCAAGTCTTCCGATGCAGTGCCGGGTTTTTTGGCCAGTTTCCAGCAGACAGTCGAAGCCTTCCCAGAAGCAACGGCAATTTCCTGTGGAGCGGAGTCCAGCGGTGGCCCCAACATCAGCTACTGTGAACTGGATCGTCGTGCCCGGATTCTTCAGGCAGAACTGGCAGGCTATGGGGTAACGCCGGGCTCTCCCATCGCTATCCACACTCACGACCGGGCATTGGCCATTACGGCCATGATTGCCATTCTCCGGCATGGATGCCCGTATCTACCGCTTGATCCGCTCTACCCTCAGGACCGTCTTGAATACATGGTCAGCCACGCTGACGCGGCGCTGACGATTACAGACAACGACGATTTCCGCTCGCCTGTCGGTGACCACCTGGATCTGCGCGACTTCTCGTTTGAGCTAACCCGGGAACAACCGCCCTGCCCGCCGATCACGCCGGAGAGCAACGCGTACGTCATCTATACCTCTGGCTCCACGGGGAAACCCAAGGGTGTGTTGATGAATCACGGCACCCTGGACAACCTGATCCACTGGCAGAACCGGCGTTACAGCGACGGCACCTGCTACCGGACGCTTCAGTTCTCTGCGCTCGGTTTCGATGTCTCGTTCCAGGAAATCTTTTCCACCCTCACTCAGGGCGGCACCCTTTACCTGATCAACGATGAGATCAAGCAGGATTTTCACCGTTTGCTCGATTTCATTGATGAGCATCGGATCGAGCGTATTTTCCTGCCTTACATCGCGCTTCTTCAGCTGGTGATGTGGGCCAACCGCCTGCAACGCTATCCGTCATCGTTGCGCGAGGTGATCACTGCCGGAGAACAACTGGTGGTGAGCACAGAGCTGCGAACCGCGTTCAATGCCCTCGAGAAGGTGGTGCTCTGCAACCAATACGGCCCCTGCGAAACCCACGTGGTCAGTGAGCACGTGTTGAATTGGCCCGCCGATCACTGGCCGGCGCTGCCGCCCATCGGCAAGGCCATTGATCGGGCCCGGCTGCTGATTCTGGATGAACAACAGCATCCGGTGCCCGCCGGTGAAGTCGGCGAACTTTACATCGCCGGGCCGGTACTCGCCCACGGCTATATCAACAGCCCCGATCAGACCGCACAACGGTTCGTCACGGTACCGGACGACGACAGCGATCAACCGATACGGGCTTACCGCACCGGTGATCTGGTGAGTCTCGATGAATCCGGCGAACTGCTCTACCGGGGCCGGATCGACAATCAGGTGAAGATCAACGGTTACCGGGTAGAGCTCAGCGAAGTCGAAGCCAGGCTGCTGGACACCGGTCTGGTGGATGAAGTTGCGGTGGCGGTACGCGACCTCAGGGGCCAGAAAAAACTGGTAGCGTTTGTTACCGGCACTGCCGGAGCGACCAATTCAGATCGGGCGCTGCGCACAGCCCTGGAAAAGACCGTGCCGGCCTACATGATCCCCTCGCAGTACCATTGGCTGGAAGCCCTCCGCAAAACGCCTTCCGGAAAAATCGATCGCAAATCCATGGTTGAAGCGCTTGAGCAGCCCTCGCAAGCGGCGGAAACCGGCACTGAGACAGCCACCGAAACTCTGCTGGCGATCATCCGCGCGGAAATGGCGATCCCGGGTCTGAATGCCGAGGACAACCTGCAGGATCAGGGGATGGATTCCCTGGCCGCGAACCGCATAGCCGCAGCCTTTCATGAAAAGCTCGGCCTGAGCGTACCGGTCTACGCCCTGTTTCAGTACCGCACCTTGGGACAGTTTCTCGATTACGCAGTCTCCCGCGCTGCGGTCCGCGTGCCGCAGCAGCAATCGCATAATGATGCCAAGGGCATCTCACCCTCGTCGCGGGCTGTCGCCATCATCGGAATGGCAGTGCGGGTGCCCGGCGCCAGCTCGCTTGAAGCTTTCTGGCGTAACCTCGTGGAAGGTCGTGAGAGCATCACCTTCTTTGGCGCGCCGGGCCAGGCCGAAGAGATCGTCAATGCCCGCGGAATTCTGGACGACCCGCTCGGGTTTGATGACCGCTTTTTTGGGGTCAGCCCCATTGAAGCGCAATTCATTGATCCGCAACAGCGCCTGTTGCTGGAACTGGCCTGGCACGCGCTGGAGAACGCCGGCTGCGACCCCGAGCAGTTTGCCGGACGCATCGGTGTCTATTGCGGCACCGGCAACAACAGCTATTACCTGAACCATGTTCTGAAAAACCCCGAGAAACTTGAGGACTACGGCCCCCTGCAGGCCATGGTGGCCAACGAGAAGGATTATGCCGCCACGCGACTGGCCCACAAGCTAAATCTGGTTGGCCCGGCGCTCAGCATTCATACCGCCTGCTCCACCTCTCTGGTCGCCGTGGCCGAAGCGGTCGAAGCCATTCGCCATGGCCGCTGCGACATCGCCATCGCCGGCGGTGCATCCCTGACCTTCCCCCAGCAACAGCCCCACACCCACCAGGAAGGCAGTATCTACACCCGTGACGGCCATACCCGCCCCTTCGACCACAACAGTTCCGGCACAGTCTTCAGTGACGGGGGCGGACTGATCGTGCTCAAACGCCTCGAAGAGGCGCAGAGGGATGGCGACCATATCTACGCGGCCATCAGCGGCGTCGCCGTCAATAACGACGGTGCCGAAAAAGGCAGTTTCTCCGCCCCCAGTGTTCAGGGGCAGAAATCCGTTATCCTCGGCGCTATCCGGGACGCCGGCCTCGACGCCGCCAATATAGGCTATGTCGAGGCCCATGGAACAGCCACGCCGATTGGCGACCCCATCGAAGTATCGGCGCTGAGCGCAGCCTTTGCCGAATTCACGCCCAGCACCGGGTTTTGCAAGCTCGGGTCGGTAAAAAGCAATGTCGGCCACCTGACCGCAGGGGCCGGCGTGATCGGTTTGATCAAATGTGCCTTGGCGATTGAACACGGCAAAGTACCTCAGTCGATCAATTTCGAGACGGCGAACCCGGAACTGAACCTGCCCGACACCCCGTTTGTCATTGCCAACAGCACCAGTGACTGGACTGATCCGGTTTCACAACGGGTCGCCGGCGTCAGCTCTTTTGGCATCGGAGGTACCAACGCCCACGCCGTTCTGCGAGGTGTGGAACCCGCCCAGTTGCCGCATCGCGAGTCAGCGCCAGGCTGGGTGCCACTGTGTTTCAGCGCGCAGTCGGGCAAAGCACTGGCTGATCTGCTGGCATCATACGAACCGGTATTCAGTGAGATGGACAGCGAATCCGCCAGGTCCGATCTTGCCACCGCGCTTATTCACGGCCGTCGCAGCTTCCCATTTCGCCGGGCCCTGGACCAGTCTGCATCGGTTGATGACCTGAAGTCCGCTGCACAGGAGGCGGATGACACCGAACCGGCCATGAAATCTCCAACTGTGGTTCTTGCCTTCCCCGGTCAGGGTTGCCAGGTTGCAGCAATGGGGCGGTCTCTTTACCGGCAGGTGCCGGCCTTCCAGCAGGCGATGGATGAATGTGCCGCGATCCTTAATGCAGAACACGAGCTGGACATCCACACCCTGATGTTCGAATCCGGCGACTCTCTTAAAGAAACCAGCAAGACGCAGATCAGCTTGTTCTGCATAGGTTATTCCCTGGCCTCGGTTCTGACCCGCCTGGGCATACAGCCCCGAGCGGCCATCGGGCACAGCATTGGCGAGCTGGTTGCGGCCACGGTGGCCGGCGTGTTTGATCTGGCCACAGCTGTGCGGGTGGTGATGACCCGGGGCCAGATGATGCAGGCCCAGCCTTCCGGTGCCATGCTGGCGGTACGGGCCGGGCGTGAGCAATTGATGCCACTACTGACCGAAGACGTGGTGCTGGCCGCAGAGAACACCCCCGATGCCTGCACACTGTCGGGGCCACACGAGGCCATCGAGGCGTTCCGCGCCACGCTTGAAGAACAGGGTATAAAATACAAGGCCCTGAATACCTCCCACGCGTTTCATTCACCGTCCATGGGCGCGGCAAGCAAAGGCTTTGCGGAAGCTCTCAGTGATATTTCCCTGAAACCACCGCGCTTCCCGTTTATCTCCTGTGTCACCGGGGACTGGATCACCGAGGATCAGGCGACCGACATTGGTTACTGGGCCAACCAGATTCGCCAGCCCGTACAATTTCGCACCGGTGCCCAGACCATCGGCCAGCTGAAACAACTGGTTTTGCTCGAGTGCGGCCCCCAGGCCACGGTTTCGGGCATGGTTATGCAGACCCTGGATGACAAGAGTGATCTAGCCCTGATACCGCTGCTTCCGGAGGCCGGAACAGCGGACGTGGAACTGACATCTTTCAGCCGCGCACTTGGCCAGGCCTGGTGTTCCGGGCTGCCTGTCGAATGGCCGTGCGGGAAGCGTGCCCCGGGCCTCGCCGCGCGATTACCGGGGTACCCGTTCCAGCACCGGACCCATGTAATAGAACCGTTGGGTGATGCGCCGGTGCAGGACACAGTATCTCAGCCTCTGGCCGCGGCAACGGCGCAGCACCAGCTCCATCAGACTTCGTTGCTCACAGACCCCGAATCCCAACCGACCCCCTTGGCAGGACCCGCCATGAAAGACGCTATTAAGGAACAATTGCGCACGCTGTTTACCGACATTTCCGGTATTGATCTCAGCCAGGCTGACGGCGAGGCCACCTTCTTTGAGCTGGGGCTGGATTCGCTGTTGCTTACCCAGTCCACCCTCAAGCTCAAGAAGAAGTTCAAGGTGAGCATTACTTTCCGCCAGTTGCTCAATGACTGCGGCAACCTGAACAAACTGACTGACTACCTGATCGATCAAGGCGTGCAGGCTGAAGGCACCGCCGCTGCATCGCCTGCAGCAAATACGGCGGCTGTGGCCGGCGCAAGCCAACAGGCACCACTGGCCGCGCCAGTGCATGGACTTACCGCGACCACCGGATCCCTGCCAGCGGTTTCCGGTGACGTCCAGGCTTTGCTCCAGCAACAGATGCAGTTAATGCAGGGGCAACTGGCGTTGCTGTCGTCACTCTCCGGGCAGGCAGCTCAACCTGGGGCAAGTGCCGGTAGCAGGGGCAATCAGACGACTGGTGACAGCCATCCGGCGAAACACGAGCCAACCACCGCCCTCAAGCCCTTTGGCGCCGGCACCCGGATTAACGTCAAACGCAGCAACGACATGACGGACACCCAGCGGGGAAATTTCCAGACGCTTTGCGACCGTTACAACCGCCGATTCGCAAAATCAAAGCAGTTTGCCCAGGACAACCGGAAACACCTGGCGGACCCGCGGGTCGTATCCGGTTTTCGTACCGTGATCAAGGAAGTGGTCTACCCCATTGTGGTCGAACGCTCGGAAGGCCCTTACCTCTGGGACATTGATGGCGGCAAGCTGATCGACGTGACCTGCGGATTTGGCAGCAATTTCTTCGGCAATTCAGCGCCGTTTATCAAGGATGCCATAGCCCGGCAGCTCGACATCGGCTACGAGATTGGCCCGCAGCAACCCCTGGTAGCGGAAGCCTCCCGCCTGTTCTGCAAGATCACCGGTAATGAGCGGGTAGCCTTCTGCAACACCGGCTCCGAAGCCGTGCTTGGCGCCATGCGGCTGGCCCGAACCGTCACTGCCAAGGAAAAAGTGGTGATCTTCGAGAACGATTACCACGGCATTCACGACGATGTCATCATCACCCGCGGCGCCAATGGCTATGCGGTTCCGGCAGCGGCCGGGATTCCCGAATCCGCTGCGGCCAACATGATTGTCCTCGACTATGGCAGCGACGCCTCGCTCGATTATATCCGTGACCACGCCGACGAAATCGCCGCAGTATTGGTTGAGCCGGTACAGAGCCGCAACCCGGACCTGCAACCCAAAGCCTTCCTGGAAAAGGCCCGCAGCCTCTGTACCGACCAGCAGATCGCCCTGATTTTCGATGAGGTCATTACCGGATTTCGCATTCATCCCCGCGGCGCCCAGGGCTACTATGGCATCGACGCCGACATCTGCACCTACGGGAAAATCGTCGGCGGCGGCATGCCTATTGGCGCCATTTCCGGCAAGGCCCGTTTCATGGACGCTCTGGACGGTGGCCAGTGGCAATTCGGAGATGACTCGACACCGGAAGTGGGCGTGACCTATTTCGCGGGCACATTCGTTCGTCACCCGCTCACGATGGCAGCCGCCGTCGCGGTATTGGAACGTCTGGAATCCGAACCGGGCCTGCAGGAGGCGCTGAATCAGCGCGCAGATGAGATGGTCGGCGAGATCAATCAATACGCCCGGATGGTCGGTGCACCCCTGAAAATCGAGCACTGTGGATCCATGTGCAAGATCAAGATTCCGCAGGATATCGCCTTCGAAGAACTGATCTACATCCTGTTGCGCGAAAAAGGCATCCATGTCTGGGACGCCCGCCCGATGTTCATTACCACCGCCCACAGCGATGAAGACCTGGCAGCCATCACCAGGGCGTTCAAGGAAGCGATGGATGAAATGATCGCCATGGAGTTTTTTCCGGTGACCGGCAAATCCCCGGAAGCCAACGCCACCCCCGGGCTGAAACCGCCCGTCGCCGGAGCCCGGCTCGGACGTGACGAGTCTGGCAAAGCGGCCTGGTATATCCCCTCGAAGACCAATAACAATCAATTCGAAAAGTGGGCAGGTTGAACGCTTATGAATACAGCCGTATTGACTCACGTTAGCCGTCACGATCCTTTCAGATTCGGTGAACTGGAAGGCACCATCGAAACCACGGAGTCCCAACGGGAGGTATGGCTTGCCGCGCAGTTTGGCTCGGATGCCAGTGCGTCCTTCAATGAATCGGTTTTCCTGCGCTTGCGCGGCCCCGTCAATGAGCAAGCCTTGATGGCCGCCCTGACGGCACTGTGGCAGCGCCATCAGGCCGTTCGCGGGTGTTTCAGTGACGACGGCGAGGAAATGGTCATCTATCGCGATCGGCCGACGCCTGTTCATCTGCACGACTACGTTGCGTTGCCGGTTGGCGACAAACAGGCAGCGCTGGAACAGATTGCCAGGGACGCGGTGACCGAACCGTTCGACCTTTTTGATGGCCCCCTCGCCCGCTTTGATGTTATCCGTTTTGAAGCTACCGACACCCGCGTGCTACTCACGCTGCACCATTCGGTGTGTGATGGCTGGTCCCTCTATATCCTGGCCAGCGAACTGGGCGGTCTCTACAGCGGGGCGTGCGATCCGTCCCAATCAACGGGTCTGGAACCGGCACCATTGTTCAGCGACTACGCGCAGTGGGAGAGAAGCGAAGAGACCCGGGCCCTGAGGGAAGAGAGCATAGCCTACTGGACCCGGCGTTTCGCCGGCGGCATCCCCAGCCTCGAACTGCCCTGCGACCGGCCCAGGGCTCTGAGCCGAAGTTTCTCTGCCTATCGGCTCGACAAACCGATGCCGATGGACCTGCTCGGTGACCTGAAGAAACTGGCAGCGAAAAACAGCAGCACCATTACCACGACTCTGCTGGCCGCGTTTGCCGCCTACCTGAACCGTATATCCGGCAGTGAAGATATCGTGCTTGGCATCCCCTTCGCCGGACAGATGGCGAAAGAGGAACACAGCCTTGTCGGCCACTGCGTCAACATCATTCCGCTGTACCTCACCGTAACCGCGGAGGATTCGTTCAGCACGCTGCTCGCCAAAGCTCAGAAGAGCATGCTGGAAGCGTTCGAACATCAGTACCTGACCTACGGCACACTGTTGCAGACACTGGGGGTGGCGCGGGACCCTTCCAAGCCCCCGCTGGTTTCCGTGCTGTTTAACGTGGATCAGGCGAACGAATCGGATTTCCGCTTCGCTGGCCTGGATACACAGTTCGAATCCAACCCGCGTGCCTTTGAGAACTTCGACCTGAACCTGAACATCACCCTGTCCGATCGCGCAGCAATCATGGAGTGCACCCACAACCTGCAACTGTGGAATACCGGCACCATGGACCGTCGGATGGACGAGCTGTTGTTGCTGCTGCGCGAGGTGCTGGAACAGCCCTCGGCCAATCTCCAGCAGCTCGACCTGCTGACCGAACGGGATCGAGACCTGTATCAATCGCAATGGCAGGCGGTTCAGCGCGATTATGATCTCGCCAACACGAGCCTGCATGGCCTGATTGAATCCGCCGTTGACCGGTTCCCGGACCGAACCGCGCTGGTGTTTGAAGATACCCGGATCACCTACCGCGAGCTCGACGAGCGCGCCAATCGGTTGGCCCACTGGTTGATCGCGCGGGGCGTGGGTTCGGAGACCATCGTGCCGATTCTGATGGACCGTTCGCCGGAAATGCTGGTGGCCATCAATGCCATACTCAAGGCCGGTGGCGCGTATCTTCCTCTGGACCCTGAACACCCGCAGGATCGCCTCGCGTTTATCATTGATGAAGTGAAAGCGGCGTTTGTACTCACGCTCCAATCCCTGAGCAGCCGCACCCCGGCCACCGTTGAGGCGATTCCGATCGACGCCGGCGCACTCGACCTCAGCGCCATGCCCGCCGATCGGCCGCTACGGCCCTGCGCACCGGACCAGCTGGCCTACGTCATATACACCTCCGGCTCCACCGGCAACCCCAAAGGCGTGATGCTTGAACATCAGTCCATCTGCAACCACATGCTGTGGATGCAGGACACCTTTGACCTCGGTGAGTCCGACGCGGTCATGCTCAAAACGCCCTACACCTTTGACGTGTCGCTGTGTGAGCTGTTCCTGCCCCTGATGACGGGGACACCGCTGGTGATCGCGAAACCCGGCGGTCACAAGGATCCGGAGTATCTGGTGGATCTGGTGAACCGCCAGGGCATCACACACATTCATTTTGTACCGTCACTGGCCTACCTCTTCCTGGATGTCTGCGATCAGGCACGCTGCCCTACCCTGCGTCGTTTCCTGCTTACCGGTGAAGCGGTCAGCGCCGAACTGGAATCCCGGTTCGTCAGTAACTTCCCCGAGGCAGAATGCTGGAATCTCTATGGGCCTACCGAAGCCGCAGTCCATGCGAGCAGTTGGCTGTGCGGCCAGGAAGCGTCGAACCACTCGGTGTCGATCGGTAAAGCGCTGCCCAACACCCGGCTGTATGTCGTCGACAGCCAGATGAATCTGCTCGGGCCCGGTCTGGTCGGCGAATTACTGATTGGCGGCGTCCAGGTCGCCCGCGGTTATATCAACCGGCCGGAGCTGACAGCCGAACGGTTTATAGACGATCCGTTCTCCAACGAACCCTTCAAAGCGTACCGCACCGGCGATCTGGTCAAGCTGCGGGATGACGGCGCGCTGGAATACATCGGCCGCAATGACTTCCAGGTGAAGCTGCGGGGCCTGCGCATTGAACTCGGCGAGATCGAATCGGTGATCCTCCGTTACCCGGGCATCACACAGTGTGCCGTGCTTGCGCGAGAAGACCGCAAAAACGATCAACGTCTGGTGGCGTACATCGTCGCCAAGCCGCAACTGGCCAACTGGCTGTCGGACCTGAAAGCCCACATCGCCCAGTCGCTCCCGGACTATATGATGCCGCAGCATTTCATACAGCTGCCGGCGTTACCCCTGACCTCAAGTGGCAAGGTAGATCGCAAATCCCTGCCGGCACCGGACCTTACCATCAGCGAAAACAGCCGTTACGAAGCGCCCCAATCCCGACTGGAAGCCTCCCTGAGCGAACTCTGGGCCGGCATACTTGGCGTGCAGTCCGTTGGCGTAACCGCGAACTTTTTTGATCTTGGGGGCCACTCCCTGCTGGGCACGCAGATGCTGGCACAGGTGAAAACCCAGCACGGCGTCAGCCTTGGCCTTGGCAAACTGTTTGAAGCGCCAACCGTGCGCACCATGGCCAGGCTCATCGAGCAGAACCAGGCCAGCGGCCAGCAGGCCAGCGCCGTACAACCGGTCGACAGGGACACCGTGGTCTACGCCACGCCCCAGCAACAGGTCTGGTACCTGTACGAGAAAATCGTTCCGGAATCCTTTGCCTTCAACCTGCCCGCGATTTTCCGCTTCCAGGGTAACCTCGATGTCGCAGCGGTGGAACGGGCACTCGATACCATCATGCAGCGCCACGACATTCTGCGAGCCAACTTCCTCAATCAGGACGGTCAGGTTCAAATCGTCACCAATGACGAACGATCCCTTGCGCTGCCCGTTCAGCCGCTGTCAGCTTTTGGCGTGAATGAGGTGAGCGAGCTCGAAAAGGCCCTGAGCGATCAGGTGGCCGTGGGGTTCGAAGTAGAAACCGACGCTTTGTTCAACGCCCGGCTTATTGAGGTGAGCGAGCAGGATCATATTCTGTTCATTATGGTTCACCACCTGGTGTTCGATGGCTGGTCCTTCGATTTGCTGCTCAAGGAAATGTGTACGCTCTACAATGCCTATACCAGGGGGCTGTGCAATCCGCTGCCGCCGTTGCCCGTGCAGTTCCGGGATTATGCCCACTGGCAGCATCAATGGCTCGAAGGTGATGCCCTGGAGGCTCACCTGACTTACTGGAAAGAAACCCTCGGTGGCGAACTTCCCGTGCTGAACCTGCCACTGGATTTTGAACGGCCCTACGTTCAACCCCACCGCTGCAAGGGCGTCAAATTTTCGATTGATCAGGCGTCCGTGGAATCGCTTGAGGGCATGGCGGTGCGACATCAAACCACCGTCTTCATGGTTCTCATGGCCCTGTATGTGCTGATGCTCCACCGCTTCAGCCGGCAAACGGATCTGATTGTCAGCCTGCCAGTGTATGCCCGCAACCAGGAAGAGCTCAGCGGAGTTATGGGCCCACTGATCAACGCCCTGGCCTGCCGATTAAACCTCCAGGGCGTGCATACGCTGGACGGGCTCATTCGCCACGTGAAGGAAACCCTGCTCGGCGCCATGGAACATCAGGAGGTGCCTTTCGAATCAATCGTCCGCGCCATCAATCCGCCGCGTGACTCGTCTCGCAATCCGGTTGCGCAAACTCTGTTTAACTATCAGGACGTCCGCAACCGGCAGGACCAGATGGACGATATTCAGCGCTCCCAGATCAATCTCGACCGGGTGGGCGTCGAAACGGATCTGGACGTCTGGTTCAAACGACATCTGCACGGCATCGAGGCGGGCTTTGAGTACCCGGTAGAACTCTTTACACGTGAGACAATCGAGGCATTTGTGACCAGCTTTACCAACAGCATCAAGGCCATCGTCGACGCGCCGGAAGCCGCCCCCCTCGAGCGGTTCACCGGTGCAAGTGAGCATGAGCTGGCGTCGATTTCCGAATGGAATCGGACAGAATCGAAGTACCCGTTTGAGCAGGGTTTTCTGTCGGACTTCCAGCGCCAGGTCAGCGACAACCCGGACAACACCGCCTGCATTGCAGGGGAACACAGTGTCACTTACCGCCAGCTGGATCAGCGTGCCAATCAGCTGGCCCGTTATTTTGCCGACCATGGTATCAAACACGGAGAGATCGTCGCCCTGCTGCTGGAACGAAACCGGGACCTCCCTGCCACAGTCATCGCTTTATGGAAATTGGGCGCCGCCTATGTGCCGCTTGATCCCGCCTATCCCCAGGAGCGGATCAAGGCCATTCTGGACGTTGCCGAAGCCAGGACACTGGTGACCCATAGCGGGCACGCAGGTGCCTGTGAGGCGGTGGGGGTTCAACTCCTGGTTCTCGATCAAGACGCCGACGACATCAACAACACGGACTCCAGCGCCCTGGCAACGGCGCTGACACCCGAACAGTTGGCCTACGTTATCTTCACGTCCGGCTCCACCGGCGTGCCGAAGGGCGTCGAGATCAGCCACGGGGCACTGCATAACTTCCTCCGTGCCGTTGCGCGGGAGCCCGGCCTACAGGCGGACGACAGGCTTCTCGCCATAACCACGCTGGCGTTTGATATTTCCCTGCTGGAACTGTTCCTGCCATTGAGCGTAGGGGCGACGCTGGTGCTTGCCACACAGAATCAGAGCGCTGATCCCGGCCAGCTGACGCAATTGCTGGAACAGCACAGCATCACCACCCTGCAGGCCACACCCGCCACCTGGCGGCTTCTGGTCAATGCAGGATTCCAGCTTCAGGCTCCGTTGAAAGGTCTTATTGGCGGTGAAAAGCTGCCGGGAGATCTGGCCCAGCATCTGCTCGCGCAGGGGGTTGAGCTGTGGAATATGTATGGCCCCACAGAAGCAACGGTGTGGACAAGCTGTTTCCGGGTTTTACCCGATTCCGGGGGCGCTCTTCCCCGAATCCTGATCGGCCGCCCGCTCGACAATACCCAACTGCATGTGATGGATGAGCACGGCAACACCCTGCCAGTGGGTGTCTATGGCGAGCTCTGCATCGGTGGCCTCGGCCTGGCCACGGGCTATCGCAACAACCCTGCGCAGACCGCGGAGCGGTTTGTTCAGCATGCCAGTGGCCAACGCCTGTACCGCACCGGTGATCTGGCTCGCTGGACGCGGGACGGCTACATCGAGTTCGGCGACCGCATCGACAACCAGGTGAAAGTTCGCGGCTACCGGATTGAACTTGAGGAAATCGAGATACACCTGCGCACTCACCCGGCCATCGGAGACGCGGCCATGGTGGTGCAGGATCTAGGGGCGGATGACCATCGCCTGGTTGCCCATATTGTCTATCGCAGCCAGGAGCGCCCCACCAGCAGTGAACTGCGCAAGCATCTGCGCCAATTCCTGCCGGATTACATGATGCCCCAGCAATTCACCACCCATGATCAGTTACCCCTATTGCCTTCGGGCAAGGTGAACCGCAAGCACCTGGCGCAAATGACCAGTGGCCCGGCACCGGCCCGGGTAGCGGACCGTGCCCCCACGGAGACAGAGAAGCAACTGATGGACATCTGGAACAAACGGCTCAAGCGCGATTCAGTCGCGCTGGAAGACCAGTTCCTGGATGTTGGCGGTCACTCCCTGCTCGCCCTTCAAGTGATCATCGATGTGGAGCAGGCCCTGGGTGTTCGGTTGATGCCGCAGGATCTGTGGGTGAATACCCTTGAGCAGCTGGCCAACCTTGTGGAGCAGAAGCTGCCAGAGCGGACGGCGGATGGAGCAGCCTTGCCGGAAGCGGAAGACGCCCACCCCAAATCCGGAAGAACACTGTTCCGGCGACTGTTTGGCGCCCGTTAATAGGAAAACACGTTGATGGCCTGTCCGTCTGCCGGGCTCAACAGGAGTTGATATTGGAAGCGTTTTATTTCGGACCGTCTGAAAGCTACCTGTTCGGGGCGTTCCACCCGCGTCAGGGTGTCAACCGCAATGAAGCGGTGGTGCTGTGTTACCCGTTTGGTCAGGAATACATGAGAGCCCACAAGTCAGTGCGCCGGCTGGCGATCAATCTCTCGAGCCTGGGCTACCCGGTATTGCGGTTCGACTACCGCGGCACCGGAGACTCTGCCGGAAATATGGATCAGGTCAGTGCCGACCATTGGATCGAGGATATCGGCCACGCCATTCAGGAAGTGATGGATATGGCAGCGGTCAGCCAGGTTGCGTTGGTCGGTTTGCGTCTTGGCAGCCTCCTCGCCGCTCAGGCGGCCGCACGGAATTCTGCGGTGTCGCGACTGGTGCTCTGGGATCCGGTTACCGACGGTGGCGGTTATGTCGCGGATATCCGCAACGCCATTGCCGCCGCCGAAGGCGAAGGCAGTCGGTCCCGGATCATTACATCCGATGGCGCGCTGCACTTTAACGGCTTTTCCATGCCGGTGCCGTTTCAGGATACGCTCTCCGCGCTTCGGCTGGAGGATATCGCTCCCGCCCTGAACGTTTCCGTCGCCCAGATCGTTTCTCACGAAAATGATGAGTTTGCGTCATTAAGAGATCGGCTTGCTTCGCGCCGGGACTTTCACTACGAACTGGCGCCCGCGCCCCATAACTGGAACTACGTTGACCATGTGGGTGGCATTCTCTGGCCCAAGCCGGTGATCGATGCCATCGAACAGTATTTCGCCGAGGCCCATCTTCAGCACAAGGAGAGTTCATGCGTGAACAGGTAGTCATGGTCGGCGACGAACTTCCTCTGGTGGGTGTTTTAAGCGAACCCGAGGCCGACAATAACTCCGCGCCCAGGGTTGCGGTCGTTCTGCTGAACTCCGGGGTTATCCACCGTGTCGGATCCTGCCGGCTATCGGTCACACTGGCAAGAAGCCTGTGTGAGAAGGCGGGGCTGACCACGTTCCGCTTCGATTTTTCCGGCATCGGCGACAGCGACGCACGCAGAGGTACCCTGACAGCCGCGCAAGCGGCGGTTGATGAGGTTCAGGAAGTCATGGATTACCTCTCGGACTGGAAGCAGTTCGATCGTTACATACTGTATGGGCTGTGCTCCGGGGCGTTTGCCTCCTACCGTACTGCACTCAACGATTCCCGGGTCATGGCCACGGTTCAGCTGGACGGGTACTGCTACATGACCTGGAAAAGCTACGCGCTGTACTACGGGCCGAGATTGCTCTCGTTCTCCCGCTGGGGGCATTTCGTTCTGCGCAAACTGGGCCTCAGGAAGCAGAAAAAAGGAGTTGAGGTGTCGGGTATCGAAGAACGCTACTTTGAAGTGCCCGGGTTCGCCGGCTACCCACCCAGGGACGAGGTCCGGGACGGCCTACAGAAACTCAACGACCGCGGACTGCAAATGCTGTACGTGTTCTTTGGCAATGAATACTACGTGTACCAGAACCAGTTCGAGGATTGCTTCAAGCCGGTGGCTTTCGGGGACAACCTGACCGTCATCCACCGCCCCTACGCAACCCATATTCTCTCCGAGCCGGAAGACCGGGCCTCCGTGGTGGAATCCATCACCCACTGGGCCCAGGAGCTTGTCCGCCAGCCAAACCGATGATTCACCCGCCCCGCTCCGAGTTGACCGCACTGACCTCGCTGCGCGGTATTGCCGCCGTTCTGGTGATGTTTCACCACTTCATGAATGTGGTTCTGAAAGATCTCATTGATGCGTCGCCCACGCGGCTCATCGAAAAGTCATACCTTTGGGTGGACCTGTTTTTCATACTGAGCGGATTCGTGCTGGCGTACGTTTACCACACAACGTTTCAGCACGGTGTGAAAGGTCGTCTCTACCTTCGTTTTATCCAGGCCCGTTTTGCGCGGATATACCCGTTACACCTTTTCACTCTTGCCTTATTCGTGGCCTACGAGACCCTGCAGTGGTACCTCGACCAGTTGGGGGTGGCGGGCATGGACAACCTGTATGAACCCTTCACCGAGGGTCAGAGCCGATACACCCTGCTGACCAACCTGCTGTTGATCCAGACCATTCACTGGCGAGCCTACTGGAATGAACCGGCGTGGTCGATCAGTGCCGAATGGATGATCTATTTCACCCTGCCCCTGATGATTGTCCTGCTGTTGCGCCTTAAACCCCTATGGCTCGGGTGCCTCGCCGTGGGAGCGCTTATCCCACTGATCCTGATTGAATCCCATTTCGGGGATCTTGGGCTTTATTTCGCCGGCTGGCCGATGCTAGTCCGATGCTTTTGCGAAGCGCTGCTGGGCATCATCATTTTTCGCTGTTACCAGCAGGGCCTGCTCCTGAAGGTCGCGTCTTACCGTTTGCTGACGCCGGTTTTCCTGCTGAACCTCCTGATACTGGCGCTACCTGGCCCTGGTGTTCCCTCCGTAGTCGGTTTCGTCTGGCTGGTGCTGTGCGCTGCACGACTGCCGCAGAGCCAACCCCACCTACTGACCGCCCCGCTGTTCGTTTATCTCGGAAAGATCTCGTATTCGGTGTACCTGACGCACTGGCTGATTCTCGATATTGTCCGTGACGGCGCTCTCTTTCTCAGCGGCATTCCTGCCCACGACCTGCTCTCGCCCGCGGCCCAGGCGAGTACGTTCGTACTCATGGTGATCATCGTCATCGGCCTTTCGGACCTGACCTACCGCTACGTTGAGGCGCCGATGCGCGCCAGATTAAAACCGTAAAAGCCCAGGAAATGAAACCAGCATTAATCCATGCAGAGCCTGCATTCTGTCCCGTTTAAACGAATAAAAAATAGTTACATATAATCACAAAAACTAACCGACTGGCTTTGAATCCCGACGCTATATGCCATGCTTAAATGGCATGGGCATACTTTATTTCCGCGCTATACAACCACTGCAGAGGACGCTGTCATGGTCATGGTCAGATCCAATACGGTAGTACTTCTGTCATTAGCGAGCACCTTCATTGCCGGCTGTGCCACCCGCCCGGCGCCCGATGTGGGGGATTTTCCGCCGCCGGCGGCCGGGGATTACATTGAACACGTGATCGACAACAACGATCCGGCGTTTTACCTCGACGGAGAATGGAAACGCTCGACGGCTTCAGACGGTTTTGAAGGCCCTGACTATTTTGCCGCTCCCTCCGGCGACGGAAGTCTCGTGGCGACCTGGAACCTGAACCTCATCAAGACCTTCGACGTATACGCAAAGTGGACCACGCACCCGAATCGGGGTTCAAACGTTACTTACGTGATTCACCACCTGGATGACCGCGACAATCTGGTGACCGACTCGGTGACGGTGGATCAACGTGAGAACAACGGGCAGTGGTTCAAGCTGGGGACCTACCGCATGTCTGCCCTTACCGGCCGGGTCACGGTGAGCAATGATACTGACGGGTACGCCATAGCCGATGCCATTCTGTTTCGGGAACTGGGTGCCGTCACCGACGGAGAAGACGTACCCGACACCGGAGATTCCGACGGCGATGGCCTGGCAGACGAATGGGAAGTCCGCTTCGGGCTGGATCCGAACGATCCGTCTGACGCCGATGCGGATTTCGATAATGACGGCGTATCAAACCGCGACGAGTTCCTGCTGGGAACCGATCCTACGGTCAGCGATTCAGACGGGGATGGATTGCCCGATGGTTTTGAGGCCCAGTATGGCCTGGATCCCAGCATCAACGACCGCGACGACGACCCGGACGGTGACGGCCTGACCAATTACCAGGAGTTTCTGGCCGAATCGAACCCCAGTGATGAAGACAGTGGCCTTACCGGTACCAGCGTACTTCTGACCTGGGAAACGCCGACCGAACGCGAAGACGGAACGCCCCTGGGAGACGACGAAATCGTTCAGTATGAAATTGCTTACCAGCAGGCCACCGGCGCAAGGGAAACCAGCATCGACAACGAATCAGACCGTTTCGTCTCATATGGGAGTGACGGGTTTGATTCCAGCAGTACCGATGGATACCAGGGCGGAAACTATTTCACCATGCCCGCCGGTTCGGGTGAAGTTTCAGCGGAATGGAGTGCGGGGAACCTTTCCCCGGGCCTTAACTATGACCTGCATGCGAACTGGACGTCCCACCCCAACCGGGCGTCGAATGCCACCTATCAGCTTACTTACACTAACAGTGACGGTGCGCAAACCACCGAGCGCTTCACTGTGGACCAGCGAGAGGGCGGCGGCTCCTGGCAGGAGCTGGGGTCCTTCGAGACTGGAGACTCATCGCTGGTGGTGCGCATTAACAATGATGCGGACGGATATGTCATCGCCGACGCCATCCGCCTTACCCCGGTCGCGGGTGGCGGAGAATCCATCGTGGTGGAACGCCCCATCGACAACAGTTACGTGATCAAGAATCTCGCCGAAGGTCAGTGGGAATTCAAGATACGGGCGATCGATTCCGCTGGGCTAATGAGTGAGTACTCGGACGTGGAAACCCGTGCGGTAGAGTGACAGAGGCGGTGACGCGCTGTACCGAGACTGGTAACCCCGAATTCAGCCGGGGGACAAATCGCCGACGGCTCTTAAAATTCCGGCTATCCGCCTGACATCGGCCCCGGTTACATCCTCGTGGCAGGGCAACGTCAATAATCTCGCGGCGAAATCTGCGGCTACCGGGAACTCGTGTTGGGGTTTAGACAGCGGTATACCGTCCACTCCTGGCAGTGCCACTTCGTATAGGCCATTCGCCCCGACACCCGCTGCGTTCAGCGCCCTGACTACCTCGTCGCGCATTGCCGCGTCCGGTGCAAGTAAAGCGAATCTGAGCCTTGGGTTTTCAGCGATCATGCCTGCCACTCGGAAACGTTCTCTTCCCAACAACACCCAGCCCGCTCGCTCCAGGCACTGCAACTGCTGTTCGTATAGCACATGGGGAGATGATCTTACGGATTGATGTTTTAACCCTGCAGACAGCACTCCAGCTGGAATCTCTCGACGGGTCACTACGCCGTGAGGTTCGAAACGCGTTTTCCCCAGCCCCAGCCCGGGAACTCTCTCTAACAACAGGTAACCAATCCGGCTCATCAACAGGTTAAACAGCACCCGCTTTACCCGCCACAGAAATCCGGTTTGAATCTTCTCCTTGGGCAGGCCTTCGAGGTAGCGCTGCTGCTCGCCCGTCAGACTGCCGCGATGGAGCATGGCGCCCCCACCCATCAGATTAATCGGTTTACCGCGACCAAAACTCAGCACCACAAAGTCGGCGACTCGCTGTCGGGTGCTGTGTGGAGGAAAGCATTGGGCGGAATCTTCAATCAATGCCAAGGAGTGGTCGTTACAGATTTCAGCCAGCTCCTCCAGGCGTTCCGGAATGCCGAGAAGGCCAACACCAACGACAGCAACCGTGCGGTCGGTGACCGCTTCGCTCAGTTGGTGAAGGTCCATAAAGGGCGTTTCAGGGACCAGATCGACCAGGACGGGTTCAGCTCCCTGGGACACTATCGCTGCCACCAGGTCCGGGCAGCCATAAGCCGGGATAATCACCTCGGGTTTTTCAACACCCGGCCGTGCCAGGATGGCAAGGCCTATTGCCATAGCTAACGCATCCGTACCGGACGCGCAGTATTCAGCCTCATAGGCACTGTCCCAGGGCATGGATACCGCAACGGAAGACGGAAGCGGGACACGACTGCCAACCGGTCGCAGTTTACCGTGCATAGACATCATCTCCCGGGCCGGTCAGCGCTGGGATGGCGCCCACACTGTCATACGCTTTCCCGAAAAAAAGCTGATGCAGGCATGGGCGACAGCAAGGTTAACCTGACAGAAAAAATAGGGAATCTTCACCAGCGTATAACGCTGAAGCGTGGGCGACAAATGACCACTGATGGCCAGTCCGTAGAAGACCAGCTGCCCCGCCAGCACCAGCCCGTAGATTCCGCCGTTGCCCGCCAGCAGCACTGAAGTCAGGAGCAGTAACACCTGAAACCATGGTACCGACCAGCGCATCACCTTGTGGCCGAACACCTGAAAGGCAAACAGGCCAAACTTGGCAGGATTCAACACCTCCAGATGCCGACTCAACGCCGTTAGCCCCCGGATAATGGTTCTCACCTTGCGCTGGTACTCTCTGGCGGCATCTGCCACGTCCCGGTAGTAGCCAAGCACGTCGGGCGCGGTGACAGCGACCAGCCCGAGCCGGGCGCAACTCAGCGCGGTGTTGAAATCACTTGGGGAATAGATATCCCACGCATCGCAAACCGAACGGCGGGCCGCGAAAAAGGAGCCACTCAATCCCACCAAGCCGGCCTTACTGGATTCCAGGCCCCGCAACCACATTTCATACCGCACATAGGCCCCTTCACCCGCGACACTGCCGTCCCGGCTGATAAAGCGGTCCTCACTGGATACCGCACCCACGGCGGGATCGTCGAAGTAGCTGACCATGCGCCCTATGGCATCCTCAGGAATAGACGTCGCCACATCCGAAAAAACAAGAATGTCGCCGGTGGCCCGTGAAATCGCCTGTAACTGTGCGTATTCCTTTCCCTTGCGCTCATCGGCCCTGGCAAGCATTACCCCTTTGGAAGCATATTCCTGAACGATCTGATCCGTGCCATCGCTCGATGCATCCGAGGCGATCAGGATCTCAAGATTAGGGTATTCCAGCGCCAGGCAGTTGTTGATTTTTTCGCGGATCCGCTTCTCCTCGTTATGAGCAGTCACAATAAGCGTAACCCGGGGAGACGAAGAGGGAGACGGCGCTTCCGGCCTTCCCCGGCGGGAGGGAGAAAACGACAGAATCAGGGGGTACAAAAAATAGCTGAAAACAGCACCGAGAAGTGACAGCCAGAATACGGTAATGAGCATATGTTCGTTCCCTAAACATCAACCACATAGATCGGGGGTCTTTCCAGACCCGCCTTGATTGCCCTCAAATATTCTGAGGGGAACCACCTCAAATTTTACACTTCACCAGACGCATTTTTCCCGACGGTTCTCTGTCAATAGAGTCTACCAGATTGACGTCAAACGTGATCTGATCGCTGATGTCCCGCCTCAGATCCTCCACCAGCTTTCGGTGCGTCGTTTCTGACCAGTGACTGTTGGGTATGAGGTTGACCGTGATGCGTTCCAGAGACTCCTGAACCACCTGGAATTGCTTAAACGCATTTAAATGTGACTGAATACCCTCAAAGACATAAATAACAGCCTCCGGATGCACCTTCTGCCCTGTTGGTAACGAAATGATGTCGTAGGCACGGCCATGGATACTTTCGATTACCGGTAATGATCGGCCGCATACGCAAGGTCGCTTCGACAGAGTTCCATAGTCTCCCAGCCTGTAACGAATCAATGGCGTGGCCTTATTAAAAAGGTCGGTGACTATCAGTTCGCCGGAGCTGCCCTCATCACTATTCACCTCAACCAACAGATTGTCAGCCATCAGATGCATACTGCCGTGCTCGCATTCATGGGCAATCGAACCGACCTCCCCACAGCCATATTCATTGAAGACCTTGGCACAGAAAGCTTCGCTAATGGTGGATCTTGCACCGTCGGAGAGGATCTCGGACGTGGTTATCACGGAGTTAACTGAAGGGATGGGCCTGAGCCCGTTCTCCAGAATGAAAGCCGCGAACTTCTCGACAACACTTACATACCCATAGATGTAGCGTGGCTCAAACTTCAGGGCAAGTTCATAATATTCCCGCAGGGTTTTGTCGGTAATATCAAATGCCGAAATTCGTTTACGGTTGGCTACTAGGTCGATGAGGGCAGCTTTCCGGCTTCCAAGCTGTGAATGGGGAACCCCCCAGAAGCGCAATTGTGGATCACCGATTCTGACACCTGCCCATTCATACGATCTGGCCGTTGCGCAACGCTCTCTTGCTAACGCAAAGGCATTCTTGAAGAGCTTGACTGGCTCGCCCGTAGATCCCCCGGTAGTCTTGCTGTCGGCAATGATACGGTGTTTTCGAACCGACATGGTTTCCAGGTTTTCAATTAGGTCTCTCTTGCTAATGACTGGAAATCGTTGCAGATCATTCACAGAGCGAAGATCACCGGGATCGATACCGTGTTTCTCAAACAGTTCTCTATAGAAGCTGCTGTTCTCGTAGGCAAAGCTTGTTATTTTTTTTAGATGGTGCAGCTGATATTTCTGAAGATCTGACTCACCGATCCATTGGCGCGCTTTATATCCGGAAAGAAAAAAAGGTATGGGCTCGCCCTTAAGTACGGTGGCGGGATAAAAGAACAATGACTGCGACAACAACCTATTCATAAACCTATCCTCTTTTACCCCAGCGCACGAAAAGCAGAAATCGACCTTCCCACAAAGTATAAATAGGCGACTACAACTTTAAACAAAAAATCCCGAAAACCGTCGTAACTAAATTTCTTTATCACCGATACTGCAAGGAACAAAAAAATAGATCCCAAAGTTACAAAAAACGCAAAAGAAGAGTGGGCGAAGGCGTGATAAAATAAAAATATATGAAGAAAAACAAACAAAACGGACATCATTGCGATCTTAGAATTTAAAAAATACTTCATTTTTTTGAAGTCTGAGATCCCATGCCAAGACTCTCGGGCAATAAAGCTGAACACACCATCCGGGTAGCCCATGTGGTATACCTTTAACTTTTCGTTGCCTTTTATGGTCGCTCCTTTCAAGCGAGCTCTTTGGCAAAACTCATAATCCTCACCAGACGTCATTGATTCATCAAACATCCCTATGTCGCGAAAAACGTCTCGATGGACTATTAAATGGCCAGTACCTAGATGAGTATTCCTTACATCTTTTTCAATTCCTTTATACCACGAAAAAAATGGCTGCCTGAGGTTCTCAGGGACAGAACAGTGAGACCCGGTTATTACTCTATTCACCCTAATATCATTTACGATATTGAGAAATACGCCTCCCCATTCATCACCCAATACAACATCTGAGTCTAAAAAAACAAGTATCTCACCTTTAGATCTTTTAAATCCATGGTTTCTTACTTCTGCTACAGTCTTACCTTTGCTGCGAATTGGGTCTATATTTAACTTCTTAACCTCCTCAAAGCTTCCATCAGTCGACATATTGTCGACAACAACTATTTCATAGATCAGGTTGTTTTTATCAGCCTGTTCCATTATTTTTTTTATAGTGATAGGTATGATCGAAATTTCATTAAAGCAGGGTATGATAAATGACACTTCGATTCTTGGGTTCATAGCTTATCGCTTCATCCTTGCTTACGGTTCAGTCCCTATTGCAAAAGTAGTCTAGTCGAAAATCAATGACAAATCTGCTACCCGGCTAGCGTTTTATTGCGTTTACTCAATGTGCTGGAGCCTGAAGGTAATCTGAAAAATCGAGAGATGACAGCGAAATCCATTACTGGCAAAATCAATCTCGCCAGGGCCTGGGTAAAAAAGGATTAATCAGAGCCGATGATTAGCGCTACGGAGGGATGACGTGGCAACTTTAAGATCCATACTAAAAATAAGTGCTCAAAGCCTTCTTGCGTCGTTTGGTTGGTTTCGGGTCAGGTGCTCTCGCGAGCCCAGACTCTTAATCCTGACTTACCATCGAATCCTACCGATCGACCATCCCCACAGAAACCAAGAACAGCCGGGAATGGTGACCTCCCCGGACGCCTTGCGTAATCATATCAAGCTGATAACAGGCCTCGGCGCCAATCCGGTCCACCTCGACGAATGGCTTGAGAAAAGCTCCAGAGGTGCGGAACTACCACCACTTTCTGTGGCATTTACCTTTGATGACGGATGGCAAGACAACTTCGAACACGCCTTCCCCGTGCTTCGTGCCAACGACATTCCTTTTACGATCTTTCTTGTCTCAAAACTGATCGATACTGACAGAACATTCTGGCCGGAACAGGTACTCCAGCTGCTGACAGCCGACAATGTCCCCTGGGAGGATGACTGTTTTCAATGGCTGACGTCCGCCATGGACGCCGTCATCAATCCACCCGCGCGCTTGCCACTTGAGCTCGCGGATGCCGACAGTGTGATCGGAGAGCTGAAAGCTCTGGATGACGAAACCATCTACCGGAATCTGGCTCTTGTTTACCAGGCACATCCGCATCTGGCGCCCCCACACCACTCCCGGGCCATCCTGAACACTGCTGAACTGGCCGACATGGCGGCCAGTGGGCTTGCCCGCTATGGCGCTCATACCCAGCACCATTATCGCCTGAACAGGCTCGCTGATGAGAGCCAGCTCGAGCGGGAAATACTGGCATGCATGGATGACATACGGTCGCTGGGCACTGCTCATACGGACATATTCTGTTATCCGAACGGAGATATAACGCACAAGGGCAAGGATCTGGTCAAATCCCGTTACAAGGCAGCGTGTACGACCAAGACCGGCTGGAACCGCGAAGGCTGCGATCCCTACGATCTCCATCGCTTCAATCTGCATGACGGAAACAGTTACAGTCCACAGCGGCTGCTGGCGACCATTGGGCGCGGCTTGCTGTGAATCAACCTTGTCAGAATCCTGTCGTCACCCACATCATATCCGGGGATCTCTGGGCGGGCGCAGAAGCCCAGGTTTTTAACCTGTGCGATGCGCTTCAAGCCTCCGGAAACGTCAGCGTTACCGCCGTGGTTTTCAACGCCGGTATCCTGCAGGAAAAGCTCCTCGCGCTCGGCATCCCGGTATCTCTGGCCGACGAGACACTGCTTGGGCCCCTGGCAATCGCCAAAGCCATTGCCAACCACTGCCGAGAGCATCAATCACAGGTGGTGCATACCCATGGCTTCAAAGAGAATGTCCTCGGCATTGTAGGCAAAGAACTTTCCCGTACCCCCGCCTCGGTTCGCACGGTACACGGCAACCCCGAAACTGCAGCGTCTTTTCTCAAGCCTCACAGATGGCTTGTCAATAAGCTGGATATCCTTCTGGGCCGCAGCCGTCAGCAGGCGGTGATTGCCGTTTCCAGCCAACTGGAACAGAAGCTGAAGACCCTGTTTCCCGGCAAGGTGCAGAAAATCTCCAATTTTCTGGACGTTGAAAGCCTCAGACGTGCGTGGGTAGACGGCGCCGCAGGCGAGAAAACCGGCTTAAGGATTGGTATCGTGGGGCGCCTGGTGCCGGTGAAACGCGTGGATTTGTTCATTGAAACCATCGCCCAACTCAACGAGCGGGGAATCGCCTGTGAGGGCATCATTATCGGAAATGGGCCGCTCGAAGCCCGTCTGCGGGAACTGGCAACCACAAAAGGAGTGGCGGACCGTATCACCTTCCGGGGATTTGTCGATCCGATACATCCGGAACTGCAAACCCTCGATGCCCTGCTGATGCCCTCCGATCACGAAGGGCTGCCTATGACCCTGATCGAGGCCCTGGCACTGGAAGTGCCGGTGGCGGCCCATAACACCGGGGGCATACCGGAAGTGCTGGCGGAGGGCGCGGGCGGCTGGCTCGTGGACGATCATTCACCCACCGGCTATGCCAACGCACTGCATACCCTGCTCACCTCGCCCCAGCTCACGGAAGAACGAAAACGCACAGGCCTTGAAACCGTCAAGCTCCAGTTCGACCGAAGCGCCCAAACCGAAAAATATCTGGAAATCTACAGCGCCCTGGCTAACAGGGATCGGTAAAGGTCCTCATGCTGTGTGGCGACATTTTCCCAGGCGAGCTCAGTTGCCGCGTATTCTCTGTTTTCTGCACCCAATGACGTGTTTGCCAACCGAATTGTATCCAGAACCGCTGCCTTCAGGGAGCCGTGATCGAAGGGGGTAAACACCGGATTGCCCCGCCGGCTCAGTTCTTCTCCGATCACACCGATATCCGGCCCCATGACAACTTTCCCGAAAGTAAAGCCAAGGGCGACATTGCCCGAATTCAACGTATCGATCCGCGGAATCAGCAAGGCGCTGCTATCGGAGACAATCGCCGCGACGCGTTCGTCGGGAATTTTTCCCGGGATCACGCGTATGTTCCTGCGGACGAAGAGCGGCGCCTGCATCTGGTAGTAACGCAGTTTTCTGCGTGAACCTGAATTGATTCTACCTGCAATGACCAGGTCTCCCCCCAGAGCTGCCAGCGCATCGGCCACACGGCAGATCAGCTTCACTTCCGCGGGCTTCCTTACGGCTCCGAAACACAACAGGGTGAAGCGCTTGCGCTTCGTTATGTCGATAGCCTCGCCGCTACTCAAGGCCCTGAATACGTCGTAGTTGCCGTGGGGAATCACGCAATGCCGGGCCGAATGGGTGGCCTTTCCGGTCGCTTTCATAGCAGGAATGGAGGCATGGCCGAGATGAACGAAGGCATCCAGATTCCGGTAAACGCAGTCGTAAAGCCTGGAGGAGAGTGCATTCGCCAGAACGTGTGGTGATTCGTTATGAACGGTTCCTACCAGCTGAATTCCGCGGGTACGGCAGTATGAGAGCCGTTCATTCAATTGCTGCAGGCCTTTCGCCGTGCAGTCCGCATTCCAGCCAAAAATGGCCTCGGGCCATTGGAAATGGACCACATCGTAATCCAGAGTATCGTCGTCCAGGAACGCCTTATGGCTCTGTACACAGGTTAGGCCTGGACGCTCATTGAGCGACCTGACCAGCTCGGACACGTAAGGATTACCGGATCGAGGGCACGCAACGAGCACTCTGAGAGGTGTTGTCATTGGTTTCGCAAGCTCCCGGCTCAACCGTTCAAAATGCGTATCCGAACGCCTTTAAAACACCTTCTTTGTACACTTCCACTTTACGACGGGTCTTGGGCGTATACAGGGATCGATAGTCCTTTCCGGATCTTGCTTTGGTGGTGTTGATCTTCGGTATGACCGGAGGATTCTGGACACCCGCAGCTTTCAACACCCTCGAGAAATCGTCCTGCAGTTGCTCGAACCTCATGACATGATCGACACCCTGAACGAAGGAGTCTTCCACCTGGACCTGCCTTCCCATAAGGCGCCGGGCGAGGCTTCGCGCCTTATTCATCGGGCGGTTTTGCAGATGAAAAGGCAGGTCGGGATAAAAGCGGTTGATCCATTGATCAAACGTCATGTTGCGGACCAGCTTGAGGTCGTCTGCATAGCCCGGAACCTTGTATACCCAGGAGTCCGGATCATCCAGCTCCTCCTGGTAACCCCGGTGCAATTTATAGTAAAGGGAGACCAACGAGTCGAACGGGTTTCTCACCGCGGTAAACGTAACCAGCTGCTTCCGCTCCTGCTCCGTGAGGAGATTGTGCTGGAGCAATTGCTGCAGGGTGCAGTGCTTCTTTTGCACAACAAAAAGGCCGTTCTTGTCGAGCAGGTCTTCATGGGGTAACCATTCGCCTCCGAGCTCTTCCATAAGCACGCTGCCGATAGCCGTACACCCGGTGCGCGGTGCCATCAGAAACAACAGACCGTGCTCCCTGCAAATAATCGCCATGCCAAGTTCCTTCTTAATGATCAGATATGGGAGGTCATTTCCCGAAATACACTGTTGCTTTCCACGAGTTCGTCGTAACGGCCGGTCGCTGAGATTCGGCCCGCTTCCATCAGCACAATCTCGTCACAGGCCTGCACGGTCGAGAGCCGGTGTGCAATCAGAATGATGGTTTTCTTCTTGCTCAGCCGGTTAACCGCATCCATCACCGCCCGTTCCGTCAGATTATCCAGCGCGCTGGTCGCCTCATCGAGAATCAGTACTCCTGGATCATGGTAAAGGGCACGGGCAATGCCAATTCGTTGTCGCTGGCCACCGGAAAGCCGTACCCCTTTTTCGCCAATGCGGGTCTGGTACCCCTCCGGCAATTCGCTCATGATGAAGTCGTGAAGGTTTGCAATCCTCGCCGCCTTCTCGACAGCGGCCTGGTCGATATCAGTTTCCTCGATTCCGAACGCAATATTGCCGGCCACGGTGTTATCCGTCAGGAAAATCTGTTGTGGCACATAACCGATCTTATCCTGCCATGAGCGGATGTTTGCGGAATCGATAGCGACCCCGCCAATGATCAATTCGCCCCGTTCTGGAGACAACAGGCCCAGCAGCACGTCTACCAGCGTGGTCTTGCCCGAACCGGTGGGGCCGACGATACCCACTGTCGAATACGGACGGATGGTCAGATTAATGTCAGCAAGCGCCTTTCTGTCGGCGCCCGGGTAGGCATAGAAAACCTGTCGGAACCGGATCTCTGGTTCTTCCAGGCCCGGCCATTTCTTAACGTCTGCCCCTCTCATCGGTCGCGAGGTTTGTTCCAGCCGTCTCAAATCGTTGTAAACGGAATCAAGAACAGATTCCGTTACGCGAATTTCAGTCAGGTGCCGATAGACAGCCTGCAATTCAGGCATCAGCCGGTAGCCCGCAAGAGCAAACAGTGACAGTACTGGCAGAGCATTCTGGACACTGCCGTAAACTCCCAGGAAGTAGATCACGATGGCAATCATCCCGGAGAAAATCAGGCCCTGCATTGCCAGAGGGGGAAGCTCGGCGGTTACTCTGGCCCTGGCGATATGTTTTGCCATGTTCTGTGAGGCCAGCCGGAATCGTTCAACCGCCTGGGCCTCGCGCCCGATAATAAAAAGGTCCTTGATGCCTCCGAAACTTTCCTGCACTACCCGGTACCGCTTCTGATTGGCTCTGTGCCGCCGCTGGCCAAGAATCGACAGTGTTTTCCGGGACAGCATGTAGATGGCTCCGTAAGCAAACCCGATAACAGTCACTGCAATCAGGGCCAGTGCCGGGTCAGTCACCACAAGCAGCCCAAACAGCGACAACACAATCAGCAACTTGGTGATCATTTGCATGGCCGGGAACAGAGCACCGTTGATAACCTGGGCCGCTTCCGAGAGCACGCTGGTCGACATGCGTGCGGTGTGCTGATTCAGGTACCACTGATACGGTTGATGGAGATAGGCCTTCATCAGCCGGTAACTGACAGAATGACTGCGTAAGGTGGAAAACTTTACCTGAACCCAGATGCCAATGGCGCGCACGGCCAGTGAGGTCAGCAAAAGCGCGATTACGCCCAGACCAAGGGCAATAATGAACTCCTCATCGTCGAGAAAGCCAAACCATTCACGCAGTGTGGCAAGAAAGGGGTTTTCGGTTACCGACTCCGGATTCGACACAGCCGACATGAAGGGCAGAATAGATGCCACCCCGACCACCTCTGCGCCGGCCACAACGATGGAGAACAGAAAAACGAACACGGCCTGAATGCGCTCTCGCCGATCCAGTATGCCGAAAAGTTGCCGAAAAGTTTTGAGCATTGGGCACCTGTGCGCTGTAAAAAAACGTGAGTTCTAGGCTTTAGTATAGAAATCAACGGGGAAAACCTCCTCCAGTTTCTCCGAAGAATAGTTCGCTGGCAGTGCGCTCCCTTTCATTCTGATGGCCTGCTCAAAACTTGTCGCAATGTCTACCTGACTTCTCATGGTTCCCTCATAGTAATCCAGGTACTTGAACTGTTTTTTCTCATCCGCCTTTGGCAACACCAATACCGCCGGAACGCCATACGCTTCGGCCAGAATGACGCCATGAAGTGATGACGAGATAACTTTCCCGGCCGAAACGATGTTCCTCAGAACCTGGGTATAACTCTGCAGTGGTGAAACCAGATTGTCCGCCCCCTCGAAGTGGGCCAGATCGTGATAATGGGGTATGACAATGAACTCTTTGCTCACCGAAAACGGCCGCGGCGGTTTCAGGTACCTGGGCGCCAACAGCGCTGGATCGCCATAAATCGCCGGGCAGTCTATTCCCCTGTCTAAAAGAAACCCGCGGGTTCGAGGCCCCCGAACGGCCCTGACATCCAGTGAAGAGAAGCGGTGTGAGGCATCCGCGGCCTTGCCGTTGACCCCGGTGCCCCAGATCACATCATCGTCCTGGGCGAAGTGCATGATCGACCCGATCGCCAGCATTTTTTTCTGCCCCCGGGGCGATCCCCAGTCAGCCTGCGGAAATCGGGTGCGCAGGATGGCAGCAACCAGCGCGGGCGATAACTCGTCGCCGAAATTGCGGAACCGGAAATTCCGTCGGTAAAAGTACAGGCCGGGCGGCCGGCGCCGGGCCAGAAGCAGCACCTTGTCTTCAAGACGGCTAAGCATAGGCAACATCCGCACCGAGAGACGCTTTAAACACACTCAGCGTGCGGTCGACATTGTGCGGCCAACTGAACCGGGTCTGGATATCCTGCCAACCTTGCCGGCCAATCCGGGATGCCTCCTCGCCGTGATCCCGCAGCCAGAGCAACTGCGCGAGGATATCTTCCGGCGCATCCGAACACAGGAGCCCATTCTGGCGATGGGCGATCAGTTCGGCCATCTGGGCCCGATTGGACGTCACCACCGGCACCATGCAGGCCATGTACTCGAAGAGTTTCATGGGTGAGTTGTGAAACCCATACGGTGACCAGGGATAATCCGGGTGAAGCGCCACACACGCATCCGAAGCGCAAACGGCGTCGATTATGCCCTGGCGATCGAGGTGCTCGCGGATCTCGACATTTGGGCCGGAGGGCAGTGACTCGGTACGCTGATTCACTGCCAGCACAAAGCGGATGTCCGGGGCGAGTTCCCGGGCAAGCGTGATGGCGCCGGACATCAGGTCCATACCCTGCCATGGGTAAATAGCGCTGCCACTGTAAAACACCGTGAAGGCATTATCTTTTCGCATTGAGCGGCGGGCCTGAATATCCTCTTCGGCGATCAGCGGCCCCCCGTTGGGCATGACGACCGCGTTGCGGATGCCCAGCCCGTGCTCTGCATAGCGTCCCAATGCCGAAGATACGCAGATGGCGGCACTGACTTTCCGTGCCAGTGACTTACGCAGTAACTCTTCGCGAAAGATGCCGAATTTCTTGCGGTTGGCGTGGACCCACCGACGGGCGATCCGTATCGGGGATTCCGTTTCACCTGCTTGACGGCCACCCAGCCAGGAATACGCCAGCGTTTCATTTGCTGGTGAGTTGATTTCCCATACCACGGGAATGTCATCGGCCAGTGACATGCAGTCAATAGCCTGGGGCCAGTCAGACAGGAAGCGGGCGTCGATCCGAACGTAGAGTACGTCGATGGCTTCGATAAAAGCCCGGATTGCTCCAGAATCACCACTGGAAAAGTTCCTTGCCCCGGGTGCTGTCGGGTCGTCGAGAACGCACACCTGGTGACCGGCGTTGAGAAAACCCTGTGTCAGTTCAAGGGCGTGGACGTGATTACCACCTTTCGGAGGAAAGATGTTCAAGTTATAGAGGTACCCTATATTCAAGTCTGATCTCCTTATCAGAACCCTGCCCGCAAACCGGTGGTTGGCGGCTCGCCATTCTGGCATGATAACGCTCGCCGGGCAGACACCAAATGCTATCATCAGGCCAGCAATTTGTCTGCAGTACAACGTGATGTGATTCAGCAACGGAAGCTAAAATGACCGCAAGAACAACCGGAAATCTGCTGTTGGTATCCAATTATGCCTCTGATGTTGGATACGCCTGGTGGCTGATGGAACATTTCTGGGTTCTGCTCGCAGAACACGTCGCGAAGAAAGGAAAAAGCGCCTATCTTGCCTACCCGGAAATCAACACCCTGCCCTCAACCATACAGAACAGCCCGATTCACGTTGTTAAAATGAGCGTACCAGGCTCTTCCCGCGACCAAAAACAGTCACTCCGAGCCTTCATCAAGGCTAACCGCATTACCGATATCTATTTCACCGACAGACCATGGTTCAGCCCGGATTATCTGTTTCTACGGCAGTGCGGCGTCAAGAATATTGTGGTGCATGACCACACGCCCGGTGACCGACCACCAGTAACCGGTTTGAAAGGGTTCCTGAAGGCAGTTCGCCACCGGCTACCGTGGGTTTGCGCCGACACCCAGTTTAACGTGTCGGAGCACATGCGAAACCGAAGCATCACCAACGCCCGCATTCCTGCCGAAAAGTGCATTGCGGTCCAGAATGGCACACCACCCGTGCAGAATGCACCCGATCAACGGCTGCTTTCCCGCTCTTTGCTCAATCTTCCCGAAGACGCCTTTGTGTGTATCACGACCGGGCGTGCTCACCCCTATAAGCGGTTCGATTTTGTCATCGAGACCGCAGAGGCCCTCACCCGCCGGAATCCGGATCTTCCAGTGGTTTTCCTGCTGATCGGTGATGGCCCTGCGATGGACAGCCTTCAGCAACTGGTGCAGCACAAAGGTCTGGAGAATACTGTCCGATTACTCGGGTTCCGATCTGATACCAGAAAACTGCTTCCCGCGGCGGATGTTGCAATGCATGCCGCTCTGGGAGAAGGTTTCTCGTTATCCATCGTTGAATACATGAGCGCCTCCTTGCCGGTGCTGGTGCCCAATATACCGTCCGTCAAGCAGGCCATTGCTCATGGTGAATCCGGCTATGTGTTCGCCAAAGACGACCCGGACGCCGCCGCCGGTTACCTGAGCACCCTGCTCCACAACGCCGAGTTAAGGGTCAGACTGGGCGCCAACGCACACCGTATAGCCGACGCCAATTACACGCTCGACACCTGTGGCGAAAAATTTCTCAGGGCCTGCGAACAGGCATTCGAGTAACCACAATGTCATCGCTCTCTGCCTGATAGCCTTTCTTCAGGAGTGTTGGCCGTAATACCTCATCCAGAATCTGGTGCTCATCCTCGGATATTTCCTGCAGAAGGTGCCTGGTCAGATCCTCCTTCGGCCCCGGAAGAACCGAATAATCAGGCGGCGAAAGGCCCAAAAATTCAGCAGCTTCCCGCACCATAGGAGCTGGGTGCTGCCACCAGTCTTCGTACCGCAGCTCAAGCACCGACCCCGGCATGGTCTCCGCCAACAAATCCATACGCTGCATCGTCCAGACCCAGTACTGCGCCATTTTTCTGAGAACGTCGCGGAAGTGTATTGGGCAGTTGAATTCAATGTACTTCGCCGGTGAGCGGATTATCCTGCTCCACTCGAGCCGGGCGGTAATATAGCTAGCCAGCCTTCCGTCACGAATGAAATGGATAAACCTGGCATCGGGAAACGTTAGAGAGATGTCCGGAGCCAATGCTGCCAGCATGCCACTGTCATTCAGCAGGTTCTTCCCGCCCGTCAGCCATTGGTAAGCACCCAGCTGCGCTCTTGCACGCTCGAATGTATGACCATATTCATCTTTGACACTTCGGATAAATTCGTCGGGGGATACCCAGATGGGTGGAACGGGCGCATGGGAGGAGATCCAGGGAAAATGCCCACGGAACCACAACTCGCCATTGCCTTCACCTGGATAGATGGAGAGGTCAAGATTCCCCAAGAGCTGGACTGCAGTAGATTTCCCGGAATTATTGAACCCGACAACGAAAACCGGCTCTTTGAGAGACCTAGAAAAATACCCCTGATGAACGAGGCCAAATTTTCGAGCGAAGCCGACCTTAAGATGCCTATTCCTAAAATGCATACAAAAACCATCCTTGCTTTTAGGAATTGTAACCCCTTTGGAACACTCTGCAAATATTTGTGCCGAAACAGTTAGCTAGCGAGATTTCTCAATTTCTGCTCGGTACCACTTAATGGTTTCCGGATAACCTCCAACTCAATGGATCATATATATCATTTTGGAATATAAGCGCCGACAAAATTCAGAATCCTGATTTACGCTTTACTTTCATAGTTTTGAGGATCCCTTCACGTAAAAAATAACTAAATTTAAATTACCCGACAAAGTAAAATTTAGTTAAATGGGCTAGACTCGTAAGAGCATTTACTCATGCGAGGCCATCATCATGAAGATCAAGGTTCACAATGTCGCAACAGCTGCTGGCGTAGCTCTTGCCATGTTGTTCGCAACGCCCACTCACTCCGAAATTTTGCTTCAGGATTCCTTTGAGTCCGGCAATATGTCCGCAACCAATAGCGAAGGTTTCCGCTGGTCCAGAAACAATAGAACCTCTATCGTAACGGAAGAGGCAGCTGTCTATAACAATGGTGAAATATATAACCCACCACCTCACAGTCCCGATTGGACAGCAAAACACGGAGATCACAGCCTGCGTTTTAGGTACCCTGCCGGCCAACCTATGTCCGAACAACGCTTTTCATTAGGCGGAAGTTATAAAGAAATTTGGTTTAGGTATTGGATCAGAGTGCCGGATAACTACAACCACCCGAGTTCGTCTCCTTCAAACAACAAGTTTTTTGCGGTGTGGATGGATGAGTATTCCTCTAAGGGGGACGGACCAACTGCGTTCTGGAACCTGATAAGTGCGGGTTCAGGTGATAGCACTATCGCTTACTCCTATAGTGAAGGGTCGTATTCCGTTGCGGGCCCTCAGAGCCAATTGAAACAGTTCATCAGTGTGCCCGAAGACCGTGGAAGATGGATGCAAGTGGTAATTCATGTGAGAGCGTCCACCAGGTCCGATCGCTCTGACGGTGTAATCGAGCTCTGGCGGCGTTGGGAAAATGAAAGTAAGTTCACCAAGTACCATGAAGACACCAGCGCCAGGCTCCCAATTCCTGGAGGTGGCCCGCAAGGCTGGAGTGCTGGCTATATTATGGGCTGGGCGAATGCCGCTTATAGAGAAGACACCGAATGGCTATTGGATCAGTTTACAGTTTCAACTACTTCATTGCTCGACGGAGGGGAATCCGCCGCTCCGGAGGGGGCACTGCCTAATCCGCCCGAACTCAATGTCAACTAGAGTTGCCGGCGAGTGCTGACTGTAACAGAAGTCAGTTAGCACTCGCAGCACGATTGCGGTAACAACAAAACCCTTCTACGGCCAAAAATCACTGGTACTCTTTACCCCCATACCGTAGGCCTCCCTCTTTGCACTAGCACGACAACCGATTTACTATATTCTCTAAAAATATCGACATTGTAATAATGTTTACATTATTTACAAATAGTCTAAAAATTATTCCTGCCTTAGTCTCCGTCCATTCTTTATTTTTTGGATGCGGAAGCCGTTCATCATCGAAACTAGGAGTGCAAGATGAATCCAAAGAAACGGGTAGTAGGCCACCGTAACAAACTGACCAGCGACCAAAAAACCAATCAGAGAAAGATTAGCGCAACGTCCCACAAGTTTTTCGTCAGCGCCATCGCAACCCATGAGCCTGAAGCCTTTTGCTTTTCTCAGCGCAATTACTATGACTCCAAGAAACACAACCAGCCCTAAAATACCTGCATCCGTCCCCACCTGAACAAAAATATTATGGGGAAGCTCAGCCTTTCCAATCAAAATATCGTCCGGGTAATACTTTTCATAATATGGGGCGAAATTATAGAAACCCACTCCCAATAATGGATTGTCTTTAATCATATCTAGGCCATTTTCCCAATATAACATCCGTTGCCTAGAGGTCGTATCTTCGCCAATAGAGGAAAATCGATCCTTTTGCTCTTGCGGAAGAAAAGACCACATCATTAAAAACGCAAGTGCAACTGCAATAAAAACTTTTGGTTGAAAAAGTGTTCTGTAATTCATTATCAGAAGCTGACAGATGAGGGCTAGCTGTGCCCCTCTTGAGCTCGCTCCCAGAATGACCATTATTGCAGTGACTGGCATGACCATAAGGGCCCAATACCAGGCTCGGCTGATTCGGGGTTTAAGAACATGGCAAAAAGCCCAGGCAATCGGCCAAAAGACGAGCATTTGTATGGCAAGTTCACCGGAGTTTTCAAAAAAACCAGGCGGCCCTTTCAGTCCCCAATTCGTGAATGAGAACCCTCTTTTTGCCCACACCATCGATAAAGCAAGAGAAATCTTGAATGAGGAAACAAGAAAAATACAAACAAATATAAAGAATCTTCGCCTAGAATTTACAATATTTATTATTAGAAAATAAACCACAACCCAAAGGTAGTATTTATCAATATTTTCAAAAGCAATATCCGGAAAATAAGCAAGATAACTTGAGGCTAGAATCACCAACAGAAAAAGGATCAGCAAAACATTGACTGGAGAAGAAACCCATCGAACGGTCTTATCCATGAAGCAGCCCAGAAGAGCGCCCAGCACCACCAACTGAGTCCAGGGTAGAAAATCAATAGCGGGATAAATTGACTGAGGCCTTACGTACTCAAAAAACAGGTACGCACAAATCATCCAGAACGCGAAACTTTCTCTCTTGAAGTGATGCCAAACCGGCGCCACTCTCAAGGAGTAAAATTCCTCGTCAGTGACTTCCCTGTTTCTTCTACCCACAAATCCCCCTAACCGACTCCATTACCCTCTGTTCGCAATGAACAAAAAACTCGTCGCAACAATTATAGGGATCATGGATGTACGGATTCCGGCTTTTACAGTAGTTTCCTGCTAAAGCTATCGAATGTTGGTGGCCAACCTTGGCCCTGAACGATGCGATGTGGGACGGCTCCATGACCACGATAAAATCGTCGTCCCGGAACGAGAAGTCATGGACATTTACCGTTGTATGGCCATCCAGGGTAAGGCCCTGGCTTTGTGCATACTCGCGGGCCCTGGGATCTGCCGGGAAGCCGTCCCCACAGTTCAGGCCGCAGGAGGCAGCGTCTCTGCCAAGGCTCCGGGCATAGGCCTCCGCCAGCGGACTTCGGCAAATGTTGCCACTGCAGATGAAAACCAAACGTCGACTGTGATCAGGCCTTGCGGGTGTGAATTGCCGATAGACTCCTATTTGTGCCAGGCACCAATAGGCGAAGAAACGAACAAATCCTTGTCGCGAGCCAAACCGCTCGTACACCAACCGGTTCAACGATAATCTCCCTTTTTGTAGACCTCGTGGGAGTCCCCCTGGACATGCCCACAACAGATTTTAGATCACTTCGATAGAATTTACTCTGCTTATCAACGATAATCGAGCAAGCTTTTCTTCAAATATGCGACAAATTCAGGACGTTGCTGTAAATGGAACCGCGAATTCTGGTGCTGGATGGTAATCAGCGGGCCGCCTTGGCGGCTGTCAGATCCCTGGGATCCAAAGGGCTCTGGGTTGCCGTCGGCGAAAGCACGCCCAATTCCCTTGCGGGGTTATCGCGATTCTGCAGCGAAACTATCCAGTATGCGGATCCCTATTCCTCCCCCCGGCAGTTCTTTTCAGACGTTCTCCAGCAGGTAAAGGCACTTCGAATTACCTTCCTGCTTCCGATCACTGAGGCAGCCACGTACGTGTTGCTGGCCTACCGCACAGAACTGCCGGAGGAAGTGATCCTTCCTCTCCCCCACACGGAAGCGGTTGAGCAGCTGGCCAACAAGAACAATCTGTTCGGCCTCGCCCGGGACCAGGGCATCCCCATTCCGGATACGGTAATTTGCCAGAATGCAGCGGAAGGGCTGGCGGCACTGAATGACATCCGGCAGTACCCGGTGGTGCTCAAGCCCTTCAAATCCAATATGCTTCAGGACAATGCCATCGTCGCTACCCAGGTGGTCATCGCCAAAACCGCAGAGGAAGCGAAAAGAGCCCTGCACACTCATGCTTTCTTCGAATATCCGTTTACGCTGCAGTCGTTCATTGAGGGCACCGGACAAGGCATTTTCGCGCTATTCGACCATGGCAAGCCGATCTGCTATTTCGCTCACCGCAGGCTTCGCGAAAAACCGCCCGGCGGCGGTGTCAGTGTACTCAGTGAATCCGCTCCGGTTAACGAAAAGTTAAAGGTATCAGCAACCAGGCTTCTGCATACTGTGCAATGGCATGGCGTGGCGATGGTTGAATTCCGGGTGTCGGCAGACGGAACGGGTTACCTGATGGAGGTCAATCCGCGATTCTGGGGTTCATTGCAGCTTGCGATCGATTCGGGTATCGATTTCCCGTGGTTGCTTTATCTGGTCAGCACAGGCGCTGAGCTGCCTGACATTCACTGGCGGCATCGACGCGTACGGTGGCTCCTCGGAGATCTCGATCGCCTGTATCTGGTGCTTAAAGCGCCCTCATCAACGTATTCGGTGGCGGCCAAGTGTATCGAAATACTGCGTTTCCTGAAGCCCGGGTTGCGCACACGCCATGAAGTGAACCGATGGCGAGATCTTCGTCCCTTCTGGTTCGAAGTGAAGCAGTACCTACTCGCACTCAGGAATTGATGATCATATGCAGCAGCCTTATGTCATTATTCTGGCCAGCGGATTGAATGGTCTCGGCGCGGTGCGCTCTGCTGCCCATGCCGGA
The DNA here is from genome assembly GCF_018424605.1 of Marinobacter lipolyticus. Classification (GTDB taxonomy): domain Bacteria; phylum Pseudomonadota; class Gammaproteobacteria; order Pseudomonadales; family Oleiphilaceae; genus Marinobacter; species Marinobacter lipolyticus_B. The sequence continues at coordinate 73,728 of NZ_QTKT01000001.1, read as the reverse complement.
TTAAGGACCTATACGCTGCTGACCGGTCAGGCCGACCTGAGCGCCTACAGCCGCTACAGCCAGTACAGGTTTTTACTGCCACCGGCACCCACCGCCAACGACCTGCGACCGATACTCGACAACCTTTACCGAACCGAAGGTGGCCCGGGTGTTTTGCTGGCTTGCTCTGACCATGCCGCGGAACTGCTTGGGGAACTGAAAACGTCCGGCTACTCCCTGCATCATCTGATTCTACCCTGCGCGGACACCACCGAAATCCTGAATGACAAAAAGCTGGAATACGAGTACATGGAGCGAGGCGGGATTACTCTGCCGAAAACCTTCTACTCGCTGGCCACCGACACCCCCGACAAATTTCCGCTGATCATCAAACCCAGAACCTTTCGGGAATACGATCTGCTCGGGGCAAAAAACGAGATCGTCTATTCCCAGGAAGAGTTTGATGAGTTTCGCCAGCGCTTCGCCGGCAGTCTTGATCGATTTATCGCCCAGGAGGTGATCGCCGGGCGGGATCATAACCTCTGGGTCTGCAACGTGACCTTCGATCAGAATAAAAAGTTGAGCGCCTGCTTTATTTTCAAGCGTCTGGGCACCATGCCCTCGCACTACGGCGTTACATCACTGGCAATGAGCGTCGATAATGAAGCGTTGCGAGAAGCCTGCCGCAACGTGGGTCGCGTGCTGAATTACTCCGGCCCGGCGATGATCGAGTTCAAGAAGGACCCGGATTCCGACCGGTATTATTACATTGAAACCAACCCGCGGCTTGGCATGTGCAACTGGTTTGACACTCGCTGTGGCGTCAACAATATTCTGGCCTGCACCCAAGCTGCCTACGAAAATGGCGTGGCCTTCCCTCCCCAGAAAAACCACCAGGTGTATTGGAACTTTTTCGGTGACCTGATTGCCCGATTGGAAAACCGGGAGAGCCTTTTTTCTGTTCTTCGGCTGTACCTGAGCTTATTGCGGCACCCGCGAATTGGAGCCTTGTTCTACTGGAAGGATCCCTACCCGGCATTACAGTATGGCTGGACGTCGATTCGGAATATTCTTTATCGGGTAGGAAGAAGACTGACCGGCAGTTCCGGCTGACGATGCAGCTTTTCCTTGAGCGCCTCGAACCGGTTTACGATCTGAAGAAAGTCCGCCATGGAATCCGGCAGTGAGAATCTGGCGAGCTCAAAGGGTGTCTGCCCGGCACGAACGTAGTCCGGAACGGTATTGAAGGCGAGCCTGATACCGGCCGACTTCAGAATCTCGATGTCGGTTTTGTCGTAGTCGATCCGCCGCCCCGTGGGGTAGGCAAAAACCTCCGGGTGGTAATCAAGCTCCGTCGTTACCCGCTCCAGTGACTGACGAATCTCTGCCTCTTTTTCCACCGGCGACAACGTAGACAGTATTCTGTGGGAGTAGGTGTGAGGATATACGCCATGACCTCTGGCCCGTAAATCTCGTGCGTCATCCCAGGTCATTGGCCGGTAGTCTTCCGGTATCTCGCCCGGGTAGCTGACCGCCAGTTTCGGGTAGAGTTCGTTCCTGAGCCAGTCATAAATATGGCCCTGATTCTGTCTTTTCAGGGTATTGCGCAAATCTCGGGTTATCTCGCGCAGAGACTGTACCGAGAAATCCAGTCGGTAACGCTCGCCACCAGGCAACAGGATTTCGCTTTGCTGTTGCCTGGCTTCAGTCAATGCGTAACTGATCTGGTCATCCCAGGGCCAGAGCCGGCGATCCAGAAGGCCGGTTATCACGAAGAAATTCAGCGGATAGCCGAACTCGTCAAAAACACGGGCAGCCACGTCGAAGTGATCCCGGAAACCGTCGTCAATGGTGAACATGACCGACCGGAGCGGAATGGAGTTACCGTCACAGAGCATCCGCTGCAGCTGGTCCATGGAGATTACCTGATATCGGCGGCGAGCGAGATACGCCAGATAGCGGCGCAGAGTGTCGGCGCTCATGGCGCCCGCTACCCCTTCATCGGTATCCGTAACCCGGTGCAACATGAAGACAGGCAGTCGCCCCGGGGTGAGGAACTGAAACAGTCCGGTTTCACCCACCAGGTTCGCCAGTTTGATGATCGCTGTTTTCACCCTCTCACCTCCGATTTGTGAGCGGCACTCCCGGTGCGCCTGTACATCCCGGGCACCGGCTCAGTCCTTTATCAGCTTGTTGTAGAGCGTCATATAACGCTCCAGCATACTGGAAAGGCTGAACTGCTCATGAGCCCGCAACTGTCCCTTTTTAATGATTTCAGCAGACCGTTCACCGCCGTCAAGTTTCTCAAGCGCGGTAACCATCGCCTGCGGACTGCGTGCCGGAATCAAATAGCCGGTTTCGCCATCCGTGATAATCTCTTCGGGGCCGCCGCTACGCGTGGCAATCACCGGTACCCCCGCCATCAATGCTTCAACGGTCGAGATCGAAAAACCCTCGGATACCGACGGCAGAAGAAACACATCCGCCTGTCGTAAAAGCTCCGAAACGTCCTGGCGAAACCCGAGCCAATGAATGTTGGGGCGGCGCGGCGCAGCTGAGACCCGTTCCTGCAATTTCCCGAAAAGCACCGGCTTCTGGTGCCCGACCACCACAAAATGGGTGTCAGGCTCAGTCTCTGCCAGGCTGATCGCTGCATCCACAAGATATTCGTAACCTTTGGCCGGACGAATATTACCGATGGATATAACGAGTTTTGCTTCGGAGCCCAGGCCGAGTTCCCCACGCAGATCGCCGGCGCAGTCACCGCTAAAGCGGGCCGGATCGACGCCATTGTAGATAAGCTCAAGCTTATGCTGAGGCAACGCGCTTCGCTCGCCCAACTGCGTCTGAAGCCCCTTCGATACGCACACTATCGACGATGCCCCCCATCCCACGAGGGTGAACTTCGCCCTCAGAAAACGCTCGCCGGCCGCCACATCGACCGCTCCGTGAAAGGTCGCAATCATCGGTTTTCGGCAGGCAAGTGCCAACAGTGCCCCGTACACGTTGGAGCCAAGCAGGTGGGCATGAATCAGGTCAACGGAAAAGGACGCAACCAGCTTTCGCAGTGCAAGGACGTAACCGAGATTAAAGCTACCCTTCGAATCAATAATATGCGGTGTAATTCCGAGACTGCGAACCGTGTCCGCTACCCAGCCCTCCCCCCGCAACACCACTACGTTGCGGAATTCAGTAGCCTGCAACTGGCTCAGCAGGCTCGTGAACACCGTCTCGGCTCCCCCCGGTCCGGTGGTGTCAATCAGATGGAGTACGGTCTTCTGATGATTCGCTGACATACCCGGTTTACCCTCTCATCCAGTAGAGTGCCCGGAACATCAGGCTTTTCACCAGCATGACTGAAATAAACTGATAGTTTTCATTCGCAAAACGGGATTTGTAATCCTCATTCTTTCCCTCGCCGGCAAGAAAATCGAATCGTCTGGTTTCCGGGTGCTCGAAGGCGTCTTCGATGGCGTACCCCAGATGCAGCGACCCAAGCGACAGCTTCTTGTGAAAAGCCTCTTGAAAACCCGCCTGGATGTTGTAAACCACGCCGTCATACCAGACGTTGTAAAGCACCGACACGATGTCTCCGTCACAGGTCAGCAACGAAAGCTGCGGCCTGCCACCTTCCTCCACGATTCTGGCCAGGAACTTCAGGTGAAAGCCCAGACTTCGCTCCGTGACACAGTCTTTGTGCCATCGGCTACGGTGGAACCGGTTGAGCGCCTCGAAAAACTCTTGCGGCCGGGCTGGCCAGGCATTGTCCAGACGCACTTCACCCTGGGCCTCAAGAAGCTTTCGGCGGTTGTATAGTCGCAACCGGCTGTTGGGACCCAGGGCAGCGAGATAGTCCCGGAAGTAACCGTCGGTGGCCACCGCGTATCCCTCATCAGCGGCATGGATGCGAAATGCCCATTTATGGGTCGCGGCGATGGTCACCAGGGCCGAGAGCTCTTCCGAGCCGCTGAGCAGGTCATTGAAAACCACTTCGGTCCAGGGCTGACGTTCCAGCACCCGAACCATCGCCGCGATCAGCTCCTTTCCGGTCTGACCCTGCGGACAGAAGCGATTGTATTCGGTTCTTGGCGTGCGAAGTTTTCGGTAACTGGTGCCGACAAATTGCAGCGACCGGACCGGCAGAATCCCTTTCAACCGGTAGCGCGATTCATACAGGCCAGAGGTACCGCCATGCCATCGTCGCACCAGCCGGAAACCCGGCTCACCGCCCCAGGTTTCCCACCAGGCACTTTGCCAGGCGTGGGACTGAAACAGACTCATTACGGCAGAACCTTGATGATATGAGGGCCGAGAAGGTTGGCAATGGGGACGGGCAGGCGCTGCCAGACAGCGATCAACAGCCGGAATTTGGGGTTATCCGGATTGAGCGCCGGTAATTCTGCGCCCTCCGGCAACACATAATCCCAGTGCAGCCGTAACGGTTGGGCACCCCACTGTTGCTTGAACCGGTAGGTGCCGGCCGTTTCACTGCAGCGACCGAAATCGAAAACCGCACAGCCTTTTTCAATGGCAAACCGGAGAATGCGCCAGTACATGGCCATGTTGACCGCTGTGTGGCTGTGGGAACGCAACGTGGATGCCCAGGGAATCTCCATCCGCCCGCCGTGGACGGTCAGAAAGGCGCACCCCACTGCCTGTCCGTTGACCCGGGCGACAACCAGCCAGGCCTGGTCAACCAACGTCTCTAACAGGTTGCGGAAAAAGACCTTGCCGTAAACCGGCGTGCCAAGGTCACGCATGTTGATGGAAAACACACGGTAAAACTCGTCGAGAAGTTCCACGCCACCCACGGAGAAATCGGTCAGTTCCCGCTCCCCCCGACGGATCTGGGCGCGTAGTTTGGGTTGAAAGCTTTGCCAGAGAGTCTCCTGGGTGTCGGGCAATGGCAGCCAGAAGGTGACTTTGTCCGTTCGCTGTGGACGCCCTGCCCCGGTGTCCCGGCTGAAGCGCAGTTCCAGATGCCCGGCCATCAGTTCGCGCTGCCAGCGCGAGGCCGCCTTGACGAGATCTTCCGCCACCTCCGGGCTGTCTGCCAGGGCGCCGCCGTAGTTGAAGTAAGGCACCGAAACCAGGTAGTTGCCAAAAAGCCGACTGTTCAGTTGCACAACCGGCAGCACCCCAACCACGCGCTCAGTCACGTCGAATGCGCAGAAATACACGGTACGGTGCCCATATGTCTCGCGAACAAAGTCTGCAACTTTTGGCCGGTGCCAGATCGACCCACCCGGATGGGCGGCCACATAAGCATCCGCCTGCGCCACTGTCTGGGAAGAGCATGGGCGCACGGTTACCGGCCCGCTTACCGCATCGCCTTTGATCGCGGAAGGTAAGCTAATGGTCGGTGGCGTCCATCGGGTTTCTGCGGTGGCATTGTTGCGTTGCTTCTTTAGCTCTTTCTGCAGTTTCTTGAGCGCTGCCGAAACCTGCTGCAGCTCACGGATGAGCGCGTCAGGGTCGCCCCCCGCTTTTCTGGCTTCGGCCACATCCCGACCAAGCCGGCCCTTCTCGGCCTTCAGTTCCTCTAGCCGTGACGACGCATCGCGCTGATTGGCTGCTGGTACATCCATTCCCATGAAACAGTCCCTTGCCGACTTCTACACAGCCACCGCCTCGGATGGCAACGACATGCCTGTTAAAACATCGGATACCGACCCGAAACGGAAATCGCCCAGCAATCTCTCAAGACGGCCCATGCACTTGTCGAGATTGTTGTAATGGCGAAAACGCGAGAACGCTTTCACCTTCAGACGGGGCTGCCCCGTATCTATTTCCCAAGGGTGAAGGTAAAAGATGAATGGCTGTCCCGCCCGGTTGATTCTGCCAAGCCCCCAACGGCTCACCCCATAGGGGAACAGCCTGAAGTAGCCCCCGCCAGCGATGGGCAGGCGATACTGGCCGATCGGGCACGTCGACAAGGGAAATTCGGTCAGGGTGCCGCCATTGGGCGCCTTCAGCAGGTACGGCTCATGGGGTGTGCCTGGCATGCCGTAGCGATCGTGATGGACCGGAAAAATCGACGAATCCCAGGTGAAGCCTTCCTCGCAAAGAATATCCAGGGCCCACCGTGACTTTGAGGTAATCGAGTAGCTCGCCGCCCGATAACCGGTGACCGGCTGCCCGGTGATGTCCTCAAGAATCGTTTTTGATTTCCGGGTTTCCTCCTGAAAAACCGCCGGTGTCTGGGTGTAGATCAACTGATGGCTGTAGCCATGGCTGGCGATTTCGTGACCGGCATCGCGAATACGGCGGATCAGTGCCGGTGATCGCTCTGCAACCCATCCGAGGGTAAAAAAGGTGGCTCTCGTATCGTGTTCCTCAAACAGGGCCAGAAGCCGGTCGGTGTTGGCTTCCACCCGATATTCCATCGAAGACCAGTCATCACGGTCTACTGCCTCAGCCAACGCCGCGACCTGGAAGTAATCCTCTACATCAATGGTCAGTGCATTCCGGATAGTACTCTTCATCACTCTCTTCCCTGGCTGACGAACACGTTGGACTGTCAGGTCTAGCGGAACTGATAATTCACCCCGATTGACACCCAGTTTTCGTCGAATTCCCTGAAGTCCACTTCGCTGTCTCTTCTCTCGTGGCCGACTCTGCCAAAGAACGACATCGCCCTGTTGAGCTGGAAATCGATGCCCGCATTGATCCTGAACAGCACATCCGCCGTGTCTTCATCAGCATAATTCAGGTACTCGTAGGCAGTCAGAAGTGTTGCGGTCATTTGCGGGGTGACCGGACGTCGGTAATTCAGGTCCACACCGGTCCGCTCTTCCTCAAGATCCACATCGATGTAATCCGACCTGTTAGCAAACACATTGAAGCCCAGCGTTGACCCTCTGGTGAACTCGGTCGACACACCTGCGCGCACCGCTGACACCTCCACAGCGCTGGTCTGCTCCAGGTTGAACACGAACTCGCCGAAACGAACATCAAAGTCTGACGTCTGATCCGTCAGCTCCTGGCTCGCTTCGATAATCAGCTGAGTGGTCGGATTGATATCCCGCTCAAGGTCCAGATTACCGACGAAACCGTCCGCTTCCTGGGACCCCGTGATCAGAGAAGTTTCAATCCGACTGAAGCCGGCGGACCCACTCACCCGGGTTGCGGGCCATGCCTTACTGAACGTGACCACTCCGCTTTCACGATCAATTTCCTCATCGGTATCGAGCTCTACCCGGTCCGCCGATGCCCTGAGCCCTGCGGTAAACGACGGACTGAAAAAATGATCCCAGCCGGCCGTCCCGATGTAGCGCTCAGAATCCTCGTCTTCCGGTTCACTGAATTCCGTGTTCTCGTACTCTGCCGCCAACACCAACTGGTTCACTGCCCCCAGTCGGATCGTCCATACCGGGCCGGTGCGGAAGATGTTCTTTCGGGTTTTGTTGGTTGGCGTTTCATTGGCACGACTGTCCTGAGTGACATCGCGCAGATAATCCGATGCCTGCCAGACGAGGCCGCCGCCAATGGCGCAATCGCCAAAAAAATCGGCACTGGCATAGGTTTCCGGATCGAATGTCTCTTCCAGCCAATAAGAGTATGCGACTCTGGCACCCAAATCGGAATTACAGCGACCGGGATCGGTCGTGTGATCAACCCCCAGGGTTATCTGTGACTCCAGATCGGTCTGTTCATTCGTTGAACTCTGCCCCGCGTTATCACTCAGCGTTGAATCGAATCCGGTGGAAAAGCGTATCGGTTCCGCTATCGCGTTGAAGGAAATGGACACTGCCGTTGCTATCATGCACGCACACAACGAACGGATCCTCCGTGATCCCGTATCTTTAGCCATTGATTACTGCTCCAACAAACTTTTCAGAATGGAAGGCCATCGCGGCCTGGTCGGCCAACCCGGCCGACACACGACCATGGGGGACAACGAGCATAGCGTAGTCACACAGCTCTGAAAGAATTCTCGCATCGGGCGATTCTGAGATCGGTGCCGTGTCCAGAATAATGAAACGGTCCGGATAACGGCGCCTGACCGCCTGAAGAAACTGCTTCATGCGGAACGAGGTAAAAAATTCGCCGGGTATTTCCCGCCGGCTCCCGGAGGGGATCAAACGCAACCGCGGAATACCCGTTGGGTAGATAATCCGTGAAATATCGTAATCCGGTTCGTCGAGAAAATCTGTCAAACCGGTTTCCGGCATGATATCGAGCGTGGTGTGCAGCGAGGGTTCCCGCAGATTACAGTCGATCACGAGCGCCGTTTTCGCCTGATCAAACGCAAATGCGGCGGCCAGATTCAAGGCCACGAACGAGCATCCGGCACCGGCGGAAGCGCCACTGACCACCATAGTGAAGTTGTTGCCGCCGGATTTCTCGAGCAGTTTGGTGCGCAAATCGCGAAAACGGTTCACCATCGGCCGATTGGAGGATTCCGGATAAATGATTCTCCGTTCGTCCATATCCTCCGGCGTTAATCGCCGCGGTTCCTGCATCCGCACAATCTGCTTGCTGATCACATACCGGTCGACAGCACCCGGCCCGAGCTCCAGTGAGCTGGGGACAAGCATGCGCGAATCGTCCCATTCCGAGTAAGGGACACCGTCAGCATTCAGTTCATTCTTCTTCTTGAGCCAATAGCTGTCGTCTGATTGACTCAATTCATCACTGCGGGTGCTCAACTGATCCTGCACGTCCTCGGCAGACGCATCAATATCGTTTTTTTGATTGGTCATCCGATAACCCCCATCAACGCGGCCCCGGCCAGTGACAGATACACAACAACCGCGACGATTGCGCACACACCCACCAGGAACGTTACTTTTTTATCCCGCCGCACCTCGAACGGTGTCTTTACGTGAGGCAACTGGACCAGCACCGGGAAATCAAACTCGTCTTCGAGCTGCTCACGAACTCGTATCCGCGGATCGATCTGCAGCAGTCCCGCCACCAGCCCGAAAGGCGCCAGCAGTCCCAGAAACAGTCCGGCGACGGCAAAGGTGGCGAATTTCGGTCCGGAGGCACTGTTCGGATACTGGGCGTTCTCGTTAATCCGGTAGTTCAGGCCCTGCCCTTCCACGTCCAGGTGCATGGAAACACGCGCCCGCTCGCGGCGCTTCAGCAAATCATCGTAAATCTGCTTGTTTACCTCCATGTCACGGGTCAGATCCGAATACTGCGCCTTATTTTCCTGAATCCGCTCCATGCGGTTGTTATGGTCGGCCAGCAGTTTCTTGAACGATTCGATCCGTGTATCCACGGTTTGCATGTTTGCCCGGGTCCTGGACAGCTCGGCCTGGAGCTCCTGGTAGACCGGGTTCGAAATTTCGTCGCTGGTCAGCGTTGCCGGCTGCTCCTGTGGATTGGCCAGGGCCCGCTCGCGCTGCCGGCGCAGTTCCTGGATCTGCTCCCGCAGACTGACAATGTCCGGGTAGGTGTCGTGATAACGCAGGCGCAGGTTGTCCAGCTGAGCCTCAAGGGATGAAATCCGGGTCTGGTAGGTATCCGCGGTCCTGCCCTGAACCAGCGTCGGACTCACCCGGTCCAGCTCAGCTTCGAGAGAGCGTGCGCGGGTTTCCAGCTCCGAGCGCTCCAGCTGTGCCAGTTCGAGTTGGCTTCTCAGATTCGCCAGGCGACTGTTGGCTTCAGATTCGGTGCCATCCACGTTTACCGACAGGAATTCCTTCAGACGCTCTTCGACTTCCGCCAGCTGTTGTTCGTAGCTCTTGACCTGATTGTTGATGAATTCATACGCGTTTCGGCTTTCTTTACGTTTGCGCTCGTTGCTCTCGGAGATAAAGAGCTGTCCCATCCGCTGCGCCACCTGGAAAGCCTGGCGAGGCGACTCCGATCGAAATCCGATCGCGAAGTAATTTTCACCTCGGGGTGTGACCACCATATTGGTTCGCAGATAGCCTATTCGGGCATCGAGCCTCTCATCATCAACGTTCGGGGCGTTGCTCCCGAAAATGTCAGGGTCTTTGGCAATCTTCTCCATCACTCCACGGCTCCAGAGCAGTTCCGTCGCTGAGGAGGCTCGTTTGTTGATTTCCGTGGTCACGGCACTGCCTTCCATCAGCGGCCGGATGATGTTCCGGTCATCAATGAAAATCACCGTTTCCGACTGGTATTTATAGGGCCAGATAAACCCGGCAAGAAGAACGCCAAAACTGACAACGACGAACAGTGCAAGCGCAAGCCATTTTCTTGCGCGGACTTCCCTGAGAATCTCAGTAGGCAGGTCTGATAAGGGCAGTGCCATAGCGCTCTCCCACTAAAGTTTGCCAGTAGTAATCGGTTTTCGAAGGATCAGAAGCTTCGCTCCGGAACGCTCAGAATGTCCCCCGGACGGATCGCGTAGTTGGTCCGTACATCGCCGTCATTGAGAATGTCCTCCAGACGCACCGGTATGGCCACCACTTCGCCATCGACCTTCCGATACAGCATGGCTTTATTAAGGGCTGCGAAGGGAGTGGCGCCACCGGCACCCAGAACCACGTCGAGCACCGTCATGCCCGCCCGGTGAGGAACCGAGACCGGCTGTTGAACCGCGCCGGTAACGCGAACCCGGTCATTGTATTCGTGGCTCCCCATGGAGGTGACAACAATGCTGACCTGTGGCTGGCGGATGTATTCTGAAAGGCGCTCCTCAATCTCGTCAGCCAACCCCGTGGGAGTCCGGCCACTCGCCTGCACATCGCCCACCAGGGGAACGGAGATTTTGCCGTCTGGACGCACCGGGACGCTGACACTCAGGTCCTCGTTCCTCCAGACCGACACTTTGACCACGTCGGTTGCGCCGAGGACATACTGATCGACACTGGTGGAGGTGTTCACGCTCAGCGCGCGGCGGATATCGTCTTCTGATGAAGGGCCCCCGGCACAGCCCGTAAAAAACGTGACCGAGGCAAACAACAGAGTGATCCCTGGGAGGGTGTACTTCCGTGACATTGTGAATCCTCTCTACATGTCCTTGCTTTATTCCATGTTCCGGTACAGCAACCCGGAACTACCTTGATCCTTTTTTGAACAATACCACTTCTACTGTCTGAATTATAATCAATAAATCCAGCAACAAACTCTGGTTCTTGATGTAGTAAAGGTCGTAGCGAAGCTTTTCCCGCGTATCTTCCTCGTTGTCGGCGTAGGCGAAACAAAGCTGAGCCCACCCCGTCAAACCGGGCTTCACCCGATGCCGCTCACTGTAAAAGGGAATTTTTTCGGTCAGCTGTTCAACAAACACCGGCCTTTCCGGGCGGGGACCAACGAACGCCATCGTGCCGTTAAGCACATTGAAAATCTGGGGCAACTCATCGATACGCACTTTGCGGATGAATTCACCGACCTTGGTCACCCGGCTATCATTCTGCCTGGCCCAGACCGCGCCGTTCTTCTCCGCATCGGTGATCATCGAGCGGAATTTGTGCACGCTGAAAATCCGGCCATTAAGACCTACCCGCTCCTGACTATAGAACACCGGTGCCTTGATGCCATCTTCGATCTTGATGGCAATGGCGGTAAGAACCATCAGCGGCAACCCCACCAGCAGCAGCGTGCCGGCCGCGAGCACATCCAGCAGTCGCTTGCCATACCCGGAAACCGACGACACGCTGAAGCCGTCAGAAAAGACCAGCCAACCGCGGGTCACCATTTCCAGTGCCACTTTCCGTGATTCCCGTTCGTAGAAGCTGGCGCCATCGACAATCCGCACCCCTTCCATCTTGCATTCCAGCAGGTCTTCCATGGGCAAGCCTTTGCGGCGGTCATCCACGGCGACCACGATTTCCCGCACCGGATGACGGAGAATATACCGATACAGACTGGATGGGCGCAGCAGCAGGGTTTCATCCCGGATCTGGATCGGTTCATCAGGCAACGGAACAAATCCGGCAATAATGAAGCCCTTGCGGTTGAAGGGTGTTCGCAGATCCTCCAGCAATTGCCTTGCTTTCGCCCCGGCGCCCAGCACCAGCACTTTTCGTTTGAAGGCATCTTTACCGGCCACGCTGAAGAATATCAGCCGGAAGATCCCCAGCAGGAACAGGCCGACCACCGAGGCAGAGGTAAGGATATCGCTGAAACCGAGATACCAGAGCCAGTCGTCACCAAGGATGAAGAGAAAGCCGCAGGCCGGTACCCCGAGAATGAGGGAAAAGATGGTCCGCAACATCATCCCCGACATGCCTTCTTCCAGTTTGGACTGATGCACCCCGAGGGCGACCATGACCAACAGGTTTACAACACCGAAGCCGATGGCCGATGGCAACAGAAACTGGACATTGTCGAGAAAGAAAGAAACGTCACCGAAGTGGCGGAAAAATACGGCAATACAGAAGCTGAGAGCCAGCACAACAAGGTCGATAAGGCCCAGAATAACGAAAGGAACGTGAATGTAGTGCCTGAACAATCTGACGTGGGCCACGCCAACTCCTTTTGTTGCTCACCATTGAACCATCTGCGCATCCACTGCGAGAGATCTGACATTGCCCAAAGTTTACTGCATTTCTGCGATACTGCAACGAACTGTTAAGAATTTTGACATACTGAAATGTAAATTAAGTTGACACCCTGACTTGCGATGAAATCAGGGTGTCTCAAATCACGCCGCCTTTCTGCGACGATTCACACCAAGCCCCAACAAGCCAAGTCCGAGCAACGCCAGAGTGCCTGGCTCCGGTACGGCCTTGACGTCAGAAATGCCCACGAGCATATCGTTGTAATCAAAATCGCCGTCGATAAGATCCTCGAACCCGATGATCAGGGAGCTACTGAAGAACGCCAGGTTCTGGCTTCCTGTAACATCAAAGATCCGTGCCATATCCACCCCGCCGTTCAACTCTGCATCCGAGTAGAAGACATCGTCTCCACGCTGCAGATAGAACCCGAAGGTGCTGCCAATGTTTGCCGTGTTGCCGCCGGCCGTGGCCGTTCCCGCTGCGAGGTCAAATTCCACGTCCCGGCCGCCAGACGACGTTGCGCCCGAGAACACCTGCAGCTGTTCTCCGGGATTATGGAAATCGTAGATACCGAAACTGTTAACGCCTGCGAATCCGGCAAATTCGAAAAGCAGGAAGGCGCCTGCCGTGTCGCGTTCACCGTCGGTATCGATCAATGATGCATAGGATGCCCCCTGATCGTAAAACCCGCCCTCACCCATGGTATCGGTAAACACCGGGGTACCATTGTCTGCTGTCAGGTCGAACACGCTCATCGGCGCTGCCTGGGCCAGAGATACCGTCCCGGCCAGCAACCCTGCTGCGGCCAGTTTGGACATTGTCTTCATGTTACTGCTCCCGTGTAACGTAATTTAAGGTCGTGCGCGTTACACGTAGCGAACACCATGCCAATATTTTTTTACCTTAAATACAATGCCTTATCGACCTTTACCCGGGGACATGTAAATTTATTCGACAAATCTAGATTACAAACCAGTCGAGGAATTCGTGAACCGGGGTAGCTTCCAGTGCCGCCTGATCACTGAAGATGGCCAATATCCGCTCACATCGTCCGCGCGGAAAACGACTCGCCAGGTTCTCACGGAATTTTTCCTGCAGTAGCGGGAGGCTTTCCTCGCGCCTGCGCCTGTGACCGATGGGATACTCAACCTCCACCTTATCCGTGCTGCTGCCGTCCTTGAAGAATACCTGGATGGCATTGGCAATCGATCGCTTGTCTTCCTCAAGGTATTCCCGGGTATAGCGTTCGTCTTCGACCACGTCCATTTTCGAGCGGATTTCATCGATCAACGGATGGGCCTCGTGAAACCCGTCTTCATAATGCTCTGCCTGCAGACTCCCAAAGATCAGGGGCACGGCCGCCATGTACTGGAGACAGTGATCCCGGTCGGCGGCATTGGCGAGCGTGCCCTCCTTGGAAATGATGCGAATGGCGGACTCATGGGTGGTGATGACCACGCGGTCGACCTCCTGCAGACGCCCGCTGACCTGAGGATGCAGGGTAACAGCGGCCTCTGCCGCCGTCTGGGCGTGGAATTCCGCCGGAAACGACACCTTGAACAGGATGTTTTCCATCACGTAGGAGGCGAACGGACGTGGCAGAGAGAAGCGCTGCCTTTCCTGCGGTTTCAGTTTCTGGTCCCGGTTGGTTTTACTGAAGAGCACATCGTAAAAGCCCCATTGCGGAGCCGTGAGCGCGCCAGGCACCCCCATTTCACCGCGCATTGCAATATCCGCGAGCCGCACTCCCCGGGACGTCGCATCGCCAGCGGCCCAGGATTTGCGGGAACCGGCGTTGGGCGCATGGCGGTAGGTTCGCAGTGCCTGCCCATCCACCCAGGCGTGGGACAGTGCCGAGAGCATCTGCTCGCGGTTCGCCCCCATCAATTTGGCCGTTACCGCCGTCGATGCCACCTTCACCAGAACAACGTGGTCCAGCCCGACCCGGTTAAATGAATTTTCCAGAGCCAGAACACCCTGGATTTCGTGGGCCTTGATCATCGCTTCCAGTACGCTGACCATCGTCAGCGGCGGCTTGCCAGCAGCGACCCGCTTCTGGGACAAATGATCCGCGACCGCGAGAATGCCGCCAAGGTTATCAGACGGATGACCCCATTCTGCAGCCAGCCAGGTATCGTTGTAATCCAGCCAGCGCACCGCGCAGCCTAAGTCCCAGGCCGCCTTTACCGGGTCGAGGCGAAAGGAGGTGCCCGGCACCCGGGCGCCATGGGGCACCACCGTACCCTCTACCAAAGGCCCGAGGTGCTTGGTGCATTCTGGAAACCGCAGCGCCAGTAACCCACAGCCCAGGGTGTCCATCAGGCAATGCCGCGCGGTTTCCCAAGCCACGTTGCTTTTAATGTGCTCATCCAGCACGTACGCCGCAATTTTCTGCAGCACCTCGTCGTAGTCCGGCCGGACATTCTGATCGACGTTGGCACTCATCCCGGTCTCCTCCTGTTCATCAAGCCTGATGCATTGATTTAAAGGTAGCCGCAATTAGGGCCGACACAAAAGCAATGGGAGATCACCAACCGGAAGTTACTTAACGTCTAGAGCATCGCCGGGCACCCGCACCCGGCCTTCCATCAGAATCCGCGCACTGCGACTCATGATGGCTTTGGTGGCGGTCCATTCTCCGTTCACTTCTTTTGCTTCTGCCCCTACCCTGAGCGTTCCCGACGGATGCCCGAACGTAACGTGGTTGCGATTACCTCCGCCAGCGGCCAGATTGACCAGGGTTCCGGGAACCGCCGATGCCGTGGCAATGGCCACTGCAGCCGTCCCCATCATGGCATGGTGAAGCTTGCCCATGGACAGAGCGCGGACCAGTACATCCACATCCCCTGCCCCGATGTTCTTGCCGCTTGAGGATACGTAATCAGACGGCTTCGCCACGAAGGCCACTTTCGGTGTGTGCTGGCGATTGGCGGCTTCTTCGATGTTCTGGATAAGCCCCATTTTCACCGCCCCGTGGGCCCGAATGGTTTCGAACCTGGCCAGGGCGCTGGGATCGGAGTTGATGTCGTCCTGCAGCTCCGTGCCTTTGTACCCGATGTCTTCAGCGTTCACGAAGATAGTCGGGATGCCGGCATTGATCATCGTGGCTTTCAAGGTGCCGACACCGGGCACTTCCAGGTCGTCCACCAGATTGCCCGTGGGGAACATGGAGCCCTCGCCATCGGCGGGGTCCATGAATTCCACCTGCACTTCAGCGGCCGGGAAGGTCACGCCGTCCAGCTCGAAATCGCCGGTCTCCTGCACTTCACCGTTGGTGATGGGCACGTGGGCGACGATGGTTTTCTTGATATTGGCCTGCCAGATGCGCACGGTGCAGGTGCCGTTCTCCGGAATCCGGTCCCTGGTGACGAAGCCGCTGTTGATGGCGAAAGCGCCCACAGCAGCAGTAAGGTTGCCGCAGTTACCGCTCCAGTCCACAAACGGCTTGTCGATGGAGACCTGCCCGAACAGGTAGTCGACATCGTGATCCGGCTGGGTAGGCTCCGCCAGGATGACGGTTTTGCTGGTGCTGGAGGTAGCACCGCCCATACCGTCGATTTGCTTCTGGTACGGGTCCGGGCTGCCAATGACTCGCAGCAGGAGCTGGTCCCGGGCTTCGCCCGGGCTCTGGCAGGCTTCCGGCAGATCCTTCAGCCGGAAAAAGACGCCTTTGCTGGTTCCGCCACGCATATACGTGGCGGGGATCTTGATTTGAGGCTTGTGTGTCATGCAGCACCTTCCGATTGCAGGAAATCCTCCGCAAACCGCTGCAAAACACCACCTGCGCTGTAGATAGACACTTCTTCAGCAGTATCCAGGCGGCAGATAACCGGGATGCGTTCGGTGCTGCCGTTCTTCCGGTGGATGACCAGCGTAAGCTCAGCGCGCGGCGCCGGGGTGCCTTCCACGTCGTAGGTTTCGGTGCCATCGATGCCGAGCGTCTTGCGGGTGGTGCCTTCCTCGAACTGCAGGGGCATCACGCCCATGCCGATCAGGTTGGTACGGTGAATCCGCTCGAAACCTTCAGCCACAATGGCTTCAACACCCGCCAGGGCGACGCCCTTGGCGGCCCAGTCACGGGAGGAGCCTTGCCCGTAGTCGGCACCGGCGATGATGATCAGCGGCTGCTTGCGCTCCATGTAGGTTTCAATGGCTTCCCACATACGGGTGACCTTGCCTTCCGGCTCGATCCGCGCCAGGGAACCCTGCTTCACGTTGCCGTTTTCGTCCCGGACCATTTCGTTGAACAGTTTCGGGTTGGCGAAGGTGGCACGCTGGGCCGTCAGGTGGTCACCCCGGTGGGTGGCGTAGGAGTTAAAGTCTTCCTCAGGCACACCCATCTTGTGCAGGTACTCACCGGCGGCGCTGTTCATCAGGATCGCGTTGGAGGGCGACAAATGGTCCGTGGTGATGTTGTCCGGCAACACCGCCAGCGGGCGCATGCCCTTGAGGGTTTTCTCGCCGACCATGCCACCTTCCCAGTAAGGCGGGCGGCGGATGTAGGTGCTCTGCGGTCGCCACTCGTACAGCGGATTGGTGTTGGCCTGCGCATCCCGGGTGATGTCGAACATCGGGATGTAGGTGCTGCGGAACTGTTCCGGCTTCACGCTGGATTTCACGATGGCGTCGATTTCCGCATCATCCGGCCAGATGTCCTTCAGGGTGACGGGGTTGCCGTCCTGGTCGTAGCCCAGGGCATCTTTCTCGATGTCGAAACGGATGGTCCCCGCGATCGCATAGGCAACCACCAGCGGCGGCGACGCCAGGAACGCCTGCTTGGCGTAAGGGTGAATACGGCCGTCGAAGTTCCGGTTACCGGAAAGCACTGCGGTTGAGTAGAGATCCCGCTCGATGATCTCCTGCTGGATTTTCGGGTCCAGGGCACCACTCATGCCGTTACAGGTGGTGCAGGCAAAAGCCACCACACCAAAGCCGAGTTGTTCCAGCTCAGGCAGCAGTTTGGCTTCTTCCAGGTACATCTTCACGGTCTTGGAGCCCGGCGCCAGGGAGGTTTTCACCCAGGGCTTGCGGGTCAGCCCCAGCTTGTTGGCGTTGCGGGCGATCAGGCCGGCCGCCACCATATTGCGGGGGTTACTGGTGTTGGTGCAGCTGGTGATGGCGGCGATGATGCAGGCGCCATCCGGCATCTTGCCCTCTTCCTGTTCCCACTCACCGGCAATGCCGCGTTCTGCCAACTCGGATGTGGGCAGATGTGCATGGGGGTTGGAGGGGCCAGCCAGGGTACGGGTCACTTTGGACAGGTCGAACTTCAGCACGCGCTCGTATTCGGCGTTTTTCATGCTGTCGGCCCAGAGACCAGTTTCCTTGGCATACTTTTCTACCAGGGCGACCTGATCGTCTTCACGACCGGTCAGTTTCAGGTAGTCGATGGTCTGGCCGTCGATGTAAAACATCGCGGCGGTGGCGCCGTATTCCGGGGTCATGTTGGAGATCGTGGCACGATCGCCGACGGTCAGGCTGTCTGCACCCTCGCCGTAGAATTCCAGGTAGGCGCCAACCACGCGCTCCTTGCGCAGGAACTCGGTGATAGCCAATACCATATCGGTACCGGTAATACCCGGCTGCAGTTTGCCAGTCAGCTCCACACCCACAATATCCGGCAGGCGCATCATGGACGCCCGGCCCAGCATAACGCTCTCGGCTTCCAGACCACCCACGCCCACGGAAATAACGCCCAGAGCGTCTACCATCGGAGTATGGCTGTCAGTGCCAACACAGGTATCCGGAAAGGCAACACGTTTGCCTTCACCGTCCGGGCGGTTCTGAACCACCGGCGACATCTTTTCCAGGTTGATCTGGTGCATGATGCCGTTGCCGGGAGGAATCACATCCACGTTCTTGAATGCGGTCTTGGTCCAGTTGATGAAATGGAAGCGGTCGTCGTTGCGGCGATCTTCAACCTGACGGTTCTTCTCGAACGCGTCCTTCTCGAACCCGGCGTGCTCAACGGCCAGGGAATGATCCACGATCAGCTGGGTGGGCACTACCGGGTTGACCTTGGCGGGATCACCACCCTTCTCGGCGATGGCATCACGCAGACCCGCCAGATCCACCAGCGCGGTCTGGCCCAGAATGTCATGGCACACCACGCGGGCCGGATACCAGGGAAAATCCAGGTCGCGCTTGCGTTCAATCAACTGCTTCAACGAATCCGTCAGCATGTCCGGATCGCAGCGGCGGACCAGTTGTTCCGCCAGGATTTTGGAGGTGTACGGCAGTTTGTCGTACGCGCTGGCCTGGATGTCCTCCACGGCCTGGCGGGTATCAAAGTAGTCCAGGTCCGTGCCTGGCAGGGGTTTGCGGTATTCGGTGTTCATGGGCGCTCCTCAATCGGGACCCATTTGGCATCGGCCGGGCCAGTGTAGTCAGCGCTGGGACGGATAATGCGGTTGTTCTCGCGCTGCTCTTTTACGTGGGCGGTCCAGCCGGATACCCGGGACATCACGAAGATCGGGGTGAACAGCTCAGTCGGGATGCCCATGAAGTGGTAGGCCGAGGCGTGGAAGAAATCGGCGTTGCAGAACAGCTTCTTCTCGCGCCACATCACCTCTTCACAGCGCACCGAGACCGGATACAGAACGGTATCGCCGACTTCATCCGCCAGCTTCTCCGACCACTGCTTGATGATGGCGTTGCGCGGGTCGGATTCCTTGTAGATCGCGTGGCCGAAGCCCATGATCTTTTCCTTGCGCTCGAGCATGCCCATCAGTCCCTTCTCGGCCTCGTCCGGCGTCTGGAACTTCTGAATCAGCTCCATGGCTGCTTCGTTGGCGCCGCCGTGCAACGGTCCGCGCAAGGTGCCAATCGCGCCGGTGACGCAGCTGTGGATGTCTGACAGCGTGGAGGCGCAGACCCGAGCCGTGAAGGTGGAGGCATTGAACTCGTGCTCTGCGTACAGAATCAGCGACACGTTCATCACTTTCTCGTGGAGCTCACTTGGCTTCTTGCCCAGCAGCAGCTCGAGGAAATGACCACCGATGGAATCCACATCGCTTTCGGTCTCGATGCGCACGCCTTCATGGGCGAAGCGATACCAGTAGGTGATGATCGACGGGAACACCGCCAGCATGCGGTCGATTTTGTCGTCCTGCTCACTGAAATCCTGCTCGGTTTCCAGATTGCCCAGCATGGAGCAGCCGGTGCGCATCACGTCCATCGGGTGTGCGTCTTTGGGAATCTGCTCAAGCACGGTTTTCAGGGCCGCTGGCAGGCCGCGCAGGCTCTGTAGCTTCTTCTTGTAGGCATCCAGCTCCTGGCGGTTCGGAAGTTTGCCGCGCAGCAACAGGTAGGCGATTTCTTCAAACTGGGCTTTCTCAGCCAGATCCGCAATGTCGTAGCCGCGGTAGGTCAGGCCCGCACCACTCTTGCCCACGGTACACAGGGCCGTTTCACCCGCTACCTGGCCACGCAGGCCTGCGCCGCTCAGTTGTTTTGCTTCAGCCATTGTTATCTCCCATCTTTATCTTGTTTGGGGTGTCGGATTACGGCTTCGCCTAATCCGACCTACTTAATTGATGCCGGAATTTTTGTAGGTTGGATTAGGCGAAGACGTAATCCAACAAACCAGATTAACCCTTGCTCTGCTGGAACAGCTGATCCAGCTTCTGTTCGAAATCGTGGTAGTTCAGAAAATCATACAGCTCCATGCGGGTCTGCATCAGGTCAACCACGTCTTTCTGGTCGCCTTTTTCCAGAATATTCTCGTACACCATCAATGCCGCCTTGTTCATGGCGCGGAAGGCACTCAACGGGTACAGCACCATATCGGCGCCGGCGTCGCCAAGTTCCTTGCGGTTGTACAGCGGGGTGGCGCCGAACTCGGTGATGTTGGCAAGAATGGGAACATCCAGGGCAGCGGAGAACGCCTTATAATGCTCAAGTTCGGTAACGGCCTCGGCGAAGATCCCGTCGGCACCGGCTTCAATGCAGGCTTTGGCGCGTTCAATGGCTGCCTCCAGCCCCTCTTTCTGGAAGGCGTCGGTACGGGCCATAATAAAGAAGTCGTCGTCTTCACGGGCGTCCACGGCGGCCTTGATACGGTCCACCATCTCCTCCTGGGTGACAATTTCCTTGTTCGGGCGGTGACCACAACGCTTCTGGGCAACCTGGTCTTCGATGTGGACCGCGGCTGCGCCGGCTCGTTCCATCTCACGGATGGTGCGAGCGATATTGAAGGCGCCGCCCCAGCCGGTGTCGATATCCACCAGCAACGGCACATCCGTGGCCGCGGTAATACGACGAACATCCTCAACCACGTCGTTCATCGAGGTCATACCCAGATCCGGCAACCCGTAAGAGGCGTTGGCCACGCCACCGCCGGACAGGTAAATGGCCTGATGCCCTACCCGCTCTGCCATCATTGCGGAATAAGCATTGATGGTGCCGACAATCTGCAGGGGTTGGTTGTCCTTGAGCGCCTTGCGGAAGCGGGCGCCGGGGCTGAGTTTGCTGGACATGGTGTTGACCTCTCTCTTGTGGAATCTTTTTGTCGGATTGGCCTTCGGCCAATCCAACCGACGGTTAAATGGTCAGTTCGCCTTCCTGGATCTTTTTCTCGATGTTCTGTCGTGCGGCGTTGATATGGCGCTTCATGAGAAATTCAGCCAGTTCGCCATCCCTTTGTGCAATGGCTTCGGCAATCCTGCGATGCTCCCCCAACGCCATATGTGGGCGCCCCGAGGAGGTGCTGAGCCGATACCGGTACATCCGCACCATGTAGTAAAGGTCACCCAGCAGCATTTGGGCGAGCTTGGTGTTGCGGCTGCCGGTGGCGATGCGGTGATGAAAATCGTAATCCCCTTCGGCCTGGTAGTACGCCTGGCCCTGTGCCTGCTCAATCATCGTCTCATGGCTATCAAGTGTGGCGTGGAGATCGGCAATTTCTTCATCGGTCATGCGGTCGGCAGCCTGTCGCGCCGCAAGGCCTTCCATGGTTTCGCGGATGCGGTAGAGCTCCATGAGCTCTTCGGCGCTGACCGACACCACTTTCACCCCCGCGTGGGGCCGACGCACCAGCAGGCCCCGGGATTCGAGGCGACCCAGCGCTTCCCGCAGAGGGCCGCGGGTCAGTTGGAAACGGGAGCACAGCTCCACTTCACCGATTTTCTCACCGGGCGCAAGGTCACCTTTGACGATAGCCGTTTGCAGACAATCAAAGGCTTCATCAGCGCGCGTGTAGGTTTGAGCTAGAGCTTCTGCCATATTTTGTCGACAATGTGGAGTGGAATTAGCCGAAATCTACGCCTCGGCAATATTATTGTCAACAATCATCCGGTCAGGCGAGCGTGGATTGTCGACATCCCATCCCAAACGGGCGCTTACTGAGCCGCAACAATCAGTAGAGTGAACGCTCCTCCTCCGGCGGCGGCGTGTACTGGTACAACCAGGTTTCTGTCAGTACCTGGTTGCCAAGCTTCAGTTGCAGCCGCAGGTCGATGGGTTCCAGGGAATCGTCCGGCACCAGATCGAACATCGCGCGGTAACCACCGATGGATGCCAATGGACGCGCCGAGGTAATCTCCACCCGCCCTCGGCTGGCAGAGATCACCGCTTTTACCTCTGCGTCGTCAGCCAGCAGCGGCAATGGCCCACCGGCGAAATCCACGGCAAACCGCCATGAAAAGTACTCCCGCTTCTGGCCAACCACGCCGCCAAGGCCAGTGCGCGTTGCCCGGGCTGTCGCCAGTTCAGTTGGCTTGTGAGGTGGCTCGCCACCCCAGCTCAGCGTGTAGCCGTACAGGTATTCATTGCCTGGCTCCAGCGGCTGTTCCGGGTTCCAGAAGGCAACAATGTTGTCGAAGGTTTCATCCGTGGTGGGGATTTCCACCAACATGACGCTGCCAGCTCCCCACTCCCCGTGTGGCTCGACCCAGGCACTGGGGCGCTGATCGTAGAACACGCCATCGTCCTGATAGTTGGCAAAGTCCCGGTCGCGCTGGAGCAACCCGAATCCTTGGGGGTTATTGTCAACAAAACTGTTCACCCGCACTGCCCGCGGATTAACCAGCGGTCGCCAGAGCCACTCCCCCTGGCCGTTATGGATGGCCAGGCCATCGGAATCATGAATTTCGGGCCGCCAGTCGTAAGCCATGCGGCGATCGTTCTCGCCGGTCTGGTACATGCTGGTCAGCGGCGCAATCCCGACCCGCTCCATCGGTTTGCGCGGGTACAATGCCACATCCACCGTCATCACCATGCTTCGCCCCGGGGTCAGCGTGAACGCATAGGCCCCGGTGGTACTGGGAGAATCCAGCAACGCGTACACCACCACCTGATGACTGCCAGGCGCCGGCTTCTCGAGCCAGAACGACGAGAACCGGGGAAATTCCTCCGGCTGGTCCAGACCGGTATTGATCGCCAATCCCCTGGCTGAGAGCCCGTACTGCATTTCACCGCCTACCGCGCGGAAGTAACTGGCCCCGAGGAAGGCGGCCAGATCTCTTTCGTAGTCGGTGTGGAAATGCACCCTGAAACCGGCGTAACCCAGATCTTCCGGCAGCTCCCCCAGGGGCTGCTCTCCACGATACCGGAAATATTCGGGCCGATAGGCCAATTCCCGTGCCTGGCCGTTTTCCACCTCATGAATACGAACCGGTGATTTGAAGTACAGGCCGAGGTGGAAGAGCTGAATCCGAATGGGGTTGTCATCGTCACGCCATAAGGCCTGGTCAGGGCGGAACAGAATCGCCTGGTAGTCGTCCCAGGACAGATCCCTGAGAGATTCCGGTAAATTTCCTTCCTCTGACTGCCACGTCTGAGACGCAAGATAGCGGGCGTGCCCCTTGAGCCAGCCGTAGCTGAACGGCCTGGTTTCGCCCACACTCGCTGTTTCAGCAGCCTGCCCCAATGCCAGCGCGGAAAGGGGCAGTGCGCCGGTTCCTGCAAGGGCGGCCAGCGCTTTCATCAGGTTACGTCTGTCCATGGTGCGTTCCTCTGCTACAACGATAATCGGGCTTCCTTTACTCGCTTCGGCTCAGCAAATGGATGCGCCGGCCCCAGAAACTGTCAGGCGGCGCCTTCCAGGCAAGATGGTGCAACTCCGCAAGAGATTGCCGGTCGCGGCAAAGCTGGCTCAGCTCGCTCCGGCTCAGAGAACCCGGCCCCTCTCTCCCGCACCGTGCGACCAGGGGCGATAACAACTGTGCCCGGCGGGGAAGGCGCGTACTGCGAGCCAGGGCCTGATGAAGTCGGTTGAGCCGTGGCCGAACCACGGCCGCTTCCAGTGCGCTGAGTGCAAATTCGTCGTTAGCGGCACGTCTGGCCGAGCGTGCGTCTTCCAGCACTTTCACCGGCTCACGCTCTTCCGGGATCAGCAACACCCCCCATGTGCGCAGGGTCTGCCCCGGAGCCACCCGGCTGAGCAAGACCGACGTAGGGGCCGCGAGAACCAGCGGAATGGCCACCGGAAGCGACCACAGGAAGAACATCGGGTCCAGCTTCCAGGCAAACGCCGACCAGCCCCCGCCTATCAGCATGCCGGGTAGCTGAGTGACGAAGGCGTCCCGCCAGGAAGTCTCCTGAGTGCGGTTCTGGCCGGCCCAGGTCAGTGACACATTGAGCAAAGCGCCAAGAACGTAACGGCTGTGAGCCATCATCCGTACCGGGGCCAGAAGCACCGAAACCACGATTTCGACCAGGACACTGACAAGCAACCGCAGAAAACCGCCGAACTGCTTCGCTGAACCGTGGATTACCGCATCCAGTATGGCCAGAAACTTCGGTAGAAACAGCAATGACAGCGTACTCAAGGCAAGACCCAGGGCCCATTGCGGACGCCATTCCGGCCACAGGGGAAATAACCCCTGGTGACCTTCCGGAAAGTAATCGATGCTGCCCACGGTCATCTGCACCGCCTCAATGGTGGTAAGAATCAGAAACGCCAACCACAAAGGAGACGCCAGATACGCCATGATCCCATTCAACAGGGCCATCCGGTGCGCAAGCCGTATCCGGCGCCCGAACAGCAGGATCCAAAGATGCTGCATATTGCCGCGAGACCAGCGGTTGTCCCTCGATAACTCGTCGGACAGGGTCGGTGGGGATTCCTCGAAACTGTTGCCAAGCCCCGGCTCCAGCCAAACCTCATAGCCCGCTCTGCCCATGTAGGCCGCCTCGACAAAGTCATGGCTCATAATGGGCCCGCGAAACAGGCCGAACCCGCGAAGCTTGCGCAGCCCGCAATGTTTCATGAAGGGCTGCGTGCGAATGATCGCATTGTGGCCCCAGAAGGCGGCGTCGCCCATCTGAATGGCCGCAAGCCCGGTTGCGAACAGTGTGGAATACAGACGGTTGGCGAACTGCTGGATCCGGGCAAACAGAGATTCACCGTTAATGATGGAAGGGGCCGTTTGCAGTATGCCAACCCGGGGCTCCCGCTCCATCAGCTGCACCATACGCACCAGGGTATTTGCACTGAGCAGGCTGTCGGCGTCCAGCACCACCATGTAGCGGTACCGCCGCCCCCACCGGCGCAGAAAGTCCGCGACATTGCCACTTTTGAAGTTGAGGTTCACCCACCGACGCCGGTAGAAGAGCCGACCCTCTGCCCCAAGTTCCTGACACAACTGATACCAGGTGGCCTGTTCTTCGAGCCATACATCGGGGTCGCGGCTATCAGAGAGAATGTGGAACTCGAAATGATCCAGGTGGCCGGACCGCTCCAGATCCTGGTACACCGCTTTCAGCCCGCTCAGCGTCCAGTACACGGGCTCATGGTACACCGGCATGACGATCGCGGTCCGGGCCAGCGTCGTGGCGTCGAGCTGCCCGTCCGAGTGCTGCCGGAGCAGGCTGTGGCGGTCGCCACCGGTCAGCCTGAGGATGAAACCAAAAATCGCCGTCCAGAACCCGACGGCAATCCACATGTAGAGCAATGCAAACAGCGCCAACAGCCCCAGCTCGAGCGACGTAGCCCCGTGATAAGGCAGTATCCAGAGCAGAAAGTAACAGGCAATGAGGGTCTGACCCACCACGAACAGCGTCATCAGCAGCCGCCGGATCACGGCGATCCTGCGCCACCGCCCGGATTGGCGCCGGGTCGGATTAACCACGGCCCCGGCTGCGTCATTCATAGCCGATATGCCCGCGGATCAGCGGTGGATGTGCCACCGGATAAGACACCGGTGTCCGGTCAAAGTACTCAGGCACAGCGGCAATGCAGCGGGCGGGAAGATCCGGGACTGCCCCCCTGCCCATAACCGTCTCCACCAGACGAAACGCCCGGCGGCAGACGTCCGTTGTCAGTTCAACGCCATCGTCCTGCAGGTAGGTCAGCACACGCTCCAACGCCTGCTGGCAGATTATCCCGGTCTCGTTCATCCTTCCCTCACGAACCATTCGGGCCGGCCCGGACAGATTCCGAGAACGGGTAGGACCAGACCTCCGTTAGGGGTTCATCCCCCAGCAACAACTGCCCGCGGAAGATGGGATCCGAACCGCTGCCCGGGCGCACCAGCATGGACAGGCGCCATCTGCTGTCGGCTTCGACAAACTCGACAAAATGCTCAAGGATCTCTGCATCCTCGCTGCCCCCGCCTTCGGTCACCTTGCTGATCACCGGAGCCTGCGGTTCAAGTTCAGCCAGTGGTCCGCCGGTAAAATCGACAATCACACGATACGCGTTCTCGGCATTGCCGCCCCCGGCGCGGTCGCCTGCTCCCACAAACGTCTGGACGACATGCCCTAACGGCTGGCCGGCCACATCGGGGCCGCCAAAACTGAGCGTATAGGCGAACGTGCGATGCTCTCCTGCGCTTGCCCCCGCCTTCGGCTTCCAGAAGGCGACGATGTTGTCATTGGTTTCCGCATTGGTCGGGATCTCCACCAGCACCACTTCACCGTCCGACCATCCATTGCGCGGCGACACCCAGGCACTCGGGCGCAGATCGTAGCGGGCCTCGGCATCCTCGAACTGATGAAAATGGGTGTTTCGCTGAATCAGTCCAAAACCACCGAGGCGAGTGACCTGAAGATAACTGAGACTGAGGCGGGACGGATTAACGAGCGGGCGCCAGAGCCATTCACCCGTGCCCTGGTCATGAATCAGCAGCCCGTCCGAGTCGTGAACCTGGGGCCGCCATTCTCCCGCAGGTCGCGCGGTGTTCTCGCCGTAGTAGAACATGGAGGTGAGAGGAGCAAAGCCGGGTTGCTTCAGGCCGTTACGGAAAAACAGCTCGGTGGTCACATCTATCCGGGTGTTCTCCCCGGGCTGAATATCGAAGCGGTAGGCGCCAGAAACACTCGGTCCGTCCAGAAGCCCGTAGACCCGCATTCGGTCGCCCCCGCCACCCGGCCGCTCCAGCCAGAACTCCACAAACGAGGGAAACTCTTCTCCGGAAGGCAGGCCGGTATCCAACGCGATGCCCCGCGCAGACAGTCCGAACCGGTTGCCGGTGCCCACACCCCGGAAATAACTAGCGCCGGCGAACACCAGGAACTGGTTTTGCCTGGTGCCATGCCCCAGAGGATAGGTAAGCTTGAACCCTGCATGGCCAAGGTCCGCGGGCACCCGCTTGGCAAGGTCGTTGTTGGGAAACGAGTAGGCGGTTTTGTCGAAACGGATGGGGCGCACACCGTTGTCATCAATCTCGTTGAGCTTCACGGTGTGGGAAAAATAGTTTCCAGGCGGCACCATCATGACCTGGAACTGGGAACCCGCGTCCCGCCAAAGACTGGCTTCGGGATTGAAACGAATCGCCTGGTACTGCGGGTAATCCAGCTCGGCCAGAAATTCCGGCACGGGCGGAGGCGCCTCATATGGCTCCTGTGCCAGGGCCCTGGCCCTGTCGACCACATCCGCAAATTCAAAGGCTTTCGCCGGAACGGCAGTGAGAAAGCACGGCAGAAGAAGGCCCGCAAGCAATCCTGTCCCTGTGCGCATGGTTCTACGACCCCGAAGTATGTCCCTGAGTACTTTAATGTAGCATCTGCGGCCACACCTTTCTCAAGTGACAGATTATTCAGGTGTCGCGGACAAGCATCTCCCCGCAAAAAGCAGGCGGCGGTCAGATGCTCAGGGTCAGGGAAAAACGGACATCCGGATGGTCCGGTATGGTCATGGCGGTGGTAGAGGCGCTCATCATCCTGCCTACGCTGACATTGGCCGTGAACGCCCTGCCCTGCATTTTGAGGGAAACTTCACCGGCGCAGGCCTTGCCGTCGCGATCGGCCTGGGCACCGGAATATGGCACCCAACCCTGCAGCATCGAGAAATTGATGCTGGACAGGACCCCGCCCACGAAGGGCATGGGCCATGCCGGGCTCGCCGTGTTCATCCGCAGCCAGCCCCCCTGGTGGGCGTAAACCGATTGCCCGTTGAAGCCCGTGAGCATGGATGATCCCGCCACCATCAAATATTCCGAAGAAGGCAGATCCTCCGGCGCGAACTGATACCGCCCGGTCAAATCCCACTGCCAACGGAAAAGCTCCCGCCCCACCGTTGCTGAAATTGCCACCTTGTAGAACTCTCCCTCTTCCACAACGTCGCTCTGTTGCGCGTAATCAGACGCCGAAAACTCCCGGCCTCCGATAGCTGAAACGTCGCTTCGGGCATACAGGCCGCCGACCAGTTCTTCGCTCCATTGGCCTTTCACCCCCAGTGCGGACTTTTGGTAGGCACTGTCTGAAACCAGGTCGCCCTGCTCAAAGGACTGTGTGTCGCGGGCCACATGGCGTACCAGCCCATTAAATCGTATGCCGTAGCGCGACAGCAGAAAGCGCGAACCGTCCAGCCCCATGACGCGGGATTCGCTACTGGCGTCAATTCGCTGGTCACTGAGGTGTTTCTGGTACTCGGAATGGTGGTTCCCGGCGCGCAGGCTGAGGTCAGCGGAACCGACCGGAAAGCTGTAATCCAGATCAAGGGCCTTGGACCCGTTGGCGTTACGCTGGGACTTCGCGTTACGGAAGCTCATCCCCAGCGCGTGGTTCTCACCCATCAGATTGTCTGCGGCCACGCCTAGCTGGCCATCCAGCCCTTCCCGGGACATGGATGAGCGACCGGAGAACTTGAGCTTGGATCTCAACCAGTGCTCGCGAATTTCGCGGTCAGACATCTCGCTGCCGGACAGCTGCTCGCGCCAGCGCTCGGAAGGGCTGGCCGCAAGGCTTTGGCTGAGCATGCACCCAATCAGTGCAACGAGAAATAAACGGATCAAAACCTGATCACCCACGGTTACTGAGAATTCACGAGGGTGCAATGTAGGGGAATCAGGGGGGCAAATCCATGCGCTGTTGCTAAATTTTACAAACCGAATAAAACGAAAAATCAGATGCTTAGGCGCGTTTTTGTAGGTATTTTATATAAAAATCAAGGCGTCATGGGAAGCGGGCCGAAAACGGCAGGATTACCAAATTCTACATAAGCTCACAGGGCTCTCCATTTAAACCATTAACTTGGTTACACTTGGCACACTTCGTGACTGACTCTTTCGTGCAGGCAGCGAGTCACAGCAGCAAAAGGACGAATAACATGATCAAAAAATGCCTCTTCCCGGTTGCCGGGTACGGCACCCGCTTTCTACCCGCAACCAAGGCAATGCCCAAGGAAATACTGCCCATTGTGAACAAACCCCTGGTGCAGTATGGGGTCGAGGAAGCCGCAGACGCCGGCATCCACGAGTTTGGTTTCGTGACCGGCCGCGGCAAACGCGCGATCGAAGACCACTTCGACATCAGCTACGAACTGGAACACCAGATTGCCGGCTCCGGAAAGGAAGGCCTGCTGACATCCATCCGCGATCTGATCGACCACAACTCCTTTGCCTTCACTCGCCAGAACGAGATGAAAGGTCTCGGCCATGCGATTCTCACCGGCAGGAACCTGGTGGGCGACAACCCGTTCGCGGTCGTGCTCGCCGATGATTTCTGCGTTGCGGACGGCGCCGGTGACGGCGTTCTGACCCAGATGGTCAAACTGTACAATCAGTTCCGCTGCTCAATCGTCGCGATTGAAGAAGTGCCGTCGGACGAAACCCACAAGTACGGTGTGATTGCCGGTGAGTCGATGAAAGACGGCCTTTACCGCATCACCGACATGGTGGAAAAGCCGGCGCCTGAAGATGCTCCCAGCAATCTCGCCATCATTGGTCGCTATATCCTGACGCCGGATATTTTTGACATTATCGAACGCACACCCGCTGGCAAGAATGGCGAAGTCCAGATTACCGATGCGCTGCTGGAACAGGCCAAGAACGGCTGTGTCCTTGCCTACAAATTCAAGGGGCGCCGGTTCGACTGCGGCAGCATTGACGGCTTCGTGGATGCCACCAATTACGTTTACGAGAATATCTACAAGAAAGGCAAGTAACGACGGGGCGGGATCAGCGCCCCAGTATCTGCAGAATCATGCGCCGGTTTTCGTCCGAGGCTTTGCGGAACCGGCGCAGCAGTTCCGTTTCCTCTTCCGAGAGTTGCACCCGGTTCAGTTCCTTTTCAAGTTCCGCCAGCGCCACACCAAGATCGTCACTGTTACTGAACGCCAGACCGGGTAACTGCAACTGACCGGTTTCACCGTCTGCATCCAGATCAAGCAGATGCTCCAGCGGCGTGTCCGTGCGAAGACACAGGTCCAGTAACTCCGTCACCCCGGGGTAGCTGCGCTGCCTGACGTCCGTCATCTCCCAACTGCTGACCCGGGCCTCATCGACGCCGCACATAGTCGCCACATCTTCACGGGACAGGTGCCCTGTTTCCCGGATCTGCCGCAGGCGACGATGGAAAGTTTGCAGGTACCGCATAATGCATTGCCTCTGCCTGGTCAGCACACGTTGGTCAGGGGTACCGCTTGTCCCCTCAAAAGAACCGTCAAAGTGAATCAATCTGGAAATGTAACGTACATATAGCTTTATACACAATCTGCCTATACTGAATCCATCGGCAACGGACACGAACCTTATGGCGGCCCGACTACTGGACACAGACTCTGCCTGGCATCTGGTGCTGGAAGCAGTGAATCGCACCAATGTGACACTCTCATTGCCGGATCAAACCACGCCGGCACTCGAACTCAATGGCACCCACTGGCGGCTGTTGCAGCCGGCGACGGAAGCGGCAGACAACCTGTTGCGGGTTTTTCTACCCCTGTGCCGACCACTTCCGGGCACATCACCCTGCCGGGTGGTCGGTCAACTGGGCCAGAGCCTGGACGGGAGGATCGCCACGGTGACTGGGGCCTCCAGATTCATCAACGGTGAGGATGGCATTACCCACCTGCATCGCATCCGGGCCGTGTCCGACGCAGTCATTGTGGGGGCCGGCACCGCCACCGAAGACAACCCCCGATTGACGGTCCGAAAAACTTCCGGCAGCAATCCCGTGCGAGTGGTCATTGACCGGCACCGGAGGGTGCCGGATGACCACCACCTGTTCACCGACGGTGCGGCGCCGACCCTGCGACTGGTTGCCGGCGAGTATCAGGCCTGTCCCCGCGCTCACCCGGTCGAGGGCCTGCTGGAGGTGCCCTGTCTGGGTGACGAACATGCCGACACGCCCGTATCTCCGGCAGCCATTCTTCGGGTTCTCGCGGATTTCGGCCTGCGCAAAGTGTTCGTGGAAGGCGGGGGGCTGACGGTTTCAGCATTCCTGAACGCCGGCTTGCTCGACCGCCTTCACGTGATGGTGGCGCCGATGATCATCGGCAGTGGGCGGCCGGCATTCTCGTTACCGGAAATCGACCTGCTCTCGGACGCGCTGCGGCCAAGGGCTCAACTGGTCAATCTGGGATCAGACATGTTGTTCGATCTGGATTTCAGCGAGCAACGGCCGCCGAACTGAAAGTGAACGCTGCGCCGGGGAGGCTAGACACCAGAACCACCAGCCCGTAACCGATGCTCAGAGCAACCCCCTGCTCGGCTGGCAGCCCGGCCATCGGCCACAACAGCGCTGCGGCGCCTTCCCGCACCCCCCAGCCGGCCACCGTCACGGGAATCACCATGCTGATCAACAGGCCGCTGCACAACGCCAGCAATACAAGGATGGAACCATCGCCTGCAAGCAAGCCGCCTCCCCACGCCAGAACCACAAAGACCGCCAGGTAACTCGCCACGACCACCAGCGAAGACAACAGCTGTATCGCCCACACCGGCCAGCTCAGCAGCCCCGCCCGCAGGTCGGTGACGAGCTGCTGGCCATACCGGAACCGACGCGCGCGATAAACCAGAGCGGCGGCAACGATGGCCACAACACAAACACTGCCGATCACCGGTAAGCTTGCGGAGGCCAGGCCCTGCCAGCGGCCAGTATCAGGCGTACCAACGTGACCGTCCGCCAGCACAGCACTGAACAACACGACGCTGAGCAGCACCAACGCTAACTGCCCGGAGAGCCGTTCGATAACCACCGCATGGGCCGACGCAACCCGCGAAGCCGTACCAAGGCTATGGCGCCAGGCGCGGTTAACGTCCCCCATGACGCCGCCCGGCAACACCTGATTCAGAAAGGTGGCAAGATAGTACTCTCTCACCGCAACGGCGTAAGGCATCGTGAGCGCGAGGCGGCCGGCGGTGAAACGCCACCGCCACGCCGACAGGCAGATCTGTACCAGCGAGAACACAAACGCCGGTACCAGTACCCAGGCGGGAAACCGGGCCAATTCCGTCATCAGCCCGGGCACATCCAGCCAACCAAGCAGCGCCACCAACAGGACAGCCGTGGCTACCCAGCGCAACAGCGACCGCTGCCCTGGCGCTAACCTAGCCATGCCCGGTCTCTCCCGGTAACGCCAGCAAATCCTCGTGGCCGACCTGTACGGTCAGCTCACCAGCTGCCGCCTGTTGCTGCCGCTGCTGCAGCCACGCACCAATCCGCTCTGCCGCCTCGGGAGCCTGCTCCATCGCCGCCGTGCACCAGCCCTGCAGTAGCGCCAGCTGCAGCTCGGATTCCGCCGCTCCGAGCTGCCAGGGGCTGTCGGCGGTGGTTACCTGATAGCCTCGTGTAACCAGCAACCGCTTTAGTTCCGGCGACGCGTCCGGGCCCAGTGCCGCCCCCGCCCCCTTGTTGCCGTGCTGGTGCTCATTGACCAGGCGCAGAATGAGGTCGTCGTCCGCCAACGCCGGGGACAGGTTAAAGCGACCGCTGTAACTCAGCACAATCAACACCGCGGCGCGCCGGTCGCGGGCACAGTCCGCCAGCGCCTCCAGCCAGGGCGTGGAGACCAGATCGATCAGCGCCGACGCGGTGATCACCGACACCTTATCCGGAATGTGCCTGGCCAGCGTATGCGCCGACAGATCGGCCGTTACCGCGTCAATCGGCACGTCCAGTTGGGCCAGGCGCTTTTTGGCCAGCGCTAGTAAATCGGCATCCTGATCCAGCAACGTCCAGTGCTGGGGAACACCGATTTTCGGTGCCAGGTAGCGGGTGTTTGAGCCACTGCCACAGCCCAGATCCGCGATGGCCAGGGGTTCACCAGACCCGTCGCAACGATACCGTTGATCCAGCCAGCCGGTCAGCGCGGCGGTGAGCTCGCGGCTGCGGGCGCGGTGATCCGCCGGCTCCCGCAACGTCAGCCAGCCGGCCTCGAAGGTGGTCCCACTGTTGCTTTGGGTCAGTTCTGCCAGCGCCGCCGAGAACGTCTGTGCCGTGTGAGCCCAGGATCGTACCCGCGAGCGGGCGGCTTGCGCCTCCTGTTTCAACGCCTCCAGTCGCTGGGGCTGAGCCATCAGTGCGACCAGTGCGTCTACCAGTGCCGGCACATCGCCGGCCGGGTAGGTTCTCGCCCCGGCCATGCCCGCGACCCGCGCGAGGGCTCCCCCGTCTGAGGTTACAACGGGAAGCCCGGCCGCCAGCGCTTCATCAATGGCCATGCCATACCCTTCGTACAGCGACGGAAAAACAAACAGATCGGCATTGCGGTAAGCATCGTCCACCGCCTGGCTTGCCAGCTCACCAGCAACGGTCACCCGACCTTCGAGGCCGTGGCGGGCAACGGCTTCTTTCACCGCGGTACCGTAATCGGCGTCTCGCTGATCGGAACCGATCAGTGTGCAGTGCCAGGGCAACTGGCGTAATTCAGCCAGCGCTTCCACCAGATGCAATTGCGCCTTTCTAGGGGACAGATGCGCCACACACAGCAATTCAAGAGTGTCGTCGTCCCTCTGCGCCGGCTCGAGAGGATCCTCCCGCGGTGCATCAACGCCCGGGTTGGCCACCCTCACCCGCGAGGCCTCAACGCGGAAATCCGCCAGCCTGGCCGCGGTGTAATCGCTGGTCGCAATCACGCCGCAGACGTTGGCCAGCGCCCGCATCTCGGTGTGCAGAAACCAGGCTCTGCGGGTTTGGTCGAGCCCGGTTTCATCCGCCAGCGGATGGTGGACCAGTGCGATCAGCATCAATCGACGGCAATGACGTTCGACGATGTCCGGCAATCCGCCCATGGCGAGGCCGTCGAGCACCACCACTGACTGCTCCGGCAAGCTCGCCAGCAGCGAGTCCAGAGCCGCCCGCGCGGTATCGTCGGGAAATGGAAACGTTCCCTCAACCCCCCGGACAACCGCAGGGTTCCCGAGTGCGTTGAGCGCCCTGACCAGTTCCCCGACGTATCGGTAGCCGCCGGTCGCCTGGTCGGGGTCACCCGGCACAACGAAGGTCAGACCTACGTCGCCCTCACAGGCTGCCATGGTAGCTTGCCCAGGCCGTATGGGATTCACCAAGGGTTACCTTCATACCGGTCAGGCCTTCTCCGGTACCGCCGAGTCGGCCCGCTGCAATTGCTGCCGCCATACGGTCAAACACTTGCCGGGCCATAAACTCGGTGGTGGTGTTGCGGCCCTGAAACGCTTCGAGGTCATCCAGGTTCTTCATATTGAACTCGGCCAGTACGTCCTTCAGTACCGTAGCGGCCAGGCCGATGTCCACGATCAGGTCATCGCTGTCCAGTTGCGGCCGCTCAAAGGTGACGTCCACCACATAGGTGGCGCCATGAAGCGCCTGAGCGGGTCCGAAAATTTCGCCGCGAAAACTGTGGGCAATCATCATGTGGTCCCGGACGGTCAGGCTATACATAGAAAAATCCTCTTGGGCGTACTGGTGTTAATGGAGTGTCAGCTATAGCGAATACGATGGCACAGCTCATCGGATGAACCGGCCAGTCTTGCCATCGTCAAGGGCAGATCCTCAAACGCTGTTTCTCCGGAGATCAGGACATCGAGCGCGTCGTTCTCCAGCAGCGACAATGCCAGCTTCAGGCGGTCAGAGTAAGCCCAACGGGGTCGCTGGACGGCACTGACCTGGCCCACCTGGCTGGAAATCAGTCTGAGGCGCCGGGAGTGGAATGCACCACCGAGGGCAACCGACACCTCCCCACTCCCGAACCAACTCATTTCGACGATCCGCGCTTCCATGCCGGCCAAAGACAACGCCGTATTCAGACCGGCGGGATGACCACTGGCGTGGATGACCAGATCATGATCATCACGTTGCTCCCGACTGTCGAACTGCAGCCCCATTGCCTGCGCTATGTCGGCTCTGGCGGGATTGACGTCGATGGCGGTAACGCGGGTGCCCGGTATCCGATTGGCGAGCCACGCCACCAGCAGTCCCACCACGCCAAGCCCGACAACCGCGATCCGGTCACCCACCCGGGGCGCAGCATCCCACAACCCGTTCACGGCGGTTTCCATATTCGCGGCGAGAACCGCACGCTCGGGTGACACCCGCTCCGGCACCGGTATCACCGCGCTGGCAGGCAAACGAAAGCGGCGCTGGTGGGGGAACAAAGAGAACACCGTTTGCCCGTTCAGTTGCTCGTCACCTGATACCACCTTGCCAACGTTGCTGTACCCGTACTTCACCGGGTAGGGGAACTCCCCTTCCTGAAACGGCGCACGCATGCGTTCATATTCCTGTGGCGGCACGCGGCCGGAAAATATCAGCGACTCGGTCCCGCGACTGACCGCCGAGTACAATGTTTCAACCTCGACCACAGACTCGGCAGCCTCTGACGCCGCCACGGCCGCTCGGGTAAGCACGTCGGTCGCGCGGATCTGGCCACGCTCCGGCCCCGTTATCCAGAATGCCTCGGTTTCCGGTTCAGCACCCGCGAGAGGATCGTCAGAAGCGCGTTGGGATGCGGAATCAGGGCGGGACATAATGCCTCCATGCGACAATGGGGTTCACGATGAAGGTCAGGTCTGGATGGGAGCCTTCAGCGTAAGGAACTAAATACAATCTCAGCAACTATAGTTGAGAAAGGCCTGTGGAAATACGACGAGGTTGCGGCATGGATTCCCCGATTCGCTCAGAATATGCGCCTTACGCACCGGTTCCGGACCTTGTCTGGACCGGGGCGCTGACGGCGTTATTGATGTTGGGCGCGGATCTCTTGGTGGAGGGCGGCCTGGCCATGCTGGTGTTAGCCACTGCCCTGTTCGCGATCATGGCGAGCCTGTTGATCCGTTACTGGCCGGCAGGCCGTGACTTCGGCTGGGCGAACCGGGCAACGTTGCTGCGGGGGTCGCTGGTGATCAGCCTGATCAGCGTGGCGCCCTTTGTCAGCGGGCTGGGAAACTGGCTCTGGCTTTACGGCGCGCTCAGCTTGCTGGCGCTGATTCTTGACGGGGTCGACGGCACCATCGCGCGTCGGACCGGATCGCAAACCGCCTTCGGCGCGCGCTTTGATATGGAACTCGACGCACTGTTTATCCTCGGCCTTTGTGTGGCGGTGCTGGCGCTGGGTAAAACCGGCCCGTGGGTCCTCGCCCTCGGTTTCATGCGCTACGGGTTTGTGGTGGCAGCGCGGGTTCTGCCCTTTCTGAACCGATCGTTGCCCGACAGTTTCCGCCGCAAGACCGTCTGCGTGTGGCAGGTCGCCACACTGATGATCGCGGTGCTACCGATGACCAGTGCGGCGTTTGCCACCTGGACACTGGCCATCGCACTGCTCCTTCTGACCTATTCTTTCATTACGGATATGCACTGGCTTTACCAAAGGAGAATCACGACATGAAAACCACCCCGCTGAAAGCTGCATTGCTCACCACGTTTCTTGCCGGTGCGGTTACCAATGCGTACGCCGAGCCAGAAAAATTCGTGGTGGACGACGAACACTTTTCCATGGCTTTCGAAGTCATGCACATCGGCTACGCCCCCGTCATCGGGATGTTTCGTGACATAGAAGGATCGTTCGAGTTCGACGAAGCCACCAACGAACTCAGTTCCGGGCAGCTGGTGTTCCGCAGTGACAGTGTGTTCACCAATCACGAAAAACGTGACGAACATCTGCGGAAGCCGGACTTTCTGGACAGCGAACAATACCCGGAAGTGCGCTTCGAGCTTACCGACTTCGAGAAGACGGGCGACAACACCGGGATTGTGACTGGCGACCTTACTCTGCTGGGTAAAACCCGACCGGTGGAGGTCGATGTCACACTCAACAAGTCGGACAAATACCCGATCGGACACAAGGATTTCACCCTGGGCATCAGTGCGGAAACCACCATACGCCGCAGTGAATGGGGCATGACTTATGGCCTTGATCCCGCACTGGTCGGTGATGAAGTAAAACTGCGCTTTGGTTTCGAAGCGATCAAGGATTCCGGCTTCTTCTGACTATGAGACTTTCATCACAGGCCTGAAACATTCTGTTACGTTTTCAGGCCATTTTTTTGCCTGCCACGACAGTCCAACGGTATGTTTGTTGAACAATAAAAACTGACGCACACGTCATCGAAATGCCGGGGGATAGATAATGCCGTTCAGGGCGCTTCTGGTCGCAATCCTCACCATCGCTGGTGTTGCCGGTATGGGCCGGTTGCTGGCGGTCGACAATACCGGCCTGTTCACCTGGTTTTCGGAAGCCAGCGACCGCGGATCAGCGGCAACAGCCCTGAACGCGCCGGACCTCGCCCCCGACGGGCTTTCGAATGCCCGAAAACCAACGGCGCCTGCCGATAATGCGCTGGGTTTCATGCTCGCCAGTGTTGCAGACAGCTACGAGCAGACCATTCGCTATCCCGAATACTCCGTCCCCCTGACCCGCGAACAGGCGCTCGCCTACCGGGGCAACCGCTACCAACCGGTCTCGCTGCCGTTGAATGGCGACGGCGTGTTTACGGTCACCCTCGAAAAATACCGCTATACCCAACACGAAGAGATTCTTGTGGTGGCCAGCCTCAGTGGCCCACAGGTCGTTGGCAACCGTCTCGAGGCGCACCTGGAAGCCACTGCAACACGAACCAAAGCCGCCACCACCACGCTTCAGGCCACTGACGACAACGGCTATTTCCAGGGCACACTGCAGGCCAACGGCGAGCCCGGGGAATACCGGTTGATCGTTGAAGCCACCGTGGATGGCCGCCCCGTGCGCCATGCGTCCACCCTGACCATCGAACCGGATCTGGGGGATTTCGAGGGTGTGGGCGAGGCCAGCATCCGTGGCAATGACCTGGTGATTCCCGTCAGCTTCGAACCCCGGGAGTCCGGTTACTACGCCCTGTCAGCGCAACTGATGCATAACGGCAATCCCATTGCACACCTGCAGGCCGAAAAACGTCTCGCCGGGAGCGGAAGTGCCATCGAACTCAGAGCCCACGGCACGGTTCTGGCAAACCGCGACATCACCGGCGCTCTGCAGCTGAAACATCTTCAGATTCAGCGGTTGCCGGCACGACCCGGTGACCGAACCGACTATGCCTTTGGCCCTGAGGAGGGCTATACCTTTACCCCGCCGGCGCTCGATAGCCTGACCGACACGCCAGCAGGGAATCCCGAATCGGAACAGCGGGCCGCGCTGCTGCGACAGCTGGCCGAGAAGTTCTGATAGCGGCGCGACGCCGTGCAGTTCCGGTGCCTGAACCGGAAAACGTCTTGTCATAACAACAATCGAACAAAGACGGAGCAATCATGAAAACATTAACGAAAGGGAAAGTCCGACTGGCTGCGCTGGCGGCCACTCTTGGCAGTGTTGTCTGTGCTGGAACCGCCCAGGCCCAACTGGCGGGACACAACGTCATTCTGGTTCACGGTTTCCAGCAGGAAGACCTAGCCAATCCACCCGCCAATCTGCAGGCGGTCAAAGCTGCCGGTGAGGACTACTGGCGAACTTTCTGGCTGTCCCGCTCGGACGCCCGCATTGACTGGGGCAGCGACGGCCGGGTCGAAGGCAACATCGCGCAGCAGGCTTACCAGCAGCTCAGGCAGATCAGCCAACAGGGGCTGTGCAACGATTACTGCATCGTGGTGTCCCATTCCACCGGGGACCTCGTCACCCGCTACC
This sequence comes from Marinobacter lipolyticus, assembly GCF_018424605.1. Classification (GTDB taxonomy): domain Bacteria; phylum Pseudomonadota; class Gammaproteobacteria; order Pseudomonadales; family Oleiphilaceae; genus Marinobacter; species Marinobacter lipolyticus_B. Next base: position 35,094 of record NZ_QTKT01000001.1, on the reverse strand, counting down.
TGCTGGCGAACCAGGCGCGTTGGCTGCAGGCAGACGGCCTGCAACCGCTGAAGATCCTGGCCTCGCTGGATTATTCCGGAGCGGGCGGCGGTACCGAACTGGCCGATCTGGCCATGAGCATCGCCTATAACGACAGCTGGTATAACTGGCCCCTGAAGCGGGCGGTCAAAGCCTTTACCGGCATCACCCCGGAGCCGGGCAGACTGGGCGTGGTTAACGATCTGCAAACCAACGCCGCGCGCAACCTGGCCGTCAGCCCCAACAGCATTCCGCGGTTGCGGTTTGTTGCCGGTGGCTCCTCCTATGGCGGTATCACCAAACCGTTTATTTCCGGCACCGACGATGGCGTGGTTCCCACCCACTCAGCCTGCGGCGCCACCTCCAGCAAAGGCATCGATTCCTGCTCCGGCAGTATCAGCCTCGCGGGCAAGGTGTCGAACCAGAATGGTCCGTCTGGTCTGTACTACAACCACTACCCGGTGTTAATGAACGAAGGCGTCTCCCACAGTGGGGTACTGGGATCGGAAACCGGCAACACGTCGGTCCCCGTAGTCAACAACACCACACTGAATGGCCTGCGGGTGGACTTCGCCAGCCGCACCTATAACCAGCGCGCCTGGTGGCAATGGTGGGGCGCAGGCGATCAGTACGTCGAGGTACCGGGATCGGCACAGACCGACATGTCGACTTTGGTCTATAACACCCTCAATAACTGACAGCACGGAACGCCCTGACATCAGGGCGCATCAAGGCTCAGGGACGAGCCACCCCCTGCCTTCGTAATTCCCCCAACTTTCCTTTTTAGTTCGCAAACTATACATTAGCCGCTTACCCTGACCCGTTCACTCCTCAAGCGGACTGACCATGACCGACGCGCACAAATCCGATCTGTTTCTGGTGATGGTGACACTGCTCGCGGCAATCAGCTGGATGTTTTCAAAAGAGGCGGTCTTGCTGATGCCACCACTGCTGTTCATGGCGGTGCGCTTCCTGCTGGCCGGAAGCCTGCTTGCGGTAGTCGCCCACCGTTCATTACGCCGCCTTAGCGCCGACCAGCTGCGGCGTAGCGTTGGTGTCGGCCTGGTTTTCGGCATTGCGATGAGTTGCTGGATCATGGGCCTGTTCCATGCCAGCCACGTGGGCGAAGGGGCCTTTCTGACAAGTCTCGGTGTGGTGATCGTGCCCATTATAGCCCGCGTGGTCTTCAAGGAGCCCCAGCCCGCCAGTACCTGGATTGCCATTCCCATCGCCGTGGCCGGCCTTGCCTTGCTGTCTCTGAAGAACGGTTTCCGCCCGGAACTCGGCCAGTTGTTCTTCGTCAGCGCGGCGTTCATCTTTGCCCTGTACTTCACCCTGAATACTCGCGCGGCCAATCAGCGCACGGTCATCAACCGTCGCGGCGAAAACATTCAGAAACACCGCGTACCCGCGCTTCCGTTGACCGCTATTGCTCTGCTCACCGTGGGCACCGTGACCCTGATCGAATCCCTGGCGCTGGAATCCTGGGGCTCGCTCAGAGGCAACGTTTCCCTGGTGCTGGTGTGGTGGGTGGTGGCCAGCGCCGTCATCGGCACCGCCGGCCGTTTTCTGTTACAGACCTACGCCCAGAGCCTCTCCGCCAACAGTCACGGCGTGGTGATTCTGGTTCTGGAGCCGGTTTGGGTCGCGCTGTTTGCTGCCGGCTGGTTTGCAGAAACCATGGTGCTGTCCCAACTGGCAGGCTGCGCACTGATCTTTGCCGCGTTGCTGGTCAATCGCTGGGGCGTTTTGAGCAAGGCATTAAGAGGCTGGCTGCGGGGCCAAAGCCGGGCATAAAAATGGTTGACCCGCTCCGTCGGAATCAGTATATTTCCACCCCGTTGCAGAGACAGGACCATAGCTCAGTTGGTTAGAGCGCTACCTTGACATGGTAGAGGTCCCCAGTTCGAATCTGGGTGGTCCTACCAACTCTGCCAGAAAAGTCAGTCACTTACCGGAAGGTAAGCACTGGCTTTTTTTATGCCCTACTCTTTCCTCTGCTGATCAACCACGATCAGCTCGTCCAGATCAAAACCTTCTGCTCTGGCCCGCGCCCTGAACGCCTGTAATGCCTCATCACTTACCTCCGGCGTTCTCGACAGGAACCAAAGATAATCGCGGTCGTACCCGGTCACATAGGCGTAGGAATAGTCTTCGTCATCCAGCTCGAAGACCACATAGGAGGCGTAGAAGGGGCCGAAGAACGACACTTTCAGATGCCCGGTGCTTTCGTCTTCCACGAATACCGCACGACCGTCTGCCTGCTCCCATTCCCCCGATTCGGCATTGTAGCCACGATTGATGACTGCGAGGCTGCCGTCGTCGTTGCGACGATACTCAGCGCTCACATTGCTCAGGCCACGCTCGAAAGAGTGATCCAGCCTGGCAATTTCGTACCAGGTACCAAGATAGCGGTCGGCTTCGAAGCCGCTCACCGGATCGATGCCATCGGGCAAGCTGGTGCATCCAGCAAGAAAACCGAGCACGGCCACCAAAGCCCATTTTTTCATAACCAACTCCCTTTACTCGCACCTGACAGCAAATTAAACCGGAAATCCGGCCCGTATGGGCGTACCCGGGAATAAGTACGAGTATAATCCCCGCATCCGATTAGCCATTTCTCCATCCGGAACCCGACGCCTTATGCGCACCATTGTAGACATAACCCTGAAATCCCCCCAGATTGCCGTGGATGCCCTCAGCGAGGCCACCGGGTTATCCAAGCAGCGCATCAAGGACGCCATGGCCAAAGGCGCCTGCCGCTGGACCCACAAGGGCAAGCAGGTACGGCTGCGCAAGGCCAAGCGGGAGGTGAAGGCCGGCACCCGGTTGCAGCTGTTCTACGATGACATTGTCCTGGCCCGCAAGGCCGAGCCGGCGGAACTGCTGACCGACTTCGGCCGGTACAGCGTGTGGTTCAAACCCCACGGACTGCTGGCCCAGGGTTCGCAGTGGGGCGACCACTGCAGCCTGCTGCGCGAAGCCGAGGTTCGTCTGAGTAAGCCCTGCTTCCTGATTCACCGGCTGGATGCAGATGCCGCCGGGCTGATGCTGATCGCCCACGACAGCAAAGCGGCGGCCGCCCTGTCGGAGCTGTTTTCAGGGCGCGCCCTGCGCAAGGTTTACCACGCGCGGGTCACAGGTCATCTTGAGGCGCAGGCGCTGTCGATTACCACGCCCGTCGAGGAGAAGGAGGCCATCAGCCACGTTACTACGCTGGTTCATCTCGCCGAGGCAGATACCACGGTGGTGGAAGTGACCATAGAAACCGGGCGTAAACACCAGATAAGACGGCATCTCGCGGGGCTTGGCCATCCGATTATCGGGGACCGGCTTTATGGCAAGGCAGACGCAAAGCCCCTGCAACTGATCGCGGCGGAACTGGAGTTCACCTGCCCGCTAAGCCGGAAGAAACGCCTGCTGCAGCTGCCACCGTCGCTTGACGATGTACGGCCGGGCGCCTGAAAAAACAAAAGGCCGGCATGTGCCGGCCTTTTGGTGGTAACGGATACCGCTATACCTTGTAGAAATCCCGGTACCAGTCAACGAAGTTGGCGATGCCCTCTTCCACCGGCGTATCCGGTTTGTAGCCCACGTCGTTGATCAGGTCATCCACGTTGGCGTAGGTGGCCGGCACATCCCCGGGTTGCAGCGGCAGCAGGTTCTTCTCGGCCTTTTTGCCGACCCGCTCCTCAATAATCTCGATGAAACGCGACAGCTCCACCGGATTGTTGCTGCCGATGTTGTAGATGCGGTACGGGCCCTTGCTGGTGCCAGGGTCCGGCTGCGCGCCGCTCCAGGCATCATTGGGTTGCGCCACATTGTCGAGGGTGCGGATCACACCCTCGACGATGTCATCAATGTAAGTGAAATCGCGCTTGTGGTGGCCATGATTGAACACGTCAATCGGCTCGCCGGCCAGAATCTTCCTGGTAAAGATAAACAGCGCCATATCCGGACGTCCCCACGGGCCATAGACCGTGAAGAAGCGCAAACCGGTGGTGGGCAGGTTGTACAGATGGCTGTAGGTATGCGCCATCAGCTCATTGGCTTTTTTCGACGCCGCATAGAGACTCAGAGGGTGATCCACGTTGTCATGCACGGAGAACGGCATGGCTTCGTTGGCCCCGTAGACCGAACTGCTGGAGGCGTAAACGAGGTGCTTGACGCCGTTGTGGCGACAGCCTTCCAGTATGTTCATGAACCCGACAAGGTTGGCGTCCACGTACGCGTGGGGATTCTCCAGCGAATAGCGCACACCGGCCTGTGCCGCAAGGTGAACCACGCGCTCCGGCTGGTGTTCGCGGAAGAGAGCTTCCATGGCTTCCCGGTCAGCCACATCCTTGCGGACTTCGGTGAAACCCTGCTTACCGGTCAGGCGCGCCAGGCGTGCTTCCTTCAGGCTAACGTCGTAATAATCGTTGACGTTGTCCACGCCGATCACCTCGTCACCGCGATCCAGCAGGCGGTGCGCGAGGTGAGAGCCAATAAAACCGGCAGTACCGGTAACCAGGATCTTCAAGTTATCTCTCCTTGTCAGAATCGCAGGCCAGCGCTCACGAACGGCCCGCCCAAATCGATATCCAGCTCATCATCGCCGTCTTCATAATCGATCGCGATCTGGCGGTACCCTGCCCGCAGCTGCAGCAGCGACACCTCAAACTGGCCGTAGGCGTTGTAGTCGTAGACTGAGTCGCCGTCAAAACTGATGACGTTGGCTTCACCGCCGACCGATACGCCGGTGAACGGCAGATCAAACCGGGCCGCGAGGTAACCCATGGGAATAACGGCATCCACCTTGGTTTCGCTGACTGCGGCACCAGCCACTTCCTGCACCGTCAGTTCGCCATCCAGATCCCGCGCGGTCAAACCCAGATCCAGGTTCGCCCAGTTATCCAGCACCTCATAATACAGGGTCAGGTCCAGCTGGGTCAGATCGAGGTCGGACTGAACCTCTGTGCCGCCAACCGCCACGGGAATATTGTCAAAATCTGCGGTCAGCTCGCCCCGTCCGCTCTGTTCAATCTTCGTGTAGTTCAGGCGCACATTCGGCAGTAACGGAATTGGGTGCTCAATGTAGGCGTTCAGATTGGCGTTGGAATCACTGCTCAGATCCAGATCGTCCTCGACGTCAACCACGTCGCCGTCGTTACGAACATCGCCGGACAGATCGGAATCCCAGTAGCTCACGTTGGCACCCAGGCCAATTACGTCAGCGTGGACCATTGGCGCTGCCAGGACCGCTGCACCACCCACTGCAATCATCAGTTTACGCATTAAACACCCAATCGTTTTTGTATGGTTTTTTCGCTCAGTCGAACTGGATACCCAGACGACGCCCTACCTCTTCATAGGTTTCGATCACCTCGCCCAGACCCTGGCGGAAACGGTCCTTGTCCATTTTCTTGCGGGTTTCCTTGTCCCAGATCCGGCACCCATCGGGGCTGAATTCGTCACCCAGCACAATGTCGCCGTTAGCGCGACCAAACTCCAGCTTGTAGTCCACCAGCAACATACCGGCGTCGTCAAACAACGCCTTGAGCACGTCGTTCACCTGATAGGTGAGCGCTTTCATCCTGGCGAGCTCCTCTTCCTTCGCCCAGCCAAAGCTGACGGCAAGGGATTCATTCACCATCGGATCGTGGAGGGCATCGTCCTTGAGAAACAGCTCATAGGTGGGAGGCGTCAGATTCTGCCCTTCTTCCACACCCAGACGGCGGCACAGGCTGCCGGCAGATACATTGCGAACCACACATTCCACCGGAATCATGTCGAGCTTTTTCACCAGCGATTCGGTCGGTGACAGCAGGCCCTCAAAGTGTGTGGGCACACCCGCCGCTTCCAGCCTTTCCATGATGAAGGCGTTGAATCGGTTGTTGACCATGCCTTTACGGTTCAACTGTTCTTTCTTCTCGCCATCAAACGCCGAGGTGTCATCACGGAACACAAGTACAAACCGTTCGGGATCATCCGTACGGTAAACAGATTTCGCTTTGCCCGCGTACAGTTCGTCGCGTTTTTCCATGTCAGATCTCCGGAAATGCCGGGGCCTCGCCCGGCACCAGGTTATTAATAAAGGTATTCAAACAGTTCCGAAAGCAGCTCGGAGGAACGGTTGTCACCGTCGTAGTCGGCAGTGCGGGACGCGGTGACGATCACTACGCCGTCCGCCTCTTCCAGCTGCAGATCGAAGGTGTGGCGGGGCGCCTCGTCGTCACCAAACCAGTCGAACCAGCCTGCGTCACGCTCGGATTCGGTGCGAAAGTCCACGTTGAACCAGCCTTCGCTGCGGTTCAGATCCACTACGGGGATCCCGGCTTCGTCCAGCGCCCGGCTGACCTCAGACCAACCCCGCCCGTAATCGAGATCCATTTCGATGGCAACCGGTTGCTCGTTCTCGGAGTTAAGACGCACAAGCGGCTCGCTGACCATGCCCAGAGCCGCACGGGAATAGGATTTGCTTTCCTCCCGTCCGCGCAGGAAGTCCCCCATGTCTGTCAGCAGACGTTCACTGGTGGCGAGGTCCGTCCGGGACGGCTCCGCCCCACTCTGCCAGGCAAGGAGCTGATCCGGGTTGCTGGCCACATCGTGCACCCGCAGCTGGACCTCGGTGGTCTTGCGCCGGACGCCGGGAGCAACCCGGGCCTGTACAACCAGAAGCTGCTCATCGGAACCTGGATCACTTTCCAGTTCCAGCAGTGTCCGCGCCTGCTTGCTGAAGTTGACCAGTTCACTCTGCAACAGCCCGAGCTGCGGGCTGTCATGGGCCACACCCAGGCCGCGGTTATTCATATAGGACGACACCGCCGGCCAGACCCGCCCGGGCACATCGTTGATCAGCAGCCACATCTGACCGTCAAGTTCCTCGACCACATAGTTCTCCTCGAGAATTTCCGAGGTCATATCGGGCGGCTGGGGTATTGTGGAACGGTACATACGACCGGAATCAGCCGTAGTCACGTCACGGACCGGCATTACCTGCCCGAAGCGGGATTCGTCCGCCGTTTCAGGAAGCTGGAGCGGCTCCCCTTCACGGGCGTTTACGTAGCGTTCGGAACGGTCCTCGAGAAGGCTGCAACCGCTGACTGCGAGTGCCATAGCCAGCCCGGTGAACTTGGCGGCGGCGCCGGCCGTGCGTTTTCTTTGTATCCTGAACAGGAAGGCCATCAGGCTACTCCAGGGTTTTGGTGGTACGACAAACTCAGAGTACACCTGAGGCCTTGAGGGCATCTTCAACTTCGTTGTGGAACTTCTCGCTCAACGGCGTGAGCGGCAGACGGATACCTTCGCCGATCATCCCCATGCGCTGCAACGCCCACTTGACGGGGATCGGGTTCGCTTCCAGGAACAGCTTGCGATTCAAAGGCATCAGCAGCTCATTCAGCCGCGCGGTTTCCTCGCGGTCGCCGTCAATGGCGGCCTTGCACAACAGGGCCATGTCACGGGGGGCAACGTTGGCAGTGACCGATACGTTCCCCTTGGCCCCGGCCAGCATCAACTCGGCCGCCGTCGCGTCGTCACCGGAGTACACGGCCAGGCGCCCCTTGACCGCTTCAATCAGCTCCGCGCCGCGGGGGATGTTGCCGGTGGCGTCCTTGATACCGATGATATTGGGAATATCCGCCAGGCGCTCAACCGTTTCGTTCAGCATGTCGCACGCCGTGCGACCGGGCACGTTGTAGAGCATCTGGCTCATGCCGGGGACGGCTTCGGCAATCGCCTTGAAATGCTGATACAGGCCTTCCTGGGTCGGCTTATTGTAGTAAGGCACGACCAGCAAACAGGCATCTGCGCCGAGCTTGTGAGCTTCAGTGGTCAGCTCGATCGCCTCGCGAGTACTGTTACCGCCGGTACCGGCGATCACCGGAATACGACCGTCAACCCGCTTTATGATGTGACCGATAACGCGACAATGCTCTTTGGGATCCAGTGTCGCGGACTCACCGGTGGTACCTACGGCAACAATTCCATCGGTGCCGTTTTCAATGTGGAAGTCCACCAGTTTGTCGAGATCCTCCCAGTGGATATCACCGTTTGGATGCATGGGCGTGACCAGTGCGACAAGGCTACCCGTAATCATAAAAGCTCCGTCCGAATAAAACCGATATGGTAATGTTGGGTGCGAACTGACACAAGGGAATTAAAGGAGATGTCATGCCCGCCATTGAAGTAAACCAGCCCGTTACGGATTTTGAAGTCGCCGCCACCGGGGATCAGACCATCCGCCTGTCCGACTTCCGGGGCAGGAACGTCGTTCTCTATTTCTACCCCAAGGACAACACCCCCGGATGCACCACCGAAGGCCAGGATTTCCGTGACCGCATGGCCGAGTTTGAAGCCTGCGACACCGTTATTCTGGGAGCTTCCCGCGACGGCCTGAAAGCCCATGAAAATTTCCGCGCCAAACACGGCTTTCCTTTTCACCTGATTTCAGACAAAGACGAAGCCCTGTGCAACCTTTTCGAGGTGATCAAGCTCAAAAAGCTTTATGGCAAGGAATACCTGGGCATCGATCGCAGCACGTTCCTGATCGACCGGGACGGCATCCTCAGGCGCCAGTGGCGCGGCGTCAAGGTCAAAGGCCACGCCGACGAGGTGCTTGAAGCGGCGAGAAACCTCTAGAATTCCTCACCACTATCCAGTTGCAGACTGTCCTTGACCGGCCATGCCGAGAACACTGCCTTGAGCATGGTCGCCAGGGGGATGGCGAAAAACACGCCCCACAACCCCCAGATACCACCAAAAAACAGCACCGCAATAATGATAGCCACCGGGTGCAGGTTGTTAACCTCCGAGAACAGCACAGGCACCAGCACATTGCCATCCAGCGCCTGGATGATGCCGTAGGCCACCATCACCCAGATAAAGTGCGAGCCCCACCCGAACGCAAACAAAGCGATCATCGCCACCGGAATGGTCACCACCGCTGCGCCGATGTAAGGGATTACCACACTCAAACCCACCATTAGCGCCAGCAACGCCGCGTACGGCATACCCAGCAGCTTGAAAGTCAGGTAGGTCACCCCGCCGACAATCAGGATTTCCACCGCCTTGCCGCGGACGTAATTGGCGCACTGAAGGTTCACTTCGTGCCAGATTCTCAGCATCATCGGCCGCTGCGGCGGTAACAGCCGGGAAATGGACGTCAGCAGCAGGTTACGGTCCTTGAGAAAGAAGAACACCAGGATCGGCACCAGCACCATGTAGATCAGCAGCGCCACAAGATCCGGAATACTGGACAATGAGAACGACACCAGCCACTGGGTCAGGTGCCCCGCTTCGGTACTGATCTGCCGATACATGGTATTGACTGCTTCCATGGAGATCAGCGTTGGGTACTGTTCCGGCAGCAGCTCCATGTAGGACTGCATTTCGCGGATGATGCGCGGTGCCTCACCCGCCAGAGCGGAGACCTGGGTCCAGATCAGGGGCAACAGGCCAAAGATAAAGGCCACCAGAATCCCGAGGAAGATAATGAAGACCCCGAGGATTGAGATTATTTCCGGCACGCCCTTGCGGGTCAGCTGGGTAACCAGGCCCTGGAGAATGAACGCAATGATGACGGATGCGATGGCCGGCGCCAGCATGGCGCCGAACAGGATAATAAAGACCGTGCCCGTGACAAGAAGCAGGAAGAGAATGACGGCTTCTTCATCTGAAAAGTATTTGTGGGCAAGACCGCGTAAAATTCTGACCATGTACATCTCCGGAGAAACACGGTGTGGAACCGTAAGTGCCTGAACGTTAACCGCCGCACTTTATCACAAACCGAAAGCGGCCATCGGTTTCAGCCGAACTGACCAGTTCGTGCCTGGAAAGCCTGAGGAAGGCCGGAATATCCCGGGCTGAGCCGGCATCGGTGGCGATCACTTCAAGCTCGTCACCCGGAGCCATACTGTTGAGTTCAAGTTTGGTTTTTAACAGCGGCATCGGGCAGCGTAACCCGGATGCATCCAGAGTTCTCTGAGCCATGGGGTAACGGAACCTGCATAACGAGTATTGATGAGGCGGCATTATGACGACACCTTACGGCGATTGCACCTCAATCGTTTTTAATGAAGAGTACAAGAACTTTTAGTGGCAAAATACGGTCTTATCAAGCGAACTGGCCATAGGTAACAAACACTGATGCGCATGTATTTTCCTGACACAATGCCGGGCCGGAAGTGGCTGATACGCAGCGTTATGCTGTTGCTTGCAATGCTTCCAGTGTCTACGGGCCACACTCAGGAAAACACCCTCCCCTCCATTGGCGGCGCCGGCGGCGGACTGATATCCGAGCAGCAGGAAGCGGAAATCGGCCGGCAGGTCATGATCTCCATCCGCCGCTCTGCGCCTCAGATCACCGACCCACTGGTCTACGACTACCTGAACGACGTGATCTACCGCCTGGTACCCTCGGCGCCACTGAAGAACCGTGACCTGACCCTGACCATCATTGACAGCCCGGACATAAACGCCTTCGCGGTTCCCGGCAGCATCGTGGGCATCAACGCCGGGCTCGCGCTAAATGCCAGCAGCGAGCAGCAGTTTGCCTCGGTGCTGGCCCACGAGCTCGCGCACCTCAGTCAACGGCATTTTGCCCGGCGCATGGAGCAGCAGGAAACCAGCGCGCCGCTGACCATCGCCGGCATGCTTGCCGGCATTGTGCTCTCCGCGGTTACCCAGTCAGACATTGGCATCGCCGCGATTGCCGGTACCCAGGCACTGTCGGTGCAAAACATGCTGGCCTACAGCCGCGCCCACGAGCAGGAGGCGGACCGGATCGGCATGGAAATTCTCGCAGACGCGGGTATGGATCCCCGCGGCATGCCGGAAATGTTTGAAACCATGATGAGACAGAACCGGCTTCAGGGAAATCGCCCCCCGGAGTACCTGTCCACTCACCCGCTGACCCAGAGCCGGGTATCCGACACCCGCAACCGCGCCGAACAGTATCCGGAACGCGACGTCCGTGACACGCAGGAATACCATCTGATGCGCTCCCGCCTTCAGGTTTACTATGCCCGCTCGGCCAAGGTCGCGGTGGAGACATTCCAGGATTACCTCAACCGGTCAGACACCGAGAAAACCGACGCCATCCGTTACGGTCTTGCCGTCGCCCACCTGCGTAACGACGACCCGGCCAGTGCCATAAACGTGCTGGAGGAACTTCTGGCGACCAATCCCGGGCGCATCACCTACGAGGTGACGCTGGCAGAGGCCCTGTTGAAACAGGGCAACACGGATCAGGCACGAAACCGGCTCCGGGAAGCACTGGCCCGCAACCCGGGCAACTACCCGATCACCTACCTGCTGGCGGAAACCGAAACGGCCGATGGCAACGGAGAAGCGGCGGCAGAATACCTGAAGAGGCTGACTCGCGAGAGACCGCGCGAGGAACACTTATGGAATCGATTGGCCGAAGCCGAAGGCATGGCGCGCAACATTGTCGGGGTACACCGGGCAAAAGCCGAGTACGAAGCGCTGATGGGCAATCTCGAAGCGGCTCAGCGACAACTCCGCCAGGCCCAGGAAAAGCTGCCCGCCGGAGCGCCCATGCGCCAGGTTGTTACCGAACGACTGGCTGAAATAACAGACCGGCTCAACGCCCAGCGAAGCTAACGCCGACGGGCCTTATCAGGCGTTCCCGGCCGCCTTGAGGTTCATGCCCGCGGTAAAATCCAGCATGCGCTCAAGCGGCTTCAGGGCGCGCTCCCGCAAGGCGTCGTCCACCAGCACTTCCTGGTCGCCGTTTTCAAGTACATGCAGCAGGTTCTCGAGACCATTCATCGCCATCCACGGACAGTGCGCGCAACTGCGACAGGTGGCGCCATTGCCGGCGGTGGGCGCTTCAATCAGCGTCTTGTTGGGGGCCAGCTGCTGCATCTTGTAGAAAATGCCGTTGTCGGTCGCAACAATGAACTGCTGATTGGGCAGGGTCTGTACCGCATGGATAAGTTGCGAGGTGGAACCGACCACGTCAGCCATTTCCACCACCGCATCGGGTGATTCGGGATGCACCAGTATCGCCGCGTCCGGATAGACGGCTTTGAGGTCTTCCAGGCCTCGATACTTGAACTCTTCATGCACGATGCACGAGCCGTCCCACAGCAACATGTCGGCGCCCGTGGTTTTACGGACGTAATGACCCAGATGTTTGTCCGGCGCCCACAGAATCTTCTCTCCCTTCGCATCGAGCGACTCGACAATGGCCTGGGCACAGCTGGAGGTGACGACCCAATCCGCCCTGGCTTTCACTGCCGCAGAGGTATTGGCGTACACCACCACCGTGCGGTCCGGATGCTGATCACAGAAGTCGGAAAATTCATCCGTGGGGCAGCCCACGTCCAGTGAGCAGGTTGCTTCCAGAGTGGGCATCAGAACCCGCTTCTCGGGATTCAGGATTTTAGCGGTCTCGCCCATAAAGCGGACGCCGGCCACCACCACGGTCGAGGCGGGGTGCTGATTGCCAAAGCGCGCCATCTCCAGAGAGTCCGCGACACATCCGCCCGTCTCTTCCGCGAGTCGCTGGATGTCAGGATCGGTGTAATAGTGCGCCACCAGCACCGCATCCTGCTCCTGCAATACCTGTCGGATGCGATCCTCGAGCCGGGCTTTCTCGTCGTCGCTCAGCGGTTTCGGTTCGGCCTGATGCGCCAGGTGCTCCTGAACCAGAATACGGTCTTGGGCTTGTGTCATTACTGCGTCTCTGTGTTGCGATGGCACTTGCAGTATACCATTGGGTGCGGACGGGCAAAAAAAAAGAGCCCGGAGGCTCTTTTTCGGATCAGAAGCCTGGCGCTTCCTCTCTAATTGGTGGGTCGTGAAGGATTCGAACCTTCGACCAATTGGTTAAAAGCCAACTGCTCTACCAACTGAGCTAACGACCCAAAACTGGACCAAGCACCGCAGCCACTCAGCCTGCTGCCATGCTTCAAATTTGGTGGGTCGTGAAGGATTCGAACCTTCGACCAATTGGTTAAAAGCCAACTGCTCTACCAACTGAGCTAACGACCCAAACGAGGCGCATATAGTAATGATTTTTGGGCGCTGATCAACCCTTTTTTCAAGGTTTCTCAACATTCTTTCGGAACCGGTTATTAACTACCCACCGAGTTCAGATACTTCTGTGCAAGCGAAGCTGCGTTGGAATCCGGATAGTTGCGAACGACCGATTCCATCCGATCTTTTGCTTCGCTTTTCTCACCCAGCCGATCAAGCGCCACACCCAGTTTGTACACCGCGTCCGGAGCTTTCCTGTGGTCCGCGTACCGGGTCGCGACAATGGTAAAGGCCTGTTTGGCCTGCTCCAGTTGCGGCTTGACCAGGTACACCTCACCCAGCCAGTAATAGGCATTGACCGACAGGTCGCCTTCCGGATAGGTGTCAACAAAATCGTAAATGCGGTTGATGGCTTCGTCGTATTTCTTGTCCTTATGAATCAGATCCTGGATCTGCTCATAGGCCTGCCGCTCTTCTGCACTCGGTTGACGGTAGACTTTCGCAACCGTGGGCTCCGGCTGCGCAGCTGAGGTGGAGGTCGGGCCTGCCGCCGCATTCGCACTTCCTGCACCGGATGACACCTTCTCGGAGAGATCAAGTATCCGCTGGTCAAGATCGATGTATCGATCCCTGGACTGCCGGGTCAGGCGGTCAATCAGATTACGCTGCTCCTCCACTTCACCCTGGAGTCGCCGCACCTCACCCTGAAGTTGCTGAATCATGTAAAACAGCTCGGCGTTGGCCTGACTGCTTCCAGCATTCCGGCGTGCTTCGGAGGCGTTATCCTGAAACACCGGAGTGGAAGATTGCGCCAGTGCGCCTCCCGCTGGCGCAAACGCCAGCGAGAGTGCAACTGTCGCCATGAGGGACTGTCTCATGGGTAAATCCTGTGGTTAGCTGTTATTCGAAAACGAGCTCAACACGGCGATTCTGGGCCCATGCGCTCTCATTGGAGCCCATCACTGCCGGCTTTTCTTCACCGTAGCTTACGGTTTCCAGCTGTCCACGGGAAGCACCATTAACGATCAGGAAACGCTCAACGGCATTGGCACGACGCTCACCAAGGGCCAGGTTGTATTCCTTGGTGCCACGCTCATCGCCGTGACCTTCCAGGCGAACCTGCTGATTCGGGTTGCTTTCGAGATAGCGCGCGTGGGCAACCAGCACTTCCCGTGCTTCCGGCTTGATTTCTGCGGTGTCGAAATCAAAGTAGAAGGTGGTGATGTTGCGCATGGCTTCCTGTTCAGCGCGCTCTTCACGCTCACGCATCTCCTCATCGGTCAGGCCTGTAGAAGATACACCGCCGTCCTCACTGCCACCGTACACAGTGCTGCCGCCGTCCTGGTCAACGGCTTGCACGTCAGAACCGTACTCATCCTCGCCCATGGTATCGCCGGTGGAGCTACAGCCCGCAACCAAGCCAAGGGAGAGAACCATTGCAAACGCTTTCTGATGAGCTGAAATATTCATAACACTTCCTTCCTTTTGGTTTACTGCTTAGTGATGAGATGAATTGAACGGAGAACCATCGTCAATGGTTCCGGATTAACGAAGAATCGGCGACCACGCCGGTTCCCGGACGTCGCCCTCGGAGGCTGGCAGGCTGTATGCTGCGCCGCCGTCCGCCGAGATCACGGTTAACACACTGCGGCCACTTTGTTTGGTGGCATAGATCAGCATGCGCCCATTGGGTGCGACGCTCGGAGACTCGTCGGATTCGGTACGGGTCAGAACGGTTTCCTCCCCATTGCTCAGGTTGGTCCGCGCTATGTGGAATGCGCCGTTGCGCTGATGGACGTAATAGACGAACTTTCCTTCAGGATCGGGACGCGGGCGCGCGTTATAGCGGCTGCCGAAGGTGATGCGCCGGGGTTCAGCGCCTTCGCTGCTCTTATGATAAATCTGCGGGCCTCCGGAGCGGTCCGACGTAAAGAAGAACCCGTTGCCGGTATGATCCCAGCTCGCCTCTGTATCAATAGACCAGTGATTGGTCAGGCGCTTGAGATCCTTGCTGGCGATATCCATGCGGTAGATTTCGGCGTTGCCGTCCTTGGACAGGGTCAGCAGGAGTGAGCGGCCGTCATCGGACCAGGCCGGCGCCGAATTCAGGCCGCGGAATTCCGCGATACGGGTGCGATTCCCGGAGCTGAGTTCGTGGATGTATACCGCCGGTCTGCCGGTTTCAAACGACACATAAGCAAGCTTCTTGCCGTCCGGCGACCAGGCCGGAGAAAGAATCGGCTCATCGCTCTCCAGCCGGATACTGGCTCGCTTGCCATCGACATCGCTGACCTGCAGACGATAGAGGGCCTCGCTCCCCGACCGCTGCAGGGTAACGTAAGCAAGCCGGGTGGAGAAGGCGCCCGGCACACCGGTGATCGCCTCGTAAACCTTGTCACTGATGTGGTGAGCCAACGTCCGCATACTGTTGATCCCGGCACTGGCAGACTCGCCAAGAATGCGCTCTTCGCGATTCACGTCAAACAGCTCGTAGCGGGCCTGAACCCGGTCACCACTGCGCGTCAGCTCGCCGACCAGCACATAGCGCTGCCCCAGCAGGCGCCAGTCCCGGAAATACACTTCGGAACGTTTGGACGGCAGGCTCAGCATTTTCTCCGGCGCAAGCGTGCGGAATTCACCCGTCATGGTCAGGTCGTCCTGCACGATGCTGCTGATCTTGTCACCGGTCGGAATACTGCCGCTCTCCGCGAAAGGCACCACCGCCACCGGTATCGCCGCGTCGGCGCCTTCGGTAATGCGGATGGTGAGCTCGGCGTGTGCTGTCGTGCTGCCGACAAGAGCCCAAACGAGCAGCGAGCAGACCAGGTAAAAGGCACTTAGGGTGCGGGGTGTTCTGGTGCGATTCGTCATCAGTTTTCCCATTGATCCTTATTGCAACCGCCGTGGATTGAATTCAATCGTGAATTGCCGGAAATAACGCTCGAACGTCGCACGATCATCGGGGATCGGGTAACGGCTCAATGATTTCACCGCTCCCAGCGCCGAGTTGTCGAACGCCGTATTGCCACTGCTACTAACCAGTTTAACCGACTGCAATTCGCCCGTGGGCAACAGCGTAATCTGGAGCCGTGCGGTCATTTCCTCGGTTGCCGACGACGGCGGATACCAGGCCTGACTGAGGCGCTCACGGATCAACGCCTGATATTTCTGGCTCTCCGACATCATTTGCGCTTCCCGGGCTTTCGCGGCGGCCGCTTCTCGCTGTTGCCGGGCTTCAGCCTCGCGCTGGCGGTCAGCTTCTTCCGCGAGCGCCTCGAGTTGCTGCTCCCTCAGGCGGCGCTCGGCCGCCTTGCGCTTCTCTTCCGCTTCGCGCCGGGCCTGTTCCTCACGCTTGCGCTTTTCGGCTTCTTCCCGCTGGCGACGCTCTTCTTCCTGCTTGCGGCGCTCCTCTTCGGCTTTGCGCCGGGCCTCTTCCTGGCGGCGCTTTTCTTCCTCCGCTCGCTGGCGCTCTCGCTCTTTTGCCTCGGCTTCCGCCTTCTGGCGCGCAGCCTCTTGCTCTCGCGCCCGCTGCTCTTCTCGCTTCCGGGCCGCTGCCGCTTCCTGGCGCTCACGCTCCCGTTCCTGCTCCAGCCGTTGCGCTTCTTCTCTGGCCCGCTGTTCTTCCGCCGCCTTGCGCTCGGCCTCTTCGCGACGCTGCTGCTCTTCCTGCTCCCGACGGCGCTCTTCGTCCCGGTCCGGCTCATCCACCTCCTCAACCACCCGGCTGGGCTCCGGCTCCTGCTGGGTAATCAGACGAGCCGCAATGCTGCGGGGCGCCGGATCATCTTTCGGGGTGATCCAGGACCAGCCTGTCAGCGCCACCACCACGATAAGCCCGTGCAGTAGCAGTGACATGGCAACGGGGGATTTCCAGGGTTGCTGCCCGGTACTGGTTACATCACGATCCTGACCTGTCACAAAAACCTGCCCGCTTTATGCTCAGTTTTCGGTGGATGGCGCTTCGGTAATCAACCCCACGCTGGAGGCGCCGGCACCCTGAAGCTCTGCCATCAGCCGCACCACCGTGCCGTACTCTACGTGTTCATCTCCGCGGACCAGTATTTCGCGGCTGCTGCGTTCGGACAGAATTTTTGCGACCTGGGCCCGCACCTCGCCAAGGGACATGGGATCACTGTCTTCGTCGCCGATCTCCAGAAAGTACGCCCCGTTGGAATCCACCGACACGATAATCGACTCCACATCCTTGTCAGACTGTATAGGGTCGGAGGTTGTCTCCGGCAGATCCACTTTTACTCCCTGAGTGAGCATCGGCGCGGTCACCATAAAGATCACCAGCAACACCAGCATCACATCGATGTAGGGCACCACATTGATCTCTGACATTGGCTTCCGGCGGTTCGCCGGCATCATCCCCATGCCTTTCATGCCTTTACACTCCTGCCCGCTTTATTCTGGCTGATGAATTTCACGCTGCGGTTGACTGTTCACTGTTGTGAACGCGGCGATGGAGAATGCTGGAAAACTCGTCGGCAAACGTTTCGTAATTCTTCAGGAGCGCGTCCGACATGGCCGAGAAACGGTTGTAGGCAATGACCGCCGGTATCGCCGCGAACAGGCCCATCGCGGTGGCGATCAGTGCCTCTGAAATGCCCGGCGCAACTGTGGCCAGGGTGGCCTGTTGAACCTGCGCCAGCCCGCGGAACGAATTCATGATGCCCCAGACGGTGCCGAAAAGGCCGATGTATGGGCTGGTGGAGCCTACCGTGGCCAGGAACGGCAAAGACGCTTCGAGCCGCTCCTGTTCGCGGGAGAACGCCACCCGCATGGCCCGTTGGGTACCCTCCATCACCGCGTCGGCATCACGGCTCTGCTGGCGCAGTCGGGAGAACTCTTTGAAACCCGCCCGGAACAGCGACTCCATGCCCGAGAAGGGTGTCGGATCGCTGTTCACCTCCCGATAAAGCTGGCCCAGATCCATACCCGACCAGAACCGCTCTTCGAACGCGAGCTGCGCCTGGCGGGCTTTGCGGAAAACCTGAAAACGCTGAAAGATCAGCGCCCAGGAAACCACGGAAGCCAGAACCAGTAACAGCATGACCAGCTGAACCAGCACCCCGGCGTTGGCGATGAGATACCAAACAGAAACTTCTGACTCCACCTTTTACTCCTGGCTTGTTCCGGTTTTCAGTTGGTTTTCGTGAACCCCTTCCAGCAGTTCACGCATGTTATCCGGCAGCCGCTTCGGCCGTCCGCTATCCAGTGCGATGCAGGCTACCCGAACATCGGCCGAGGCCAGCAGGGCTTCTTCCCCGGCCTGTGCTCCTGCCCGCATTACCCGCTGGCGAAAATCCATCCACACCCTGCCAAACCCGAT
The DNA here is from genome assembly GCF_018424605.1 of Marinobacter lipolyticus. Classification (GTDB taxonomy): domain Bacteria; phylum Pseudomonadota; class Gammaproteobacteria; order Pseudomonadales; family Oleiphilaceae; genus Marinobacter; species Marinobacter lipolyticus_B. Next base: position 16,757 of record NZ_QTKT01000001.1, on the reverse strand, counting down.
CGGCTCGGCGGTTACAAGCAACTGGTCGTCCAGCCGGGCCGGCACCGCGTAGTGGATCGACAGTCGCTGCACCACATAATTGACGTTGTCTGCCAATCCGGCCCGCAGGCCTACGCCACAGGTACGGACCCACTCGGTGCGGGCGCGTTCCATGTAGTGTAGATACTTGGCATGGAAAACGATGCCTCCGGCGTCGGTATCCTCAATATATACCCGCACCGGCAGCCGGAACTCCTCCCCTCGGCGTTCAGTCAAAGAGATCCTCCTTACCTGACTGGGCCGGCACGGCACCAAAATGCTGGTAGGCACTCGATGTCACCATGCGCCCCCGGGGCGTGCGGATCATGAAGCCCTGCTGTATCAGGAAGGGCTCGAGCACATCCTCGATCGTCCCGCGCTCCTCGCTGATGGCTGCCGCCAGACTCTCAACGCCGACGGGTCCGCCATCAAATTTCTCAATCATCGCCAATAACAGTCGGCGATCCATGTGATCAAAACCCTGGTCATCCACTTTCAGCATGTTCAGGGCCTGATCGGCTACGGTGTCACTGATGCGTCCGTCGGCCTTCACCTCGGCAAAATCGCGCACCCGACGCAGCAGGCGATTGGCGATCCGGGGCGTACCGCGGGAGCGCCGTGCAATTTCAAAGGCGCCGCCCTCATCTATGTCCACCGACGACAGGCGCGCCGACCGGAGGATGATATTGGTCAGGTCCGCGGTGTTATAAAACTCAAGGCGCTGAACGATGCCGAACCGGTCCCGCAGTGGCGATGTCAACAGCCCCGCCCGAGTGGTGGCGCCCACCAGGGTGAACGGCGGCAGGTCGAGCTTGATGGACCGGGCTGCCGGCCCTTCCCCGATCATGATATCCAGCTGGTAATCTTCCATGGCTGGATAGAGCACTTCTTCAACCGCTGCACTGAGCCGGTGGATCTCGTCGATGAAAAGAACGTCGCCCTCTTCGAGATTCGTCAGCATGGCGGCCAAATCGCCCGCCTTCTCCAACACCGGCCCCGACGTGGTCTTGATGGCCACGCCCATTTCATTGGCGATGATGTTGGCCAGTGTGGTTTTACCCAGCCCCGGCGGCCCAAAAATCAGTACGTGATCCAGCGCCTCGTCCCGACCCCGGGCGGCAGAGATGAAAATGTCCATCTGCTCGCGCACCGCCGGCTGGCCGACATACTCGGATAACAGCGTGGGCCGGATCGCCCGATCCTGAACTTCCTCGTATTGCCCGGCCTGCGCCGAAATCAGTCGATCAGATTCAATCATCGCTCTACCTGAACGTTTTACCCGAAAAAGGGAATCCAACATCATGCCTGTACAGCGTTTTCGGGTTAAAGGTGACCCAATTGTACAAACGGCTCTGTGGCTGTCACGTTACGCTCTATACAGATTAGGCGCCAGACAGGTCGTAAGTTACGGCATATTCATCCGGCGGGAATCATATTGCGAAGTGCCAGTCGGATCAGATTCTCGCTGGACATCCCGTCTTCCGCTACCTTGCTTATCGCCTTCGCGGCCTCCTGCGGCTTGTAGCCAAGAGCAATCAGCGCCGCTTCCGCTTCGTCTTTCGGGGCGTGAACCGTGGTAGGCGAAGCCGGACCATTACCCGCTCCATCTGTCGCCCCAGACGACACTGGCGTGAACTGACCCTCAAGTTGCCCTATCCGATCTGTCATTTCAATAAGCAGGCGCTCAGCGGTTTTTTTGCCCACACCCGGCAGCTTGACCAGCGAATTGGCATCACGGCTTTCCACACAATGGATGAACTGCTGCGCGTCCAGCCCGGACAGAATCCCCACGGCCAGCTTCGGGCCGACGCCATTAACCCTGATCAGCAGGCGGAAAAGATCGCGATCCAGGCGTGACGCAAAGCCATAAAGGCTCTGGGCGTCCTCGCGAACGGCGAAATGAGTATGCAGAGTAATTTCCTCGCCCGGTTCCGGGAGATGGAAGAAGGTGGTGAAAGGAATATCCACTTCGTAACCCAGCCCTGCGCATTCAACCAGCGCCTGACCCGGTGACTTTTCGACGAGCGTGCCTCTGATTCGGCCTATCAACGGGTTACTCCTTTGGCGCTGCTGCGCCGGTTATTGTTGTCGGACCCGCCCGCTGCGAACCTTGCCGCCCGCTGAGAGCCGGGCAACGCTCTGGCTCATATGGGCGTGACAAAGGGCAATGGCGAGCGCGTCGGCGGCATCCGCCTGAGGTTTACGGGAGAGAGAAAGAAGCGCCTGCACCATGTGCTGAACCTGGGACTTGTCGGCACCGCCCTTGCCAACGACCGCCTGCTTGACCTGCCGCGCAGAATATTCGTGCACTGGCAGACCGCTGTTGGCGGCACTGACGATGGCAGCCCCCCGCGCCTGACCCAGCTTGAGTGCCGAGTCAGGGTTGCGGGCCATGAAAACCTGTTCGATGGCAAACTCTTGCGGACGGTACTCCCCAATGAGCGTGGCGAGGCCATGAAAGATCGCCTGCAGCCGTTCCGCCATGGGTTTTTCACCCATCCGGATACAGCCACTGTCGATGTATTCGATGTGGCGCCCTTCCGCCCGGATAATACCGTATCCGGTGATTCGGGAACCCGGATCAACCCCGAGAATGATCGCCACGTTCGCTTCCTCTGGTGGACTAGCCCTCAGCCTGGTTTTCTTCAGCCGAGCTGGCGTCCGCCTTGTTACCATCCGCGGCCTTGCTTGCAGGCTTGCGGCGACGGATGTGCAATTCGCGAAGCTGCTTGTCGTCCACCTCACCCGGCGCCTGAGTCATCAGGCAGGTCGCGCTCTGGGTCTTGGGGAAAGCAATCACGTCACGGATTGAGGAGGCGCCAGTCATCAGCATCACCAGGCGGTCCAGGCCGAAGGCCAGGCCACCGTGGGGCGGGCAACCAAACTTCAGGGCATCGAGCAGGAAGCCGAACTTGGCCCGCGCTTCCTCTTCACCGATTCCGAGAATGCGGAACACCGTCTCCTGCATTTTCTCATCGTGAATACGGATGGAACCACCACCCAGCTCGGTGCCGTTCAGCACCATGTCGTAGGCACGGGACAACGCTGTAGCCGGATTCGCTGCCAGCTCCTCGGGCGTGCAGGACGGCGCAGTGAACGGATGGTGAATCGCAGTCAGGCCACCGTCCGGGGTTTCTTCGAACATCGGGAAATCGACGACCCACATCGGTGCCCATTCAGCGGTGAGCATGTCCAGATCGTGCCCGACCCGGATGCGCAACGCACCCAGCGCCTCGTTCACCACATTCGTTTTATCGGCGCCAAAGAAGACGATGTCGCCGTCCTCTGCGCACACCCGCTCGATAATGGCCATGGCAACGTCGTTGCCGAGGAACTTGATGATCGGCGACTGCAGACCATCAACACCTTTGGCCAGTTCATTGACTTTGATGTAAGCCAGGCCCTTGGCGCCATAGATGCCGACGAACTTGGTGTAGTCGTCGATCTGCTTACGGGTAAGCTCTCCGCCTTTGGGTACCCGCAGCGCAGCGACACGGCCTTTGGGATCATTCGCGGGGCCGGCAAACACCTTGAAGTCGACACCGGCGACGAGGTCGCCCACGTCCATCAGCTCCAGCGGAATCCGCAGGTCCGGCTTATCACTGCCGTAACGCTGCATGGCCTCGGCATACGGCATGCGGGGAAATTCCGGGAGATCAACGTTGAGCACGTCCTTGAACAGCGACCGGATCAGGCCTTCGTTCAGTGACATCAGCGATTCTTCATCAATGAACGACGCCTCGATGTCCACCTGGGTGAATTCAGGCTGACGATCGGCCCGCAGATCCTCATCACGGAAACACTTGGCAATCTGGTAGTAGCGATCAACACCGGACACCATCAGCAACTGCTTGAACAGCTGCGGCGATTGCGGCAGCGCAAAGAAGGAGCCCTCATGCGTCCGGCTTGGAACCAGGTAGTCCCTGGCCCCTTCGGGCGTGGCGCGGGTCAGAATCGGCGTTTCCACATCCATGAAGCCGTTGCTGTCGAGGTAGTTACGGATGTAGCTGGTTACCCGCGAACGGAAACGCAGGCGGTTCAGCATTTCCGGACGACGCAGGTCAACAAATCGGTACTTCAGGCGTACGTCCTCACCCACGTCCACGTGCTCATCCAGCGGGAACGGCGGGGTGGCGGCGGCGTTGAGAATGCTCAGCTCCTTGCCCAGCAACTCAACCTGTCCGGTGGGCATGTTGCTGTTCTCGGTGCCGGCAGGACGACGGCGAACGCGTCCGGTCACTTTGACCACAAATTCACTGCGAACTTTTTCCGCCAGGGCAAAGCTCTCGGGGGTGTCAGGGTCGACCACTACCTGAGACATGCCATCCCGGTCCCGCAGGTCCAGAAAGATGACCCCGCCGTGGTCGCGGCGCCGGTGGACCCAACCGCAAAGTGTTACTTCCTGATCAATGTGAGATTCGTTGATACCACCGCAATAATGACTGCGCATACCGGTTCCCGTTGTTTCAGATGTGTGCATAAATGTGTGCAAATATGGATTTGGCGGACACTACTGGAAAAGCCGCCCATTATAAACACAATGCGCGTGAAAATCAGGCTCCGATCACGATGGGTGACGCCTAGGCTGCAGCCCGATAGAATGGTGCGCCCTAACCGCAATCGGAGCCGTTGTCTTGTCGTCCCGAGCCGAGCAAAAACTGAAGACCCGCCGCGCCCTGATGGACGCCGCTCTCGCCCAGCTCAGTGCTGATCGCGGGTTCGGGAGTCTCAGCCTGAGGGAAGTGGCGCGTGAAGCCGGCATCGCCCCGACCTCTTTCTACCGCCACTTTGCAGAGCTGGACGAACTGGGGCTGGCACTAGTCGACGAAGGCGGGGTCGCCTTGCGGCAACTGATGCGTCACGCGAGAAAACGCATTGCCCGGGACGGCAGCGCCATCAGCACCTCAGTTGAAACCTTCATGGAGTACCTGGGCAACAACGCCAACCTGTTCCGGCTGATGTTGCGGGAGAGGACCGGTGTATCGAAACCGTTCCGGACAGCCATCAAGGCGGAAATTGACCACTTTGTCACCGAGCTGGCAGACGATCTGCGACGCTTTGCGGAAGAGCGAAGCAAACCGGTTGCCGATGCGCGGCTGGTCGCCGAAGCTATGGTCACCCTGGTGTTCAATCAGGGCGCCGAGGCGCTGGATGCAACCGCGAAGGAACGGGAAGAACTGAAGGCCAAGCTGAAAACCGAATTGCGGATGATTCTGGTGGGCTCCCAGACGTTGGCGAGCCGACCAGCCAGGCATTAACCTGCGAGTCGCGTGCGACCTCCAGGCTGATACCCACGGGGCAATGTGTAACCGGAGGCGACCAATCGCTCCGCATCGGAACGGTGACGTTCGAGGTACCTCTCCATTTCAATAGCCCGGCGCCTGACAGGCTCGGCATCCTCACGACTCGCGGGATATTCCAGCTGAAGCCCGGCGCGAAGCACCCCCTCTTCATCATGAACGTACCGTACGTTGCCACTCACAAAATCGATGGCTGGCTCCCCCCGGCCTCGCCCGGTACCGTGCTTCCGCGCTAAAGACAGTCTCACGATCTGTTCCGGCGCGAGACAGGGTTCGGGAAGAATCAGCGCAACACCCTCACGGTCAAAATCCAGTACCGCGCACTCGCTGATCAGCTCGGAAGCGTTGCTGGTATATACCCGAGCAGATAACAGACCCAACGCCAGATACCGGTAATTTACCGCCGGATGATCACAAACTCCCGGATGTTCACCCGTGAGCTGCCGCCATGTCGCCAGATCCAAAGACTTTCCCAGCATAATGTTCCCACCCTGTTATTTGGCTTTTTTGAGACCTGCGTCACAGTTTTTAGGAATCTGCTCCATAGTACACACAGCGCATACGTGAATCCCCTTAGCCGGGGACCATCGCGCTGCGAACCGCCGTATTTGGCCCGGGAAGAAAGGATACGGGGGCCGATCAGGCCACCCGTCACAGGCTACTGGTATATGTGGTAAGCGAGATAGGAAGCGCCTCAGTGCAGAATGCACTCAGGAAAGGGACGCAATCACCGGCTGTAGCTTTTGAAAGACGGTCTTTCGATCACGTTCGCCGTAAGGCACCGGCGCTTGCTTGCCCCAGACAGGGCCGGGCCATGCAGGGTCCGACTGGTAACGGACGATGTGATGCAAATGCAGTTGCGGTACCATGTTGCCCAGCGCCGCCACGTTCATCTTGTCGCCTTCAAACAGCGTCATCATGCGCCGGCTCAACTCCGACGATTCCGCCAGCAGGCGCTGTTGCTGCTCCTCCGAAAGCTCATAGATTTCTCGGATACCGGGCACAGAGGGCACCAGAATGACCCAAGGCCAGGTGCAATCGTTCATCAGGCGCACCTCGCACAGGCGGCTTCGACCGAGACTCAGGGTATCGGCCGCCAGCCGCTCGTGGAGACGGAATTCCAGAGGCTCGCCCACGTTAATCAAACCGGAACTGATTACGCCCGCGCCCGATGGCGTAGTAGATCAGACCATGACGCTCCAGCATGTCCGGCTCATACAGGTTGCGACCGTCGAAGACCACCGGCGCCCGCAGCGCCTCGGCGATGCCCCCGAAATCCGGGGAGCGGAACTCTTTCCACTCGGTGCAGATAGCCAGAACATCAGCACCTTTCAGCGCCTGCTCTTTGGTGCCACAGAGCGTAAGCCCTGGCTGGTCGCCATACAGGCGCTGGGTCTCCTCCATCGCCTCAGGATCGAACGCCTGGACCGTTGCGCCAGCCTTCCAGAGGTCCTCCATCAGGGTGCGTGAGGACGCTTCGCGCATGTCATCGGTGTTCGGTTTGAACGCCAGCCCCCAGACCGCCACCACCTTGCCCTGGAGATCGCCGTTGAAATAGTGACTGATCTTGTCGTAGAGGACGTGTTTCTGGGCGTAATTGACCGCCTCCACCGCATTCAGCAGACGGGCGTCGTAGTCACAGTCACGCGCGGTCCGCGCCAGCGCCTGCACGTCTTTCGGGAAACAGGAACCACCGTAGCCACAACCCGGGTATATGAAGTGATAACCGATGCGCGGGTCGGACCCGATACCGCGGCGCACCGCCTCGATGTCCGCACCTAACCGTTCTGCCAGGTTTGCAATTTCGTTCATGAAGCTGATCTTGGTGGCCAGCATGGAGTTTGCGGCGTATTTGGTCAGCTCGGCGGAGCGAATGTCCATGAAGATCATGCGATCGTGGCTGCGATTGAATGGATAGTAAACCTCCCGCAGCAGATCGGCAGCCTGGTCGCTGTCGGTGCCCACCACGATACGATCCGGCTTCATGAAATCATTGATCGCCGCCCCCTCCTTGAGGAATTCGGGGTTGGAAACCACGTCAAATTCCAGCTCCAGCCCGCGACGGTCCAGTTCGGCCCGCACCGCCGCTTTGACCCGGTCTCCGGTACCAACCGGCACCGTCGATTTGTCGACCACAACCTTGTAGTCCTCCATGTGTTCCCCGATAGACCGGGCCACGGCGGTGACGTATTGCAGATCCGCCGAACCGTCTTCATCGGGCGGCGTGCCCACCGCGATGAACTGGAGTACCCCGTGCTTTACCGCCTGTGAGGTATCTGTCGTGAACGACAGGCGGCCGGCTTCGGTCGTATGTTTGACGATACTGTCCAGCCCCGGCTCATAAATGGGAATCTGACCGTTCCTGAGTTTTTCGATCTTGCCCTGATCCACGTCCATACACAGCACGTCGTGGCCCACGTCCGCCAGACAGGCGCCGGTGACCAGCCCGACATATCCGGTACCGAATATCGTTATCTTCATCCGCTCAATCCCGCGTATCTATCGTTAAAAATGAATTGGCTCAGGCGTTGTCGCCGGCCTGCCGGTGATGCCATATTTCTTCCCAGGCGAGCGCTGTACCTACAATCGTATCGAGATCGTCGTACGCCGGCTGCCAGCCGAGCACCTGACGGATCTTGCCGTTGTCTGCCATCAACGCTGCCGGATCTCCGGCCCGACGACCGGTTTCCTCCACCGGGAAATCCACACCGGATTGCCGCTTCACCACATCAATCACCTCGCGCACGGTAAAACCGCGCCCGTAGCCGCAATTCAGCACTTGCGATTCGCCACCACCGGCCATGTAATCCAAAGCCATAACATGGGCTTTTGCCAGATCCTCCACGTGAATGTAATCGCGGATGCAGGTGCCGTCGCGGGTCTCGTAATCGGTCCCGAATACGCTCATGCCGTCGCGCTTGCCGGTAACACATTCGCAAGCGACCTTGATCAGATGTGTGGCCTCGGGTGTTGCCTGCCCCAGCAGGCCGTCGGGATTGGCTCCCGCCACATTGAAGTAGCGCAGAATCACGTAATTCAGCGGTGAAGCCGCCGCCAGATCCATGATCATGCGCTCGCTCATCATTTTCGACGCGCCGTAGGGGTTGATCGGCGCCAGGGGCATGCTCTCGGTCAACACCGTGTCATCCGGCATGCCGTACACGGCAGCGGTTGACGAGAACACCATGTAGGGAACGCCGTGCTCAGACACCGCCTTCAGAAGGTTGAGGGTATTCCGGGTGTTATTGCTGTAGTACTTGAGAGGATCGGCTACGGATTCCGGAACCACTATATTCGCGGCAAAATGCAGCACTGCTTCAAATTCGTGGCGGGCGAACACATCGGCAATGGCCGCTTCGTCCGCGAGGTCACCCACCACAAGCTCGCCACAGGTCACCGCCCAGCGATACCCCGTGGACAAATTGTCAAAAACCACAATATCGTGCCCTGCGGCACCCAACTGGCGAACAACGTGACTGCCAATATAACCGGCTCCGCCGGTAACCAAGACTTTCATAGCGCGCTGGTACCCTTCCCTGAATTCAGTTGCTGTTGTTGCCGTTGGCGCCGGATCGCGGCGCGACGACTGCTGAAGAATGCACTGATGGCTTCGCTGCACTGGTCGGCGAGTACCCCACCGGCACATTCAACCTGCCAGTTAAAGTGCGGTTCGTCCAGTGTCCGCCGCGCGGATTCTACCGCACCGGCTTTTGGTTCTGTCGCACCGTAAACCAACCGGCTGACACGACTGTGCACGATGGCCCCCACACACATGGTGCAGGGTTCCAGCGTTACATACAGGGTAGCACCTGAGAGGCGGTAATTGCCGACCCGGCGCGCGGCGTCCCTGAGCGCCCGGATCTCGGCGTGTGCTGTCGGATCACAGCCGCTGATGGGGGCATTGAAACCGGCACCGATTTCCCGGCCATCGAGCACCACCACCGCACCGACGGGCACCTCACCCTGCGCCGCCGCCTGAGACGCCAGGGCCAGGGCACGGCTCATCCATTGATCGTCATCGGAGCCTGTGGTCATGTCCGGATCAGCGCCCGCTTATTCCCACTCGATGGTTGCCGGCGGCTTGGAGGATACATCGTAAGTAACCCGGGAAACCCCGGTGATCTCATTGATGATCCGGTTCGACACGGTTTCGAGCAGCTCATACGGCAGGTGGGCCCAGCGCGCGGTCATGAAATCGATGGTTTCCACCGCCCGCAGTGCAACCACATACTCATAACGGCGGGCGTCGCCAACCACACCCACCGATTTTACCGGCAGGAAAACCGCAAACGCCTGACTGGTCTTGTGATACAGATCGGCACGGTGCAGCTCTTCCAGGAAAATGGCATCAGCACGGCGCAGAATATCCGCGTATTCCTTTTTCACCTCACCCAGAATCCGCACGCCCAGACCGGGCCCCGGGAACGGATGGCGATACACCATGTCGTAGGGCAGCCCCAGCTCCAGGCCAATGCGGCGTACCTCGTCCTTGAACAGCTCCCGCAACGGCTCCACCAGCTTCATTTTCATCGTCTCGGGAAGGCCGCCGACGTTATGGTGGGACTTGATGACGTGCGCTTTACCGGTTTTGGACGCGGCAGATTCGATGACGTCCGGGTAGATAGTGCCCTGGGCAAGCCAGTTCACATCGCGGATACTCGCGGCTTCCTCGTCGAACACATCAATAAACGTGTTACCAATGATCTTGCGCTTCTTTTCCGGGTCTGCCTCGCCCTTGAGCTTGGACAGAAACAGATCTTCCGCATCCACACGGATCACTTTCACGCCCATGTTGCTGGCAAACATGTCCATGACCTGATCGCCTTCGTGCAGGCGCAACAGGCCGTTGTCCACGAAAACACAGGTTAGCTGTTCGCCGATTGCCCGGTGCAACAGCGCCGCGGTCACCGAGGAATCGACCCCGCCGGAGAGCCCCAGCAACACCTTGTCGGTACCCACCTGCTCGCGGATCTGGCGCACGGCGTCGTCGACGATTTTGGCGGGGGTCCACAGCGCCTCGCAGCCACTGATGTTCAGGACGAAATGCTCGAGAATGCGCTTACCCTGCAGGGTGTGGGTTACCTCGGGATGGAACTGCACCCCGTAGAGGTTACGTTCCCGATCCTGCATAGCCGCAATGGGCGCACTTTCGGTGGACGCCAGCAGCTCGAAGCCGTCGGGCATGGCCACAACCTTGTCACCGTGGCTCATCCACACATCCAGCAGCGAGTCACCCGTTGCCGTCAGGTGGTCGGTAATATCCTGCAGCAGGGGGCCGGCGGCGCGCACCTTGACCTGCGCATAGCCAAACTCGCGCTTTTCGGAGCTGGCAACGCGGCCGCCGAGCTGCTCCGCCATGGTCTGCATGCCATAGCAGATCCCCAGAACCGGAATGCCGCGATCAAACAGGCCATCCGGCGCGCGGGGCCCGCCCAGTTGTGTTACCGATTCCGGGCCGCCGGCAAGGATAATGCCCTTGGGGTTAAACGCGTCGAGCTCTTCAGCGGTGATATCAAAGGCCCTGATTTCACAGTAAACGCCAATCTCCCGGACGCGACGAGCGATCAGTTGCGTGTATTGGGAACCAAAATCGAGAATCAGAATGCGGTGGTCGTGGATGTTCTGGGCCATGGAGTCCTCGGATCAGAAATAATAGGCGCGGCTCAGCCCCTGAGCCGCGCCTGAAACGGCGTAGCTTAACCGACGCGGTAGTTGGGTGCTTCCTTGGTGATGGTCACGTCGTGAACGTGGCTCTCACGCATACCCGCGTTTGTAATGCGGACAAACTGGGGCTTGGTGCGCATCTCTTCCATGGTGGCACTGCCCGTGTAACCCATGGATGCCCTCAGGCCGCCCATCAACTGATGCACGATGTTGCGCATCGGGCCTTTGCAGGCCACCCGACCCTCGATACCTTCCGGCACCAGTTTCTCGATACCCTTGCTGGCGTCCTGGAAGTAGCGGTCGCTGGAGCCCTGGCCCATGGCGCCGATAGAGCCCATGCCTCGGTAGGCCTTGTAGCTACGTCCCTGAAACAGCTCCACTTCACCGGGCGCTTCGTCGGTGCCGGCCAGCAGGCTGCCGATCATGACACTGTGCGCGCCGGCGGCGATGGCCTTGGCAATGTCACCGGAGAAACGCACACCACCGTCAGCGATCAGTGGCACGCCGCGATCCTTCAGGGCAGCGGCCACATTGGAGACGGCGGAAATCTGAGGCACACCGATGCCGGCGACGATACGGGTGGTACAGATCGAACCGGGGCCGATACCCACCTTGACCGCGTCAGCGCCGGCGTCCGCCAGGGCAATGGCCGCTTCGGCAGTGGCGATGTTGCCGCCGATCACCTGTACCTCGGGGAAGTTCTCTTTCACCCAGCGCACCCGGTCAATCACGCCCTTGGAATGACCGTGGGCGGTATCCACCACGATCACATCAACGCCAGCTTCCGCCAGCGCGGTTATCCGCGCATCGGTGTCACCACCGGTGCTGACCGCGGCGCCCACGCGCAGGCGACCTTGCTCATCTTTGCAGGCCAGCGGATAGTCCTTGGCCTTCTGGATATCCTTGACGGTAATCAGGCCCTTGAGCTCGAAGTCGTCGTTGACCACCAGTACTTTCTCGATGCGGTGGCGGTGGAGCAATTCCTTGACGTCGTCCAGACTGGCGCCTTCCCGGACCGTCACCAACTTGTCTTTAGGCGTCATGATGTCAGACACCGGCGTGTCCATCCGGCTTTCGAAACGGATGTCACGACCGGTCACGATGCCGACCAGGTCACGCCCATCGACGACCGGCAGGCCAGAAATATTGTTGGCCATGGTGATATCCACCAGCTCACGGACGGTGGTGCCGGGGGTGACCGTGATCGGGTCTTTCACCACGCCGCTTTCAAACTTCTTGACCTTGCGAACGGCTGACGCCTGTTGCTCAACACTCATGTTCTTGTGCATGATACCGATACCGCCTTCCTGAGCCATAGCAATGGCCAGCTCGGCTTCAGTCACGGTATCCATGGCTGATGACACCAGCGGAACGTTCAGGGTGATGCCCTTGGTCAACTGGGTTTTCAGGCTCACCTGGTGGGGAAGAACTTCCGAAAATCCTGGGATCAGCAGAACATCGTCAAACGTGAGGGCTTCTTCGGCAATTCGCAGCATTGGGATCCGCCTTTTGATCATGCTAAGTTGGGAATTCACACGTCCTGCCCGCCGTGACCTGACAGTGCGAAAACCTTAATCGGACTATTATAAATGGGCGTGGGTATACAGTAAACCGCGGCAGTTTTAAGGTTCGATTGCATCTTTTTGAAATTCCGCTATTTTTGCCCTTCTTTTTTCGGCTATTGCGTATATCAGGACCGGGAGCCAGAACGTGCACACCCCATTTCAGGATTCACGCCCGCCGGCGCTGAGCGTCAGCGAACTGAACCACCAGGCAAAACGCCTGCTGGAAACCAGCTTCATGCAGGTGTGGGTGGAGGGCGAGCTATCCGGCTTCTCCCGCCCGTCATCGGGCCACTGGTACTTCTCCCTCAAGGACCGTAAAAGCCAGGTTCGCTGCGCGATGTTCAAGGGCTCGAACCAGCGTATTCGGGAACTGCCCAAAGAAGGCGATCAGATACGCATTCGCGGCAAGGTCACGCTGTATGAGAACCGGGGTGACTTCCAGATTATCGTTGAGCACCTGGAGCCCGCAGGACTGGGCGCACTGCAACAGGCCTACGAGGAGCTGAAGCGCAAGCTGCAGGCGGAGGGGCTGTTCGACATGGCCCGCAAGAAACCCGTGCCGGCCGTGCCCCGCCACATCGGGGTGGTTACCTCGCCTACGGGCGCCGCCATACACGACATACTGACGGTACTGGCGCGCCGCTGCCCGGCCATTCCGGTAACGCTCTATCCCACCGCCGTGCAGGGCAAGCCGGCCACCGCCGACATTGTCCGTGCGATCACCGCCGCACAAGCCCACGGCGTGGCCGACGTACTGATCATTGGTCGTGGTGGCGGCTCGCTGGAAGATTTGTGGTGTTTCAACGAGGAGACCGTTGCCCGCGCCATCGCGGACTGCTCGATTCCAACGGTGAGTGCCGTGGGTCACGAAGTGGACGTCACCATTGCCGATTTCGTGGCGGATCTGCGCGCGCCAACCCCCTCCGCCGCCGCGGAGAAAATCTCCCCGGACCAGCAGGAGTGGATACGGCAGGTCGACGACCGGCGAAGACGGCTAGCGTCGGCGTTCGCCCGGGTATTGCAGGGCTTTCATACCCAGACCGGCCATCTGGCCGCACGCCTGCGCGATCCGCGCCGCGAACTGCTGGACAAGGCCCAGCGCATGGACGAACTGGACATAAGACTGGGCAAGGCCATACAGCAGGCTGTGCAGCAGCACCGGCTTCGTACGAACCATCTGGCCCAGCGACTGACCACCCAGTCACCGCGCCGGCAGCTCGACCAGAGCCAGAGCGCGCTGGAGCATCTGCAGGAGAAACTTCTCACCGCGATGGACCGGAGGCTTGCCAGTCAGCGGGACCGTCTCGACCACACCGGGCAGACGCTTAATCTGGTCAGTCCCCTGGCGACGCTGGGGCGTGGCTACGCCATAGCACGGCGGGAACCCGACGGCGCAATCATCCGCGATGCGGGGGAGATGCACACCGGAGACACCATCAACACCCGTGTCGGGCGGGGCAGCTTCACCTCGACCGTGATCTCGGTCAACTCCGGGAACGATTGATCCGCAACCAGCAACCCACTAAGCCTATGGTCTAGTAGTCCTTCCCCTCAAAGTGCCTACAGTTGTGATTATCTCCATTAAAACAACAACAGCATCACGAGGTGGATGGAATGGGTTACAACTCTGAATTCAGACGCTCGATCGACCATCCAGAGGAATTCTGGCGTGATCAGGCGGCGAACATCAATTGGATCAGGCCTCCTGAAACCATCTGGCAGGCAACCGACAATGGCCACGGCCTCTGGTTTCCTGACGGGGAGCTCAACACCAGTGACGTCGCGCTGGACGCCAATATCCGCGCCGGGCGCGGCGAACAGACCGCGCTGATCTATGACTCGCCGGTTACCGACACCACCCGCTCCTTCACCTACAACGAATTAACCCATCAGGTCGCGCTGTTTGCCGGTGTTCTGCGGGACCGGGGGGTAAGCAAGGGCGATCGCGTCATTATCTACATGCCGATGGTTCCTGAAGCGGTCATTGCCATGCTTGGCTGCGCCCGCATCGGCGCCATTCACTCGGTGGTTTTCGGAGGTTTCGCCGCCCACGAACTGGCGGTACGCATCGACGACGCCAAACCCAAAGCTCTCGTTACGGCTTCCTGTGGCATCGAAGTGGCCAAGGTCATCGAGTACAAGCCACTGGTCGACACCGCCATTGAACAGGCCCGCCATAAGCCCGATTGCTGCATTCTCTTCCAGCGCCCCCAGGTTACGGCCGGGATGCTGAGCGGTCGGGATTATGACTGGAGTGAGCTCATGGCAAGTGCCAAGCCGGTGGCTCCGGTGCCGGTGAAATCCACAGACCCGCTTTACATCCTGTATACCTCTGGCACCACCGGCAAGCCCAAGGGCGTGGTGCGCGACAACGGCGGTCATGCCGTCGCCCTGCGTTACAGCATGCAGCTCGTCTATAACGCCAGGCCGGGGGACGTGTACTGGGCCGCCTCGGATGTCGGCTGGGTGGTTGGCCACAGCTACATTGTGTATGGCCCCCTGTTTGCCGGTTGCACGACCATTCTGTACGAAGGAAAACCGGTAAAAACACCGGATGCCGGCGCCTTCTGGCGGGTGGTACAGGACCACAAAGTGAATATGCTGTTTACCGCGCCCACCGCCTTCCGGGCCGTTCGCAAGGAAGACCCGGAGGCAGACCAGCTGTCCCGCTATGACATCAGCTCGCTGAAGCGACTGTTTCTGGCGGGCGAACGCCTCGACCCGGCCACCTACGACTGGCTGAGAGAGCAGACCGGTTTGCCGGTGCTGGACCACTGGTGGCAGACGGAAACCGGATGGGCCATCTGCTGCAACCCGGTGGGCATCGAGTTGATGGCCACCAAGCCGGGGTCCGCCACCGTGCCCTCACCCGGCTTCAACGTGCAGGTGGTGGATATGGAAGGAACTCAGGTACCGGCGGGCGAACAGGGACAAATTGCGGTGAAACTGCCACTGCCGCCGGGGTGCATGATGACCGTCTGGGGCGACGATGCCCGCTTCCGCAAGACCTATCTGGAACCCATCAAGGGCTTTTACACCTCCGGTGATGGCGGGTTTGTGGATGACGACGGCTATGTGTATGTTATGGGCCGCACCGATGACGTGATCAACGTCGCAGGGCACCGGCTGTCAACCGGCGAGATGGAAGAGGTGGTGGCCTCCCACCCGGCGGTTGCCGAATGCTGCGTGGTCGGTGCCAGTGACGAAATGAAAGGCCAGATTCCGGTCGGCCTGGTGCTGATCAAGGACGGCGCCACCATCGACCACGATGAGCTTGAGGAAGAGCTGGTTGACATGGTGCGTGAAAAGATCGGAGCCATCGCCTGCTTCCGTCGGGCACTGGTGGTCGACAGGCTGCCGAAAACCCGCTCTGGCAAGATCCTGCGGCGCATCATCCGGCAGATCGCAGACGGTGAGGAATACGCCGTCCCCAGCACCATCGACGATCCAACGATTCTTGAGGACATCAGTAAACAGTTTGGCCGCTGACAGAAAGACCTTTCCGCGTGTCAACCGTGCCCTGAAAAATGGCGCGGTTGACCGGTGACGTTTTCATGACAAGCTCTTGTTTTTTCAGCCTTATAAACGGGCAATAAAGTAGCGAAAAAAGCGTTGACGCCCCCGAAACTCGGTCTATACTGAAATTGCTGTGAAAATACAGCGTTATTTGGTGAATGTGCTTCAACGTCCTGCCACAGTGCTCTTCGTTGCCCCTTCCTCAGTACGCTAGATTTTATGCAGCAGCGGTTCATCCCAAGGACAACCGAAGGTCCCGTGAGGGCAAAATCTCAGGAATACAGGAAAGATCAATGTCTGATACAAAAACCGGCCACGTAAAGTGGTTCAACGAATCCAAAGGCTTTGGCTTCATCGCTCAGGATGGCGGCAGTGACGTGTTCGTTCACTACAGCGCAATTAACGCAAGCGGTTTCCGTACCCTGGCCGAAGGTCAGCAGGTGCAGTTTACCGTAACACAGGGCCCGAAAGGTCCCCAGGCGGAAAACGTTACCCCGGTCTGAGGTAACGCTTCCGCTTTTGCCCCTCACGGGCAATAGCAGCAGTAAATCAAAAAAGCCGGCTTCAGAGGCTGTGTAAAAACTCGATTTACATAGCCCCTGGGCTGGCAAGCAAAATGCCTCGGACATTGTCCGGGGCATTTTTGCTTTGAGTCGGTTTGTATTTCCAAGCAATAAAAACACGGGGAACAGAC
>NZ_QTKT01000019.1 GCF_018424605.1 Marinobacter lipolyticus | reverse complement strand
ACTCGTTTTCTTCAATACTTTCAAACAGTTGCCCTTCGAATCCGGAGCCACCTAATCGGCCTGCCCCTCGAAGGAGATGCGCATTCTACAGACACCAGCGAAGGTGTCAACGACGATTTCGAGAAAACTTAAAAATCGTCGAAAATCGGTCACGCAACAACCAGAACCCGGGCAATCTTCTTCTTACCCGCCTGAATGACGCAGTCATCGCCCTCTTTAAACGAACGCGCTCCATCAAACTGCTCACCATCCACAAAGACGGCGCCACGCCCAAGCACATCACGGGCAGCGGCGCCGTTCTTCACCAGGCCCGCCAACCGAAGCACTGCCGCCATCGGCATGTCGGCCTGGCCAGCGAGTGAAACCTCTACCGTTGGCACATTTTCCGGAATCTCCCCCAAAGCCACCCGGTTACCTGCGGACTTGTGAGCGGTCCGCGCCGCTTCCTCATCGTGGAAGCGGGTAATGATTTCTTCTGCGAGGAGCTTTTTGTAGTCCTGCGGATTCGCACCCTCTTCGACCTGCCGACGAAATTCGGCCACCTCGGCCAGCGGGCGGAAACTCAACAGCTCAAAGTAACGCCACAGCAGGGCGTCCGGCATGGACAGCAGCTTGGTGTACATTTCTCCCGGGGCATCGTTCACACCAACATAGTTGGCCAGGGACTTAGACATCTTCTGAACCCCATCCAACCCTTCGAGAATCGGCATAGTGAGGATCGCCTGGGGAGACTGGCCATAGTGCTTCTGCAGAATCCGCCCCATCAGAAGATTGAACTTCTGATCCGTTCCCCCAAGCTCCACATCGGCCTCCAGTGCCACGGAATCGTAGCCCTGCACCAGCGGGTAGAGGAATTCATGAATGGCGATGGACTGCT
Organism: Marinobacter lipolyticus; assembly: GCF_018424605.1. Taxonomy (GTDB): domain Bacteria; phylum Pseudomonadota; class Gammaproteobacteria; order Pseudomonadales; family Oleiphilaceae; genus Marinobacter; species Marinobacter lipolyticus_B. The sequence goes on along the minus strand of NZ_QTKT01000019.1, from coordinate 39,973 downwards.
CAGCCCGATAGCGCTTGGTGAAGTCGTCCCGCTCGAGCATGCGTGCCACCGTGTATTGACCGGCCAGACGAATCATGTCAGCAGCCGTCATTCGGCTCATCCATTCGGAATTGAACACCACCCGGGTTTTCGCCGGGTCAAGAATCTTGAAGACCTGCTCTTTATAGCTGACCGCGTTATCGGCCACCTGTTGCTCAGTCAACGGGGGCCGGGTCGCGCTTTTCCCGGTGGGATCACCGATCATTCCGGTAAAATCACCTATAAGGAAGATCACCTCATGGCCGAGGTCCTGGAACTGACGCAATTTATTAATAAGGACGGTATGTCCAAGGTGCAGATCCGGCGCCGTGGGATCGAAACCGGCCTTGATACGCAGAGGCCGACCCTCTTTCAATTTCGCCACCAGGTCGTCTTCCGGTATCAACTCGTCAACGCCACGCTTGATTATGGCCAACGCCTCATCGATAGATGCCATGAACTGCTCGTCCCTACGTTTATCCAAAATGATTCTGCCAGTTACAGACTTCAACAAAAGAAATCTGTGAGTTACCCGGAGCCTTGATACATTAGGGGCGCTCATATTTTGAACAATACCGAGCATCAAGGGCGATGCATTATAACAATGACGTCGCCAGAAATCCGGAGGATGCAGCCGTAACCGTAATGTTCCGCGCTGTCCCGCATGCTTTTTATACGGTAATCTGTTGGACTATACTTGAACAACAGCTTTAATTAGGTAGGTCAACCTACCGGAATACCGATTAAAACGAGTGTCACACGTGCTGAAAATGCTTCCCAAAACACACATTACCATCGCCGCCGCTGCCACCGTTGTAGTGACCGCCGCCATTCTGATGAGCCCGAGCTCGGAAGTTGAGGCCAAGCGTATGTCCTACTCCCTTGACCTGGAAGGCAACACCGTCAAGCAGTCAGCCCCCGCCGCCACATCACCCGCGGCAGAGACGGCCAAACCGGACGCCAAGGATGCAGCGCCTGTGGAGAACAAGACCCAGGTTACGGTCCAGGACACCACGGAAGACACTTCGCCCGCGCTCGACTGGCAGGAGCACAAGATCAGATCCGGCGAAACGCTCTCTTCCCTGTTCCGGGATGCAGGCTTCAACGACGGCATTATGCTCAAGGTTATTCATGGCGACGGCGAAGCAGAGAAACTGCAACGCCTTTACGCGGGCGAAACGATTGCTTTCGCCACCGACAGCGAAGGTGAGCTAGCCGCCATCGAACTCAAACGCAGCCTGCTGGAAACCCTGCGCATTTCCAGAACAGACGACGGTTTCCAGGGCGAGACGATCGTGCGGGAACCAGAGGCACGCCCGGCTTTTGCCTCAGGCGTTATTGATGGCTCGCTGTATATCGCCGCCCGCGATGCCGGCATGAGTGACCGGCTTGCGATGGAGCTGGCCGGTATTTTTGGCTGGGACATCGATTTCGTTTACGACGTTCGCAAAGGCGACCAGTTTGAGGTGGTGTACGAAGAGCTTTACCTCGACGGCGAGAAGTTCGATACCGGGCGCATCCTCTCCGCCCGCTTCGTAAACCGCGGAGAGGAGAACATCGCGCTTCTTTATACTGACAGCAATGGCGACAGCGACTATTACGCGCCCGACGGTGCCAGCATGCGCAAGGCTTTCCTTCGCACACCGATCAATGCGCGGGTGTCCTCACCCTTCAACAAGCAACGTCGTCATCCCGTGCTGGATGTGGTTCGCCCCCATGAAGGCACCGATTACGCCGCGCCGCCGGGAACCCCGATCAAAGCTGCGGGCAATGGCCGTGTTCACTTTGCCGGCTGGAAAGGCGGCTATGGTCGTACCGTCATTCTCTCCCATGGCGACAACATCGATACGCTATACGCCCACATGAGCCGACTTGGCAAAGGGATCCGTAATGGCGCCCGCGTCAAACAGGGCGAGACCATCGGCTATGTCGGATCTTCCGGCATGGTGACTGGCCCACACCTGCACTACGAGTTTCACGTGAACGGCGTGGCACGCAATTCCCGGACTATCGATCTGCCCGACGCCAGCCCGGTTCCCAAACCGGAACTGGCCCGCTTCCGTCAGTTTGCGGACCAGCAAATTGCGCAGTTCGAAGTGTACCGTGACGGCAACCAACAGCTCGCTCTCGCCCGGGACGACTGACGCCATGGCCACATGGCTTGGATTGATGTCAGGCACCAGCATGGACGGTATTGACGCCGTGCTGGTGTCTTTTCCCGGCAACCAGGTCAAGATTCACGGCACCCACACCACAGCTTACCCCGACGACCTGCGCCAGCGCCTGATTCAACTCTCCCAGAACCACGGCACCCCGGACGACATCGGGGAACTGGACCACGCCGTCGGCAGCCTGTTCGCCGAGACGGCCGAGGGCGCCATAGCGAAAGCCGGCCTCGATCGACATGATATTCGCGCCGTCGGCAGCCACGGCCAGACCATTCGCCACCAACCTCTTGGCGCCACGCCCTTCTCGCTACAAATCGGCGATCCCAACCTGATCGCCGAGCGCACCGGTATCAACACAGTTGCCGACTTTCGACGCCGCGACATGGCCGCAGGCGGGCAAGGCGCCCCACTGGTTCCTGCTTTCCACAAAGCATTTTTTGGCTCAGCCACCGAAGACCGTTGCATCCTGAACCTGGGCGGGATCGCCAATATCAGCTGGCTGCCACAGAATCCTAAGGATCGGGTGATCGGTTTCGATACCGGCCCGGCCAATGCGCTTCTGGACGCCTGGTGCCTGGATCAAACGGGACGTCCCTACGATGATCAGGGGCTATGGGCGCAGGAAGGCATCGTCCACCAGGTGCTGCTGGGCGACATGCTTTCCGACGGGTACTTTGCAAGGCCGGCGCCGAAAAGCACCGGTAAAGAGAAGTTCAACCTGGAATGGGTCAGAACCATGGCACGCCGCCATCCCGAAGTCTCGGCCGCGGACGTTCAGCGCACGTTACTGGAGCTGACCGCCGTCTCCATCGCCCGCCAACTGCCGCAATCTCCCGATATGACAATCTTCGCTTGCGGCGGAGGTACTCGCAACGGCTTTTTGATGCGAGAACTCAGGCGCACCTGCAGCCCGCTGACACTCTCCACAACTGCGGATCTGGGGCTGGACCCTCAATGGGTGGAACCGGTGGCATTCGCCTGGCTGGCCAAACAGACTCTGGATCGGCGCCCCGGGAACCTGCCGGAGGTCACCGGAGCGAGTGGGGAAAGGATACTGGGCGCGGTGTATTTCGCCTGATCAGATCGAGAACGAGCTGCCGCAACCACAAGTGGCGCTGGCATTGGGATTGTTGACCACGAACTGGGAACCCTGCAGGCCTTCGGTGTATTCGACCGTGGCACCAACCAGGTACTGGTAGCTCATCGGGTCCACCAGCAAGGTCACGCCGTCTTTTTCAATGGCCGTATCTTCCTCATCCTGACTGTCGTCGAAGGAAAAACCGTACTGGAAACCGGAACAGCCGCCACCGGTCACAAAAACGCGCAGCTTGAGTTCAGAGTTGCCCTCTTCCTCAATCAATTCCCGCACTTTTGTCACGGCGCTGTCGCTGAGAAACAGCGGCGTGGCCATTTGTTGCTGAACTACACTCAAGTCCGCCTCCGGTTACTGGCTCTGCAATGCCGACGATTATGGTATTCCTGACTAAAACAATCAACTATTCCTTGCCGGAGGGCGCAGTATCGCCGTCGCCCTCTTCGATACTGGTCGCTGGCGCTGGCCGCGGGTGATCGCTGGCAAGCAAACCGACGGGCTCGCGCTGATGAACCAGATTACCGTTGACTGACGCGCCCATGGCCATCTCGATGAGGTTGTAATAGACATTGCCATTGATGGCCGCTTTCGCCGCCAATTCAAGATGGGCCGACGCGTAAACATCACCGTGAACGGTACCGTTGATAATGACGTGGGGCGCTACGATGTCGCCGGTAATCTCTCCGACTTCAGACACCCTTAACACGGCATCGCTGCCTTCCTCGGCAACCACTTTTCCTCTTACGCGGCCGTCAACGTGGAGGCCGCCGGAGAAATGCATATCGCCTTCCACTGTCGTGCGCGAGGAAATCAGGGTATCAAAGTGCCCGGTGGGGCGGCGGGGCTTCTGCTTTTTCTTGCCAAGCATGTTAGTTCTCCGTCAAATCTTTCCAATCGAATGTTCGCTCTGCCTGGGTCAATTTCCGCCCCTCCGACTTGGCAACGACCTGGATCTCTCTGGGCTCAAAATCCTCAGGCACGGTCAAGGTCCCCTCAACGTCCTGGAAGTATCGAAAGCGGAACTTGATACCCAGGTCGTCAATGTCACCAGAGAGGTCCCGCAGGGCAATGACCTCTTTCTCGTCATTACGCATGCCGATCACGTTCACGGCGACGACGCCCGAGATGTAATTCTTGTTGTTGCCTACCTGGGTCAGCACCAGCTTGAAGTTAAAACCTTCGTTCTGGCGGTCCGCCTGAAGCGAGAGCCGGTCCACCTGCAACCCTTTGCTGGTTTCCGAGGGCGCCATGATGTTTTTATAGAACGTCAGATCTGCATTCAGTGACGCAATCCTGGTTTCAAGAGTCACAATGCTTCGGCGCGCCTGATTCAGTGCCTGCTGATCAATGGCGCGACCACGCTCCAGATTCGTCAGCTGCTGGGTCGCGTTGCGATACTTGCCCTTCAGCTCGTCCAGTTCCTGGTCCAGCCGATCCCGGGAATCCTCCACCGAGGAAAAGCGAAAACCACCCTGGGCCAGCCCGGTGGCGTAGCCACCGACGGCTGCGGCAATGGAAAACGCCAGCAGGATTAAAAAGCGCCGGAGCCGGTAACCCGGGCGGTGGCGAATGACGACGTATTCATCCGCCGGTTTCTTCTGTTCACTCACCGGGACATCCTATGGCAACAGTGCGGGTGCGTTCAGCCCGAGCGTTTCATCCAGGCCGAACATGATATTCATGTTCTGCACCGCCTGCCCCGCTGCCCCTTTCACCAGGTTGTCGATGACCGAGGACACAATAACCACGTTGCTGTTTTCCTGGCGATGCAGCGCCATGCGACAGTGATTGGCACCGCGCACACTGCGGGTCTCCGGGTGACTGCCGAACGGCATCACGTCAACAAAGGGTTCGTCGCGGAACCGATCTTCGAACAGCGACTGCAACCGGTCAAAGTCAGCCGGGTTACGCAACTCGGCATACAGTGTTGCCTCAATGCCGCGAATCATAGGAATCAGGTGGGGCACAAAGGTGATGCCCACCGAACCGCCTGCGGCGTGACTGAGACCCTGGCGGATTTCCGGCAAGTGCCGGTGCCCTGACGCACCGTAGGCCTTGAAGCTTTCACCAATTTCGCCGTGGAGCATGCCGATCTTGCCCTGGCGCCCGGCGCCACTGGCGCCGGATTTGGCGTCGGCGATCAGTCGCGACGGGTCCACCAGATCATTCTCCAGCAGCGGCAGGAAACCAAGCTGCACCGCGGTCGGGTAACACCCCGGGTTGGCCACCAATTGTGCGGAGCGAACCTGTTCACGTACGACTTCTGGCAGGCCGTATACCGCCCGGGCGGCCCATTCCGGACTCTCGTGGGGCATGCCGTACCAGGCGGCCCAGACATCGAGATCCCGCAGCCGGAAATCCGCGGACAGGTCCACCACCCGCGTACCTGCCGCCATCAGCTCCGGTATCATCCGCATCGCCACCCCATGGGGGGTAGCAAAGAACACCAGATCGCAGGCAGCCAGGGTGTCAACGTCGGGCTCGGAGAACGCCAGCTCGTAGTGACCGCGGAGATTCGGGTACATTTCGGCCACCGGCAGGCCCGCCTCCGACCGGGAGGTTATGCAGCTTACCGTCACCTCCGGATGAACCGCGAGAATCCTGAGTAGTTCCACACCGGTATAGCCGGTCCCGCCTACAATGCCTACTTTAATCACCTGTCACTCCAGCTGGCGTTGGTTGTCGCAAAATCGGGTCATTTCCAGTCCGCTAGTCTAACATGATAAACCAAGGACTTATTGCAGCCGGACCTGCGACCATTACAATAACGACAGCATTCACCCACGAGCGGAATTCCGGCGCCCATGCGCAAGATCTGGCACCAGATTACAGAGCACCTGATACCGGTCTTTCGCGGTCGGCTGTCCGGCGTCGACGCCCTGCCGCAACTCGCGGTATTGGGCCTGCTTTCGGGGCTTATCACCGGGGGCGTTATCCTGCTGTTTCGTCTGGCGATCGAGTGGCCTCTGGCGCACTTTCTGCCCGGCGATGGCTCGGAATCCTTCGAACAGCTCGACATACTCACTCGGGGCCTGCTGCCGCTGGCCGGCGCCCTGCTGCTCGGGCTTTTCCTGCACCGGCTGGCAACCCATGACCGCAAGGTCGGCATCGTCCATGTGATGGAGCGCCTCAACTACCACCAGGGCTACATTTCGATGCGCAGTGCCCTGGTGCAGTTTATTACCGGCGTTTTCACCGTGGTCACCGGTCAGTCCGCGGGCCGCGAAGGCCCCGCCGTACACCTCGGAGCCGCGTTTTCCAGCCTGATGGGGCAGTGGATGAAACTGCCCAACAACAGCATCCGCACCTTGGTGGCCTGCGGCTGTGCGGCCGCGATCTCGGCCTCCTTCAACACGCCGATTTCCGGCGTCATCTTTGCCATGGAAGTGGTGATGATGGAATACACCATCGCCGGCTTTACCCCGATCATTCTTGCCGCCGTCAGCGCCGCCATTGTCACCCAGGCCATGTACGGCACCGAACCGGCCTTCAGCGTGCCGGCACTGACGATGAATTCGCTGGTGGAGATTCCTTGGATTCTCGCCATCGCGGTTATCATCGGTATCGCGGCCGCGGTTTTCATCCAACTGGTCGACACCATGGGGCGTTACCACCACCGCCCCGTGTTGCTGAGAATTGCCATCTGCGGCGTGCTGATGGTGCCGTTTGCGATGGTGGTACCGGAAGTCATGGGCATTGGCTATGACACGGTGGATCTGGCCATTCATGGCCATCTAGCGTTCTGGCTACTGCTCGGTGCCGGCATCGCCAAGCTGATCATTACCGCGTTGACTATTGGCCTTGGCATGCCCAGCGGCGTGATCGGCCCAACCATTTTTATGGGTGCCACGCTCGGCGGCGCGATGGGTCTGATTGGCGCCCAGATCGCCCCGGACACCGCGTCTTCCGTCGGGTTCTACGCCATGCTTGGCATGGGAGCGATGATGGGAGCTGTGCTCCAGGCGCCCCTGGCCGCTTTGATGGCGCTGCTGGAACTGACGCGCAACCCGCACATCATGCTGCCCGGCATGCTGATTATCACCACCGCCAGCCTGGTCACCAGCGAGGTGTTCGGCAAGAAATCCCTGTTCCTCACGATCCTGAAAAGCCAGGGGCTGAGCTACCAGAACTCCCCGATCATCCAGGCTCTGCGGCGGGTGTCCGTCGGCGCCATCATGGACCGGAGCATTCTGCGCACCGAACGCCACCTGAGCCTGGAAGAGGCCCGGAAAATCCTGACTGCAGAACCGAAGTGGCTGGTGGTCGAGGGCAGCAGCGGGCCCACCGGCCTGCTACCGGCGGTCGACCTGGCGCGCTACCTCGAGGACGCCGAAAAGCTCGTTGCCAAGGAAGACGCCGAGCTGCCGGAAACCATTGACCTGATGGAAATTCCCGCCAACCGCCGGGACATTGCCCCGGTCCAGTACCAGGCGACATTAGAGGAAGCGTTGGACGAATTTGACAAAACCAACGTAGAAGCGCTTTATGTGCAGCGCCACGTCGCCCCAATGATTCAACGGGTGTATGGCATCGTGCTCAAATCCGATATTGAAAGCTATTACCAATACCGACGGAGTTAAACCATGCTCTGGGTCAAAGCCCTCCACATCATCTCGCTGGTGTGCTGGTTCGCCGGCATCTTCTATCTGCCGCGTCTGTTTGTCTATCACGCCGCCTGCGACGACGAACCCGGGCGAGAGCGATTCAAGATCATGGAGCGCAAGCTGTACCGGGGCATCACCACGCCCTCCATGGTCGCCACCCTTGTTTTTGGCCTCTGGCTGATCAGTTATAATGCCACCGGTTATTTCAGCCAGGGCTGGATGCACGCCAAACTGTTGCTGGTCGCCGTGCTGGTTGCCTACCACTTCTATTGCGGCCATCTGGTCAAGGTCTTCCGCGATGACCGCAACACCCGCAGCCACGTCTTTTACCGCTGGTTTAACGAGCTGCCGGTATTCATTCTGGTTGCCGTGGTCATTCTGGCCGTCGTAAAACCGTTTTGAGGAGCTGAGCCATCGAACGCCATACACGCCCCCAGGTATTGATTCTGTCAGGGCTGGACCCGTCGGGGGGAGCTGGCATCCAGGCTGACATTCAGGCGGTAACCGCACTGGGCTGTCATCCACTGCCGGTAATCACCTGCCTGACGGTACAGGATACCCGCAACGTCTACGATGCGGTGGCAGTAGACGCCGACCTGATTCGCCGGCAACTGGACTGCGTGGCGGCGGATTCCCCTATTCACGCCATCAAAACCGGGGCGCTCGGCAACGCCGCGGTGGTGGACGCACTAGTCGCCTTTCTGGACAAGAATCCGCATATTCCGCTGATCACCGACCCGGTGATCAAGGCCGCCGGTGGCGGAGACCTGGCCGATCAGGCGCTGATCGACGCCATGAAGCACCAGCTTTTCAGTCGTGCCGACGTGATTACCCCGAACGGCGTTGAACTGGCCATGCTCGGCGACACGGAAGACCCGGCGGAGGCGGCCCACCGGCTGATGGCCGCAGGCTGCCGCAGTGTGCTGGCCACCGGTGGCCATGGCGATGGTCCAAACATCACCAACACGCTGTTCAGCAACGATGGTGAGCCGATTCACTGGCACATCGACCGCGTAGGTGGTGAGTACCACGGGACCGGCTGCACCCTGGCAGCGGCGATCGCCGCAGGTCGCGCATGCGGGCTTTCACCCCGGACCGCGATTGCGCAGGCGCAGAATTTCGTGCACCGGGCGATACTTCATTCTCTTGCAGTCGGTCACGGCCAGCCGGTACCTGACCGCGGCATACGCTGGGAGCCTTGAGCACCATATGGCGGCAATTTACCGAAAAGCCCTGAAACCGGGGCTCTACGCCATCACCGACAGTGACCTGCTGCCGGAGCACACGCTGTTGCCGGCCGTGGCAGCGGCCCTGCGCGGCGGTGCCGTGCTGGTCCAGTATCGCGACAAACGCAGTGCCGCGGTGACCCGGCTGCAACAGGCGCGGGATCTGGTATCCCTGTGTCGTGAGGCGGGAGTACCTCTGATCATCAATGACGATCCGGCACTGGCCAAGCGGGTGGGTGCCGACGGCGTCCACCTGGGGCAGTCCGATGGCTCTCTGGCGGCAGCGCGGCAACTGCTGGGTGAATCCGCAATCCTCGGCGCGACCTGCCACGGCGACCTCAGGCTGGCGGAATCCGCCTGCCGTGACGGCGCGGATTACCTCGCCTTCGGGCGCTTCCACGGCTCGTCCACCAAGCCCGAAGCACCCGACGCCGATCAGAGCATCCTGGCCGAGGCTCATCGCTTCGAGCGCCCGTTAACCGCAATCGGCGGCATCACCCTGGACAACGGCGCAGAGCTGATCCGCGCCGGCGCCGACATGCTGGCCGTCATTGGCGGGCTGTTCGGCCAAGGCGCGGATCAGACCGAACAGCTGGCCCGGGGCTTTACGCGCCTGTTCGAGGCGCATCACCCGCTATTTCAGGCTACACCAGACACACCCGATACTCTTACACGCAACCTGGAGCCCTGACACCATGAACCACTCGGAAACCCTCTTTGCAGAGGCACAGAAATACATTCCCGGCGGCGTGAATTCGCCGGTGCGGGCGTTCCGCGGCGTGGGCGGCACGCCAATCTTCTTCAAGCATGCCGAAGGCGCCTATCTGTACGACGAAGACGACCGCCGGTACATCGATTACATTGGCTCCTGGGGGCCGATGATTCTTGGGCACTCCAATCAGGTGATCAAGGACGCGCTCCACGCCCAGGTGGACCTGGGCATTGGCTACGGCGCGCCCACCGCCATCGAAACCGAGATGGCCAAGAAGGTGTGTGAGCTGGTGCCCTCGATTGAGCTGGTGCGCATGGTCAATTCCGGTACCGAAGCCACCATGAGCGCCATCCGCCTGGCTCGGGGCTACACCGGCCGCGACAAGATCGTGAAATTCGAAGGCTGTTACCACGGCCACGTGGACTCGCTGCTGGTCAAAGCCGGCTCCGGTGCCCTGACCCTGGGAGTACCGAATTCCCCGGGCATCCCCGCCAGCCTCGCCGAACACACGGTAACGCTCACTTTCAACGACATCGACAACGTGCGGGAAACCTTTGCCGCCATGGGCGATGACATTGCTGCCATTATCGTCGAACCGGTGGCCGGCAACATGAACTGCATACCGCCGGCACCCAGTTTCCTGGAGGCTTTGAGAGAGGTCTGCGACGAACACGGCACGGTACTGATTTTCGACGAGGTGATGACCGGATTCCGTGTTTCCCTTGGCGGCGCCCAGGGCTTTTATGGCGTCAAGCCCGACCTGACAGCCCTCGGCAAGGTGATTGGCGGCGGTCTGCCGGTCGGCGCCTTCGGTGGCAAACGGGAGATCATGGAACACATCTCGCCACTGGGCCCCGTCTACCAGGCCGGCACCCTCAGCGGCAACCCGTTGGCCATGTGCGCCGGGCTGGCAACGCTGAACGCCATCTCCGAGCCCGGTTTCCACGACCGGCTGACGGAAAAAACCAATGCCGTGCGAGATGGCCTGAAGGCGGCCGCCGACGAGGCCGGCATTCCTCTGGCCGTACAGAGTGCCGGCGCCATGTTTGGCTTCTTCTTCACCGACGCCGACACGGTGACCCGTTTTGATCAGGTTATGGCCTGCGACGTGGAGCGCTTCAAAAAGTTCTTCCAGGGCATGCTCAATGAAGGCGTATACCTGGCGCCGTCAGCCTTCGAGGCCGGCTTCACCAGCGCCGCGCTGTCGCAGGAGGACATCGATCACACCATCGAGGCGGCCAGACGCGTGATGAAAACCCTCTGAGGGCAAGACCGGATGACAGGCGACCATCGCTTGTCATCCGGGGCCCCGACCGTGACCCGCCTCACAAATCTCCCTCCTGCCGACCGTAATGCCTGCCCTGACATTGACTTGTGACGCTCGCTGATCAAATTATGTGCATATCTCACATGAGATGCACTGACTGCGACAATCTAACAACAACGAAGTAGGAAGTCAGCGCACGGAAGCCACGCCCTGTCTCGCGCAGGTGCCGGGAAGTCTCTGGAGCAACCCGTTAGGTTGAGCCGCAGTTTGATAACAAAGACAACAACAAACTGTAGGTACAACAATGAAACAATGGTTAAAAGCAGCCTTCATGCTTGGCGTGATGGCATGGTCCGCCCCTTCCATGGCGTGGTGGTGGGACTCCACCCCGTCCAACTACACCGACACCCGCTACCCGGTGGTGCTGGTGCACGGTATGTTCGGTTTTGACTCGCTGGCCGGCGTGGATTACTGGTACGGCGTTGCCGAAGACCTGCGCCGCTACGGCGCCGATGTCTACACCACACAGGTGCCCGCACTGGACAGCAGCGTGGCCCGTGGCGAAGCCCTGCTGCCACAGATCCAGGCAATCGCCGCCGTGCACGGCAAGGTCAACCTGATTGGCCACAGCCACGGCGGCCCGACCGCTCGTTACGTCTCTCGTGTTCGTCCCGATCTGGTTGCCTCGGTCACCTCCGTGGGCTCGCCCCATAAAGGCTCCCCGGTGGCGGACCTGATCTACGGCTCTCCCGCCGAAAGCCTGGCCGCCTCGCTGGGTAACGCCCTGGGCGGATTGATTGACCTGATTTCCGGCGGTGGCTACAACCAGGATCTTCGCTCGAGCCTGTATTCGCTGACCACCCAAGGCAGCGCCGAGTTCAACAACTTCGCTCCGGCCGGCATCCCTTCCTCCGCCTGCGGCGAAGGCGCCTACTCGGCCAACGGTGTGCGCTTCTATTCCTGGGGTGGCACCGGGGTACTGACCAACGTACTGGATCCCTCCGATGCATTGCTGGGCACCACCAGCCTGGCCTTTGGCTTCTCAGCCAACGATGGACTGGTGGGGCGCTGCAGCAACCACTTCGGCAAGGTCATCCGGGATAACTACTTCATGAACCACCTGGATGAAGTGAACCAGGCTCTGGGCCTGCACAGCCTGTTCGAGACCGACCCCAAGGCGGTCTTCCAGCAGCATGCCAATCGGCTGAAGAACGCCGGCCTGTAAGCGTCGGCTCAACCGATGTGGCCCCGTGACATGAGAAAATGGTAAACAACATCACGGGAACCCGATGTTAATCTGATTCGTTCCATCAGGACATGCGGGGCGGCCTACGCCCCCGCACGTTCGTCAGAAAGCATCAAGGAGGTTTACTTAAATGAAGCGTTCTCTGCAGTTTTTCACCATTGCCGCCCTGTCCGCGGGCGTGGCCGCCTGTGGTGGTAGTAGCAGCAGTTCCGATTCCGAGGCCACCGGCACCGTATCCTTCGGTATCACTGACGCGCCGGCGACGAATCTCAGCAACGTAACCGTCGCCTTTACCGAGATTCGTCTTAAGCCTGTTGATGGTGACTGGGTTTCCTTCCCCCTCGAGGGTTTTGAAACCGTGAACATGCTGGATTTGCAGGGCGGCATCAGCGAGCCGCTGATCACCGACGAAGAAGTGCCTGCCGGTGAGTACTCCCAAATCCGCCTGATTGTCGACACCGAGAATTCGTTCGTTACCCGCTCTGACACCGGCGACACAGAGTACTCCCTCGCAGTTCCGTCTGGTGAGCAGAGCGGCCTGAAACTGCAGGGGGACTTCGTGGTCGCCGCCGACACGTCCACCAGCTTCACCATCGATTTCGACGTGCGCAAGGCCGTGGTCGACCCTCAAGGCGAAGCACTCGCTAATTTCATGCTGAGGCCGGCACTGCGACTGGTCAACAACCTGGAGGTCGGATCGATCGCCGGCGCGGTCGATGAGTCAACCATCATCCAGGTTCAGTGCGCAGATAACGATCCGGCTTTCGATGGCATGGTTTACGTCTATCAGGGCAGCGATGCTACCACCGGTGATCTGGGCAGCGAGAACGAGCCCGTACTGACTGCACCGGTTGCCTTTGACGGGGAAGCGTCAGAGTACAACTACACGGCTGCCTTCCTGGTGGAGGGTGAATATACCGTGAGCTACACTTGTGATCCGGATGACAACGAAGTGGCGAATGAGGAACTCGAGTTCCTGGGAACCCGCAACGTTACGGTTACGGCGGGCTCACAAACAACCGCAAACTTCGAAGTCGAATAATCTGAACAACAAAAAACCCCGCAAGTGCGGGGTTTTTTATGCCAGGCCAACAGACAGCAGCATCGTCAAAGCGCGTTGGCCCGCTCCTCCGCCTGATTGGCACCGGCAACATTCCCGCGCTCGCGGCGTACATCCGCCAGCAGAAGCCAGCCAGACCGCTGCAAACGCGTGTCGCTACCCGCCAGCGACAAACCCTTGAGGGTGAACTGCTCCGCCGCCCTAAGCTGGTCCGAGGCAACGTAAGCCTCAGAGAGTTTGAAATACACCTCCGCTGACCGCGGTGCAATTCGCTGGGCCCGTTCCAGCTGGGCGATAGCCGCCGGGATGTTGCCCTCGGCCAGGTAGCGGTCAGCCTGCTGAATCAGGCTCTTGGCCGCCGGTGAGAGCTGGTCGCCGGCTTCCTGATAGCTCGGGGAGGCGCTTTGGCGCTCCCGCTCCCAATCCTGTTCGGGCTCGGGCGGCTGCTCACTCTTGCGCTCGGTACGGGTGGTTTCAGCGCTCGGCTCGCTCCGGGGCGGCTCCGGAGCCTCTTCCACCTGCCGTGACGAGCCACCTGCTGGCACATAAATGGAACCGCCGGGGGAGGCACAGCCGCCAATGATAGCCGCCAGTGCCAGCGCTACGCTGATTTTCAGTGTTGTTGTCTTCATTGGAAAAGTCCTTCAAACCAGCCACGGATCCGTCGTTCTAGATTGCCCGAACAGGAGACTTCCTGAACTGGCTCACTGCCTGTCATGAACGGAACCAGGCGTGCATTGTCGCAGTGTTCACGGGTCAGCGCCTGACGCTGCGGATTGACCCAGTGATAGGACACTCCGTCGGGCATCACCGGCGAAAAGCCGTGCTGGGGCACCTGCCCCATGAAGCGTGACCAAACCGGCAAAGCGCCGGTTGCGCCGGTCAGGGTGGTGGGGCCATTGTCATCCCGCCCCACCCAGGTCACGGCCAGCAAGTCCCCGCTGAAACCGGCAAACCAGGCGTCCCGGCCATCATCGGTGGTGCCGGTTTTGCCAGCCAGAGACAACTGCTGTGGCACGGTACGATACACGGAACGGCCGGTGCCTTCCTGCATGGTTTCCTGCATGGCGTATTGCACCAGGTGCACCGCGGCAGGATCCGCCACCTGATCGACTTCCAGGTTGTAACGTGACAGCGCCTTGCCGCCGGAATCGGTCACCTGGCGAATGGTGCGCAGCGGGGTATTGAAGCCCGATGTCGCCAGCCCCTGGTAGATCTGCGCCACGGTAACCGGCGTCATCGACACGGAACCCAGCAGCATGGACGGATACTGGGAGATCGGGCTGGTCACCCCGAACGCCTGTAGCGTGTCACGCACGGCATCGACCCCAACATCCAGACCCACCCGAACGGCGGGCAGGTTGTAGGAATGGGACAGCGCGCGGTGCAGTGGCACGTCTCCGCGCTCCTTGTTGTCGTAGTTTTTCGGCTCCCAGCGCCGGTCGTCGTCAAACACCAGGGCAAAGCCCTTGTCCTCCACCGGACTGATCAGGGTGTAGCGATCCGGCTGCTGCAATGCGGTCAGGTAGATGAAGGGCTTGATCAGCGAGCCGATCGGCCGGCTGGCATCCACGGCGCGGTTGAAGCCCGCAAATTGCGAATCACGCCCGCCGACCAGAGCCAGCACCTCGCCGCTGTCGCGAGCGGTGACCACCATGGCGGCTTCCAGCGATGTCTCCTTCGCGCCCGAGTCCATCCGTGAGAGCGTTTCCTCAACGGCAAACTCGGCGGCGTACTGTATCCCGGGGTTCAACGTGGTAAAGATACGCAGGCCTTCGCTCTGCAAATCTTCCTGCTTGTAATCCCGCGCCAGGTGGCGACGGACCAGATCGATGTAGGCCGGGTAACGGTTCTCCGAGTAGGAGGGCCGCTCACTGACGCCAAGTGGCTGTGCCCGGGCCTTGGCCGCTTGTGGGCCTTCGACGAGCCCTCCGTCCGCCATGACGTCAATCACCAGATTTCGCCGCTCCAGGGCGCGCTCCGGGTGTCGACGGGGGTTGTAATAGCTCGGCCCCTTGACCATGGCCACCAGCAGGGCGACCTGATGCAGATCCAGGTCGCGGATCGACTCGCCGAAGTAGAACTGACTTGCCAGACCAAAACCGTGGATACTGCGGGTACCGGCCTGGCCGAGATAGACCTCGTTCAGGTAGGTTTCAAGAATGTCGTTCTTGTCGTAATGCAGCTCCAGCAGCAACGACATCAGTGCCTCGTTGCCTTTGCGCACCAGCGTCTGGTCACGGGTCAGGTAGAAGTTCTTCACCAGTTGCTGCGTCAGGGTGCTGCCGCCCTGCACCACCCGACCCGCCTGCAGATTCACTAACAGCGCGCGGGCAATCGACAGGGGCGCCACACCGTGGTGGTCGTAGAAGCCCCGATCTTCTATGGCCAACAGTGCATCCGTCAGCAACTCGGGAACGTCTTCCAACTGAACCAGCACCCGGTCTTCCTTATGGGCCGGGTAGATGCCACCGATCTGTGCCGGTTCCAGGCGCACAACCGGTGAGTTCTCCCCCTCCAGCACACGGAAATCCTGCACCCGGTCGCCGTAAACGGTCAGCGCCAGCCGACGCCGGGGCTCCAGCCCATCGGCAAACAGAAAACCGCGGGAACTGATCACAAAGCGGCCGCCATTGCGGCGATAGGTACCCGGTCGCACGCCATCGCCCTTGCGGAACCCGGCCAGTTCCAGCTCACGCTGGAGATTGCCGGCACTGACGCTGGCGCCGTCATAGAGTTCCAGCGGGCGCGCATAAACCCGCGACGGCACTTCAAAACGACGACCTTCAAAGCGGGAGGTGACCACGGCGTCGAGATAGACCATCCATCCGGCAAGCAACACCACACCAATCAGCGTGACCCGCCAGAACAGGCGCCAGAACCATGGTTTTCTGGCAGAACGGCCCTTCCCGGATTTTTTCTTTACGGACTTATTCGAGGGGGGTGATTTTTTCATGGCGCGATTATAACGAATGCATGGCGGCGGAAGGCAGGTCATCTGTGTGTTATTTCTGTAATCTGCCCGTTATGATAGCGGCAAGAAAAATCAATAAGTTCAGGGAATGCGAGGAGAGAACTGTGAGCGACACCGAGACCAACAACCTGATTCTGACATTACAGAATCCGGCGCTGTACGACCACCCGGTAAAGGATTTCCAGGTTCTTGAGACCCACATCTCTCAGGTTCTGCTCACCGGTGATTACGCCTACAAGATCAAGAAGCCCATGGACTTCGGCTTTCTCGATTTTTCCACCCTGGACCGCCGCAAGCATTTCTGCGAGGAAGAGCTGCGCCTCAACTCACGGCTGGCCGACGCCCTCTACCTTGAGGTGGTACCGATCACCGGCAGCCCGGAAGAACCGGTCATCGGCGGCCATGGCGACGCCTTCGAGTACGCCATTCGCATGCGCCAGTTTGATCAGAACGAACTGTTCGACGTGCGCCAGGAAAACGGCTCCCTCACCACGGAGCTGCTGACCAGCCTGGCCAGACAGGTTGCCGACTTCCACGACACCCTGCCGCCGGTGGCGGAGGACAAGCCGCTGGGCACCCCGGATGCGGTATTCGCCGCCATGCAGGAGAATTTTGACCAGATTCGCCCGCTGCTGGACGACAACGAACTGCTGGCTCAACTGGAGAATCTGGAAGCCTGGACCCGCAGCACGTTTGACCGCCAGCGGGAGCTCATCGCCGCACGGCGCGAGCAGGGGTTTGTGCGGGAGTGCCACGGTGATCTGCATTTGGCCAACATTACCAGCTTCGACGGCAAGGTCACGGTTTTCGACTGCATCGAATTCAACGAGCCGTTTCGCTGGATAGACGTGATCAACGATCTGGCCTTCCTGCTGATGGACCTGGAATCCCGCCGCGAACCACTGTTGGCCAACCGGGTCCTCAACACCTACCTGGAATACCGGGGCGACTTCGACGCACTGCCGTTGCTGCCGCTGTATAAAGCCTATCGCGCCATGGTGCGCGCCAAGATCGCCCTGTTCACGATGGGGAATCCAGCGCTGTCCGACGCCGAGAAATCGGGCCTGATGCAACGCTACCGCGATTATGCCCAACTGGCAGAGGATTACAGCGTTATTCCCAACCCCTACCTGCTGGTCACCACCGGGCTGTCGGCCAGCGGAAAATCCTGCGTCAGCGCCGCGATGGCGGCGGAACTGGGGCTGATCCGCCTGCGCTCCGACGTTGAACGCAAACGCCTGTTTGGCCTGCGGCCACTGGATCAGAGCAAATCTCCCACCGGCGGCAACCTCTATACTGAGGAAGCGACCCGGGAAACCTATCAGCGCCTGGCCTCCGTGGCTGGTGAACTGCTGAGGGCTGGCCTGCCGGTGATTATCGATGCCGCCTCACTCAAGCAAAGTGAGCGGACACTGCTCGCCGACGTGGCGGAAAACCAGGGCCTGCCCTTTGCCCTGATCCACTGCGAAGCACCGGAAGACCTTCGTCGTGAGTGGATTCGTCGCCGCTCCGGCGACGCTTCGGAAGCCACCGAGGCGTTGCTGGAGACCCAGCAGAGCTGGTTCGAACCACTGACCACCGAGGAAAAAACCCACACCATCCACCTGCATACGGATCAGGAGCATGTGGCCGAGGCGGTCGCCGACCGGATTCGCCAACACTTCGGGCTGCAGGTGCAATAAACCGTCTACACTGACAGCATCCGCCCGATGGGCGGCTGTCTGTCACCGAACACCCGCACCAGCGAGCAGAGGTCATCATGATGGATTCAGATGCAGTACGTCAGATCAACGATCCGCTCTACGAAACGCTGCGAAGCGAAAACATGGAGGCCTTCAACGCCGCCAAGAGCCGGCAGACCGATCTGCCCAGCTTTGCTCACGGCGATTTTCGCGGCCTCGACTTACGCGGAATGGATGCCCGCGGGCTGGATCTTCGCCACGGGTATTTTCGCGGCGCCGATATACGCGGCATTGACTTCAGCGAGTGCGAGATGGAAGGGGCAAGCATTGCCGGCGCGAAGATTTCCGGGTGTTTCTTCCCCCACGCGCTGCACGCGGATGAGATCGTGATGTCACTCAACCATGGCACCCGTATGCGCTACAACACCGGAAAATGACCGATAACCATGGCTGGCAGAGAGTCTGCCGGTTAGAGGACCTCACGCCCGGAGGAGCGGTCGAATTCACGCTCGCAGGCAAAGCCGCCCATCCAGATGCATTGGCGTTACGCGGTTTCGTGCTGCTCCACAACGGGCGGCCACGGGCCTATGTCAATCAATGCCCGCATCTGGGCATCGAACTGAACTGGATGCCCGGGCGCTTCCTGGATGCCGATCACTGTTTCATCCAGTGCTCGACCCACGGCGCCCTGTTCCTGCCCGACAGCGGCGAGTGCATTGCCGGGCCGTGCCAGGGTGACGCGCTGACACCGCTGGACCTTGCCGAACGTCCCGACGGCCTCTTCGTCAGGTTTCCAGAATAACCGGCACCGGTGCCGCCAGCGTCCATTCACCCGCCGGCCCGCTGGCATCACCGAGCTCGGCACGGTAGGCGAGCACTTCCACGCCGGCGGCGGCCGCTTCCCGCAGCAACTGCCCATAGGCCGGATCGATGTGGTCTGCTGGCCGCACCGTCGTAATCCCCGTGTGATTCACGGCGAACAACAGAACGGCCCGCTCACCTCCTCTCACCTGAGCCATCAACTCCCGTAGATGTTTCTGGCCGCGGGTGGTCACTGCATCAGGGAAATAGCCGGTCCCGGCGTCACACAACGTGACGTTTTTGACCTCCACCCAGGCATCTTCGCGGGTGGAGTGCTCCGACAGGTGCAGATCAATGCGACTCTTCTCGGCGCCGTAACGCACCTCCGCACGCACCGTGCCGTACCCCGCCAGCTCTTCAACCACACCCGATTCAACGGCCTGGCGGGCCTGGGTGTTGGGCCGCGCGGTATTGATGCAGGCGAGCTCACCGGGGGCGGTTTCCACCAGCTCCCAGGTGTAACGCAGCTTGCGCTTGGGGTTATCGCTTTCACTGAGCCACACCCGCGCATCTTCCGGCTGGCAGCCAAGCATTGATCCGGTGTTGGGGCAGTGGGCGGTCACTTCGCTGCCGTCCGCCAGCCTGATATCGGCCAGGAACCGCTTGTAGCGCCGGATCAGCCGGCCTTCAATCAAAGGATCAGGGCACTTCATGGTAGTCTCCGTATGAAAGTCTGATCACAAGGCTGGCACCCCTGTGACTTATCTGCTATTTTCCGCAAATTCCCGTTTCAGGACGAATGCTTTATCCAGGGTCAAACCGCGCAGCCTCGGCTGGTGCGGAGGGAAGCAAAGCGTTCTTGTGAAGTACAAACAAGAGGCCGGGTTCAATGGCAAACACTGCAGAACAACCACGCGAACGTTTTACCAACTTCACCCCTTATGAAATGAAGAAGGGTGAAGAGTATATGAGTGCCGAGATGCTCGAGCACTTCAAAAATCTGCTGCTGCAATGGAAGCAGGAGCTGATGGAAGAAGTCGACCGCACCATGCACCATATGCAGGAAGATGCCGCAAATTACGCGGATCCCAGTGACCGTGCAACCCAGGAAGAAGAATTCAGCCTGGAACTGCGCACCCGGGATCGCGAGCGCAAGTTGATCAAGAAGATCGACCAGACCATCGACCGCATCGACAAGGACGATTACGGTTTCTGCGATCAGTGTGGTGTGGAAATCGGTATCCGTCGCCTCGAAGCAAGGCCAACGGCCACCCTGTGCATTGACTGCAAAACCCTGGCGGAAATCCGTGAACGCCAGACCGGCATCTGAGCCGAATCAACGCCAAGCCCGCCGGCGCCAATGCCGGCAGGCCACTCGTTATTTATGGCTGACCACTCCTACCGCGGTCGCTTTGCCCCCTCCCCGACTGGGCCACTGCATTTTGGTTCGCTGGTCACGGCTCTCGCCAGCTACGTTGAGGCAAAATGCCACCAAGGCCAGTGGCTGGTGCGCATTGAGGATCTCGATCCGCTGCGCGAAAGCCCCCAAGCCACCGAGCAGATTCTCCACAGCCTGACCTGTCACGGCCTGATCCCGGACGAACCGGTACGCTTTCAGTCCCGGCGCCACGACGCTTACCAAAACGCCATCACCACCCTACTCGACAAGGGGCTGGCGTATCGCTGCGCCTGCTCCCGCAAGCAACTGCAGCAACACCAGGGCCGCCACCCGGAACGCTGCCGCGACGGCAAGAGCCAGCCCGGCGACCGGCCTTTTGCCGTCCGGTTCGCGCTGGGGGACGAAGTCAGCCACTGGCACGACGAGCTGTTGGGCGAGCAGATCCAGAAGGTGACAGCGGAACTGGATGACCCGGTTATTCTGCGCAAGGAAGGGTTTTACGCGTACCAGCTGGCCGTCGTGGTGGATGATATAGATCAGGGCATCACCGATGTGGTGCGAGGCTCGGATTTGCTGGAGATGACCGCACAGCAACAACAGATCTATCGCGCGCTTGGTGCCACGCCGCCGCGCTGGCTGCACATCCCGGTGATTCTCAATGCCCGCGGGCAGAAACTGAGCAAACAGAATCACGCGCCGGCGCTGGATGACCGGCAGCCGGCCAGCAACCTGGTGCGGGCGCTGGAAGCGCTTGGACAACAGCCCCCCACCGGGCTCAGGCACGCCACCGTCCAGGGCATTCTCGACTGGTCGGTGGAACACTGGCGGCGGCAGGCAATTCCCCTGACATCCCGGTAAGCTACGTGGTATAAAACCACTCACAAACCTCAGCGCGGATAGCATGCCTGATGTATATCTATCGTCTGGTCTTCCTGTTGGTTCTGGCCATCTATATTTTTTCACCGAACATTCTCGACTGGTGGACCTCCCCCGGAAATGCCTGGTACACCCCCTACATCATCTGGGCCGGCCTGATCGCCATCGGATTCTGGCTGGAATGGCGGCGAGACCCCAATGAGTTTTAGCGCTCCGGGCCTGCTGCTTGCCAGCCTGCTGTATCTAATTCTGCTGTTCGGCGTCGCCTGGATTACCGAGCGTGGCGTATTGCCGCGGCACTGGGTACGGCACCCGCTGGTGTATACCCTCAGCCTAGGCGTCTATGCCGGCATCTGGGCGGTGTATGCGGCGGTGGGCGTGGCGGCGGAGTCCGGCTTTGGCTTCCTGGCTTATTACCTGGGCATCAGCGGCGCCTTTTTGCTGGCCCCGGTGTTACTCAACCCGGTGATGCGCATCGGCCGGGCCTACCAGTTGGCGTCCCTGGCCGATCTGTTTGCCTATCGTTACCGCAGCCAGTGGGCCGGTACCCTGGTCACCATCTGCTCCGGCGCGGCGATCCTGTCACTGCTGAGCATGCAGATTCAGGCGGTGTCCACCTCCGCCAGCCTGCTGGCGCCGGATACCTCACCGCACCTCATCAGTGTGCTGTTCAGTTTTACCGTGGTGTTGTTTGCCATGCTGTTCGGCACCCGCCGCAATCAGGGCTCCGAAAGCCATCAGGGACTGGTGCTGGCGATTGCCTTTGATTCCCTGGTCAAGCTTGCGGCCCTGCTGGTGCTCGGCGGGGTGATCCTGTTCAGCGTTTTCGGCGGCATGGGCGGGCTGGAAACCTGGCTGGACAACCAGAACTCACCGGCCAGCCCGATGACCATGAGCATTGACGATGGCAGCTGGCGGGCGCTGATGCTGATGTCCTTCGCCGGCGCCCTGGTGCTGCCCCACATGTACCACATGACGTTCAGCGAGAACCCCTCGCCCAAAGCGCTGGCCAAGGCAAGCTGGGGGCTGCCGCTGTACCTGCTGCTGCTGGGGCTTCCGGTACCGCTGATTCTCTGGGGCGGTCAGGAACTGGCAGCCACAACAGGCCCCAACTTCTACGCCATTGGCACGGCCCAGGCTCTGGGCAGCCCGGCGTTAACACTGCTGATGTACATTGCCGGGCTTTCGGCGGCGAGCGGGCTGATGATCGTCAGTACGCTGGCGCTGGCAGGGATGGTACTCAACCATGTGGTGCTTCCGCTGCGCACACCAAAGGACCATGGCGATATCTATCACTGGTTGCGGTGGATCAAGCGCCTGCTGATCGCCGTCATCATTTTTGCGGCGCTGCTGTTCCACGAAACCATCGGTACCCATCTGGATCTGTCTATTCTCGGGGCGATTTCCCTGTCGGGCATGCTGCAGCTGCTGCCCGGCGCCCTTGGCGTGATTTACTGGCCGGAAGGTAACCGGCGCGGTCTGATTGCCGGGCTGGTGTCCGGCATTGCCATCTGGGTGCTGACCCTGGTGCTGCCGTTCTCTCACACCGCCAATGTGCTGGAGTGGCTGCAAGCACCGCTGGTGCCCGATTACAGCAACTGGCACATCTTTACCTTCATCAGCCTGACGGTGAACGTCACGGTGTTCGCGCTGGTCTCAATTCTCAGCAACAGCACCGCAGAAGAAAACAGCGCGGCACAGGCGTGCTCACTCGGGGCCCTGTCCCGCCCCCATCGGCGGGAGCTGGTGGCCACCTCGTCGGCGGATTTTGTCCGTCAGCTTGAAGCCCCCCTCGGTCGCGGCGTGGCCCGACGGGAAGTGGAGCGTGCGCTGGCTCAGCTCAAACTGCCCAACGTCGAATACCGACCCTACCAGCTGCGGCGACTGCGGGACCAGGTTGAGGTCAATCTTTCCGGTCTGCTGGGACCCGCCGTGGCGCGAGACCTGGTCAAGCGACACCTGGGCTACAAACCCATGGCCAGCGGCGGTACCGCACAGGACATCCGTTACGTCGAACGCGCCCTCGGTGACTATCAGAACCAGTTAACCGGCCTTGCAGGAGAGCTCGACAACCTGCGCCGGCATTATCGGCAGACCCTGCAGAACCTGCCGATTCCGGCGTGCTCGATGGGGGACGACGGCGAGATCCTGATGTGGAACAACGCCATCGAACAGTTGACCGGCATTACCGCCGACGACGTGGTGGGTGCCCGGTTGCAGGCGTTGCCCGAGCACTGGCACCTGTTACTGGACGACTTCAACAGTGGCGAGGACCTGCACCGCTACAAGCACCGGCTCGATCTCAATGGCAAACCCCACTGGCTGAATCTGCACAAAGCCGCGCTGAGCGGACCGGACCACCCTGAGGGCGGCAGTATTATTCTGGTGGAAGACCAGACCGAAACCCGGCTTCTCGAAGACGAACTAATGCACAGCGAGCGTCTGGCCTCGGTGGGCCGTCTTGCCGCCGGCGTAGCCCATGAGATCGGGAACCCGGTGACCGGCATCTCCTCACTGGCCCAGAACCTTAAGCTGGAAACTGACGACCCGGACATCCTCTCTACCGCGGAACAGATTCAGCAGCAAACCCGGCGCATCTCCACGATCCTGCAATCGCTGATGAACTTTGCCCGCACCGGCAACCATTCCCAGGCCAACCGATACGAGCCGGTGGGCATCCGTCGTTGCGTCGACGAATCCATCAACCTGCTGTCCCTGAGCGACCAGGGGCTGGGCATCCACTACATCAACGACTGCCCCGAGAGCCTGACGGTACTGGGCGACGAGCAGCGGCTGGTGCAGGTATTCGTCAACCTCCTTGCCAACGCCCGAGACGCCTCGCCCGATGGCGGCGCCATCCGCATCAGTGGCATCCGCGATGGCTACTCCGCTATCATCGAGGTCACTGATGAGGGTTCGGGCATCCCGGGAGACCAGCTCGACCACATCTTTGAACCCTTTTACACCACCAAGGCACCCAACAAGGGCACGGGCCTTGGACTATCTCTGGTGTACAGTATTGTCGAAGAGCATTACGGCAACATTCACGTAGACAGCCCTGCCGACCCGGACGCCGGGCGTGGTACCTGTGTGCGCCTGAAACTGCCGGCCTACGAACCGGACCCCGGCAATGCTGCCATCAGCCTGAACGAAAGGTCGTAACATCCTATGCCTCGCATTCTGATCGTAGAAGACGAAGAGATAATCCGCTCGGCCGTACGCAAGCTGCTCCAGCATGCCGGCTACGATGTGGCTGACGCCGGATCGGTCGAAGAAGCGGAACAGGGCCACGAGCCCGATGAGTTCGACCTGATCATCTCCGATCTGCGCCTGCCCGGCGCCCCGGGCACCGAGCTCATCAATCGCGCCCCCAACACCCCGGTGCTGATCATGACCAGCTACGCCAGCCTGCGTTCGGCGGTCGATTCGATGAAAATGGGCGCGGTGGAATACATCGCCAAACCGTTTGACCACGACGAGATGCTGGCCGCGGTGGAAAACATCCTGTCTCGCAGGCTTACCGGCCGGGACGACACCACAACGGACACCGCGCCCGATTCGGCTGACCACATCCGCAGTGATCCCGCCAGCATCATGTTTGGTGAATGCGAGGCCATGCAGAAAGTGTTCACCCTGATCCGCAAGGTGGCGCCCACCGAAACCACCGTGTTGATCCAGGGCGAATCCGGCACCGGTAAAGAACTCGCCGCCCGGGCGCTGCACCTGCTCAGCCCGCGGGCCGCGAAACCCCTGATTTCAGTAAACTGCGCCGCCATTCCCGAGAGCCTGATCGAATCCGAGCTGTTCGGCCACGAAAAAGGCTCCTTCACCGGCGCGGTTTCCGCCCGTACCGGGCTGATTGAGGCCGCCGACGGTGGCAGCCTGTTCCTGGATGAGATTGGCGAACTGCCCCCGGAAGCCCAGGCTCGCTTGCTGCGGGTGTTGCAGGAAGGAGAAATTCGCAAGGTCGGCTCCACCCAGAGCCGACAGGTGAATGTGCGGATGATCGCCGCTACCCACCGCAACCTCAAAGCGATGACCCGCACCGGCGAGTTTCGCGAAGACCTGTACTACCGCCTGAACGTGATGCAGGTGCGGATTCCGCCGCTGCGCGAGCGCCGATCCGACATCCTTGGCCTGGCCCAGCGCTTCCTTCAGCGGCAGGGCGAGAAAATGGGCAAGCCGCGACTGAACCTCAGCCCTGAGGCGATGCGCGCCCTGGAGCGCCACCGCTGGCCCGGCAACGTCCGCGAACTGGAGAATGCCATCGAGCGTGCCACCATCCTGTGCGAGTCGGACCTGATCACCCCGTCACTGCTCGACCTGGAATACGAGGGCGGTGACGAATACATTCCGGAAACCCTGGTGGAGGGCAACAACGAGCAGGTGCGCGCCCGGGAACCGGAATCCTCCAACGACCTGTCACTGGAAGATTACTTTCAGCATTTCGTGCTGGAGAATCAGGACAAGATGAGTGAAACGGAGCTGGCCCAGAAGCTCGGCATCAGCCGCAAATCCTTGTGGGAGCGCCGCCAGCGCCTTGGTATTCCCCGTAAGAAAGCCTCTGGAAACTGAGCTGTCCGCGCCAGCCTGGCTCGGCTTGCACACGCCACCCAACGAAAGTGTGAACCCGGGCTCAGTTGTTACCGGCTGTTCCGTACGGTAACACTCCCCGCGGCCGAAATGAGATCCGGGTAACACTTCCACGCTGTACGGGGTAACACTTATAAAGCCGATTTTCTTAACCACCTGTTAATAAAGGATTTACTAAAACTGGCACACGCCCTGCACTCTATTAAGCGCACACCAACAAAAACAAGAGTGACAACGCAGCGCCACAACAAAAACAAAAAGCTGCAGGAAAACGTTCAGCAACAAAAACAACAGCAGAACGTAAGCGAACTGAGTGTTTTGGGTACTGTGCTTTTTAGGGGTCCCCTGGCACGAGCGAGTTGTAGATGTAGAGAAGAATCGTCTTCCAGGCGACACTGCATTTACCCATAACTTGCCCGATGCTTCTGACCGCTCTGTGTATTCAAAGCCTTCCGTTTGCACTGCTGACATCTCCGTATTTGGGGATACACAGTGGGGTACAAAAACGAAGAAAAATCCCGGCAAAAATAAAAACAATGCAGATCGTCAACGCTTTCAGGGCGGATTCGTGCAAACGGATCCGCCTTTTGATTATTGGGGCTACGGAAAACGTCGCACCAGGCACCGAGCGCCCCGTTCCCACTACCGGTTTTCTGCCGTTTTTCCCGCACATTCTCTTGCAAACGTGTGCAAATCCTGCCCAAACCGTTAAACTCTCGTTTTTGCTCATGCACCAACGGAATTAAATGCCTAAATCAATCTCTTCTCTCTTCGAGCAGTCGGTGGAAAAAATCCGCGCCTTTATGCCCGGCAACGGAAAGCAAAAGCAGCGCCCCTATCAGCGTCGGGAGATCCCCCGGGACCAGCACAGCGTATCCCGATCCGCGATCAGCGAACCTGCGAAGAAGGTTCTGCACCGGCTCAACAAATCCGGCTTCGACGCCTATCTGGTCGGCGGCGGCGTCCGCGACATTCTGCTGGGCGGGCAGCCGAAAGATTTTGACATCGCCACCAACGCCACTCCGGAAGAGGTCCACGACCTGTTCCGAAACTCGCGCCTGATCGGCCGCCGTTTCCGCATTGTGCACGTGGTGTTCGGAAGGGAAATCATCGAGGTCACCACGTTCCGTGGCAATGCTGTGGAAGCCGACGATGATACCGAGGACGACGATCGCCGTACCAGCGAACATGGTCTGCTGCTGCGGGACAATGTCTACGGTTCCCTGGAAGAAGACGCACTGCGCCGCGACTTCACGGTTAATGCCCTGTATTACTGCATCCGCGACTTTACCGTTATCGACTTCGCCGATGGCATCGAAGACCTGAAAAACCGGCAGATCCGCCTGATTGGCGACCCCGAAACCCGCTACCGGGAAGACCCGGTGCGCATGCTCCGTGCGGTGCGGTTTGCCGCTAAACTGGGTTTCGACATTGAAGAGGACACCGAAGAGCCGATTCGTGAACTCGCCCCGCTGCTGACCCACATTCCGCCGGCCCGCCTGTTCGACGAGGTTCTGAAACTGTTCTCTGCCGGCTTTGGCGAGGCAACCTACGACCTGCTCAGGGAATATAACCTGCTGGCCCCCTTATTTCCGGAGACCGTCCGCGCCCTGAATGCCGGCGAATCCGACGAACTGATCCGCCAGGCCCTGCAGAACACCGATGCCCGCATCGCCCAGGGCAAGTCCGTAACGCCCTATTTCCTGTTTGCCGCCATGCTCTGGCCGGCACTGCAGTCGGAATGGCGTCGTCGCCAGGACAATGGCGACCCGGTTCAGCCGGCCCTTCACGGCGCCATTGCCAAGGTTATCGGGCGCCAGGTCCAGGCCACGTCGATTCCCAAGCGCTTCTCGGGCCCAATGAAAGAGATCTGGGAAATGCAGATGCGTTTGCCCCGCCGGCAGGGCAAGCGGGCCTTTATGGCCATGTCTCACCCCCGCTTCCGCGCTGCTTACGATTTCCTGCTGGTGCGCGAATCCGCCGGTGAAATTGAGCCCGGGCTGGGCAAATGGTGGACTGACTTCCAGGCCACTGACGAGCGCGGCCAGGAGCGCATGCTCAACGAACTGACCTCTGACGCCCCGAAAAAGCGGCGCCGCAAGCGCAAGCCCGTCAATCGGAGCTGATCATGGCGACGACAGACGCGTTTGTCGGTCTCGGCAGCAATCTGGCGGACCCGACCGCCCAGCTGGCGCGCGCCATCAGCGCGCTGGCGGCACTACCCGCCACCTCGCTGGTGGCCCAGTCGGCCTTCTACACCAGCCGGCCGGTGGGCCCCCAGGATCAGCCGGATTTTGTCAATGGCGCGGCGTGGCTGCGCACCGGCCTGACCGCGCTTGAGCTGCTGGATCAGTTGCAGGCGATTGAGCAGCAGCACGGACGCGTACGCAAGCAGCACTGGGGGCCGAGAACCCTCGATCTCGATCTGCTGTTGTTTGGCAGCGAGACCATCCGCAACGACCGCCTGACCGTTCCCCACTGCGAACTACCCAACCGTGACTTTGTGCTGCAGCCGCTGCTGGACCTGAACGCTGACCTTGCTCTGCCCGATGGCCGGTCCGTCGCCGACCTGCGCCAGCGTTGCCCGGACAACCGGCTGAAGAAGCTGCCACCGTTTTCCCGTGAGCTGCAGCCGCCCTGCTGACCCGAAGGCTTCGTGCTACTATTGCCTCAGACACACCCCGGGATTACCCTTTATACCTGAACGCCGGCAGACCCCGGCACAGTCTTGGCCCATCCACCCACAAGGCAAGGATTCTATGGCTGTAACCATCAATACCCTGCGGGAATACAAGCAGAAAGGCGAAGCCTTTGCTGCTCTGACCTCCTACGATGCCACCTTCGCCCAAATCGTCAGCGAAGCCGGCGTCGACGTTATCCTGATCGGCGATTCCCTCGGCATGGTGCTGCAAGGGCACGACAGCACGTTGCCGGTCACCATGGACCAGATGATCTATCACGTCAGCTCCGTGGCCAAAGGTAACCGGGGCGCACTGGTCATGGCAGACATGCCTTTCATGAGCTACGGCACCACCGAAGCCGCTCTGGAGAATGCAGCCGAACTGATGCGGGCAGGCGCCCACATGGTCAAGCTGGAAGGGACCGACTGGATGACCGACACGATCGCTGCGCTCAGCGAGCGGGGCGTGCCGGTCTGCGCCCATCTGGGCCTGACACCACAGTTCGTCAACAAGTTCGGTGGTTACAAGGTGCAGGGGCGCGACGAGCACGCGGCCGAGATGATGATCGAACATGCCTGCGAACTGGAAGCGGCGGGCGCTGACATCATTTTGCTCGAGTGTGTACCCGCCCCCCTTGCCGCACGCATCACCCAGGCGGTCAAGGCGCCGGTCATCGGCATTGGTGCCGGTTCCGACACCGACGGTCAGGTACTTGTGCTCCACGACATGCTGGGCGTCACCACCGGTCGCAAGCCGCGTTTTGTGAAGAACTTCCTGGCGGATACCGATTCGGTTCAGGGCGCAATCGAAGCCTATGTCAAAGCAGTCCGCGACCGATCTTTCCCCGCCGAGGAGCATACGTTCAAGGCATGAGAACCGTTAACTCCCTGAGAGAACTTCGTACCATCCTGCGCGGCTATCGCCGCGAGGGAAAAACTATTGGCCTGGTTCCCACCATGGGCAATCTCCACGAGGGCCACATTTCGCTGGTTCGCAAAGCCGGTGAAGCGGCCGACGTGGTGGTGACCAGCATTTTCGTCAATCCGATGCAGTTCGGCGCCAGCGAAGACCTGGACAGCTACCCTCGCACTCTCGAGGACGACCAGAGGCAGCTTGAAGCCGCCGGAAATACCCTGGTCTTCGCCCCGGGCGTGGAGGAGATCTACCCCCAGGGCCTGGTCCAGCAGACCAAGGTCGTGGTTCCGGAAGTCAGTGATGGCCACTGCGGTGCCAGCCGCCCGGGCCACTTCGAGGGCGTGGCCACAGTGGTCACCATGCTGCTCAACATGGTACAGCCCGACATCGCCGTATTCGGCGAGAAAGATTTTCAGCAGCTTGCCGTCATCCGCAAGCTGGTGCGCGATCTGATGATTCCGGTGGAGGTCATTGGCGCCCCCACGGTGAGGGAAACCGATGGTCTGGCCAAAAGTTCCCGCAACGGCTACCTGAACGAGTCGGAACGGGCCATTGCCCCGGCGGTCTACCGGGCGCTGCAGGACAGCGCCGACAAACTTGGCAACGGTCGCTCCGATTTTGGCGCCATCGAACGCGAAGCCACCGAAGCACTGAGCGCAGCCGGTTTGCGGCCGGATTATTTCAATATCGTCAACAGCGACACCCTGAAGCCGGCCACCGCCGAGGATACGGAACTGACCATTCTGGTGGCGGCCTTCCTTGGCACTACCCGTTTGATTGACAACCTGTCGGTCAGCCGTTGATACAAGGGTCCGGCGCTGGTGAACACTGAACGAAAGGACTCGACCATGGCTCCGGCCCCTGCTCCCCTGACGTCACGCCCACAGTGGCAGGCTCTGACCGAACTCCAGCGAAGTCTGGCAACCTGCCACATGCGAGATTTGTTCGGGCAGGACCCGGACCGCGCACAGCGGTTCTTCGCCGAAGGCGCAGGGCTCTCCCTGGACTTCTCCAAGAACCGTATTACTGACGAGGTACTGTCGGCGCTGATGGCCCTGGCCCGCGCCTGTGATCTTCCGGGCCGCACTGAGGCCATGTTCCTCGGCGAGCCGGTCAACGAGACCGAGAAGCGCCCGGCCCTGCATACGGCGCTGAGAAATACCGGTGCGGACCCGGTATTAGTAGACGGCCGCGACGTAATGCCGGAAGTCCAACAGACGCTGGCCCGAATGGATACCTTCACCCGGGACGTGATCACCGGCCATCGCAGCGGATTCACCGGCAAGCGCTTCACCGACGTGGTGAGCATCGGTATCGGCGGATCCTACCTGGGACCGAGACTGGTGAGCGAAGCCCTCCTGCCCTATCACCATGGGCAGCTCAGGGGGCACTTTGTTGCCAACATTGACGGTTCGGACATTACCGAGGTACTCAACCGGGTGAACCCCGAGACCACCCTGTTCCTGGTGCAATCGAAATCCTTCCGCACTCAGGAAACACTGGAGAACAGCCGCGTTGCCAGGGACTGGTTTCTCGCCAATGGCGGCGCAGAGCGCGACATTGCCGGGCACTTCGTCGCCGTGACGGCCAACGCGTCAGAGGCCGGCCGGTTTGGTATCCGTACCGAAAATGTATTTCCCATGTGGGACTGGGTCGGTGGGCGCTATTCACTGTGGTCCGCGATTGGCCTCCCCATCGCGCTGCTGGTGGGCATGGATCAATTCCGCGCCCTGCTTGCCGGCGCGCACGACATGGATCTGCATTTCCGACATACCCCGCTGGAACGCAACCTGCCGGTACTGATGGCGATGCTGGGCGTGTGGTACAGCAATTTCTGGGGCGCGGACACGCACGCCATTCTGCCCTATGACCATTACCTGGAAAGCCTGCCCTCGCACCTCCAGCAGCTGGACATGGAGAGCAACGGCAAATGCGTGACCCGCGACGGCCGGACCATCAGCTACCAGACCGGGCCGGTGATCTGGGGCGGCGTGGGCGCCAATGGCCAGCACGCCTACCACCAGCTGCTTCATCAGGGGACCCGACTGATTCCCGCCGACTTCATTATCCCGCTGCGAAGCCACAATCCGGTGGGCGAGCACCACGCGTCCCTGTTCGCCAACTGCCTGAGCCAGACCCGCGCGCTGATGGCCGGCAAGACAGAGGCCGAGGCACTTGAGGAACTGGCCGCCGAAGGCATGTCCGCCGGGGAAGCGGCTGAGCTGGCGCCCCATAAGGTGATTCCCGGCAACAAGCCGAGCAATACCCTGGTGATGGACAAACTCACGCCGCACACTCTGGGCGCACTGATCGCCCTTTACGAGCACCGCACGTTTGTACAGGGTGTGATCTGGGACGTGGATTCCTTTGATCAGTGGGGCGTGGAACTGGGCAAGCAGATGGGCAAAGAGATTCTGGACCAGATACTGGGGAACAACCCGGAGCGGTCGCAAGCGGACGCCTCCACCGAACACCTCATCGGCCTGTTCCGGTCAAAGCGCCCGTGAAATGAGCTGCCCCCGCCAGATGAAATCCACCGGCCAGAGCTTCTGGTCGCTGGTGTATTCCTGCCATAACTGGCGATAGCTTTTGCCGCAAACCGGATGCAGGGCGTCCGGTGCCGCCTCGGCCAGCGGCCAGAGTACAAAGGCATTCTTGAGGATTTCCGCCCGCGGCAGGGCCACTCCGTCCACTTCACCCACGGCATCGTTGTACGTCAGGATATCCAGATCCAACGTACGCGCGCTGAATTTGGGCGCTTCCCGGCGGCGGCCATTCTCCGCTTCCAGCTGTTTGAACCGCCGCGACAGTTCACCAACCTGCCATGGACTGTCGACGCCCACGACGAGGTTGTAAAACGGCGAACCGTCAAAGCCCACCGCCTCGCTCTCAAAGACCGGGGAGATGATCAGATCGCCGAACCAGTCGGCCAGCGCATCCAGCGCTGAGGTGATGTACCGGTGACGGTCAATGTTGCTGCCAATGCTGATGTACACCCGTGCCATGGCCGTCATCACGCCTGCCCCCGCTCAATACGCACACCCACGGACCGGGCAGCCGGCACGGCACCCGGCTTGCGCAGGGTCAGCCGCAGCCAGCCGACGCCGAACTCCTGGCGAATGACCCCGGCAAGACCTTCGGCCGCCGTTTCCAGCAGCGCTGGCTGCGCCTGGCGCAGCCACTGGGTTACCCGCTCACTCACCGCGGCATAATCCAGAGCATCCGCCACATCATCCGTGGCACCCGGCGCCCGGTTGTCCCAGGCCATCTCCAGATCCACCAACAACCGCTGGGTTACTTCCCGCTCCCAGTCGTACACGCCGATGACCGCTTCAACGGCCAGGCCTTCGATCAGAACGCTGTCTGTCACCGGCTTATTTCTCCCGGGTTACACTCTTTGCTGATTGAATAACGTACAGGCTAGGGATACTGTGTGAACCACGGCCTGACACGATTGAGGGCCGGCATTTTCTCACAAATGACCCGGACACGTCTTTGCCCCAGGCCAATTGCCAGTGAATCTGATGAGCGACCCGTTACTGACCGTACTGCTATGCGCCTTGGCCTATACCGCCGGCTCAGTGCTGTTTGCGCTGGAAATCTGCAGGCTGTGGAAGCTGCCCGACCCGCGGGCGATGGGCTCGGGCAACCCGGGCGCCACCAATGTTTATCGCAACGGCGGCTGGATTCCGGCGGCTCTGACACTGGTACTGGATGCCGCCAAAGGCTTTGTTCCGGTCTGGCTGGCCCACAACGCCGGCCTGTCGATTCTGGCCCAGGCCATGGTAGCGCTGTGCGCGGTTACCGGCCACATGATCCCCATGTTCTACCGCTTCAAAGGCGGCAAGGGCGTTGCCACAGCACTGGGGTGCGGGCTGGCACTGGCCCCCGCAACCACCCTTCTGCTGGCGGCGATCTGGCTGGCCATCATGTGGCGCTGGCGCATTTCAGCGCTGGCCTCAATCATTGCCATCGTGGCCGGGCCAGTCATCAGCGCGGTGATTGAGCCTGCAACCCTGCCATTGTTCGGGCTACTGGCGATTCTGATTGTGGTTCGTCACCGCAACAACCTGATTCGCCTTGCCCAGGGGCGTGAGGCACGATTCTAGAAGGTCTGGTCCACCAGCCCGTTCGAGCAGGCGCGCGACAGCGGCGGCAGGGTATTCATCGGCCAGCGCGGCACCGCGACAATGCGATCACCATCCCGCTGGCCCGCCTGCAAGCGCTGACAACCGGCATACGCAATCATCGCACCGTTGTCGGTGCAGAACTCCGGGCGTGCATAAAACACCCCCGCCTGCAGCTTTGCTGTCATTTTCTCCAGCCCGGCCCGCAGCCGCTTGTTGGCGCTGACACCGCCGGCAATCACCAGCCGCTTGCAGCCAGTCTGCTCCAACGCCCTGCGGCATTTGATGGTCAGGGTGTCTACCACCGCCGCCTCGAACGCCAGGGCAATGTCAGCGCGGGTCTGATCGTTCAATTCTCCTGCGTCGACCGCCGCGGTGACCGTATTCAGAGTGAAGGTTTTCAACCCGCTGAAACTGAAATCCAGCCCCGGGCGATCTGTCATCGGCCGCGGAAAACGGTATCGGCCCGCGGCACCCTGCTCTGCCAGTGCAGCGACACGCGGTCCGCCGGGATAGTCCAGCCCCAGCATCTTGGCGGTCTTATCGAACGCCTCGCCGGCGGCGTCGTCCACCGACTCCCCCAGCAGCTCGTATTCACCGATACCGTCAACACGCACCAGTTGCGTATGCCCGCCGGAGACCAGCAGGGCGACAAAGGGAAAGGCCGGCGGTTCGGGCTCCAGCATCGGCGCCAGCAGGTGACCTTCCATGTGATGGACCCCAAGCACCGGCACATCCAGCGCCAGGCCCAGGGCATGAGCCACGGAACCGCCCACCATCAACGCACCCACCAGCCCCGGTCCGGCCGTGTAGGCAATGCCGTCTATATCCGCGCGGGTACAGCCGGCCTCTGCCAGCACCTGATCACACAACGGCAGCAGCTTGCGCACGTGGTCTCGGGAGGCCAGCTCCGGCACCACGCCGCCGTAGTCGGCATGCATGTCGATTTGACTGAACAGGGCATGGGCCAGCAGGCCCCGCTCGCTGTCATAGAGGGCAACGCCGGTTTCATCGCAGGACGTTTCAATTCCGAGAATCAGCATAAACAAGGATCACAACGGGTGGCATGAATGGTCAGGCGAGCTATTTTAGCAGAAAGCCGAAACGCGCTGGCAGTTTCATCGAACAAACATTGACCTTACCCCGAAGCAGGGGCTATCATTGCCGCCCTTAAATATGCACTGGTCGAGTTTTAGCCAATCTGACCAGGTATCGAGTCGATTTGACGCACGAGTCGATCAGACACAACAGAAACCGAATACATCAGGTAGGTGATTTTCGAATGCCAGCTGTTAAAGTGAAAGAGAATGAACCGTTTGACGTAGCCCTGCGTCGCTTCAAGCGTTCCTGCGAGAAAGCAGGTGTACTGTCGGAAGTACGTCGCCGTGAGCACTACGAGAAGCCGACAGCTGTACGCAAGCGTAAGGCAGCCGCTGCCGTTAAGCGTCATCTCAAGAAGCTTCAGCGGGAACAGCGCAAGTTCGAGCGTCTGTACTAAGCTTTAGCTGACGCCGCTTGACTGCAAACCATTGATCGCCTGTTCAGCCGCAGGCTGCACAGAGCGATTCCAAAATGCCGCCGAGGCCTGGCTTCGGCGGCATTTTTGGCTATTGGCTTCGCTAAGCCGGCACCCTTTGCGTAACCGGAGTCATCATGAGCGGATTGATCCCGCAACGCTTTGTTGAAGATCTGCTGGACCGGATTGATCTGGCGGAGCTTATCGGATCACGCATTACGCTGAAAAAAGCCGGGGCCAACTACAAGGCCTGCTGCCCGTTTCATGATGAGAAGACACCGTCCTTCAACGTTCGGCCCGACAAGGGCTTTTACCACTGCTTTGGCTGTGGCGCCCATGGCGACGCCATCAGTTTTGTGCGGGAGTTTGAAGGGTTAGGATTTACCGATGCCGTCGAAGAACTGGCCCGGCGCGCCGGCCTGGAAGTGCCTTACGATCAGAGTGCCCGCCAGGAAATCCAGCAGGCCCGCACACTGACCGACGCGCTGGACTTCGCCAGTCGCTTCTACCAGTCGGCGTTGCGCGGCGCACAGGGCGAGCTGGCAAGGGACTACCTCAAACAACGCGGGCTGGACGATCACGTCATCCAGCTCTACCAGCTTGGCTTCGCGCCCGGCACCGGTACCGCCCTGTTTGATGCCAGCAACAAGGACCTCCAGGGTCCTTTGATTGAGACTGGCACGGTCTCCGACAAGTACGGCCGCCCACGGGACCTGTTTCGCAATCGGGTGATGTTCCCCATCCGCAACAGCCGCGGCAAGACCATCGCCTTCGGGGGACGCACCCTCGGTGATGACAAGGCCAAATACATCAACTCGCCGGAGTCAGATGTATTTCACAAGAGCCGCGAGATTTACGGCCTGTACGAAGCCAAACAGGCCATCCGCCAGCTGGATAAGCTGCTGGTGGTGGAAGGCTACATGGATGTCATTGCGCTGGCACAGCACGACATCCACTTTGCGGTGGCCACCCTTGGCACCGCAACGAATCAGGACAGCCTGAGCGCCCTGCTCCGACAGGTCAGGCACATCGTGTTCTGCTTTGATGGCGACCAGGCCGGTTTTCGTGCCGCCGACCGCGCCATGGAGAACGCACTGGAGCTGATGGCCGATGGCCTGCACCTGCAGTTCCTGATGCTGCCGGACGGCGAGGACCCGGACACGCTGGTGCGCAAGGAAGGCCCGGAAGCGTTCCGCAAGCGCATTGAAGGCGCCACGCCGCTGTCACGCTTCCTGTTTGACCGGCAGAGTGAAGGGCTGGACCTGCAGTTACCGGAAAACCGGGGCGAGCTCAGAGCCCGGGTGGAACCGCTGCTGAACAAGATGCCCAGAAGCACCCTGCGGGATGCCATGTGGCATGAAATGCTGCGCTTGTGTGGCGGAAGGCAGGATTGGCAGAACCGCCGCCCCCAGCCCGGCCAGAAGCGGTTTGGTGACCGCCGCGATCGGGTTCAGGAAGAACGCATCGACGTGCGGCTCAGCAAGGACAGCACGCTGTGCCTGGCCCTCGTGGAAGCGCCAGACATGGCAAGCGATGTGGTGGAACTGGCGCGCCAATCCCGGCAGTTCCGGCTGGCCCGGGGCTTCGCGGAATGGATACTGGATCGCGGCATCGGTGACAGACGCACTTTGGTGCGCACTCTGGCCACAGACAAGCCGTCGAGGGACCGCTTTTACAACCTGTTCGATGGCATTGAACACATACCGTCGCGGGAAAAGACCCTTGCCGGCGCCCGGGAACTGCTGACCCCGAACCAGGAAGCGGCCCGGAAACAGCGGCTCTCCGCGCTGCTGGCGTCGAAGCGCAGCCTTGCCGACCTGAGCCCGGAAGAACGCCAGGAACTGAAAGCCCTGAGCGGGGGCCCAGAGGATTGAGCGGCGGTCAGCGCCGCCCGGAATAACCGGAAAATACAGGGCTTATCCGGTATTGCACTTGAAACTTGAAGCGTTGATCACCATCTAACCATCCGGTGGCAGAGCAACCGAGCGACAGCTATAATGGCTGTTTAACTTTTTTCCGTTTACCAGCGAGTTCACAGGGTGTCTATGTCAGGCAATTCGCAGAAATCACGTTTGAAAGACCTCATTGCACGAGGCAAGGAACAAGGTTACCTGACTTACGCCGAGGTAAATGACCACCTCCCGGAAGACATTGCCGATCCGGATCAGGTGGAAGACATCATTCGCATGATCAACGACATGGGTATTCAGGTGTGCGAGGAAACTCCCGACGCCGATACCCTGATCATGACCGAAGGCGACTCCACCGCTGACGAAGCGGCCGCCGCCGAAGCCGCCGCTGCCCTCGCCGCCGTTGAAACCGACGCTGGCCGCACCACCGACCCGGTCCGCATGTACATGCGGGAAATGGGCACGGTTGAACTGCTGACCCGTGAAGGCGAGATCGTCATTGCCAAGCGCATCGAGGAAGGCATCCGCGATGTGATGGCGGCGGTTGCGCATTTCCCCGGCATCAGCGGCACCGTGATCCAGGCCTACGACCGCATCATCGAGAACGAAGGCCGCATCAGCGACATCGTGACCGGCTTTCTTGATCCGGACGGCGCCGAGCCGTTCATGGACGAAGACAACACCCCGGACACCAGCAGCTCTGACGACTCCTCAGACAGCGACGATGACGACGACAGCGAAGAAGAAACCGAGAGCGGCCCGGATCCCGAAGAGACCCGCCTGCGCTTCGAGCTGCTGAAGGAAAAGCTCAACGCCGCCGACAAGGCACTGGAAAAGTACGGCCGCAGCGACAAGCGAACCCAGGAAGCCCTGAACGAGTTGGGACAGGTCTTCGCCCCGTTCAAGCTGGGCAACAAAGCTTTCGACGAACTGGTGAACGTGGTCCGTTCCACCAATGATCTGGTGCGCGAGAACGAGCGCGCGATCATGCAGATTTGCGTCAAGGAAAGTAAAATGCCCCGCAAGGACTTCATCAAGTCCTTCCCCGGCAACGAGACCAACCTCGACTGGGCGGAAAAAATCGGCAAGAGCAAGAAGCCCTATGCGGCCGCCGTCAGCGAGCGCATCGACGAAATCGTTCGGTTGCAGAAGCGCATCCAGAACATCCAGACCGAAGTGGATCTGGACGTCGCCGATATCAAGGAGATCAACCGTCGCGTATCCATCGGCGAAGCCAAGGCCCGTCGCGCCAAGAAAGAAATGGTCGAGGCCAACCTGCGTCTGGTTATTTCCATTGCCAAGAAATACACCAACCGCGGCCTGCAGTTCCTGGACCTGATCCAGGAGGGCAACATCGGCCTGATGAAGGCCGTGGACAAGTTTGAGTACCGCCGTGGCTACAAGTTCTCCACCTACGCCACCTGGTGGATTCGTCAGGCCATCACCCGCTCCATTGCGGATCAGGCCCGCACCATCCGTATTCCGGTGCACATGATCGAGACCATCAACAAACTCAACCGCATCTCCCGTCAGATGCTGCAGGAGATGGGCCGTGAGCCCACGCCGGAAGAGTTGGGTGAGCGCATGGAAATGCCCGAGGACAAGATCCGCAAGGTACTGAAGATCGCCAAAGAGCCGATCTCCATGGAAACCCCGATCGGCGATGACGAAGACAGCCACCTGGGCGATTTCATCGAAGACATTCAGGCACTCTCGCCGGTGGACTCCGCCACCGCCGAAGGCCTGCGCGAAGCCACCCGCTCGGTACTGGCCGGCCTCACCGCCCGCGAATCGAAAGTACTGCGCATGCGCTTCGGCATCGAGATGAACACCGACCATACCCTGGAAGAAGTCGGCAAGCAGTTCGACGTTACCCGGGAGCGCATCCGTCAAATCGAAGCCAAGGCGCTGCGCAAGCTGCGGCACCCCTCCCGCTCCGATCATCTGCGCGGCTTCATCGACGACCAGGGCAACGGCTAAGACACACCGCAACAGTAGCGGGCGCCACACCTCACCGGTATAATGGCGCCCGCTTTGTTTCCCCTCGCCGGAAACACCTTTCAGAACAGCGTTCGCTGAATAGGGCCTATAGCTCAGTTGGTTAGAGCAGGGGACTCATAATCCCTTGGTCGCAGGTTCGAGTCCTGCTGGGCCCACCATCTACTGCAATGCCATAGAACCTCATGGTCATGCCACCATAAATTGGCCGGAACGGCCACATTATGGTGACTTACGTCGGGAGTTTTGGCCGCTCGCTTTGCCTCCCACTTTCACCCTCTCAGAATCAGTAACTTATAAGCGGAAGTCCCGCAATTTTGGCTCTGGACCCGGGTAAGTCCAACACTATCTTCGAATCGTCCGTGAAAACGGAGTAAAACTCGTTTGTCGCTTTTGATTCGAGCTCCCTACCTCGTCAATTTTTTAACCTTTCGTGAACACTCTAGTGCAGATTCATAATTCAATACTTTGATCCAAGGAACTAGAGGCCACTCACTATATTCGTGCTAATGAGTGCCTCAAGATGCCTTTTGAGGGTTGTTGGAATACGCCCTCCCTCAATGATCAAACCTGCTTCCATGTTCTTTTCCATCGCGTGGCCAGTTAGGTTGGCGCTGGTAATGAAGCAAATTCTTTCATCAGCAACAGCAACTTTGGCATGAACACGTCCGCCGGCAAATGCATCTGATTTTTCATGCCACGCATAAAGGTTGGCGGCGGGAACAACCGCTCTCATTCTGCCAATCGCATCAAACGAAATACTGCCGCCGTGATCCTGTGACAGCTCAAGAACCATTGATATGCCTACGCCACGTTCATTCGCGCTATTAAGAGCCTTAACGACGGTGGAGACGTCGTAGGCCACGAAACTCGTAATGAACAAAGAGTGCTCAGCGGAATTGATAACCTGTAAAAGCGCCTGCTCTGTTCTGCGAGCAGATACAAATGGAGTCGTCGGGCCAGTCCAGACGAGTTCGGTGTGGCAAGCCCCCGATATCCTAGACGCCTGACAGCTGCTTAAAATACTGCTTTTCGAAGTCCACGGGAGACAGTCCTCCGTTGTTGCCGTGCCGGCGTACCGGGTTATAGAACATTTCGATGTAATCG
>NZ_QTKT01000018.1 GCF_018424605.1 Marinobacter lipolyticus | reverse complement strand
TGGGCAGGGAGCAGTGCGATCCCGTACAGAACAGTTGCTGGGGAACACGTTCAACAGTTTGTTCAGAATAATGCCACGGTAGTGGCCGCACACCGAACCGAGATCATCCGCCTCCGCTTCCTCCAGCTCCGCCAGTACCGCTTCCATCACATTGACCAGTGACGGACACCTCTGCAGATCCACTGGCACCCGGTCGAAGCGGACCCCATCGTCCGGCGTATGGGCGCAGGAACCCAGCCGCGCATTGTTCAGCATCGACTCCGGCACTTTGATGATCAGCTTTTCGCAGTCGTCCGAGTACTCCAGGTCTATACTTTCATAGGGATTCACCATCACCGCCTGGCCACGGCTTACCTGCATCCGCTCACCGCCCTGCCGCCACACACATTCACCGCGGGTTACCACCTGAAAATGGTAGATGGATTCCAGCTCCGGGCTCTGAACCCGCACGTGGCTGCCATAACTGAGCTGGGACAGACTGAAACCGGCAAACTCCCGGAAGCTGAGCCGTGAAGTGCCTTTCGGTTCACCCAGCATCTTCAGCCTGTGCTGGCCGATGTGCTGGTTGACGAAGGCGGACACCTCATCCGGATGCGCGCCCTGAAGAACGGTGGCGCCTGACAGGGAATGACCAAACATCGCTCGCCTCATTTACTTATTATTAACTCGTTCACCTTATATAAATTCAGGTGATCAATCAACGACCAGTTTTGCGGCAAACGACACACGCCCTTCACGTTCCTGTGCTATGTTCTGGGAAACCTTTCTGAACACGCAGGCCGTGCCTATGAGCAACCCCAAGCACACGTTGTTCTGGATGACACTATTCCTTGCCGTTGTGGTGGTTGTATGCGCCCTCATCCACGCGCCCCTGACCACAGCGTTCATGGCCAACTGGGTCTTTAACCTGCTGATTCTCGGCGTGCTGATCATCGGCATCTCGCTGACCTACCGCCAGGTGTTCGTGCTGTTCCCGGAACTGCGCTGGATTTCCCAGTTCCGCACCGGCAATGCCGGGCTGTCGGTGCTGCAGGAACCACGACTGCTGAAGCCGCTGGCGAAACAGCTGGGGGATGAATACAAACGTGACCGCTTCACCCTGTCCACGCTGTCCCTGCGCACCGTGCTTGACGGCATCCATTCACGGATGGACGAGCAGCGGGAAATCACCCGTTACTTCATCAGCCTGCTGATCTTTCTCGGCCTGCTCGGCACGTTCTGGGGGCTATTGGGCACCATCAACGCAGTGGGCGACGTGATCACCAATCTCAACATGGATCAGGAGGATTTCGGCAAGGTTTTCGCCGACCTGCAGGCGGGCCTGCAAACGCCACTTCAGGGCATGGGTACCGCGTTCAGCTCTTCTTTGCTGGGTCTTGGCGGCTCGCTGATCCTGGGCTTTATGGACCTCCAGGCCGGCCATGCCCAGAACCGTTTCTACGACGGCCTTGAAGAGTGGCTGACCAGTGTGACCAACCTGGTGGACTACGTTGATGATCCACGACAGCAAACCGAGTAACCGGCCGTGATTGGCTCCCGCCGCCGCAGTCGCAGCACCGTCAATGTCTGGCCAGGCTATGTGGATGCCCTGTCGGCGCTGCTGATGCTGATCATCTTCATGCTGCTGATCTACGTGGTCAGTCAGCTCTACCTGTCGCAGACGCTGTCCGACCGCAATCAGGAGCTGGCGCAACTCAACGAGCGGCTGAACGACATATCCCGGCTCCTGGGCCTGGAGGAAGATCGCAACACCGTGCTGCAGAGCCAGCTGGACGCCAGTATCGAGCGCAGCAAGCAGATGCAGAACCGCTTTGACAGCGTACGCAATCAGCTGATGCAAAAAACCGCGGAGAACGAGGCGCAACAGGAACGGCTGGATGCCCTCGGCCAGGAAGCCGAAGAACAGGACGAACTCTCCGCCAGCCAGCAGGCGATGATTCTGCGGCTGTCGAACCAGATTGCGGCGCTGGAGAATCAGCTTCGGCAGATCGCCTCCGCGCTTGAGTTGCAGGAGCAGGAAACCGCCGAGAAGGAAGCCGAACTGGAAGATGTCAGTCGGCGTCTGAATACCCTGCTCGCCGAGCGGGTCAACGAACTGCAGCAGTACCAATCTGAGTTCTTTGCCCGCCTGCGCCGTATTCTGGAAGACAACGAAAACATCCGGGTGGTCGGCGACCGTTTCCTGCTGCCGTCCGAACTGCTGTTTGCCTCTGGCTCAGCGCAACTGGGCGAGGAAGGTCAGGGCGAACTGGATAAACTGGCAAATGTACTGCTGGATGTAGTGAAGCGGATTCCGGACGACATCGACTGGATTCTGCGGATCGACGGACACACCGACCTGATCCCCATCAATACGCCGAGATTCCCATCCAACTGGGAACTGTCCACCGCCCGGGCCGTCGCGGTGGTGCGTTACCTGGCCGAGCAGGGCGTGCCCGAGCGGCGCATGGTGGCCGCCGGCTTTGGCGAATTCTTCCCGGTGGCGGAAGGCACCTCGCCGCAGGCCTTGCAACAGAACCGCCGTATCGAACTCAAACTGACCGATCGATAACGACCTTCAACAACCTGCCTGACTGGTCAATCTGCCCGACCCCCTCGGACGATTGAGCCAATGCCGAGGCCTGCCCCCTTCCCGTATTTTCTCAATCATTAACAAAAATAAACACTCAGAAAAAATTTGCGCATCTTGAAGCAGATACTACGCATCCAGGGACTCCTCAGCGACAGACAAAAACCAGAAACGTGAGAAGGATCACACAATATGACCAATCTGCATAAAGTTGTACTGGCAGGATGTTTGGCACTCCCCCCCCGCAGTTCGCCCACGCAGAATCGACACACTTCCCTCTGAGCTACAGCTTTGTCGGAGCGGAAATCAGCTACGTGGATTCGGGCAACTCCCGCAACAAGACATCAAACATCGACAATCTCGACAACTACCCCGAGTACGGGCTGACACTGGGGCACCAGTTCAATCCCAATTTCACCTTGATGGGTGCATTCAGCTACGGCGATGCAGAAACCCGCGCCACCGACATTGACACCGAGATTCTTCGCGGCTCGCTCGCCGGGCGGGTCCACCCCGGCCGATTCCGTCTCGGCGGCTGGCGGCCGTTCGCCGGCCTCGGTTACAGCTACAGCGACATCGATGTGGATGGCGCGCCCAGCTCAAAAACCGAAGACGCGTTGTTTCTGGAAGGTGGTCTACAGCGGATGATGGGTGAACGTTTCGTGTTCGAAGCCGGCATTCGCGCCCGCACCGAACTG
The DNA here is from genome assembly GCF_018424605.1 of Marinobacter lipolyticus. Taxonomy (GTDB): domain Bacteria; phylum Pseudomonadota; class Gammaproteobacteria; order Pseudomonadales; family Oleiphilaceae; genus Marinobacter; species Marinobacter lipolyticus_B. The sequence goes on along the minus strand of NZ_QTKT01000018.1, from coordinate 38,009 downwards.
GAAGACGGTTACGTGGACGGGCAAGCCTTTGCCGGCGTCCAGTTTCTGTTCAACCGGACTTACCCCCAGCCGCCCAGGCCGACCACGTTCGAACGCCCGGAGCCGGTCGCCCCACCGAAGGATTCCGATGGTGACGGCGTAAACGATCCCCAGGATCTCTGCCCCGATACGCCCCGTGGAGCTCTGGTGGATGCCGACGGCTGCGCCGAAACACTGACCCGCGAAATCCGCGAAACCCTGTACGTCGAGTTTGATCTCGACGGTACCGAGGTCAAACCCACCTATTTCGATGAAATCGGCAAACTCGCCGATCTGATGACCCAGTATCCCAGCAGCCGGATCCTGCTGGAAGGTCACACCGACAGCACTGGCAGCGGCGGTCCCAGCGACCCGCGCATCCCCGCGGACAACAGCCCCGGAAGCCCGAATTCCGACGTGGCCGGTGATTCCGAAACCTTCTGCAGCTCCGACAGCACAGTGTTTGAAGTGACCGAGTTTGTGCCGGCGAATGGCGCCCAGGGCATCGAGACCAACCGTAGCCTGCGGGTAACATTCAACGCGGCGGTCGACGAAGCCTCGGTCAACCAGAACACCCTGCCACTGACCATCAACGGCAACGCCACCCTGGTGTCCGCCTCCTACAGCGTGCTGGGCACCGCGGTGGTGATCAATCCGGTTCAGGACCTGCAGGACAACACCCGCTACACGGTAACGGCAACATCGGACTTGCGAGCCCTGTGCGATCAACAGGGCGATCAGGTCAAGAGCCTCGCCGACGCGGATTCCGCCAGTTTCATGACCGGCGACCAGCAGGACAATCAGGGCCCAACAGCGGTGGCTTCCAGCCCTGAGGATGGCGAAACCCTGGCGCCAACCGATAGCACCATTTTCGTGGAGTTTGACGAGGAGATTGACCCACAGTCAGTGACCGCCAACAGCTTCACGGTCACCGAAATCGACGCCAACGGCAACGCCGTGGGCACCGTCGATGGCATCCTCAGCCCGCTTGGCAATTCGATCCGTTTCGAGCCCACCAGCAATCTGGATTTCCAGACCTTCTATGAGATCTCCGTGGATACCACGATCACCGATCTGGCGGGCAATGGTCTCGTGCAGCCGCAAACGTACACCTTCCGCACCGGCGGCCTGGTGGTCCTGCTGGACAACACCCTGCTGGCACAGCCTCAACTGGCCCAGTCCGGAAGTGGCTTCGACAGCAGCGTTCTGATGGATGGCCTGGACACCCTCAGCGGCACCCTGCTGTCCGCGCTGGAGTTCGGTGACGCCGAGGACGGCCTTAACAGCCTCGACCATGCACTGATTCTGCAGATTCCCTTGGTCGAAGACCTGCTGCAGGCGATGGCGGGCCTGAGCACCGGCGACACACCCTCGCTGGACGACTTTGACCCCAACGCGTATTCCTCGGCCCTAGTCGCGGTGTGTGACCCGAAATCCATCAGCACCACGGATCCGCAAGCCGATTGCGCACTGGGCCTGGACCTGGGCCTCGACGCCACCCAACTGCAGAGCCTGGCCGAGGCGTTCACCGGTGGTAACCCGGAACAGATCCCGGCGCTGATTCAGGCGATGGCGGAGGCTTTCGCCTCCGGCGACTTCAACAACCTGCCTCCTGAACTGGCAGAGGCTCTGGGTGGACAACTGTTCCCGTCCGGTGACGGCATCGGCGTCGAGTTCCGCCTGGTGGACGACAGCAGCGTTCCGCTGCCATCCCAGGCGGAGGATGCCCTGCTGACCGTGCTGGATGCGTTCAACGCCATCCCGGTGCTCGGTGAACTGTTCAACCTCACCGACAACAAATCGCTCGTCGACCTTGGCCTGTTTGAGGGCTCCCTGCTGGGTGTGGATCTCGGCGGACTGGCATCCCTGGATGTGCTGAGCGGCACCGAGACGTTTATCGGGGAAAAAGGCGTTCTCAACCTGGGCGGCGCGCTGTTCGATCTGCTGCTTGAACTGGTCCCCGAGGAGGGCGGCACGCCCGGCGGTGACCTGCCGCTGTCACCGGCAGACCTGCCCCTGATCGGCGACCTGCTGAACATGGAAAACAGCCCGCTGGATCCCGACAGCCTCGGTCAGCTGAGAGATTTGCTGCAACTGCCGGAGGATTTCGACTTCGACCCGCAAACCCTGCCGCTGATCGGCGATATCCTGGCCGCGCTGCCTGACGATTTCCCGGGCGACCTTCCGGAGGGCGGCGCTGAACAGCTTCCGCTGATCGGTGACCTGATCCAGCTGCTGGATCCGGCCAACCTCGGCGAGTTCGATGGCAACCCGCTGACCTCTGTTCCGGTGCTGGGCGATCTGGTCGAGCAGCTGCTGACGCTGAGCGAAGGTGGCAATGTGGATTCACTCAGCGAGATTCCCCTGCTGGGTGACCCGCTGGGCCTGCTCCCGGGCTGAGAATCACCGCCCGATCAACAAAAAACCCGCCGACTGGCGGGTTTTTTGTGTCCGGATGACTGGCTTCTAAAAGTGAATCACCGAGCGGATGCTCTTGCCTTCGTGCATCAATTCGAACGCCTCGTTGATGTCCTCCAGCGGCATGTTGTGGGTAATGAACACATCCAGCGGTATCTCGCCTTTCTCGGCTTTTTCCACGTAGCCCGGCAATTCGGTGCGGCCCTTTACGCCACCAAACGCCGATCCCTTCCAAACCCGACCGGTCACCAGCTGGAACGGCCGGGTGCTGATTTCCTCGCCGGCGCCCGCGACACCGATGATAATGGATTCGCCCCAGCCCTTGTGGCAGCACTCCAGCGCGGCGCGCATGACCTTGACGTTGCCGATGCACTCAAACGAGTAGTCGACGCCGCCATCGGTCATCTCCACGATCACTTCCTGAATCGGCTTGTCGTAGTCGTTGGGGTTGACCACGTCGGTGGCGCCCAGCTGTTTGGCGATGTCGAATTTGCCGGGGTTGATGTCGATGGCGATGATGCGGCTGGCCTTGGCCATGGTGGCACCGATGATCGCGGCCAGGCCGATACCGCCGAGCCCGAAGATGGCCACCGTTGCGCCTTCCTCCACCTTGGCGGTGTTGAGCACGGCACCGATGCCGGTGGTCACGCCACAGCCCAGCAGACACACCTTGTCCAGCGGTGCTTCCTTGGGGATTTTCGCCAGCGAGACTTCCGGCAGCACGGTGTACTCGGAGAACGTGGAGCAGCCCATGTAGTGGTAGATGGGCTCACCCTTGTAGGAGAAGCGGGAGGTACCGTCCGGCATCACGCCCTTGCCCTGGGTTTCTCGCACCGATCCGCACAGGTTGGTCTTGCCGGAGGTGCAGAATTTACAGGTGCCACACTCGGCGGTGTACAGGGGGATCACGTGGTCACCTACTTCCACAGAGGTGACGCCTTCGCCCACGGCCTCGACAATGCCGCCACCTTCATGGCCCAGAATGGCCGGAAAATTACCTTCGGAATCCGCACCGGACAGGGTATAGGCATCGGTATGACAGACACCGGTGGCGACGATCCGCACCAGTACCTCGCCTTTCTGGGGCGGGGCGACATCCACTTCCACAATTTCCAGCGGTTTGTTGGGGGCAAACGCCACCGCAGCTCGGGATTTGATCACTGGCACACTCCTTGGATCCTTGGATTCGAAGTCAGGGTTCACCGGCCCATAATCGCTTATACAATGGTTAACGTACAGTATCGAAACAAACCGGACACGGCAGGTTTACGCTTGAACACGCTCTATTGGTTTACCCGGGATTTGCGATTGCACGATAACGCCGCACTGCTGGCTGCGTCCCGCTCGGACATGCTGCTCTGCGTATATGTGGTCGATCCGCGCTGGTTCGTGCCCGGCCCGATGCAGAGCAAGGCCATGGGCAGTCACCGCTGGCGCTTTCTTTGGCAGAGCCTGCTGGCGCTGGAACGCAGCCTGCGACCGCTGGGGCAGCGCCTCCACATCGCCTTCGGCGAGCCGGAAGCGGTGATACCGCAACTGGTTCACAGTCACAAAATGGCCCGCGTGATCCGTTCACGCCAACCCGGCACCCGGGAGGCGGCACAATGGCAGACAATCAAATCGAAGCTGCCCGACACCCTGTTCCAGCAGTTTGAAACCCTGAGCCTGTTCACCGAAGGCTCCCTGCCCATGGTGTTGGCGGATCTGCCGGATACCTTCTCGCAATTCCGTAAGCAGGTTGAGAAAAGCGGTGAACGATGCACCGAGCGGCTGAGAATTCGCACCCTGACGGCACTGCCGCCGCCACCCGGATTTCCCGAGGACAACCGTGGCGACTGCCCACCCATCACCGAACCACGACACCCGCTGCAGTTCATGGGCGGTGAAGCGGCGGGGCTGAAACGCCTGCAGGCGTTTCTGTACGGTAGCCACAACATTGACCGTTACAAGGAAACCCGCAACGCCCTGGACAGCTTCGATGCCTCCTCCAAATTTTCCCCGTGGCTCGCCAATGGCGACCTGTCGGTACGGGAAGTGGCGGAAACCATCACGGAATACGAGGCCCATGAAACCCGCAACGACTCCACCTACTGGCTCTGGTTCGAGCTGCTCTGGCGAGAGTATTTCTACTGGTACGCGCTGAAACACGGTGCCAACCTGTTTCGCCGTGATGGCGTTCAACGCCGGCATCGCCACAACACCTTTTACGGCCATCGTTTCAAAGCCTGGTGCGAGGGCAATACCGAGTATCCGATCGTCAATGCCGCCATGAACCAATTACGGGAAACCGGCTACATGAGCAACCGTGCCCGGCAACTGGTCGCCAGCTGCTTCGTCAACGAGCTGGGCCTGGACTGGCGATACGGCGCGGCGTGGTTTGAAGAGCAGCTGATCGACTATGATGTAGCAAGCAACTACGGCAACTGGCAGTACCTCGCCGGCGTAGGTGCGGACCCACGGGGACTAAGGCAGTTCAATCTGGAGAAACAGACCCAGCAGTATGATCCCACGGGTACGTTCGTGGATCGCTGGGGCGGGCACGCGGAACAGCCTGTAGGCTTACACACAGTTGATGCGGCGGACTGGCCCATATCATGAACGAACCGACAGCCACCAACGAATCCGACACACTGCGGGCAGCCCTGGGCCGCCTCGTTGACAGCTGCCAGCCGAAGACTCTGGTGGTGTGCGGCGCCGTGGCCGAGGACATTGGCCGGCACTGGTGTTCGCACCGCCGCGAGGCCACACTCACCACCCTCAGCCCGGAGACACCCAACGACGCCTTTCCGCTGGCCCAGACCCAGGACCTGGCGCTGATCACCGACACCCTGGAACATCTGAGCCACGACCAGGGCGAACGGCTGCTCGGCCAGCTACGGAACTACGGCACCCATCAGATAGCCGTGATCACGCCAAACGAGGCCCACTGGGCCTTTACCGATTTCATCGGCCTGGGATTCCAGCGTCAGGCGACGCTCGGGGAAGGTGCGGGTGCGTTCACCCTCTACACCTACAACATCGACAGCTACAACCACAAACGCACGTGGAACAACCCGGACAACTGGGCCAACCCGGAAATGTGGGGTAAGGCCTGGTGGTAGTTCAGAATGCCGCCTTCACACAGTTACGGCCGGACTCCTTGGCACTGTAAAGGGCCGCATCCGCTCGCTGGATAATCTCGTGAGGCGTATCGCCCGAGTGGAACGCCGCCACCCCCACACTGATGGTGACCCGCTCAGGAATGCTGAACCGATGGCTCTCGATGCTGCTGCGCAGACGATCCGCCACTGGCAGCGCGCAGTCGAGCGTGGTTTCCGGAAGGATGATCAGAAACTCCTCACCACCCCAGCGGCCGGCAATCTCCGATTCGCGAATACCCTCTTTCATCAGCGCGGAAACCCCGGCCAGTACGGCATCGCCTTCGTTGTGACCAAAGCGGTCGTTGATTGACTTGAAATGGTCCAGATCAAAGATCACCAGCGAGAAGGTGCTGCCATAACGGGTACAACGGGCCACTTCCTGATCCATGAAGCTTTCGAGTTTGTGCCGGTTGTACAACCCGGTGAGCTGATCGTGGACGGCCTGGTAGGTCAGCGAGTGCAGCAGCTCATTCCGGGCCAGGGCGCTGCCAAACAGGTTCGCTATCAACTCCGAGGTGTTTATCCGCTGTGGTGTCCAGGGATTGGCGGTTGCCGTCATCTGGATGCCCAGCAACCCACTCATCCGGTCGCCGCGATAGACCATGGCCAGCAGCAACGACTGCTTGGCCTGCAGCGACAGAAGTCCGGACAGGAACTCGAGGGCCGGTGGCATCTCACCGTCCGCGGCCAGAACGACACTCGGCGCGCCTTCAAACAGCGTGGCCACGGCCTGGGGCAACAACGGAAACTTGCGGGTTGTACTGTCCTGCAACGGCGACACACCCACCGCCGCCCACTCATGGCTGATCTTAAGTTGCTGGCTGACATCTTCGAACTGGCAAAGAAACACCCGGTCGGCCCGGTAGAACTCGCCCAGCCCGCGACAGGTGCGCAGAATGCCCTCATCAGTCTCTTCCGGAGCCAGGGTCAGCAGGTCGGTGCTGATACGCCGGACCATCTGTTCCGCCAGCACCATTTTCTCAAGCTGTCCTTTGGCGCGATGGCGCTCAATGGCCAGGCTGGCGAGGGCAATGGGATCGGTCAGCGCATCGATATCGTCGTCGCCGGGCGTCCAGGGTTCGTCGTGGTAGACGTCGAAGGTCCCCAGCATCTCGCCGCCGCTGCCCAGCACCGGCTCTGACCAGCACGCCCGCACCCCGGCCAGTGCGGCGTCCTCGCGGTAACGATCCCAGCGATCGTCGGCCCGCACGTCGCGGCTCACCACCCGCCCGCGAATGAACACCGCGGTGCCGCTGCTGGCCGCACCGAAGGCCACCGGCAAACCATCCAGCCGCTCACGCAGTGACTCCGGCAGTGACTGCCCACCCACCCAACGCAGGCACCCGGCTTCAACATCGTGCACCATCACACCACACCGGGCTCCCGGCAGCCGGGATTCGGCCATATTTGCCAGGTGATCGAGAGCCACGTGCAGGCCCTTGTCACTGGCCATGGAGGTCATGGCCTGGTGGCGAAAACGGTCGGCCACCTCGGCGTGTTTACGGGCGGTGATGTTCACACCGGTGAACATCAGTGCCTGCGCACCCTTGTACGAGATCATCGACAGCGAGCTGTCCAGCCAGACCGGCCTCCGCCCCTGCGGCTCCAGGCGCCACTCGAACTTCTGCAGGCCGGAACGAACGGTGCGGTGCAGGTACTCCTCGAAATCCATCAAACCGTAGGGCGCATCGGCCCAGGCATCCGGCTTCTGCAGCACCTCAGCCGTAAGCTGCTCTTCACTGCGAACCCCGAACGCGGCCAGAGCCGTCTCATTGGCGTACAGAGCCGCGTTGGTACGACTGTCCAGCAGGACAACGGCAATGGCCGACTGGTCAAACAGTGTGCGCAGATCCCGATCGGCGTTGCGCAGGGACCGGCTGGCCGAGCCCATCTCGCGGCTGAGCCCCTGAAGGCGGTGCTCCAGGCGTCGGTAGCGCAGCAACGCCCACAGCAGCAGGGCCGCCAGGACCGCCGCCAGCAGAGGCAGACTACCTGCGAGTAAACTGTCGGAGAATGGAAACCACTGCGTCGCTGTCATTGCATCCATCCGCAAGCCATCCTTGTCTGTGAGCCGGGTCAGTCGTTCACTGTAGACACGTTTTCAATCAGTTGTGTGGTGTTCTGGTGCGCGCCCAGCAGCGTTACCGTCATGTTTCCGGGCGCCACGCCAAGAGCGGTCAACAGGGGAGATGCCAGCCCCTCCACCAGCTCGCTGGCAACATCCTCGATCAGCAGACGGATGGCCGGCTCCAGCACGCTCATCACACTGCCGATTGCAGATCCCAGCCCGCTAGCACCGCAGGAAAGATCCAGTGCCGTCACGGTGGCATCAGCGGTAAGATCCGCAGAGGCCCCGGCAGAACCAACAGAGCGCCGTTCACACTGCTGATCCAGACACTGCAGGGGATAATCGGCAATCAGTGTTGGCGTGGAGGGCGCATGATACAGGTCCACGGCGAGACCGGCGTCGACACACAGATCGGCGACCGGGATGCTCAGCAGCTCAACCGCCAGAATCTCGGCTTCAATGGCGCCGGGGGCAACCGTGCCGGTGCCCGCCACCAGGCGGCCGGTCTCGATACTGACGGCGGTGTCCCGCAGATCAAAACCGAGGGTGATGTCGTTGTCGCTGCTGCCCGCTGCACACTCGGCAGACACCAGCTCACCTTCTCCACCCCCGGCCTGCACCACCAGAGGAACCTCGATAACATCCAGCAATTCAATATCCAGTAACCCCAGTGACAGCACCGAAATCAACGTACTGATGCCGGATTCACTCAGCCCTGCAGAGGCCACCAGTTCCAGCCGCACGTCGGCGGAACGAAACCGGGTCAGCCATCGCCCATCGGCATCCTGGCGCGCCGGGCCAACCACCAGCTTCGGCGGCTCCGCCACATTCAGTGCCAGGTTCACATCGAGGCTGGATAACGCGCTGATGGAGCTGGTCAGATTCTGCAGCAACGGCGATTCCGAGGTCTGCAGATCAAGGGCCACCAGGGCACCCGAGTCGCTGATAGCCCGTGCGCTGTTCATCACCGTGCTGATCACCAGATCGTACACCGGAAAGCTTGCGCCGGCTGGCACCTCGGCACCACCCACCACCTCCAGTACATCGCCAACCCGCAGGCCGCTGACTCCGGCTGCGGCGGTCAGATCATCCACTACCCGGCCAACCGGCTGGGCGCTTCCACCGACCACCCCGGTCACACCCGTTAACAGGTCAATCAGCGGTTCATCCACCAGGTCCGCCAGGTCGTCAACGCCAAGCCGGTCGGCCAGATCCCCGACACTGACCAGGGTGTTCTCCAGGCTGCTCAGGTCGGTTAACGAAAGACTGTAAGAGGGATCGCCCAACACCGCGCCGATGAGGTTACCCAGGAGGCCGCCCTGGATGCCCCCGGCAGAGCCCGCGGCGCTGAGGGTGGCGTGCACTTCCTTGCGCACGGCGGCCGAGCTCTCCAGGGTGATCGTGCCGATCAGGCCAGAGGGAAACAGGCGGGAGATCGGCTCTTCGCGGGTCATGGCCACCCGCACGCCGTTACTGCGGGACAACGCCGACTCGGGCACTTCCCGGAACACCAGCTCCGGATCGTTTTCGCTGGATGCCAGCACCCCCGGCACCACCTGTAGCGCATCGTCTTCGCCGTCGAATCCCGCCGCGCGGGCGGCGGTCAGCGCCCGTGCCGACATGGTCGACACCGTGACCGCGGCACCACCACAGGCCTGAGCACCGTCCGCTGCCGCACTGGCGGCGGCGTTGACCTGACTCTGCATCTCCGACTTCAGGGCCAGCAACCGCGCCCCGTCAATCGCCAGCACCGCCAGCAACACCAGACTCGCCACGATCAGGGGCGCCAGAAAGATCAGCATGCCCCGTTGCGAAGCAAGGGATCTAACGCTCGCCACGGGTGTTCTCGCCTATACGTTCCGGTATCGGCTGGCGGAAGGTTTCCGCGATGCGCTCCTGGCTGTCGACATAGGCCTGCACCGACAGTTCACTCTCGGGCCCGGCGCCGGAGGCGGACTGCCGGTCGAGTTTACGTCGGGTTTCCGGAGCCCGTTCCGGCTCCGCCACCGAGTACGACAGCCCGAAGTCAAAGCGTTGCGGCTCCCCGTCGCCGGCCTGGACCTCGGCGGCCAGGGCGCCGGCGATCAGAGTGGTGATCAGTAGTCGTTTCATCGCAACCTCCGGATATCGTCCGCCAGCCGCTCGGCGTGGGCCGTTTCCGCCGTCGACAGGGCGTACTGGTCTCTGAGCATGGCCAGGCCCGAACGGTCACCGGTGAGCACGTAGCCGGCCGCCAGGTTCTGGCGCACCGCCCCCTCGCCGTCTGCCAGCTCGAAGGCTGTGCGCAACTCGAAAATGGCTTCGTAGTCCTGCCCGGTCAGCAGCAGCGCATAACCGTAATCGTTACGCACATCCGCCGACGACGGCGCCATCTTCCGCGCCGTTGCCAGTTCCGCCAGCCCCTGATCCAGCTTTTTCTGTTTGAGGTACACCAGCCCCAGACCGTGGTGGCCCATGGCCGAATCACATTCGCCGGCCAGGGCATGGAACACCTCTTCCGCCTCCGCGATCTGGTTGGTGGCGGCCATTAACTGACCCAGCCGCACCCAGTGGTGCTCGGTGGCCAGCCCCTCGCTTTCCAGTTTCGCCAGCGCCGCGTAGGGCTGGGAACGGGCCATCAGGGCATCCACGGCATCCAGCTGCAACTGGTGTTCGGGCTGCTTGGTGGTGGTGCAACTGACCGCAACCGACGGGTCGCTCGCCATACTGCCATTGGTCGCACAACCGCTCACTGCCAGCGACATCGCCAGCAGCACCCCGTTGCGTCCACGCTTGTTGATGTTGATCCTCATGCACTCTCCCGACAGCGTTAACTTTCTCACCCTTAACAATCGCTCCCGAACGATCACTCCCGCCTTCAGCGGCTCAGCGTCTCGACCACCGATATCACCGCGGGGCCGCCCACCAGCAGAAACAGCCCGGGGAGCATGAACACCATCATCACAATGGTCATTTTGGCCCCCACCCGGTTGGTGTCCTCTTTCAGGCGGCTGCGTTCGGTTTGCTGGGCCTCACGGATAATTTGATCCAGACTGCGGGTCACCCCCGCGCCAAGGGTTCCGCTTTGCTTCATCAGATTGACGTAGCTGCGTAACACCAGAATGCGCCGGTTGCGCCCCAGTTCATCCAGCGCCACGCTGCGGTCGGCCCCGCTTTCCATGACCCGGTTAAACCGGTCCAGCCGAACCGCCAGATGCGGCATCACCGGCCGTGCCTGCACCGCAACCAGGCGCAGTGCCCGCTCAATGGACAGCCCGGCCTCCATCAGCATTCGCGTCATGTGGCACAGTTCAATGGCTTCCAGGTTCTGCTTCTTTTCGGCGTTGGCCCCCATGGAGCGGATAATCCGGCGTGGCAACAGAAAAGCCGCGGCGGCGACCACCGCACCGGCGATCGGGCCGGTGATGACAAAGCCGAGCACAATCACCACCGCCGGCAGCAGCCAGCACAGCACGACGTAGGTGGCCTGGCTTTGCTGGCGGTTGCGGCCCGTGGTTTCCAGCGCCGCTTCCATATCCTCATAGTCACCCGCGATGGACGACAAGCCGACAAAGCGTTCAGCGAGCTCCGCCAGCATGGCATTCAGCCCCTGCTCGTCGTCGCCGGCCGCGCCCCGATTGCGCAATCGCTGATGAATGCGCGCCCGCAGGGCCCACCTCGGCGCCATATAGCCTGCCATCCACAGGGCCAGCAACGCGGCGCCGGCAGACAGGAGGTACCAGCTGTCAGCCACGCCCCACCCCCTGAATCATCCGCCAGATCACCAGCATGCCGAGCACCTGCAGCACCGCCGCCGTACCCAGTAAGGTGTGGCCGGTGGCCGAGTTCAACAGCACATCGGAGTATTCGTCATTGATGACCACCATGAAGGCCGCCAGCCCCGGCGGCAGCACCGCAAAGGTAACCGCGGTGAAGCGGGTTTCGGCGGTGGCGGCCATGAATTCCTGGCGCATTTCCTGCTGCGAGCGCAATGACGCCGACACCTGCTCGAGCACAGGCCGCACCGACGAGCCGAAGCGCGACGTGGTACGCAGGGCGATGGCCACCAGCACCATCGCTGGCACCCGGTACAGGGCGGAAAAATCCTCGAACAACCGGGTGTACTCACGCCCGGCCTCAACCGCGTTACGCAGGCGGAATACCAGCGGGCGGAACACCGGAGAGGCCTCATCAAACGACGCAATCAGCGCGTGCTCGAGCGAACGGCCGGCGTCAATGTTGCGCAGCACCGCGTCCATCACCGCGGGAAGCTCCTCGTGGATAATCCGCCGCTGCTTCTGGAAACGCGACCGCCACCACACCACCGCCACGGTGAAGATGAAGAACAGGCTCACCAGCAACACCACAACCCCGCGGGACATCGCCAGAATGATCAGCAACGCCAGCAGCGCCGTCGACAGGATGATCAATTGCTGCAGGGTCCAGCGAATATCCGCCAGCACCAACAGCTTCTCCACCGGCCCCAGATCCACGCGGGCGCCGGCCATGGCCGAATCGTCGCTGGCCGGGGTCAGTCGCGAGCGAATCGACTGGCTGATGTGCCGACGGCTCTGCCAATGACTCCACAGCCACTGCAGCATCAGCACCAGGCTGGCCAGCAGGGCGACCACCAGTGCCGCCGCAAACCAGACCTGACTGCTCATCCGGGCACCCCTTCGACCTGGGGCTCTGCCGGCTCATCTTGCGCAAGCTCCGCGTGGTACAGCGTCTCCATGCGGTAGGGGTCATCTGCTGTTGGCTTCAGCGCCACCACTTCACGAACCAGACGGCGGCCGTTGGGCAACCGCGACAGTTGAACGATCACATCCAGGGAGGAGCCGATCAGACGGCCGATGGCCCGCTCCCCCGCGTCGTAACCATTCACCGCCAGAAGCGTTTCAATGCGCACCAGGGCATCGCGGGCGCTGTTGGAATGGATGCTGCTCATGGAGCCTTCGTGGCCGGTGTTCATCGCCTGCAGCAGCTCGATGATTTCCCCGGAGCGGACCTCACCCAGAATGATCCGGTCCGGCCGCATCCGCAGGGCGTTGATTACCAACTCCCGCGCGGTAATCTGGCCCGAGCCCTCGGTGTTGGCGGGGCGGGTTTCCAGCCGCACGATGTGGGGGTGGTTCAACTGCAGTTCCGCCGAGTCTTCAATGGTCACCACCCGTTCATCCCGGGGAATGTACTGGCTGATCAGGTTCAGAATCGTGGTTTTGCCGGTGCCGGTGCCGCCGCTGATCAGCACATTGCGACGCCCTTCCACCAGCGATACCAGCGTATCGAGGCACTCGGCCGTCATCGATCCGCTGTTGACCAGGTCCTGGGCGGTAAGGTGCTTCTGGGTGAACTTGCGGATACTGAGGGACGGGCCATCCAGTGCGATGGGCGGAATGATCGCATTCACCCGGGAACCATCGGGCAGGCGGGCGTCCACCATCGGGCTGGATTCATCCAGCCGGCGACCCAGAGGAGCGAGAATCCGGCGGATCACCCGAGTAACGTGATCGTCGTCGATAAAACGGGTGTGCGCCTGTTGCAGCACACCCGCCACCTCGATAAACACATCCTCGGGGCCGTTGACCAGGATGTCGTTGATAGTGTCGTCTGCCAACAGCGGCTCCAGCGGGCCAAAACCGGCCACCTCGTCGAAGGTTTCCCGGGTCAGCAGGGCGAGGTCCTGCGCTGACAACGGCAGGCGGTGCTGGGACACGAAACCCTGCACCTGGTTCTGTACGAAGCTGAAAAGGCTGTCGCGGCCGGTTTTCCCGACGTCCACCCCTTCCTCGTCCAGCCGTTCCACCATAAAGTAGTGAACACGGCGCTTGAGGTCCTGGTACTCCTGATCAATGCGGGTAGCCACTCAGCGCCTCCTCAGCTTGCCTTCAACAGGCCACGGCGGATCAGCCCGTGGCCTTTGCGGCTTTCATCGGTCGCATAACGCCGGAGCATGCTGTCAAGCTGGCGCTGATACTGGGTCTTGCGCGGCAACTTGTGCAGGGGCAAGCCGGCGTTGATGGCCATCAGGCGGCTGTCCCAGTCCAGCGGCAAGGACCCCATGTAGTCGATTCCCACCGCCCGTTCAATCTCGCCCACCGCCGGCGCGCCTTTCTTTTCATAACAGTCGAGCACCAGCGATTTGCGGCAGTCACGGGCCAGGTGGCCGCGCCAGGCATCAACACGATGCCGGGCCTCGTGGGCCTGTTCCACAATCGGATGGGCCACCATCACCAGGTCCTTGGCGTGCAGGCCAACGGCACTGACCCAGAAATCCGCCACCATCGGATCCACGTTCACCACCACGTGGTCGAACATGCTCATCAGCTGGCTGACGGCGATGAAGAGATCCGCACTGCGATCGTCACCCAGCGCCTCCGGCGACAGCTTGCCCGCCAGCAGGCGCAGGTTCGGGGTATATTCCTCCAGCGCGGTCTCGATCATCGACTGATCCAGCGCCTCCGGGTTCTGCAACAGGCTCTGCAGCGTCACCCGGTTGTTGCTGTCCAGATAAAACACATGGCGGTCGGTGGCAGACGTATCCAGCGCCAGAATGCGCGCCGCGGGAAACAGCTTGTTGGTGGTGAAGGCAAGATTCTGGGCAAAGAAGCGGGCATCGACCACCGGGCTGGCGCCCGTCACCAGAGTAATCTTGTTGCGACTGACTGTGGCAGGAGACTCTGCCGTCGATCGTGCCGGTGTGTCGTGGAGAAACTGCTGAATGCGATTGCGAATTTCCTCACCGTCGCTGCTGGCGACAAAGCAGTCCCGGGCACCGGCCCGCATACTGCGCAACAGAAAGTCCTGATTCAGTCGGCGGGTCACTGACACCACGGCGAGGTCGTCGCGGGCTTTGGTGACAGCGCTGATGATGCGCAGTGCTTTCTCGGGCTCGTTGTCATCCGCCGCCACCATCACAAAGCGGCTGCCCGTGGCCTCCACCAGACGACTGACCCGGGACAGGTCTGAAGACGCCACGAATTCCACCGGCCAGAGGCCATCCAGGGTGCGTTCCAGCCAGGTGCGAATACCGATATCGTCTGCCACGCAGACCAGAATGTCATCTCTGCTCATGGGGTCACCAGCTCAGTCCGTGTTTGATGGGGCGCTCGCCGGGCGTCGCGTCGGTCGCCATATCCAGCCAGCCCATGCTGCTGTGGTGGTAGTCGCGGGCGATGGTCTCGAGCTGACCGTTGCCCTGATTACCGGGGCTGACCAGATGCGGAGTTACTACCATGATCAATTCACGATCCTCACGGGACACCCGATCCGAGCGGAACAGTGCCCCCAGTACCGGCAGATTGCCCAGCCCGGGAATACGGTCGCTGTTGTTAAAGGTGCTGCGGCTGACCAGTCCACTGATGATGAACGTCTCGCCGGAAGCCATGGCCACGGTGGTTTCCGTGCGACGCACCCGCAGGCCGGGAATGGTAATGCCATCGGAAGTGACGCCGGCGGATTCGTCCAGATCGCTCACCTCCGGTGCCACTCTGAGGATAATCTGGTTTTCGTTGACCACGGTGGGCGTCAGGCTGAGGCTGACGCCGAACTGTTTGAACTCCACCTGCAGGCCGTTGTCGTCGCTGCGCACCGGGATGGGAAATTCGCCTCCGGACAGGAACGTGGCGCTCTGGCCGCTCAGGGTCACCAGCGATGGCTCCGCCAGGGTGTAGGCGAAACCGCCGGATTCCAGGGCACTGAGAATGCTCAGGGAACTGCTGCCGAAGCGGAAAAAATTAAAACCGTTGGTGGCAATGCCGTTGCCGAAGTTCGGCACCGTCGAGCTGGGCGCCGCGAAGGACGCTCCCAGGCGGCCGCCGTCGAACAGCTTCGAGTAATACATGCCGAGCTCGTTCAGTTCGTTGCGGTTCACTTCCACGATGCGGATATCCGTTTGCACCTGGGTGCCGAACGGCAGCGTTTCGCCCAGCGTGGAAGCCACCACAACGGGAGCGCGCAACGGCCCGGAACGGCCATCCAGCCAGACCGACAACACCGCGGTACCACTGGTTTTCGCGGTCAGCAGCAGTTCACGGTCATCGGCAACCGACACTCCGGCGACATCCGGGTCCGAGATCGCCACTTTGGTCAGCGACGAAGAAAACGAAAGCACTTTCTGCTCGCCTTCTCCCAGGCTGACCGGTGCGCCGTCCGTCAGATCACTGTCCTGGGCAGCAAGCGGCGCGGCAGCCAACAGGCTGCTCACCATGGCAAGCCAGAAACGAAACATCAGGCCTGGGGCCCCGGGCTTACCGTACATAAACACTCCTTGATTCGGTGCCTTCAAACAACTGCACCCGGGTGGCCGGCGGCGGAGATGCGCGCCGCACCGGGGCCGGTTCCGGCTTGGCGGGGAAGAGATCCTCAAGATAGACGGCGGTGACCGAAGATGGCGTCTCGGTGGCGGGCTCGGAGGCAGGCGAGGCGGGTGCCGGCGCCACCGCCGCCAGCCGCAGACTGCCCTCACTGGATGCCAGCAGCAACCGCGAAACGGCCGCTTCGGGAACCGACAGGACGACCGTGTTGTTGCGACGGGCATCGTTCTCATCGTCCGCCTCCCCCTGATAGGGAACCCCCCTGACCGCCAGTACCAGTACATTGCGCAGTAGTTTCAATGCCGCCGGGGCATCCTTGTCGGAGCGGCGAAACGAGGCAGTCACATCCACGCGATCACCGGGGCGCAGCAGGCCGCCAACACCGGACACCTCATCAACGGCCATTGCCATCGCCTGGTGACCCTCCGGGACCAGCGAATCAAGCACGCTGTTGTTGCGGAGATTGACCTCGGTCAACATCTGGCCGGCACCCAGACGGCTGCGGATGATCTGTCCGAAGGGGGCTTCGTCGGCGGGGATGGCGCCGACCACGGGTTGTGAAGAGGTCACTGCAACAAAGCTTTCCTCGTTCATGACAACGCCCGGCGACAAGGGGCCGGTGGCTACCAGGTACCGGTACTCCGGTGCCCGGGGCTCCGCAACCGGCTCTGCCACACTGGCCGGTTGCGCCGGCGGCGCCTTATTCCCGCTAGCGAGCAGTCCGGCAACCGCCAGTCCCAGCGCCACCAGCGCCAGTACCGTCGCCGGCAATGCGTAGATCAGTCGTTTGTTCATTGTTGTTATGCCTTGCTGTTCGAACTAGAACGCCATGGACGCTTCCGCCCGCATGCTGTCCGGCATCGGCGGGAACGCCCCGAGAAAGCCGAAATTCATCTGCGGCACCATCGGCGCCTGCTGATTGTCACGGGTCACAGCACACCGCAGGAAGCTGATGCCGCCGTTCTCGTTGACTTCACAGGATAGGGATTCGGTACCCGCGCGCAGGCGCGCAGGCGTGTTCGCCCAGCTCTGCTGCAGTGCCGCGTTGGCCGCAACCAGGATCTGGCCCGCGAGTTCATCGGCGGCAAAGCGGTTGCGATCCAGCCGCAACGCTGTCGCCGCCGCCTGCTCCACCGCGTTCTGCATCTGGTATTTGCCAAAGAACAGAACGCCATAGGTGGTCGCCGCGTAAAGCATGGCGATCACCATCGGGAACAGGAACAGAAACTCGAGGGCGATGGCCCCTCTCTGCGTTTGCATCTCCAAGGCTTCCGCGCCGGCTTATGCGCTCTCGCCAAAAATATCCGTCATCAGGCCGTCGAAGAAGCCTTCAATCTCTCCTCCGAAAATGGCCACGGCGCCGGCGAGCACCACCGCGATAGCACCCACGAGAACAATGTATTCGAGAGCGGAAGCGCCTTTCTGGCGAGATCTGAACGCCATTTTCCGGAGCTCAAGATTGGTGGAAAGGCGAGCAGGAACTGCTTTTATTGTTTGGATTGTCATGCCGTACTCCTCATAGCGTCATGCTTTAGAGTTATAAATTAGACCCCAGACCGTCAAAAGCGCGACGGGATTTTTCAGGATTTTTGTAACCGACAGTCACGTTTCGTTGCCGGTGTCGTTGATGCAGATCAACTCTGGGCATCATTGGACAGCCAATTCATGTCGATTACGTCACACGACAGTACCACCGCGAGGCGGAGCAAAATATTGCCCAGAATGACAAGGTTCTTGGCCAACTCGGCCAATAGCTGAACATGCGTACCATTTGCCGCTTCGCAGCCAATGCATTGCCTGCCGCGCCGCCGGGGTGGGATACTGGGCAACCGCATTTCAGGAGGACGTCAGATGGCACGGTTCAGCCAGAAAAACGCCGAAGCCCAGCTTCAGGCGGAAGCCGGCAGGGTGGATCGCGACAAGCTCGACGACCTGCTGCGCCGTCAACAGGCAATCGAAGACAAAGTACGCAGCAGCGGCAAACTGCAACGCTTCAGCGGTGACATCAAGCTGATGTTCGCGATGATCGGTGATTACTGGAATGGCCACTATCGCAACGTGCCCTGGAAAAGCATCGCGGCGGTCGCAGGCGCACTGCTGTACGTGCTGAACCCGCTGGATGTCATCCCGGACCTGATCCTCGGCATTGGCTTTGTGGACGATGCCGGCGTGGTGGCGCTGTGTCTGAAACTGGTGGAGTCGGATCTGATTCGCTACGCCGCCTGGAAAGAGCAGCAGGAAGAACACGCACAACCCTGACCATAACGGTGCGCGGCAGGCATAAACGCACCTTCTTGGTGCATTAAAGCACCGAAAACCACCGGACTTTCGACTCTCAAGCCATCCAACCTCCTACCTCTTCTGATTTTGCATTGTTTTGGAACACCTCTTGCTTGAAGCGCACTCCATCAATGCACGCACTGCCCGCCAAGAGGCAGCCACTCTATCTATCAGGAGAGAAAACCCGTGGACATCACGAGTGCAGTACATACCCTGACTGAAAGCGCCAACACGCTTTTCATACTGATCGGCGCCATAATGGTGCTGGCCATGCACGCCGGCTTCGCCTTCCTGGAAGTGGGCACGGTTCGCCACAAGAACCAGGTCAATGCCCTGGTGAAGATCATGACCGACTTCGGCGTATCGGCGGTGGCCTACTTTTTCGTGGGCTATTACATCGCCTATGGCAGCCACTTCATGGCCGGCGCCACGGAACTGACCGCCGCCAACGGCTACGATCTGGTCAAGTTCTTCTTCCTGATGACCTTCGCCGCGGCCATCCCCGCCATCGTTTCCGGCGGCATCGCCGAGCGTGCCAAGTTCTACCCGATGCTGCTGGCCTCCGGCCTGATCGTGGCGTTTGTCTACCCGTTCTTCGAGGGCATGATCTGGAACGGCAACTACGGTTTCCAGAGCTGGTTGGAGAACCAGTTTGGTGCAGGCTTCCACGACTTCGCCGGCTCTGTTGTGGTGCACGCGGTGGGCGGCTGGATCGCGCTGGCGGCCGTGCTGCTGCTCGGTGCCCGTAATGGGCGCTACCGCAACGGCAAAGTGGTGGCGTTCGCGCCTTCCAACATTCCGTTTCTCGCCCTCGGCGCCTGGATTCTTACCGTCGGCTGGTTCGGCTTTAACGTGATGTCGGCGCAAACCCTCGACGGCATCAGCGGCCTGGTGGCAGTGAACAGCCTGATGGCCATGGTCGGCGGCGTGCTGGTGGCGATGCTGGTGGGCCGCAAGGACCCGGGCTTTATCCACAACGGCCCGCTGGCCGGCCTGGTGGCGGTGTGTGCCGGTTCTGACCTGATGCATCCGGTGGGCGCGCTGATCACCGGCGGTGTCGCCGGCGCAGTGTTTGTGTACCTGTTCGAATGGGCGCAGGCGAAAATCGAGCGCCTGGACGACGTACTGGGTGTGTGGCCGCTGCACGGCGTGTGCGGTGTCTGGGGCGCGATCGCCGCCGGCATCTTTGGTCAGGAAGCCCTTGGCGGCCTCGGAGGTGTCAGCCTGATGTCCCAGATCATCGGCTCCGTGGCCGGCGTTGTCGTGGCCTTCGGCGGCGGCCTGATCGTCTACGGCGTGATCAGTGCCATCTCCGGCCTGCGACTGACCGAGGAAGAAGAGTTCAACGGTGCCGATGTGAGCATTCACAAGATCGGCGCCACCTCCATGGACTGATCGCCCCGGCGTTCAGTACCCGGTCAGCTCCATGTAGCCATCTCCCCGGTGGCTGCCACGGACGCTGACCGGGCTTTCCCAGTAGGGGAACAGACCGTCGTTCCAGTACTGCCCCGGCGGTGCTGTGATCGTGACATCCACTCCCTGCTGCGGCACCCGGATTCGCCATTGCACGGGCACGGTGCCCGCTCCGGTTTGCCGCTGCCCGGTCACCTCCAGGCTGAACGAACCCGCCGCCAGCGGAATCACCGCCCGCTCAGGCGTCACCCAGCTGCCCGACAGATAGCCCCCGTCCTCCTCACGCAGACGGAACGCCATCAGCTTGTCGCCGGAGTCCAGGTGCAGGGCAAACCAGTCCCAGCCCTGCTGACCGGCTTTCAGAAACTGACTGCTCCATTCGCGATCGAACCAACCGCGCCCGGCCACTGCATGGGTCATACCATCGATGGTTACTTCACCCTCTATTGCCAGATCCACCAGGCTGAAATACATGGAGCCTTCGCCACCGGCGGTCTTGGCGCTGAAACCCCGGTCGCCATGGGCCACCGGATCGCCTTCCACCTGAATTCGCAGATCGTAGGACCAGCCCTGATCGCGCACCCGCAGACGCCAGTGCCCGGGGGCGGTTGCCTGCAGGTGCCAGTCGTCGAGCCACACCTCGAAGGGCCGGGCCCGGGCCTCAGCCTGCCCGGTGCCGCCCCGCGCCAGCTTCTCGGCAAACCAGTGTTGCTCCCGGAACGAGACAGCGGCGTGCGCCATCCAGCCTGCCTCCAGCGGCCAGCGGTGCGCCGGTGGAGCCGGTGTGAGGGGATTCCTGGCCACCAGGGACTGGCGGAACTGGGTCCATTGCAGCCCCAGCGGCTCGCCCTCATCCGTGGTCAGGTTGGCGGTCAGGTACCACCACTCGATCCGGTGGTCCGGGTGGGGGCCGAAATCGTCCGGAAAACGCAGGTCATCGCCCCTCGCCGGCTGGGCGAATGCTTCTTCCGTGACGTCGGCCCCCAGCCCGGCAAAACCGGCGGGTTCCGGGGTGTCGGAACAGGCCGCGAGCATCAGGCACAGCGCCAGCAACACCGGGCAATGCGCGTTCAGGTGCCGGCTCATCGTTCACCCCCGGCCGCCACGTTGGCCATTGCCGGGGCCGGCGTCAGGCCACGCAGCTGCCGCCCCATCAGCAGTGAAATAACCACACCGATCAGCAGGCACCACCCCAGCATCTCCAGCCAGAATCCGGGATAGACCGCCATTGGCAGGGACCAGCCAAACGCCAGCGGGTTGATGCGGGCAACCAGCACCCACGTTAGCCAGACACCCAGCGGCAAGGCCACCAATGCCACGCAGCCGGTCAGGGCGACCGCCAGCCAGCGCAACTGATTGGCCGCTTCCCGGCGCGTTAGCCCCCACACCGACAACAGCCGGTAATACCAGACCCGGGTGGTGAAAAACACCCAGCCCATGATCAGCAGCGACGCCCCGGCCAACACCAGGGTCAGCACGGTGATGGCGCGGGTCAGCAGGAAGGTCTGGTCAAACACGCCGGACGCCAGGGTCTGTATGCTCTGATTATCTCGCGCCGTCAGCGCCTCGGTGCCCCACGCCGCCGCCAGACCCTGGCGGACATCGTCCATCGCGAGCGCACCGGGGTTGATGGAAAAACTCACAAAACGGGGCTGGAACGCGGCGGGCAACACCTGCCCGGCGGTCAGAATTTCCCCCGCGGGTCGGCCGTAATCGGCGTACACACCCAGCACCGGCAACGTCCGCGCCCGGCCATCCAGTCGGAACGTGATGGTGTCCCCCGGCTCATAACCCTGGCGACGCGCCAGTTGCTCGTTCACCATCACGCCCTCACCTGCCGCCAGCCTGGACCAGGCATCCGGTGCCGCCACCAGCAGGGTCCAGCCGGTAACCAGCGGGCCCACCGGGGAAATGGCAAACAGGTCGACCTGGGGCAAGGCGGGCGTGCCACCGGCGCTCTCCAGTTGCGCCCGGCCCCGCTGGACCAGGTGCCAGTCGCCCAGCCCGGCAAGGCCGTCCAGATAATGGACTCCATCGGCCACCGCAACGAACGCCGGCACTTCCACGTAGAACTCCGCTTCCAGGCGCTGGCCCAGCCACACCTCAAAGGTGTTTTCAAAGGTGCTCACCAGGGCCTGCACGGCCAGCACCATGGCCACCGCAAACTGCAACGCCACCACCGGCAGCGCGAGGCGACGAAACACCACCGCCAGCTCCCGCCGCCGCCATTTTCCAAGGCCTTCGCCGGCCCTGGCCCGCCACTGCGCCATCCCGGCGAGGGCTCGTGGCGTCAGCACCCCCACCGCCACAAACACCAGCGCAATACCGGCAAACAGCCAACCGAGGACCGTGGCAAACCTGACCAGAAGCAGCCCCACAACCAGCCCCACCAGCGCCGCGGGCCAGGTTCCGACGTACCGGGCCGCCGGCAAGTACCGCAGCAGGCGCCGGTCGGCAAAACAGGCCGCCAGCACAACGGCGCCCATCACCAGCGCCGGTACGGCCACACCACCCGCTCCCACCGCGTACAGCGGCGTATCAAACAGATTCTCCAGCGCCGCACCAAAACCGCCGCCCAGCAAAGCCGCCAGCCAGCGCCCGAGCCACAGGCCGGGTAACACACAAAGCGCTGTCAGCGCCGCCATCTCCGCCAGCAGCCACCCCCACACCCGGCCACCGGGCACACCGAAACGCGTCAGCAGGGCAAAACTCTCCCGCCGCTGCACCAACCCCAACTGGTAAACGCTGCGCACCAGCAACGCCGTAATCAGCAGCACCAGTACTCCCAGCGCATCCAGGTTCAGCAGGAAACTCTCGCCCAGTTCTCCGGTGGCCGGGCCCAGAGAGAACCCCCTCAACTGGTACCCGGGGGGCAGCTGCGCCGGGTCAACGGTCTGCGGCACCAGCAGGGACAACACCCCCTCGCCGCCATTGGTCGACAGTTGTGCCGCCTCGCCGATGTCCAGGAACGGCTCGCCGTTCAGAGCATCGCTGCCGGCCTGTCCTGGCGCCTGATCGCCGAAACAGGTCGCGGCGAACGGGTCCACACCAATCACCCGACCCGCCGGGGGCGGGCGCCGTACTTCCAGCCAGGGCATGACGCACAGGCCGGCCCGCCGCAAGTTCGCGAAATCCTGCACGGTCACCGGCTGCCCGTCGTCCCGTACCAGCTGTTGCTGGCCGGCCACCGCCCGCTCACTCTCGGCGAGGCTGACCCGGGCGCGATCGGTCAGGTGGTGGACACCGGTCCACAGGGTGGTCGCCAGCACAATCATCAACGCCAGTGCCAGCAACTGCAGCGGGTGGCGACGATAGTGACTGAACAAAGCCGCAAACAGTGTCATGGCGGAGCGGCCGCCGAAGGCAGCGCGGAGGTGGCGGCCAGTTCGGGTCGGTCGTGCCCCAGATCCAGCCGGTACTGACAGCGGGCCGCCAGGGCCGGATCGTGGGTGGCAAGGATCAGGCCGCAACCGCTGTGTTGCTGCAGGCTGAACAGGCTATCGGCGACGTCGTCCGCGGTGTGGTGGTCGAGACTGCCCGTGGGTTCATCCGCCAGAATCAGCCCCGGGTTCATGGCAAACACCATGGCCAGAGCCGCCCGCTGGCGCTGCCCTCCGGACACCTGATCCGGGTAGCGGTTCGCCAGTTCCGCCAGCCCCAGCCGCGCCAGCCAGTCAGCGGCCGGCGCGGTGGGCTGGCCCGCCAGGGTGGCTCGCAGCCGCACGTTTTCCAGCAGCGTCAGCGCCGGCATCAGGTTGGCGTCCTGGAAGACCACACCGATGGCGCGGCGGCGCAGCCGGGCCCAGCGCGCCGAGGCATCCCCGGCGACCCCGTCGTCACCGGCGGCAAAGGCTTCGCCGAACACCTGCAACCGACCGGCTTCTGGCGCTTCCAGGCCACACAGCAGGTTCAGCAGCGTGCTCTTGCCGGAGCCGGAACGGCCGGTCAACGCCAGTGACGCCCCGGCCGGCAGGGCGAAGGAGAGCTCTGCCAGCACCGTTACCGCATCCGCCCCCGTGGCAAAACGCTTGCTCAGACCGGTCACCTGCACCACTGGCTCTGTCATGGTCCTGCCTTTTATCCGATGGGTTCGGCGGTTTCACCGCGACGATGGGCACGCCACTCGCGGAACTGCTCCAGGTAGGACAGCAACGCCGGCGTCACCAACAACACCAACAGTGTGGACAGCCCCAGGCCGAATGCAATGGAGGTGGCCATGGGAATAAGGAACTGCGCCTGCAGGGAGGTTTCGAACAGCAGCGGCAACAAGCCACCGATGGTGGTGAGCGAGGTCAGCAACACCGCTCGTACTCGCTGCACCGCCGCCTCGTTCAGCGCGTCGTTGATGCCGAGCCCCTTTTTGCGGGCATCCCCATAGAAGGCCACCAGAATGATGGCGTTGTTCACCACAATGCCCGACAGGCCAAACAGACCGAACAGCGACAAAATGGTCAGCTGGAGTCCCATCAGCCAGTGGCCCAGCAGGGCTCCGACCAGGGCAAACGGGATAATCGACATCACGATCACCGGCAGACTCCAGGAGGCAAAGACCCACGCCAGCACCACATACATCAGGCCCAGGCCGATCACCAGCCCGGTCTGCATGTCGGCCAGGGTCTCCCGCTGGTCCGCCGACCGGCCCTCGAAGCTGTAGCGCAGATTGAAATCCCGCACCAGCTGCGGCAGCACGTTCTCCGCCAGGTTGTTCAGCACCTGATCCGCGGTGCTGATGCGGGTGTTCAGCGACGCGCTGACCTCTACCGCCAACACGCCGTCGGCGTGGCGCAGGGCCTCGAAACCCTGGCGGTAATCCAGGTTCATGACCTGAACCAGCGGCACAAAGCGACCGTCGGGAATGCGCACCGTCATGTCGGCCAGCGACGCCATGCTCTCCCGCTGCGCCCGCGGCAACTGGACCCGTACTTCCACCTCGTCTCTACCGTCCTGATAGATCTGGGCAATGCGACCGTCGTAGGCGGCTCGCAGCTGCTGCCCCAGGTCGCTGGTGGTCAGCCCCAGCGCCTCGCCGTAGGTGCTGACCTGATAGACCAGTTGCTCCCGCCCCCAGGGCATGTCGTCCTCCACATCCAGCACCCCCGGCAGGCTACGCACCGCCTCCGCCAGCGACTCGGCCGCCCGCTTGAGGTCGGTGGCGCTTGCTCCGGTCAGCCGCACATTGATGTCGCGGCCGGGCGGGCCGGACTGCCGCTCAGAAATGTTGAGGGAATCCAGGCCGGCCGGCAGCTCGAGCCGGCTCCGCCACTCGGTAATGAAACGGGGATTGCGCACATCGCGCCGGTCCGACGGCACCAGCTCCACCATCATCGCGCCCAGCTCATCACCGGCACGGGAGGCGCCCTCCGGGCCGAGGGTGCTGCCGCGGGTGGTGACCGCATGGCGAATCAGGTCGCCACCCAGCGCCTCTTCGGTGTCGTTCAGGGCGAGCTGCATATCGGTGAGAAACGTCTCCACCGTTTCCCGGCTGGCACCGGCAACGAAGCTGGCGTTGGCGTAGAACACCGAAGGCTCCGGGGTGGGGAAAAAGTTGAATCCGAGCCGCCCGCCGGCCAGCAGCCCGACCGTCACGATGGCGAGGGCAAGCGCGCCGGCCACCGTTGCACCGCGGTGTTCCAGGCTGTAGCGCGAAAAGCGGCGAAAGCGGCCGTGGCGGAACCGGTCGAAACGCTGCTCGAACCCGCTACGAAAACGCGCAAGGGCCCCCGGCGGTGCCGCTTCCAGTTGCGGCTTTTGTTTGCGGCGGGGTACGAAGGCATGCCGCAGGTGCGCCGGAAGCACGATGAAACATTCCATCAGCGAGGCCACCAGCACACAGATCATCACCAGGGGGATGTCCCCGAGGATGTTGCCGATGACGCCCCCGACCACCAGCAGTGGCATAAACGCGGCCACCGTGGTCAGCGACGACGCCAGCACCGGCCAGACCATGCGTTTGGCCGCGCCTTCCGAGGCATAGATGGACGCCTCCCCCATGCGTGCATGGGCGTCGGCATCCTCGCCCACCACAATGGCGTCGTCCACGATAACCCCCAGTGCCATGATCAGGGCAAACAGAGAGATCATGTTGATGGAGCCGCCAATCAGCCACAGCACCGCCATCGCCGTCAGAAACGCCGTGGGAATCCCCACCGCCACCCACACGGCCACCCGGCCCGGCAGAAACAGGTACAACAGGCAGACCACCAGCACCAGGCCGCCGAGGCCATTGCTTACCAGCAGCGAGATACGGTCGTCCAGCAGCTGCCAGGTTTCGTCGTATACCTCAAGCTCAATCGTTGGCGGCAACACCGGCCGGGTGTCTGCCAGCCAGTCCTCCAGCACCTTCGCAGCGGCCAGCGAGTTACCGTTCTCTGCCCGTTGCAGCTGCAACTCCACCGCCGGTTTGCCGTCCCGCGTGAGCGTGGCCTGGTTGTCCCTGGCTTCCTGGCGGATGATGGCAATGTCCCCCAGGTTCAGCTCAATGCGCTCACCACTGAGCACCGCGATATCCTCGAACGCCTGGGGGCTACGCCGCTGCTCCACCGACCGCAGTTCACGGGTGGCGTCCTGCTGCGCCATCATGCCGGCCGGCAGATCCCGTGAAATGGCGCCGACACGTTGAGCAATCTGCTCCAGCGATAACCCCAGCGATTCCAGGCGCTCCACCGGCACATCAATGCTGATTTGCTGTTCCGGCAGACCGCGAATGGCCACCCGGTCGATGCCCCGCTGCAGCAGTTCGTCCTCGAAGCGATAGGCCAGCTGCCGCAATTCGCGGCGATCCACATCGCCGACCACCAGCAGCCGCGCCACCGGCTCGTAGCGTTCCAGCCGGGTGACCTGTGGCTCCTCCGCCTCGGCGGGCAGGTTGGTAAACTCGTCCACCTGCTGGCGCACGTCGTCCAGTGCCTGAATCGGGTTGGTGTCCTCCTCGAATTCCAGGGTAATCGCCGACACCCCCTGGGCCGAGGTGGAGGTCATCTTCTTCAGCCCATCAACACTGCGCAGGCGCTGCTCCAGCGGATTGGTGATGCCCTGCTCCACGTCTTCGGCGGAGGCGCCGCTCCACACCACTCGCACACTGACCACATCGAGGGCAAAGGTGGGAAAGAACTGGATGTTCATCCGTGTCAGCGCCAGCACGCCGCCAAGCAGCATCACCAGCATGACCAGAT
This sequence comes from Marinobacter lipolyticus, assembly GCF_018424605.1. Lineage (GTDB taxonomy): Bacteria > Pseudomonadota > Gammaproteobacteria > Pseudomonadales > Oleiphilaceae > Marinobacter > Marinobacter lipolyticus_B. Next base: position 11,206 of record NZ_QTKT01000018.1, on the reverse strand, counting down.
TGGCGGCCACCCGGTGGTGAACAAAGAACCCGATCACGCCCTGCCTGCGCCTCATGGCTGGGGGGCTCCGCTGGCGGCGACATCCACCTTCAGACCGGTGACCGCATTGGGCAGGTGGGTGGTGATCAGACGGGCACCGGGCACCAGCGCCTCTCCGGACACCAGCAGGCTTCGCTCACCGTTGCGCCCGGCCGCCTCGCCGATACGTTCAACCTCGACGCGCTTCATCCGGCCTTCCGGCGTCAGCAGGTACACACTGTCGGCACCGTAAAGGGCACTGAACGGAATCACCACGCTGTCTGCGCGGCTGGCGCGCTGGAGGGTGACCGGTACCAGTGCGCCGGGGCGCAGGCCTTTTGGGTCGCCCTCCAGAGCCAGAATGGCATCGGTACCCGCGGCATCGCTGGTGCCGGCAAAGCTTACCAGCCGGAAGCGGTAACGCCCGTCGCTGCTGACCGCCCGCAGGGTATCGCCGTTTTCCAGAGCCGCCAGCAGTTCGGCATGAAACACCTGCGGCACCCGCGCCCTGAGCTCAAGACCGTCGACCGGGTACAGCGAGAGCAGCGGCTCGTTGCGGCTGACCTGATCGCCCGTGGCCACCTGAACGTCGGTGACAATGCCGTCGAACGGCGCGGTCATCCGTGCCCGGGCAGCATCCCGCCGGGTGCTTTCGAGATTGGCCTCGGCCTGGGCCAGTTTCGCCTGCAGGCTCTGCAGGCGGGCCGGATGCTCCTCGATGGCTCGCTGCCGGGTGTTCACGGTCAGTTCTGCCCGCGCCGCCGCGTCGGTGGAGGCCTCCAGCGCCTCGCGGGAGGCCAGGTTGCGACTGACCAACGAGCGAGTGCGTTCCAGTTGCCGGCGGGCGTTGTCGAGTATGGCCTGCTCACTGGCCAGCGCCGCCTGATCGTTACGGTAACGCACCTGCTCAGACCGGATCTGCGCCTGCAGGTCGCGCTGCTGCGCTTCGGCCTGGGCCAACGCTGGCTGGATATCCGCCTCATCCAGCGCCACCAGCAGATCGCCCCCGGCCACGGGCTGACCCTCAGTCACCGGACGCTCGGCGATACGGCCCGCCAGCGTGGCGGCCACCGTCAGTTGCTCAGGGGCATGCACCTCGCCGTACAGGGGCAGCATCGGGGTATGGGTGCCGGGCTCAACCTCTTGGACCTCCACACGCCAGCTACGTTCGCTGGCGGTGATCGGCTCCGGCTCCGGCCGGGTCAGCTTGAGCAGCAGAAAGCCGAGTATTCCGACGGCAAGGATCAGTACTGGAATAAGTCGTTTGGACATTGAGTGCGGGCCAGCTAAGGTGAATAAGGCCTTCAGGGCGTTTTATATCAGACTACTATACAATCAATACGCACTTACTAACGGGTCAGCGAGAACGGTACCCTTGTCGCTAGCAGAGCAGGTTCATCTACTCAACGCCACGATCCTCAACGCGCTCATCGTTGCGCTCGTGGTGGTTATCCACAACGAAGCCCTGCTGCGTCTGAGTGGAGTGCTGGCGCAGATGCGTCGCAGCCATCACTTCCGGCTGGTGACCGGCGTTATCGGCATCCTCGCCATTCACACCCTCCAGGTCTGGATCTTTGCCGGCGCCTTTTACCTGATGCACCACGCAGACGGCTGGGGCGAGCTCGCCGGCAACTTCAGTGGCAGCCTGCTGGATTGCGCCTACTTCTCGTTCACCACCTTTACCACCCTGGGCTACGGCGACATCGAAGCGCTTGGCATTCTGCGTTTTCTTACCGGCATAGAAGCATTGACGGGGCTGGTGCTGATTACCTGGAGCGCGTCCTTCCTGTTCGTGGAAATGCAGCGCTACTGGCCCTCCCGATAATTACGTTCCGATTGAGCCTGAGTTTAGTACAGGCATTCATTTTTCAAGTTCAGCGGTAACGGCGCTGATCCAGCGTGGTCAGCCGGTCCGGGTGAAACACCATCAGGCCGGTCACGAAGGTGCCGTTCACGAAACCCTCCGGCAGCATGATCAGCGGCAGGTAACGGATGTACTCGTGGACCAGCTCGCGGAACTCATACACGCCCGCCGTCCACAACATCAGGCACATCACCAGCCCGGCGCAGGCCACGGCAATGCCGGCGCCGAAGAAGCCACAGAAAAAGATGTAGGCGAAGAAGTTGCGGAAATTGCGACGACGCTCCCACAGCATGATGCCGTGGCTGACCAGCGCCGGCACCATCACCGTGACCAGGCCATTGGCGGCGAACATCACCAGCGGTTCCCGCCCGGTAATCACGGTTATAACCAGTGCCAGCAAGCCTGCCAGCACCGCCAGCCCCCACCCCAGCATCAGGGTGATCACCGTCATGCCGAAGATGTGGATGGACAGCCCCGGCGACAACCCCGCCCGCAACTGCCAGAGAAACCCGAGCACCACCGCCGCGCCAAAGAACGAGTGCTGCAGGGCGTTGTCCCGGCGCAGCGCCTGCCAGTCCACCTGGCGCACCGCGGCCACAAGCACCCCGAGAAACAGCAGTGCAGTCACCACCCACTGGGTGGGTGAGAGCAGGTTGTCCGTCATGCCCATGGGCAATTCACCTTCATCTGGCGAGCACCCAGTGTATCAGCGCGCGCCGCTGGCCGGCATCTCCGCCGGCTTCCCTCCAGGCTCGCCTCCAGGCTTATCTTCGGGCTTCCCTTCAGGCAATACGAGGCTGCGCCAGGCCTCGAAGGTACTGAGAAAGACCTGACCGCCGAGACGGCTGAGCAGTTGCGTGCTCTTTAACCGGTCCATCACCGGCCCCTTCACTTCCGACAGGTGCAGGCGCACGCCGGCATCGGTCAGCCGCTCGTTGATGGCTTCCAGGCTTTCCAGCGCCGAGGCATCGATCAGGTTAACCGCCGGGCACACCAGCACCAGATCCTGCAGGTCGGGCTGGCGGGTGACCAGGTCCATCACCCGCTCTTCCAGAAACCGGGCGTTGGCGAAGTACAGGCTCTCATCCACCCGCAGGAAGGTCACATGGGCGCTGGTTTCCACCTTATGGCGCTGGATGTTGCGGAAATGCTCGGTGCCTGGCACCCGCCCGACCACGGCGCTGTGGGGCCGGCTGGTGCGAAACAGGAACAGCCCGATCGACAACCCCACGCCGGCCATGATGCCGGCCTCCACACTGTGCAGCAGGGTCAGCACGATGGTCGCCAGCATGGCGCCGAAATCGGTGCGGGAATAGCGCCAGGTCCGCACCAGCGCGGGAAAATCAATCAACGAGGCCACCGCCACAATGATGGTGGCGGCCAATGTCGCCGTCGGCAGCCAGGCAATGGCCGGCGTCAGTACCAGCGTAGCCAGGGCAATGCCGACTGCGGTGTAGGCGCCGGCGGCAGGGGTCTGTGCACCGACGTCGAAATTCACCACCGAGCGGGAGAAACCGCCGGTCACCGGCATACCGCCGGAAAAGCCGGCGCCGAGATTGGCCGCCCCCAGGCCGATCAGCTCCTGATCCGGATCAATGCGCTGGCGCCGCTTGGCCGCCAGGGTCTGCCCCACGGACACCGATTCCACGAACCCCACCACGCTGATCAGCAGGGCACCCACCGCGAGCTGTTTCCACAGCCCCCACTCCAGCGGTGGCAGGGTCAGTTCCGGCAACCCGGCCGGCACCTCGCCCACCAGTTGTACCCCACGGGCATCCAGCCCGAGCCCCCAGGCCAGTGCCGTGGTGGCCACCACCACCAGAATGGGCGCGGTTTTGGCGACCAACTCCGCCCCGCGCTGGCTCGCCCCCACGCGGATCAACAGCGGTTTCAGGTGGCTGCGGGCGAAGATCAGGAACAGCAGGGCACCGCCCCCGATCAGCAGCGTGGGCCCATGCACACTGCCAAGGTTGGCCGCCAGCGAGATCACAATGTCCAGCAGGTTGTGGCCGTTTGCCTCGATGCCTACAAGGTGTTTGACCTGACTGGCGGCGATCACCAGGCCGGAGGCAGTAATGAAACCGGAAATCACCGGATGGCTGAGAAAGTTCGCCAGAAACCCCAGTTTCAGCAGGCCCATGGCGGTCAGCATCAACCCCGACATCACCGCCAGCAATACCGCGCCCGCCACGTATTCCGCGCTGCCGGGTTCGGCGATCGGCGCCAGCGCCGCCGCGGTCATCAGCGCCGCCACCGCCACCGGCCCCACCGACAGGGTGCGGCTGGTGCCGAACACCGCGTAAAGCACCAGCGGCAGGATGCTCGCGTACAGCCCCACCTGCGCCGGCAGGCCCGCCAGCAGTGCATAGGCCAGTGACTGAGGGATCAGCATGATGGTAACAATCACCGCTGCGATCAGGTCACTGACGGCGTGCTCCCGCCGATAACCCGGCAGCCACTGCAGCAGCGGGAGGTAACGTTTCAGGCTCATGGGCGGCTCAGAACAGGTTGATGGGCACTTTCAGGTACACCTGACCGTTGTCTTCCGCCGGAGGCATGTGGCCCGCCCGCATGTTGACCTGCACCGACGGCAGAATCAGCCGCGGCATATCAAGGGTGGCGTCCCGCTCGGTGCGCATACGCACGAACTCGTCTTCCGAGACGCCCTCATGCACATGCACATTCTCGCGACGCTGCTGCACCACGGTGGTCATGTGCTGATAGGTCTCCCGTTCCGGTGCCTTGTAGTCGTGGCACAGGAAAATGCGGGTTTGCGGCGGCAGCGCCAGCACCTTCTGAATCGACCGGTACAGGGTTCGCGCATCGCCGCCGGGAAAGTCGCAACGGGCGGTGCCGTAGTCCGGCATGAACAGGGTGTCGCCGACAAACGCCGCATCACCGATCACGTAGGTCAGACACGCGGGGGTATGGCCGGGGGTGTGCAACACGCGCACCGTCAGATGGCCGATCGTCACCTCGTCGCCGTCGTTGAACAGCCGGCCGAACTGGCTGCCGTCGCGAACAAACTCGGTGCCGGCGTTGAAGGCCTTGCCAAAGATGTTCTGGACATCGACGATGTGGGCGCCAATGCCGGTGCGGCCACCGAGCTGATCATGCAGATAGGGCGCCGCCGACAGGTGGTCCGCGTGAACGTGGGTTTCCAGAATCCACTCCACGGTCAGCCCTTCGCGACGGACATAGGCAATGATGTCGTCGGCCGAGCCCACGTCGGTGCGGCCGGCGGCGTAGTCGAAATCAAGCACCGAATCGATGATGGCACAGGCGCTGCTCTCCGGGTCACGCACCACGTAACTGAAGGTATTCGTCGGCTCATCGAAAAAATGCTGAACGATTGGATTGGTCATGGGTCACCTCCACCGATGCCTCGGTAATTTAGGAATAAGGATATACATTTTTTGCATATGAGGTGAAATGATCTTTCGTTATAGGCGGCATACGCCTGATGCATCGACGAAGCAATCCCGCCCGGCCTGCTTCGCCAGATACAGATGCTGATCCGCCTTGCCGATCACCGGCTCCGGCGTGAGAGGGACCGAAGGCAGGTCCACCACCCCGGCAATGCCGGCGCTGACCGTTACATCCATCGCCGCGCCCTCGAACAGGAAGTCATGGCCGCGCACCGACTGCAGGATTCTACCCACCAGGCTGGCGACGTTATCCGCCTCTTCCAGCACAAAGGCGACCACGAACTCTTCGCCGCCAAAGCGCGCCACCACATCCGTGGTGCGTACCTGCATTCCCAGCAGGCGGGCAAATTCCGTGAGCACGAAATCGCCCGCCAGGTGCCCGAACTCATCGTTGATCTGCTTGAAGTGATCAATGTCGAACAGGGCCACCGCAAAGGACTCCTGATCCCGGGCCGCCCGACCCAGCATTTCGAACAGCCGGGGCATCAGGTAACGCCGGTTATGCAGCCCGGTCAGCGGGTCCCGGATGGACTGGTTCAACAGCTCCTGCTCGAGCCGGTAACGTTCCAGCGCACCGGACAGCAGCCCCGACACAATGATCAGCAGATCGGCCTGATCTTCCCGCCAGCCGCGCTGGCGCAGGGAATCCACCCCGAAAAAGCCGGCCACCCGCCCGCGCACCTTCACCGGCACGCAGAACATGGAACTGACCCCCTGCTCTTCCAGCAACGCCTTTTCCGCCACCGCCTCGGCCGGCAACCCGGCCACGTCCGGGATAAACACCACCCGGTTGTGTTGCACCATGGCGTCAATCTGGTCGTGCCACCACCGGAAGTCGCTGATCGGCACTGCCTGCTGGGTCTCGATCAGGGCGGGCACACCGGCGCGGGCCCATTCGTGGGTGTTGGTCATCACCCGGTAGTCGTCGGAGAATTCGTACAGGTAGGCGCGATCCACGCTGAAGAACTCGCCGATGGCTTTCAGCAATTCGTTGATGCACTCGTCGATGCTGCCGAACTGCAGGTTGATGAACTCGGTGGACAGCCGCGCAATCAGGTGCTGGAAACCGGCGTGAAAGGAAAACTCCGCCTCGCTCTCGCGCAGCGTCTGCTCCAAAGTCTTGTAGTGGTGAATGTTGTGAAACTGGCCGTACCAGAGGGTGCTGCCGTCTGACTGCCGCTCGGCCTCCGAATTAGCCTCGAACCACTGATACTCGCCCGAGGGCAACCGCAGCCTGGCCCGGTATTGCCACGGCGTCAGCTTTGCCGCCGATTCATGAATACTGTCACGCACGCCCTCGGCGTCTTCGGGATGGATAATACTGAAGATGACGTCGGCACTGGCCTGCAGTTCAGCCGGCTCTATCCCGAACAGCCGCATGACCTGGCCACTGACGTAGGGATACCGGTGTTCTAGACCGTCGGCACTGAGCCAGTAGGTAAAGATAACCCCCGGTACACTGGCGGTCAGTTTATTGAAGAACGCCGGCGACCGGCGCTCCGAATCGTCCGCAGCCTGCTCATGGTGCATAGAACAACCCTGTTCCTTTCCCCGGCGGTTTATTACCGCCCCTGAGAAAAGTGTAGAGTACCGCCGGCCATGCCGCGACTGCGGCAAGGCATTCGGGCCGGCTGTTCAGCCGGGATTCTCCCGGTCGGGCGCGCAGGGGATGCACACCAAACGCGGTTAACGCCTCGCCGCCCAGCTCCAGCGCGGAATGATAGGTTTCACTGACCACGTCATCGGCGCCGGCAGCGCGCAGGTCGTAACCATGGCCACGGTCAAAGGCCCGCGCCAGAACCCACAATGCTGCTTCACCTGATGAACCAGCGCCAGGGCTCGATCGCGGTCATCGATGGCCACCACCAGCGCCAGCAACAGCAGCACCCCGGCCTTGACCGCAATGACCAGCAACCCCAATGTCAGCACCGTTGGCCATTGCGCTGACAGCACCTCAAAGTTGATGCCGGCCCCCACGGTGATGAAGAACAGCCCCAGCAGCAGCCCCTTGAAGGGCTCGATATTGGCCTCCAGCTCATGGCGGAACTCACTGTTGGCCAGCACCACCCCCGCCAGAAAAGCGCCAAGGGCGGGCGACAGATTCACCACACTCATCAGCGCGGCAATGCCGATGACCAGCATCAGCGCCATGGCGGTAAACACCTCCCGCATCCCCGATTGCACTACGTAGCGGAACAGCGGTCGGCTCAGGTAGTGACCGCCGACGATCACAACCGCAACGGCGCCGACCACCACCAACGCATGCGCCCAGTCCGGCAGGTTCGCCACCAGGCTGAAGCCTCCATGCGGCTGGGCATCGCCCTCACCGATCTGGGCGAGGCTTGCTACCGCCAACAGCGGAATCACCGCAAGCATTGGGATAACGGCGATGTCCTGAAACAGCAGCACCGAAAACGCGCCGCGGCCACCCTCAGTCTTGTTCAGCCCCTTCTCGTTAAGGGTTTGCAGCACAATGGCGGTGGACGACAACGAAAAAATCAGCCCGACCGCTACCGTGGTCTGCCATGCCAGGCCCAGCGACCAGGCGATGGCCATGCCCGCCAGCGACGTCAGCACCACCTGCAGGCCACCCAGCCCCAGCAAACGTACCCGCATCGCCCACAGGGATTTCGGGTCCAGTTCCATACCCACCAGAAACAGCATCATCACCACGCCGAACTCGGCAAAATGCTGAATCGTGGTGGTTTCCTGACCCACCAGACCGGTCACCGGGCCGATGACCACGCCGGCGACCAGATAACCGAGGACCGAACCGAGGCCAAAACGTTTTGCCAGAGGCACCGCAATCACCGCGGCCGCCAGGTAAATAAAGGCCTGGATGAAATACTCAGTCATCGATGGGAGTCCATGTGTCTATGGCTGTGGGTGGGGCCGCCAGTCAACGGGATGCTTACTGCGTTGCCGGTAACCGGATCAGTTGCCCACAATAATAGTCGAGGGAGTGCCCGGCGTGAAACGGGATGGAACACGCCTTGTCGGCATTTCGCCAGTGATCGACCACTTCACCACGGAGGGTCGCCACCTCGGCGGCCAGTTCATCGGCGCTGTAGATCTTGTACGGACAGAAGGCGGTACCGATGTTCTGCAGCGTCACAAAGCTTTTGGTGCGGTGCACCGGCAACATGTTGATCAACACGTAAGTGGGGCGGGTGCGAAGCTGACCCACGAGGCTGCTTAAGGAATCTTGCAGATACTGCAATGACCCGGAGAACAGCACCCAGTCACAAGCGGGTGCCTGCTTCAGGTCGTCACAGAAGGTCAGGGCGGGGGGCGCATTGCTGGCCTTGGCGAACTGCCGGGCCTCGCGGATAACAGCGGGTACGTCGTAGAGCTGCCACTCAAACCCATCCGGAAAACTGAGATAGCGCGAGAGCGCGTAGTACAGCACCCCCACATGGCCACCAAAATCCAGCAGCCGCTGGCCAGGCTGCATCAGCCGGTTCAGCCAGAACGCCACGGGGTAGTCGCACGGCGAGATAGCTGCCATGCGGAACCGATACATCTCCGCCGAGGCCGGCGCATCGTTGTCGTAACCGATCGGTTTGCCGGCCGGCGCATGCTCCGACGCGGTCGCAAAATCCGGATAGACTCCGCAGAACAGATTGGCGTTCGTGGCACTGGCGAAGCGTCTGGCGTAATGACGTTCGAGCGCCTCGTTAATCAATGGCAGCTGCTCGACCTGATGCAACAGTTCCTTGGCTCGCTCGTACATGACAATTGCCCTTATAAAGAGACAATAATGATGTAGATTAGCAGCTCCAGGCGGTTTTGCTAGCGACGGAAACAGCCCGGAAAAACGTTATCGCAATGATCGCCCGGCAACAGCGGCTGGTTATGCATTATTCGTAGTGGCTCCAGAGCCTGAGGACTTTCACCACTTGCTCGTCCTCCAGTACTTGGTAGACCAGGCGATGCTGAATATTAATACGGCGTGAATAGGACCCCGCAAGATCACCGATGAGCTTCTCAAACGGAGGCGGCTTGCGGTATGGATCTTCCGCTATAAGCGCTAACAGTTCCTGGGCTTTTGGTTTGAGGCCGCTGGAGGCCAACTTTTTTGAATCTTTCTGGGCTTGCTTGGTGTAAACCAACTTCCATGTCACCAGTCCAGCTCCTCATCGCATTCATCCGCGGGGGTATCCATCCCCTCACGAATAGACTCCCGCATACCGGGTACGGAGAGCAGGTAAAGTGTTTCCTGAATAGCAGACCAGTCTTCTTCGGAAACCAGAACAGCTTTGTTCCGCTTACCCATGATGACGATTGGTTGGTGGGACTCGGCGGTCTCGTCAATCAACCGATAAAGGTTGCTGCGCGCCTCAGTTGCTGTGATTCCGGTCATGACGCACCTCTTGCGTGTTCAACTTTTAACCAAGTGTACGCCTATAGGTACGTACGTCAAGACGAACGTATTGCATGGCGCCCGCAATCACGCGCTTGTCGCGTCGATTGCATTGTTATGCCAGCTGAACCAAAATATACCAATTATTGGTACTAGTGAGATGGAACCATGCAAAAGAACACCAGCATCACTTTAGGCCGACATTTTGATGCGTTCATTGCAGAACAGCTCAAAAACGGCCGATACAGCTCAACCAGTGAGGTTGTTCGTGCAGGATTGCGCCTGCTCGAAGAGTCTGAAACCCGCCTGACTACGCTCCGCAAACTGCTTAAGGAAGGCGAAGATAGTGGTTTCGAAGACTACTCCTATGACTCGTTTATTCGTGAACTGGACAACGAAGGGCGCTGATGCCAAGTTTCAAGCTTTCCAGGAAGGCCAAAGCTGACCTCAAATCTATTGCCCGATACACGGAGCGTGAATGGGGTCGAGATCAACGAAACCACTATGTTCTCCAGTTCGATCAATGCTTCCACCTTCTGGCTGACAATCCGAACTTGGGGCAAGTCAATGACGCCGAAATTCAGCGCCCTTGGAATGGAGGCGCAGCCGCAATGTAAAGGGCGTCCGGCGGCCACCGGCCGCGAATTGATGCGCCTTGTTATGCAGCCACCACCGCTGGGCAGGCCTATGACCCGATGTTCGAGAGCCCGAAGCACTATCACTCGGACTTGAGCACCTCTGCCCGATCCCTCTCGTACTCTTCGTATGATTTACTGGAACGTTGGATGCATTCCTCATACTGAGCCGGTGGCACATTGACACATTCTTGTCGGTTGTTCCGCTGCATATTGTCGTACACGGCTTTGCTGCTACATCCCGCCACCAAAATACACAGCAGCAGTAAATAAAGATTCTTACTCACGTCTCGTCATCCATGTAGTGCATAACGTACTTGAGCGATTGGTTAGGCATTTTTTAGTTCACACCGCACGGAGCTGCCGGTAACTCTCCTACAAGAGTTCGCTGCCATGCTTTGGCAACCTCCTGGGAGCTGAATTTCCCACGTAAGGTTCCACTAGGAACTGGCGTCCATATCGTCGCTCTCAAAAATACGCGACCACCGACAATAATTCGGCTCATTCTGCCAATGTTCGCATCAGTGAAACGCTCAAAACTTATGGCGCCAACCTCTGTCAACTTTACGTGAACCGGCCATTCATTTTCGATCTGTGTACCTGCTTCCGATTGCTGCACATAAGCCGAACACAGGTGAAAGTCTAGCTCAGTCTCTGCTAGTACGGCACCGGGGGTAACCAACAAGAGAGTTGCGACCCATTTCATCATCACGATTGCTGGTCCTATCCACGAAAAGTAGACACTCGGTTATGCGCACGAACTTGAATGACTTGTATGGATAATTCCTGCCGTGTTTGGGTAAATTGAGGCCCACCCCCAGTGGCCGCTGGGGGCCTTCATGCAGCAGCTCGATGATGGCAGGCTCCTCATTCGAGAGACCGGTAACCAGTGCGTAGC
>NZ_QTKT01000017.1 GCF_018424605.1 Marinobacter lipolyticus | reverse complement strand
GGCGCGCAGGGGCGGCGGGGGTAGGTGCGGGTCGTGATGCCTGTGCCGGCTTCACGCCGGGGCGGCTGCCCGCCACGTCCAGCACCCGCTCCACCAGGATTTTCTGTAACTGACTGGAATCCCGCGCGATCTCTTCAAAGTTCTTGGGAAGGAAATCAACGGCGCCGGCCTCAAGCGCATCAAGGGTCACGCGGGCGCCTTCGTAAGTCAGCGACGAGAACATCAACACCGGCACCGGGTGCCGCTTCATGATCTCCCGCACCGCAGAAATGCCGTCCAGAATGGGCATTTCATAATCCATGGTGATGACGTCGGGTCGCAGCTTTTCCGCCAACTCGACCCCTTCCCGGCCGTTGGTGGCAACACCCACAACCTTGATCTGACCGGATGCCGTCAGGATTTCCATCAGACGCTTACGGAAAAATCCGGAGTCATCAACAACCAGGACAGAAACTGTCATCCAATTCTCCTAAACCTTGGTCGCTCCGCGCGCTTCACCCGTAGTGCTGAAGCAGGCTGGGCACATCAATAATCAGGGCAATGCGCCCGTCCCCGGTTATCGTCGCCCCGGCCATGCCCGGCGTACCTTGCAATGCGCGCCCCAGTGGCTTGATAACCACCTCTTCCTGGCCGACTAGTTGATCCACCACGAAGCCGACCTGGCGGGTTCCCATGGCCACAATGACCACATGCGCGTTCTCGGACTCGGCTTCGGACTGGGCGTCTTTGACCAGCCACCGCTTGATGTGGAACAGGGGAAACACCTTGTCGCGAACCACGATGCATTCGCGGCCGTCGACAATGTTGGTTTTGCTCAGGTCGAGGTGGAAGATCTCCACCACATTGACCAGCGGCAGCGCAAACGACTGATCGCCCAGCATGATCATCAGCGTCGGCATGATGGCCAGCGTCAGCGGGACCTTGATGACAATGCGCGAGCCTTTGCCCAACTCCGATTCAACACTGAGCTGGCCATTGAGCTGGCCAATCTTGGTCTTGACCACGTCCATGCCAACCCCGCGGCCGGACACGTCGGAAATCTGGTCTTTGGTGGAGAAGCCCGCCGCGAAAATCAGGTTATAACACTCGCTTTCGGTGAGCCGGTCGGCGGCGTCCTGATCGTAGATGCCTTTCTCCACGGCTTTGCGCCGCAGCACCTCCGGATCCATGCCGGCGCCGTCGTCTTCGATGGACAGCAGGATGTGATCCCCCTCCTGCTCGGCATTCAGGGTCACCGTGCCGCCGCGGGGCTTGCCGGCCTTCTCACGGACATCCGGGGCTTCAATGCCGTGGTCCACCGAGTTCCGCACCAGGTGAACCAGTGGATCGGACAACGCCTCCACCAGATTCTTGTCGAGGTCGGTTTCTTCCCCGTGCATCACCAGGTTCACTTCTTTTTTCAGGTTGCGGGCCAGGTCACGGACCACCCGCGGGAACCGGCCAAAGACTTTCTTGATCGGTTGCATCCGCGTTTTCATCACCGCGGCCTGCAGATCGGTGGTCACCACGTCCAGGTTGGAGACCGCTTTGTGCATGTGCTCGTCTTCACTGGCCGCGCCGAGGCGCTGCATGCGGTTGCGTACCAGTACCAGCTCGCCCACCATGTTCATGATGTCGTCCAGGCGTTTGGTATCCACCCGCACGGTGGTCTCGGCGGCGGGCGCGCTGTCTTTGGCAGCGCCACTGGCCGCCGGCGCTTTCACTTCGGCTTTGGCCGGTTCCGCTGCGGGCGCGGGCTTGCCAGCATCGGCTTTCGGCTGCGCCGCCGCTTCAGCTGGCTTATTGACCTCTGCGGTGGGGCTACCACCCTTGCCATGCAACTGATCCAGCAGGTTCTCGAATTCGTCATCGGAGATCAGGTCATTGCCTTCCGCTGCAGAGGCGGGCTCGGCGCCTGCCGCTTCCTCGTCCGCCGGGGCGCCGGCAAACTGCCCCTTACCGTGAAGCTGATCCAGCAGCGCTTCAAATTCATCGTCGCTAATCTCATCATCACCGGAACTGTCGCCGGCCCGGGGCTGGTCAGCGGACGCCTGATCGTCCTGGGATTGCTTACCCGCCTGGTCATCCCCCAGCGCATCCAGCAGTTGCTCGAACTCGTCGTCGGTAATGTCGCCGTGGTCGGCGTTTGCAGACGATTCCGGTGCGGTGGACGGGGACGGCTCAGACGCCACCCCTGCCCCGCTGTCCGGCCGGGCCAGGGCATCCAGCGCCGCAATCAGTTCGTCCGGGGCCGGCGTCGGGTCTTCGTGATTGCGGACCTGCTCGAACATGGCGTTAACGTGGTCGAGGGCCTCGAGCACCACGTCCATCAGTTCCGCATCCACCTTGCGCTTGTGGTTCCGGAGAATATCGAACACGTTTTCCGCCGAGTGGCAGCAATTCACCAGGGCATCAAGCTGCAGGAACCCGGCACCGCCCTTGACCGTATGAAAACCGCGGAAAATGGCGTTGAGGAGATCGCTTTCGTCCGGGTGTCGTTCCAGATCGACCAACTGCTCGGACAGCTTTTCGAGTATCTCGCCTGCTTCGACCAGAAAGTCCTGCAGGATCTCTTCATCGGCATCAAACGCCATGGGTTACCCTCTTGATTCAGAATCCGAGACTGGACAGAAGATCATCAACATCGTCCTGACCCGCTACTACATCTTCACGCTCTTCCGCCTTGATCTGCGGACCCACGCCCTGTTCGGCCGATATTTCTTTCGCCTCAAGCTCGTGCACGGTGCCGGTAAGCTGGTCCACGTGGCTGGCCATAACCACCAGGCTCAACAAGTGTTCCTCGACTTCCTTGACCAGTGCCGTGACTTTCTGGATCACCTGGCCGGTCAGATCCTGAAAATCCTGTGCCAGCAGGATCTCGGACAGGTTGCCGCAGATGAGATCGGCGTCGCCGGCCAGGGTAACGAAGAAGTTATCGATCCGGCCGTACAGATCCCGAAATTCCGCCGGCTGCATCTCGCGACGACGCAGGCGCTGCCATTCGTCCCGCAGCAGCGCGGCCTCGTCTCGCATGGCGTGGGCACGCGGCATGGCGTCTTCGGCCAGGTCCATGGTGCGGTTGGCCGCCTGCCCGGTTTTCTGAACCACGTATTCCAGGCGGTCGGAGGCGTCCGTCATCATCGACAGCGCTTCCTGCTGCTCGGCGTTACGGGGGTCGATCTGGAAATTGCGAATCGCTTCGTGAAGGCTCCGGGTCAACCGGCCGACTTCCCGGTACAGGCTCTGATCGCGGACCTCACTCAGGTCATTGATCAACGTCATCGCCTGGCCGTATTCGCCGGCATCGATCTGTTCCACCAGGGCATTGGCCTGGGCGCGGAGCTTTTCCTTCACCTCCGGATCAAGATCCTGGGGGTTGTTTTTGCTATCGCTCATGAGAGCCCATCCGACCTCGGGTTACTGAATTCGTTCGAAGATTTTCTCAATCTTCTCTTTAAGCACCGCGGCAGTGAACGGCTTGACCACATAGCCGTTGACGCCGGCCTGGGCGGCCGCCACGATCTGGTCGCGCTTCGCTTCGGCGGTGACCATGAGTACCGGCAGGGTCTTCAGGTTTTCATCGGCGCGTACAGCCTTGAGCAGGTCGAACCCGGACATGCCCGGCATGTTCCAGTCGGTTACCAGAAAATCGTACTTGCCGCTGCGCAGCATCGGCAGCGCGGTGTTACCGTCGTCGGCTTCGTCGGTGTTGGTGAAACCCAGATCACGCAGCAGGTTTTTAATGATCCGTCGCATCGTAGAAAAGTCATCCACAATGAGGATTTTCATGTTTTTGTCCAAAGGGACCTCCAGTTTGTAACACCCGGAATACGTTTTATCTTTCTGCCACAATTGCGGCAGGCCGGCGGTTTAACCGCTTATTGTGTGGTGTTTGGTCCGGTTGTAAAGCGCCGGTTACCAAAAGCTACAGAGCGCCAACCTGAGCACACGTTGGCGCTCTCCGTGATGACGGGTAACAGGGGCGGACCTACGCACCGGAATCCTGCCGCCAACCTGCCAGGCGCCCCTTGAGACGAAGCGCGGCCTGGCTGTGAATCTGGCTGACCCGGCTTTCGCTGACCCCAAGGACCGCACCGATCTCCTTGAGGTTGAGCTCCTCCTGGTAATACAGGCTGAGTACAAGCTTTTCCCGTTCCGGCAACTCGCCGATGGCCTCCGCCAGACTGCGCCGGAATGCATCAGACGTGATGCCATCCAGCGGATTATCACTGGCTTCTGTTTCTTCTATCGGCAGGTCGCCGGATTCATTGAGCTCATCGAGGCTAAAAAGACGACCACTGTTGGCATCGCTGAGGCTGGAATGGTATTCGTCGAGGCTGATGCCCAGCTCCTCCGCAACCTCCTGGTCCTGAGCCTCGCGGCCACAACGGTCTTCGACGGCCTTGATGGCCTGGGATATTCGGCGGGCATTGCGATGGACCGAGCGGGGAACCCAGTCGCCTTTGCGAATCTCGTCCACCATGGCACCGCGGATACGGATACCGGCGTAGGTTTCGAAGGTGGCGCCCTTCGCGGAGGTGTAGCGCTGAGCGGCTTCCAGCAGGCCGATCATCCCCGCCTGCATAAGGTCATCGAGCTGAACCGAGGCCGGCAGGCGGGCCATCAGGTGCAGCGCGATCTTCTTGACCAGTGGCGCGTGCTCCTCCACCAGGCGGGAGGCGCCGCTTTCACCGGTGTTCTGGTAGATTCCGAGGTTTTTCGCCAATGCCATGTGTCCAGCTTTTCGGTGACAGGATCTAACTCAGACTTCGACGAGTCGCTCCACAAAGAACTCGAGATGGCCGCGGGGAGACGTCGGCAATGGCCAATTGTCGACCTTGTCCGCCAGCGCCTTGATCGCCAGCGACGCTTTGGCGCGCGGGTACACCTCCAGCACGGCCTTTTGCCTCTGCACCGCTTTTTTCACCGCTTCGTCGTAGGGCACCATGCCTACATATTGTAGCGCGACATCGAGAAACCGCTCGGTCACCCGGGTCAGCTTTTCGTAGAGGTGACGACCTTCCTGCTCGTTGCGCACCTGATTGGCGAGAATGCGGAAACGGCTGGTGCCGTAATCACGGTTCATCAGCTTGATCAGCGCGTAGCAGTCGGTGATGGATGTGGGTTCGTCACACACCACCAGCAGGAGTTCCTGGGAGGCCCGCAGAAAACTGACCACCGATTCGGAGATGCCGGCTGCGGTATCGACAATCAGCACATCGATCTGATCGCCCAGATCACTGAACGCATTGATCAGACCCGCATGCTCCATGGCGGTCAGCTGGGTCATGCGCTGGGTGCCTGAGGAGGCGGGCACGATCTTGATGCCGCCCGGCCCCGTGACCAGCACATCCCGCAGTTCACATTCACCGGCGAGCACGTCAGAGAGGTTGCGATTGGCGGTGATGCCCAGCAGCACGTCAATGTTGGCCAGACCGAGGTCAGCATCCAGCAACACGACGCGCCGGCCCTTCTGCGCCAGCGCAATACCGAGGTTGACCGACACGTTACTCTTGCCAACGCCGCCCTTGCCGCCGGAGACTGCAATCACCTGTACCGGATGTGGTTTTGTCATACTTGATTATTCTCTCGCCACGTTTGACCGAAGGCTCAGTTGTTATTCAACGGCGCATGCTGCAATGCGGATACGACGTCCTCCGGACTGTCCGGGACCCGGATCAGGCACCCTCTGCTACCGCCTGTTGTTGCTGGAGTGTTTTCAGCCGCTCCACGGCCAGCCGAACCAGCGGTACCGCTTCGGCGTGGTGCAGGTCTTCGGGGATCTTCTGTCCGTCGGTGTAATAGGCTACCGGCAGGCCAGACTCCATGACAAACCCCAGAGACTCACCCAGTGTCAGGGCTTCGTCGATTTTTGTCATCACGCAACCCGCAAGATTTGCCATCTTATAGCAATGCCAGACGGATTTCATGATGCGCGGCTGACTGGTTGCAGAAACCACCAGATGGGTACGAATCCGATGATGGCTGCGGGCCAGCTCGGACAGTTGCTGCTCATAGCCTTTATCGGAGCTGGTCAGGCCGGCCGTATCGATCAGCACCAGGTGGCGATCTGACAGTTCGTCGAGAATATCGTCGAGTGAATGGCTCTCATCCACCACCCGCACCGGCACGTTAAGAATGCGACCGAACACGAACAGCTGCTCGTGGGCGGCGACGCGGTAACGGTCAGTGGTCACCAGGGCCAGGGAATCTGCACCGTGGCGCAACACGTGGCGGGCAGCCAGTTTGCCGATGGTGGTGGTCTTGCCGGAACCGGTCGGCCCTACCAAGGCAAAGACCCCGCCCTGATCCAGCCACTCCTGACGGGCGGTTTTCACGCCGGTGGCAAGCATTTTCAGGGACTGTTTCCAGCCATCTTCCAGGCGACCCCCGTTGTGCCGGCGCGACAGGGAATTGGCCAGTTCGAGACCAAGACCGAATTCCTGCAGACGCTCGGACAGTCGCTGCTGTACCGCATTGGACGCCGGCTTGGCGGGCTCAGGCCGTTGCGCTCCCATCAGATCACGCAGTGAGCTGATTTCAGCACGCATCTGTGCCAGCTCATCCGAGTAGCCGCCACCCGCCACGGCGGACCGGCCGATCTCCAGCTCGGGCTCTGGCGAGGCATCCTCGATCAGCGCCGCGCCGCCGGTATAGCCCGCTCCCACGCTGGCGCGCTTTTCACGCACCTCGCGGATGCGGTCACGGGAACGGCCCAGCTCCTGCTCCAGTCGGCGATGCTGTTCCACCTGCATTTCCGCCAGCCGGGACCCGTTGGTGGCCTCCCGGGCCTGGTCACCCAGGCGCTGGCGCGCCATGTTTTCGTCATAATCCAGTGCCGTCACAATTTCGACGCCACCGTCCACCCGGCGGTTGGAGAGAATCACGGCGTCCGGGCCCATCTGTTCCCGCACCTGTTTCAGGGCTTCTGCCATGCTCTGTGCAAAAAAACGTTTTACTTTCATGATGCCTCGTCCTCCACCGGCAACGCCGTGCCTGCGTTGTCCGCTTTGTCATCCGTTACCGTTACTGGCCCACGGACGCCACAATGGTGATCTGTTTGTTGTCCGGAATCTCCTGGTAGGAAAGCACGTGCAGCCTTTCCACCCCGAAACTGGCGAACTTCGCCAGCACCGGCCTCAGCGGGCCCGACACCAGCAGGATCGCTGGCTTTCCGAGCATCTCCTGGCGCTGGACGCTTTCCTGCAACGAGCGTTGCAGCTTCTCCACCATGTTCGGTTCCAGCACCAGCCCGATGTCTTCCTGACCGCCGGATTGTTGACTCTGTTGCATGGACTTCAGCAATAACTGTTCCAAGTCCGGATCAAGGGTGATAACCGGGATCTCCTGCTCGTTGCCACAGATGCTTTGCACAATCATCCGCCGCAGTGACTGACGGGCCACCGTGGTGAGCAACTTGGGGTCCTGGCTGCGCGGGTGCACATTGACGATGGCCTCGGCAATCGAGCGCATATCGCGGATCGGCACCTCTTCCTTCAACAGGTTCTGCAACACCTTCAGCAGAAGGCTGATGGAAATGGTGGTGGGCACCAGCTCTTCCGCCAGCTTGGGCGACACCTTCTCCAGCTGGTCCAGCCACTTCTGGGTTTCCTCATGGCCGAGCAGTTCGTGGGCGTGCTTCTGCAACACCTGGTTAAGATGCGTCGCCACCACGGTACTGGCATCCACCACGGTGTACCCAAGGGTCTGGGCCTGATCCTTCCGGTCCGGTTCGATCCAGCAGGCGTCCAGACCAAAGGCCGGGTCTTTGCCTTCAATTCCTTCGATCTTGCCGAACACCTGACCCGGATCGATGGCCAGCTCCCGGTCCGGGTGAATCTCCGCCTCGGCCAGGGTGACCCCCATCAGGGTGATGCGATACACGTTGGGCATCAGATCCAGGTTGTCGCGAATGTGTACCGACGGCATCAGAAAACCCAGGTCCTGGGACAGCTTCTTGCGGACACCCTTGATGCGACTCAACAGCTGACCACCCTGGGACTTGTCCACCAGCGGGATCAGCCGGTAGCCCACTTCCAACCCGACGATGTCCACCGTGGCCACATCGTCCCAGCCCAGTTCCCGGTTCTCTCCGGGTGCTGGCAGCGCCTGCCCCTGCTCTGCACCTTCCACCCCGGGCGGCACATCGCGGCCGGCCGGTCGGGCACCGCCACTGCGCACCGGGAAGGCGCCGTCTTCCTCAACGGTCTGCCGCTCCTGCTTCCAGATCAGGTAGGCCGCACCCGCAGCGATTCCGCCCAGACCAAGAAACGCCAGGTGCGGCATGCCCGGAATCAGGCCGAGGATGATCAGAATGACCGCCGCAATACCCAGTGCCTTGGGGGCGCTGAACATCTGCTGCAGAATCTGCCCGCCCATGTCCTGACTGGAGGTTACCCGGGTGACCATGATCGCAGCGGAGGTGGACAGCAGCAGCGAAGGAATCTGCGCCACCAGGCCGTCACCAATGGTCAGCAGGGCGTAGTTCTGCATGGCGGTGCCGAAATCCAGGCCATGCTGCAACATGCCGATGGCCACGCCGCCAATGATGTTGATGGCGAGAATCAACAGCCCGGCCACCGCGTCGCCCTTGACGAATTTGCTGGCACCGTCCATGGAACCGTAGAAGTCAGCCTCCTGGGCGATCTCGCCACGGCGGTGCTTGGCCTCTTCCTGGTTGATCAGGCCGGCGTTCAGGTCGGCATCAATGGCCATCTGCTTGCCGGGCATGGCGTCCAGCGTAAAGCGGGCGCTGACCTCGGAAACACGGCCGGCACCCTTGGTAACCACCAGAAAGTTAATGATCATCAGGATCGCGAACACCACCAGGCCCACGGCGTAGTTACCGCCGATCAGCACCGCACCGAACGATTCGATCACCTTACCGGCGGCGTCTCCGCCTTCGTGCCCGTTGAGCAGTACAATGCGGGTGGACGCCACGTTCAGCGCCAGCCGCAGCAGCGTGGCGACCAGCAGCACCGTCGGAAACGAGGCAAACTCCATCGGCCGCAGGGCGTAGACACACACCAGCAGAATGACGATGGACAGGGTGATGTTGAAGGTGAAGAACACGTCCAGCATGAACGCCGGCATGGGCAGGATCATCATACCCAGCAGCCCCATCAGCATGATGGGAATGCCCAGGTTTCCCCGCGTCAGGGATTTGACGTTATTCAGGACTAAAGCTCTGTCCATGCCTGGAATGTCTCCGCGTGCCTTGCCTGCCGGCAGTCGTTTGGTCGAAATTATGACGCTGACGCATCGTATGCAGGAGTATGGGCAAGATCCGTACCAGCCCTTACGGGATTTCACTTTTCAGTGCCTGACGCGACCTTCCAGATACGGTATCCTTGCGCCATTTACTCCGACACAGCAGACAGACAAAAGGTGACGCCATGCCCATCCACGAGGTCAAACACCCTCTGATCCGCCACAAACTCGGTCTGATGCGCCGCGCGGACATCAGCACCAAGAATTTTCGCGAATTGGCACAGGAAGTTGGCGCGCTGCTGACCTACGAAGCCACCAAGGATTTTTCGCTGCAGGAAAAGACCATCGAGGGCTGGGCCGGCCCGGTGAAGATCGAGCAGATCCAGGGCAAGAAAGTGACCATCGTGCCGATCCTCCGTGCCGGCATGGGTATGCTCGATGGCGTGCTCAGCCTGATCCCCGGCGCGCGCGTCAGCGTGGTGGGACAAATCCGCAACGAGGAGACCCTGGAAGCCAGCACCTACCTTGAGAAGCTGGTGGGCGAACTGGACCAGCGGCTGGCCATGATCATCGACCCGATGCTCGCCACCGGCGGCTCACTGATCTCCACCATTGATCTGCTCAAGAAGGCCGGCAGCACCGAAATCCGAGCGCTGATTCTGGTGGCCGCCCCCGAGGGTGTGGAGAAAGTACTGGAAGCGCATCCGGACGTGTCCATCTATACGGCCTCAATTGACGAGCGCCTGAACGAGAAAGGCTATATCCTTCCCGGACTTGGTGATGCCGGCGACAAAATCTTCGGCACCAAGCAGAAGGACGTCTGAACATGCAGGACCACACCAACGACCCGATCTGGAAACAGGCTGTCGCGGGCTCGCAGATGCTGCTGGTGGCCTTTGGCGCACTGGTGCTGATGCCGCTGATCACAGGGCTTGATCCCAATGTCGCGCTGTTTACCGCCGGTCTGGGTACGCTGATTTTCCACATCGTCACCGGTGGCCAGATTCCCATTTTCCTGGCCTCTTCCTTTGCCTTCATCGCCCCGGTGATTGCCGCCAAGGGCCGTTTCGGCCTGGAAGAAACCCTGGGCGGCCTGATGGCCGCGGGTATTCTCTACATCATCCTCAGTGGCGCCGTGCGACTGCGGGGCACCGGCTTCATCACCCGGTTGTTGCCTCCCGTGGTTATCGGCCCGGTGATCATGGTGATCGGCCTGGGGCTGGCGCCGGTCGCCGTGCACATGGCCTCCGGCCGCACCGGAGACGGCGCAGCGGAACTGGTGCCCTACGACACCGCCATCTGGATCGCCATGATCTCCTTGGTGGTAACAGTGATTATGTCAGTGTGGGCGAAAGGCATTTTCCGCCTGATCCCGATCATGTTCGGTGTGGTTGTCGGCTATGTACTGTCTGCTTTTGCTGGCATCGTGGATCTGACCCCGGTGCGCGAGGCGCCCTGGTTCGCCGTACCCAACTTCGTCGCTCCGGAGTTCAGCTGGGGTGCCATCCTGTTCATGATTCCGGTGGCTATCGCACCTGCCATCGAGCACATCGGCGACATCCTGGCCATCGGCACCGTGACCCGCAAAAACTACCTGGACAAACCCGGCCTGCATCGCACGCTGCTGGGGGATGGCCTGGCCACCAGCGCTGCCTCCATGCTCGGCGGACCACCGAACACCACCTACTCGGAAGTGACCGGAGCGGTAGTACTGACCCGCAATTTCAACCCGAAGGTAATGTGGTGGGCGGCCGTTATTGCCATTGTGCTGGCCTTTGTCGGCAAATTCGGCGCGGTG
Source organism: Marinobacter lipolyticus (assembly GCF_018424605.1). GTDB lineage: Bacteria > Pseudomonadota > Gammaproteobacteria > Pseudomonadales > Oleiphilaceae > Marinobacter > Marinobacter lipolyticus_B. The sequence goes on along the minus strand of NZ_QTKT01000017.1, from coordinate 30,527 downwards.
CTGCAGACCATTCCGGTCCCGGTCATGGGCGGCATCCTCTGCCTGCTGTTCGGCTCCATCGCGGTGGTTGGCCTAAACACCCTGATCCGCCACCAGGTGGACCTGGCCCAGTCCCGTAATCTGGTGATTGTTGCCATTACCCTGGTGTTCGGCATTGGTGGCATGGCCATTGGCCAGTTCGAGGGCATTGCCCTGAGCGCCGTGGTGGCGATTGCCCTGAACCTGATTCTGCCGGGCACGAGGGAAGCCTGGGGCAAGGCGATTTATGAGCAAAAAGCCGACTGACAGTTCGGGCATCAGCTTCACTGCCCTGTATACCGGTGCCGTCTGGCACCGGAACGGGTTGTCTGACGATGCCCTGAGCACCGAACAGGGCCGCTGGCTCTATCACCTGATGAGCCCGTTCGAGACCGCCAGCAAGGCCGCCATCGGTGGCAACATCCGCACGTTCCTGTTGCAACGTCACCTGATCATCGACCACCTGATTGAGCGGGCCATTCGTGAAGACGGTGTCGAGCAGGTCCTGGAAATCGCCTGCGGCATGTCCCCACGAGGCATCCGCCTGCGGGAGAAGCACCCCACCCTGAAAATGGTCGAAGCCGACCTGCCGGATATGGCCGCCCGGAAAGCGGCCAGACTTCTGGCGGCCGGGCGCCTTGGCGACCGCCATCAGGTTACTCCGGTTGATATCCTGGCCGAGGCCGGTGACCACACCCTTGAAGCCGTCGTCGCCCGCGTCTTTGACAACACCAAACCCATCGTGGTGGTCACCGAAGGCCTGACCAGCTACTTCTCCCTGCCGGTCATCACCGAATTCTGGCAACGCCTGGCCAGCGTTCTGTCCGACCGCCCCGGTTCGGTCTATCTCTCCGAAAGCTACCTGATACCCCGCCAGCCGCTGTTGCGAGGCTCCCTGAAAACTCTAGGCGGCCTGTTGGGCTCCATGACCCGCAGCCAGGTCAGCTTCCACTTCGAGGATGACCAGCAGGCCCGGGATCATTTCCTTGGCTGCGGGTTTTCTCCGGTTCGCGTCTACAATCCCAGCGAGTTCTATGGCGCACTGCCCATACCACAGAGCCGCCGTGACCCGATGGTTCGGGTTGTTAGTGCTCGGGTTTGAGCCAGGTCTTTTTTTATCTGTAGCCTGCGGGCTTCGATGAAGGGCATCGGTTGCTGGCCCTGCCAAAAAACCGCTACAAGCACGTCCGTGTGCGCTTCTCTCCGGCCATCCATGGCCTCCGAAATTTTTTGGCAGGGCCAGCAACCAATGCCCGGGTAGCTTTTCGATATATCAACAGGTGCTCGGGGTGGCTGTGGTTGCCCCCTCCCAAAAATGTGCGGAGCCAGGGATGGCGGAGCCCAAGCGCACATGGATGTGCTTGTAGCGTTTTTTGGGAGGGGGCAACCACAGCCACCCTCCCCAACCGTCAGCAGGCTACAACAGAAAAAAACCACCCAACTCAGACATCGCGCCGCATATCCGGTGGAATGGGGAAATTGGGCATGCCGGGCCGTTCGCCGCGCCCTTTGCGGAACTGTCGCAACTGGAATACGTACGCCAGCACCTGGGCGATGGCCATGTACAGGCCATCGGGAATCTCCCCGCCGACCTCGGTGTTGTGATACACCGCCCGACACAGCGGCGGTGTACGCAGGATTTCCACCTTGTTTTCGCGGGCAATCTCCATGATCTTGAAGGCTACTTCGTCGGCACCCTTGGCCACCACAATCGGCGCGGCCATGGATTTCTGATCGTACTTCAGGGCCACGGCATAGTGCGTCGGGTTGGTGATCACCACATCGGCGCCGGGCACGTCCTGCATCATACGGCGCTGGGCCATTTCCCGCTGCAGCTGGCGGATGCGGCCTTTCACTTCCGGCTTGCCCTCAGTGTCCTTGTACTCGTCCTTGACCTCCTGCTTGGTCATGCGCAGTTTCTTTTGGTGGTCGAAGATCTGAAAGGGCACATCGATGGCCGCGATGATGATGGTCGCCGCAGACAGCAGGAAAAACGTCCAGGCCATGGTCCAGAGCACGTGCTCCATGGCCGGTATCAGGGGCTCCTCGGCAATGCTGAGCAAGTCCTCTGTGCGCAGGTTGAGGATCAGCAGCGCCACCGCCATCACCAGCCCGACTTTGAGGATGGCTTTGACCAGTTCGATCAGCGACCGCGCCGAGAACATCTTTTTCAGGCCCTTGATCGGGTCCATGCGATTGAGTTTCGGCGCAATAGCCTTGCCGCTGAACAGCAGGCCGCCAATGCCGATGGAGCCGGCGATCGCTGCGATCACCAGCAGGATCATCAACGGCGCCAGCGCCAGCGCCGCTTCCTTGGCGGAGGCAATCAGCTGCACGCTCATGTGGCGGGTGTCGAAAATAGCCGAGCGCTCGAGCACGAAGCTGTCGCGCATGATGTCTTCCATGGAGGCGCCGAGACTGGCGCCGAAGATCAGCAGGCCGCCGGCGCCGGCCATCAGCACCGCCATGGTGGCCAATTCTTTGGAACGCGCGGTCTGGCCATCCTCCCGGGCTTTCTCCAGCCGTCGGGGGGTGGCCTCTTCGGTTTTTTCCTGACTGTTGTCGTTTTCTTCAGCCATCAGGGCTGCCCCTGCAGGTTCCGCATGAATTCGAAGGTTTCGCGGGTGTACTGCTCAAAGTGTGGCAGAAAATTGGCGTGCAGTACCCAGATGGAGAACAGTCCAAAAATCAGGCCAATCGGAAAACCCAGAGCAAAAATATTCATTTGCGGCGCGGCGCGGGTCATCACACCAAACGCGATGTTGACGATAAACACCGCCGATACCGCCGGCAGCGCCAGCAGCACGGCCGACACGAACATCCAGCTGATCCGGTGGGCCAGCTCCCAGACACCGCCCTGCCCCAGCCCCTCAAAGCCGATGGGTAGGGTGCGGAAGCTTTCGATGAATACCTCGAACATCACCAGATGGCCGTTCATGGCCAGAAACAGCAGAGTAATAGTGATGGTGTAGATCTGCGACAGGACCGGGACGTTCACGCCGTTGGCCGGATCGACCATGGACGCGAAACCCAGCCCCATCTGCATGGCGATCATCTGCCCCGCCACCACGAAGAGCTGCCACAGGGCGGTCACAGCGAAGCCCATACCGACGCCGATGAGGATCTGCTGCAGGGTAATCACCACGGCATCGGCGCTCAGCGCCTCGACCTGGGGCACGGGCGGAATCAGCGGGACAATCAGCAGGGTCATCAGCAGCGCCAACCCAAGGCGCACGCGGGCCGGAACCAGCTGGGTGCCGAAGATGGGGATGACCATCATGAAACTGGCCAGTCGGAACAGTGGCCACAAGTGTTGCCCCACCCACTGGCCGATCAGGTCGGCACTGATTTCGGTCGGCAACATGGCTCAGCCAATCAGAAAGGGAATACTGGTAATCAGGCGCTCGGCGTGATCAAGCAGCTTGGTCAGCATCCACGGCCCGGCAGCAATGATCACAATCAGTGTCACCAGCAGGCGTGGCAGGAAACTCAGGGTCTGCTCGTTGATCTGGGTGGCCGCCTGGAAGGTGCTGACCACCAGGCCGATGGCCAGGCCGGGGCCGATAATGACCGCCGACAGCAGCACGATCATCCACAGCGCTTCCCGCAGAATGTCGATGACGGTTTCCGGTGTCATACGCGACTCCTATATGCCGTAGCTGGCCGCCAGTGTGCCCATGATCAGCGCCCAGCCATCCACCAGCACAAACAGCATGATCTTGAACGGCAGCGAGATGATGATCGGCGACAGCATCATCATACCCATCGCCATCAACACACTGGCGACCACCATGTCGATAATCAGAAACGGTATGAACAGGATAAACCCGATCTGGAACGCCGTCTTCAATTCACTGGTTACAAAAGCCGGCATCAGCACCCAGAATGACACCTCTTCCGGCGAGTCATACTGTTCGTCGGCGATACGCATGAACAGGCCGAGATCGCTTTCACGGGTCTGGCCCAGCATGAATTCACGGAAGGGAACACTGGCCCGCTCCACCGCCTCCAGTGAGGTGATCTCTTCGGCCATGTAGGGCTGCAGGCCAACGCGATTGGCCTCCTCCAGCACCGGCTTCATGATGAAAATACTCAGGAACAGCGCCAGCCCGAGCAGAATCTGGTTGGATGGCGTGGACTGCAGGCCCAACGCCTGGCGCAGGATGGCGAACACCACGATGATGCGGGTAAAGGAGGTCATCATCATCAGCATGGCCGGCAGGAAGGTCAGCGCGGTCATCAGCGCCAGAATCTGCAGGGTAACCGAATACTCTTCCACGCCCTGCTCTTCGCCCGGCGTCATGGTAAACGCCGGGATGCCGGGCAGATCGGCCAGCGCCGTCGGGCTCCAGCCCACCAGCAGCAATAGCGGCACTAACGCCAGGCCGGATTTCAGCAAACGCATGTTCATCGGGTCAGTCATCCTTCGGGGACCGGGATGTCCATGACTTGCCCATCATGCCCTGCAGGCGACGGGCAAATTCGCTGGACGTTGTCTGATCGGGCGTCACTACCGGCTGCTCAAACACCTGGAGGGTACGGATGGTCGATGGGGTAATGCCCACCAGAATCTGCTGGCCGCCGACTTCAATCAGTGCAATCCTCTCCCGCGCACCCAGGGCCATGACCGACACCACCTTGATGGCCTGGTTGTTCATGCCGGTCATGCCATTCATGCGGCGGATGATCCAGGCGCAGCCGTAAATGATGGCAATCACCGCCAGCAGCCCGCCGCCCAGGCTCAGCATGGTCATCAGCGTGTCCGGTGCGCGGCTGCTTTCTTCCCGCGCCGGGGCTTCTTCAGCCGCCGCCAGCACCGGCAGCAGCCAGGCCAGCAGGGCCGTTGCCGCCGGCCGGGCACACCATCCTCTCAGGCTCTGCAGCGCGATCATCTTACTTCTGCAACCGCTTGATGCGTTCGCCGGGGCTGATCACGTCCGTCAGGCGAATACCGAATTTCTCGTTCACCATCACCACTTCGCCATGGGCGATCAGGGTGCCGTTGACCAGCACGTCCAGCGGCTCTCCCGCAAGGCGATCCAGCTCGATGACCGAGCCCTGATTGAGCTGCAACAGGTTCCGGATGGGAATCTGGGTGTTGCCCACTTCCATGGATATGGTCACCGGTATATCCAGGATAACGTCCAGATCCGGCGCCGGGCCGGTGCCCTGCGAAGCCTGGGCGACTTCCTCGAACTCTTCCATCGGCGCGGTGCGAACATTGTCTGCGGCGCTTTCGTCTTCCCCGGAGGTTTCGGTTTCAGCCTCGGCCATGGCCGCCGCCCATTCGTCCTCCACGGATTCGCCCTCGTCGCCGGACTCTTCCATCGCGGCTTCCCACTCAGCTGCCAGCTTCTCGTCTTCGCTGAGTTCCTGATCGTCTTTCTTGTCGTCGTCAGCCATTGCGTCCCACCTTCAGTTGTTTCTTGACCTTGGGCACCGTTGCCCGCTCTTGAATTCGCAGCGCCAGTTTTCCGTCGCGGGTTCCCAGGGTCGCCTTGTAGACCGGTATGCCATTGGCTGTGACGGTCAGGAAGTCCGGTATTTCCACCGGGATGATGTCGCCGGTTTTCATGTTCGCGATGTCGCGCAGTGAAATCCGGCGGCGACACACCGTCGAGTTGACCGGGACATTGACGTCCTTGATGTCTTCCTGAAGGGCGTTCACCCAGCGCTCGTCGACGTCGTCGATGTCGCTCTGAACGCCAGCGTCCAGCACGTCGCGAATCGGCTCAATCATCGAGTAGGGAATGGCCATGTGCAGCTCACCGCCGCCGCCATCAAGCTCGATGTGGAAGGTGCTGACCACCACCACCTCGCTGGGGCTGACGATGTTCGCCATGGCCGGGTTCACTTCCGAACTGAGGTACTCGAAATCCACCTTCAATACCGCGTGCCAGGCTTCCTTCATGTCTTTGAAGACCTGATCCAGCACCATCTGCACAATCCGGGTTTCCGTGGGGGTGAATTCGCGGCCCTCGATCTTGGCGTGACGGCCCTCGCCACCGAAGAAATTGTCCACCAGTTTGAATACCAGCTTGGCATCCAGAACAAACAGGGACGTACCGCGGAGCGGTCGGATCTTGCAGAGATTCAGGCTGGTCGGTACATACAGGGTGTGAATGTACTCGCCGAATTTCATGATCTGCACGCCACCGGTGGATACGTCGGCGTTGCGGCGCAACAGGTTAAACAGGCTGATGCGGGTGTACCGGGCAAAACGCTCGTTGATCATCTCGAGGGTAGGCATGCGCCCACGGACGATCCTGTCCTGACTGGCCAGGTCGTAGGACTTTATACCGGCCTCGTCGGTTTCCTCATAGGTATCGATATCGCCATCGTCCACACCGTGGAGAAGGGCATCGATTTCATCCTGTGACAGTAAGTCCTGCATACGTTTTCCTGCCCTGACAAGCCACCCGTTTCCGGGGCCCTATTGCACCTTTCTCGGCGCTCTTCTCAGTACTCTTCCCAGCACTCTTTGCGACAATCTGCGCGGCACGCTATTGCACGACAAAATTCCGGAACAACACCCCTTTGAGCGGGGCCTCTCCCTCCTGCTCCAGCACCTGGTTGATGGTCGCCAGCATGCTGCTCGCCAATGCCGCCCGGCCCTGTGGCGTTTGCAATTCCGTGAAGTCGCTGTTGCCCAGCAGACTCACCAGCTGACTGCGCACCAGCGGCAGATGCAGCTCTGCGGCTGCCAGTGTCTCGGGGGTGTCTGCCTCGAGGGAAACATAAACCTGCGCGTAACGCTGGCGACCGCCGTTTTCTGCCTGCACGGTGGTGACCAGTGCCTTATCGATGTTGAGGTACACACTTGGCTGGAAGACCTCTGCCTCTTCCTGTGGGGCCTCGTCGTTCCCGGTCACTCCCGGCAGCCCGCCACCCAGGAACCACAGCGTCCCTACCACAGACAGCCCCACTGCCAGCACAACCACCAGCACCAACAGGATAATCAGTTTGAGCTTGCCTTTCTTCGCTGGCGGCGCCGCGGGAGTATTATTTTCAGCCATAAACCTAGATTCGCCAGTAATCCGTCATCCGGATGGTGTATTGGGTCCTTACGGTATGATCAAGCAAAGGTTGGGCCAAAAGGCCGGACTGCCTGATACAGACCAGCAGTTTAGCGTTGTGCGGAGGGATGGGCAAAGGGCAATCGGGAACGGGGCCAACAGGCCCCGTCATGGTATCAGGCGAAGATATCGACCTCGCCTTTCCAGGTTAGGTCCAGTTCACCGGCAACACCATCCAGATCGTCGCTATCGGCGGCCGCCAGCTCCGATTCCCCGGCGCTGGAACGTTCACCCTCCCCGCCAGCGTCCTGCCCATCGGCCTGCTGCTGCGGCGAATCGGCAACGTCAAACTGCTCCAGCGACAGCCCGTGTTCACTGAGCATGTCGCGCAGACGATGGCTGTGCAGTTCCAGTTGATCACGAACCGCCGGGTTGGCAGCGTGAACGGTGATATTGGCCTGTTCCTGCTGGACCTGGACCCGCACTTCCATCGGCCCCATATCCGGTGGCGTCAGATGGATTTCCGCCACAGAAAGCTTGTTTGCGGTCAGCCAGGTCAGCTTGCCCACCAGCTTGTCACCCCACTCCGCGTGCCCCACGGGTACATCCACAGAGGTCGCATAACCGCGAAGCCCGGTGGCCGTGTCAGGGGCCAGCTTCCCGGCGGCGTTGGCCAGCTGCTGGCCGGTGGCGTCCGCCAGCGTCTGAATGCGCCCGGACGCCAACAGCGAGGTGCTGTCCTGAGGGCGGCCCGATTCGCCGGTCAGCGCACTCAGCGCTTCAGAAAACTGAAAACCGATCGATTGGCCGTTCGCTTTACCGGTAGCCTCAGCGGGCTGACCGGGGATAACCCCTTTCATGCCCGGCAACCCTGCAAGCACCCCGGCCAGCCCCTGCATCCCGGGTGTCTGGCTGCCGGCAGCGGTCGTGCCCCCTGCCGCACCCGCAGCCGGCGCCATCAGCGCCTGCAGATCGGCGAATGTCAGTGTGGTCAGTTCGTCCGGCAAGTCCACCTCGGCGACCCCGCCAGTGGCGAGCTCCGCGTCGTCGGCGTCCGCCATCGTGGTGCCGCTTTCCGCCGCCGGATTGGTCTTCGCCTCGTCCTTGCGACCGCTGCGGTCCGCGTTTGCGCTTTTCTTGTCGTCAACCGCCCGTTCCGGCCGCTCGTCGGGCCGGGAACGAGCCTGCTCGGTGGCGTCCGCCCTGGCCCTGCGATCGGCCTGTTTCTGATCGAGGCGCTTCTGTTCCGCGCGGGAGACTGAATCAAAATGACTCTCTCCGGATTTTTCGCCGCCCGCCGGCTTCTTGCTGCCGGTTTCGGGCTGCGCGCCGGGAGCCGGGGTTGGTGGTAGAACCATCTGGGACATGGCAACCTCTTGCCGCTTTTCAGGTTTGGAATGCAAATACCGTCTCGTTTCCTGAGTTACAGCAAAAGCGATGCCACTCTCCCCTCACCGACCGCTCAATCCGCCAGAAAGCGTTCAAGCCCCTGTCGAACCTGGCGAAACTCTGACTCGATGCTTGCCAGCAATGGCTCCAGAGCAGACAGGCGGGACGCCCTTCCGGCCTCTTCCACCTCCATGCATAAGGCGCCGAGCCGCGGCGCGCCGATATTGAGACAGCTGCCCTTGAAACTGTGTGCGGTTCTGGACAGGGCGTCGGCATCCCCTTCGTCCAGCGCTGAACGTAACGACGAGATACGCTCGGCAGAATCGCTGAGGTAGGTGTGAATCAGTACATCAAACTCCTCATCCATCACATCCTGAAGCTCAGCCAGGGCTTCTTCATCAAGGTGTGGTCTGTCATTCATGACTAACCCCCGGTTTGTGAACGGCCGCATCGTCGGTCTTGCCGGCCTCTGAAAAATGCCAATCATATACAATTTCAACGTGGTTGCCCCGTTCCCTGAAGGTCAACGGGCCCGCCAGACGGTGCAGCAACATGAGGCCACGGCCGGCGTACCCGTGGCCGCTGCCAGATGGCTGGCGGTGCTGGTGGTAATCAAAACCGTGCCCGCTGTCCTCACAGACCACAACCAGCCGGCCACCATAGTCGGTCATGGTGTGGGTGAGGCTGAAACGAATGTAGTGCTCGCTGATATCGTTAAGCCGCCGTTCACGCTCCTCGTAATAGCGGCCGAAGCCTTCCGCCGTTGCCTTCCACTCCGAGGGCAGGCCTAGAATGCCATGCTCCAGCGCGTTGGTGTAAAGCTCCGACAGCAGGGTGTAGATTTCGCCGCTGCGCCGCCGCAGCCCCGGCACCTCCATGCAGATGTGCAGCAGCAGGGGCAACGGGCTGAACTGCCCCAGCGTGCGGTCGCGGATTTCATAGGTGCAGCGCCACTCCGCCGGCCCCTCGAGGGCCGACAACTGCAGCCGGTCAGAAAGCCCCTCCAGGGCACCGCCCTCGGCCATTTGCAAGGTCACCAGCGTCAGGTCGTCCTGCTCCAGGCGACCGCCGGAAAACTCACAGAGCCTATCGATCACCGCTTCAAAGGGCGTCTGACCGTCACGCCGGCCCTGCAGCGCCGCCGATACTCCGGCGTCGCCGAACATGTCGCCGTCCGCACTTGCGGCTTCCAGCACGCCGTCGGTCATAAACATCAGGGTGTCGCCGGGGCTGGTTTGCAGAATGGCCATGGCCGCGTCAAAACGGTGGCTGTCGAGCACCCCAAGGGGCAGGTGGGCCGACGGCATCGCCAGCCGTTCGCCATCACCGCGGATAATCCAGCCATCGGGCAGCCCGCCATTCCATACCTGGACCTGGTTCAGCGCAAAGTCCGCCTGTATCAATGCGGCACAACAGAACATGCCGGCAGGCAGAATACGTTTCAGCTTCTGGTTTATCTCACGCAGCACATCGCTGGCACTGAACCCCTTGGACGTCATGCCGTAGAAGATCTCGGCCACCGGCATCGCGCCGATCGCCGCCGGTAGCCCGTGGCCGGTAAAGTCGCCGATCAGAATCTGGATGCCGCCGTCGGGCCGTGGGCAGGCGAACAGGATGTCGCCGTTGAAGATCGACATCGGCGAGGCGTGGTAGCGGATGCTGCCGGCGTCCAGGCAACCGGTATGGGCGACATTCTCAAACACACGCTTGGCCACCTCCTGCTCCTCGGTCAGCTTGCGATGCTGCTCGTGGATCAGGTCGCGCTGATGGCTGAGGGTTTCATGCATCAGCCGCATGCGGTTGAAGGCGTTGATTTTCGCCTCGATGATCACGCGATTGTAGGGTTTGGTGAGAAAGTCGTCCCCCCCGGCCTCCAGGCATCGGGCGAGCGCGTCGGCATCGGACAGTGAAGTCAGGAAAATGAGCGGTACCAGCCGCTCGCCCGCCAGCGCCTTGATCTGCCGCGCCGCCTCCATGCCATCCATCCCGGGCATGACGGCGTCCAGCAGAACGATCTGGGGGCTGGCGTGCCGGAACCGCTCAACCGCTTCACCGCCGTTGGCGGCCTCGACCACCTCGTGGCCAAGTCGCCGCAGCATGGCTTGCAGAATAAGGCGGTCGCTGTCGCTGTCGTCGGCAATCAGGATTCTGAGTGGCTGGTTGCCGGATTGTGCGTCCTCCACATCGCGCCTCCCGAGGGGTTAACGTCGCCGGTCAGCGAATGGCAAACAACTGCTCAAAATTGGAGATGGCAAGGATACGGCGCACATCGCTGTTGCAGTTTTCGATGAGGATGCTGGCATTGTCACCGCCGGCATAGTCGCGCAGAAGTAATAACATGCCCAGCGCGGAACTGTCGAGGTAGGTGGTATCAGACAGGTCAACCACGTAGCCTTTCACCTCCTGATCACCATGCTCGTAGGCGTCACGGAAAGCCTGATGGGTGCTGAAATCAAAGCGCCCCTCAATTTTGATGGTCAGGGTGCGACCGTCTTCGCTGCGACGCGTCTGAATAGGCATTCCTGATCCTCCGTGGGAAATGACCGATTGGGCTTCTCACCGATAAGAATAGCTCACAAGCACCGATTTGCATCCAGCATTGATGGTCAAATCGAAACGCCACTAACGGCGACGGCGAACAAAGGCGCGACCCGCCGCCTCATCCGCCAGCTTCTGCTCCTTCAGGTCGCGCTCACGTTGCTCCTGCGACCGGCAGGACTCAATGTATTTCTCCATCCCCCGCCGTCGTTCCCAGGCGGCCTGCCATTCACGGCGGGCTTCCTCAAGCCGTTGCTCCAGCAGTTCCAGTTGCCTGTGCTGCTGGCGCAGAACCTGGTCCAGCTGGGAGATGAACGCCTGCCAGGCCTGCAAGCGGGTCACCGACACCACGCCCTGCTGGTTGCTTCGAATCTGATCGCGGTATTCCTGCTGGTAACGGTCCAGATCATTGATCTGTTGCTGCTGGGCCTCGACCTGTCTGCGCGCCTCGCCCATTTTCTCCAGGGCTTCCTGTTCCTTGCGCTCTTCCAGGGTCAGGACCACCGCCAGTCGGCGCGAACGCAGCATTATTCAGCCCCGCCGCCGTGACTGGGTACGCTGGACTTCAAGCGGTCCGGCGACCGCCGTTCCGGCACCACCGCCAGCAGCTGTTCGATGCTTTCGGCCAGGGGCGAGCTCTCGTTCAGGCCCTGTTGCAGGAACTGCCGCATGTTGCCGATGTGGGTCATGGCGAAGTCGGTTTCCGGGTCGGAGCCCTTGACGTAGGCGCCAACGCTGATCAGATCCCGCGCCTGTTGATAGCGGGAGTAGACCTGCTTGAACCGCTGAGCACGGGCAAAATGCTCCAGTTCGGTAACCTGGGGCATCACCCGGCTGATGGAGGCTTCCACATCGATGGCGGGGTAATGTCCCTCCTCGGCCAGACGGCGGGACAGCACAATGTGCCCATCCAGAATGGCGCGGGCGGCATCGGCGATGGGGTCCTGCTGATCGTCCCCCTCGGTCAGCACCGTGTAAAACGCGGTGATGGAGCCGCCGCCGGGGCGGCCGTTGCCGGTGCGCTCCACCAGCTGGGGCAACTTGGCGAACACCGAGGGCGGGTAGCCCTTGGTGGCAGGCGGTTCGCCCACGGCCAGGGCAATTTCGCGCTGGGCCTGGGCATAGCGGGTAAGCGAATCCATCAGCAGCAGCACACGTTTGCCCTGATCGCGGTAATACTCGGCAATGCGGGTGGTCAGCATGGCCGCACGCAAACGCATCAGCGGGGAATCGTCCGCCGGCGACGCCACCACCACCGAGCGGGCAAGGCCCTCGTCACCGAGAATGTCCTCGATGAATTCCTTGACCTCGCGGCCCCGCTCACCGATCAGCCCGACCACGGTGATATCGGCATCGGTGAACCGGGTCATCATCCCCAGCAACATACTCTTACCGACACCGCTGCCGGCAAACAGACCCAGGCGCTGGCCCTGACCGACGGTCATCAACGAGTTGATGGCGCGGATGCCCACGTCCATCGATTTCCGCACGGGCGCGCGGTCCAGTGGGTTGATGATGTCGCCACTGAGGGACACCCGGGCCTCGGCGTGCAACGGCCCCTTGCCGTCCAGCGGCTCACCACTGCCATCCACCACCCGGCCCAGCAACTGCGGCCCGACCGGCACGCGGCTGGCAACGGACAGCGGCACTACTCTTGCGCCGGGACGCAGACCCTCAATGGCGGTCAGGGGCATCAGATAGACGCGATCGTCCTCGAAGCCGACCACTTCCGCTTCCACACTGCCAGTACCCTGCCCCTGAATGACACAACGATCCCCCACCACCATGGGGCAGCCGACGCATTCCAGGGTCAACCCCACCATGCGGGTCAGCCGGCCGGACAGCTCGGGTTCCGGTTCCTGATCGAGAAATCCCTGAAAACGGTCGAGGCGATCAGCCAGGTTTCTGGTCATCGCCTTCGTCCTCGTCTTGGTCGCCGGCACTGCCATCGTCGGTGTCGTCCTCTGACGCCAGTACGTCCCGGTGGAAGTCGGTGAGATCGTCCATCATTGCGTCCAGCCCTTCGCTGTCGCCGCTCTCATCGTGACCAAGCTGCTGATCCAACATGCTCTGGACGGCTTTCTGAAAGCGTTTCTCCACGGTGAAATCCACCAGACTGTGGCGGGTCTCCAGCTTGCAGCCTCCCGGCAGGATGGTGTCGTCTTCAATCACCGAACTGGTGGCCTCAAAGCGCCCGGCCACCTCGTTGACCCATTGGGCGTCGTCCGGATGGACGTGAATGCGAACGTTGTCGCTGGTGGAAGGCAGTGCGGCCATCGCCTTGCGCACCACCTGCTGAATCTGTGAGGAATCCATGGAAAGTTCACGGTACAGCACGGCACGGGCGAGCACCGTGGTGAGATTCACCAGGGCCGTTTCCAGCTCGTCTTCGTGACGACGGATCGGTACCAGCAATTCACCCAACAGGTGTTCCAGTCGGTCGATGCGAGATTCCATTTCTTTGCGGGTCTGCTCCAGCCCCGTGGCCTCGCCCTCGGCGCGGCCTTCGGCAAAACCGGCCTCGAGGCCCTCCTGATGACCCTGCTCCCGACCTTCGCTGAACCCTGCCTGATACCCTGCATCACGGCCTTCGGCATGACCATCTTCCCGCGCGGCCTGGCGAATGGCTTCTATATCGGCGGCGGTCAGGGGTTTGACGTCTCGCTCTTCCTCCCGCGCCACCTCATTGCCACGGGCATCAAGCAGGGGCAGCTCCCAGCGTTCATACGCCGTGAGCTGTTCCTTGGGAATGCGGTTGAGGCTCTTATCGGAGTCTTTCATCACATCATTTCTTCGCCGGCGCCACCGAGGGTAATCTCACCGGCCTCCGCCATGCGCCGCGCAATGGTAATGATGTCTTTCTGGGCCGCTTCCACTTCGCTGACCCGCACCGGCCCCTTGGCCTCCAGATCATCCTGCAGCAATTCCGCGGCCCGCTTCGACATGTTCTTGAAGATCTTGTCCTGAACGCCGTCGTCGGCCCCTTTCAACGCCACCACCAGCACCTCGGACGACACTTCGCGCAGCAGCGCCTGAATGCCGCGGTCGTCGATGTCTTTGAGGTTATCAAAGACGAACATCAGATCCTCAATGGTGGACGCCAGATCCGGGTCCATATCCTTGATGGAGTCCATCAGCCCGCCCTCAATGCTGCGATCCATGAAGTTCATGATGTCGGCCGCGCGCTTGACGCCGCCAATGCGACTGGTCTGGGCCGCGGAGCCGCCGGAGAACTGCTTCTCGAGAATGTTGTTAAGCTCCTGCAGCGCCTGGGGCTGAATGCTTTCCAGCGAGGCCACGCGCATCATCACGTCAAGGCGCACCTTGTCGTCGAGGGTACCCAGAATCTCCGCTGCCTGATCCGGGTCCAGATAGGAAATCACGATGGCCTGAATCTGTGGGTGCTCGTAGCGGATGATATCCCCTACCGCACGGGGCTCCATCCACTTCAGGGTATCCAGGCCAGTGGTGTTGCCACCGATCAGGATGCGATCGATCAGACTGGAGGCCTTGTCGTCCCCCAGCGCCTGGGTCAGCATGCTGCGGATGTAGTCGTCATTCCCGACGCCGAGGCCGGTCTGGCCGCCTACGGCGTCGACAAACTGATTGAGCACGAAGGTTACGTCGTCCTTGCTGACGTCCTTCATCTGCGCCATGGCCACACCAACCCGCTGAACCTCTTTCGGCCCCATGTGCTTCAGCACTTCCGCGGCGTCTGCCTCGCCCAGGGACATCAGCAGGATCGCGGCCTGCTCAACCCGGGGAATCTTGCGTTGCGGTTTTTGCGGCGCCTGCTGGGCCATTTCCGCCGGACGGTTGCTTTCTTCAGTCATCGACATTCACCCACTGGCGCATCACCTGAGCCACCCTGGCCGGGTCTTCGGCAATCAGGCCTTTCAGTGCATTCAACTGCCTATCATAGCTGTCTGTGGCACCCGGCAAAAGCAACTCGTCCTGGGTCGACATGGCCTGGCGCAGAGCGTCGCCACCCTCAACGCCTTCCAGTGCACCATAGCTGTCGTCATCGGAATCGTCACGGCGCTCGTTGCGGCCAGCACCGGACAGACTCTTGAGGGTCGGACGCAGCAAGCCAAGCACCAGAACCAGGATGACCAGCCCGGCCAGCACCTGCTTCATCAGATCCCAGAACCAGGGCTGTTCCCAGAAACCCGGCGTCTCGAACTCGATCTGCTCCTCGGCCGCAAAGGCGGTGTTCATCACCGTGACGCTGTCACCCCTTGCGGCGGAATAGCCCACGGCATCGCGCACCAGCATGTTCAGACGCTGCAGTTCCTGTTCCGGCCAGGGCTCGTAGCTGACCTCGCCGGTTTGCGGGTCCACCACTTTCATATCGTCTACCGCCAGCGCCACGGTCAGGCGCTTGACCCGGCCCAGTTCCTGGCGAATGTAGCTGACGGTACGGTCCATTTCGTAATTTCGGGTGGCCTCGCGGCGCACATTGACCGGCTGCGGCGCGGGCTCTCCGTCCTCGCCTTCCACCTGCTCGGGCACCTGCGCGTCGGCCGGGGGCTGGTTCGCCAGCGCGCCGGGAATGCCGCCGACACCGCCACCGGTGCGCTCTTCGGTCATTTCCCGCTCACTGCGAATAGCCTGTTGCTCGGGATTGAACAGCTCTTCCGCCTGTTCCACCGACGAAAAATCGAGATCGGCGGTCACTTCCGCACGAAAGCGCCCGTCACCCACGATCGGTCCCACCAGCGACGCCAGCCGGCGGGTCAGCCGCTCTTCCACGCGCGTGGTGTAATCATACTGATCCTTGATCTGGCGGCTGGTGCTGTCTTCTTTGCGCCCCGTCAGCAGGTTGCCGCTCTGGTCGACCACGGTGACGTTTTCTTTATTCATCTCCGGAATGCTGCCGGCCACCAGGTTGACGATGGCGGCAATGTGTTCTTTCTCGGGTTTGCGGCCGGCAAAAACGTCCAGGAACACGGAGGCGGTCGGCGTGCGGGCGTCACGAACGAACACCGAACGCTCGGGAATGGCCAGGTGAACCCGCGCGGACCGGACCCCACGCATGGCGGCGATGGTGCGCGCCAGCTCACCCTCAAGGCCGCGGCGGAAGCTCACGGTTTCCATAAACTGGGAGGTGCCGAGACCCCGGTCCTGATCCAGCAGCTCATAGCCCATGGTCTGCTCGTCGGTCACCCCTTCGGCGGCCAGCCTGAGCCGGGCGTTATACACTTCGTCCGAAGGCACCAGCAGCGCGCCGGTGCGGGGATCCATGCGATAGGTGATGCCGCTCTGGTCGAGAATCGAGGTAACGTCCTGGGGGTTGTACCCGGACATGTCGCCGACCACCGGCTGATAATTGGGCTCCTGAGCCCACAGCACAACCGCCACGCCCAGCGCAACGCTGGCGGCCAGCCCGACCATCAGGCCCACCTGACGCAGCAGATTCAGACGGTTGAACCCGAACATCAGGTCACTGCGACCTTCATTGTCGCTGCTTTCCGCCGCTGCCGGCATGTTGGCGTTTTCTGCAGATACGCTGGCCATGAGGTTGCTCCGCTATTATACCGGCATGTTCATGATGTCTTCGTAAGCCTTCACCACCCGGTTACGTACCTGAGTGAGGGCTTCGAAGGAGACAGAGGCTTTTTCCGAGGCAATCATGACGCGGGTGATGTCCACATTGGGATCACCCATGTCGTACGCGGTACGCATATCACTGGAGGTCTGCTGCAGCTCATTCACGCTACCCACGGCCTTGCTGAGCATGTCGCCAAAACTCGGGGTTTCGGAGCTTTTTTCGACCCGCTGCGGCCCATCGATCCGGCCGCGAATATCGTTGTCCTGCTCCACGCGCTGGTTCTGCATCATCTGCGAACGCATGTTGCGGATTTCCGACAGCACGTTGTTTATATCTGCACGTTCGACCATAACTGACTCCCCGGAGTGGCGTGTCTGAACACCATCCACTGAATTCTCATTCTGTTACCCGGGTAAAAGCAAAGTGCAGGCCAACACGATTTATTTCTTTTTTTTCATTACTTTAGATATAGGACAAAGCAAGAATCAGGCAGCGGTGACGGGGATTTGACAGAAAAAAAGGCACCCGTAGGTGCCTTGCAAGACGTATCCAAGCAGTATGGAGACCACGCTGATCAGGCCATGGCCAGCTCTGAATCCAGGTCAATGCCGGCATCGCGCATCTGGGCCAGCTTGTAGCGAAGGGTCCGAGGGCTGATACCCAGTTGCTCGGCGGCCCGGTTACGGCGACCGCGCTCCTTTTTCAGCGTGCTGATAATGATACGGAACTCCTGCTGCCGCAGATCATCGCCCAATGACGCCGCGCCAGCGTCGTCGGCTTCCATGGGCACAGGGGCCGGCTCGGCGCTCTGCGCGGATTCGGTCAAGGCCAGCGGGTCCGCCACACGCTCTGTAATGCCAAGGGAAGCCGGGCCCGGGGCTGGGCCGCTGCCATCGACCCGTCCGGTGATGCCAAGCTCCAGGCACAGATCGCCGGCGTGGATGACATTGCCCTGGTGCAAGACCAGTGCGCGCTGGATCGCGTTATCCAGCTCCCGCACATTACCAGGCCAGGGGTGGCTCATCAGCGCATTGCGGGCATCTTCAGCAAAACCGATGCCGGTGAGCTTCATCTTGCGGCAGTGTTTTTTCAGCAGCGCGGTGGCCAGCGGCATGATATCCAGCACCCGCTCCCGCAGGGGCTGCCAATGCATGGGAAACACCGTCAGCCGGTAGTACAGATCCTCACGGAACTTGCCTTCGCGGACGTAATCCCCGAGATCCCGGTTGGTGGTTGCGACCACGCGTACATCCAGGGCAATGGTCTTGCGCCCACCGACCCTCTCCACTTCCCGCTCCTGCAACACCCGCAGCAACTTGGATTGCAGGCCCAGATCCATCTCGGAAATCTCATCCAGCAGGATGGTACCGCCGTTAGCCTGCTCGAATTTACCCGGCGACGAGGCCACCGCGCCGGTGAAGGCGCCTTTTTCGTGGCCAAAGAGGATCGCCTCGAGCATGTTCTCGGGAATGGCGGCGCAGTTAATCGCAATAAATGGCTGATCCGCGCGCGGTGATTGCTGGTGGATGTACCGCGCCAGCACTTCCTTGCCCGTGCCGCTTTCGCCGGAGATCATCACCGTGGAATCACTGCCGGCCACTTTCGTCGCCAGCTGGAACATGCGCTTGCTGATCGGATCTTCCGCCACCGGCTCATCACCGGTTCGGGAACGGACGCCACCCACTACTTTGGTCACCGCTTCCACCAGAACCTGGGGCTCGAACGGCTTGACCAGATAGTCAATCGCGCCGGATTGCATGGCGGAAACCGCATGGCTGATCTGGCCATAGGCGGTGATCAGCATCATCGGCAGCCCCGGGTACAGGCGCTGAACCTCTGCCAGCAACTCATGGCCGGACAGCCCGGGCATATTTACGTCGCTGACCACCATATCCACCGGAGATTCCGCAAGGCGGGCCAGTGCCTGTTCCGCGTTCGCCGCTTCGCGCACGCGGAACTTTGCCAGCTCGAGCGTCGTTACCAGCGCTTCGCGCAGATCGTGGTCATCTTCAACTATCAGAATCTGGGCTTTGGCCATGGTTGCCTCCAATGACTGTTCGTTATTTTCCAACCAGCGGCAGGGTCAAGGTCGCCACGGCTCCGCCCTGCTCCGGCGACTCAATGGCAAAGCGCCCCTGATGCGCCTTGACCACCGCCTGCACCACGGCCAGACCCAGTCCGGTACCGTGGGACTTGGTGGTGTAAAAAGCTTCCATCAGCTGAGTGGCCTGATCCGCCTCGAACCCGGGGCCGTTATCGGCCACCCGGATCACCAGCTCTCCGCCAGCCGGGAAGAGCTGAACCACCACGGCGGTAGCGCCGGACTCGATACTGTTGTTCACCAGATTGGAGCAGGCCCCGACCAGCGCATCGCGGTTGCACATCAGCCGGCTGTCACTGACATGACTGTCGAGGCGCACGTCCACACCCGGTGCAAGCTTGAGACCGTCCAGGGCCGAACCGATGGCGCTGACCAGAGTTTCTGCAGAGAGCTCCTCTGCCAGCCGGGTTTCGCCACGGGCAAATATGAGCATGTCCCTTACCTGCTGCTCCAGGTGAGTCAGGCGTGACATCAGGCGGCTGGTGCAGCGCTGGCGCATCTCTTCGTCCAGATCGTCCTGGCTGAGGTGACCACCGTAGAGAATGGCAGCCGACAACGGCGTGCGAATCTGATGGGCGAGCGACGCCACCATCTTGCCCATCGCAGAGAGACGCTGGGCGTGCGCAAGCTGGGCCTGCAAGTGGCGGGTTTCCGTCAGGTCGGTCAACAGGATCAACTGACCCGGCTGGTTTTCCATTGTGCGGATTTCAATACTGACGCGACGGCCGTCCTTGAGGGACACTTCATGACCGTCGTCGCGGCGCGGCGCAAAGCAGCGGCGAATCACATCGACCCAGCGCTCGCCGTCCAGCGGCTCACCGAGCAGACTGATGGCAGCCGGATTGGTCTGGGTAACGACGCCTTGCTTATCCAGTACCACAACGCCTGCGGGCAGCGCGGTGAGCAGCGTGGATAACCGGTCCGCGAGCTGTTCTTTCTCTTCCAGCTCCTGCTGGCGCTGCAGCGATTCCGCGGTCAGTTCGCCAGACAGCTGGTTTACACGGGACTCGAGGGTGCGATAGGAGTCGGTAATCTGACGCGACATCTGATTGAACAGATCCAGCGCCGACCCCACCGCTGCGTCGTCCTGCTGTGGAAACAGGGCCGTGACCTTGTCGTTAACATCCGCCGCCGCATTGGCCTGGGCCGTGTTGGCGGAAGGCTGAACAACAAATTGTAGCTGACTCATAAACGCGTCCCCTGACTCACCCGGGCACCGGGTCAAACTCTTTCGATGGTTTGTTTGCAGGGGGATAAGCCAGCATCATGCCAACTTGGTTTTTTGCTTTATTTTCAGTAATGAAGGAAACGTAATTTTCGTGAAACGACGGTTTTATGTCGGTCTGAAGCGGTTAACGGCGATGGGGCTACGAAGCTTTGACGCGGGATTCAGCGGCTGCCCCGGGGCAAGCCCCCGGGCCGGCACCGCTGCTGAAACATCGTTCTTCAGGAATCTTCCGATTCCTCTTCCTCACGCAGGCCGTACTTGCGCACTTTCTCCACCAGTGTGGTCCGGCGTATCCGCAATTTCTCGGCCGCGCGAGCCACCACGCCCCCGGCTTCGTCCAGGGCTTGCTGGATCAACTGCTTCTCGAGGTTCGACAGATAATCCTTGAGATCGATACCGTTGACCGGCAGCAGTGCCGGGGCATCCAGTCCGATCAGCCCGGGCACGCTGGAAGGCATGCCGGAATCCTCTACCGGGCGGTTCTCGTCGTAGTCGTCCACGTAGCGGAACTTCTTGGGCAGTTCCTGAACACCGATCACGCCATAGGGGTGCATGATCGCCAGACGCTCAACCAGGTTCGCCAGCTCCCGGACGTTGCCGGGCCAGTCGTGACGGCACAGGCTCATGATGGCGGCGGAATTCAGGCGCAGGGATCCGCGCTTCTCCTTTTCCATCCGGGAAATCAATTCATTGATCAGCAACGGAATGTCTTCTACCCGCTCCCGCAGTGCCGGCATTTCAATGGGAAATACGTTGAGGCGGTAGTAGAGGTCTTCGCGGAAGTCGCCCGCTTCGATCATGTCTTCGAGGTTCTTGTGGGTCGCGGCGATGATGCGCACATCGGCAGAGATGGTGCGGTTACTGCCCACGCGCTCAAAGGTACGCTCCTGCAGAACCCGCAGAATCTTCACCTGCATGTTCAGGGGCATGTCCCCGATCTCATCGAGGAACAGGGTGCCGCCCTCGGCCATTTCAAAGCGCCCGACCCGAGAGGTGATGGCGCCGGTAAACGCGCCCTTCTCGTGGCCGAACAGTTCGCTTTCCAGCAGCTCACCCGGGATGGCGCCGCAGTTGACCGGAACAAACGGCTTCTCACGGCGAGCGGAGTGGTAATGCAGATTGCGCGCGACCACTTCCTTGCCGGTGCCGGATTCCCCGGTGATCAGCACGCTGACCTCCTTGTCCGCCACCTGCTGCATCAGCTGGCGCACCGTTTGTACCCGGCGGCTGGTACCCACCAGACTGCGAAACAGCTGCAGACCTCGCTGCTGGCCGCGCTCCTGGGAGTGGGTAAACTGGTCCCGGTAAATCTGCGCGCGGTACAGGGAGTCGACGAACTTGGTGTAATTCAGCGGCCAGCTCATGCGGGCAATGATGCGGCCGAGAACGTCATCTGCCACGCCCTTGAGCGCCGGGTCGCCAACCATCAGTACCGGTACGCCTTTGAGCTTGCCGCACACCTCGGTCACGTTTTCACGGATGCTGGCACTTTCACCGTCCAGCAAGGCCACCGCTACCGAAGCCAGAGCCTCGTCATCGCCATTGGCCAGCAGCGCCCCGGCCTCATCGCCAGCCAGCACCTGCTCTTCACCAATGAAATCCAGGATGGTGACGATATCGCGACAGCGTAATTCATCATCACTCAGCACCAGCACTTTGTTGTTCTTAGACATCCACTAGAATCTCTCGAAGGATTTGTGCGGTATTTAAGACTGTAAGAGCGCGAGAGTCAATTTTATGACGCTATTTGGGACGGTTTGTTGAAACGTTTTGATAGGCTCTTGCTGCACTGCGGTTACGGTTGACACCTTTCAGCGCCTGTTCCGCTTCACTCCTGGCCTCAGACGCTCCCGCGCTTGCCGCATCGCAGAAGGTCTGTAGTCGGGCCAGCCGCTCCCTGACCAGCTCGGCGTCGAGCTCCCCCGACTCCAGCTGGGCCATGACCGGCTCAACCGTTGCGCGGACCTCACTGTTCAGTTCCGCCAGACGATCCCAGTCGCGGTCGTTCAGCGACTCTTCCAGCGCGTGAATCAGATGATCCAAGGCTTGCATGTGTGGCGGGGTCGCGGCCATAGAGTCAGTCCCCTGTTGTCATGGTGGTGGCTCGATGGCGGCGCGGTCACCCCGCCCGGCAGGCAGTTATCGGCGCGCCGCCCGACGAGCGGCAGACGCGCTGAACTGGTTGCCACGGAAACCGGGCGCAAAGTCGTACGCTGCGAATCCGTCGTCAAGACCATCGATGTAATAACGTTCTGACTTCAGATCATACGTCATTTCCATCGTGGTCCAGAACACCGGTTCACTGTAGAAACTAATATTGTGAGCCTCGGACACGCGCCACAGGTTGCCCTCGGCGTCGTATTCCTCGGACGCCAGGATCTGCCAGCTGTCCTCATCCACGTAGAACACGCGACGGGAATAGATATGGCTGATCCCGGTTCGTAGCGTCGCCTCGATCACCCATGCCCGATGCAGCTCATAGCGGGCCAGCTCCTGATTGATGTGGCCCGGGCGTATGACGTCTTCCGGCTTCACGTCGGCATCGTGCAGCTTGTAGGCGTTGTAAGGCAGGAAAACCTCTCGCTTGCCTTTCAGCTCCCAGTCGTACTGGTTGGGCGCACCGTTGTACATGTCTTTCTGGTCCACCGAACGCAGGGACGAAGAGTTCGGCAGATCGGTCTCATACGCGAGATTGGGCGAGCGCCGCAAGCGGCGGGAACCGGAATCATAGCGCCAGGCCAGACGCGGTGAACGAATCTGATCGAGGGTTTCATGCACCAGTGTGATGGTGCCCGCGAGGTTGGACGGCGCAATGGTATCGGTCTTCAGGTAGAAGATCTTGTTGTCAATATCGGCGAGATCTGCGCCACGGCGACTGTAGGCGATGAAGTAATCGTAGTCGTTCACCACCTGGTTGAACGACCCGTTCACCTGCGGCGTTGCCGACGCGCTACGAAACGCGATTTCTTCACCCCGGTAGCGAAGGATGTGATTCCAGATCACCTCCAGACCGTTTTTGGGGATCGGGAAGGGGCTGGTCATGATGGTGTTGCGCACACCGTTGCCATTATCCAGCAGCTCCGCAGACACCGCGTTCTCGCGGAACTTGCCGTACACGTGCTCCGGGTAGGCGGCGGTGCGACGGGTCTGATACACCGGCATGAAGAAATCCGGGCCATACTGCTCGACCATCGCGATGTGGCCGTCGGTGAGCTTGTCACGGTACAGGTCCAGATTGCTGGCGTTGATCACGAACAGGGGCTTGTCGTCGGGGAACGGGTTGGTCTCTACCTCACCGCGGCGCCAGTCCACGGGCGGGGTGACCAGACCACCGGTCCATTCCGGAATGCTGCCGGAAGCATTGGCGGCCTTTTCGGCGCCGACAGGAGTCAGCTCATTTCCCAGCTTCTGGGCTTCCGCCCCAGACACGGCTGCTGCTGCACCACCAGAGGACGCCAGCAAGGCCAACGCAATCCCCGTAACTATATGCTTACGCATCCCCAAGTCACCTCCCTTAATTGTTCAAATCCCGTTCAGCGGGCGGCCTTTTTGCCAAATTCAAACGACCGTTTCAAGTGAATGTTTGTGTTTTCTTGTTAAACCCATAGGTACCAACACGAGGGAGGAAATCCGCGGCTGAAAATGGTAGACTGACGAATCAATCTGAAGAACACCCTTTTTCATGCGTCGGCCGACCGACGTGGTTGGCAGGTAATCATGGCGTCACAGTGGTACTCACTGGTTTCTCAAAAGCTGTTCATGGCCAGAACGCTGACGGGCCGGGCCGATAGCGGGCAAGCCGGGGATGAGTCGGCGCTGGAGCGTGAGGCACTGATCCAGGGGGCGATTGAGCTGACACTGCGAGCCCGGCGCCTGCTGCTGGTGATGATTGCCCGCTTCTACCAGCACAGAAATAGCGAGCCGGAATCCCTGGAAGCGCTGATCCAGCTGGTTGGCGAAGAGGTACCGGAAACCGAGGCGTTACAGGCGCTGGCCGGGGAAGCTGGCAGCTGGTGGCAGCACCTGGATCAACTGGACGCTGCGCAGGGCAGACCACCGGCAACCCGTAAAACGGTAAGCGCGGAGAACATCATTGCGATCGCCGCGGCATCAGGCCCTGACCGGTCTCCATCGGCACTCTACGCATCGCTGAACGCGCTGAAACAATTTGCTGATACCCTGGAGGAACGCCACAGCGAATGGTAATTCGCACGGCAACCGGGGTGGAAAACAACTTAAAGGCTATGTGAATGTCACCATCTTTTTTTGAAATCGTACAACTGAGTGATGGCGATTATGCGTTGCGCCGTATCGATGACGATGCCGCCCCACTGGTGCGCATTTCGTTTTCATCAGAAGCGCGCGAGATGATGGAAGATCGCGATATGTCGGTGGCCAAGGCGATGATCGCCGCCGGCATTGAAGCTGTAGGCAACGTTGCGCACGACATCGACTGGGAAGACGAAGAACTGGACGCGCAGGAAGCTCAGCCGTCCTACACACTTCACTGAGCAAAAACTTGCCAGCGCACTCAGCGCTGGCGCAGCACCACACCGTGGCTGTTTCCTCGGGCGGATGCTTCCTGCAGTGCCTGCAGCGCATCACGGCCCAGCTTGCGGGTCCACATGACAACGGCGTGGCAGGTACCGGCGCTGAGCGCTCGCTCGGCCAGATCACGTGCCGGATAGTCCGCCGTCGACCGCAACACCAGTAACTCACCGGCCACTATGCCGTGCATTTTCTGCCACTTGCTGACCAACGCCTGGGGCGGGTCAATCCAGGCAAGCCAGCGTTTCTCCTGGTTAAGCTGCGTCAACATGGGCAGCAACAACTGGAAATTCTCAACCTGCCCCTCCGGCAGAATGATCTCGGTCACATTGCCAGCGGCAGGCTCAGTACGGCGCGACCGCGCCGCGCCGGCCCGGACAACAGCGGACTTTCCCGGGGCCTGGTAGCCGAACGCCGGCCGTGCATAGGCCAGATTCTGGTTAAAGCTGAGTTGTTCCATGACGCGCCTCGCCTTCTGGTTAACCGTGATGGATCAGTGCATGTCCGACCGGCGGATGACACCAACCCCAAGCCCTTCGATAAAAATTTCCTGCTCCCGCAGGTCAACTTCAATCGGGGCAAACTCCTCGTTTTCCGCAATCAACAGAACTTTCGCGCCTTCCTTGCGGAAGCGCTTTACCGTGACTTCGTCACCAACCCGGGCTACCACCACCTGACCGTTGTGTACGTCCTGGGTGCGGTGAACCGCCAGCAGATCGCCATCAAGAATGCCAATGTCCTTCATGCTCATACCGCGTACGCGCAGCAGGTAGTCTGCCGAGGGTGAGAAAAAGTCCGGCTTCAGGGTGCAGTGATCTTCGATGTGCTCCTGGGCCAGGATCGGGCTGCCTGCAGCCACCTGACCGATCACCGGCAACCCCAGATCCTCCTCTGCTTCCGGCAGACGAATGCCGCGACTGGCTCCGGGAACCATTTCAATGGCCCCTTTGCGTGCCAGCGCCCGCAGGTGCTCTTCTGCGGCGTTAGCCGACCGAAAACCCAGTTCTGCGGCGATTTCCGCCCGGGTCGGGGGATATCCGGTTTCATCCACATAGCGGCGGATGATGTCCAGTACCTGTCCTTGCCTTGCTGTCAGCTTCATGGGATCGCCTTATCAGTCCTGTTTTTATATACAGTGAATTGACTATATACAGTGTTTTATCCAGTGTAAAGATCCGTTCCTGACTTTTTTGTCAGCCAGCGGCTGGTTCGTGCACCCAAGCGCTGTGATAAGGTAGGTGCAACCTATTGTGGAGGCACAGGAATGAGCGAATCACAGTCATGCAGGATGCCAGACATTCTGAGAACCGCAGCCGGTGAAGAGCGGCGGGTGGGCGTTGAGATTGAGCTTTCGGGGCTGAGTTACGGCACTCTGGTGGATTTGAGCGGCAATTTGTTGTCGGGCAAGGCCAGGGAAGCGTCGCGCTATGTGGCGGAGCTGGATACGGACTTGGGCACCTTCACCATTGAACTGGACTCCGACCCGATCAAGGATCTGGACTTGCAGGATGAGCGTCTGCCCGAGTCTGTGCGGGAGCTGGGCGGCCAGGCGATGGACGTGATAGACGCCGCTGCCGAGAAGATCGTTCCCCTGGAAATTGTGAGCCCGCCGCTGCCCTTCTCGTCCCTTGAGCGCATCGAAACCCTGTGCGAAGAACTGCGCAAGGCCGGCGCTCTGGGCAGCCGCGAAGCCATCTATTATGCCTTCGGACTCCAGCTGAACCCGGAACTTCCAGACCTGGAGGCCCCCACGCTGGTTCGGTACCTGCAGTCCTTTGCCGCGCTTTATGACTGGTTGAAAGCCCGCCACCAGATCGATATCAGCCGCAAGTTCACCAGTTACATCGAGCCCTGGAGCAGCACCTACACCGATAAACTGATGGAAGATGACTACGCGCCGAATTTCGAACAATTGATGCGGGACTACCTGAAGTACAACCCCACCCGCAACAAGGCGCTGGATCTGCTGCCATTGTTCGCCCATATCGACAGTGAGCTGCTGGCGGAGTTTGTGGAGGACGAACGCATCAAAAGCCGCCCCACCCTGCACTATCGGTTGCCGGACTGCGACATCGATAATCCGGAATGGCATTTTTCGACGGTATGGAACGACTGGGTGGTACTGGAGCAGCTGGCCAACAACGCCGGCGATCTGGCCGAACTGCGGGACGAGTTTCGCAAGAGCCGGAAACTGAGCCTGAAAAACCTCACCCAAAGCTGGCCGGACACCTGCGAACGGTGGCTGCACGCCAAGGGTTATGTCTGAGCAAGCCGGCGAAGCCCCCGAGCTTCCGGGCCTGACCATTGGCATCAGCGGTCCCGTGCGTCGCAGCCTGGCCCATCGGCTGATCAATCTGGGCCTGAAACTGCACGGAGCCCGCACCCATTACATCCGCCCGGGATCGAAGGTGGATGTGTCACTGCTGGACGGCCTGGTGCTGTCCGGCGGCACCCACGTTGATCCGTCGCTCTATGGTCAGCGCTCAACCGTGACTGCCCGCTATGATGCCCGCCGCGACCAGACCGATCAGCGCTTACTGGCCGAGGCCCAACGCCTGAGGCTGCCGGTACTGGGTATCTGTCGGGGAGCCCAGTTTATCAACGTGTTCCACGGTGGGTCGCTGTGCCAGAACGTTACCCCGCTGCGGGTCAATACCCGCCACCGCCCGCTGCTGCTGCCGATGCAGACGGTGCGGCTGGTAGACAACACCCGTCTGGCCCGCCTGATGGACAGCCCGGTCATCGGTGCCAACCGGATACACAGTCAGGCGATCAAACGCCTCGGTCACGGCCTGAGGGTGGTGGCGCTGGACAACGACCGGTTTGTGCAGGCTATCGAGAGCACCGGTGAGCAGTGGTGGATGGGGGTTCAGTGGCATCCCGAGTACCTGCTGTACCATCCCGGACACCGCCGCATTTTCAGCCACTTTGTACATGCCGCACGTGAGCGTAAGCTGATGCGACTGGATGAGGCCGATTCCCTGCCCACAGCCTGATGTTATCCCATCGATAGAACGGAGATCTGACATGTTTACATCCCTGAAGAAACACCTGATTCCCGGCCTTGCCGCTGCCCTGCTGCCACTGGCAGCCCACGCCGGTGAAGTCACACTGTCAGGCGAGGGCGCAGTGACCTACACCCCGGACAGCGCCCGCCTGACATTCACCGCCAGCGCCGAAGACAAACTCGCTGCCAATGCATCCGATAAGGTCAACGGGTTGATGCAACAATGGCGCGACGCCATCGATCCGTACCGGGATCGACTGAACGACTACAGCGACGCCAACCTCAACCTATACACCCGTACCCTTCCCATCCAGGAACGCGGTGAGGAACCGGAACAGCGCGCGGTGGCCTCGCAAACAGTCAGCTTTACGATTGATGATCTGACGCTGCTCAACCCGCTGCTCGCGCAGGCGCAGGAACTGGGCATGGATTATCACCTTGGCAATGGCAGCTTCTACCATTCCGAGGAAGCAGATCTTCAACGACAGGCCCTGGCACGAGCGATCGCCGATGCGCGCTCGCGCTGCGAGTTTGTTGCCAACGAGCTCGACATGTCCTGCGGCGAGGTGGTCACCATCAACATCAACGGCGGCCACCGGCCAGTCCCGATGATGATGTCCGAAGCGAAATCCGCCGGCGACGCGGTGTCCCGAATCGGCGACCGTGAGTTGCAGGCCAGCGTCAGCGCCACGTTCACGCTGGACTAGAAATCCCGCGTGTAAAAGATATCCAGGGAAGCCGCCAGGCCACTGGCCGCTTCCAGATAGAAATAACGCCCCAGATCATAGCGCAGCGCCACCGTGGTAATGGGCTCGAAGATGCCGACGCCATACCGCAGGCTCAGCTCGTCAGTAATGTAGCCGCTGGCCACCACCGAGGCTTCATCACCGGCGCCCTCCGCCTCCAGGGTTAGCTCGCGGATGCCCAGCTCCTCACCCAGCCCCTGGGTGAGCTTGCTGGCCTGCGTTAATCCCAGCGAAAGCGCCGCGCGGCTCATTTGCCCCTCTTCACCCCGACTCTGCGGGGCTCGACCGAGAATCACGTAAGAGAGCGCATCGCTCTGCGGCATGGACGGCTCCGAAAACACTTCGGTTTCCGGCTCACTGACCGGCCCGGTCAGGCGGATGCCAGCCACCACCGTGTCCACTCGTCGGATCGCCTCTATATCCAGGTAAGGTTCGGTCAGCGGCCCAACGAATACAATGCGCGCCCGGCGAAGCTCGAGCTCCTGGCCGTAGGCCTCGTATTGGCCATCAACCAGTTGCAGCGCACCGCGGGTGTCCATGTCGTTGCCAATACGCAACGTACCTTCCAGATCACCGGTTACGCCGAAGGCATCGAACGTCACAGTGTCTTCACCGACCACCACGGTGACATCCATATTGATTGACTGCAGTGCAGGCTCCTCGGGCTCGGCACCGACGATGACCTCGTCTTCCGACACCGATACGGCCTGCTCAGGCAGGGTCCGCACTTCGATATCACCCCGTGGTACGGCCACCTGCCCGCGAACCGAAAGGGCTCCGTCCCGGAACGCGATGGTAATATCCGGCGCCACCTCGACCCTGGCGTAGGGATCGTAGGTGACTGGCAGACGCTCGCCGGTCACGGTGACCTCCAGCGCAGGCGGTCCGGACCAGTCCAGGTTACCTTTGAGCTGGCCGGTACTCCGGTCGTTACTGGTCCAGCGCCCTGTCAGGCCGGCGGAATACCCATTCAGCCGCAGGGCCAGCGCGACATCATTCAACGGCATCGGAATGGAAGGATCGACGAAGCGACCGCCACTGAGGGCGATCTCACCATCCACTGCGGGCTTCATCAGCGGTCCGGATAACCGACCTTCACCGTTGAGCTCGCCCTGCACTTCCTCCAGACCGGCAATTCCCCCCGCAAGAGCGATATCCAGCCCGGTCAGCGAGAAACCGCCCGACACTGTCCGCTCCGGTGCGGCGGGATCGACTGACAAGTCGAGGCCGAACTCCCCGAGCTCGGGGCCGGCAAGCCGCAGCTCAACTTCGGCCACCTCCGGCTTCATTTGCAGATTCACTGTCAAGGTATCGTGGGCGAGGGTCTGCCACTCGTCCCGCACCAGGAGTTCGAAATCGCCGGCGCCGGCGTCCAACGTTATAACCCCATCCGGCCCCTGATCGGTCATGGCCAGATCCACGGTGGCATCGATGCTGGCGCCCCAGCGCAGGGTCTCCGGCAGCAATGGCCGCAAAGCAGATGCGGGGAAATCCTCGATCCGGTAGGCCACCGCCGGTTCCGGCAACAGTGACTGGTCCTCACCGCAGACAGAGCTGTCCTGCCAGCGCCAGCAGTGAGCGCCCAGAGTGAGCGAGCCATCGGCGCCATAGGTAAGCTGCGCCGGCTGATCCAGTGTCCAGGTCTGGGAAACCCCGGGCAGCGCCAACTCGCCGCGTTCGAGAGCGCCCTGCCAGCTGTTCCATGCGTTGCTCACCGCTCCGGACAGGGCGACGTCGAGGTTGGCGTCCTCGTGCTGAGCGCGAACCGTCAGCCGGTGGTTATCCGGCGAGCCACTCAGCCCCAGGGCCAGTGCCGCCAGGCTCTGCTCGCCGATCCGGAGATCCTGCGCCCGGGCCGAGGCGTCCACGGACCGGCCGCCGGCAAGCTCGGCATCCAGTTCGACGACTTCCACTGCCAGGTCGTCCCGCCACGCCAGATCCGATGCCCGCAGGTTCAGCACGCCCCGGGGATCCTCGGGGGTACCGCCGGTCACCGACAGCGAAGCCACCAACTGTCCCGCCAGTCCGGGCAGGAAAATTTCGGGATCCGGCAGGTTAACGGTGAGCTCTCCCTGCAGCGTTTCACCCCATTGGCCGGCGCCGTTAATCCGGTTGTCGCCCAACTCCGCGACTAACTGAGACACGGTCCAGGTACCTGCCGCGACATCCAGCTCGCCCCGGGTAACGGCGGTTTCCTGCTGCCACTGCCCGGAGATGTCCCAGTCCGCGGTCAATTCCGGCTCGCCATTATCATCCAGTCGGCCGCGGGTGTTGATGCCGCCGTCGAGACTGGCTTCCAGAGCCGGCACCCAGTAGCCGGGATTGAATTCGTCAAGGTTCAGTTCGGCGTCCCAGCGGATGCGATTGGCAAACCCGATCTCCGCC
>NZ_QTKT01000016.1 GCF_018424605.1 Marinobacter lipolyticus | reverse complement strand
GTCTGTTCCCCGTGTTTTTATTGCTTGGAAATACAAACCGACTCAAAGCAAAAATGCCCCGGACAATGTCCGAGGCATTTTGCTTGCCAGCCCAGGGGCTATGTAAATCGAGTTTTTACACAGCCTCAATTGCGGCCCTTTTTTCATGGGATGTCACACCATCCGATAAGACCGCTCAGTGCATCAGCGTATACAGCTTGCGCCGATAGGTCCGCACATCCGGATTGTTGTTGCCCAGCTTGTCGAACAGCTCGATCAGGGTGGTCTTGGCCACCTCGTCCTTGTATTTGCTGTCGACCTGCATCAGCCGGAACAGCAGCTCCATGGCCTCGGCATTGTTTTCCCTCAGCACATGATGAAGCGCCAGCTGGTGCAAGGCATTGGGGTCTTTCGGGTCCTGCTCCAGCGCCATTTCCAGGTCTTTGACGGGCGGCAGTTCCGCGGACTGTTTGAGGAATTTGACTCGGGCGGCAAGCTGTTTGGCCTGGTGCTGCAGTTTTTCTTCCGGAGGCAGGCTTGCCAGCACCTGCTCGGCGGTTTCCAGGTCACCCTGCTCGGCTTTCAGCTGGGCCAGATCAATCAGTACCTTCAGATTCTCGGGGTCCTTCTGGTTCATATCGGTGAGAATCGCCAGGGCACCGTCGACGTCGCCCGCGCCCCACAGCCGATGGGCCTTGTCGTAGGGGTCTTCTTCCGGCGCTTCCACGTGCTTGTCCAGCACCTTGCGAATCTCGCTCTCCGGCAGCGCGCCGTTGAAGCCATCCACCGCCTGACCATCCTTCACCAGAATGATCGTCGGCAGGCTGCGCACACCCAGTGAGGCGGTCAGTTGCTGCTGCTCGTCGGCGTTCACCTTGGCCAGCAGAAACGCACCCTGATACTCCTCCGCCAGCTTTTCCAGCAGCGGCATCAGTTGCTTGCACGGCGCACACCACTCGGCCCATACGTCGACAAGCACGGGCGTGGTTGAAGAGGCCTCCATCACTTTCTGCTGGAAGTTCTCCATGTTGGCTTCAAAGATATAGGGGGACTGGCTCATCGGTAGCACCTGAACGGATTGGAAATTGTCGTCGAATTTGCTGTGTTTCTGGGGGCAAACCGCCGAAATTCAAGGCACGTACACATCTTTAGCACGCCGCCTTGAAAACCGGGCGACCGACGTTACATAGGTTATTAATACTGCGCCGGGGCCATCGGCCCTGCCCCCCACTTTGCAAATGGATACCTGCACGGCATGAACGACGATACCCGCAACGATCCGCTGGAAGAATTCGAGGAAGACGTGACCGAATACATTGGCAAGGACGAGCACAGCAAAAGTCTGGCCCTGCCCCAGCAGATGATGCCGCGGCGCATGTACATACTGCCGGTGTCCAACCGGCCGTTCTTCCCGGCGCAGGTGCAGCCGGTGGTGGTCAACCAGAACCCCTGGCACGAAACTCTCAAGCGCGTGGGCGAAACCGACCACAAGGTACTCGGCATCTGCTATGTCGACGGCACCGACGCCGACGGCGGCATTCCGGCCAGCGACGAACTCGAGGGCATCGGCTGTGCCGTGCGGGTCCACCACGCCCAGCAGGAAGGCGGTAAGGTCCAGTTTATCGCCCAGGGTCTCCAGCGCTTCCGCATCGTGCAGTGGCTGCGGCGCAAACCGCCCTACCTGGTGGAGGTGGAATACCCCAGCGAGCCCGAAGAAGCCGCCGATGAACTCAAGGCCTATACCCTGGCCATCATCAGCGCCATCAAGGACCTGCTGCGCACTAATCCGCTTTACGGCGAAGAAGTGAAGCAGTACCTGTCCCGCTTTGGCCCGGACGACAGCTCGCCCCTGGCGGACTTCGGGGCGTCGATGACCAGCGCCCCCGGCCGCGAACTGCAGGACGTGCTCGATACCGTTCCGCTGCTGCGGCGCATGGAAAAAGTGCTGCTGCTGATGCGCAAGGAACAGGAAGTGGCGCGCCTGCAGAGCGAAATCAGCGAAGAAGTGAACGAGAAGGTGCAAAAGCACCAGCGCGAGTTTTTCCTGAAAGAACAGCTCAAGGTCATCCAGCGCGAGCTGGGCATGGCGAAAGACGACAAGACCGCCGACGCCGAGCGTTTTGAGGAGCGCATGGCCAAACTGAATCCGCCGGAACAGGTGCAGGAGCGTTTCGAGGACGAGCTGCAGAAACTGCAGATTCTGGAACAGGGTTCGCCGGAATACGGGGTCACCCGCAACTATCTGGACTGGCTCACCCAGGTGCCCTGGGGCATTACCTCCAGCGATCATTTTGACCTGGCCGAGGCCCGCCGCATTCTCGACCGCGACCACGATGGCCTGGCGGACGTCAAAGACCGCATCGTCGAATTTCTCGCCGAGGGCACGTTCAAGGGCGAAGTCAGCGGATCCATTCTGCTGCTGGTGGGCCCGCCTGGTGTCGGCAAGACCTCAATCGGCCACTCGGTCGCCGACGCACTTGGGCGCAAATTCTACCGCTTCAGCGTCGGCGGCATGCGCGACGAAGCCGAAATCAAAGGGCATCGCCGCACCTACATCGGCGCCATGCCCGGCAAGTTCGTGCAGGCATTGAAAGATTCCAGGGTATCGAACCCGGTGATCATGCTCGATGAGATCGACAAAATCGGCGCGTCTTATCAGGGCGATCCGGCCTCTGCACTGCTGGAAACCCTCGATCCCGAGCAGAACCGGGAGTTCCTCGATCATTACCTGGATGTCCGCATGGACCTGTCGAAGGTGCTGTTCATCTGTACCGCGAACCAGCTGGACACCATCTCCCGCGCCCTGCTCGACCGCATGGATGTCATCCGACTGTCCGGCTACATTGCTGAAGAAAAGCTGGCCATCGCCAAACATTACCTGGTGCCGCGGCTGCTCAAGCGCGCCGGCCTGCTGAAAAAGCAGCTCAACATCACCGATGCCGCCCTGAAACAGGTCATCGAAGGCTATGCCCGGGAAGCCGGCGTGCGCAACCTGGAAAAGATGCTGCACAAGATCATCCGCAAGGGCATCGTACGCTTGCTGGAAGATCCCGATACCCCGGTGAAAGTGGGCGTCGCGGACCTGACCACCTACCTCGGCCAGCCCGCCTTCCGCAAAGAGAAATCCCTGAAAGGCACTGGCGTGGTCACCGGCCTGGCCTGGACCGCCATGGGCGGCGCCACCCTGAGCATCGAGGCCTCGCGGATTCACAGCTCCCAGCGCGGCTTCAAGCTCACCGGCCAGCTCGGAGACGTGATGAAGGAATCGGCAGAGATCGCCTACAGCTACGTATCGTCCAACCTCAAACGCTTCAAAGGCGACCCCACGTTCTTTGATAAATCCTTCGTGCACCTGCACGTACCGGAAGGCGCCACCCCCAAAGACGGCCCCAGTGCCGGTGTCACCATGGCCACCGCCCTGCTCTCCATCGCCCGGCGGGAAGCACCGCAGCAGAACGTGGCGATGACCGGCGAGCTGACCCTGACCGGCCAGGTGCTACCGGTGGGCGGTATCCGCGAGAAAGTCATCGCCGCCCGCCGGCAGAAGATCAGCAACCTGATCCTGCCGGAGGCGAACCGGGGCGATTATGAGGAATTACCGGACTACCTGAAGGAAGGCCTGACGGTCAATTTCGCCAAGCAATACAGCGACGTGTTCCAGGTGTGTTTCGGGGACAAGCCGAAGCGGGGTTCTTCGGTACATTAACGATTGGTTTGTCGGATGCCGCTTGGTTAATCCGACCCACGCTCTCTGCGACACGTTGGGGGAGTTGTCTCACCGAGTCTGATCGGTGTCAGGGTGGGGGTGCTTTTTCTGCAGGGACAAAGGTGTCTGAGCGAAGCGAGTTCTTTTCCCGAAAGAAAGGGCACCCCCACCCTGGCACCAGCCCCCGTGAAGCAGCCTCCAGAGAAAACCGTCAGGCCTTCTCCTTCCAGCCATCGTCCTTCAACACCGGCCCCACGTCCAGTACCGGCGAGGCGTCGATATCATCGGCGTCCATCATATTGGCCACCCGCTGCAGCGACGCGATGATCATGGTCTGCTCCCACTCATGCAGGCTCTGGAACTTCTTGATGAAATCCTCCTGCAACGGCTGCGGTGCGCGGGCCAGAATATCCGCACCGTCTTCCGTCAGGTGCGCGTGAACCTTGCGCTTGTCCTGGGTGCTGCGCACCCGGTAGACCAGCTTCCGGTGTTCCAGGCGATCCAGAATCGTCGTCACCGTCGCCTGGCTCAGGCTGACCTTGTCAGCAATGGTACCGATGGTCACCTCGCCCAGGTCGCGGATCGTGCGCATGATCAATAACTGGGGCCCGGTCAGGCCGGCATGCTTGCTTAACCGCTTGGAATGCAGATCCGTTGCCCGAATCACACGCCGCAGCGCCACCAGCACCTGTTCATAATTATTCACGCTTCCACTCCGATCCGGACCTTTGGCCCCGCTCTGATTTCCATCGGAGGCGTTGAGCTGTTTCGAGTAAAGCACCTTGTTACCCGTCATCGGCTTAAGCCCCGCTACCGTTATGCATTTTCTTTATACCACTAACTATTAGAGGTCTTTACTCCTGCAAATGCAAGTCGGCAGTTTTACCCATCCATTCGTTCCTGCGGCATTTTTTCCGCCAGCCACTATGCTAAGGTCACGTTCTTTCAGTAATCCGGTTGATGGACAGGGCGCAATGACTACGCATTTTATCCGACAGATTTCTCTGGCAAATTCCCGCTGGCTGGCCACCCTTGCAGGCTTTTTTCTGACCCTGCTAATGGCAACCGGGGCCCAGGCCCAGCAAGGCGGAGAAACGCCGGACGACCTCACCGCGGAGGATGTCGAACAGCGTATCGAAACCCTCGAAAAGCCCATGTACACCCCGTTTGTGGAACTCTACCTGCTGGAAGAGAGCAAGGCCCTGCGCAAGGAAATGCAGAACACCCGCGCCGAGCTCATCGAGAAAGTCGTGGACAAGGAACTGTCGGTGGCCGACAAGACCATGTCTTACGCCACCGATACGGTGACTTACTTCTTCTACCTGATTGCCGGCGCCACCTCGATTCTCGTGGTGATCGGCTGGAATTCCATCCGCGATATGCGCAACCAGCTCACCAGCCTGGCGGAAAAACGGGTCAACGAACTGGTGGTGGAATACGAAAAGCGCCTCAAGTCGATCGAAGAACAGCTGCAGCAGAAATCCGACATCATCCATCAGAACCAGGCAGAGATTGAGCGCACCAACGAAGTGCACTCCCTGTGGCTTAAAGCCAGCCAGGAAACCTCCCAGCAGAACAAGATTGGCGCCTACGACCAGATTCTCGATTTGCGGCCCGACGACGTGGAAGCCCTGAGCTACAAGGCCGACGCGGTGTTGGAGATGCAGGAGCCACTGTGGGCCATCAGTCTGTGTCAGCGTGCCCTCAAGCTGGACCAGGGCAATGGCCACGCGCACTACCAGCTGGCATGCGCCTATGCGGAAATCGGCCGCTGGGATGACGCGGTAACCACGCTGCAGAAAGCCATCGACATTTCCGAAGCCTACCGCGATGACGCCTCGGTAGACCCGAGCTTCGAGCAATTAAGGGATCACGAACGCTTCAGGACACTGATATTCCCGGAAACGGACGACACCAACACGGACAGTTGAGCAGGCGCCGGCACAGTCTTTGCTGGTCAATTTACCGCTTACCGATTGCCGCATGTTCCGGAGCAAAGACTGGCCCGATTTGCTTGACAAGCAACGGGGTGTGGTGTTTGTTTAACTATCTGAGAACATAAGAATAACCCTGAACCAAACAGGACAGACCCAATGAAAACGTCAGTAAAGAAACTCGTAACCGCTGTTAGCGCCTCCGTCGCCCTGCTGGGTGCCGGCCACGCCGCCGCTGAAATCAAGATCGGCATTGCCGGACCGGTTACCGGCCCGGTCGCCCAGTACGGTGACATGCAGTTCTCTGGCGCCCGCATGGCCATCGAGCGTATCAACGCCGACGGCGGGGTGAACGGCGAGATGCTCGAAGCCGTGGAAGTGGATGACGTCTGCGACCCCAAGCAGGCAGTAACCGTTGCCAACCGCCTGGTCAACGAAGGCGTGCGCTTCGTGGTGGGCCACCTGTGTTCCAGCTCCACCCAGCCGGCGTCTGATATCTACGAAGACGAAGGCATCCTGATGGTAACGCCGGCGTCCACCAGCCCGGACATCACCGAGCGCGGCTATGAACTGGTGTTCCGCACCATCGGTCTGGACAGCATGCAGGGCCCGGTGGCCGGCAAGCACATCGCCAGCCTGAACCCGGAGCGCGTCGCCATCGTTCACGACAAGCAGCAGTACGGTGAAGGCATCGCCACCGCCGTGCGCGACACCCTCAAGGACGCCGGCGTTGAAATTGCCATGTTCGAGGGCATTACCGCCGGCGACAAGGATTTCTCGTCACTGATCACCAAGCTCAAGCAGGCCGACGTGGATTACGTCTACTACGGCGGCTACCACCCGGAACTGGGCCTGATCCTGCGCCAGGCGCGCCAGGCTGAGCTGGACACCGTGTTCATGGGCCCGGAAGGTGTGGGTAACAAGGACATCAACACCATCGCCGGTGATGCCGCCGAAGGCCTGCTGGTCACTCTGCCCCCGGCCTTTGATCAGAAAGAAGAGAACAAGGACCTGGTCGAAGCGTTTGCAGACAAAGGTGAAGACCCGTCCGGCCCCTTCGTACTGACCTCCTATACCGCCGTGCAACTGATTGCTGAAGGCATCGAAGAAGCGGGCTCCACCGATCCGTTCGATGTCGCCGAGGCACTGCGCAACGGTACTTTCGAGACCCCCATCGGCACTGTCGAGTACGACGACAAGGGTGACATGAGGTCATTTGAGTTCGTGGTCTACGAATGGCATTCAGATGGAAGCAAAACTCCGGTAAACTGAGCCGAAATCGTTAAAAAACGGTAATAATGAGAGCACCTTCTCACCGCGATCCGGGAGAAGGTGTTTTTCTAGGCTCCTGCTGATCCTGACCACACTCGCGCCGTTACCCCGGCGGGTTCGTGTGGCCGGTGTAGGGAGCAGGCTTTCGGAGTCCCATTACAATGCAAGACCTCCTGTACTTCTCTCAGCAGCTCATCAACGGGCTGACGATCGGGAGCACCTACGCCCTGATCGCCATCGGTTATACGATGGTTTACGGCATCATCGGCATGATCAACTTTGCCCATGGTGAGATTTACATGATTGGCGCCTACACCGCGCTGATCGCCATCACCGGCCTGGCCGCCCTCGGTATTGCCTGGCTGCCACTGGTACTCATCGTGGCACTGGTGTGCGCGATGATCGTCTCCAGCTCCATGGGCTGGGCGGTTGAACGGGTGGCCTATCGTCCGGTACGCGGGCGCCACCGCCTGATCCCCCTGATCTCCGCCATCGGCATGTCGATATTCCTGCAGAACTACGTTCACCTGGCCCAGGGTTCCCGCAACATCGGCTTTCCGGCGCTGATCGAAGGCGGCTTTCGCTTCGGTGCTGCCGACTCGTTCCAGATCTCCATCTCTTACATCCAGATCACGATCTTCCTCACCACTCTGGTGTGCATGACTTTGCTGTCGCTGTTCATCTCGCGTTCGCGCATTGGCCGCGCCTGCCGCGCGGTGTCCCAGGATCTGGGCATGGCGAACCTGCTGGGCATCGACACCAACCGGATCATCTCGGCCACGTTTGTGATCGGCGCCGCTCTGGCGGCGGTGGCTGGCCTGTTGCTGGGCATGTATTACGGTTCCATCGACCCGTTGTTCGGCTTTATCGCCGGGTTGAAAGCCTTTACCGCGGCGGTACTCGGCGGCATCGGCAGCATCCCAGGAGCAATGCTCGGCGGGCTGATTCTGGGGGTTGCCGAAAGCATGACGTCGGGCTACCTCAGCGGGGAATACAAAGACGTGGTGTCTTTCGGCCTGCTGATCCTGATCCTGCTCTTCAAACCCACCGGCCTGCTCGGTAAACCGGAGGTGGAGAAGATCTGATGCCTGCACATAACCTGAAACACGCACTCTTCTGCGCCGTTGTCACCCTGATCATTGCGTTCCCGATCCTCGGGTTCAATCTGGTCGCTTCCGGCACCGACATTGTACTGGAAGGCGCCAAGACCCAGACCATGATCTCGGTGGTCCTGGCCGCCATCGTCGTCTTCCTCTTCCAACTGTTCCGCGATCACATCATGGCGTTGCTGGGCAAGGCGCCGGCACTCAATCCACTGGCCAATCGCGAGCCGATGGAGCAGAGCAAACGGCTGAAACTGGAATCCACCTTCCTGACGCTGATCATCATCGGCGCGTTGATCTGGCCCTTTTTCGTCTCCCGGGGCTCGGTCGATCTGGCGACGCTGGTGCTGATCTACATCATGCTGGCCCTGGGCCTCAACGTGGTGGTCGGGCTCGCCGGTCTGCTGGATCTGGGCTACGTGGCCTTCTACGCCGTTGGCGCCTACACCTTTGCGCTGCTGTCCCAGTATCTCGGGCTGTCGTTCTGGATGGCGCTGCCGATCGGTGCGCTGCTGGCAGCGCTGTTCGGTCTGGTGCTGGGCTTTCCGGTGCTGCGACTACGGGGGGATTACCTGGCCATCGTGACCCTCGGCTTCGGGGAAATCATCCGCATCCTGCTTAACAACATGACCAACCTCACCGGCGGTCCCAACGGCATCGGCGGCATCCCCGACCCCACCCTGTTCGGCATGGAGTTTGGCCGGCGGGTGAAGGAGGAAGGTAACACCTCGTTCCACGAAACCTTCGGCATTGCCTACAGCAGCGAGCACAAGATCATCTTCCTGTACCTGATTGCCCTGGTACTGGCGGTGATCACCGCGCTGGTGATTCGCCGCCTGATGCGCATGCCCGTCGGCCGCGCATGGGAAGCGCTGCGGGAAGATGAGATTGCCGCCCGCTCCCTCGGGCTCAGCCGTACCGGGGTGAAACTCTCTGCCTTCACCATCGGTGCCTTCTTCGCCGGCTTCGCCGGCACCGTGTTTGCCTCCAAGCAGGGCTTTATCAGCCCGGAGTCGTTCGTTTTCCTGGAATCGGCCATCATTCTGGCCATCGTGGTACTCGGCGGCATGGGTTCGCAGATCGGTGTCATCCTCGCCGCCATTGCCGTCACCGTACTGCCGGAACTGGCGCGGGAGTTTTCCGAGTACCGGATGCTGATTTTCGGCGCCGCCATGGTGCTGATGATGGTGTGGCGCCCGCAGGGTCTGATGCCCATGCGTCGCATCCACATTGAACTGAAATCACAGGAGTAACGGACGATGCTAGAAGTACAGAATCTGTCCATGCGCTTTGGCGGGCTCCTGGCGGTGGATCAGGTGTCGCTGGACGTCAAAGAGCACGAAATCGTGTCCATCATCGGCCCCAACGGGGCCGGCAAGACCACCGTGTTCAACTGCATGAGTGGCTTCTACAAGCCCAGCGACGGAAAAATCCTGTTTGAAGGCGGTGAAGTACAGGGCAAGCCCGACTACAAGATCTCGCGGTTGGGCATGGTGCGAACCTTTCAGCATGTCCGCCTGTTCAACCGCATGACGGTAGTGGAAAACCTCCTGGTGGCGCAGCACCGGCACCTGAACACCAACCTGCTCTCGGGGTTGTTGAAAACCCCCAACTACCGTGCGCGGGAACAGAAATCGCTGGATCGCGCCTCCTACTGGCTGAAGCGGGTGGGGTTGCTGGATCTGGCGAACGTCGATGCCGGCAACCTGGCTTACGGCCAGCAACGGCGTCTTGAGATTGCCCGCTGCATGGTCACGGAACCGAAACTGCTGATGCTCGACGAGCCCGCGGCCGGCCTCAACCCGTCGGAAACCCGCGCCCTCAATCAGCTGATCGTCAGTCTGAAGGAGGATTACAACGTC
This sequence comes from Marinobacter lipolyticus, assembly GCF_018424605.1. GTDB lineage: Bacteria > Pseudomonadota > Gammaproteobacteria > Pseudomonadales > Oleiphilaceae > Marinobacter > Marinobacter lipolyticus_B. The sequence continues at coordinate 38,391 of NZ_QTKT01000016.1, read as the reverse complement.
TCGGTGGTGCTTATCGAACACGACATGAGCCTGGTGATGGACATCTCCGACCGCATCAACGTGATCAACCAGGGGCGCCCCCTGGCCAGCGGCACGCCGGATGAGATCCGCAATAACGACGACGTCATCAAAGCGTACCTGGGTGAGGCCTGAACCATGTCAATGCTAGTACTAGAGGATGTGCATACCCATTACGGCAAGATCGAGGCGCTGCACGGGGTGTCGGTTGAGGTCAACAAAGGCGAGATTGTCTCGCTGATCGGCGCCAACGGGGCCGGCAAGACCACTCTGCTGATGACCGTCTGCGGAAGCCCCCAGGCCAGTTCCGGCCGGGTTATTCTGGAAGGCCGGGACATCACGCGGGACCCTACGTCCAGCATCATGCGCTCGGGCATCGCCATCGTGCCGGAAGGCCGGCGGGTGTTTTCCGGCCTGACGGTGGAGGAGAACCTCCACATGGGCGGATTTTTCAACACCAAGGCCGAGATTCGCAAGAGCCAGGAGCACGTGTATGAGCTGTTCCCCAGGCTCAAGGAACGCGAGCATCAGCGTGCGGGCACCATGTCCGGCGGTGAACAGCAGATGCTGGCGATCGGCCGCGCGCTGATGAGCAAGCCCAGCATGATCATCCTGGACGAGCCCTCCCTCGGGCTGGCGCCACTGGTGATCAAACAGATCTTCGAGATCATTGGTCAGCTCAGGGAAGAGGGCATTACCGTGTTTCTGGTGGAACAGAACGCCCATCAGGCACTCAACCTGGCCGACCGGGGCTACGTGCTGGAAACCGGCCGGATCCGGCTGCAGGATACCGGCAAGAACCTGTTGGCCAACCCGGACGTGCAGAACGCCTACCTGGGGGGATAATCCGGGCATCCGGATACCGCTGAAAAAGAAAAGCCGGCGCATGGGATCATGCGCCGGCTTTTCTGTCTCTGGCGTGGCGGATTACTTCACGCTTTTGATGGTGCCCTTGTAGCCTTCGACGGTGACGTCGATGGTGCCGTACACCAGGTAATCGTTTTTCTTGACGGTGTAACGCGGTGCCACAATCACGTCGGCACCGGAGGCCGAGATGGCATTGAATGCCGCAGCGGACTTCACCGATGCCACCGGATCCAGACCACCCAGACCAAACGCGCTGCCGCCGCCGTTACCGTATTCCATGCCATCAGCGAACTGGTTGTCGTCACTCATGGTGAAGAACAGAACCTTGGTTGCCGAGGATTGACCGGTGATTTTCTCGCCCACCTCGATATCGGCCTTGATATCGGTGCCAACGGAACCGTTGAGGGGAACCGGGCTGGAGCTGACGTTGAGGGAGGAACAGCCGGTCATTGCGCCGGCCAGCAGCAGACTGGATACGATAAGTGCGTTTTTCACAGAATATTCTCCATGTGTTGTATGTGAGCCTTCATGGCCGCGCGCACTATACCGAATGACGCCAGATATAACAATAATAACGTTAAAACTGTTTTTATAGTCATTTTGGGAATATGAACACCTGATCATTTTTTTATTCTTTTGGGGACAAATCAACAACTCACGGTGCGGCGAACTTGTCTTTTATTTATTTCGACTATACTCAACGGAACGGTCAACCTGTCTCCACGGGAAACCATTCAGGGCCGTTACCGTGTTGGAGTCACCGGAAGGTGGCCAACACGGACAGCGACGAGAGCTAGACCACAACAAGGAGTGGACAATGAAAAAACTGATCGCAGGTGCAATTCTACTGGGTGCTTCATCCATGGCTTTCGCCCAGCCTGGCTGTGGTGTGGGCGCTATGATCTGGAAGGGCCAGTCTGGCGTTGCCCCGCACGTTCTGGCAGCCACCACCAACGGCACATTCGGTAACCAGACTTTCGGTATGACGACCGGGACGCTGGGTTGTCAGACCAACCAGGCTGTTCAGTCAATGGCCATGTACATGGACAGCAACATCGACAAGGTTGCCCGTGACATGTCCCGTGGTTCCGGTGAAAACCTCGATACCCTGGCCGTTCTTCTGGGTGTAGAAGAAGCGGATCGCGATTCCTTCCGCCAGATTCTGCAGGACAATTTCGCCACCATTTTCCCGAACTCGGAAACCACCTCCGGTGAAGCGGTTGACGCAATCGTGGCACTGCTGGAGAAAGATGAGGCGCTGAGCAGGTACGTCGCTGCCTGATCTTCCTACATCAAGGGACCCACTGCGCCAGGGACGGCGCACTCCCCTGACCCAACCCATCCGCCCAACCCGGATTCGATCGACTATTCATGCGCACTACGCTTCAGTATGGACTGGCCCTGATCTGGCTGGCCTCAGGCACGGACACACTGGCTACCCCCCTTCCCGACACAGGACAACTGCACGAACATCCGGACTGGCTTACGCTGATCCATTACCAGCCCAACCGGTATACCGAGGGCTACACCAGCCAGGCGGACGACAGCGACTTTTTCCTCAGCGAGGCAGGCAAGCACTCGCCTGAAGCCGAACTGCAGGCTACCCTGGCAGCGATCACCGCTCCGGGCGAGGGTGACAGCCACGCTCGCTGCCGCTTTCCGGCACGGGACCAGTGGCTCAGGGAGCAGCTGGACCTGCCGCACTCCGACCTGCAATGCCCCGAATACGACGACTGGAAAGCGACCCTGAACACCGAGACGGTGACGCTGGTGTTTGCAGCGTCGTATCTGAACAGTCCGTCGTCCATGTTTGGTCACACCTTTATCCGCCTCGACCCACCCCAGGACGACGATGAAGCGGACCTGCTGCTGGCCAACACCATTTCTTATGCCGCGGACGCTGCTGCCCACGACAGCGAAATACTGTTCGCCTACAAGGGCATTTTCGGCGGCTACCCCGGCATTACCTCCATCAAACCCTATTATGAGATGGTGCGCCTGTATTCCGACATCGAACACCGGGACCTGTGGGAGTATCAACTCAACCTGACCCAGGACGAAGTCGACGTCATGCTGGCTCACGCCTGGGAACTGCGCGATATCAACTTCGATTATTATTTCTTTGACGAGAACTGCGCCTATCGCCTGCTGGCACTGATCGACGTGGCCCGCCCCGGCGCAGACCTGCTGGCCGAAGTGAGCACTCACGCCATCCCCTCCGATACCGTGCGCTGGGTAGTGGATAAAGAACTGGTGGAAGAAGTGAAGTACCGCCCGTCCGCGGCGACCACGGTGACCTATTCACTGGACAACCTGCCCGCCGCTCACCAGACTCTCGCTGCGGCCGTCGCGAACGGTTACGTGGCGGTGGATGCGGATGAGGTACGCCGCTTGCCTGCGCGGGAAAGAGCCCACCTCCTGGACGCCACCTACGACTACGTGCGCTACCAGAGTGAAGCCGACGCCTGGCCCAGGGAGCACGCGGCCCCCCTGTCACACGAGTTGCTGCGGACCCGCAGCCAGATCGACGGCGTCGCCGCCCCCGAAAAGCCCCCGCAGCCAGACGTGCGTGACGACCAGGGCCACGACACCCTCCGTTTCAGCGTGGCCGGCGGCCGCATGGGTGACCGCAATTTCAGCCAGTTGACCCTGCGCCCGGCCTATCATGACGTATTGGACCCGCCCGCCGGTTACCGCGGTGGCGCCCAGCTGCAGTTCCTGCGCCTGGACGCCCGCTATTACACGGACAATGACGAACTGCAGATGGAACAGATCGTGGGGGTGGAAATCCGCTCACTGTCGCCCCGCAACCAGTTCTTCTCGCCGCTGTCTTGGCAGGTGGGCTTCGGCGGCCGGCGCACCGACATCGAAACCGACCGCGTGTTCACCCCCTACCTTGAAGGCGGCGCAGGGGGCAGCTGGATGCTCGGTGCCAGCGTACAGGCCTTCGCACTGGCCACCGCAGACCTGGAAATCGACGACGACCTCAGCAAAGGCTACGACGCCGCGCCGGGCGCCGACCTGGGCCTGCTGCATCAGAACAACCGTTTCAGCCTGCTGGCCGGGGTGAAAACCAAAGCCTGGATCGTCGGCAACCAGCACCGCCAGGACCAGCTCTACACCAAAGCCGGCTGGCACTTCGGCCGGGATTTCAGTCTGTTCGGCGAATTCACCCGGGAAGATCACTACGACAGGTACCGCACCACATGGCAACTGGGACTGCACGCTTACTTTTGAGGGCGCTGGCCAGCACTGGTCTGGCCCTGTTACTGCTGCTGCAAACCGGCTGCAGCAGCGTTTTCTTCTACCCGGACAGGGTGACCTACATCACCCCGGACCGGCTCAACCTGGACTACGACGACGTCTTCCTCGACACCGCCGATGGGGAAACACTCCACGGCTGGTGGCTACCCGCAGAGGCGTCTGAGAGCGCCGCCAAGGGCACAGTCTATTTTCTTCATGGCAATGCCCAGAACATCAGCAGCCACCTGATGAACGTCGCCTGGCTGCCCGGTAAAGGCTATAACGTCTTCCTCATCGACTACCGCGGTTACGGCCGCTCCACCGGCGCACCGGATATCGAAGGCGCCCTGCACGACAGCGAAGCCGGCCTGCGCTGGCTGATGGCGCAGCCACAAACCGAAGGTGGTTCGGTTTTTCTTCTCGGCCAAAGCCTCGGTGGAGCCCTGGGCATCGCCCTGGCCAGTGAATGGGTGCAACGGCAGGAACAACCACCCCTGGATGGCGTCATCCTCGACGGCACTTTCTCCGGCTTCCGCGGCATCGCCCGGGAAAAACTGGGCAGCTTCTGGCTGACCTGGCCGCTGCAGATACCTCTGAGCTGGACCATTACCGACGAGTACGAGGGCGTGGACCATATCGGCGGCATCAGCCCGGTGCCGTTGATGGTGATTCACAGCCAGCGAGACGGGATTATTCCGTTTCATCACGGTGAGGCGCTGTATCAGGCGGCAGAGGAGCCCAAACAGTTCCTACCCACCGACACGCCTCATGCGGCAACGTTTGTGATTCCGGCTTATAAAGAGGTTGTGCTCGGATTTATGAGCAGGCATTAAAAAACCCGCCAATCCAGAGGAAAGGCGGGTTCTTATTAGCCCAAAAAACTATCAGGCAGAGAAATCGGTCGGCTCGTCGCCTTCCTTGATTTCTTTCATGGACAGCTTAACGCGGCCACGGTTGTCCACATCCAGCACCTTGACCAGAACTTCCTGGCCTTCGCTCAGCACATCGGTCACGTTCTCGATGCGTTGGTCGGAGATCTGGGAAATGTGCACCAGACCATCCTTGCCGGGCAGGATGTTAACAAAGGCACCGAAGTCCACAATGCGCTCAACGCGACCCTTGTAGATAGCGCCAACCTCGATCTCCGCAGTAATTTCCTTCACCCGGTTCACCGCCGCCTGGGCCGCTTCCTGGTTGTCTGCGTAGATCTTCACGTTGCCGTCGTCATCCAGATCGATGGAGGCACCGGTTTCGTCACAGATGGCACGGATGGTGGAACCACCCTTACCGATGACGTCACGGATCTTGTCCGGATTGATCTTGATGGCGGTGATGCTCGGGGCGCGGGCCGACAGCTCGGAACGCGGCTCGGAAATCACCTTGTTCATCTCGCCCAGGATGTGCAAACGCGCGTCATGGGCCTGCTCCAGGGCCAGCTCCATGATCTCGTCGGTGATGCCGTTGATCTTGATGTCCATCTGCAGGGCGGTAACGCCCTCTTTGGTACCGGCAACCTTGAAGTCCATATCGCCCAGGTGATCCTCGTCACCCAGGATGTCGGTCAGCACCGCGAACTTGTCGCCTTCCTTGACCAGACCCATGGCGATACCGGCCACCGGTGCCTTGATCGGCACACCGGCATCCATCAGCGCCAGGCTGGAACCACAGACCGAGGCCATGGAGCTGGAACCATTGGATTCGGTGATCTCGGACACCGAGCGGATGGCGTACGGGAATTCTTCCAGTGTTGGCATAACCGCCAGCACACCACGCTTGGCCAGACGACCATGACCAACTTCACGACGGCCCGGAGAACCCACACGACCCGCTTCGCCGACCGAATACGGAGGGAAGTTGTAGTGGAACAGGAACGGGTCCTTACGCTCGCCTTCCAGAGCATCGATGATCTGCACATCGCGGGAGGTACCCAGGGTGGTGGTCACGATGGCCTGGGTCTCGCCACGGGTGAACAGGGCAGAACCGTGAACACTGGGCAGCACACCCACTTCAATCTGGATCGGACGCACGGTCTTGTTGTCACGGCCGTCGATGCGCGGCTTGCCATCGATCACCTGGTTACGGACGATGGATTTTTCCACCTTGCCGAAGTACTTCTTGACCTCATCCGCGGAAGGCTGGCCTTCGTCTTCACCGGCGAGTTTCTCCACCAGCGCGGTCTTGATCTCGCCCAGACGCGCGTAACGCTCCATCTTGTCGCGAATGGTGTAGGCTTCTTCGATGGCCGCGGAGGCCTCGGATTTCACCGCGTTCAGCAGTTCGGTGTTCTCCGGCTCCGGCTGCCATTCCCAGCGCGGCTTGCCGATTTCAGCGGCGAATTCCTTGATCGCGGCGACGGCGGTCTGCATTTCCTGGTGACCGTACAGCACGCCACCCAGCATCTGGTCTTCCGTCAGGCCCTTGGCCTCGGACTCCACCATCAGCACCGCGTCTTCAGTACCGGCAACCACCATGTCCAGCAGGGAGGTTTGCAGCTCTTCGAAGGTCGGGTTCAGGAAGTAACCACGCTCGTTGGTATAACCAACGCGGGAGGCACCGATCGGGCCATCAAAGGGAATGCCGGAGATGGTCAGGGCCGCGGACGCGGCCAGCATGGCGGCAATGTCCGGGTCCTGGTTCTTGCTGGACGACATCACGGTGGTGATGACCTGAACTTCGTTCATGAAGCCGTTCGGGAACAGCGGACGAATCGGACGGTCGATCAGACGGGAGGTCAGGGTCTCTTTTTCAGACGGACGCCCTTCACGCTTGAAGAAACCACCGGGGATTTTACCCACGGCGTAGGTTTTTTCGAAGTAGTTGACGGTCAGCGGAAAGAACGGCTGACCCGGCTTGGCTTCCTTGGCACCAACCACGGTACCCAGCACAGAGATGTCGTCGATGGTGACGAGTACGGAACCGGTTGCCTGACGGGCGATACGACCGGTTTCCAGAGTGACGGTCTTGCCGCCGAGCTCAAAACTTTTTCTTACGGGATTCAGATCCACGGTAACTCCTGAATTTATCTTGTCCAAATTGACTCGACCACTCCGCCCATGCGGACCGGCCGTTACCCCTGCAGGACATTCACACTGTGATCTGAAGGCAACCCGTCTGAAAGCTAACAGGCTGTTGCAAAACCCCGGTACTGACAACTGGACCTCAACCTACGAGGGCCCAGGCCGGGCTTTTTCAACAACCTGCTATCAATTTCGGCTTTCCATTACGACAGGGAATGCTTTGATCACTGACAAACCCACTGCAGTTTTACTGTTTCGAGAAAAGCACAACTGGCGAAGCACCCAGGGCGCCCCGCCAGTTGATTGCCAGTCGGCCCGAAAAAGGACCGCTGGCCGTCAGGTCGTATAACGACCGGATTAGCGACGCAGACCCAGACGCTGGATGAGCTCCAGGTAACGGTCGGCGTTTTTACGCTTGAGGTAGTCCAGCAGCTTACGACGCTGGTTTACCATCCGGATCAGACCACGGCGGGAATGATGATCCTGCTTGTTGGTCTTGAAGTGATCCTGCAGCTTGTTGATGTTAGCGCTCAGCAGTGCCACCTGAACTTCAGGGGAACCGGTATCGCTATCACCTTGCTGAAAATCCTTAACGATCTGTGCTTTTTCGTTGGCAGACAGTGCCATAACTCACCTCATGGTTTGCGATGCTATTGAATACGGCCGAACCACGCATCTCTACAGCCCGGCTAACCGACTCACGCGCCTGAACGCGTCAGCCGTTCTTTACCAGCCGACGAGGCACCAGCTTGGTGGCCTCCCCTTCCGGAAAAGCTTCTGCCAGCCCGACGAACCGCTCGTTGCCGTAAAGGCGCACGAACCCTTCCTCAAGCTGACCCGATATTCTAACTGGTTGGCCGTTAATTATCGATACCAACGGCTGACCGCTCAACGCCTGCTCCGGGAACATCGACAACGCCGCGTCCGGCGCCACCAGCAACCCGTCCAGACTCTCGCCGCGCTCGCGCATGGCTTCAAGCTGCTCTACCGGATGGGCATGGGCCAGGGTAAAGCCCGACGCCATGGTGCGGCGCAGGGCCGTGACGTGAGCCCCACATCCGAGCGCCTCGCCGATATCCTCGACGAGTGAGCGGATGTACGTACCCTTGGTGCAACTGACCGCGATATCCAGCTCATCCTCACGCACTTCGAGCAAGGTCAGCTCGTAGATAGTGACCGGACGGGCGGGACGCTCCACTTCGATGCCTTCACGGGCGTATTCGTACAGGGGACGGCCCTTGTGCTTGAGGGCCGAGTACATCGACGGCACCTGTTGGATATCGCCGCGGAATCCATCCAGAACCGACTCCAGCCTGGCGGCGCCAAGGTCGGCCGGCACCGGCCTCTCCTCAACAACCGCGCCTTCGCTGTCACCGGTTTCCGTGCGTACGCCCAGCTTGGCGGTGGCGATGTAGGCCTTGTCGCTGTCGAGCATCATCTGGGAGAACTTGGTGGCTTCCCCGAAACACAGGGGAAGAACCCCCGTGGCCAGCGGATCAAGCGCACCGGTGTGGCCGGCCTTGGCCGCACCAAAGAGGCGCTTGACCTGCTGCAGGATGCCATTGGACGTCACACCCATGGGCTTGTCGATGACCAGAATGCCGTTAACGTCCCGACCTTTGCGTCTGCGGCTCAAGCGTCTCGCTCCGAATCATCGCTGTCACCTTCATCACGGGAAACGGCAGGCTTGTCACCCACCGCTTCACGAATCAGGTTATCCATTCTGCGACTGTAGCCCTGCAGGGTATCGAAGTGGAAACGCAGATGCGGCATCACCCGCAACTTCATCGCCCGGCCCACCTGACCGCGAAGAAATCCGGACGCCTTGTTCAGCGCCGCCAGGGATTCCTTGACCTCGGGAGATTCCTCCGTCAGTTCCTCGGTGGACAACAGCGACACGTAAATGTCGGCATAACCCAGATCACGACTGACCTTGACGGCATTGACCGTGACCATGCCGACCCGCGGGTCTTTGACCTCCCGCTGGATCAGCTGGGCCAGTTCACGCTGCATCTGATCGCCGATGCGATCAACACGACTGAACTCTCTTGGCATCAGGCTTCCCTTAATCTCGTGGGCATCATGCGCCGGTAGACTCGAGCTTGCGCTCAACCCGGACCCGATCGAACACTTCGATCTGGTCACCGACTTTGACGTCGTAGCCCTTCACGCCGATACCGCACTCCATGCCGTTGCGCACTTCCGGTACGTCATCCTTGAAGCGACGCAGGGATTCCAGCTCGCCCTCAAAGATCACCACGTTGTCACGCAGCACCCGGATCGGCTTGTTACGATAAACAACGCCCTCGGTCACCATGCAACCGGCCACCTGGCCGAACTTCGGTGAGCGGAACACGTCACGCACATCGGCAATACCGACGATGTCCTCGCGGAACTCCGGTGCCAGCATGCCGGTCAGGGCTGCTTTCACGTCGTCGATCAGGTTGTAGATGATGCTGTAATAACGCAGATCCAGGCCTTCCTGCTCCACCAGACGCTTGGAGGCGGAATCGGCACGGACGTTGAAGCCGAAGATGACCGCATTGGTGGCCATCGCCAGACTGACGTCGGTCTCGGCAATACCGCCAACGCCGGAGGATACGATCTTGACCTGCACCTCGTCGTTGCCCAGATCCTGCAGGGCCTTGGTGATGGCCTCGAGCGAACCGCGCACGTCGGTCTTGAGCACCACGTTCAGGGTCTTGACCTCGTCCTTGCCCATGTTCTCGAACAGGTTCTCCAGCTTGGCCGCCTGCTGGCGCTGCAAGCGTTGTTCGCGCTCACGGGTCTGACGGAACTCAGCCAGCTCTTTTGCCTTGCGCTCGTCGGCCACGGCAAAGAATTCGTCACCGGCGTCCGGGGTGCCGTTCAGGCCAAGAATCTCGACCGGAATGGACGGCCCGGCTTCTTTGGTCTGCTTGCCAGCTTCGTCGGTCATGGCGCGAACCTTACCGAAGAAGGAGCCCGCCACAACCATGTCGCCCTGGCGCAGGGTACCGTTCTGGACCAGCACAGTGGCAACCGAACCACGGCCACGCTCAAGACTGGATTCGACCACCACGCCCTTGGCCGGGGCATCCGGGGAGGCTTCCAGCTCAAGGATCTCGGCCTGAAGCACGAGGGCCTCCAGCAAGTCATCAATGCCCTGACCGGAGTGCGCAGACACCGGAACGAACTGAACGTCACCGCCCCAGTCTTCCGGAATCACTTCCATGCCTGCGAGCTCGGTTTTGACGCGGTCAGGATCGGCTTCTTCCTTATCCATCTTGTTGATGGCCACAACGATCGGCACACCGGCGGAACGGGCGTGCTGCACCGCTTCTTTGGTCTGCGGCATGACACCGTCGTCGGCAGCCACCACCAGCACCACGATATCGGTGCACTGGGCGCCACGGGCGCGCATCGCGGTAAAGGCCGCGTGCCCCGGGGTATCCAGGAAGGACACCATGCCGTGATCGGTTTCCACATGGTACGCGCCGATATGCTGGGTGATGCCACCGGACTCACCGGAGGCCACCTTGGTGCGGCGGATGTAGTCCAGCAACGAGGTCTTACCATGGTCGACGTGACCCATCACGCTGACCACCGGCGCACGCTTGGTCTTTTCCTTGCCTTCGAAGGAGAATTCGCTGAGAACCTCTTCCTCGAACGCGTCCTCGTTCACCAGCTTCGGGGTATGCCCCAGTTCCTCGGTCACCAGAACAGCGGTTTCCTGATCCAATGCCTGGTTGATGGTGGCCATTACGCCCATACCCATCAATGTCTTGATTACGTCTGCCGACTTGACCGCCATTCGCTGGGCAAGGTCGCCAACCGTAATGGTCTCGGGAATCTGTACTTCTCTAACCATTGGCTTGGTCGGTCTCTCAAAGGCGTGGCGTTTTTCTTTCGGTTTCTTCTTCGCGCGCAGCGGCTTGCGCAGCGTGGTGTCTTCCTCGTCCTCGTTGATAATCAGAGGCTCTTCCACCGGGCGGCTGCGGGGGCCACGATGACCGGCCGACTTCTTCTTCGGCTTGCCTTCGTCCGGCTCATCACCGCGCTCACGCACTTTCTCTTTTTTCTTCTTCGGCTTTCGATCCTTGCCTTCGCCTTCTTCAGGCGGCGGAATCGGCATATCTTCAGGCGCAGGAATGGATACTTCTTCCTCCTTCCTGGCACCGGCCTTGGCGGCTGGCTTCTCTTCCGCCGGCGTCGCTTCGGCGGCAGTTTCGGCTGCCGGCGACGGGGCTTCGGTTTCTGCCTGCGGCGCCTGCTCGGCGGTCACCTTCGGCGCCTGTTCCGCTTCCGCTTGCGGCGCGGTGGTCTCTACCGCAGCTTCTTCGGCTTTCGCCGCTTCCGCTTCCGGTGTCAGTTCAGCGCGCTTGATGTACGTGCGGCGCTTGCGAACCTCTACATTTACTGTCTTGGCGCGGCCGGCTTTCAGAGTGGTGGTGGTCTTACGCTTCAGAGTAATCTTGTTGGGCTCTGCGTTGGTGTCACCATGATTCTTTCTCAGATAAGCCAGCAACTGCTGCTTCTCATCGCTGGAGACAGAATCGTTCTCAGAGCGGGCTTTCAGCCCCGCCTCAACGATCTGCTTCAGCAAACGATCCACGGGAGCGCCTACGTCTGCGGCCAGTTGTTTTACCGTTACTTCAGCCATACAGGTCCTCCTCCCGAATTAGGCCTGGTCTTCAAACCAGGGGGCGCGCGCAGTCATAATCAATTGGCCTGCGCGCTCTTCATCCATACCTTCAATTTCGAGCAGGTCATCAACTGACTGCTCGGCGAGATCTTCCATGGTACGAACACCCATACCTGCCAGCTTGAACGCCAGGCTACGGTCCATACCGTCCATTGCAAGAAGATCTTCCGCGGGCTCAGAGCCCTCAAGCGCCTCTTCGCTGGCCAGGGCCTGATTCAACAGGACATCCTTGGCGCGGCGGCGCAGCTCAGTGACGGTATCTTCATCAAACCCGTCAATGGCCAGCATTTCTTCCATGGGGACGTACGCCACTTCCTCAATGGACGTAAACCCTTCTTCGATCAGTACGCCGGCAAACTCCTCATCCACATCCAGATTGCTGGTGAAATGCTCGAGCAGGCGATTGTATTCCTGCTCCTGACGCTCACCCGCTTCCTCTTCCGTCATCACGTTCAGAGTCCAGCCGGTCAGCTCGGTGGCCAGGCGCACATTCTGGCCATTACGGCCGATGGCCTGAGCCAGGTTATCTTCTGCGACCGCAACTTCCATGGTGTGACGGTCTTCATCCATCACGATGGAAGCCACTTCCGCCGGAGCCATGGCGTTGATCACCAGTTGCGCGGGGTTGTCATCCCACAGCACGATATCAACCCGCTCACCGCCCAGCTCGTTGGACACGGCCTGTACACGGGAACCGCGCATGCCGACGCAGGCGCCGACAGGGTCAATGCGGCGGTCGTTGGTCTTGACCGCGATCTTGGCGCGGGAACCGGGATCGCGGGCGGCGCCACGAATCTCGATCAGTTCCTCGGCAATTTCCGGCACCTCGATGCGGAACAATTCAATCAGCATCTGCGCGTCGGTGCGGCTCAGGATGAGCTGCGGGCCACGGTGATCGGTACGGATTTCCAGCAGCAGCGAACGAACGCGGTCGCCCATGCGGAAGGTTTCCCGTGGAATCAGATGCTCGCGCGGCAGCAATGCTTCCGCGTTGGCACCGAGATCGACGATGACGTTGTCCCGGGTCACCTTTTTAACGGTACCGGACACCAGCTCGCCGACGCGATCACGGTAGCTGTCGACAATCTTGGTCCGCTCCGCTTCGCGCACCTTCTGGAAAATAATCTGCTTGGCGGCCTGGGCGCCAATGCGGCCAAACGCCACCGATTCAATCTGCTCTTCGTGGGTATCGCCCGGCTTCAGGGCGGAGTCAATCTCCTCCGCTTCCTGCAGCGTCAGTTCCGTACCCAGCGCCGGCACGGCGTCGTTGTCAACAACCAGCCAGCGACGGAAGGTTTCGTATTCGCCGGTACGACGATCGATGGAAACCCGGATGTCAGCTTCCTCGTCTTCAAAACGCTTTTTGGCAGCGGTGGCCAACGCCAGCTCAATAGCTTCAAAAATGACGTCCTTCTCGACACCTTTCTCGTTCGAGACGGATTCAACCACCAGCAAGATCTCTTTACTCATTGGATTGCCCTGCCCTTAAAAATAAACTTTGCGTCCACCGACTTATTCAAAAACCGGAACGATGTTGGCTTTCTCGATACTGTCGAACGGCAACAGGTATTCATGATCGTCAACCACGATCACGACATCGTCGCCTTCCACGCCCTTGATCAGGCCCTGAAACTTGCGACGCCCTTCGAAAGCCATTCGCAACTTCAGTTGAACCTGGTGACCGGCAAATGCCTCGTACTGTTCAGGACGAAACAGCGGCCGGTCCATGCCCGGAGATGACACCTCCAGGGTATATTCCGTCTGGATGGGATCTTCCACATCCATCACGCCGCTGGCCTGCCGGCTGACTTTTTCACAATCATCGATGCCGATGCCGTTGTCGGCATCGTCAATGTAAATTCTCAACAGGGAATGGTGCCCCTGGGAGCGAAACTCAACGCCCCAGAACTCGTATCCCAGACCTTCAACGACCGGCCTCAGTATGTCTTCCAGTTGCTTTAGCTTGGCTGACAAGGTTTTGCTGTCTCCATCTCTTGATTTCCCGACACCCGGACTGTCCCGGACCCCGGATTTTCCGGACCCCGGAAACAAAAAAAGGGCTGTTCATCAGCCCTTTTTATGCACCAGGGCCTGATGCGCCAGGCCCCTTAATCAAAAAGCCCCGAACGAGTGGGGCCTTTTGTTGCAAGAACTCACAGGAAACATACCCATTCAACCGGTTTCCTGCTGACAGACACCTGGCCTGTCAGGGGCCGACCCGAAACCTTCGCGGCTGCCCCAATATCCGCCGGAGTATAGAGAGGCCGGCAGGACTGGTCAAGGACTGACCAAAAAAAACGGCCTGGAAACTCCAAGCCGTTTTTCTTCTAATATGGTGCCCAGGGCCGGACTCGAACCGGCACGGCTTTCGCCACTACCCCCTCAAGATAGCGTGTCTACCAGTTCCACCACCTGGGCAACAACCTTACTCAAGCTCAGGGAGCTCGTCTTCACTGGAAGACTCCCCGCTCTCAGCTTCGCTCTCTTCCATATCCCCCGGGGCATCGGATGCTTCAGGCGACTCCTGGACCACCGGGATTCCGGCTTGTCCAGCGACTTCAGCACGCTGCTTGGCGAAAATGGCCAGCGAAAAACTCGTTACAAAAAACACCACCGCCAACAGGGTGGTCATGCGGGTCAGGAAGCTACCGCTGCCCTGACTACCGAAAACTGTCTGAGAGGCACCGCCACCGAAGGCCGCGCCGGCATCGGCGCCCTTGCCCTGCTGGATCAGCACCAGACCCACCAGCGCCACGGCGATAACCACGTGCACAACGACTACCAGTGTTTCCAACCAATCCATAACGACTCTCTAATGACTTTTGCTAATGGCTTTCGCAAACCTTTAACTTTCGGCATCCGCCGGCATAGCCTGGCAGATACTCATAAAATCCTTTGCGACCAACGATGCTCCGCCGATCAAACCGCCGTCCACGTCCGGCCCGGCGAAAAGCGCGGCTGCATTATCCGCTTTTACACTGCCGCCGTAAAGCAGGGATATCTCATCCGCTGGCGCACCCAGTGCTTCCAGCACATCCCGGATCGACCGATGCATGGTCTGCGCATCGTCAGCGGTGGCAGTCTTTCCGGTGCCAATGGCCCAAACCGGCTCATAGGCAACCACGATATTGCGCCAGGCACTTCCGGATACACCCGCCAGGCCTTTCTTCACCTGGGCAGCCACAACCTCTTGCGCCTGACCGGCCTCACGTTCGGCCAGGGTTTCGCCCACACACACAATGGCGATCAGATCCTGCGACAACAGCTGCACTACCTTTTCGGCAACCACGGCGTCGGTTTCACCAAACAACTGACGGCGCTCCGAGTGCCCAACCAGCGAATACCGGCAGCCGCAGTCCCGGGCCATCGCCGCAGAGACTTCGCCGGTGTAGGCGCCGGCTTCCCAGCGCGCGACGTTCTGCACACCGACGGCAACCTGCTCACCCGCCAGAGACTGCACATCCCGGACATACAGGGCGGGAGGAATAATAACAGCCTCCACACCATTATCAAGGGACGACACCTGTGACCGGACATAGCCAACCAGGTCTTCCACCAGGCCTTGCGACCCGTTCATTTTCCAGTTTCCGGCTACGATCTTACGGCGCATAACAGCCCCCGAACTCAAGGGAGGGCGAACTATACAGCAGTCCACCCGACCAGACAACATTCCCACTCCACAAATTCAGGCGCGGGAATTCTCCACAACCAATGCCAGCTCTTCCGCTATGCGGATGATTTCCGACGCATTCTCCCCTTCGGTCATCACCCGGATCAGGGGCTCGGTGCCGGAGGCCCGTAGCAACACGCGACCGGTCTCACCAAGATGGGACTCCGCCTTGCGAACGGCGACGGCGATGTCTTCCCTCGACAGAGGATCGAAGCGCTGATCGACGCGCACATTGATCATTTTCTGCGGCAGCTTACTCATACCCTGACGGAGTTCCGCCAGGGTTTTCCCGGAGCGCCGCACTGCGAGCAACACCTGCAGCGCCGAAACGATACCGTCGCCGGTTGAGGTACAGTCACGGATCACCATGTGGCCGGAGCCCTCACCCCCGAGCAACCAGCCGTGGTGCAGCAGGCGCTCCATCACGTAACGATCCCCGACCTTGGCGCGCTCGAAGGCAATGCCCCGCTCTTTCAGTGCCAGCTCAACCCCGAGATTGGTCATCAGGGTGCCAACCACCCCACCATTCAGGGTGCCGGCCGCCTGTCGCTGGGAGGCAATCACATACAGCAGCTCATCGCCGTCCACTTCGGAGCCATCGCGATCCACCATCAGCACCCGGTCTCCATCGCCGTCAAAGGCAATGCCAAGATCGGCCTTTTTCTCGAGCACCGCAGCCTTGAGCGCGTCCAGGTGGGTAGAGCCAACACCTTCATTGATGTTGAGACCGTCGGGATTGGCGCCAATCACTGACACCCGGGCGCCGAGCTCGCGAAAAACCTTGGGTGCCACGTGGTAGGTCGCACCGTGGGCGCAGTCCAGCACGATATGCATCTTCTCAAGGGTAAATTCGTTGGGCACGGTGCTCTTGCAGAATTCCACGTAACGACCGGGCGCATCGTCAACCCGGAATGCCTTACCAAGATCGGATGACTCACACACCCGGATCGGCGCGTCCAGCCAACGCTCGATCTCTGCCTCCAGGGCATCATCCAGCTTGGTGCCGTTGGCGGAGAAAAACTTGATGCCATTGTCGTGGTGGGGGTTGTGGGAAGCGCTGATGACAATACCCGCTGAGGCGCGGAAGGTTCGGGTCAGGTAGGCAATCGCCGGTGTCGGCATCGGACCCAGCAGCTTCACATCAACTCCGGCGGCCGAGAGCCCGGCCTCCAGCGCGGACTCGAACATATACCCGGAAATACGGGTATCCTTGCCGATCAGCACGCTGTTACGCTGACCATCGCGCTTGAACGCCTGCCCGGCAGCCCAGCCCAGGTGCAGCATGAATTCCGGGGTAATCGGATACTCGCCCACGCGACCGCGGATGCCGTCCGTGCCAAAATATTTCCTGTCGGTCATCGACCCGCCTCCTTCATGGCCGCCACAACACTGACGGCATCCACTGTTTCTCTGACATCATGGACACGAATCACAGACGCGCCCTTCATGGCCGCTATTGTCGCGGCAGCCACGCTCGCCGGCAACCGTTCATTCACCTCGCGACCGGTGATATGGCCCAGCATGCTTTTGCGGGACATACCGACCAGCAAGGGATGCCCCAGAATGTGCAACTGCTCCAGCGATGCCAGCAGCGCCAGGTTGTGCTCCACGCGCTTGCCGAAGCCGAAGCCGGGATCCAGGATAATGTCCTCGGGCTTCACGCCCGCGGCCTCGACCACGCGCATTCGCTCGGTCAGAAAGGAGCTGACATCACGACGGACGTTGCGGTAGCGCGGGTTATCCTGCATCGAGTCCGGCTCACCCTGAATGTGCATCAAGCACACTGGAATGCCCGCAGCCGCCGCGGCTTCCGGCGCCCCGGGCCGCTGCAACGCGCGCACGTCGTTAATCAGGCCGGCACCGAGGCTCGCGGTTTCCGTCATCACTGCCGGAGCACTGGTATCCACCGAAATCACCACGTCGAGCTCGCGGGCAATCGCCTCCACCACCGGGCACACCCGGTCCAACTCTTCCTGCACCGACACTTCACTGGCGCCCGGCCGGGTGGACTCACCGCCCACGTCAATAAAGGCCGCGCCGTCCGCCACCATCTGCCGCGCCCTCGCCAGCGCCGCGTCGGGCGCATTGAATTTGCCGCCATCGGAAAACGAATCGGGAGTCACATTGAGAATGCCCATGACGTGACACCGGGACATATCCAGCACCCGACCGGCGAAGTTCATTTCCATAGCCAATCCTTATGAAGGACCACAAATACAAACGCCGCCCGGAAGGGGCGGCGCAGTCAGTTCAGAATCAGTGTGTGCAGGTTGCGCCTTCAGTGTTCGCCCGCAGGACGACCCACTCCGGGCTGCTGACCGTCGTCGGCACTTCGCGGTGACGGCGCCTTTTCCGGCTCATCCGTGGAAACACCACCGGTCGGGCCGCTGTCACCCCAACCTTTCGGCGGGCGCGGCACACGTCCTTCCATGATGTCGTCAATCTGGAACCGGTCAATGGTCTCGTACTTCATCAACGCGTCCGCCATCAGATCGAGCTTGTCCCGATTGTCGACCAGCAACTGCCGGGCTTTTTCGTAGCACTCATCAATGATGTTGCGGACTTCCTCGTCGATACGCTGGGCCGTCTCCGGTGAATACACCGTCTGAGCCTGGCCGGCGGAGCGACCGAGGAACGGCTCTTCGCTGTCGGTATCGTACTGCAGCGGGCCGAGCTTCTCTGACAACCCCCAACGAGTCACCATGTTGCGAGCCAGGCTGGTGGCACGTTCGATGTCATTGGATGCGCCGGTAGTGACGCCGTCAAAACCCAGTGTCAGCTCTTCCGCAATACGGCCACCGAACAGGCTGCAAATAGAGCTGGTCAGGAAGCGCTTGCTGTGGCTGTACTTGTCCTCTTCCGGGAGGAACATGGTCACGCCAAGCGCGCGGCCACGGGGGATGATGCTGACCTTGTACACCGGGTCATGCTCCGGCACCAGGCGCCCGACAATGGCGTGGCCGGATTCATGGTACGCGGTGTTCCGCTTCTCTTTCTCGCTCATCACCATGGACTTGCGCTCGGCGCCCATCATGATCTTGTCTTTGGCGAGCTCGAACTCCTCCATGGACACCAGACGCTGGTTGCGACGCGCGGCAAACAGGGCCGCCTCGTTGACCAGGTTGGCCAGATCCGCACCGGAGAAACCCGGCGTGCCGCGGGCGATCAGCGCGGGTTCCACGCCATCGGCCAGGGGCACTTTTTTCATGTGCACCTTGAGAATCTGCTCGCGACCGATGATGTCCGGCAGACCGACTACCACCTGACGGTCGAAGCGACCGGGGCGCAGCAGCGCAGGATCCAGAACATCCGGGCGGTTGGTGGCGGCAATGACAATGACGCCTTCATTACCTTCGAAACCATCCATCTCGACCAGCAGCTGGTTCAAGGTCTGCTCACGCTCATCGTGACCACCACCCATACCGGCACCACGGTGACGGCCGACCGCATCGATCTCATCAATAAAGATGATGCACGGGCTCTGCTTCTTGGCCTGCTCGAACATGTCGCGGACACGTGAGGCACCAACGCCCACGAACATCTCAACGAAATCGGAACCGGAAATAGAGAAGAACGGCACCTTGGCTTCGCCAGCAATGGCCTTGGCCAGCAGGGTTTTACCGGTACCCGGCTGCCCCACCATCAGCACGCCTTTGGGGATGCTACCGCCGAGGCGCTGGAACTTGCTGGGATCCCGCAGGAAATCCACCAGCTCTTTGACGTCTTCCTTGGCCTCATCCACGCCGGCAACGTCTGCGAAGGTCGTCTTGATCTGGTCCTCGCTCATCAGCCGCGCTTTGCTCTTGCCGAACGACATGGGGCCTTTGCCACCGCCGCCGCCCTGCATCTGTCGCATGAAAAACACGAACAGTGCAATGATGATGAGGATCGGGAATGCAGCCACCAGCAGTTGCGTCCAGAGGCTCTGGCGCTCCGGCTCCTTACCGACCACCTCGACCTGATTGGCCAGCAGATCGTCCATCAGCTTGTTGTCAGCAACCTGCGGCCGAATGGTCTGGAACTGCGAACCATCGCCACGGGTACCCTGAATTTGAAGGCCGTCAATGGTGACCTGACGGACCTGGCCGTCCTGCACCATCTCGACGAACTGCGAATAATTGACCTGTTGCCCGCTGGTGGTGGGAGAAAAGTTCTGAAACACCATCAGCAGTACGGCGGCTATAATTAGCCAGAGAACCAGATTTTTTGCCATATCGTTCAAGGATCGTCACCTGTGAATTGAAAGGTTGACCGTCTTCAGGGAAACCTTTTGGAACACCTTACACCAATTGTACGCCGGTCCACCACAATCGGCCCATCCGTAACAGCCACCGCCCACCGTGGAAAGCTGACCTTCGCGCAGCGTCTACTCTTTATGTTGGGCGTCCCACCGGAAATTACAACGCCCGTGCAGCAATCAGCGGACTAAATACACTGTTTCCGGCCTTTTGATCCCGAGACGGCGTAAACGTTCCGCAAGGGCAGGGTCGCCGCGATAAGTGGTAATGGCCATTTCGCAACCCATCTGATCTGTTACAATCCGCCGATTATACGATTACGGCGGCGCCAGTGCCGCTGACGTTTTGTTAATTGCACCTATTAAGAGATTACATCATGAGTCTTTCACCGGAACAGCGCCGGGAATACCGGGGCATTGCCCACAACCTGAAGCCCGTCATCATTGTCGGCGACAAGGGCCTGTCTGAAGGTCTTCAGGACGAGCTGGAGCGCGCCCTGAACGATCACGAGCTGATCAAGGTCAAGGTCGCCAGCACCGACCGCGAGACTCGCCAGCAAGCCATTGCCGAGCTCTGCAAAGCCTCCGGCGCCGAGCTGGTCCAGACCATTGGCAAGATTGCGGTGATCCTGCGCCGGGCCAAGAAGCCCAACCCCAAGCTGTCCAATCTGCTGCGTCACAAGCAGTAATTCGATCGGACCGCGAAGACGGGAAACAAAAAAGCCGGCTGTGGAACCCACAGCCGGCTTTTTAGTGCGCGGGGCGAACACCGCTCCGGGTCACACGTACTCGACTTCCTCGATCTCGTATTCCACGGTGCCGGAGGGCACGCGGATGGCGACCACGTCGCCCTCGCTCTTGCCCACCAGGGCACGGGCGATGGGCGAGGAGATGGAGAGCTTGCCGGACTTGATATCCGCTTCGTCTTCCCCGACGATCTGGTAGACCACCTGCTCATCGGTGTCCATGTTCAGCAGATGCACGGTGGTGCCGAAGATGACCTTGCCGGTATTCTCCATCGCAGTGACGTCAATCACCTGCGCTGCCGACAGCTTGCCCTCGATTTCCTGAATACGACCCTCTATGAAGCTCTGCTGCTCGCGGGCCGCGTGGTATTCCGCGTTTTCCTTCAGATCGCCGTGCTCACGGGCATCGGCAATGGCCGCAATCACCCGCGGCCGGTCTTCGCTTTTCAGCTTCTGAAGCTCCTCGCGGAGACGGGTTTCCCCCGCCTTTGTCATGGGTACTCTGTCAGCCATAGTCTTACTTTCCTGCGTGTAGATCCTGGAGGCGACGCACCGTGCGCTCCGGGCCAAACTTGATGGCCCGACAGAAGGCTTCGCCGCCCGCCAGGGTCGTTGTATAGGTTACCTTGGTCTGCAAGGCTGACTGGCGGATCTGTGCCGAGTCGGAAATGGCCTTGCGCCCTTCGGTGGTGTTGATAATCAGCTGAACCTGACCGTTCTTGATGGCGTCCACGATGTGCGGGCGCCCCTCACGGACCTTGTTAACTCGCTCAACCTCTATGCCCGCGGCTTTCAGGGCCTTGGCGGTGCCGGTGGTGGCAATCAGCTTGAAGCCGGCATCCACCAGATCACGCGCCACACTTGCCGCTCCCGGCTTGTCGACGTCACGTACGGACATGAACGCCGTGCCCTGGGCCGGCAAACGCTCACCAATGGCCAGCGCAGCCTTGGCGAACGCCTCATCGAAGCTGTCGCCCAGCCCCATCACCTCACCGGTGGACTTCATTTCGGGGCCAAGAATCGGATCCACGGCCGGGAACTTGTTGAACGGGAATACCGATTCCTTCACCGCATAGTAGGTCGGCACAATCTCTTTGGTGAAGCCCTGCTCGGCGAGTGACTTGCCCGCCATCACCCGTGCAGCCACCTTCGCCAGCGACACGCCGATTGCCTTGGACACGAAAGGCACGGTGCGGGAGGCACGCGGGTTCACTTCGATCACATATATCCGGTCATCCTGCCACGCCAGCTGAACGTTCATCAGGCCAATCACGTCAAGCTCGATGGCCATCTTGCGCACCGCTTCGCGCATCTCGTCCTGCACGTCGTTCGGCAGCGTGTAGGGCGGCAGCGAACAGGCCGAGTCGCCGGAGTGCACGCCAGCCTGCTCGATATGCTGCATGATGCCACCGATAACCACATCCTTGCCGTCAGAGATGGCATCGATATCCACCTCAATGGCCGCGTTGAGGAAGTGGTCCAGCAACACCGGGCTGTCGTTGGACACCAGCACGGCGTTGCGCATGTAACGCACCAGCTCGGCCTCGTCGTAAACGATCTCCATGGCGCGGCCACCCAGTACGTAGGAGGGACGCACCACCAGCGGATAGCCGATTTCCCGCGCCGCCAGGATGCCTTCCTCGTGGCTGCGCACGGTGGCGTTTTCCGGCTGCAGCAGGCCAAGACGGCCAATCATTTGCTGGAAACGCTCACGGTCCTCGGCACGGTCAATGGCATCCGGGCTGGTACCGATGATCGGCACGCCGGCCGCTTCCAGGCCACGGGCCAGCTTCAGCGGGGTCTGGCCGCCGTACTGGACGATCACGCCCTTGGGCTTCTCGACGTTGATGATCTCCAGCACATCTTCCAGAGTGATCGGCTCGAAGTACAGACGATCCGAAGTGTCGTAGTCCGTCGACACCGTCTCCGGGTTGCAGTTGATCATGATGGTCTCATAGCCGTCTTCACGCATGGCCAGCGCCGCGTGAACACAGCAGTAATCGAACTCGATACCCTGACCGATGCGGTTGGGGCCACCGCCGATCACCACAATCTTGTCACGGTCCGAAACATCCGCCTCGCACTCTTCCTCATAGGTGGAGTACATGTAGGCGGTATCGGAGGCAAACTCCGCGGCGCAGGTGTCGACCCGCTTGTACACTGGGCGGATATCGAGATCATGGCGCAGCTTGCGCAGGCTCACCTCGGATATGCCCAACAGCTTGGCCAGCCGCGCGTCCGAGAAACCCTTGCGCTTGAGGCGGAACAGCGTGGCGTGGTCAAGATCCGCCTTGCCGGCGGACTTCAGCGCCTGCTCCTCGCGAATCAGATCCTCGATCTGCACCAGATACCAGGGGTCAACGTGGGTGTTGTTGAACACCTCCTCCACGGTCAAACCGGCACGGAACGCATCGCCGATGTACCACAGGCGCTCGGCGCCGGGTACGTTCAGTTCCTGGGTCAGGGTTTCCTGACCATCGTCGGAGGACAGATCCTCGATCTTTTCCTCGAAGCCCTCGGAACCCACTTCCAGACCGCGCATTGCCTTCTGCAGCGATTCCTGGAAGGTGCGACCAATGGCCATGACCTCACCCACAGACTTCATCTGGGTGGTCAGGCGGGCATCGGCCTGGGGGAACTTCTCGAAGGTGAACCGGGGGATCTTGGTGACCACGTAATCGATGGACGGCTCGAACGAGGCCGGGGTGACGCCGCCGGTGATTTCGTTGCGCAGCTCGTCCAGGGTGTAACCCACGGCCAGCTTGGCCGCGACCTTGGCGATCGGGAAGCCGGTGGCCTTGGAGGCCAGCGCCGAGGAACGGGACACCCGCGGGTTCATCTCGATCACCACCATACGGCCGGTGTCCGGATTGATGCCGAACTGGACGTTGGAGCCGCCGGTTTCCACCCCGATTTCACGCAGAACCGCCAGCGAGGCGTTCCGCATGATCTGGTATTCCTTGTCGGTCAGGGTTTGCGCCGGGGCCACGGTGATGGAATCGCCGGTGTGCACGCCCATGGCATCAAAGTTCTCGATGGCGCAGACGATAATGCAGTTATCGTTCCGGTCGCGGACGACCTCCATCTCATATTCTTTCCAGCCGATCAGGGATTCGTCGATCAACAGCTCGTTGGTGGGCGACAGATCCAGACCCCGGGTGCAGATTTCCTCGAACTCGTCGCGGTTATACGCGATACCACCACCAGAACCGCCCATGGTGAAGGACGGACGGATAATGCAGGGGAAACCGATATCTTCAGACGCGGCCCAGGCCTCCGCCATGGAGTGGACAATCGTCGCGCGGGGACATTCCAGGCCGATCTTCCGCATCGCCTTGTCGAACCGGTCGCGGTCTTCCGCCTTGTCGATGGTGTCGGCGTTGGCGCCGATCATTTCCACGCCGTGCTTGTCCAGCACACCATGCTTTTCCAGATCCAGTGCGCAGTTCAGCGCGGTCTGACCACCCATGGTGGGTAGCAGGGCGTCCGGCTGTTCTTTCTCGATGATCTTTTCGACGGTCTTCCAGGTGATCGGCTCGATGTAGGTGGCATCGGCCATCACCGGGTCGGTCATGATGGTTGCCGGGTTGGAGTTAACCAGGATGACCCGGTAACCCTCTTCCCTCAGGGCCTTGCAGGCCTGGGCTCCGGAGTAGTCAAACTCGCACGCCTGACCGATCACGATGGGGCCGGCGCCCAGGATCAGAATGCTTTTAATGTCGGTACGTTTTGGCATCTCTTGGTAAACCTGTCAGCAACTTTTAAATTCTTGCATCGCAATGTGCGGCGCCTGTGTGACTTGCGGAACTGCGCCCGGCGTTAGCGGGCTTCCATCAACCGGATAAACTGGTCGAACAGCGGCGCCACGTCATGCGGGCCCGGACTGGCTTCCGGATGACCCTGGAAGCTGAACGCCGGCTTGTCAGTGCGGCGAATGCCCTGCAGCGAGCCATCGAACAGCGACTTGTGGGTTGCCTCAACGTTGTCGGGCAGGCTCGACTCGTCCACTGCGAAGCCGTGGTTCTGGCTGGTAATCATCACCGTGCCGTCCGCCAGATCCTGCACCGGGTGGTTGGCGCCGTGGTGGCCGTGCCCCATCTTCACGGTCTTGGCACCGCTGGCCAGCGCCAGCAACTGGTGCCCCAGACAGATACCGAAGACCGGAATGTCGGTCTCAAGCACTTCGCGAATGGCCGTGATGGCGTAGTCGCAGGGCTCGGGATCACCGGGGCCGTTGGACAGGAACACGCCATCGGGGTTCATCGCCAGCACGTCCGAGGCGGGGGTCTGGGCCGGCACTACCGTAATCTCGCAGCCGCGGGCGGCCAGCATGCGCAGGATGTTCAGTTTCACGCCGTAATCCCACGCCACCACCTTGAACCGGGATTCGGTACGCTCGCCGTAGCCTTCACCCAGGGTCCACTCGCTCTGGCTCCAGGTCCAGGTCTTGTCTGAACTGACTTCCTTCGCCAGGTCCATGCCTTTCAGGCCGGGGAAGGCGTTCGCAAGTTCCAGTGCGCGCTCCGCCGTAGCGTCTTCGCCTGCAACCACCGCGCCGTTCTGGGAGCCCTTATCACGGAGGATTCGGGTCAGGCGGCGGGTGTCGATATCTGCAATGCCCACGATGTTGTTCGCCCGCAGGTACTCGTCCAGGGTGCCGGTGCTGCGCCAGTTGCTGGCAATCAGCGGCAGATCGCGGATGATCAGGCCAGCCGCCTGAACGCGGTCTGACTCAACGTCTTCCTCGTTCACGCCGGCGTTGCCAATGTGCGGGTAGGTCAGGGTAACAATCTGGCGGGAATAGGACGGATCGGTCAGGATTTCCTGATAACCGGTCATTGCGGTGTTGAACACCACTTCGCCGCTGGTTTCTCCCTCAGCGCCAATGGCGGTGCCGTAAAACAGGCTTCCGTCTGCGAGTGCAAGGATTGCAGGTGTGCTCAAGGCTTGTATCCTCATCGAGTGGCGTAGAAGTTCGTCACGAACAGGAACGCAAGCGCAAATTCAGGTTGCAAAAAAGCGAGACAGAGTCGTAACCCGGTCCCGCTTTTTGTTGAAACTTTTTCAAAACTACGCTTGGTGCAGTTAAACCGCCTTATTGTAAAAAATATGGCGGTTTATGTCCACGAGAAGCACAGCTTATTTCAGGCCCAGCACGTCCTGCATGTCGTAGAGGCCGGCCGGCTTACCCTGCAGCCACAGCGCCGCCCGCATCGCTCCCTTAGCAAAGGTCATGCGGCTGCTGGCCTTGTGCGTCACCTCGATGCGCTCGCCTTCGGTGGCGAAAAGCACGGTGTGATCGCCCACCACGTCACCGGCGCGGACGGTCTCAAAACCGATTTCCTTGCGGGTGCGCTCGCCGGTGAAACCTTCGCGACCGTAGACGGCGCACTCTTTCAGATCGCGACCGAGGGCGTCAGCCACCACTTCACCCATGCGCAGGGCGGTGCCCGAAGGCGCATCTTTCTTGTGACGGTGGTGGGCCTCGATGATTTCCACATCGTAGTCATCACCGAGGGTAGCCGCAGCGGTTCGCAACAGGTTCAACACCACGTTCACGCCCACGCTCATGTTGGGCGCAAACACCACGGGGGTCGATTCCGCGGCCACCGCCAGCTGCTCTTTTTCGGCGTCGGTCATACCGGTGGTGCCGATGACAATCATCTTGCCGTTAGCCTGGCAAAAACGGGCATTCTCCAGCGTCAGATCCGGAAAGGTGAAATCCACCAGCACGTCGAAGTCGTCTTTCACTTCGGCGAGGCTGCCGGCCATTGTCACGCCGGTTTTTCCAATACCGGTCATCTCGCCGGCGTCCGCGCCGATCAGAGAACTGCCGGGCTCGACGACCGCAGCCCCGAGCTCAAGGCCTTCGGTACCGTCAACCGCCTCGATCAGCACTTTACCCATGCGCCCGGCGGCGCCGATGATTGCTACCCTCATGATCTCTGCCCTCAGAATTTCATTTCGTCGAAGAAGCTTTTCACACCTTCAAACCAGGAGGTTTTCTTCGGCGCATGATGGGTGCCGTTGCTGCCGTCCAGGGTCTGCTGAAACTCATCCAGCAGCTCTTTCTGACGCTTGGTCAGGTTCACCGGCGTCTCCACGATCACCCGGCACAGCAGATCACCGGCCGGGCCGCCACGAACCGGACTGACGCCCTTGTTGCGCAGGCGGAACAGCTTGCCAGTCTGAGTCTCGGGCGGGATCTTCAGCTTGACGCGACCATCAAGGGTCGGCACTTCCAGCTCACCGCCGAGAGTGGCGTCGATGATGCTGATGGGTACCTCGCAGTAGAGGTTACGGCCATCCCGGGTGAAGATGGAATGCTCACGCACCGCGACCTGCACGTACAGATCGCCGGGGGGACCTCCATCCATGCCCATCTCGCCTTCACCGGACAGGCGAATGCGGTCGCCGGTATCCACGCCGGGGGGCACCTTGACCGAAAGGGTTTTCTCTTCCTGGACCCGACCCTGGCCATGACAGGCCTTACAGGGGTTCTTGATGACCTGACCGGAACCCCGGCAAGTCGGGCATGCCTGCTGCACGGTAAAGAAACCCTGCTGCATACGGACCTGCCCCATACCCTTACAGGTACCACAGGCTTCGGGACGGGAACCTTTCTCGGCCCCACTGCCGTCACAGACTTCGCACTCGCGGTGGCCCGGAATGCGGATCTGAACGGTTTTGCCTTTCACCGCCTCTTCCAGATCCAGTTCCAGGGTATAGCGCAGGTCGGCCCCGCGGGTGTTGCGACCGCGGCCACCGCCACCCCCGAAGATATCACCGAACACATCACCAAAAATATCCGAGAAACTGGCGCCGCCGCCTCCGAAGCCACCACCGGCCTGACCATCCACACCGGCATGACCGAACTGATCGTAGGCGGCCCGCTTGGACTGATCTGCCAGGATCTCGTAGGCTTCGCTGGCCTCTTTGAACTTGTTCTCGGCGTCGGTGTCGTCCGGGTTACGGTCGGGGTGATACTTCATTGCGAGCTTGCGATAAGCCCGCTTGATTTCCTTCTCGTCCGCATCCCGGGAAACCCCGAGAATGTCGTAATAATCGCGCTTGGCCATGCTTTAAAACCCTGTTTTTAAAACGCGGAAAACGCGGGAGCATCCCCGCGTTTTCCAACTACCTGATGTACGTCAGAAATTACCGCTTGTCGTCGTCTTTGACTTCTTCAAACTCAGCGTCGACGGCGTCGTCAGAAGACTGCGCCTGGGCACTTTCTTCCCCGCCAGCCTGCTGCGCCTGCTCGGCCTGATCTGCGTACATTTTCTGGGCCAGCTCGGAGGACACTTCAGTCAGCTTCTGGGTCTTGGCCTCGATGTCGTCCTTGTCGGAACCGGTCAGCGCTTCTTCCAGCTCCTTGATGGACGCCTCGATGGACTCTTTCTCGCTGTCGCTGACCTTGTCGCCGGCATCTTTCAGGGTCTTGCGAACGGCGTGCACCATCGCGTCACCCTGGTTGCGGGCCTGCACCAGCTCCTCGAACTTGCGATCTTCCTCGGCGTTGGCCTCGGCATCACGCACCATCTTCTCGATCTCGTCATCGTTCAGGCCGGACGAGGCCTTGATCACGATGGACTGCTCCTTACCGGTCGCCTTGTCTTTGGCGGACACGTTCAGAATACCGTTGGCATCGATGTCGAAGGTGACTTCGATCTGCGGTACGCCACGCGGCGCCGGCGGAATGTCGGCCAGGTCGAAGCGACCCAGGGACTTGTTCTGCTGCGCCTGCTTGCGCTCGCCCTGCACCACGTGGATGGTAACCGCTGTCTGGTTGTCATCCGCGGTGGAGAAGGTTTGCGACTTCTTGGTCGGGATGGTGGTGTTCTTGTCGATCAGCGGCGTTGCCACGCCACCCATGGTTTCGATACCCAGGGTCAGCGGGGTAACGTCCAGCAGCAGAACGTCTTTCACGTCACCAGACAGAACCGCCGCCTGAATGGCAGCACCCATGGCCACGGCTTCGTCCGGGTTGACGTCCTTGCGGGCTTCTTTACCGAAGAACTCCTTAACCTTTTCCTGCACCAGCGGCATGCGGGTCTGGCCACCCACCAGGATCACCTCGTCGATTTCAGAGGCTTTCATGCCGGCGTCCTGCAGGGCCACTTTACAAGGCTCCAGGCTGCGCTGGACCAGATCTTCCACCAGCGACTCGAGCTTGGCGCGAGTCAGCTTGACGTTCATGTGCTTCGGACCGCTAGCATCGGCAGTCACGTACGGCAGATTCACGTCGGTCTGCTGGCTGCTGGACAGCTCGATCTTGGCCTTCTCACCAGCCTCCTTCAGACGCTGCATCGCCAGGGAATCGCCACGCAGGTCGATGCCGCTGTCTTTCTTGAACTGGTCGGCCAGGAATTCGATGATTTTCATATCGAAGTCCTCACCACCCAGGAAGGTGTCACCGTTGGTGGCCAGCACTTCAAACTGGTGCTCGCCATCAACGTCAGCGATTTCGATGATGGACAGGTCGAAGGTACCACCACCCAGGTCATAAACCGCCACGGTGCGATCGCCGCTCTTCTTGTCCAGACCATAGGCCAGGGCTGCCGCAGTCGGCTCGTTGATGATGCGCTTCACGTCCAGACCGGCAATCTTGCCCGCATCCTTGGTGGCCTGGCGCTGGCTGTCGTTGAAGTAAGCCGGCACGGTGATAACCGCTTCGGTTACCTTCTCGCCCAGGTAGTCCTCTGCAGTTTTCTTCATCTTCTTCAGAACTTCTGCAGACACCTGCGGCGGCGCCATCTTCTGGTCTTTCACTTCCACCCAGGCGTCACCGTTGTCCGCCTTGGCAATCTTGTAGGGCACCATCTTGATGTCTTTCTGGACCACGTCGTCTTCAAAGCGACGACCGATCAGACGCTTGATGGCGTACAGGGTGTTGTGCGGGTTGGTGACCGCCTGGCGCTTGGCCGACTGGCCAACCAGCGTCTCGCCATCGTCGGTGTAGGCGATGATCGACGGGGTGGTGCGATCACCCTCTGCGTTTTCAATAACCTTGACCTTGTCACCATCCATGATGGCTACACAGGAGTTGGTCGTTCCCAGGTCGATACCGATAATCTTGCTCATTGAGTCACTCCAATTCGTCTGTTCAATCCGGTTGCGGCATCGCTGTGCCGATGCCTGACATCTAATCTGGCGCTGCCTGTTTACTGCCTATATTGGCGCCTTAATTAACTTTTCAAGCCTGTTCGTCGATTTTTGGTGCATTACCCGCCTGGGCCACCACCACCATCGCCGGCCGTACCAGCCGCTCATTGAGGGTGTACCCTTTCTGAACCACGGCCACTACGCTGTTGGGCTCCGCGTCAGGCGCCGGCACCATGGACATGGCTTCGTGCAACTGTGGATCAAAGGGCTCACCCACCGGGTTCACCTGGGCCACGTTGAATTTCTTCAGGCTGTTCATGAACAGGTTGAGCGTCATCTCCACACCTTCGCGGATGGAGGCGACCAGATCGCCGGCCGCTTCCTGGCCCTCGGTGCTTTCCACCGCCTTTTCAAGGCTGTCGGCCACCGGCAGCAGCTCTTTGACGAACTTCTCCAGGGCAAACTTGTGGGCTTTCTCCACATCCAGCTCGGCGCGACGGCGCACATTCTGCATCTCAGCCTGTGCACGCAGCATCTGCTCCTGAAAATCCTGAACCTGCGCCTGAAGCGCCTCGGTTTCTGAAAGCTCAGCGCCCTGCTCGCCCTCGGCCGTTTCCGCCGATTCACTTTCCGCAGCCGCTTTCAGCTCTTCCTCGACCTGCTCGTTACGATTCTCGTCAGCACTCATGGCTACTCCTGATCATTCATCCGCGGCCGCCGCAGCGACCGGTTAAACGTGTCACCCGCCCGTGAGGACGGATCAAATAGGGTTGCGAACGGATATGGGGCCCGTTACTGCAGTTTCAACCTCGATGAATGGATTTATGCGCAAATTCACAGCCCTGGATTTGCAAACGCACAAAACCCTGTATATATTCACAGTCACTGTATGTAACCACAGTATATTTCAGAGCGGAGGTCACCTGCATGCTCACACAGCTCACCGTATCCAATTACGCCATTGCCGAAAGAGTCGAACTTCAGTTCAGCAAAGGCATGACCGCACTGACCGGGGAAACCGGTGCCGGCAAGTCGATCGTGCTGGATGCGCTCGGACTGGCCATGGGCGGGCGTGCCGATGCGGGTGCCGTTCGCCACGGCGCCAAACGGGCTGACATCACCGCCTCCTTTGAAGTCTCCCGCATTGCCGAAGCAAGAGCCTGGCTGGAGCAGCATGAACTGGATGATGACCACGACTGCATTCTGCGGCGGGTGATCAGCAAGGATGGCCGCTCACGGGCTTACATCAATGGTCAGCCCTGCCCGCTGGCCCACCTGAAAGACCTCGGCAGCCTGCTGATGGACATCCACAGCCAGCATCAGCACCAGTCACTGCTGCGCAAGGATACCCACCGCAAATTACTTGATGAGTACGCCAGCGCGGATGCCCTGGCCAGCGAAACCCGGGAGGCCTGGAAAAGCTGGAGCAAGACCCGCCAACGGCTGAACGAACGCCAGCAAAACGCCGACGAAGCGGAAGCGCGGCTGCAGTTGCTGCGCTATCAGGTGGAAGAGCTCGACCGCATGGCCCTGGAGGCGGGCGAACAGGAAAGCCTGGAGCAGGAGCAGGCGCAGTTGAGCCATGCCGATACCGTGCTGCACAACAGCCAGCAGGCGGCATTGCTTTGCACCGAAGAAGACAACAGCGCTGCGGACCTGGTTCGCCAGGCGCTGCAGCAACTGGAGAACCTGCCCACGGAAGTACCGGCATTGGCAGACACCATACAGATGCTGAACGAGGCACAGATCCAGATCAGCGAAGCCGGCGACAATCTGCGCCGCTTCGTCGAAGATTACGAGGCGGATCCGGCACGCCTGAACGAGGTGGAAGAACGCCTGAGCGCCATCTATCAGATGGCCAGGAAGCACCGGATCACCCCGGAGGAGTTGCCGGAGTTTCACCAGCGCCTGAGCGCCGAGCTGGCGTCGCTGGATGATGGCGAAGGCAGTGTCGCGCAGCTCGAGGCGGAACTCGCTGCCCAGCGCGCGCATTTTGACGAGCTGGCCGGAAAGCTATCGGAGATCCGCCAGCAAGCCGCCGCCAACCTCGACCAGCGCATCGCGCAAGAGCTGGCCCAACTGAGCATGCCCGCGGTGCAGTTTGTCACCCATCTGAACCGCAACACGGGTGACGAACCCGCCCCCCATGGCCTGGAAGAAGTGGAATTCCTGGTCAGCGCCAACCCCGGCCAGCCCGCCAGACCGTTGGCGAAAGTGGCCTCGGGCGGCGAACTGTCACGTATCAGCCTGGCGATTCAGGTGGTAGTTGCGCAAACCTCCACCACCCCCACGCTGGTCTTCGACGAGGTGGATGTGGGCATCGGTGGCGGCACCGCAGAAGTGGTCGGTCGACTGCTGAGAACCCTTGGGGACGACGGCCAGGTACTCTGTGTCACTCACCTGCCCCAGGTGGCAGCCCAATGCCACCAACACCTGTTTGTCAGCAAGTTCACTGAACAGGATGCGACCTTCTCGAAAATTGAAACGCTGGATGATCACGGGCGGATCAGTGAAGTGGCAAGAATGCTGGGCGGTGTCGACATGACCGAACACACCATCGCCCATGCCCGGGAAATGTTTACCAAGGGCCAGGCAACCCATCACTGAGGAACAAACACATTCCCCTCTCGTTTCAGAGAGCTTTGGGGGCGGGCTGATACCCGCCCCTTTTTTTGTTCTTGCACTCTGCATTCAGGCAGAGCCGGGACTTACTTCTTGATGGGTTTGACGTACAGAATCAGGCTGTGATCGACGATTTCGAAGCCGCGCTCCCTGGCAATCTTCTGCTGGCGTTCCTCAATCACCTCGTCAACAAACTCGATGACCTCACCGGTCTGGGTGCAGACCATGTGATCGTGGTGATCGTCGCCGGCCATTTCGAACACCGCATGACCACCCTCGAAGTTATGACGGAGCACCAGGCCTGCGGCCTCGAACTGGGTCAGTACCCGGTAAACGGTCGCCAGCCCCACGTCATCGCCCTGCTCCAGCAGTTTCTTGTATACATCCTCAGCACTGAGGTGATGCTCCTCAGACGTTTCCAGGATGTTGAAGATCTTGACTCTCGGCAGAGTCACTTTGAGACCGACTTTTCGTAATTCGGCGTTTTCAGATGACATGTTACTATTCACTCGTTGGTGTGCCCCACGGCTTCCGGTATGATGAAGCCGCATTCAGACGGTAATACCGTGTCACACCTGCCTCTGGCAGGCGATTTCAAGATAGAGGATTTCCCCCGGCGATGCAAAAGCTCACAGCTCTCATTCTCACTCTCATTGTGTCTGGCTGTGCCTTCCCCGGCGTTTATAAAATCAACGTCCAGCAAGGCAACATTCTGACCGACGAGGAGCTGACATCACTGTCCGAAGGCATGTCCCGCAGCCAGGTGCATTCCGTGCTGGGCACACCGCTGATGGTGAACCCGGTGGATCCATCGCGGGAGTACTTTATTTACACCTTCCAGCGCCGGGGTGGGGATATCAAAGAACAGCGCGTTATCGTCTATTACGACAACAACCAGTTTTCCCATTACGAGGCGCAGCTGCTGGAAGAAACGCCCGCCTACTGACAGGGCCTCAGCCTTTCTTTTTCGCCCGGTTAAGCCGGGCCTGCTTGGGATCAATCTTCAGCGGCCGGTAAAGCTCCACGCGGTCTCCGTCCCGCAGCGCGTGATCAGCCGGCGACTTGATGACCTTGCCAAAGATACCCATGTCGTTACAGTCCGGATCAATCTCCGGAAACACCCCGACAATGCCTGAACGCTTGACTGCCTCCAGCGCAGTGGTGCCGTCCGGCACCTGCAGGGCGATAATCTCTTGCCGCTCTGGCCGGGCATAGGCCACTTCCACGCGAATCATTGCCCCGCTCCCGCATACACCTCATCGGCCCGCCGGCAGAACGCATCCACCATGGCGTTGGCGGCCTGACTGAACACCGTCCCGAAGGTCATGCGGGACAGGGATCCGGAGAACTCGAATTCCAGTGTCAGAATGACCTTGCAAGCGTGGTCATCCAACGGTTTGAAGTGCCAGCGGCCACTGAGATTGCGGAAGGGCCCCTCCACCAGACTCATATCGATCCGCTCCGGCTGCGACAGCTCATTGCGGGTGGTCAGCCGGTGGCGAATCCCGCCCTTGGCCACTTCCAGGGATGCGGTGATCTGCTCATCATCCTGCGCATGGATTTCCGCACCCGCGCACCATGGCAGAAACTCGGGGTAACGGGCGATATCGTTGACCAGCTGAAACATGCGCTCCGCGGAATGCATGACCAGGGCCGATTTGTCGATCTGATGTGGCATTGGAACCGGTTGTCCTGCTTACAATCTCACTGAAAATGACGCACGGGGATGGCTTCAGGATACCCGCGCCAGTCAGACGCTATCATAAAGGATATCGCCCGGTTTGGGGGCTTTTTCCGTATCCGATCCCGGGGCAGGCTGCGGCTCGTGCTGGGTAGGGCGCGCCTCTCCTTCCTCTGAGGCGGGCGGTTCAACGCCGGGCTCGCCCCCTGCCGACGCGGGGCTCCCGGCCGGTGCCGCCGGCTCCGGCTCGGCAACAACCGGCTCAACCTGGGCGCACCAGCGCACCTCCTCCCGGCGGTTGTCACAGAGATTGTCCAGAGAGAACAGCGAGTAGGAAATCCCGATGTAACCGGCTACCACCGGCAGTACCAGGCGCATGACCCAGAACCAGATCCGGCTGAACAGCCGCGGGGCCGCGCCGATGATGTTCAGCGACAGCGAACGGGTGAGGCACCAGCCGGTGAATACGGCAATCAGAATCGCGACCAGGGGAATCAGCAGGCCGCCGGTGATCAGCTCGAGCCAACGGAACAGTGTCCCGCCGGCGAATCGCACATCCGACCACAGATTGAACGACAGCAACGTCACCAGCCCGCCAAGCCAAACCAGCCCGCCCATCAGCACCGCAGACCAGCCGCGGGGCGCACCGGTCCATTCGCGGAACCACCCCACCACCGGCTCCAGCAGTGCCAGGGACGTGGTCCATACCACCAACACCACCAGCAGGAACGCCGCAGCAATGATGAACTGGCTTCCGGGCAGGGGGGACAGCGCCACGGGCAAAGACACGAACAGCAGGCTAAAGCCGCGCTCGCCGTTGAAACTGCCCTCGGCGGTGGCGGTGGCGAAAATCAGCACACCGGCGAGAATTGCCACCAATGTGTCCATCAGCACCACCGCCAGCACCGACCGTTTGAGCTTCGCCCCGGCGGGCGTGTAGGCACCGAAAATGGCCCACACTCCCATACCCAGACCAAGGGTAAAGAACGCGTGAAACAGCGCCGCTCGCACACTGCCCCAGCCCATGTCCTCCGGACGGAACTGCAGGATGGCCGTCACCGCCCCGTCCAGCCTGCCGTGCCACTGGGCCAGCGCGAACAGCCCCGCCAGCAGCAGTAACGATGCCGGCACCAGGGCCCGGAACACCCGCTCCAGCCCCTTGACCACGCCCTGCACAGACACCCAGACAACCAGCACCAGGAAGAACAGGTGCCAGGCCATGAACACCTTGTAGTCTCGGGTATCGGACACCAGATCGGCCAGCACCGCGGTAGCCGATACCTGACTGGCATCGTCGAACAACCCAAAGGCCCCGTAAAACACATAGGCCAGGGCGATGGCGCCAAACACCGCGGTGTAGGACAACACCAAAAAGGCCGCCAACACACTCAGACGCCCCGCCAGCATCCACCACCGCGAGCAGCGGGCGCTGCGAATATACCCGTCCATCGCCAGCACAATGCCATGGCGCGAGTGCCGGCCCAACGCGGCCTCGGTCACCATCAGCGGTAACGTCACCAGCAGCAGGCAGGCTACATAAAGCAGAATGAACAGCCCACCGCCATGCTGGCCTGCCAGGTAGGGAAACTGCCACAGATTGGCCAACCCGACCGTGGCGCCAACGGCGGCCCAGAAAAAGGTGGACTGGCGGGTCCAGGACCCGATCGGGGTTTCATAAGGTGCAGGCATGCATACATCCAGAACAGCTGAGCGTTCATTGTAGCGGATACTCCGCTCAGGCTACGACCATTGGGAAAGGCCCGCGCGCTGATTTCGTGACCGGTCTGGCACTCCTGGGCTACAATGCGCGTTTTACCGGAGCGCGCATCGCCCGGAAAATTCTTTATCCGACGCCGGATTAGTGATTCATGAGCAAGAAAAAACCCGCACCTCAGAGCAACACCATTGCCCTGAACAAAAAGGCAAAACACGAATACCATATTGAAGAGCGTTACGAAGCCGGCCTCGCACTGCTGGGCTGGGAGGTCAAATCGCTGCGGGCCGGCAAGGCCCAGCTGACGGACGCGTACGTGTTGCTCAAAGATGGCGAAGCCTGGCTGCTGGGCTCTCATATCACGCCGCTGATTGCCGCCTCCACCCATGTGATCGCCGACCCGACGCGAACCCGCAAACTGCTGTTGCACGCCAAGGAAATTGCCAAGATCGTCGGCAAGGTCAATCAGGAGGGTTACACCTGCGTACCGCTGGCGCTGTACTGGAAGCAGAACAAAGTGAAATGCGAGATCGCCCTGGTGAAAGGCAAGAAGCTGTTCGACAAACGCGCCACCGAAAAAGAGCGGGACTGGAACCGCCAGAAACAGCGGATACTGCGCGAAGCCAACGTATAATTCAGCACGGATGCGACACCCAACCATGTCGCATCTGCACTCTCTTTTCCCCTCGCTCTGATCGGCCTATACTCACGGGTCTGACCGCCGACAGGCCACCCGCCCCAGGGTGACCTCGCTGTCCGTTCGGCCAAAGGATTGCATTCAGAACGGAGGTTTCATGTCCCTGAGCAAGACCCTCATGTCAGCCGTGGATCGTTCCTGGCTGCGCATGGACAGTCCCACCAATCCGATGATGATTTCCGCGGCGCTGGTGTTCGACCAACCGATTGCCATCAACCGCCTGAAACGCACGCTCAACGAGCGCTTCCTGTGTTTCCGGCGGTTCCGCCAGCGCGTCGTCCATGAAGGCGACCGCGTCTACTGGCAGGACGATCCGCTGTTCGATATCGCCAACCACATCCACCGCATCGCCCTGCCCGGCCACGGCGGCAAGGATGAATTGCAGGCCATCACCAGCGATCTCAACAGCACCTCGCTCGACTTCCGCCGCCCGCTCTGGCAAATCCATTATATCGACAACTACAACGACGGCTGCGTGCTGCTGGTGCGCATTCACCACTGCATCGCCGACGGCATATCGCTGGTGCGGGTATTGCTGTCACTGACCGACAAGACGCCGGAAGCCAAACTCAGCCGCCTCGCGGTGCCCACCGCAGTGCCAGCGACCGCCACCGGCAACAGCCTGCGACGCTTCACCAATCGCGTGCTGGACAGCGGCCAGGCGGCCCTTGAGCAAAGCCGGCTGTTTCTGCAGTCGCTGCGCAAAGAACCCGACTATCCCCTGAAAATGGCGACCGCCGCGGGCAATATCGTCATGGATCTGATCAAACTGGGGCTGGCCCCCTTTGAGCCCCAGACCGGGCTGCGCTCACCGCTTTGCGGGCGCAAGCAGGTGGCCTGGGCCGACCCGTTAAGCCTGGCCGAGGTCAAACTCTGCGGTCGCGCACTGCGCGGCAGCGTCAACGATGTGCTGCTGTGTGCCGCCACCGGCGCCCTGCAGCGGCATTTCCGCGAAACCGGCGAACACATCCCCAACTGCGGCATCCGCGTGGCGGTACCGTTCAACCTGCGACCACTACGGCAACCCATCGAGACCCTGGGCAACCAGTTCGGTCTGGTTCTGGTGTGCCTGCCGGTGGAAGTGGACGACCCGGTGATGCGCTTCCGCCAGGTGCAGGAGAACATGAACCGGCTTAAACGCTCCTACCAGGCGCAGGTGACCTACAGCCTGCTCGACCTGTTCGGTCGCGGCCCGGACATCCTCGAACGCCGCGCCCTGGCCCTGCTCAGCAACAAGGCCTCGGCGGTGCTCACCAACGTGCCCGGCCCCAAGGAAGCCGTCTACCTTGCCGGCGCCAAACTGGTGCAGCCCATGTTCTGGGTACCCCAGAGCGGCAACATCGGCATCGGCCTGAGCATTTTCAGCTACGCCGGCACCGTGCAGTTCGGCATCACCATCGACCGCGCCATCAAGGCCGACCCCAACGCGGTGATGGGGTATTTCCGCGACAGCTTTGCCGAGCTCAAGGATGCCGCCCTGCAGCGCACAGAACACCGAGCCGCCGTCGGCGAGGTCTGAACCGACGCGGGCGCGTAGGTACATTCCCCGCGCCCGCCGGCAAAACTTCACCAAATCGCCCTTGAAGTTGCCGGAGCGGCACCCATATACTGTCGGTGAGGGGACGACATGGCTTCGACGCTGGTGGCGATCCCTTGAGTGCATGTCGAGATGGCAGCGAATCTCGTTAATCCAAAGCTGCAACGCAATAGTCGCAAACGACGAAAACTACGCACTAGCAGCGTAAGCTGCTAGTCGTCCTGACCGGGTCGCCCGTAGCCCGGAAGCAACATCTCAGGACGTCATCGCTTACGGGATGCTCCGTTATCCAGAGCTCACTGGCTAACGGCTAAGATATAAAGAGATCGCTTCTTGCACCCTGACCTTCGGGTCGCTTGAAGTTAAATCAATAGAAGGACACTATGCATGTAGATTCTCAAGGCTGAGTACTGGCGGACGCGGGTTCAATTCCCGCCGTCTCCACCAAATCAAGAAACGGAGAAATCCGAACCACCCCGAAACCCGTGTAACAGCGGGTTTTTTATTGCCCGAATGGTTCGTTGCTGTCCGAGAGGATACGCTGTCTCTTATA
>NZ_QTKT01000015.1 GCF_018424605.1 Marinobacter lipolyticus | reverse complement strand
TTCAACGCTGGGCGGGAGCAGCAGCGTCTGACTGCGAGGGGTACCTTCCAGATGTCTCATAAAAAAATAACCGCGAGCCATGTCGCGGTTATTTTGCCAGTTTGGGAGGCTGTTTTCACACAGCCTCGGTTGGGCCCCCTTTTTAATCAATATGTGTCAGCGAATGAAGGGATTCAGCATGCGGGTGAACGTTCCGGTGAGTTTTACCGGGGCACTGAGCACCGACAGGGTGATGCAGTCTTCGCAACCCACGGCAACGGGCTTGTGTTCGTCCTGTTCATTGAGGACCACGAAATCCCACTGATTGAACACCCCTTTCTGGTCGGCGAACGCCCCCTGCAGCACAATGGTGGTTTCCTCGCCGCGGTGGGTATGAGCCGGGGCCTTGCCGCCCGCAGCCAGTTTCTGCAGCACCACCTGTTCGCTCTGGCCGGGGAACCGTTCGGAGATGTCCAGTACGCTGACGTCCCCCAGTTGCCGCTTCCACGGCAGGCTGTTGAGATCCTCGCCCAGCAGCTTCTGTAGCGGGCTCATGCGGGATCTGACCTCGGCAATCACTTCGCCGCTGGCGGTGTCGCTGTCGATGCGCGCCAGAATGCTGTCAAACATGCTTTCGCTGACATCGGCCTTGGGCTGCTGCTCCATCATCACCGCGCCCAGACTGTCCAGCGTGTCGACGCGGCTACGGCAGTGCGGACACTGATCCAGGTGAAGCCGGATGCACAGGGCATGTGGCTCGGTCAGGTTGCCGGCGCTGTATTCCATAAGCGTCAGGCTGTCGGGATGATGCCGTGTCATACGTTCTGGTCCTGCAAAATCACTTTCAGTTTGTTCAGTGCCAGGCGAACCCGGCTTTTCACGGTGCCAAGGGGAATGTCCAGTTCGTTCGCCACCATCTGGTGGGACTTGTTCTCCATGTACACCTTGGCAATAACGGTAATCTGTTCTTCCGGTAAGTGGCTCAGCGATTCGCGCACGCGACGCTCCGACATCAGTCGGTGCAGAGAGGTTACCGGCTCGTCTTCGTTCTCTCCGGGAATCTGCCAGAGATCCTCGGTTTCCACCTGCATCTCCGCGCTGGTGCGCCGCATCTTGCGGAGCATATCGATGCGCTGGTTCCGGGCGATGGTGAAGATCCACGTCGACGCCGCTGCCTTGCGCCAGTCGTAAAGGCACGACCGTCGCCAGATCGAGACGAATACTTCCTGAACCAGTTCCTCAGCGTGACTGGCCAGGCCGTTCGCCATGGCGTAGTACTTGATCTGTGGCCCAAAATGCTCGAACAGCGCATGATACGCTTGGCGGTCCTGGTGCTTGCCCACTTTCTCCAGCAGTTGACTCCAGGGGTCTTTGCGGCCCTCGGCGCGTGCTGGTTTCTGATCCAGTGTGGTCACCGGACGCTCCTTGACTGTTGCATGACTTGAGCTTGTTCTGATCATCATTCTATGCACTCGTCGCGGGTTTGTCAGTGAACATATTTACGGGGCGTGGATAAGGACGGATCAGCGGCAAATGTAAAAAGCTGTTACGGCGATACATTGCACAGATGCCGGCATCTGACCGTCGTCAGAGTGATTGCGCCGCGGGCAGAGCAGGGCTAGTCTCATGCTTAAATAATAATCAGAGACCAAGCCTGCCATGAGCGATCCCGGAGCTGCTGGGCCATTGCCTGTCATTCGTGCCCATTACGCGGACATTCTCTGCCAGCTGGCGACGGAGCAGGGCGTCACACGCACGGAGCTGCTGGCGGCGGCGGGCATTCGTGTGTCCATGCTGAGCCACCCGGAGAACCTGATTACGGTTGAACAGTTCACCGCGCTGTGCCGCGAGGCGCTGGCGCGCACGACGCATCCTGGCCTGGGCCTGGAGTACGGGCGACGACTGAAATTCACCACCCATGGCTCGCTCTCCCAGGCGGCGATCAGTTGCGACACGCTGGAGCAGGCGTTAACGGTGCTGATCAAGTATTTCCGCATCCGCTTTGTCTACATGGAGCTGGAATTCTTCACCGAGGGTGACGATGCGGTCGTCCAGCTCCGTCTGTCCCACGAATTCGAGGATCTGTACCGCTTCAATGTGGAGGTGGTCATGGCCTCACTGATGGACGTCAATCAGTTGCTCTTCGGGTCCCGCTTGCTCGACAGCGGTGTGTGCCGGCTGGATTATCCGGAGCCGGCGCACGGCGCGCTCTATCGGGCGCTGTTCGGCGACCGGGTCAGTTTCTCCGCCGGTGCCAACCAGCTGCGGTTCCACAAGCAGTTCCTGGACCTGCCGATTTCGCTGTCGAACCCGGTTACCCGCCGCGTGGCAGAGGCCCAGTGCGAGGAGGAGATGCGTTCGCTGGAGGCGGCCACGTCGGTGTCGTCACGGGTGCTGAGGTTGCTGGAAGCGGTCAAGGGCGGGCGCTTGCCGGATCTGGAGTCGGTCGCCCGGCAGATGCAGGTGTCCTCACGAACCCTGAGGCGCCAGCTCAGCCGTGAGGGGGTGCGCTATCAGGCGCTTGTCGAGACCATTCGTCACCGACGCGCGCTGGAGCTGCTGCGCCGCGGCCAGCTCAGTATTGATGACATTGCCGATGGCCTCGGCTACAGCGATCCCTCCAACTTCGGTCGTGCGTTTCGCAAATGGGAGGGGGTGTCGCCAACGGCATGGCGGGCACGGTACCTGCGTGAGCGCTAACGGCCGGCGCTATTCCTCCAGGTAGGTGTAACCTTCAAGCCCGTTTCTCAGCTCACCCAGCAGTTGTGCCTGTTCCTCGATGGCAAGGTCACTGGCTTCGAACTGCCGCTGGTAGGATTGCAGCAGTGCCGCTGGCTCAAAATTCACGTAGCGCAGTACCTTCGCCACCGTGTCACCGTGGATGGCGTCGCTGACCGTGTAGTGCCCGCCCTCAGTGCGGTGGACATCCACCGAATGGGTGTCGCCGAACAGGTTGTGCATGTCGCCGAGAATTTCCTGGTAGGCACCCGTCATGAAAAAACCCATCAGCAGTGGATCGCCGTCTTTCTCCTCCGGCAGGGGTAGCGTGGTTTCCACGCCCTGGCCGTCGACGTACCGGTCGATGCGGCCATCGGAATCGCAGGTGATGTCCTGGATGACCGCACGGCGGCGCAGCGGGCGGTCAAGGCCATTGATCGGCATGACCGGGAAGATCTGGTCGATACCCCAGACATCCGGCAGTGACTGGAACAGGGAAAAGTTGACGAACAGTTTCTCCGCCAGTTTTTCGTTGAGCTCGTCGATGATCTCGCGATGGGCGCGGTTGCCGCTGTCCAGCCGTGACCGCAGCAAGCGGCAGCAGCTGGTGTACAGGGTCTCGGCGTTGGCGCGCTCGGTCAGTGACAGCAGGCCGTGGGCGAACTGAGCATGAACGTCTGCCATGGCATGCAGAACGTCATGGTAGATCTCCGCCAGGGACCGGGGCGACTGCTCGTCCTTCAGGCTCTGCAGGTCCCGCCACAGATCCAGCAGCGGTGCGCTGGCTTCTGCCGCGGGCGGTGTGGGTTCGCGGTGGTCGGGCGCCTCGCGGTCAATCACGTTGGTCACCAGTACCGAATGGTGCGCCGTCAGCGCACGGCCGGATTCGCTGATCAGGTCGGGATGGGGAATGCCGGCGCGGTCGCACTCGGCTTGCAGCACGTGAATGACGTTGTAGGCGTATTCGTGCACGCTGTAATTCATTGAGCAACTGCTGCGGGAGCGGGTGCCCTCGTAATCCACGCCCAGGCCTCCGCCGATATCCACCGTGCCCACCGGCGCGCCGAGCTGGCGCAACTCG
The DNA here is from genome assembly GCF_018424605.1 of Marinobacter lipolyticus. Taxonomy (GTDB): domain Bacteria; phylum Pseudomonadota; class Gammaproteobacteria; order Pseudomonadales; family Oleiphilaceae; genus Marinobacter; species Marinobacter lipolyticus_B. The sequence continues at coordinate 63,503 of NZ_QTKT01000015.1, read as the reverse complement.
CTGTAGAAGCGCGCGCATTCGCGCAGCCCGGTCTGGATGTCGCGGATGTTGGCAATCTGGGAGCCCAGGTGGAAATGCAGCAGCTGAAGGGCGTCCAGCGCCTTGGCTTCGCGCAGGGTGCTGACCACATCCAGCACCTGGCTGGCTGACAGGCCGAACTTGGATTTTTCGCCGCCGGTGTTCTGCCAGTTGCCCTTGCCGATGGTCGCCAGCCGGGCCCGCACACCGATCAGCGGGCGGATGCCCAGGCGGCGGGCCTCCTCCAGGATCAGTGGCAGCTCGGACTGCTTCTCCACCACGATGAACACCCGGTGCCCCAGTTTCTGGCCGATCAGCGCCAGGCGGATGTATTCGCGGTCCTTGTAACCGTTACAGACGATGACCGAGCCGGCCTGGTGGGACATTGCCAGTACCGCCATCAGCTCGGGCTTGCTGCCCGCCTCCAGGCCGATCTGGTGGTTGCTGGCCGCCGGCTCCGCCCGTAGCAACTCTTCCACTACCCGCCGTTGCTGGTTCACCTTGATCGGATAAACTGCGGTGTAACGCCCCTTATAGCCGTGCTCGTCAGCCACGCGGTTGAAGGCGCCGCAGAGCTTGTTGACGCGGTCGTGAAGGATGTCGGTGAAACGGATCAGAACCGGCAACTGGATGCCACGGGCGGTCAGGGTGCGGGTCAGTTCCGGCAGGTTAATGCTGCCCCCGTCCTCCCCGTGGCCCCGCTGCGGCTGGATCAGCACTTCGCCGCTGTCGTTCACATCGATATAGCCATCGCTCCAGTGAGCAATGTTGTACACCTTGTGGGCGGCGCTTCCGGTGGCGTGAGTCATGGTGCGAGTCCTGTGCTGAATCCGTGCCGGGCGATCGCCGGCGTATGGGCGCCATTGTATGGATTACTCGCGCCAGCTAAAAGAACCGCCTGAGTAAAATTCGCCGTTCCCCATGCGCTATAGTGCTTTAGCTGAGGGCCAAGCACCCCTACAATACCGGCAAAACCGATGAGGCGCGCTGAGCGCCGGCTGCAAAGGATATGGGAGGCACGCAATGACGGCATTGAACGAAGGCTGGTTTACCGAGGTATTCCAGGATCAGGGAACGGCGTTTTCCCTGCAGGTGAAAAAGAAGCTGCATGAGGAACAGAGCGAGTTCCAGAAGCTGGAAATCTACGAAACCGAAACCTTCGGGAATCTCATGGTGCTGGACGGCTGCGTGATGCTCACCACCCGGGACAACTTCCTCTACCACGAGATGATGACCCACCCGGCGCTGTTCACTCACCGCGACCCGAAAAAAGTGGTGATCGTCGGCGGTGGCGACTGTGGCACGCTGCGGGAGGTTCTCAAGCATCCCGGTGTCGAGGAAGCCTGGCAGGTGGAGATCGACGAGCGGGTGACCCGCCTGTCCGAAAAATACTTTCCGGAGCTGTGCGAGGCCAACGACGACCCGCGCGCCAACTTCTTCTTCGGCGACGGCATTCAGTGGATGCGGGATGTGGAACCTAACAGCATCGATGTCATCATCATCGACAGCACCGACCCGGTGGGTGCCGCGGAAGGCCTGTTCGCCCTGGATTTTTACCGCGACGCCATGCTGGCGCTGCGGGAGGGCGGCATCCTGGTCCAGCAGAGTGAATCGCCGCTGCTGCACACCGACACCATCATCAGGACCATGCACAAGGATATGCAACAGGCGGGGTTTGACCACATCCGCACGCTGCCGTTCCCGCAGCCGGTCTATCCCACCGGTTGGTGGAGTTGCACCATGGCAGGGAAAGGCAAGCCGGTGCAGTACTTCCGAGAGGAGGACGCGGAACAGCGGCCGTTCGTCACCCGTTATTACAATGCCGGAACCCATCACGGGGCGCTGGCCATGCCGCAGTTCATGGTGGATGCGCTGGAAGATCGGGTTATTCCGGGCGAAGCCTGAGGGTTGTCGCATTTCCGGGATCTTTGGCTAGACTGAAGGGTGATCAATTATTGATCGGTAGCCGTTCAGTTGTAGCCGGAGAGATTGATATGGATGTTCGAAGAGGTGAGCAGGAGCGACACTGGTTTCGCAGTGATCGATTTACCACGATCAATGGGCAATGGTTCTTTCAGACCCGCGAGGGCTCGTTTGAAGGCCCGTTTGATACGGTGAATGAGGCACAGATGGAGCTGCTGCTCTATTTGCGCCACTCGGAAGACGATGGCTTTCGCAATGCAATCTAGGTTCTGCCTGGTTGCCAAACAAAAGGGGCGCTCCGTGGAGCGCCCCTTTTGCATTTCCAGTTCAGCAACGGTTACTTGCTGCTGACAAACTCCGGGTAGGCTTCCATACCACACTCGGACAGATCCACACCTTCGTACTCTTCTTCTTCGGTCACGCGGATGCCGACGACTGCCTTGAGAATGCCCCAGACAATCAGGCTGGCAACGAAGACCCACACAAAGATCGTGATGGCGCCCACAATCTGGCCGGTGAAGGTAGAATCACCGTTGGTGATCGGTACCAGCAGCAGGCCAAGCAGACCGCACACGCCGTGGACCGAGATGGCGCCGACCGGATCGTCGATGCGCAGCTTGTCCATGGTGACGATGCTCAGTACCACCAGGACACCGCCCAGTGCGCCGAACAGGGTCGCAGTCAGGGCTGTCGGGGTGGAAGGCTCGGCGGTGATGGTGACCAGACCGGCCAGTGCACCGTTCAGCAGCATGGTCAGATCGGCTTTACCGAACATCAGTCGTGCGGTGATCAGGGCCGCGATGGCGCCGCCGGCGGCCGCCGCGTTGGTATTCAGGAACACCATGGCCACTGCGTGGGCGCTGGATACGTCGCCCAGCTTCAGGACAGAGCCGCCGTTGAAGCCAAACCAGCCCATCCACAGGATGAAGGTACCCAGTGTTGCCAGCGGGAGGTTGGCACCCGGGAAGGCGCGGATCTCGCCATTCGGGCCGTACTTGCCCTTACGGGCGCCCAGCAGCAGGACACCGGCCAGAGCCGCAGCAGCACCGGCCATGTGAACGATACCGGAACCGGCAAAGTCACTGAAACCGAGGTCACCAAGGGTGTACATGCCGAACACAGAGGCACCGCCCCAGGTCCAGGCGCCTTCCATCGGGTAGATGAAGCCGGTCATCACGACTGCAAAGACCAGGAAGGCCCACAGTTTCATACGCTCGGCAACGGCACCGGAAACGATGGACATGGCGGTAGCGACAAACACCACCTGGAAGAAGAAGTCAGACGCACCGGAGTAGATGGAACCACCCTCGAAGCCGCCTTCACGGCTGGCGAATTCGCCCATCACGCCACCGACGTCAACGTCGCCCATGCCGGAGAGGAAGATGTTGCCACCGTACATGATGGCGTAACCGCAGATCAGGTACATGGTGCAGGACACCGCGAACAGTGCCACGTTCTTGGTGAGAATTTCCGTGGTGTTCTTGGCGCGAACCAGACCGGATTCCAGCATGGCAAAGCCAGCTGCCATCCACATCACTAATGCGCCACACACCAGAAAATAAAAGGTATCTATAGCGTACTGCAGGTGAAAGATATTGCTTTCCATTTGAAGCCCTCCGCACGAGGCTTTTCAGGTTATAAGTTTTTTGCGTTGGCTATCGGTAAGTCAGACTGTGATCAGACCGCTTCCTCGCCGGTTTCGCCGGTCCGGATACGAATCGCCTGTTCCAGTTCGGTCACGAAGATCTTGCCGTCACCGATCTTGCCGGTGTTGGCCGCCTTGGTGATGGACTCGATAACCTGGTCCAGCAGGTTGTCGCCAATGGCCACTTCCACCTTGACCTTGGGCAGGAAGTCCACCACGTATTCCGCGCCACGGTAGAGCTCTGTGTGGCCCTTTTGCCGTCCGAAGCCTTTCACTTCGGTAACGGTTACGCCTTGCACGCCAATCTCGGATAGTGCCTCACGGACATCATCCAATTTGAAAGGCTTGATGATCGCTGTCACAAGTTTCATTGCTTTCTCCTTGGTAAAGCCGTCCCAACAGTGAGGGCCCCCTGGCCGTTTGTGTTGAGGTCGGGATGCTGCCACCTCGCACACCAATGTGCGGATTGCGTACAAGGCTTATAGCATCGGGTGTGCCAACGCAAAAAATATCTTTAAATACAGCAGGTTGATAAACTGCCGCTCCAGTTTGGAACATTATGCTGCACCAAAAAAGAGCAGACGGGTGGGCGGCGAGCCAAATTGGCGCACCGCCTCAACCGTTCAGCGCCGCCATTATACTGCGGACGGGCTACAGTATGGCAGGGCCTGCGATGTGTTACACTCCCGCGGGTCTGTCACGGGCGGCGAAAGGCCGGTTGTGATTGGGATTTGTCGATGCCAGAGAGGTGATGGCGTGAAAGGACCGCAGGATTTTCTGACCCAGCTGCAGGGGCAGTTTGGCCAGTTTGTACCCGACATGGCCCGCGCGGCCAGAGAAGACTTCGAAACCCAGGCAAGGGCCACCGTCATGTCCGTGCTGGCGCGCCTGGAACTGGTAACCCGGGAAGAGTTCGACGCCCAGCAGGCGGTGTTGCTGAAAACCCGCGAAAAGGTCGAGGCGCTGGAGAAGCGCGTGGCCGAGCTGGAGAGCCGTTTGCCGAGCAACTGATCCGGCCCGGACATCTCAGGAATCTGACCACGGAAGGTCGTTATGTTAGCCATAGTTCATTCCCGCGCCAGCATTGGCGTGTCTGCACCGCCGGTCACGGTTGAGGTGCACCTGTCGGGCGGATTGCCCGCGTTATCCATCGTCGGCCTGCCGGAAACCGGCGTCCGCGAAAGCAAGGAGCGGGTGCGCAGCGCTTTGCTCAATGCCGGTTTCGAATTCCCCGCCCGTCGTATCACCATCAACCTTGCCCCCGCTGACCTGCCTAAAGAGGGCGGGCGCTTCGATCTTCCCATTGCCCTGGGGATTCTGGCGGCGTCTGGGCAGATCCCGGCGGACAGTCTGGCGGATTGCGAGTTTCTCGGTGAGCTGTCACTGGACGGTGCGCTCAGGCCGCTCAAGGGCGTGTTGCCCGCCGTGCTGGCCGCCCGCGCCGACGGCAGGCGACTGCTGGTGCCCCAGGCCAATGCGGCGGAAGCGGCACTGGCGAGCCGCAACGATGTGCTGTCAGCCGCCCATATACTGACGGTGTGCGAGCACCTGTGCGGTCGCGCCACATTGGTGCCGGTGCCTGCGTCGGAGCTGGACGATGACAACCAGGCCGGGGCGGATCTGGCCGATGTGAAAGGCCAGCGGGTGCCGCGCAGGGCACTTGAAGTGGCCGCTGCCGGCGCCCACAACCTGCTGTTTTTCGGCCCACCGGGCACCGGCAAAAGCATGCTGGCGAGTCGTTTGCCGGGCATTCTGCCGCCGCTGACCACCGAGTCGGCCCTCGAGGTGGCCAGTGTGCACTCGGTCGCCGGGCTGGCGGAGCGCCGGGGCGGTTGGCGCCGACCGCCGTTTCGCTCGCCCCATCACTCGGCCTCGGCCGTCGCCATGGTGGGTGGCGGCAGCAGCCCGAGGCCGGGGGAAATCTCTCTTGCCCACCGGGGCGTATTGTTCCTCGACGAGTTGCCGGAGTTCGAGCGTCGGGTGCTTGAAGTGCTGCGGGAGCCGATGGAGAGTGGCGAAATAGCCATCAGCCGGGCGGCACGCCAGGTGACCTTCCCGGCCCGCTTTCAGGTGGTGGGTGCGATGAATCCCTGCCCATGCGGCTATAACGGCCACCCGACGATTGAATGCCAGTGCACGCCCCAGCAGGTGATGCGATACCGCGGCAAGGTCTCGGGGCCCCTGCTGGACCGGTTTGATCTGCACGTTGAGGTGCCGGTGCAGGGCCCGGACGTCCTGATGCAATCCGGCGGCGACGGCGAACCGAGCGCTGTGGTTCGTGACCGTGTCGCAATGGCGCGGGAGCGTCAGTTGCACCGGGGTAACATCAACGCGGCGCTGGGTGGTGCGGATCTGCACCATCATTGCCGGCTGGATTCTCAGGGCGAGGCGCTGCTGTCGGGGGCGCTGGAGAAGCTCGGGCTGTCAGCACGGGCACTGCATCGGGTGCTGCGGGTGGCGAGAACCCTGGCGGATCTTGAAGGCCACGAGCGCATTGCCTGTGGTCACCTGGTGGAGGCCCTGGGTTATCGCAAGCTGGACCGCCAGCAGTCCCGTAACTCGCTGGTATCAACCTGAGACCACGCTCTCTGGTAAACTGTCGGCCACTGTATTCAGAATCACTATCCGCTGCCTGCGGTTGAGGAAGACCGATGACCGATGAAAAAGATCTGACCCAGGACTCGCCTGTCACCACTCGCCGTGGCATCCGCAGTTTCGTGCTGCGCCAGGGCCGCATGACCGAAGGTCAGAAAAAAGCCTATGAGCGCAGCTGGCCGGTATACGGGCTCACCCGTGAGCACGGCATGATCGATCCGCGGGAAGTGTTCGGCCGCGACGCCATGCTCAACCTGGAAATCGGCTTTGGCATGGGGAAATCCCTCGCCGACATGGCGGAGGCGGCGCCGGAGCAGGATTTCATCGGGGTGGAGGTTCATCTACCTGGTGTCGGCGCGTTACTGAAGGAAGTGGAGGACCGGAAGCTGGAGAACGTCCGGGTATACGCCATCGATGCCAATGACGTGATTGACCTCTGCCTGCCGGACGCCTGTCTGGACCGGGTAATGGTGTTCTTCCCGGACCCCTGGCACAAGAAGCGCCATCACAAGCGCCGGCTGGTTCAGCATGATTTTGTGCAGCGCATTCGCCACAAACTGCGCGTGGGCGGAGTGCTGCACCTGGCCACCGACTGGGAGAACTACGCCGAGCACATGATGGAGGTAATGGGTGAGGCGGAAGGCTTCGCCAACGCCGCTGAACCAGGCCAGTTTTCGCCGCGCCCGGATGACCGCCCCATCACCAAGTTCGAGAAGCGCGGGGAGCGATTGGGCCACGGTGTCTGGGACCTGCTGTTTCACCGCACCAACTAGTCGAACCCTGCCGGCCGGGCGTCACCCGTGTGCGAGCGGGTGACGCCGGGCGGCGCGAATGATCACCAGCCCCGCCAGCCCGAGCATCAACCCGGTAAACTTGATCAGCGCGCAGATGGTCGCCGACAGGCTGAGGCTGTCTGTCGGTGGATTGAGGTTGCTGAGCAGCAGGATGTTCTCAACGATATCGCTGATCCCGGCGGCCACGAACAGCGCCCTGACCCAGCGAGCCACATTGCGCTCGCGCACCCCGGGCCGATCCCGCATCAGCTGGTTGGTCACCATGATCAGGGTGAGCACGTAAACCGGGACGAACAGGAAATCCAGCCACAACGACAGGTGAGCCCAGACCATGGCGTCGCCGCGCCAGCTTCTGAGGATCGCCATCGAGTGATCAGCGGTGGCCGCCAGCTGGTAGCTGACAATGCCCTGGGGGGCGGAACCGGTTTGCAGCGGCTGATTGATGATCAACAGGATCACCAGCATCAGTCCGGTGAGGATCATGCCCAGTTTCAGTTTGCGGGGCAGGGACCGGATAGTCGTTGCAATGTCCATTACAGAAAACGCTCCAGCAGGCTGTTGAGGTATCTCTGGCCCAGATCTGTGGCCTGGATACGGTCCGGGACCAACAGCTTTTCCTTCCGTAGTTGTTCAAGTTTTACCGCAACTGTCGCCAGGGGTAAACCGGTTCTTTCGGTGAACAGGGACTCGCTGACCCCATCGTTGAGCCGCAGCGCATTCATCAGAAATTCCAGCGGCAGATCCTCCGGTGCGATGGCCTCGGATCCGGCGGTGCGGCTGCCAATACGGTTAAGATAGGCCGCCGGTTGGCGGGTTTTCCAGTAGCGAACCACCGACCCCGGCCGGGTAATCTTGCCGTGCGCGCCGGCCCCCAGTGCCAGGTAGTCGCCGAAGGTCCAGTAGTTCAGGTTGTGGCGTGAGGCCATGCCGGGCTTAGACCAGGCGGACACTTCGTAATCGTGGTAGCCATGGTTGCGGAGGTAGTCGCCGCCCTGCCGGTAGATTTGCCACAGGCGGTCATCGTCGGGCAGTGCCGGCGGGCGGCTGTAGAACTCGGTGTTGGGCTCCAGGGTGAGCTGGTACCAGGACAGGTGGGGCGGCTGCCATGACAGCGCTTCCCTCAGGTCGGCCAGCGCATGTTCCGGGGTCTGCCCGGGCAGGCCATGCATCAGATCCAGGTTGAAGTTGTCAAAGCCGGCGCGCTTGGCCGCGTCAATGGCCCGGCGGGCCGCCTGGTCATCGTGAATCCTCCCCAGTACCTGCAGATGATCGGCGTTGAAACTCTGTATACCCAATGACAGGCGGTTGATCCCGGCGCCGCGGAAGCCTTCGAACCGACCCTGCTCAAGCGTGCCGGGATTGGCCTCAAGGGTGATTTCCGCATCGGTGGCAAAGTCCAGGCGTTGCCGCAAGTCCTGAAACAGCCTCTGGTAAAACTCCGCCGACATCAGGGAGGGCGTGCCGCCCCCGATGAATACCGTCTGAATACTCCGAAGCTGAACCAGCGGCAGATCCTGATCGAGATCCTCCAGCAGTGCACGGAGGTACTCGTTCTCCGGTATTTCGCCACTCAGGGCGTGGGAATTGAAGTCGCAATAGGGGCACTTGCGGACACACCAGGGCATGTGCAGGTAGAGGCTCAGTGGTGGTAGCTGTGCCGCTGGTCCGCCCGGGGTGTCACTCACGGGGTACTGGCTCCGGAGCGCAGCTGGGTCAGAAGCTGGGCCAGCGCCCGGCCGCGATGGCTGATCCGGCCTTTCTCCTGGCGAGTCAGTTCTGCCGCGCTGCCGCCGGTTTCCGGCACAAGAAATACCGGGTCGTAGCCGAAACCGCCGTCTCCCTGCACCGTTCTCAGAATGCTGCCGGGCCAGCAACCGTGGCAGATAACCGGTGTGGGGTCATCGGCGTGGCGCAGGTACACCAGCACGCAGTGAAACTGGGCGCTGCGCTTGTCGTCCGGTACGTCGGCCAGGGCCTCAAGCAGCGCCTGCACGTTATCGCTGTCGCTCGCCTGCTCGCCGGCGTAGCGCGCTGAACGTACGCCGGGCGCGCCACCGAGGGCGTCCACCGCCAGTCCGGAATCATCGGCCAGCGCCGGAAGTCCGGTTTCCCGGGCGGCATGGCGGGCTTTCAGGATGGCGTTTTCCACGAACGTCACGGCGGGCTCTTCGGCTTCGCTGACGCCCAGTTCACCCTGGGCCACCGGCTGCAGCCCCAGTGGCCCGAGCAGGTCGGTGAGCTCGGCAATTTTACCTTTGTTGTTGCTGGCGATTACCAGCGTGCGGTTAATGTCAGTCATCAGTCGTTGAACAGCGTGTGGGCGAAACGGATCGGCAGGTCTTCGCCACTGCCGGTTGGTCTTGCGGTGATCTGAAAGGTCATCAGCTCTGCCGAGCGGTACTGGTATTCCGCGATGAAGTAAACGGCCTCGCCCTCCTGGATACGGCGAAAGCCGAGGAACCGGGCCTGCTGAATGTCGTTCAGGACCTTGCCCTCCACCTGCCCGGACACCGGTTGCAGGCCGCCGTTTTCGCCCTCACGCATGATCGCGATGTTGACGATGCCGATGCCCTTGCTGCGGTTAAGGTTATTGGCCTGCGCCACTTCGGCGCTGAGAAAGGTGCTGGGGAAGACACTGTAGTGAACCTGAAATTCACCAAAATTCTTGGAGCCGGCGTGGGCACCGAGGGACATCAGGCAGAGCAGGGCGGCACTGAGCCAGTGTTTGACGGTGTTCATTTGGGGTTCTCCCGTGTGATGCGGTAAATGGCAATCTCACCCAACATGTTGGGCCACAGGCGGGCAAGCCAGCTGTTCTGGTGTTGCCCGTCAACCACCCGCCGGCTCTTGATGCGGATACGCTTCTGCCGGCACAGGGCTTCGAAATCCTTGAAGGTGCACAGGCGGATGTTGGGGGTGTTATACCATTTATACGGCAGGGCGTCGGATTCGGGCATCCGTCCTTTCAGGGTCAGCCCCCAGCGCAATCGCCAGTGGGCGAAATTGGGGAAGGTCACTATGCCTTCGCGGCCCACCCGCAGCATCTCATCCAGCACCATGTCGGGGCGACGCACGGCCTGCAGGGCCTGGGTCATCAGTACGGTGTCGAAGGTCTGATCCTCGAAATTGCCGAGGCCCTGGGTGTCGAGGTTCTGCTCGATCACCGCCACCCCGCGACCCATGCAGGTGGTGATGTGGTCAGGATTGATCTCCAGGCCAAAACCGCTCGCACCGCGTTCGCGCTGCAGGAAATCCAGCAGGGTGCCGTCGCCGCAGCCCAGGTCAAGCACCCGGTGGCCAGGCTGCACCCACTGCTGGATGATCTCCAGATCCGGTCTCATGCGCCCACCTCCCTGGCCACGCGGTCCATGTAAGCGGTGAATATATCGGTGTACCTCGGCGTCGGTATCAGGAAGGCGTCGTGGCCCCAGGGCGCATCGATTTCCGCGTAACTGACCCGTTTGCGGGCGGCAATCATGGCGTTGACCATTTCTTCCGAGCGGGCCGGGGTAAAGCGCCAGTCGGTGCTGAAAGACAGCACCAGAAACTCACAGCTGGCACCGGCAAGCGCTTTGGACAGATCGCCGCCGAAATCGTAGGCCGGGTCGAAATAATCCAGGGCCCGGGTCATCAGCAGATAGGTGTTGGCATCGAACACTTCGGAGAAGCGTTCGCCCTGATAGCGCAGGTAACTTTCCACCTGGAATTCGGCGTCGTAACCAAACTTGTACGCCTGATCCCGCAGTTCCCGGCCGAATTTCTCACCCATGGAGGCGTCGGACAGGTAAGTGATGTGGCCGACCATCCGTGCCAGCATCAGGCCGCGTCGCGGCACCGCGTTGAAATCACTGTAGCGGCCCTCGTGGAACTCACGGTCCGAGGTGATGGCCTGGCGCGCCACTTCGTTGAAGGCAATGTTCTGGGCAGTCAGCCGCGGCGTGGAGGCGATCACCACCGCGTGCTTGAGTCGCTCCGGGTAATCGAGGCTCCATTGCAGCGCCTGCATGCCGCCCAGGGAGCCGCCCACCACCGCCGCCCAGCAGGCGATGCCGAGCCGGTCCGCCAGCAGCGCCTGGCTCTGTACCCAGTCGCTGACGGTGATCACCGGGAAGTCCGGGCCGTAAAGCTGGCCGGTGGCCGGATTCACGCTGCTGGGGCCGGTGCTGCCGTGGCAGCCCCCCAGATTGTTGAGGCTGACAACAAAAAACCGGTTGGTGTCGATCGGCTTGCCCGGACCAATGCAGCTGTCCCACCAGCCGGGTTTGCGTTCATCCATGGTGTGGTAGCCGGCGGCGTGGTGATGGCCGCTGAGGGCGTGGCAGATGAGCACGGCGTTGCTGGCATCGGCGTTCAGTGTGCCGTAGGTTTCGATCACCAGATCGTAGCTTTCCAGCGTTTGCCCACACGCCAGGGTAATGGGCGCGTCAAAATGTAGCGTCTGCGGGGTGACTATCCCGACAGAATCCGTTGGCAGGGAATCGGGCATCGGCGCGACAGGTTCCTGGTTCGGTCAGTGAAAGTCTGGAACAACACAGGGATAAGCGGTTGCCAGCCCAGCAGTTTAAAGGCCGGCCCCGGCGGCTGCAACCGCCGCAGAGCCGGGCGCCTCAGACGGCGCCGGAGATATTGACGACTTTCTGCTGGATCAGCGTTGGCGCGGGTTTGCGGATCTGACGCTGCATGGCGTCGGCCAGTTCCAGCTGGCGCCGCAGATCGGTGATGGTGTTGTGCAGGCGTTCCCGTTCTGCGCGACTGTCGCGGTTGCTGCGTACCATGTCCCGCAGGCGGCGGATCTGGTGCTCCAGCAGCTGCTTCTGTTCCATCGAGTACTGCATGATCGGCAGCAGCGCTTCGGACGGCCAGCGTTCCACGTCAGCGCGGGTGCGCTGGTGCAGGGTGCGGGCCTCGTTCACCATGACGTTGAAGAACCGGCGCACCAGCACGGACTGTTCGGTCAGCAGGTTTTTCGGGTTGATGCGGAAACGCCTGGCCTTCTTGCGCAGCTCCCGCAGGGCAATCACGTGCCGGCCGGAGCGCAGCGGAATGGGTTCCAGGTGACGTGCGCGGGTGTCTTCGTTGTAGCGGCGGTAGATGGCGCCTACCATTTTCTCCGCCAGCCGGCCCTCGCTCATCAGGTTGTTGAGATCGCTCTCCAGCAGCTCGAAGAAGTGATCCATGGCGCGGTTCATGCCCGCGGTGGTCCAGCTCTTGGACATGGTCCGGCGGACTTTGTCGGCGTGGCCGTCGAACCGTTCCTCACTGACCAGCTTCTTCAGCATGTCGCCCTGGGAATCCATCAGCCGGCGACTGGAGCGCAGGGTGATCAGTTTCTTGTAGTAGAAGTCGTAGTCTTTCTGCGCCCGGTCGGCGAGACGGCGCAGCGCGGCCTTGTCCATGGTGGCGCCGGAGCAGGCCTGCAGTTCTTCCTCAAGGGCATCCAGGCGGGTCTGCATGGCGGCCTGGCTGTTCTGCAGCATGCCAAGGAGGTCGTTGATCAGGCTCTGGGTGATCAACTGTTCCTTGTGCATCAGGATACGCTGGATGATCAGCTGCTCCAGTTGCCCCAGGTTGGAGCGTTCGAACAGGTCGGTGTTATTTTTGACCCGGGCCACCAGCCCCTGCTTGGCAGAGAGGGGAATCACGTCGTTGTGACGGATGCCCAGATGATCGGCGGTATAGCTGCGAACTTTCTCGATGGCATCGTGGGTGTGCTGGTCGCCCTGCAGGTCGTCCCACAGCACGTCGATTTTGTTGAGCACGGCAAAGCGGCCGGCGCGGTGATCGGCGTGCTCGGTGTCGATGTGCTCTTTCCAGATGGTCATGTCGCTGGCGGTCACGCCGGTGTCGGCGCTGAGCAGGAAAATCACCGCATGGGCTCGGGGCAACATGCTGATGGTCAGCTCCGGCTCGGAACCCAGGGCATTGAGCCCGGGGGTGTCGAGAATGCGCAGGCCGCGCTCGAACAGCGGGTGCCGTATGCTGATCTGGGCGTTACGCCAGGCCGGGACCAGAACATGGCCCGGGTTGTTGCGATCGTGCTCGAGCATGTCTTCGTCGAAGCCGAGTTCGCGCGCTTCCGCCGGGGATACGCTTTTGACTCGCGCCACCTCGGCGAGCACTTCCCGCATGATGTCCGGGTTGCGCTCATCCAGGTCATGTTTGACCCAGCGTTCCGGTTGCTTGCGCAAATCCTGAAGCGACAAATCACCGGTGCGGGTTTCTATGGGCAGCAATAGCAGATAGTTGGCGTTGGCAGTGCGATCGAAAAACAGCTCGGTCGGGCACATGGTGGTGCGTCCGGCCTGGGACGGCAGCATGCGCTGGCCATACTCGGAGAAGAACAGGGCGTTGATCAGCTCGGTCTTGCCACGGGAGTACTCGCCCACAAAGGCGATGGTCAGCTCGTCTTCAATCAACAGCTCGAGACCGTGCCGGATACGGCCGCTAACGTCCTCTGAGAACAGGTTGTTGTCCTGCAACCACAAGCGGTATCGGCCGATCTGACGGATCAGTTCTTTCTTCCAGTTGTGGTAGGCCTCTACCTGCTGCGACAGAGTTCCTTGTTTGTTCATCGGAATTTCCTTCTGCGCGACTTCCGGGTAACGGTTTTATCGGAGCTATAGTAGCCCAACTGCCAGGCGATTCTTCGCCAGGGCAAGCGGGTGTGTATAACAGAACGTCAGGTTTTGGTCAAAAAAAGGCCGCCGAATCAGTGAGATGATTCGACGGCCCGGGTGTGAAGCATTGTGTTGAGAGTTGTAACGGTTTGTAGTCTTGCGACAGGGTTTACATTCCGGCGAGTGCCCCCATGCCGGCGCCGATCTTCATGTGGTCGATGACCACGGACACCACATTGAGGATCAGGAACACAATGATCGGCGAGAGATCCAGACCACCCATGGATGGCATGATCTTGCGCACCGGGCGCATGACCGGCTCGGTAATCTGCGCCACCAGCTGGATGGCCGAATGGTGGCTGCCGGGTGCGATCCAGCTCACCACCACCACCGCGATCACCGACCAGAAGTAAATCTTGACGATCAGGTCGAGCACGTTCAGTGCCGCCCACACCAGCAGCGTGATGGGGTTGATGGCCGGAACGCCGCTGTTCATCGCCACCAGGATCAGGAAGAACGCCAGCGCCTGGATCAGAACCGCCAGCACCAGGGCCGCGCCGTCAATGCCGCCCCAGCCGGGGATGATGCGTCGCAGGGGTCTCAGCAGCGGGTTGGTGGCTTTCACCACGAACTGGGAGATCGGGTTGTAGAAATCCGCCCGCGCCAGCTGCAGCAGGAAACGCAGCAGTACGATGGTCATGTAAAAGGTAGAGGCGATGAGCAGGATGGTAATCAGAATGTCTGCCAGCATGAAGCCGTGTCTCCGTTATCGGTTTACTGTTTGCCGGCCAGTTCTTTGGCCATGTCTTCAGAGCGGGAAAAGGCCGCGGTGTAGGCTGTCTTGACCAGTTCTCTCAGCCCGCCATCTTCGAAGGTATGGATCGCGCGCTCCGTGGTGCCGCCGGGAGACATGACGTTGCGTTTCAGTTGGGCGGGATCGTGTTCGCTGCGCCCCGCCATTTCCGCCGCGCCGGCCATGGTCTGGATCGCCAGTTTGCGAGCGGTTTCTGCCTCAATGCCCGCTTCCGTGGCGGCTTCTTCCAGCGCCTCCAGCATCAGGAAGAAGTAGGCCGGCCCACTGCCCGACAGCGCAGTCACAGCGTGCAACAGGTTTTCTTCCTCTACCCACAGGGCCGAGCCGATGCTGCTGAAGACCGCTTCCACACTCTGCTTCTGCTTGTCACTGACCTGATCGTTGGCAAACAGCCCGGCCGCACCCTTGCCCACCAGGGACGGAGTGTTCGGCATCACCCGTACCAGTGGCAGACCGCCGCCAAGCCATTCGTCCAGCGTGCCGGCTTCAAGGCCTGCGGCGATGGACACCATCAGCGGGCGGGTGTTCTGCACCACCGGCGCAATGTCGCGGCAGACGTCGGCCATCACCTGGGGTTTGACCGCCAGAATCACGATGTCGGCCTGTTGGGCGCAGTACCGGTTATCGGTGGTGACGCTCACCCCGAAGCGTTTGCGGATGGATTGCAGGTGACTGTCATCGGGAGCGCTGACCCAGATATCGGCTCCCTTGAAACCGCTGTCCAGCATGCCGCCAATAATGGCGCTGGCCATGTTTCCTGCGCCGATAAACGAAATGGTTGGTGATGTGCTCAAGGTTCACTCCACTGTTGATCTGTCAATGATCCGGGTTTCGATGATAACAGGAACTGAGGTGTTCAGCTCTTGGCCGGGCGCTTGCCGAACAGTGCGGTGCCCACCCGCACCCAGGTCGCCCCTTCTTCAATGGCCATTTCCAGGTCGCCGGACATGCCCATGGAGAGCGTGTCCAGGGGCCCCGCCCCGGGGTGCTGCTGGCGCAGGGACCTGAGCGTGTTGGCCAGAGTGCGGAAACTGCTGCGCAGCCCGGACTCCGGTTGATCCGGGTCGGGAATGGCCATCAAGCCTCGCAGCGACAGGTTGGGCAGCTCGCCAACCGCTTCGACCAGCTCGTCCAGCTCTGCCAGACTGCATCCGGCCTTGCTGTCTTCGTTATCAATGTTGACCTGAAGGCAGATGTTCAGGGGAGCCAGACCGGGCTCGCGTTGCTCGCTGAGCCGGCGGGCAATTTTCAGGCGGTCGACGCTGTGCACCCACGAAAAGGCAGCGGCAATCTGGCGGGTCTTGTTGGACTGAATGGGGCCGATGAAGTGCCAGTCAATGTTCGTCAGATCCGCCAGCGCGGCCTGTTTGTCCAGCGCTTCCTGCAGGTAGTTTTCGCCGAATGCGGTTTGCCCCGCCGCCGCGGCCTGACGTAGTTCATCCGCTGTGCGGGTCTTGCTGACTGCCAACAAACGCACGGATTCAGGCGCCCGTCCCGCCCGCAATGTTGCTTTTTGTATGCGTCGGGTTACGCTCCCGATGTTGTCTGCTATGCTGCTCATACTGTGAGTTTGCCGCTTCTGAATTAAAAGAAAAAGCCTTCCGAGGAACCTATGGATATTACCGAACTGCTTGCCTTCTCGGCGAAACAGGGCGCGTCGGATTTGCACCTGTCTGCCGGTTTGCCCCCCATGATCCGTGTTGATGGCGACGTGCGCCGAATCAACCTGCCGCCCATGGAGCACAAAGAAGTGCACGGGCTGATTTACGACATCATGAACGACAAGCAGCGCAAGGACTACGAAGAGTTCTTCGAGACAGACTTTTCCTTTGAGGTGCCCGGGGTAGCCCGTTTCCGGGTGAACGCGTTCAACCAGAACCGCGGTGCCGGCGCCGTCTTCCGGACCATCCCGTCCAAGGTTCTGACGATGGAAGATCTGGGCATGGGCCAGGTTTTCAAGGATGTGTCCTCGGTGCCCCGCGGTCTGGTGCTGGTGACCGGGCCCACCGGTTCCGGTAAGTCCACCACGCTGGCGGCAATGATCGACTACATCAATGACAGCCGCTACGAGCACGTGCTCACCATCGAAGACCCCATCGAATTCGTACACGAATCCAAGAAATGCCTGGTCAACCAGCGCGAAGTGCACCGCGACACCCTGGGCTTCAATGAGGCACTGCGTTCGGCGCTGCGGGAAGACCCCGACATCATACTGGTGGGCGAATTGCGGGACCTGGAAACCATCCGCCTGGCACTGACCGCGGCGGAAACCGGCCACCTTGTGTTCGGCACCCTGCACACCACCTCGGCGGCCAAGACCATCGACCGGGTGGTGGATGTGTTCCCGGCCGAGGAAAAGTCCATGGTTCGCTCCATGCTGTCGGAATCCCTGCAGGCGGTTATCTCCCAGACCCTGATGAAGAAGATGGGTGGCGGACGGATCGCGGCGCACGAAATCATGATTGGCACGGCGGCCATCCGTAACCTGATTCGCGAAGACAAGATCGCCCAGATGTATTCGGCAATCCAGACCGGTGGCTCGCTGGGCATGCAGACCCTGGATCAATGCCTGGAACGCTTGCTGCAGAAAGGGTTGATCTCCCGCGAAGCGGCCCGTGCTAAAGCAAAAATGCCGGATAATTTCTGAAGGCACCATCGATTGATGAATAGGTAAAAGGTCATGGAATTCGAAAAACTGTTGCGGCTGATGGTGGAAAAAGGCGGATCGGATCTGTTTATCACCGCCGGGGTGCCACCGAGCATGAAAGTGAACGGGAAGGTGCTGCCGGTCACCAAAAACGCGCTCACGCCGGAGCAGACCCGCGAATTTGTCTACGGATCGATGAACGACAAACAGCGGGCAGAATTTGACGAAAGCCACGAGTGCAACTTTGCCATCAGCGCCCGTGGCATCGGCCGTTTCCGGGTCAGTGCGTTCTTTCAGCGCAACCTGTGCGGCATGGTCTTGCGTCGGATTGAGGTCAAGATTCCGCAGATAGATGACCTGGCCCTGCCGGAAGTGATCAAGGAACTGGCCATGACCAAGCGCGGCCTGATCATGTTCGTGGGCGCGACCGGTACCGGTAAGTCCACCTCGCTGGCGGCCATGCTCGGGCACCGTAACCGCAACAGTCGCGGTCACATCATTTCCATCGAAGACCCCATCGAATTCGTGCACCAGCACCAGGGCTGCATCGTGACCCAGCGCGAAGTGGGTATCGACACCGAAAGTTTCGAGGTGGCTCTGAAAAACACCCTGCGCCAGGCGCCGGACGTGATCCTGATTGGTGAGGTGCGCACCCGCCAGACCATGGAGTACTCGGTTCAGTTCGCCGAGACCGGCCACCTGTGCCTGGCAACGCTGCACGCCAACAACGCCAACCAGGCGCTGGACCGGATCATCCAGTTCTTCCCGCCGGAGCAGCACAACCAGATCTGGATGGATCTTTCCCTGAACCTCAGGGCCATCGTTGCCCAGCAGCTGGTGCCGACGCCGGATGGCAACGGTCGCAAAGCGGTCATCGAGGTGCTGATCAACACCCCGCTGGTGGCAGACCTGATCCGCAAAGGGGAAGTGCACAAGCTCAAGGAGTTGATGTCGAAGTCCAACGAGTCTGGCATGCAGACGTTCGATCAGGCGCTGTACCGGCTCTACGCCGAAGGCTCCATTACCTACGAGGATGCCCTGGCCCATGCGGATTCCGCCAACGATCTGCGCCTGATGATCAAGCTGGGCGCTGACGCCCAGGGTGCGGATAAGTTGTCCTCCTCGGTGGACAAGCTGTCGATTCAGGACGACTGATCGATCTGTCGCCAAATTAGACTTTAGTATGAAACGGTTAGGGCCCTGAACCAGTAGCTTTGGCATTTGAGGCCATTGGCCCGCGATGCGTATACTCTGCCGCAAAATTAAAAGGAGGAAGTATGCGCAACAATAAGTCCAAACTTTATTCTGCCATTCGTTTTGCCACTCTGGCCGCCGTCGTCGCGCCTGCTTCGGCCCTGGCCGGCGGCTTTGCCCTCAATGAGCAGAGCGCCAGTGCCATGGGGGTTGCCAACGCCGGTACCGCCGCCAACCCGGAAAACGCCACCACCGTATTGTTCAATCCCGCCGGTATGAGTCAGCTGTCTGGTACTAACCTGTCGTTCGGTGCCGCGGTGCTGGATATTGATGCGGAAGCGAAAGACGACGCCCGCGCGACCAATCAGCTTGGTCTGCCGGTGCAGGGTTCCAGTGGCGGAGATATTGCGGATCCGGCGGTGCTGCCCAACCTGTACATGACCCGCGAGATCAGCGATTCCGTTGACGTGGGTTTTGGTATTCACGCTCCCTTCGGTCTTGCCGCCGATTACGACGACGACTTCGTTGGCCGGTACTTTGCCGACGAGACCGAGTTGACCGCCATCTCCTTCAGCCCCTCGATCTCGGTCAACAACGGCAGCGGCCTGTCAATGGGCGCCGGCATCAACATCATCTACGCCGAAGGCAAACTCACCCGCTTCCTGGATAACTCTGCCGCCAGCGCGGCGGTGACTGCACCAAGCGGTACTCCGAATCCCGGCTTTTACGATCAGGGCTACGCCGACATCGAAGGCGACGACGTGGGTGTTACCTTCCGCGTTGGCTTTCTGTATGAGCTGTCTGAGCAGACCCAGTTCGGCTTGATGGTCCAGACTGGCACCGAGCTGGAGCTGGAAGGCGACGCGGATTTGACCAACTACGTCAACCCGGCCAACGGCGTTGTCACGCCGACCAGCGTTTCCGAGCGAGTTGTGGTGCCCCTGGCCATTCCAGAGAGCATCACCGTCGGTGCCCGTCACCAACTGACGGATACCGTAACCCTGCTGGCGGGTGCCACCTATGCCAAGTGGAGCCGGTTTGAAGAGCTGGACATCGTAAGCCGGGAAACCGGTGGCGATATTACCGGGGCACCGCAGGAAGGTGCGGTGCTCAGTCATGTCACTGAAAAGTGGCAGAACACCTGGCAGTTCAATCTCGGTGCGATCTGGCAGGCAACGCCGGAGTGGGCGTTCAAGACCGGGTACGCGTTTGACGAGTCTCCGGTTAACGAGGACTTTGTGACCGCGCGTATTCCGTCCAACGATCGCCACTGGCTGACGCTTGGAGCGCAGTGGGCGGACGAGCGCAGTGGCTGGACCGTTGACGTGGCGGCCGGCACGCTGATTTTTGACGGCAACGGCCGGGTTGATGAGCGCAACTACCAGCATGAAAACCCGTCACAGGTCGCCGAGCTTCAGCCGGGCGTGCCGGACCAGAGTAACTACCAGGGCGAGTACGAGCTCGACGCCTGGAGTGCCGGCATCCAGGTCAGCAAAGCTTTCTGAGTTGATGTGCTGACAGGCTGACCGGGTCCGGTCAGCCGACCACCTGGCCGCGATAGATCACCTTGGTCCGTCGCGGCTGGGCTTCCTCTTTCTCCACCGTTGTACTCGCCCTCTCCGGATGATCATCCGCAATGACCTGTCCACGATAGGTCCGTTTAGCGCTTTCCGTTGCGTCTGCCGCCGGCGTCCTGTCCAGTTGCGGTACTTTCTCTACCAGCGTTTTCCAGGTGCGGCTCAGTTGCGTGGAGCGGGTTTTGCTGGCGTAGTCTGCCAGCTGATCTTCAAGGTGCGGTTCGGTCAGGTGCAGCTTGACGCCAAATTCGGTATGAATCAGCCGTCGGCACTGATGCACCAGTTTCAGCAGCCCCGGGTCCAGTAGCCAGCTTCGTTGAGATGCCAGTGATGTCATGGTAAAGGCCTCGGAAACGATGTGTCACAACCAGGCTCTCGCTGAATGAGTGAGAGCCGACAAGGGGTTGCGCTTGCGAATTCCGTGCCGTGTCGGCAAGTGGGCGGCCACCGGGCTGGCAGGGGCAGGGGAGGCGCCCGGCGTGACCGCAAACGGGGCATATTCCTTGGCGGACGCCCCAAAATGGTCCTCAGGCCAGCAGGTTACCGGTGGGCCAAGGCAGGTCCGGCCGGTGTGTTGCGGGTATCAGTGGGCTTCGTCCCAGTTATTACCAACGCCGGCCTCAACCAGCAGCGGCACATCCAGACTGGCGGCGCCTGACATGCGCTCTTCCAGACCTTTACGGATCGTGTCGACCGCACTCTCGCGGACTTCCAGGATCAGTTCGTCGTGTACCTGCATGATCATCCGTGCATCGTCGGCATGGTTTTCGAGCAACCAGCGTTCCACGTCAATCATGGCGCGCTTGATGATGTCTGCCGCGGTGCCTTGCATGGGCGCGTTGATGGCGGTGCGCTCCGCGGCCTGTTGCATCTGCTTGTTGCGGGCGTTGATTTCGGGCAGGTACAGACGCCGGCCGAACAGTGTCTCCACATAGCCGTCATCGTGAGCCTGCTTGCGGATGTTGTCCATGTAGCTCAGTACGCCCGGGTAACGCTCGAAGTAGCGGTCAATATATTCCTGTGCCTGATTGCGGCCCACGTCGAGCTGGCGCGCCAGGCCGAACGCGGACATGCCATAGATCAGGCCAAAGTTGATGGCCTTGGCGCTGCGGCGCTGATCGCCGGTCACCTGGTCGAGAGCAACGCCAAACACCTCCGCGGCGGTCGCCTTGTGTATGTCCTCGCCTTTATCGAACGCCTTCAGCAGGCCTTTGTCGCCCGACAGGTGCGCCATGATCCGCAGTTCGATCTGGGAGTAATCCGCCGCCACCAGTTTATAGCCTTCGGGCGCCTCGAAGGCCTGACGGATCCGTCGGCCCTGTTCGCTGCGGATCGGGATGTTTTGCAGGTTGGGTTCGGAGGACGACAGGCGACCGGTAGCGGTGACCGCCTGATGGTAGGACGTGTGGATGCGGCCGGTGCGGTGGTGAATCAGTTCCGGCAGCGTGTCGGTGTAGGTCGACTTGAGTTTGCTCAGGCTGCGGTGTTCGAGAATCAGCCTGGGCAAGGCGTGTTCATGGGCGAGTTCCTGCAGCACTGGTTCCGCCGTTGAGGGGGCGCCTTTCGGGGTTTTCTTGATGACCGGCAGCCCCATCTTGTCGTAAAAGATGGCCTGGAGCTGCTTGGTGGAACCAAGGTTAAAGGTTTCGCCGGCTTCGTCGTGGGCGGCCTGTTCCAGTTCCGCCATCCGTTCCGCCAATTCCTGGCTGTGCTGTTTCAGGGTGCTGGCGCTGATCATGGCGCCGCGTTGCTCCATGCGGGACAGCACCGGCACCAGTGGCAGGTCGATGTCCTCATAGACCGACTGCAGTTTGCCGGTTTCCGCCAGTCTCGGCCGCAGCACCTGATGCAACCTGAGAGTAATGTCGGCATCCTCTGCTGCATACGGCCCAGCTTTTTCCAGATCAATCTGGTTGAAGGTCAGCTGCTTCGCGCCTTTGCCGGCAATGGATTCAAAGGTAATGGTCTGCTCGTCGAGATACTGGCGGGCGAGGGTGTCCATGTCGTGCCGTGAAGCCACGGAGTTGAGTACGTAGGACTCCAGCATGGTGTCCTCGGCGATACCCTCGAGGGTGATGCCGTGGTTGGCCAGCACATTCTTGTCGTATTTCAGGTTCTGCCCCAGCTTCGGTCGCTTCGGGTCTTCAAGCAGCGGCTTCAGTTGTGCCAGCACGCTGTCACGGTCGAGTTGTTCGGGCGCGCCCATGTAGTCGTGGCCAAGGGGCACGTACGCGGCTTCACCGGGCTCGATGGCGAAGGAGACGCCGACCACTTCGGCATCCATGTAGCGCAGGCTGGTGGTTTCGGTGTCGACGGCAAACAGTGGCGCCTTGTTCAGGCGATCGACCCAGCGGTCGAGATCGGCCTGCTCGGTGATGATCGCGTAGCGCTTTTCCACCGCTTTGGGCGGGGGAGCGTTGCTGTCACGTGTCTCGCCCCTGGCGTCGCTGTCGGCATCCTCCAGTTCGTTGACCCAGGAACGGAATTCGTATTCGCGGAACAGTTCCAGCAGGGCGTTATCGTCCTGGGTCCGCAGTTGCAGGTCCTCCAGGCCGAAATCCAGCTCGACGTCGGTGCGGATGGTCGCCAGTTCCCGGCTCAGGGGCAGGGTGTCCAGTGCGTCCCGCAGGTACTCGCCGATCTTGCCTTTGACCTGGTCGGCGTTGGCCATCACCTCGTCCAGGCTCGGATGCTCCTGCAGCCATTTGACCGCGGTTTTCGGCCCGCATTTGTTGACGCCGGGAATGTTGTCCACTTTGTCTCCGACCAAGGCGAGGTAGTCGATGATCTGTTCCGGCGTCACGCCGAATTTGTCCACCACGCCGTCGCGGTCCATGCGGGTTTCGGTCATGGTATTGATCAGCGTGACGTGATCGCTGACCAGTTGCGCCATGTCCTTGTCGCCGGTCGAGATGACCACATCGATGCCCTTGCTGGTCGCCTCGTGAGCGAGTGTGCCGATCACGTCGTCGGCTTCCACCTCCGGCACGATCAGCAGGGGCAGTCCCATCGCCTTGACGATGTCATGGATGGGGGCAATCTGGCAGGCAAGATCGTCCGGCATGGGCGGGCGATTGGCTTTGTAGTCTTCGTACATGTCGTGGCGGAAGGTTTTGCCCTTGGCGTCGAACACCACAACCATCTTGGAGCCCGGAAAATCCTGCTCCAGCCTGCGCAGCATGCTGACCACACCCTTGATGGCGCCGGTTGGGTGATTCTTGCTGGTGGTCAGCGGCGGCAGGGCATGGTACGCCCGAAACAGATAGGATGAGCCGTCGACAAGAACGACCGGCGGGGTCTGCTGTTGTGTCATATCAAAACAGGTCCGGAATCTGATTGAAGCAGGGGTTGCCTTGTGCAACGCTGTAGCCTTGGATGGACGAAAGGGTATCACGAAAATGAAACGAATCGCCTGCCTAGGTGTTGTGTCCGCCCTGCTGTGCGCTCCGGTTGTTGCGCAGGAAAGCGGAGGGCTGGATCAGGAGGTGGTTGAGACTCCGCAGGAGCCGCTGGTGGTATCGGATTACCAGCCCTCGGCGGACGGCCCGCAGATTGTGATCCGCCCGGGCGAGAACGAGATTTTCTATGAGTACCGGGTCAACGGCCAGCTCATGGAGATCAAGGTAGTCCCGGAAGTCGGCCCCGAGTACTACCTGGTGCCGGCCGATGGCGGCGGCTGGATACGGGAGAACGAGACCGACATGCTGGTGCCAAGCTGGGTGATCTTCCGCTGGTGAATCAGCCCTGCCGTATCTGGGTCAGGTTGACCGATACCGGCTTGGAACGTCGGCTTTCCAGTCCCTTGTCATCAACGGTGGTCATGCTGAACTCGTAGGCTCCGGGCGGCAGTTGCTCCAGTGAGAAACGATTCTGGCCGGGGTCATCCACCGTAATGCGGGTGTGCCGGTCCTTGTGCTTGAGGCGGAAATAGATGCGGTAGCCACGGATCTGGCCCGGGTTCAGCACGCTGCCGTCTTCACGGGTGAGGGGGGCGCTCCATGTCAGCGCCGGCGTACGTTGTTGCTGTTTTTGCTCCTGTTGTCCGAGGGTTGAATGAAGGCTTCCCATCGCCGTGTCGAGCCGCTGGTTTGCTATTGAGGCGGCCTGGTCGATGCTGGTTTTCGATGCGCGTGAGTCTTCCTGGCAACCTGTCATCGCCAATGCGCCTGCCAAGGTGAGGGTCCGGGCAAAGCGTCGCCCCGACAAATTGTGTTTTTGTCTGATTAACATGGTGTTCTCGCTATATCCGGCTGTTGCAGCCTGCATTAATGGTCAACGGTGTGACGCGGTGTGGAAACGCTGGGCCGGAATACTGCGGGGAGACAGGCGTGTTCTTGTTGGCAAGGCATTATGGGCATGGCCAGAAAATGATCAACTGAGCAATCCGTAAAATCCGAAGCGCGTCACGGATTGGGATTTAGTATGAACATTCTAATTTTTGACCGTAACCTGACATTGTTCACTAGGGATCCATTACGAATCCACTAACCTCGACAATCTCAGGAGAGACCATCATGGGTAAACTCAAAAGCTATCAGGAACAGCTTCAGGATATCGTTGAGAAAGGCATCAATGCCGCCGAAGAGCAGCAGAAGAAGCTGGCTTCCAAGCCGTTCGAGTACGCCGAAAAGCTGGAGTCCGAAGCGCGTGAATACAGCGTCAAGACCCTGCGTACCCGCTACAATGGTTACAGCGAAAGCCTGTTCGACCAGCTTCGCAGCCTGAACAACCGTTTCGGCAGCTTTGCCGCCGACCTGGTTGCCAAGCTGGAAAAAGAAGCGGCTGAAGGCGCCGATGCGGTTGCCGACGCGGCAGACGAAGTAACCAGCGTTGCCCAGTCAACTAAGAAAACCGTTGAGGCCAAGAAGCCGGCAGCTCGCAAGACCGCTGCCCGCAAGCCTGCGGCCAAGAAGAGCACCGCCTCTGCCTGATTGGCAGTCGGTTCGGAGCGAAAAGGCCACCGATCGGTGGCCTTTTTTTGTGACGGTGACGTTTCGGTCAGTCCGAGCGACGGGGTGGGTCGAGAGGAACGGTTCGTGACTCGCCGGTGATTTCCTCCAGCCGCCTGATATCCGCTTCGTAACCCTCTCTCAGGGTCTGGATCTCGGCGCTCTGAGAAGCAATTTCCCGCTCGATCTCCTGTATCTGGGATTCCAGGCGACGGATTTTCTCGAGGGTGGATTCCGGAACCTCGCGGCCGGCCCGTTCCATGTCCGCAGCGCGGCTTTCTTCACTGTTGAGCTGGCTGACAATGACCGAAATGTTGCCCCGTTTGAGCTGGTTCAGCCCTTCGAGTTCGCGGATTTTACGGTGCATCGCCCTGACCGCCTGATCGGGGTGGCTGTAGCGTTTGAGAAGCTTGCGATCCTCTTCCTGCTGACGCTTCAGCGCTTGCTGACGTTGCTCCTCCGCTTCACGGGCGGCAATTTCTTCTTCGGTGGGTGCCGGTTCGATGGACTCGATCACCCGCCCCTTGTTGTTGAGGATATCGTACCCCCGCCGGGAAGCTTCCTGTGGGATGGTGTTGCTGATGACTATCTGGCCGTTTTCGTCCGTGTAACGGTACATGCGGGCTTCGGCGACGGTTGCTGCGAGCAGCAGTACGGAAGCGGAAGCTGCGAGTGAAAACCGGGTCAGAAGGTTCATGAATGTTCAGACTCCGTATCGGTCCCGATATTGGGCAACGCGACTGGCATGGTCGGCAAAATCCGGGCGATTGCTCACGTAGTCGAGCACCTGTTCCAGCTGGATGATGCTGACCACGGGCAAGCCGAATTCCTGTTCCACCTCCTGGATGGCGGACAGTTCGCCGTTACCACGTTCCTGTCGGTCGAGGGCAATCAGTACGCCCGCCGGTTCAGCGCCAGCGGCGCGGATCAGGTCAATGGATTCGCGAATGGCGGTACCGGCGGTGATGACATCATCAACGATCAGGACTTTGCCCTCAAGTGGGGCGCCGACAATGTTGCCGCCTTCGCCGTGGTCCTTTTTTTCTTTCCGGTTGAAGGCGAACGGCTTGCTCTGGCCTTCTGACGCCAGTGCCATGGCCGTCACGGTTGCCAACGGAATGCCCTTATAGGCAGGCCCGAAAATGATGTCATAATCCAGCCCGCTGCGTTGTACGGCTGCGGCATAGGCCTTGCTTAGCTCGAGGAGGTCTTCACCGGTATTGAACAGGCCAGCGTTGAAAAAGTAAGGACTGGTGCGTCCGGACTTGAGCGTGAACTCGCCAAAACGGAGAACGTTCCGGCGGATGGCAAATTCGATGAAATGTTGCTGATAGTCGTGCATGACAAGGCTTCTGGCGGGTGTGGATCTTTAATTAAAGCGTAAAACCGGTATCATACACACAAACCGAATCAGGGAACACGTATGCGGGTAGTAACAATCAGCGTCAACGGCCTCGCCCAGGCGGTTGAAAAAGGTTTCTTCGAATGGCTGGCCGGTCAGGATGCTGACGTGGTCTGCGTTCAGGATCACCGCATGCGTGCCTACGAAGTCGAGGACTTCAACCTGATACCGGAAGGTTATGAGGCCTACTTCATCGACGGCGAAAAGAACGAGGACGGCGGCGTGGGTATCTATACCCGCCATTTCCCCAAGGCCATCATGTATGGCTTCGCCAACGAGCAGGCGGATCGTGAGGGGCGTTTTATCCAGGCGGACTTCGACAAGGTGTCTGTCGCCTGTGTGCTGGCCCCCTGTGCCCTGGGTCGCGAGGACGAGCTGGTCGGCGACAATGACCTGACGGTGCTGGACCACAAAGATGAGTTCATGGAAGCCTTCGGCCTGCACATGCAGAAGACGCTGCGCAAACGGCGTCAGTTTATTTTCGGTGCCAACCTGCAGACCGCCCACCATGTGACTGATGCCAGCCCGCTGTATCACAAGCTGGATGTTTCCGGCTTCATGCCGCACGAGCGCGCCTGGCTGGATCGGCTGTTTGACGAGATGGGCTGTGTTGATGCCTTCCGCGAGATCAACAAGCAGAGCAACCAGTTCACCTGGTGGCCGGAGCAGACCGAGGGCTCGCGCAAGAATGCGGGTATTCGGGTGGATTACCAGCTGATGACGCCGGGCATCCGCAAGACTATCCTCGATGGCTGGATTGATGACGGCACCCGCTTTTCGGATCACGCGCCGGTGGTCATGGACTACGACATCGAAATCGGTTTCTAGCTTCCCGGTGATGTAAGCCGGAGAAAGCGCCTCCAGACGGCATTGCTTTTCCGGGCACGCTACGAGCACATCCATGTGCGCTCCGCTCCGGCCTTCCCTGGCCGGAGAGGTCCCGGAAAAGCAACACCGCCCGGAGACGCCCGAGCTTTCAGGAAGTCTTCGTAGGTCGGATTAGGCGAAAGCCGTAATCCGACAACAATAACTCCAGAGAATTACCCCTCCAGCGCCGCCTTCTGAATCTCAAACAGCTGGTTAATCCCCTGCTTCGCCAGTGCCAGCATGCTGTCCAGTTCTTCCTGAACAAACGGTGCGCCTTCGGCAGTACCCTGAATCTCGATAAAACCACCCTGGTCGGTCATGATCACGTTCATGTCGGTTTCGGCTTCGGAATCTTCCGGGTAGTCGAGATCCACCACCGGTGTGCCTTTGTAGACGCCAACGGACAGGGCCGCAACCATCTGCTTCAGCGGTGATTTCTTCAGGCGTTTTTCCGCCACCAGATGGTTCAACGCATCCACCAGCGCCACGCAGCCGCCGGTGATCGCCGCGGTGCGGGTGCCGCCGTCGGCCTGGATGACGTCGCAGTCGATGGTGATGGAGTGCTCACCCAGAGCGCTGAGATCAACCGCCGCCCGCAGTGAGCGGCCGATCAGGCGCTGGATTTCGACGGTGCGGCCGCCCTGTTTGCCGCGGGCGGCCTCGCGGCCCATGCGGCTGCCGGTGGAGCGGGGCAGCATGCCGTATTCGGCGGTGATCCAGCCTTTGCCCTCGCCGCGCAGGAACGGCGGCACTTTGTTCTCGACGGAGGCGGTGCAGATAACTTTGGTGTCACCGAACTCGATCAGTACCGAGCCTTCGGCGTGGCGGGTGTAGTTGCGGGTGATTCGGATGTCTCTCGGTTGTTCCGGAGTTCTTCCGCTGGGTCGCATAGTATGTCCTGATATTGGTAGTGGATGTCCGGGGCTTTGTGCCCGGTGTTCGGAATAGGGAAGGGGCGAAGTATAACACGGTGCGGCGTCTGTCTCTGCCCGGCCTGGCCCCGGCTTTGGTCGGGTTCGCGGTTTGGCGCTGCACCCTGCTAAACTCGGACGATTGCATCGACTGAAAAGCGGAGCTGCCATGATCAGAAGCATGACTGCCTTTGCCCGCCAGGATACCCAGGGAGAGTGGGGAACACTGACGTGCGAGATTCGTACCGTGAACCACCGTTATCTGGAGCCGTCGTTCCGGTTGCCGGAGGCGTTGCGGGAGCTTGAAAACGCCTTTCGCGAGCAGCTTCGCAAGCAGCTGCGCCGCGGCAAGGTCGATGTCTCCATGCGCCTGCAAACCACGGATAACGCCACTCAGGGGTTCGAGATCAGTGACGAGATGGCCCATGCGGTGAATGAGGCCGCCAATCACGTCAACCGCATTCTCGACAACCCGGCACACATCAACGCCCTCGACGTTCTGCGCTGGCCTGGGGTGTTGTCGGTGAAAGAGCTGGATTATGGCCCGGCCCGGGAGGCGGCTGCAGAGCTGTTCGAACGCACGATTGCGGATCTGGTCACGGTCCGCGAGCGTGAGGGCGAGCGCCTGCGCCCCCTGTTTGAAGACCGTCTTGCCACCATGGGGCAGTTGGTGGAGGAGGTCCGCAAGCTGATGCCCGAGTTACTGAAAGCGCAGGAGCAGCACCTCAAGGATCGGTTCGAGAAGGCCCGGGTGGAGCTGGATGCTGAGCGTGTTGCCCAGGAAATGGTGATGCTGGCGCAGAAAAGTGATGTGGCGGAGGAGCTGGACCGGCTGAAGGCGCACATTTCCGAGGTGTCTGACACCCTGGCGTCCGATGAGGCCATTGGGCGCCGTCTGGACTTCCTGATGCAGGAGCTGAACCGTGAAGCCAACACGCTCAGTAGCAAAAGCATTGATGCCCGGGTAACCCGCGTGGCAGTGGATCTCAAGGTGCTGATCGAGCAGATGCGGGAGCAGGTGCAGAACCTGGAGTAAGGGTTTTCCCTATCGTGTATAATTCCGCCTCTTGTTAATGCGGCGGCGGGTTTGACCGGTTGTGTTGTCGCAGAATTCAGACAGTATCCGGAGTGTGGTGCGCCATGAGTCAGGCAGTTGAGCAAGGTACCCTTTACGTCATTTCGGCGCCATCGGGGGCGGGTAAAACCAGCCTGGTGGCCGAAATGCTGCGCAGTGATGAAAAGCTGGGGGTGTCGGTGTCGCACACCACCCGCCCGAAGCGCGAGGGTGAACAGCACGGCGTCAACTATCATTTTGTCAGCCGTGAAGAGTTCGAGGCGATGATCGGTCGTGGCGATTTTCTGGAACATGCGGATGTGTTTGGCAACTACTACGGCACGTCCCAGGTCTGGGTGCGGGAAACCCTGGCCATGGGTCGCGATGTCATTCTCGAGATCGACTGGCAGGGTGCCGAACAGGTACGCCGGCTGATTCCAGAGTGTGTGGGCATCTTTATTGTGCCTCCGTCCGCGGACGTGCTGCGGGAACGTCTGATTGGTCGCGGCACCGACGCGCCGGAGGTGGTGGAACGCCGGTTAACGGAAGCGAGTGACGAGTGCAGCCATGCCCTGGAGTTTGATTACCTGGTGGTAAACGATCACTTCGACGAGGCGCTTGCCGATTTGCTGGCCATTGTGCGTGCCCAGCGGCTGCGTATGACGGCGCAGCAGGATCGTCATGGCGGGCTTCTGGCGCAGTTGTCCCAGCGCCGCTGATCGCGTTTCGTTGTATACAAATTGAGCCGGCCGCAGTACACTACGCGGTCTGCTAGATCAGTCATTTTATTTTGTCGGGGAAGTTATGGCACGAGTTACCGTTGAAGATTGTCTGGAAAACGTCGATAACCGTTTTCAGCTGGTTATGCTGGCTACAAAGCGCGCCCGCCAGATTGCCACCAAGGGCTTTGAGCCGATGGTAGCCGAAGAGAATGACAAGCCAACCGTCATTGCTCTGCGTGAAATCGCGGAAGGAAAGGTAACGCGCAGTCTTCTGACCGAAGACGACGAACAGTAAGCCTTCGCGACGGCCGTAATGGTAAAAACACCTAGCGGCCGGCCATAAGCATTGAATTCTGTCCCTGCGGTTTTATAGTGTAGCTATAAAGCATTACTGGACGGACAGCGGAAGGACCCGGATGCGTGCATTCGGGTTTTTTTGTCCCTGAATCTCAGTCTTTAGGTGGAGGCGCGGTGTCGGCAGAGGCAACGGTTGAAGGGCTGGCGAAAGAGCTCAGCTCCTATCTGGATACCCATCGCATCAATCAGGTGCGAAGAGCCTACTATTATGCCGAACAGGCCCATGAGGGCCAGATGCGCCGCAGTGGCGATCGTTACATAACCCACCCCCTTGCCGTCGCTCACATCCTTGCCGACCTGAAACTTGACCATCAGAGCCTGATGGCTGCCATGTTGCACGATGTGATCGAAGACACCGGCATTCCCAAGGATGCCCTGTCCGATCAGTTCGGTGACGATGTGGCGGAACTGGTGGACGGCGTCAGCAAGCTGACCCAGATCGAATTCCGCTCCCGCGCAGAAGCCCAGGCCGAGAATTTCCAGAAGATGACCCTGGCCATGGCCCGGGACATCCGCGTGATTCTGGTGAAGCTGGCGGACCGCCTGCACAACATGCGCACCCTGGGGCCCATGCCCTACGAGAAGCGCCAGCGCATCGCTAACGAAACCCTGGATATTTACGCGCCCATCGCCAACCGCCTTGGTATGCACTCCATCTGCACCGAGCTGGAAGACCTCGGCTTTGCTTCCCTGTACCCCATGCGGTCCCGCTACATTTCCAAGGCGGTGGAAAAACTGCGGGGCAGTCACCGGGAAATCATTGACGAGATCCGCGGCCGGCTGCAGGAAAAGCTGGAAGAACGGGGCCTGCCGGGGCGGATTCTGGGGCGCGAAAAACACCTGAACAGCATCTACAACAAGATGAAGTTCAAGCAGAAGTCCTTCCATGAAATCATGGACGTGTACGCGTTCCGGATCATCACCGACAGCGAAGATGACTGCTACCGCATCCTCGGCGCCGTGCACAGCCTGTACAAGCCGCTGCCGGGCCGGTTCAAGGACTACATTGCCATGCCCAAGGCAAACGGCTATCAGTCCCTGCATACCACCCTGTTCGGCATGCACGTGAACATCGAAATCCAGATCCGCACCGAGGAAATGGAGCACATCGCCAACAACGGTATTGCCGCCCACTGGATGTACAAGAACGAGCCATCCAGCGTCACCAGCGTGAATCAGTCACGGGTTGACCGTTGGGTGAAAGGCCTGATGGAAATGCGCGAGCGGGCCGACGATTCCCTTGAATTCATTGAGCATGTAAAAGTCGACCTGTTCCCGGATGAGATTTACGTGTTCACGCCCAAGGGCAAGATCATGGAGCTGCCCGGTGGGGCGACCCCGGTGGACTTTGCCTACGCCATTCACACCGATATCGGCAACGCCACCGTTGCCTGTCGCATCAACCGCAATCTGGGCTCGCTCAGCCAGCCGCTGCAGAGTGGTCAGACCGTGGAGGTGATCACCGCGCCGGGCGCCCGGCCCAATCCCGCGTGGCTGAGTTTCGTGGTCACCGGCAAGGCACGCAGCAGCATCCGCCATGTTCTGAAGAATCAGAAGCGGGCGGAATCGCTGGATCTCGGCAAGACGCTGCTGAAGAAATCCCTGAAAGGCTTCGGTACCAGCCTGTCGAAAATCAGCGACAGCCAGATCGATGCGGTGGTCCGTCATAACCAGGTCAGCAGTCTGGATGATCTGGTCAGTGAAATCGGCCTTGGTAACCGCATGGCCTATCTGGTGGCGCGGCAACTGGTCAGCGGTGCCGAGGAAACGCCGGCGGAGCCTTCCCGGTCTCAGCCGGAAGGCGGTCCGGTCACCATCCGCGGTACCGAGGGACTGTTGGTGCGCTTTGCCAGCTGTTGCAAGCCCATCCCCGGCGACCCGGTGGTGGGTGTGATGGATTCGGGCAAGGGCATGGTGATTCACTCAGACACCTGCTCACGTCTGCCCGAAGGCGATGACGCCCGAGCCCGCCTGACCCACCTGAAGTGGGCCAAGGACATCACCGACGAGTTCTCGGTGGAGTTGCGGGTGGAGCTTGAACGCCAGCGCGGGGTGATTGCCGAGGTGGCCAATGCCGTGGCCATGGCCGATGGCAATATCGAACGCATCAATGTGGAAGAACAGAATGCCCGCCTTGGCGTGGTCAGCCTGGTGGTTCACGTTAATGGGCGTCGCCACCTCGCCCGGGTCATGCGTCGCATCCGCAACATCCGCGCGGTTACCCACATCAACCGGGTTCGCCACTGACGCCAGGCCCGACCAAGCGCTGGTTGACAGGGTGAGCTCCAAGGGGCGACGATTGGCGTTTTGGACGAGAGGATCCCAAAGGTCATGACCAACAAATCTGTTATCCAGACTGAAAATGCGCCCCAGGCAATCGGTACCTATTCCCAGGCGGTAAAAGCCGGCGATACCGTGTACCTGTCAGGCCAGATTCCTCTGGTGCCGGAAACCATGGAAGTGGTCGCCGGTGATTTCTCCGCCAAGACCCGTCAGGTGTTCGAGAACCTGAAGGCGGTCTGCGAGGCCAGTGGCGGTGAACTCAAAGACATCGTCAAGCTCAACATCTACATGACCGACCTGGCGAATTTCGCCACGGTGAATGAAATCATGGCCACCTACTTCCAGGAGCCGTACCCGGCCCGCGCGGCGGTGGGAGTTGCCGCGCTGCCCAAGGGCGTGCCCATCGAAATGGAAGCGGTCATGGTGTTGAGCTGAGCGCAATCATTTCCCGGTAACCGGTGCGGAAATCGGGATAGCGGAAGCTGAAACCACTGTCCAGCAAACGCTGATTGCGACATCGCTTGCTACCCGCGCGCCCGCCTTTGCGGGCGTTTTCCTTTGGCGGCGCGCACTTCACCTGCTGTCTTACCCAGGCCACCACTTCATCCAGCCGAACCGGCTCGCAGTCGCTGGCCAGGTAACAGTCCTCAAGAGTCTCCCCTGACAGCGCCTTGTTCACCAGATGCGCGACCACCGCGGCGGCATCGTCTTCGTGAATGCGGTTGCTGTAAGGGGCAGGGCTGATCGGATCCATGCCTCCGTCCATCACCTCTTCAAGGAACCTGCGGCGGCCTGGCCCGTAGATGCCGCTGAAGCGCACGACCGTGGCAGGGATGCCACTGCCCAGTGCCGTGCGCTCGCCGGCGATGATGGTTTGCCCGCTGAACCGCGCGGGCTCCGCGGCGCTGGTTTCATCCACCCAGGAATCGTCGTTCTGGGCATACACGCTGGTGCTGCTGATGAAGATCAGCCGCTTGGGGGGCGAGCCCTTGATGGCATCGAGCAGGTGCTGCAGGCCGTTGACGTAGGCGTCCCGGTAGCCCTGTTCGTCGTAGCTGGCGGGGGTAAGGCAGTAAATCACGATATCCAGATCGTCTGGCACTACCGCTCGGACCTGCTCAGGGCGGGTCAGGTCGGCGCCGAGGGGGGCTATGCCTGTTGGTACGTTGTCGGGGTTGCGGCGCAGGCCAAAGACCTCACCCTGGCCGGTTAGCAGGGTGGCGATGGCGCCCCCGAGCTTGCCGCACCCGGCCACCAGAATTCGTGGCAGTTTATTGCTTTCAGTGATTGCCATAGACAATTTCAATCCTTATGCTTTGGCTTATCGAGACAGGGAGCGGTTAACGCACCTGACCTGGACGAATACTGACCGGAGCCCGCCATGACTCTCACCGAGTTACGATACGTTGTTACCCTCGCACGGGAAAGGCATTTTGGCCGCGCGGCGGAGCGCTGTCACGTCAGCCAGCCTACCCTGAGTGTGGCGGTGAAGAAGCTGGAAGACGAGTTGGGCATTCCTTTGTTCGAGCGCAGCAAAAGCAGCATCCGTGTGACCGAAACCGGCCAGCGCATTATCGAGCAGGCTCAGCGGGTGCTGGATCAGGTGGGCGTGATCAAGGACATGGCCCAGGACGGTAAGAATCAGCTCAACTCGCCGTTGCGGGTCGGCGCCATCTATACCATTGGTCCTTACCTGTTTCCCCATCTGCTGCCGGAACTGCGTCGTGCCGCGCCGGAGATGCCACTGTTTATCGAAGAGAATTACACCGCCAGTTTGCGCCAGAAGCTGCGACATTCCGAGCTTGATGCCATCATCATTGCTTTGCCATTCGAAGAGCCGGAAGTGGTGACACTGCCGCTTTACGACGAACCCTTCGTGGTGCTGTTGCCCGCCGGCCATCCGCTGACGGCAAAGGACAGCCTGACCGCCGAGGAGCTGGCGAAGGAGCAGTTGCTGCTGCTCGGGCCCGGGCACTGTTTCCGGGATCAAGTGCTGGAGTCCTGCCCGCCGCTGGTTGAGGCGGTCACCCGCAACGCTGGTGCGACGGCGCCGGCGCTGGTCACCGAAGGCAGCTCCCTGGAAACCATCCGCCACATGGTGGCGTCGGGGCTCGGCATCACCGTTCTGCCACTTTCCGCGGCAACCGCCATGCAATACCACGAAGACATCCTGGCGGTGCGCCCCTTTGCCGCCCCGGTGCCGTTCCGGACCGTAGCCCTGGCGTGGCGGGTGACTTTCCCCCGGCCCAAGGCCATTGACGTGCTGTCGCTGGCGGCCAGCCAGTGCCGTGTCATCGAAAAAGCCAGGACGGATTCCCCGGCTGCCGCAGCCAGCGCCTGAGGTTGTCGATGACGTCATTGGATGACATCTCGGTTACCGCACTCAAAGGTGTCGGGAGCGCCCTGGCAGACCGGTTGGCAAAGCTGGGGATTCACTCCCTGCAGGACCTGCTGTTTCATCTGCCCCATCGCTATGAGGACCGGACCCGCGTCGTCCCCATGGGCAATCTGCGCGTCGGTGACGTCGGCGTGGTGGAGGGCGAGGTGGTCAAGACCGACCTGGTCATGGGGCGTCGCCGTAGCCTTCAGGTAACCCTGAAGGACCAGAGCGGATTTCTGGTGATGCGCTTTTTCCACTTCAACGCCGCCCAGAAGAACCAGCTCTCCGAGGGGGCGAGGGTGCGGTGTTTCGGCGAGGTACGACCGGGCCGCGCCGGATACGAGTTCTACCACCCCGAGTACCAGACCAACCCGCCACCGATGCCAGCGGCGGGCGAGGCAACCCTGACGCCTGTCTATCCGCTGACCGAGGGTATCCAGCAGCCCCGCGTGCGGTCGCTGTGCCAGCAGGCGCTCACCTATCTGAAACGTTATCCGATCCACGACTGGTTGCCGCCGGCGTTGCTGGCGGATTATCAGCTGCCGGGTATAACCGAGGCCGTGGAGCTGGTGCATGCACCGCCAGCCAATGCCCCGGTACACCTGCTGATGGAGGGGCGTCATCCGGCGCAGCAACGGCTGGTGATGGAAGAGCTGTTGGCGCACCAGCTCAGTCTGCTGCAGGTGCGTGAGCAGATTCAGGCGCGGCAGGCACTGCCGTTGCTGCCCTCCGGTGATCTGGCGGAACGTTTTCTTGAGGAGTTGCCGTTCCGCCTGACCGGTGCCCAGCAGCAGGTTTTGCGGGAGATCCGGCAGGATCTCAGCCAGCCGTTGCCGATGCTTCGCCTGGTTCAGGGCGATGTCGGATCCGGGAAAACCGTGGTGGCCGCCCTCGCGGCACTGCAGGCAATCGGGGCGGGAACCCAGGTGGCGCTGATGGCGCCCACCGAGATACTGGCCGAGCAGCATTACCAGAATTTCCGTGACTGGCTGGAACCGCTGGGTATTCGCCTGGCGTGGCTGTCGGGCAAGGTCAAGGGCAAGGCCCGACGGGAGGCGCTTGAGCTGGTCAGCAGCGGCGAAGCCGCGGTGGCGATTGGCACCCATGCGCTGTTTCAGGACGAGGTTGCGTTTAACCGCCTGGCGCTGGTGATTGTGGACGAGCAGCACCGATTCGGGGTTCATCAGCGCCTGGCGTTACGGGAAAAGGGCGTAGGCGGTACCCTGGCGCCCCACCAACTGATCATGACCGCCACACCGATTCCGCGCACCCTCGCCATGAGCGCCTACGCGGATCTCGATACCTCGGTGATTGACGAGCTGCCGCCCGGGCGCAAGCCGATAGAAACCGTCACGATTCCGGACAGCCGCCGGGATGACGTCATTGAGCGGGTTCGCAATGCCTGCCGGGAAGGCCGGCAGGCTTACTGGGTCTGCACACTGATCGAGGAGTCCGAAGCGCTGCAGTGCCAGGCGGCGGAAGTGACGGCTCAGGAGCTGGCCGAGCGCCTGCCGGATCTGTCCGTGGGCCTGGTGCACGGGCGCCTCAAGGCCGCCGAGAAGGCGGCCATCATGGCGGAATTCAAGAACGGCGAGCTGGACCTGTTGGTGGCCACAACGGTGATCGAAGTGGGGGTGGACGTTCCCAACGCGTCGTTGATCATCATCGAGAATCCCGAGCGACTGGGCCTGGCTCAGTTGCACCAGCTGCGGGGCCGGGTCGGTCGGGGCGAGCAGGCCAGTTTCTGCGTGCTGATGTATCACCCGCCGCTGTCGCTGAATGGTAAGGCCCGCCTGCAGGCCCTGAGAGAAAGCCAGGATGGTTTTTTCATCGCCGAGAAGGATCTTGAGATCCGTGGCCCGGGGGAGGTGCTGGGCACCCGCCAGACTGGCATGATGCAGTTCCGTCTGGCCGACTTCGAGCGCGACAAGGGCTGGATCGAGTCGGTGCGTGCCATGGCCCCGGGGTTGATGAAACACCCCGACACCGTCCGCGGGCTGATTCGCCGCTGGCTGGGCGAGAAGATTCGATACGGCGACGTGTGAGGGGGCCGGTTGGCAGGAAAAATGTAAAGAACCCGGCGCATGTCAAAACCCGGGTGTATCGACTACCGTATACTGGTTAGAAATCCATGGTGCCCGGAGTTGGCACATTGACGCTTTTGGGAGAGAGTTATGGAACTACCTGTCGCGGTCCGACAGGCATTGGGTGAGTCGGCGGGGGAAGTGTCCCTGCGCGATGTCAGTCAGGCCCGAACTGACCAGTTGCTGAGAATGGTGCTGCTCAGCGATGAACAGGGAAACCTCCAGGCCATCTGTCGTCAGGACGATCTTCTTGATATCAATGCCCTGAACCAGCAACTGGGTCGCGATCTTCAGGTGATGAAGCGTCGTGATCAGCTGCGGGTCAGGGAGCGCGCGGGCCTGGCCGAACTGCCGGCCTTGCCGTCGCTGACCGGCTGGCCCTGCGTGGTGGACGAGCGTGTTGACCGCCTGTCGACGGTGGCCCTGGCGCTTGGCGCCCAGAATCTGGCCATGGTCATGCCGTGCGCAGACTTTCTCGCGCTCACCGCCAGTGCGCAGCGCGCGGCGTTTGCAGTGGCCCCGGAAACCATTGCCGTCAATCTGGACCGCCCGGATCGGGACCGCGACCAGCTCCACAGCGCCATCAAAAAATTTACCGGGCTACGGATTCAGCAGCGTCTGGAGGACACGCTCGAATTGCCGCCGCTGCCGGAAACCGCCCAACGCATCATTCATCTGCGGGTCAATCCCAATGCCGTCATGGGGGATCTGGTGGACATCGTGGAGAGCGATCCGAGCCTCGCCGCGCAGGTAGTAAGCTGGGCGTCGTCGTCGTTTTATGCAGCGGCTGGTCAGGTGCGGTCGGTGCACGATGCGGTCTCCCGGGTTCTGGGGTTCGACCTGGTGATGAACCTGGCCATGGGGCTTGCGCTGGGCCGGGCACTGAAGCAGCCTCAGGATCATCCCGAAGGCTATGTGGATTACTGGCAACAGGCGATCTGGCAGGCCCAGTCAGCGGGCATCCTTGCCAGCATGATGCCCCGGGGCCAACGGCCGGCGTTCGGGCTGGCTTATCTGGCGGGGCTGCTGCACAACTTTGGCTATCTGGTGCTGGCCCAGGTGTTTCCACCCCATTTCAAGCTCGTCTGCCGTTCCCTGGAAGTCAATCCCGCGATGGATTCGTCACCAATCGAACATTATCTGCTGGGTGTTACCCGGGAGCAGATCGCGGCGGAACTGATGCAGAACTGGGGCATGCCCGATGAAGTCACCCTGGCTATTCGTTACCAGAAAAATCCGGACTACGACGGCACCCACGCAGATTACGCCAAGCTGCTTTGGCTCGGGCGGCAGCTATTGGCCAATCGCGGCATAGCGATCGGCGCCGGCGAGCCGGTGGCGCCAGAGTTCTATACCTCACTTGGGCTGGATCAGGCCCGGGTTGAAGAACAGTTCGATGAACTGGTCAGCAACAAGGCCGGTATCATGGCGATGGCCGGAATGATGACTCCCTGACTCCCGCAGGCCGCTGATATCACACGCAAAAAAGCCGGCCCAAGGGCCGGCAAGCTCACCCGCTTGTTGCAGAGTCGTCCAAACTTATCAGGAGAAAACAACGTAAGGTGTCCGCAGAGAATGGTGTGGGTCACCTTGTCTTTAAATCTAGCCTATGGGACCGGAAATAAAAGTCAGCCCTGGCTGGAGCCTGCACCTGATCAGGGCGTCATAATTCGGTCATATCGGAATGCATTGATTTGCAATGCTAATTGGTTTGCCGGCTGGCCTTTTCTGTTACAAAAAATTACAAACAACTGCCGGCGAGGGTGGGAGAGACCTATCCCGGGGCGCGGCCGTCCTGAACCATCAGAACGGATGTTGCCTGAGTGCGGTGGCGGCACGTCGAATCGCATCGGCGTGGCGGGCCTCCAGCGCCAGCCGTTCCCGGTCCATTTTTTCGATGAACCGCGTTTCCGTGGCTTGGCGCGCCCGGTGGGTGGGCATGTGCTGGAGCTGATCAGATACCTCCCGGAAGACTCGGTAAGGCGGTTGTTCCAGTAGCTCTGGCGCCACATGGTCCAGCAATCCTTTCAGACGCAGGCAGGCTTCCGAGTACTCGACCTGATCCTCTTCCACCGCCATGGCAATCACCTGGATGCTTTCCACCATGGATTGCCGGCGCTGCTCCCGGAAGGCCTGGTTTTTGTCGTTCCGTTGCCGGCTCTGGCGAAGCAGCTTTGCCTGACGCAGGATAAACGCCGACAGGGCCGCTATCGCGAGCAGCCCGGCAACGATGAGTGTCCATTGCAGCCACAGGGGCATGGGTATCTCCTTCTCTGTCAGGCCCGCTTGCGCTGACGTTCAGCCCGCCAGACTTTGACCTTAACCCGTTGGCCATTCAGTACGGACGTGCCCACCAATGGATCAGTTTGCTGATCGCTCAGTACGTCGTTGATGCTGGCGCCGGCGTGGGCGGCCGCGACGGTCTGGCCGGTGCCTGTGCGGTGATGGCCCCAGCCGTGGGGTACGGAGACCACGCCCGGCATGATGTCTTCGGTTATTTCTACCATCAGGACTATGCCGGTGCTGACGTCCTTCGCCTGTGAGGTGACCTCTGCCGAGTCACCCGCCTGCAGGCCGCAGCGGGCCGCGTCTTTGGGGTGAATCATCAGGGTGCAGCGATCCTTGCCTTTTACCAGGCGTTGGCTGTTGTGCATCCACGAGTTGTTGCTGCGCACGTGGCGACGGCCAATCATCATCAGATCCGCACTGACCGGGCTCGCCAGCAAGGCGTGTAGCCGGTGCAGGTCCTGCAGATACCGGCGAGGGGCCAGGTTGACTTTGCCATCACGGGTGAACAGCCGCTCCGGCATGCACGGCCGCAGCGGCCCCAGGTCAACGCCGTTTGGGTTATCCCTCAGCGCACTCAGCGACAGCCCCTTGGGCAGGTCCTGCCAGTGACGATTCAGCGGGCTGAGTCTGGCCAGTCCCTGAAGCGGATGGCGCTTCGGCAGCACATCCATCACCAGATCGATGGCGGGCTGCATCACGGCGCGTGCGGCCCCGATATCGGCACCGTATGGGCCTGTGCGCAACAACAGATCAAGAATGGTGTCTGGCCCGATCTGCTTGAACGCTCGCCAACCCAATTCCGCACGCAGTGGCAGGCGGCCGCCCTTGCGCTTTTTCTCGAGCCGGTGCGCCAGCTCCAGCAGGATCTGCCAGTCGTGGCGGGTATCATCGCCGGCCTCGAACAGTGCCTCGCTGTATTTGGCGACGTTACGCACGGCAAACATACTGAAGATCAGGTCGTAGTGGCTGCGTTCCAGAGCGGCGGTGGGCGGCAGGATGACGTCCGCATGGCGGGTGGTCTCGTTCAGGTAGTAATCCACCGAGACCATGAAATCCAGGCCTTCAAGCGCCTGGTCCAGTCGCCCGCCGTTGGGATTGGAGAGCACCGGATTGCCGGCCACGGTGACGAACGCCTTGATCTGGCCGTCGCCTGGCGTGAGCATTTCGTCGGCCATGGTACTGGCGGGGTATTCGCCGGCGAACTCCGGCAGCTTTTTCACGCGGCTGTAGCGTTTGCCGAAATGACCCTGCTGGCCGGACATGCCGCCGAGGGCGATCAGGTCGATGGCCGGTTGGGTAAACATCACGCCGCCGGTGGCATCGAGTTTTCCGGTAAGAATGTTCAGGCAGTAAGCCAGCCAGGTGGCGACGCCGCCAAAGGCCTGTGTGCTGGTCCCCATGCGAGTGTAGAGGGCGGCCTTGCGGGTGGTGGCCAGTTGGCGGGCCAGGCCGCGAATGTGGTCGGATTCGATGCCGGTGTGCTCGCTGACGGCTTCCGGGGTGAACGCCAGTGAAGCCAGGCGGAGCAAATCGACATCTTTGGTCCAGTTTTCCGCATGGCCGAGATTCACCAGGTTCTCGTCAAACAGGGTGTGCACCATCGCCATCAGCAGCAGGGCGTCAGTACCCGGGCGAATGAAGTGGAATTCATCCGCCAGTTTTGCGGTTTCGGTGCGCCTCGGATCCACCACGATCATTTTGCCACCGCGGCTTTTCAGGGTCTTCAGGCGCCCCCTCACGTCCGGAACCGTCATCAGGCTGCCGTTGGAGGCCATCGGGTTGGCGCCGATGCAGATAAACAGGTCGGTGCGGTCAATGTCCGGAATCGGGAACAGGATCTGATGCCCGAACATGTCGAGGCTGGCGAGCATGTGGGGCAACTGGTCGTTGGAGGTGGCCGAGAAGCGGTTCTGGCTGCCAATGGCCCGCAGGAATGGCATGGTGGCGATGAGCGAGCCGTGGTTATGCACGTTCGGGTTGCCCAGGTACACGCCGATGCTGTTGCGGCCGTGTTCCTTGCGCACCCGGTGCAGCCGGTCTGCGACCAGCTCAAAGGCTTCGTCCCACTCCATTTCCTGCCAGCCGGCGTCCGTGCGGCGAACCGGTTTCTTCAGGCGATCCGGGTCTTCGTGCAAATCCTGCAGGGCAACGGCTTTGGGGCAGATATGGCCCCGGCTCAACGGGTCGTCCTCGTCACCCTTGATGGAGGTAATGTGACCGTTCTGCACCTCAATGGCGACGCCGCACATTGCCTCGCACAGGTGGCAGGTACGGTAATGGGTGCCGTTTTCCATGGGGCTCTCTCCGTTGAATTTTTTGTTATCTGACTTTCAGTCAAATTAGCAGGAAAAGCAAACAAGGGGAAAAGCCCGGCTTGCCTCAAAAGGCCATAAAAAAGGCCAGCCCGAAGGCTGGCCTGAAGGGAGAGTAAGGCCTGTTGATCAATACTCTTCCGGGATTTCCTTGATCGGGTTGGAGAGGAAGTTCAGGTAGACGCCTTGCTCAGGGATTTCCAGGGGTATGTAAACCGCACCTGATGCGAGATCCTCCTCGCCTACTAGCGCACCGCAATTGGAAAGATCTGTATCTCCTCCTAAAAGGCCAAGCACATCGCCAAGACAACTAACCAGATTTACACCGCCCTCAATAACGGGGTTGTTACCTGACACGATGACATTGATCTCCGGAGAGTTGGTATTACGTTGCTCAACCTGCATGCGGCCATCATCGAAAAAGACGATCGGGCCTTCGAGCGTGAGCTTGATGTCGTAGCTGTATAGGTTGTGTTCCAACAGTGCCCCACCATCAGGCAGGCCGAGATTCGGAGCATCAAGTGTCAAATCAGCGGTGGTCTTGAACTTCGGGCGGCCATCCTCCCCTTCAATTATGATCCCCTCAACCAATCCGAGAGGGTTTCCTTCTTCTGGGTTGGGCTCCCCGTAGGTCATCCGCAGAATTTGCGGTCCGGTTTCTTGTTCACCCAGACCAGACAGGAAAACGCTGGCAGATGTTGTGCCAAGCATCGTCGGGTAAAGTAGAACTCTGACACCCTCGTTGCCGTCCTCATCTACCCCGGGGCCTATAATCTCTGTATTCAGGCCATAGGTTTGGTAGATGAATTTCTTTTCAGGGCAGTTTTGATTTGGTTCACAGC
This sequence comes from Marinobacter lipolyticus, assembly GCF_018424605.1. Classification (GTDB taxonomy): domain Bacteria; phylum Pseudomonadota; class Gammaproteobacteria; order Pseudomonadales; family Oleiphilaceae; genus Marinobacter; species Marinobacter lipolyticus_B. The sequence continues at coordinate 21,227 of NZ_QTKT01000015.1, read as the reverse complement.
CAACTTGGGCCTGGATCAGTCCGTCGACCCCCACTAGCTCCGCTCCTTCCTCGCGCACGGCAAGCTGTGCAGCATTTGCGGAAGGCAGGAAGCCACCATTGCCATCATCTTCGTGGCTGAAAGGCTCCAGGCAGTCAGTTCCGCCCGCTACATCGCAGTCTACAATGTAGTTCGAGTTGGTATCCCGTATCGGCAGGTTACGCAGGGGAGTAAATACCGTGTTCGTTGCTTCTACGCCACGGAAGTAGATTTCCATATTTGGTCCACCAGTGGATTCCGGATCCACCAGAAGATCAGTTTTCAGCACCAGGCCATTCTCGCCACAAATGTTTTGCTCACATGTACCACCACTCTCGGAGTGCATGGTATAGCGATAGAAGCCGTCAACTTCCCAGGGCTCATCCGGGTAGAAACGAATACGCTGATTGTTTTTCTCAAGTCGTCCGCTAACTTCGCTGGGATTACCGCCGTCTGCATCCACTTTCTCAATGGTGAGCGTCTCATGGAGGCGAATGGAGTCCAGATCCATTGACTGCGAGAACACTACAACGATAGGGCGATCTTTTGGCAGTGTAGTTACCGGAAGAACTTCGCCCAATGGACCGTCGGCAGCTGCGTCCGCGCATTGACCATGCGTTCCGGCTTCAAGATCTACCGGTGTGTCGTTCTGATCTACATAGCACGGATAGCCAGGGTAAGTGGTTAAGGCAATTGGCGAGCGTTGGGTGACGGTTGTCCCGTCTCGCTCGATTTCTGGCAGGCTAAAGGTCAACGATGGAACGGTAGCAGGGTTCCCATTGATATCCGTCACGCCGTTCACCGTAACCGTGTACTCAACACCGTGCTTCAGGCCACCTTCCGGATTTAGCACCAGCACCGTGCCGTCCACTTTGGTGTTCAGGTTGGCGATATCGCCACCGCTGGTGGAAAGCGTCACCCCGCCGTTGACGGAGTCCGGGTCCAGTGGCTCATCGAAGTTGAGAATGACTGGGTCGCCCGGGCGCTGCATGTCCTGCCGTGTGGACGGCAAAGCGTCTTCTGCGCCTGGCATCCAACTGACCAGTTGCGGGCCGGTGATGTCCAGCAAGGCGTCATCGCGCTGGCCGGCGGCGTCCAGTTGCGAGGTGGAGTCGGTGGCCGCCTCGATGCGGAAGGCGATGGTGGAGTCGGTGAATTCCTGGCCCAGCAGGTTGGGTTCCACCATGCCGATGGCATCGATGGTCAGGGTGCCATCCTCCACGATTGCGATACCGCTGAGTTCAACACCCAGCAGGTCCTGGGACAGTGACGCGTTGGGCTGTGCCTCTTCCGTGTTCATGGACACGTCCATGAACAGTTTGACGTGGCGCGGCGCATTCAGGTCGTCGGTGTAGGGGTTGGGCATCAGGTAGCCAGTGGCGTCGGACAGCATGGTGACCTTGATGTTGCCGGTCTGCTGAATCTCACCGGTGGCCGGATCAATGATCGGTACGGAACCGTTGATGCGCACATCCAGGCTGCTGCTGTTCAGGATGCTGCCTTTGGGCACCCGCAGCGGCAGCGGTTCGTCCGCCTCAAACGCCGGCGCGAACGCCAGTTCCGCGAACAGGCCGCCGGTTTGTTGAGAGGGGCCGGCAATGCCCTGCAGAACAGAGTTCAGGGTTACGCCGTTGATGATCTGGCCGTTCAGCCTGGACTTGCGGGCATCGCTGGCACTGCTGCCTGCGTTCAGGCCCGAGTCGATCACTTGCTGGAACAGCACTACCGTCGGGCTGGTGTCCCGGGGCGTGAACGCCTGTTCGTAGTTTTCCAGCGTGCCACCGTTCACTCCCGGCAGATTGCGCACTGAAACGGTGTAGGTGGCGCCCGGTGTCAGTACGTCATCCTCGCGGCCGCACAGGGTGGGCTCATCCGGAACACACGGGTCAATCGTCACCAACCGGCCCTTGACCAGTACCGTGGCCGGTACCGGGTCGCCGTTACTGTCAGTAATTTCGATCACGCCACCGAGTTCCTGCCACTGCGGGTGCACCGGCTGGGTCAGGCGCAGACGGAACGTGGAGAAGTTCATCGGTCGGAACACGCCGTCCGGCGAGGGAATCATCTGGTCCACGCCAAAACTTTCGCTGAGGTTGTCCAGGCCGGCGATGCCACTGAAGGCGCCCCGGGTGGAGAACTGGATGCCCTCGGCGCCGATCGCGTTTGGCGTCTCGATGATGCGGTTGTTCTCGGCGAACAGGCCCTCGGCAAACTCGATGGTGTACTCAGTTCCGGGGCTCAGTTCGCCCTCGGGTGAAAGCTTGAGGCTGCGATTGCCATCCACGCCCTCGACGGTAAACGGTACCGTGGTTTCGCCGGTACTCACACGGATCTTGCCGGACAGATCTTCATCGGTCACTGCGTGGGAGAAGCGCAGAACCAGATCTGCCTTGGGGCTGACCTCTCGCTGACCGTCAGAGGGGTATGAATAGACCACCGCGCCCGGAGTGCGGGGTTCGGCGATCTCCTGTCCATCGCCACCACCACAGGCGGCAAGAATTGCTGCGGGTAAAAGTGCCAGTGTGTTTTTGTAGTTCATGGCAAGCCTCTCCTCAGAACTTCAGGGTGATGGAGCCGCTGATTACATGAATATCGCCGTCGGCGGTGGCCTGTTGCTCGTTGCCGTCGTAGTCAACGATGGTGAAATCCCGCTCCTGCAGCTGCTGGTACTGGTAACCAATGTCCAGGCGCACCGGGTAGGCGAGCAGGCGGGTGCGGTCGTAGGTGGCGCTCAGGCCAACGCCGGCAACGATCTTGTCGGTGTCGAGGTAGTTGAGTTCCGGGTTGCGGGTGGTTTTAAGTGGTGACTCTTCGTAGGCCAGGCCACCGCGAATGGCGAAGTGCTGGCTGAGTTCGTATTCCGCCCCGATACGTGGGATCAGGATGTCATCAAAACGAATACGGTCGGCCGCGTTTACGTTCTGTTGGTCACGGATGGTGTCACCGGCGAATTCCTCTTCCAGTTCCGACCAGTTTTGCTGCTCCACGCTGCCGCCGATGCGCCAGCCGTCACCCTTGTACTGGGTGCCGAAGGCTATGGTTTCCGGCTGGAAGGAATCGATGGTGGCCACCGCCAGGCTCAAGCCGGGATCCGGAATGGTCTGGGTGACGATGATGTTGGAATCGACGGAGGTGGACGCAGACGACTTGGTGCGATAGGTCACCGCCGACTCCCAGCCATCGAGGAAACAGCTGCTGTCTGGACAGAAGGTCTCGCCCCATTTGAGGGTGGTGCCGAGAATGGACTTCAGCGAGGGCTCGGCATTCACGGAGAGGCGCTCTCGGCTGGTTTCGCCACCGAGAGTGGAGACCGCGTCCAATTGCGCGGCTGCTTCCAGCGTGACGCGAACCGAGAACCCCGCGGAAATGCCTCGCCACAGCGGGGTGGCACCACCAATGTTCAGGAACAGCGGCTCTTTGCCGTATTGAAGGTACTGGCCGGTTTCTGAGGTCTCAGAGGAAAACGCCAGCATTTCTTTACCGTACTTCTCAACGCCAGCGATGAAACCCAGGTAAATAGGGTGCTTGAAGCGAGTCAGTGAGCCCAGGTTGGTTTTCATGCCGATCAACACGTGCTGGCTGGGCGAGTCGGAAATAATGTCTCCGTCTGCATCGGAGCGGCTGGATCGCAGTTCCTGCTCTGCGTGCAGAATGCCACCGGTCAGCTCCCCGCGCTCGTCACTGGTGAGGTAGGACGGATTGTAATAGGTGGCCGATACCTGGTCGTTGAACATGGACAGCGACTGCGCGGTAGCGACGTCCACCGGCATCACGCCGTATGCGGTGCCGAGGTTGCCCATGCTGGCGGAAGCGGTCGTGGCGAAGCCTGAGGTAGCGATGGCAAGGGTGAGTGCCCGTACTGCAAAACGGTGAGAACCGGACATGAATCTAACTCCTGTTATTTTTGTCTTTCACGTTCAAGTGACTCTGGCGAAGTGCCGGGTCACGTTGTTGGATACTGGTACATCTGTTTCAGAGTGTAACGACCTTGTCTTTTCGGGACGTTGGCCTCAATGACATCGAACCTCGTCTAGAAGATCACTTTCTGCGCTACTTCAAGCATTATTCAGTACCAACTTGAATACGAGGCCCGAACAGACCGGGTTTGTAGGGGAAATGTCACGAAATGCGAAAAATTGTTGCTGGATGGCAGTCCGGGGCCGGACGGATCCGGGCCCCAGAACGCACTGTTTTCGGTAGTGGTTAATGTTGGGTGTAGGGAGAGATGTAGTTCAGGCGCAGCTCTCCGGCCGGGATTTGCAGGTGGATACGTGTGTTCGCATCGATTGCAGAGTTTGCGATCCCCTCGCACAACCAACTGAAGAGTATGTTTCCACATATTCCCCCGGTATTGTCGGCCGTAATATCGATCTGTCCCCTCACTTCGACATCAATGGGGACCGGATTCACGTTTTCGAGTGCGATTTGCATTCGACCATCTGCAAGAAACGTGATCGGACCCCTGAGTTCCAGCGCGGCAATTGGGTAACTGCGAAGGTTGTGGCCCAAAGCCGCAGGTCCAATACTTGGATCCAGATAGGGAGCATCGAGATAGACGTCCAGGGTTGTCTCGAACATTAAGTCACCGTTACTGTGCGAGACGATCTTGCCTTTGGGCGGTATCGATTTCCCGGTATCTTCCTTGGAATAGCGAATGCGCATCAGCATTGGGCCGGTGGCGATTTCCTCATTCTCCTCAAGGTCCACGCTAAGTACGAAGTCGGGAAACAGGTCCACAAAACTGGTATCGATAAATGCCCAGACACTGCTAGAAGTGGTCGCAAGAATGGAGGGCAGAATATCAACAGGTACGCTCCCATCATCTTGCGTTTGACCTGAGACAACGGTGTCGAGCATAGCGGTGAGATAGATGTACTGATCTTTGTTGCAGTCCAGACCGACGGCACAGCCGATATTTGCTCCCTGCACTAGCGTCTCATCGTTGATCGCGCTGACGCCTGTTGCCCGCATGCCCGCGGCATTGGCCACACTCTCACCAGATTCAGACCCGGCCTCCAGTCCGGACTGATACGCCAGATCGGCATTGGCGTCAGCCGCTGGCAGGTTCCGCAGGGGCAGGGCGACGCGGTCATTTTGCGGCTCGGTTGCAATGAAATAGTTTACGAGGGGTTGCCCCCCAAACGTTCGGTTGTCCTTGTTCCGGGTGCCCTGGGTCAGGATCTCGGTTTGCAGCGGCAGGCCGGACGCTGACCGCATCGGGGTGCTGGCATTCAGCGTATAGCGATACAGGGCCCCTTCGTTCCAGCCAATCACCGGCGTTACCGTCAGCTGCCGGGGGCCGGTTTCAACCACATACTCCGACGTGGGAACCGGATTCCAGGATCCGTCCTGCAATGACTCGAGGGTCAGGGAGCCACCCGCTGTGATGGTTGCGGGATCCATATTCTGGGAGAAGCGAACCGACAAGGCTTTATCGCCCGGATGTTCGGCGATAGGCAGCAGGTCGTCCGAGGCTTTGCCGCCGGCGCATCGACCCTGATGGCCGTCTGCCGTATTCACGGCGGTTTTGCTGCAGGGGAAACCGGGCAGGGTGGTTAGCGCAATCGGGGATTGAATATCCGACGTGCCGGCGACTGTCGGTGCCAGCGCGAAGTTCAATGGCGGTGCCGCCAGCGCGTGGCCGGCGAGGTCCGTAATGCCGTCGAGTAGCAGGCTGTAGTCTGCACCATGTGCCAGTGGTTCGGTTGGCTTGACGACCAGAGCAGAGCCGTTGAGTGAAATGGCCGCGGCTTGTTCTACACCATCTTTAAACAGAATCACGGATTCAGGTGTCAGCGAGCCCGGCAGCGCCGGCTCGGAAAAATACACGATCACCGGATCACCCGGGCGCATCTTGTGCTGGTTGTCGTCACCAGGCACCCAACTTTTGACCGACGGCGCTTCGTTGTCGGTAAAACTGGTTTCCGGCGGCGCGTCGGCCGGGTTGCGATAGCCTTCCAGACGGAACGAAATCAGGCCAGAGGCTACGTCCACGCCCATCACTTCCGGTTCAATCACGCCTACCGCCTCAATGGTCAGGGTGCCGTCTTCCACCAGGGCGGTACCCACCAGGTGGACGTGCAGTAATTCCTGGCCCAGCGCGGCGTTAGCGATGGTGTTGCCGGTGTTCAGAGCCATATCGATGTAAAGCTCCACAAGGCGAGGCGCGTTCTCGTCATCGGTGTTCGGGTTGCCCATCAGGAAGCCGTTGGCGTCCGACAGAAACCGTACCTGGATGGCTTCCGACGAAAAGCCGGCAGGCAGTTCGCCAGCGACGTTCACCGCCACATCCGAGCCCGTCATCAGCGCCCCGCGGTCGATGCGAAGGGGCACGCTTTGCCCGGCCTTATCGAACCTGGGAATGAATCCGAGTTCGGCGAAAACCGTACCGGTAGCGGTGGTGGCGTTGTTGTTGCCAAGCAGCAGGGAGCTCAGCTTGACTGAATTGTACGCCTCGTTCGAGAGCGCCAGGTTTCCGGTCTCGGCGGTAGCGGTTTGTGCCATGCGCTCCCGTTCACCGTTCGGTGATGTGGAATCCAGAGGGCGGAAAGTCCATGGAGCTTCTGGCGGCAGCTCGAGCGGGGCGTCGGCAATGGTACTGCGTATGCCCTCGTCCAGGTGGATGGTGTAGGTCTGGGCGGGATCCAGATCCTCTTCCGGGTCGACGGTCACCCGGTGGCCCTGAACGTACATCTGCGCGGGCACCAAGGCGTCGCTGCCATCCATAAGGCTGATGGTCTCGCCGTAGCGCAGGGTTTGCTCATCCACCGGCTCGGTAAATTGAACGCGGAGTACCGACATGTCGGTGGCCGGATACCGGTCCTCTCCGTTAGGGATGAAACGCGCGACCCGGAAGCCGTTGCCTTCGGTGCGGTCGAGCAGCGGCCCCTGGGTGGCGGGCGCGGTGGTGAAACGGATACCGCCGCCTGGCAGTTCAATATTGCCCGCCGCCGTGGCCAGGCCCTGATTCACGAGGGTGTATCGGGTACCCGGCTTCAGCGGTTGAGACGGGCGCGCGGCGATGCCCAGATCGCCGCTGGTCATGGTGAGGTCGGTCAGATTGACCACGTCGCCCTGATCGCTTGTCAGTTGCAGCATGTCAGGGTTCAGCTCGTCTTCATCCATGGCGAGCGCGCGGGTAAAGCGCAGGAAAACCGGGGCAGTGACGGGCACCGCTGCCTGATCTGCAGCGGGATAACTGAAATAGAGCTCGCCGGGTGTGCGGTCCGTGGCATTGACGGTCTGTTTGTCGCCGCCGCCGCAGCCGGCCAGCAGGGTACCGGTGACGGCGAGCGCGAGCAGCGTATTGCGAGCCGGGCGAAAGGGACCGGGTAAGAGTGCATGCATATTGCGACTGGTGGGTTCAGTCATTCCAATACTCCCTTATTGTTGTAAATCGTCGCCGCTCTTTTGGCCGCTGACTTTTGGTATGGAGATGTTAGGCCCAACGCCTGGGGCGAAGGTGTGGCCAGACTGACGTCAGTAGCTCCCGGCCGCGGTCACCCCCCTGCGCAATCCAGCATGGTTGCGTGGTTGCCGAGGAATATCGAGAGGAAATCATGTTGAGTTTTGTTGTAATTTTGTGATCGGTCGCACATTTCGCGGTGTACCTGTAAAGGGTCGCGGGAGCTAGAGAGCGCGACCGTCGAGTTTGTTTACAGAATACGGAGCCGCGCTGGCGGGAAAATCAGCTAATTGATTGATGCGTAATGGCTGGCGACGACGTGGTGCAAAGGTTGCTCCTTACTGGCCAGTGGGTGCGGAATCTCACACACCCTTAACGGCGGGTAAAAAAGGAGTCCCGGAATGAAAAGGAAGACATGGTTATCGGGCGGTATCCTGGCGACATCCCTGTTGCTGGGTGGCCAGGCAGCGCAGGCTGCGATGATGACATACGATACCTGGGAGACAAATGAGAACGACACGGGCAACTACATTTTCCAGATCGATGACAACGACGCGGGGTTGTTCAACTATAACCTCACGGTTGATCCCTGGAATGCAGAGGCACTGGGTCTGTTTCTGGACTTTGGCACTTCGGCCGCAGACGCGTCAGCGCCTGCGATAACCGGTGCCAATGTCAGCCTGTTCGGGCGCAATCAGGCATCTGATGGCTGTGGAGCAGGGTGCAATCTCAATGGTCTGGCTATTCCCGACTTCGACGGAGTCTGGAGCCTCGTGTTCAGACTGGGCGCTCAAGGCTTCGACAACATTCAGACATTCTCGTGGAGCAGCTCCAATTTCGGGTTGTCACTGGAGGATCTCGGGGTTGTCGGCATCCGTGCCCAGCAGCTGTGCTCCGGCGATGCCACCCTTGATAACGGTGACGATGGCTGCGGCGGCAGTGATAAGGCCTACGGGTCCGCCACCACGCCGCCCAATGAAGTTCCGGAGCCGGGAACCCTGGCATTGATTGCGCTGGGCTTGCTGGCGATCGGGGTTCGGCGCTGGAACGCGAATCACAAACACTGAGTCAGTGTCGTAAAGGCTGAGAGGCAATGCCGCCAACGGGAAACCCTGGCGGCATTTTTGTGTCGAGACTCTTTACAGGAACCGAAGAAGATAGGTCAGGAGTGCAGAATTTTGACCTGTTGCCTTACTGGTCACGTAGTCAGTGTTCTTTACATCGTGAAGCGCAGCCTCTCTCTAAACCTTTGTTTTCCCTTGCATGGCCTGGATATTGCTCCCCAACACTAGAGGTGCTGGTTCGCACGTTTTTAGCCCGTGCGAGATAACATCTGCCCATCAGTAACTTTGCGAGTTGGTCTTGGAGGGTATTCCAGAGCCAATTAAGGAGTGGAAGGAATGAGCCTCATGTATCGATGGTTAGGGAGTAGCGTGGTAGGGATCTTGGCAAGCGTAGTTTTGAGCATATCGCCTGCCACTACTGAGGCAGGCATCATCACTATTGAGGCTTTTGAGTATTCAGAGGGTACGGATCTATCCAACATTTCGCCTCATGTGACATTGCAGCGTCTTTACGGAACCGGCAGTTCTGGCCCGATCACCGCGCAACGATCTGGTTTTAGTGGCGATCTGGTGTTTGGAACCTATGAGCTAGGGTGGAATACCTGTGTTGGGCGTTATGAGTGCGCGATGGGGTTTGGTATGGCTTTCAGCGAGGCCCCACAGTGGGTTTCCCTATCAATGAGACTTCATAACATCGCGGTCTATGAATATGGTGTGAGCTGGCTCGCTTTCGATTCAGCCGGAGACTTGATTACCTTCGGGCGAGCGGATACCGATGGTTATAAACCGGGACAGTTTTTCGCATGGAACATCCAAGTTCCTAATATGAGCTCGCTTGTCGTTGGCGGCGGAGATTATCCGAGCCCAGGCGACTTCGACAGATTGTCTTTTGCGGTTGGCGTCCCGGAACCTGCACCATTCGCGATGCTTGCCGTTGGTTTGGGTGGTATTGCGCTGTTGCGCCGCCGCAAGCTTCCCAGGGCAGAGCGCATTGGATCTGCAGGGTGAGGTGGTAGTGACACCATAATGTGGCCGCCGTTTGTCACCATATATTGGCCGGGCGGAATTGAGGTTGTCTGCCATTGATGCCAATTCCAAAGTGACGCCTTTTAAACAAAAGCGAACATTCGAGTCAGAGCTTTCCTCCAGTCATTCAGTAATCCTCTTCAAGCAGGCCAACAAGGTCCTGCCGAATGGATTGAGCGCTTAAATCTTCCGGCCGGATAAGCAGGCGAGGATTACCATCACGATCAAACACATAGACTGCACCGCTGTGAGTAACGGCATAGTCACCTTCTGCGTCCGGTTCTTCATGCCCGAACGTCTACCGGTATCGCTGGGTAAGCGTGCGGAGGTCAGAGGCGTTGCCGGTCAGCCCGATGATTTTGTCACCAAAAAAATTGACGTACTCCGCCAGGCGTTCGGGTGTGTCGCGCTGAGGATCGACACTGACGAACAACGTAAGTACTTCCTCCTGATTTTCCGTGCTCAGCCCGCTGACGGCCTGGCTGAGTTTTTGCAGAGCAGTGGGGCAAACATCAGGGCAAGAGGTAAATCCGAAAAACAGCATTCGTACCTGACCACTGTAATCATCGCCTGAAACCCGTGTTCCCTGACTGTCGATCAAATCGAATTCAAGCTTGGGCATCACGCCGCTGATTTCTGTCCCGTGCCAATCCGGCGGATCATCGCCCATGCAGCCAACAAGGAGGATTGCCAGCATCATCATTGCAATGGATGCAAAGCGCTTTGCGTGGTGTTGGAAGCAGGGTTTGATCATCAAGTGGTGTCCTTCAATTACGTGTTGGAAGGATTCTGGTGTCCCAGAACAATCGCCAAGTCTTCCGGCACCGCCATCGGTTCAAATGCGCTGACGTTGGCAAGTCCCGTATTGCCGACAGGAACCCGGATTCGTGAAACCAGCAACGCAGCGAAGGCCCGAGCCAGCTGACCGAGAACCTCGCGAGCATCGCGCGCGTGCCAGCCAAGCCGGAGCATGCGCAAATGTGTTGTCGTGTGCGCTAACGCGAACTTCTGGCTCAGAATATGAGCCCGTTCAAGATGTCTGAACGCTGTAGCGACATCGCCCTGATTGTCAGCATCAGCGGCTGCTGCCGGTTCTGTCAGATAGAACGTCTTGAGTTCACTGTTCACTGCTCAGTTCTCCTGCCTTATCGGCCAGCTAAGTTGTGGGCAAAGATTTGCCCGGGATCAACCGAGTCTTCCGAGTACCGGAAATGCGGATAACATCCATGATGCAAACCGGGTCATCTGTCCCGTCAGCACCATTACCCCCATAACAACCAGAACCAGCCCTGCCAGGATTCTCAGTGACTGACTCCAGCGGCTCATCCAGCGCACTCGCGCCCGAAAGTGCTTAATAAATAAAGCCGTTGCCAAAAATGGAATTGCCAACCCCAGCGAATAAACGGCCAGGTACAGCATGCCGGTTTCAGCATTCGCATGGGTGGAACTGAGAGCCAGGATAGCGCCCAATATCGGGCCAATACACGGTGTCCACCCGACGGCAAAGGCCAAGCCGAGAAGGAACGCTGCCGTGGGCCGTCCACCCTCAAGGGTTTGCCCAAAGCGCCAGTCGCGCTGTAACGCGGGCATGCTCCACCAGCCCAGCATAAATAGCCCCATCAGCACAATCAGAATGCCCGCCACCAGATTGGCTTCCTGCCGGTAGGCCATCAGCCACTGACCGAGCAGACTAGCGCTGGCACCAAAAGCGATGAACACTACACTGAACCCAAGGACAAAACAGATACTGAGCCACAGAGATTGCAGTCGACTCGAACGGTCTGTGACAGTGCCGCCCGTAACGACCGATAGATACCCCGGAACCAGCGGCAGAGTGCAGGGTGAGAAAAATGACACCAGGCCGCCAAAAAAAGCAGCCAGCATTCCCCATGTCGCAAGATCTGGCATTTCCGTGAGTCCTCAATTTTCTGAGTTCAGTTGACGGTGGAGGGCATCAAGCCCATCCGTGTTTTGTTCGACACCGGTCGACTATTTCTGTGCGTCTGGGAGCGACTCCTGAACAAGACGAAGTAGCGGTTTGGGACCAAACTCCGTGAGTTGGCGGCCATTCACGAAAAAAGTCGGGGTGCCCCGAACACCGATGGTTTTGACGTCCTGCATGTCCTGATCAAGGATGGCGCTTATCCGTTCGGATTGCATATCCTCACGGGCTTGGGACAGGTCCAGACCGGCTGCCTCGGCCGCTCCCCATGCCTTGGCAACCTTCGGGTCGTCGTGCCAGGCCGGCTGCACCTCCAACACAGCTTCCAGCACCGGTTCATAGACATCTTGCAGGCGAGCTGCTTCCAGAATTCTGGAGACTTCCTCGGAACCCTGATGGAACATTGTGTACCGCAAAACAAGCCGCACCTGGCCTGGATACTCAGCAAGTATCTGTTTCACGATCGGGTAGAACGCCCGGCAGGCTTCGCAGGAGGGGTCGAAAAACTCAACTATGATCACCGGTGCGTCGGCAGGCCCGAATGTGGGCGAATGGAAGCGTACCAATGCTTGTTGGTTCGCGATCGGTTCGGCAGCGGCAACAGACTTTTCGCCGGTGGTGGCCGTTTTTTGAGGCTGCTGGGGCTGTGGCTTGAATAGGACGGCGGCTGAAAAGGCTGCGATCAGCACGAGACACACGACAACAAAGATGGCACGACGATTCATGTATGAACTCTCCGACGGATAAGCAAGAGCAGAATGATGATGGCAACAAAAATGGCCAGCGATAGAAACGGAAGCGGCAGCCCACCAAATATCGTCATTCCGTCACCCGAGCAGGACGGGCCAGTGGCCGTGCAGGGCTGAATGGGTTGTGGAATGAGCCCCACATAAAGCAGTGAGTGGGCTAGAGCGAACAGGGAGCCAATGACAGACAGCGGCATAGCGTAGCGCCAAACGTTAAAATCCGAGTAGTAGCAGGCGACTGCGAGAATCACCGCCAACGGAAACATGAAGGCGCGCTGAAACCAGCACAGAACGCACGGAGCCTGCCCGAGAACTTCCCCGATGTAGATGGCTGAAAGCGAGGACCCCGCCGCCAGTAGCCAGGCTGACAGCAGCAGCCCCCATGGAATCACCCGGTTATTGGTGGTCACCGGGATGGCTCTCTGGATTCATTGGCACAAGTGCTTTGCGAAGAAGAGCAGCAGCTGTTTCCAGCGGTATCGCCTTCATCTTTGCTCGATTTATCGGCGGTTTCAGCCCCACCGGCACGCCATTCCTCCATACCCTCACGGATGACCTGCCAAGCGGAGTGCAGGAATAGCGCAGCAATGGCGAGGCCCACAATGATGTCCGGCCAGAGGGTATTGGTGAGGGCGACCAATCCTGCCGCAATGATTACACTGCTATTGGCGAACAGATCGTTCCTGGAACACATCCAGGTGGAACGCATATTGAGATCGTCCGCACGATGACGGTAGAGCAACACAAAACAAACGCCGTTTGCAAACAGGGCAAGAGCGCCGACAGCGCCCATCCACTCGGCGGCGGGCACTTCCTGTATCACCAGCTTGCGGATGGCATCGGCGACAACAACAAGCCCGAACAACAGCATAAAGCCGCCTTTGAACAAAGCCGCTCCGGCACGCGCGCGACGGCTTCGGTCCAGCACGAACAGTGTCAGTGCATAGACAGACGCGTCGCCAAACATATCCAGCGAATCGCCCAGCAACGCGGTAGAGCTTGCAATCCAGCCGGCGCTGAATTCCACCACAAACATCACTGCGTTGATGGCAAGCGCAATGTAAAGCACCCGGCTTTGGCTCGCTCGCAATTGTGCCAGTTCACCGGCCTTGTTTTCACAGCAGCTGTCCACGACGAACCCTCCTAAAACGTGCAATACATCGATACACTGGTGGTTATAGTAACTATAAGGTCAATAGCGATGAGCGAAAAAAGGAACACGGTCGGTCGGCTAGCTGATGATACGGGCGTTAAGCCCGTGACCATCCGTTATTACGAAAAAATTGGACTGTTGCCGAAAGCGACCCGCTCGGAGTCGGGCTATCGTCTCTACTCCGAAGAGGATCATTCGCGGCTGCTGTTTATTCGACGAAGCCGCGGGCTCGGATTTAGCCTTGACGATATTCGTGAACTGCTTTCACTGGCGGATCGTCAGCAGGAGTCCTGTGCGGGTGTGGACGCCAAAGTTGAACAACAACTGGTTCAAGTGCGCTCTCGACTGAAAGATCTACATGCAATGGAACACGAGTTGGAAAGACTGAGTGCGTGTTGTGACGGCGGAGTTATTATGGACTGCCGAATTATCGAGACACTCTCCGGCTCTGCTTAACCACTTTGTATGTGCCCGCCAACCAGGACTGTCTCAATTCGAGTTGGGACAGTCTATTCAGTCAGGCATCCTCCTGAATAAGAGCAACGAGGTCATGCCGAATTTCTTCTCTACTCAGATCGGGCCGCATTAAGAGGCGGGGGTTACCTTCGCGATCAAATACATAAATCGCGCTGCTGTGTGACACCGCATAATTTCCATCAGCGGCAGGTTCGTCATAACCGAAGGTTGTTCTATATCGTTTTGCCAGTTCACGAAGCTGGGGTTCTTTTCCAGTGAGTCCTACAATATTGTCGCCGAAGAAATCCACGTATTTTGCGAGACGCTCAGGCGTGTCACGTTTCGGATCGACACTCACGAACAAAGTGAGTACTTCATCCTGAAGCGCGGGGTCCAGGCCACTGGTTGCCTGATTGAGTTTTTGCAGGGCGGTCGGGCAAACATCGGGGCACGAGGTGAACCCGAAAAACAGCATTCTCACGCGGCCACTGTAATCATCGCCAGATACAGACTTGCCCTGGCTATTGATCAGGTCGAATTCCAGCTCAGGCATCAAGCCACTGATGTTTTTACCGTTCCAGTCTTCCTCGTCATTGCCAAAGCAACCAGTCAGCAATAGGGCTGCTATCAGCGTTAAGGTCGCCGATATGATGTTGGTGCGCTGTCGCCAGAAGCGAGTTCTCATGACGCTGTTTCCTCAAGTTGTTTGGATTGGTTGGTATATTTTCCGTCCTGATGCATGGCTCGCCGGAGCATCAGAAGAATGCCAAGAATGCTCATCATGGCCGGAGGAATATAGGTCAGCATGCCTCCCAGTAGCTGGTCGACTTCCGGGTCCAGCGGCCAGGCCCTGCCACAGACTTCGTAAACGTCATAGACCATGTCACGTGAAAACACGATCCACGCCCCAAGAAACATCTGAAGCACACCTGCGGCGGCCAGAACCAACATGCGTCTGCCATACCCCAGCGATGAGGTGATCGCCGGCGGTCTTGGATCAAAGATCAACCACCAGAACAGCAGGCCATCCAGCAACATGCTCCAGTTCATGACCCAATACAGATCCCGGCTGAGCATGGCGTCAAAATGGATTGATGGCCACAGCCAGAAATAGATAAGCCCGACAAACAGGAAAAGGGCGATAAAAGGCTGTTGCAGAACGTTATAGACCCAGCCCAGAGGCCTCAATGTATGCCTCCAGCCCGGGCTGATTTTTGCGAACCAGAACCGCATGACCGGTAAAGGGTTGGACAGGGCGATCAGGATCGGACCGATATGATGAAGAATCAGGTGCTGACCCCGATGGACGAAGAACATGTATTGTGCGTAGTAATCGAAGCGGGTCTGCATCACCGCATAACAGATCAGTACCCCCAGGGTGAACGCAAAGATCCGCAGTGAGCCTGGCCGGTCCTGTTCCGGCATCCGAATTAGCCCGACGCCATAGAATCCCATCACGAGCATGTAGCTGAGTATGGTCAGCGGCGAGAAATCGTAGGGTAAAAGGTAGTCAAGCAGTGACATAGCGTTGCCGGTTGTTTTGTTGTTATTTCAGTGACCCTACCTTGGATGTCACCAGGTCGTACAGTTCCTGAGGCCCCAGGCGGCTCAAGGTGTCTCCGTTAACGTAGAATGTTGGGGTTCCGGAAATTCCAACCGCCTTAACGTCCGCAGCATCCTGTTGAATAATGCCGTCAATCTCGGGTGAGTTCATACCGGCCCGAGCGGCTTCGACATCAAGTCCGGCTGACTCCGCCGCATCCCATGCTGCGGCGACCTTTGGATCATCGTGCCATTTCGGTTGTGCTTCCAAAACAGCGTCCAGTACCGGCTCATAGACCCCCTGTTCACGGGCGGTTTCCAGGATTCTGACGGCCTCTTCCGAGCCTTTGTGAAACAATACGTAGCGCAGTACCAGACGCACGTTGTCCGGGTAGGCAGCCTGAATCTGTTTCACATAGGGATGCATGGCGCGACAACCTTCGCAGGATGGGTCGAAGAACTCGACAATGGTTACCGGCGCGTCCTCAGGGCCAATAACGGGAGAGTAATCCCTCACCAGTGGCGTTTTTTCAACAACGGCGGGTTCATTAGTGCCCTGGGAGCGATCGTAAATAACAAAAGCACCAGCAAAGACAACCAGACAAAAAAGAAGGAGACTGATGACCAGGGTTCGGGTTTGCACGGGAGATCTTCCTATTTTAAATGAGTTTACGGGTTTCAGATTATTCAGGTGTCCGGTAGCAGCCGACTAGGCACCCACCGCAGATAAAGCATCATTCCAAACAGTTCCAACAAAGACTGGACGACAATCACCACGACGGCCACAGCCCAGGCCTCTGGCATTGACAGTGCCAAAGGTAAAACCACGAAGGAGTTGCGTGTTCCTAGGCTGAAGATGACGGTGCGACCGGTTTCTACCGGTAATCGAAAGACCCGGCGCAGAGCCTTTCCAACCAGAGCCGCAGCTAGAAGATAGGCCGGAAACAGAATCATCAAGGGCCAGATAAGTGAGCCGGTACTGTCGATCTGGCTGACCTGTGTCATTGAGATGATGAACAGTACGACTGTCAGCAGAGGGACCGGCATCAGACCCATGAAGCGAATGAACCCGATGGCTTTTCTGGAGTTTTCGGCCCATTTTTCAGTCAGAAATGCCAGGATAAGCGGGACAATAATCAGCCCGCCAAAGGCCGGCAGGAGGTGCCGCCCAAGCTCAAGATTCACGTCGAACTGATTACCCATGAAAAGCCAGAGGTAAAGTGGAAGAAGACCCAGTTGAGCAATCAGCAGAACCGGTGTTGCCGCAATGGCTCGGGTGCTGTCCCCCTTGCCTAGGTGAGTGAAGGTGACAAACCAGTCGGTACAGGGCATCAGCAATACCAGAAGCACTCCCAACTTCAGCGCGTCATTGTCCGGCAGCGCCAATATCAGCAAGGCAGTGATCGCCGGCATGACCAGAAAATTTCCGGTGAGCAAGGCACCCATGAACCGACGGTCCCGGAACATATCAGACAGGTGGGTCAACGGTGTTTGAGTAAATGTGGCGTAGAGCAGAACTCCGAGCAACCCCCAGATTAAGTAATCCGGCACACTGTCACCGAGGGACGATGTCCAATCCACAGACAGTCCGAAAACAACAGCGATGAGGTAGGCCCAGACCTGGTGGCGTTCAATTACGTCTCGCATGGCGTGCTCGTAACCGAGTGGAATGTCGGCCATTCGCAGCATATCTGCCACACGGTACCCTTTTCAGCAGCCCTGCTAGCCATGGCCATAAGTATGGGCATCTTTGTGACTGTGATCAGGATGTTCAAACTCCAATGTTGAATGAGTGATGCCGAACTCGTTTTCCAAAGCTCGTTTTATCCCACCCTTGACTTTTTCAAGTTCATTCCAGGCACTTATTTCGACCACCACATGGGCGTCGAGGGAGGCATCATGCTCACCCATCTGCCAGAAATGTACGTGGTGAAGGTCTAAAACGCCTTCTACGTTTGATAAAGCCTCGATGACAGAATCTGTGTCGATATCCAATGGACTACCCAGCATGAGTGTCCGGATGGTTCCGCCGATTTCCGTTAGACCCAGGTAGAGAATATAGCTTGCGATACCAATTGTGATCGCGGGATCAACCCAACGCATGTCGTACAGGAGAATCAGGGCGCCGCCTACAACGACTGCAATTGACGCAAACGCATCAGACAAGTTGTGTAGAAACAGCGCACGGATGTTGACGCTGTCCTTTTGCATGGAGTAAGTAAGCAGCGCGGTCAAACCATCCACTACCAATGCGATAATGCCAAGCCAAACTACCCACCACCCCTTGATTTCCGGGGGATCTATGAATCGCATGCCACCTTCGTAGATCAAATATGCCCCGATCATTATCAAAGTGGTGTAATTTATGAGTGCCGCAACAACCTCAATTCTCCCGTAGCCAAAGGTCATCTTCGAGTCGGCCGGGCGGCGTGCAATCTTCCGCGCCGCAAATGCGATAAATAGTGACGCCATATCCGAAAAGTTGTGTATAGCGTCGGCTATCAGCGCCAAGCTGCCAGCGAAGATCCCTCCAGCGATCTGAGCCAAGGTTAGGATACCGTTCGCCCAGATAGCTACTGCAACTCTCTTATCCTTAGTATCCGGTGACATGTGAGCATGCTCGTGGCCCATTGTTTTCTCCTTGGTCGTTGCTGTTCAATTAAACGTAGTCGCAACACTCGCTAAGCCTGGCTCAGAGGGCTTAGCGAGTGTTGCGACCGCGCGAAAACTAGCCATTCTGGCGATTTTCCATGTTATTCCCGGCACCTTTCTCGGCTGTGAAGCTCGTGACCAAAATCATGGCCACGCCCAGGACGATGAACACGTCGGCAAGGTTGAACGCCGGCCAGTGCCGGGATTGCCAATGAAAATCCAGGTAATCGACAACATAGCCTCGAAAAACTCGGTCGATGACATTTCCAAATGCACCGCCAAGTACCATCGAATAGGCTAGTGCTTCGGTTCGCTTATGGCTGTCCCGAATCAATTTGACCAGAACAGCCGAGACGACAATGGCTATCGCAATAAAAAAATATCGCTGCCAGCCACCGCCATCGGCAAAGAGACTGAAGGCAGCGCCTTTATTCCATACGTGCACCCAATTAAAGAAAGGGGTGATCTCAACCGATTGTCCGTAAGCCATGGATTGCTGGACGAGCCATTTAATAAGTTGGTCGGCCAGAGCTATAAGTGCCGAAAAGCCGAGAAAAGTGAGCGTAAAAAAGCGAGAACGGTCTTCAGACATCGAATTATCCTTTTAGCGCAAGGATGCGCTTGGCACCAATGAGTACAATGCCTCCCACAATACCGCCAATAACCAGATCCGGGTAGTTGGAGCCGGTCCAGGCAACAAGAAGGGCTGCAAGGATAACTCCCAGATTGATAACCACATCATTGGCCGAAAATATCCAGCTGGCTTTCATGTGAGCACCGCCGTCACGGTGTTTGGCGATCAGGAGCAGGCAACTGATGTTGGCAATAAGGGCCACAGATGCGACGGCCATCATCATTGACGACTGGGGATCACTGCCAAACAGAAAGCGCCTGCCAACTTCAACCAGTACCCCAGCGGCAAGGATAAGCTGGAGTATGCCAGCCACATGCGCCGCTCTGACCTGCATTTTGATGCCGTGCCCAACGGCGTAAAGCGCGAGACCGTAGACGGCGGCATCGGCAAGCATGTCTAGCGAGTCTGCAATCAGGCCAGCGGACTGGGCGATCAGGCCCATCGTCATCTCGACCAGAAACATCAGTGCGTTGATTGCCAGCAGTATCCATAAAGTGCCGGACTCTTCGCTTTCGTTGGCCTTAGAAGATTCAGCCGCTCTGACGGATTCAGCGCTGGCGTCTTCTGTCCTCTGCAAGGAAGCGCCCAGACCCAGGGTTTCCAGTTTGCTGGTAATAGGTCCGACTTCGCCTTGATGGATAATTTCCAGCTTTCGATTCGATAGGTCGAATGAGAGTGACTGAATGTTGTCAAAACCCGTGAGCGCCATTCGAATCATTCGCTCTTCTGAGGGGCAATCCATTTTCGGCACGCTGTAGGTGCTGAGCTGGCTGTCTGTTTCGGCGGTGACGGGGCTCTGAAGCTCATTGTTAACGACAGAATCTTCGCTGCCACACTGTCCATCGCAGGGTTTGCTCATTTTCGCGGCTCCGGTTCTCACACAAGTTCCGTTATTTAAAACCCTGTAGTCACTACAGGGTCAACGTTAAGTTGTTAGTTTTTGACGACACTGGTGAACCCACCGCGATTCGACGACTTGCGGTATGACCCTGTAGTAACTAAAGAGTTGAACTGGAGTACATTAAAAGGAGTTTGAGCAACGATGAGGCAGGGCAACAAGAGCGTACTAATCCTTGGTAGCTACGGAGCTGCAGGGGCGGCTATTGCAACACTCTTGGGCAACGGATCGACAGCGACATTGTCTTGGCAGGCCGGTCGCTGGAAAAAGGGCGTGAACGGGCGGAACAATTAGATCGCCCGGGGAATACCGGGCAGAGCTGGCATCAAATTAACAAGGTGGTGTCCGGTTTAGCGGGGGCCACCACAGGGAGCGAACAGAAGAATTTAGTGAATGACCTGGCGTCAGACGGAAAGCGCTTCCGTGCCCACGACGCGATGTACGAAGACAGCCGCTTATATTCAAGTTCAATTCAGTGTCAAAGAATATAATAAAAGGTTTTGGTTTTAGGTTGTTGAAATACAAAGAAAAAATTTAAAAATGTAACAACTCTGCAATAAGTGCAAAGCACCATCTACTCAGCATTTGAAAGACTTCAAGTGTCATTTTGAATCTATCTAATCTGAAGAGGTGTCCATGAAAAAGTGTCTATCAATGTTGTGTAGTGGTCAACTAATCCCGGACAGTATTTTAAGATTTTCCTCAGCTGCAACAGGCGAAATGCCGCCGTTAAACGCGTGAGGCCGCTGCCGGTTGTAGTAGTCCATCAGATAGCCACCAACATCTCTTTTTGCCTCAGGCAGATTTCGATAACCCAGGGCCGGTATCCACTCAGATTTCAGACTTCGGAACAGTCGCTCCATCGGTGCGTTGTCCCAGCAGTTGCCACGCCGGCTCATGCTTTGTGTCATTCGATAGCGCCAGAGCCTCTGACGGAACTTGCGACTGGCGTACTGACTGCCCTGATCCGAGTGGAACATGACTTTCTCTGGCTGACCACGCTGTTCCCAGGCGTGATCCAGAGCTTTTACAACCAGGTCCGCATCCGGACTGGATGACATTGCCCAGCCAACAACTCGCCGGGCATATAGGTCCAGCACCACAGCCAGATAGCTCCATCGCTGGCCGCTCCAGATGTAGGTGATGTCACCACACCAGACTTGGTTAGGCCGTTCTACTGCAAACTCCCGGTCCAGATGGTTCGGGATATCTGGTCGTTCAACGGTAGCCTGCTTGTAGGCATGAGGGCCTGGCTGCTTACAGATCAGCCCCAACTCGCTCATCAGTCGTCGAACTTTAAAGCGACCAACGACAACGCCTTCCTCGCGGAGCAAGCCTTTGATTGTACGACTGCCGGCAGAGCTGCGGCTCTTGGTAAACAGGCGGTTTACCTGAGCCCTCAGGGCCAGGCGCTCCACATCTACACGGTTCCGCCGTTGGCGGTACTCGTAATAGCTGGAACGACTGATATCAAACGCTTCACAGACCAGTTCAATTGACTCCTGCTCCCCCAACCGGTCTATCAGCGCGTACGATTCATCTCGTCCGACATCAAGAGAGCTGTGGTAGATTCAACCGGTCAATGCAACATAATGCACACTGGTAACTATCGGGGCTTTCAAAATGCCGCAGCAAGTATCAAAGACCAGAGGGCTGACCCATCAGCAGAAGCAGGAGCTATGGGCTCGATG
>NZ_QTKT01000014.1 GCF_018424605.1 Marinobacter lipolyticus | reverse complement strand
TGCCTGACGACCATAGCGGTCTGGAACCACCTGATCCCATCCCGAACTCAGAAGTGAAACAGACCTGCGCCGATGGTAGTGTGGCGTTGCCCATGTGAGAGTAGGTCATCGTCAGGCTCCTAATACCCTAAACCCCAGCATCCTCGATGCTGGGGTTTTTTATTTGGGCCGCGAAAACTATGTGCCGGTGATATACTTCCGCCCATAAGCATCGAACCTTCTTAAGGGAGTATCCCAATGCCCGCAACCGATCATCTGGTCATTTTTGACACTACGCTCCGGGATGGAGAGCAAAGTCCTGGCGCTACCATGACCAAGGCGGAGAAGCTCCGGATTGCCAAGGTGCTGGAAAAGCTGCGCGTCGATGTGATCGAAGCGGGCTTTGCCATTGCAAGCCAGGGCGATTTCGAGGCGGTGAAGGCGATCGCTGAGAATATCACCGACTCTACCGTCTGCAGCCTTGCCCGGGCACTGGATGGTGATATAGATCGGGCCGCAGAGGCGATACGGCCGGCAAACAGCGGCAGGATTCATACGTTCATCGCGACCTCGCCAATTCATATGAAACACAAGCTGCAGATGGAGCCTGATCAGGTGGTTGAGCAGGCGGTCCGTGCGGTGAAGCGGGCGCGTAGCCACACCGACGATGTGGAGTTCTCCTGCGAAGACGCCGGTCGCTCAGAGCTGGACTTTCTCTGTCGCATTATTGAAGCGGCGATTGATGCGGGCGCCCGCACCATCAACATCCCGGACACCGTGGGCTACGCCATTCCCGAGCAGTTTGGTGAAACCATCCGCCAGCTACTGAACCGAATCCCCAACGCCGACAAGGCGATTTTTTCAGTCCATTGTCACAACGATCTCGGACTTGCGGTTGCCAATTCACTTGCCGCGGTTAGCCAGGGCGCGCGGCAGGTGGAGTGCACCCTGAACGGCCTCGGCGAGCGCGCCGGCAATGCCTCGCTTGAGGAAATTGTCATGGCGGTGCGCACCCGCCAGGACCTGTTCACGCTGGATACCCGTGTCGATGCCCGTCACATTGTTCCCGCGTCGCGGCTGGTGTCGACGATCACCGGTTTTCCGGTACAACCGAATAAAGCGATCGTGGGTGCGAACGCCTTTGCTCATGAGTCCGGCATTCATCAGGACGGGGTGCTCAAGCACCGGGAAACCTATGAGATCATGCGAGCGGAAGACGTGGGTTGGCACACCAACAGTCTGGTGCTTGGCAAGCATTCCGGCCGGAATGCCTTCCGCACCCGGCTGCTGGAGTTGGGCATCCAGTTCGAGACGGAAACGGAACTCAACGAGGCCTTTACCCGATTCAAGGCTTTGGCCGATCTGAAACACGAGATCTTTGACGAGGATTTGCAGGCGATTGCCAGTGATACCCGTCAGAAGGAAGAGGACGGTCGCTTTGGACTGGTGTGTATGCAGGTATGCTCGGAAACCGGCGTGGTGCCCAAGGCCACTCTCACGCTGATGATGGATGGCAAAGAGCACAGGGTGGAGGCCGAGGGCAGTGGCCCTGTCGATGCCACCTTCAAGGCCATCGAATCGCTGGTGGACTCAGGATGCAACCTCCAGCTCTACTCCGTCAACAATATTACCAGCGGAACGGACGCCCAGGGTGAGGTGACGGTAAGGCTGGAGCGGGGCGGGCGTATCGTGAATGGCGTGGGTGCCGATACTGATATTATCATTGCCTCGGCCAAGGCTTATATCGAAGCATTGAATCTCATCAGTCGAGGGGGTGTGCGACAACACCCTCAGGTAGCCGATGTCTGATCCCAGCGAAATCTCAGAGAGTCTGTATGTCCATTCCTGAAGTCGAGCGTCAGTTTTACCTGGGGATGGCCGGTATTCAGCTCTGGTATGCCCGTGAGCCATTGCCCGGAGCCGCGCCGAGTCCGGAGTTCGATTTCCCGGAGGAGATCGAGGTTGACAGTCTCGCAGGTGGAGCGCCGGTGCCGGCGCCTGCACCCGTCAAATCCGGCAGTGCTCCAGAGAACGTCGTCAGTTCAGGCCAGGCCGGTGAACGAATTGCCCACCTGCAAGCGCTGATGGCCGGCGCCACACCGGTTGCTGACCCGGCGCCGGTGGTGGCAGAGTCGGTGGCGATTGCGGAGTCAGAGGGCGAGGAGCCGACAGAGGAGCCTGGCACTGCTACGCCGGCGGTGGAGGTGGAACGTTTCTCCGATATTCGGGCGACGCTCGGGATCTGGCGTGCCGGCCAGATCGTCTTGGTTGCCGGCATCTCCGACGACGCCAGCGAGCGATTGCAGGAGGCTCTTGCCAGCAATATTCTCGCCGCACTGAGTGATCGGTCTGCGGTAGCGCCCAACTATGTGCGCTGGCCGGTATTCGCCAATCCGTTGGTGCCGGGGAATGGCTTTGCGGACTTATCACGTCTGCTGTCTTCCATGGTGGATAAACCGGAAGCGGGTCACCTTGTGCTTATGGGTGTGATGCCCGGCGAGCAGGTCGAGAACCGCCAGGGGTGGCTCGAGCGCACCTTCGGCGCTATCACAGTGGATTTTCCCCATTCGCTCGCGGAGCTTGCCGCCGTGCCTTCCTACAAGCGGGCCTTATGGAACGAGCTCAAGCCGCTGGTAGGGAGTCGCCAGTGACGCGGCTGTCATACCAGGCTGTGCGCGATAACGATTGCACCATCGACCCGCTGGCGCCGGGCGACCTGCCCGAGGTTATGGAGATTGAGCGGTGCAGTTACTCACACCCGTGGAGTGAGGCAGTGTTCCTCGATTGTTTTCGTCCGGACTACCGCCTGTGGGCTTTCCGCCACGGGGGGAGTCTGGGGGGCTACGCCGTCGTGGCCTACCTTTACGATGAGGCCCACCTGCTGAACCTGTGCGTGGCAAAGGCACGCCGTGGCGAGGGCGCTGGCCGTCAATTGCTGCGCCACCTCGTGGCCCGGGCAACCCACGACGGCATGCAACAGACGATTCTCGAGGTGCGGGTGTCCAATAGCAGTGCCGTTGCACTTTATGAGTCGGAGGGCTTCCGCGTGATTGGTCATCGCCCGGGCTACTATCCGGCGGCGAATGGCCGGGAAGATGCCAAAGTGATGGCACTTGACCTGAGCACTGACTGACTCGCCCCGGGGTAAAGCCTGGCGCGCTTCGTGGCAACCGCTCCGCCGGGGCGGACATCGTTCGCGTCTCGGTGTTATTCCCCCTATAATGGCGGCCTTTTCAGCGTATTTGAATCAGGTTGCCGTCCATTATGTCCACCCTTGAAAAAGAAGTGTCCAATCGTCGTACCTTTGCGATTATCTCGCACCCGGATGCTGGTAAAACCACCATTACCGAAAAGGTTCTGCTGTTCGGTCAGGCCATCCAGAAGGCCGGTACCGTCAAGGGCAAGAAGTCAGGCCAGCACGCCAAGTCGGATTGGATGGAGATGGAAAAGGAGCGGGGTATCTCGGTCACCACCTCGGTGATGCAGTTCCCTTACAGCAATCGCCTGGTCAACCTGCTTGATACCCCGGGGCATGAAGACTTTTCGGAAGACACATACCGCACACTGACCGCCGTGGATTCCTGCCTGATGGTGATCGACAGCGCCAAGGGCGTCGAGGATCGCACCATCAAACTGATGGAGGTCACCCGTCTCCGGGATACGCCGATCCTGACTTTCATGAACAAACTGGACCGTGACACACGGGACCCGGTTGAGCTGATGGATGAGGTTGAAGATATCCTCAAGATTGCCTGCTCACCGGTGACCTGGCCCATCGGTATGGGTAAGAATTTCAAAGGGGTTTACCATCTGTTGAAGGATGAGGTCATCCTTTATCAGTCAGGCCAGGGGCATACCATCCAGGAGCGCCGTGTCATTGCCGGGCTCGACAACCCGGAGCTGGATGAGGTCCTCGGGGCATATGCCTCCGATCTGCGCGACGAAATTGAGCTGGTCAAGGGCGCTTCCCATGAGTTTGATCACGAGGCGTTCCTCAAGGGCGAGCTTACACCGGTCTTTTTCGGTACCGCGCTGGGTAATTTCGGGGTCGATCACATGCTCGATGGTCTGGTGGAGTGGGCGCCGACGCCTCAGCCGCGCGAGACGGATCAGCGTCTGGTGGAGCCGACGGAAGATGGTTTTTCCGGCTTTGTTTTCAAAATCCAGGCGAACATGGACCCGCAGCACCGGGATCGCGTAGCCTTCCTGCGTATTGTGTCCGGCCGCTACAGCCAGGGAATGAAGGCCCGGCATGTGCGCATTGGCAAGGATGTACGGTTTTCCGATGCCCTGACCTTTATGGCGGGGGACCGTGAACATGCGGAAGAGGCGTTCGCCGGCGACATCATCGGCCTGCATAACCACGGCACGATCCAGCTTGGCGATACCTTCACCGCAGGTGAGGATGTAAAGTTCACTGGTATTCCCAACTTTGCGCCAGAACTGTTCCGCCGTATCCGCCTCAAAGACCCGCTTAAATCCAAGCAACTACAGAAAGGGTTGATCCAGTTGTCGGAAGAGGGCGCCGTGCAGGTATTCCGCCCCCTGAAAAACAATGACCTGATTGTGGGTGCCGTGGGGGTGCTGCAGTTTGATGTGGTGGTCAGCCGGCTGAAGAGTGAGTACAAGGTCGAGGCGGTTTACGAGGCCATTAACGTGGCGACGGCCCGCTGGGTCACCGCCGCCGATGAGCGCAAGCTCGACGAGTTCCAGCGCAAGAACAACGACTACCTGGCGCTCGACGGCAGCAACCAGCTGGCTTACATTGCACCTACCATGGTGAACCTGCAACTGGCGCAGGAGCGCTATCCCGACATTGGCTTCCACAAGACCCGGGAGCACTGACGACGGCCAGGCCGGATGGTATGAACCTCATCGACGTCCACTGTCATTTCGACTTTCCGCAGTTTGATGGCTGCCGGGAGCAGGTCCTGGCGCGTGCGCGCGAGCAGGGTGTCGAGCGGGTGGTCATCCCCGGCGTCCGGCGGCCGGACTGGCCGCGGGTAAGGCAAACGGCTGACAGTTGGTCAGGCCTGTTTTACTGCCTGGGGATCCATCCCTGGTTTATCGGTGAGCACAGTGCCGAAGACCTGGCAGCGCTGGAAGAAGCCCTTGGTAAGGCGGAGGGCCGCTGCGTGGGAGTCGGGGAGTGTGGGCTGGACCGCCTGAAGGGAGAGCTTGCCGACCAGATTCCCTGGTTTGAAGCGCAGGTGGACATCGCCAGTCGCCTGGGCCTGCCACTGATTATCCATTCCGTGCGAACCCACGACGAGATTCACGGCATTCTGCGGGCTCGCCGTTTCAACGGACGCTCGCTGGTGCACGGATTTTCCGGCAGCTACCAGCAGGCGCGGAAGCTGGTCGATCTGGGCTGCTACATCGGCGTCGGCGGTGTTATCACCCATCCCGGGGCGAGAAAAACCCGCGACGCCATTGCCCGCTTGCCAATTGACGCGCTCGTGCTCGAGACGGACGCCCCGGACATGGCGCCGGAGGGGGTCGCCAAGGGCTGCAACTCCCCGGAATATCTGCCAATTATTCTGGATGCCCTGGTCGAATTGCGGTCCGAGAGTCGGGAGGCGCTGGCCGGCCAGTTGGTGAGCAACGGCTGCCGGCTCTACGGCTTGCCCGCACCGGGGTAGGGGATTAGCGAAACAACGCGTAATAGGGTTGGCTTTCCGGTGTGGTTTGGATATACTTCGCGCCCTGGCTTTTCAAGGCGATGCCATCATCTCAGCCCCGAATGATGTCACTGCCGATCTTTACAGGTACAGAACCTCCTCCGGATGCCAAGCATTTACCGGTGGTGGTTTTTAACGTTTCTTATATAGCGTTCAAGGCGGAATCAATGAAGACTCTGAGTGCGAAACCAGAAACAGTAACACGTGACTGGTACGTTGTAGACGCAGCCGGCAAGACGCTGGGTCGTCTGTCAACCGAAATCGCCCGTCGTCTGCGGGGCAAGCATAAGCCTGAGTATACCCCTCATGTAGACACTGGCGATTACATCGTTGTGATCAACGCAAGCCAGGTCCGGGTTACCGGCAAAAAAGCATTTGCAAAGATGTACTACAGCCACACTGGCTTTCCGGGTGGAATCAAGTCCATCAACTTCGAGAAGCTGGTCGACAAGGCTCCTGAGCAAATCATTCAGAAGTCTGTCAAAGGCATGCTTCCGAGTGGCCCGCTCGGCCGTGCCATGTTCAAGAAGCTGAAAATTTATGCCGGCGCTGAGCATCCTCACGCAGCCCAGCAGCCCAAAGAACTCGACATTTAACGGAAGGCGGATATGTCTGTAGCACAAAATTACGGTACTGGTCGCCGCAAGACATCCACGGCTCGGGTTTTCATCAAGCCGGGAAGCGGTAACATCTCTATCAACGGTCGCTCCATCGAAGATTTCTTCGGTCGTGAGACCCTGCGCATGATCGTTCGTCAGCCTCTGGTTGTTGCTGAGTCCAGCGATCGTTTTGACATCAATATCACCGTCAAGGGTGGCGGCATCAGCGGTCAGGCCGGCGCTATTCGCCACGGTCTGACCCGTGCCCTGATGGATTACGACGAGACTCTGCGCCCGGCACTGCGCAAAGCGGGTTACGTTACCCGTGACGCCCGTGAAGTTGAGCGTAAGAAAGTGGGTCTGCGGAAGGCGCGTAAGCGTCCTCAGTTCTCCAAGCGTTAATTGCTGGAGCGCTACCCTCAAAAAACCCGGCCCTCGGCCGGGTTTTTTATTGTCCGGCTGACGATTCTCGACGTGGCCCGGGGCGGGGTGGTCCGTTGGTGGCGCCTTTCCGACTTGTAAGGCCCGGGTAATTTCATTACCATTTGGGCGCTTATAATTTTGGGTTGTGAAGTCCTTTTTGAAGTGTGGCAGCGCCGGATCGCGGTGCTCTGCGCCTCGCCTGATGGGAGAAAACCATAATGAGTAATGGCGACGTGAGCCAAGGCCGGCGCCGGTTTCTGATCGGTGCTACGTCGGTGGTAGGTGGAGTCGGCGTCGTCGGTGCGGCAGTTCCTTTCGTGGCGTCCTGGAATCCCAGTGCCAAAGCGGAAGCAGCTGGTGCGCCGGTCACCGCTAATGTCAGCAAACTGGAGCCGGGTCAGCAGATGACCGTTGAGTGGCGAGGTAAGCCGGTTTGGGTTATCCGCCGTACCCCGGAAATGCTTGAAAACATCAAAGAGCTGAACGACCGGGTAAAAGACCCCCAGTCGGAAGAGGCAAATCAGCCCGCGTATGTTGAAGGCATCTACCGTGCGGTCAAGGAAGAGTACGTGGTGCTGGTGGGCATCTGTACTCACCTGGGATGCTCGCCTCAGTTCCGTCCGGAAGTGTCTCCCGCTGATCTGGGCGAAAGCTGGCTTGGCGGTTTTTACTGTGCGTGCCACGGCTCACGTTACGATCTGTCGGGTCGTGTTTACGCCAACCAGCCGGCGCCGCAGAATCTGGAGATTCCTCCGTATCGTTTCGATGACGAGAATACTCTGACCATCGGTCTTGATCCGGAGGGGGCTGCGTAATGCAAAAGTTAGTATCCTGGATTGATGAGCGTCTTCCCGTTGTTGACGCCTGGAACAAACACGTTGGCAAGTATTACGCGCCAAAAAACTTCAACATGTGGTACTTCTTTGGCTCTCTGGCCATGCTGGTACTGGTCAATCAGCTGATTACCGGTATCTGGCTCACCATGAGCTACAATCCGTCAGCCGAGGGTGCCTTTGCTTCCGTTGAGTACATCATGCGCGATGTGGAGTGGGGATGGCTGCTTCGTTATCTGCATTCCACCGGTGCATCTGCGTTCTTCGTGGTGGTTTACCTGCACATGTTCCGTGGTCTGATGTATGGCTCCTATCAGAAGCCCCGCGAGCTGATCTGGATCTTCGGCATGCTGATCTATTTGGTGCTGATGGCGGAAGCCTTCATGGGTTACCTGCTGCCCTGGGGTCAGATGTCCTACTGGGGTGCCCAGGTTATCGTAAACCTGTTTGGCGCCATTCCGGTGATCGGCGACGATCTGTCCCTGTGGATTCGGGGTGACTACCTGATCTCCGGCATCACACTGAATCGCTTCTTCGCCCTGCACGTTGTCGCCCTGCCTATCGTCCTTCTGGGTCTGGTGGTGCTGCATATCCTGGCGCTGCACGAAGTGGGATCGAACAACCCCGACGGTATCGATATCAAGAAAAACAAGGACGAAAACGGCATCCCGAAAGACGGTATCCCGTTCCACCCTTACTACACCGTGCACGATCTGCTCGGCGTGGGTGTGTTCTTCTTTATCTTCTTCATCGTGGTCTTCTTCTTCCCGGAAATGGGCGGGCTGTTCCTCGAGAAGCCTAACTTCGAGCCGGCCAATGCGTTGAAAACGCCGGATCATATTGCGCCGGTCTGGTACTTCACACCGTTCTACGCGATGTTGCGTGCGGTGACAGTCGACCTGTTCGGACTGGACGCCAAGTTCTGGGGTGTTGTGGTCATGGGCGCCGCCATTGCCATCCTCTTTGTGCTGCCCTGGCTGGACAAGAGCCCGGTGCGCTCCATGCGCTACAAAGGCTGGATCAGTAAAGTCGCGCTGGCGATTTTCGTGGTGAGCTTCGTGATTCTGGGTTATCTGGGCATCGTCCCGGCGACCGAGGGGCGTACCATGGTGGCTCAGATTCTGACCACACTGTACTTCCTCTACTTCATTCTCATGCCGTTCTACACTCGCATGGAGAAAACCAAGCCAGTTCCAGAGAGGGTGACAGGATAATGAGAAAGCTGATTTTTGGTCTTTTCATCGCGATCCTGCCGGCGCTCGGGCTGGCAGCAGGTGCTGCGGTTCCCCTGGATACCATGGAGCCGGATCACACCAACAAGGCATCCCTGCAGCGTGGTGCGGCGCTGTTCACCAACTATTGCATGGGTTGCCACTCCATGGAGTATGCCCGCTACAAGCGGGTATCCGACGATCTCGAGATCCCGGCCGCTCTCTATGAAGAGAACCTGATTTTCACCGGCGCCAAGATCGGTGAGCTGATGAAGGTTTCGATGAGCAAGGACCAGTCCGCGGGCTGGTTCGGTGCGCCGCCACCCGATCTGACCCTTGAGTCGCGTCTGCGTGGCGAAAGCTGGATCTACTCCTACCTGCGTGGTTTCTATAAAGACGATTCGCGCCCGCTGGGTGTGAATAACGTCGTCTTTGAGAACGTAGGCATGCCTCACGTTCTGGTCGACCTGCAGGGCCTGTGTGCTGTTGAGCCGAAGATCGGCCATGGTGCCAGCGTGGATCCCCTCAGTGGCAACATCAATAATGCCGATGCCTGTCCCGAGTATGCGACCGAAGGTAGCATGTCGGCGGCGGAGTTTGACCGCGCCATGTACGACCTGACCAACTTCCTTTCTTACATGGGCGATCCGGTGAAAGTGGAGCGTGAGCGGATGGGGATCTTCGTTCTGATCTTTGTCGCCATCTTCTTCATCTTCGCCTACCTGCTCAATCGTGAGTACTGGAAGGACGTGCACTGAGATTTCAGGTATAATCTCCGGTCCTGAGTTCCAGCGGGCAATCACCGGCCCGCTGGATTTTTGCGTTTTCAGGATCATTCTGATTTGTTTACTCGTGAGGTAGTTCTATGGGCGTTGTGACCAAGCGGTCATCAATGACGTTTTTCTCTGACCCGGCCAGTCATTACAGCCATCGTGTGCGTATTGTTCTCGCGGAAAAGGGTGTAACGGTTGATATCGTCGATGTTGATCCGGATAACCCGCCGGCCGAGTTGGCCGACCTGAACCCGTACAATGCCCTGCCCACCCTGGTGGACCGTGATCTTGTGCTCTACGAGCCCAACATCATGATGGAATACCTTGATGAGCGGTTTCCCCATCCGCCATTGCTGCCGGTCTATCCGGTTGCCCGGGCGAACAGCCGTCTGATGATCCATCGGATTCAGAAGGACTGGTGTGGTCTGGTAGACCAGATTCTTGCCCAGCCGAACGCAAAGGCTTCTGAGGCGGCACGCAAGGAGCTGCGGGAAAGCCTGCTGGCCACGGCGCCTCTGTTCGGCGAAATGCCGTTCTTCCTGTCCGAGGAATTCACCATCGTCGACTGCTGCATCGCGCCGATCCTCTGGCGTTTGCCGGCGCTGGGCATTGACCTGGACGACAAGCAGGCCAAGCCGCTGCAGAAGTACATGGAGAGTATCTTCAGTCGGGAGGGTTTCAAGGCGAGCCTCTCTGACCTTGAAGAAGACATTCGTAGCTGAGTCAGTCAAGCAGGGCCTGAGAACGGGTCAGGAGAGAGGCAGTGCCTGATAGCAAAGTAACCATGACATCAAGCCGTCCCTATCTGGTCAGGGCGTTCAATGAATGGATTCTGGATAACGACTGCACGCCATACATCGTGGTTGATGCCGGCGTTCAGGGTGTTCAGGTGCCGACCGAGCACGTCGCCAACGGCCAGATCGTCCTGAACATCTCTCCCGGTGCGGTCCGTGGTTTGGTGATTGGCAACGGGGCTCTGGAATTCAGCGCCCGTTTTGGCGGCGTGCCGATGCAGGTCTTTATTCCGCTGCAGGCGGTGATGGCGGTTTACGCCAAGGAAAACGGCGAGGGGATGGTGTTTGGCAGCGAGCCCGGCTCTCCGGATCCGGACGACGATGGCACCGGCGGTTCCTCCGGTTCTCAGGGCGGCAGCGAACGCCCGACTGGCCGACCGACCCTGAAGGTCGTTAAATGAGTTGAGCCTGAAGCAGCAATAAAAAAGCCAGCATAATGCTGGCTTTTTTATTACCCGCCGAAAAGTTTGCTATCGATCAGCCCGCACAGCGCGTTGATGATCACCAGAAGCAAGGGTGTCGCGGCCGTGGCGGGAAGGTTGTCGAGGGCAATCTCGTAATCTTCCGGTTGCAGCAGGGAAGTGATATCGGACTTGTCCTTGGCGCTCAGGACCACAACGTTCATTTCACGGTCGTGCGCGGCCTGAATGGCCTGGATCAGATTGGCCTTGTGGCCGTCATCAACGATCACGAACAACAGGTCTCCGGCCTTGCCGATGGCCCGCACCGGCCTGGAAAAGGTGTCGTTGAAGCGGTTGTCGCGACAGATCGCGGAGTAGGTGGTAGCGTCGGCGCCCAGATTGATGGCCGGAAGGGCTGGCCGGTCGTGATCGAAGCGGTTCAGCAGCGCAGTGCAGAAATACTGGGCCAGGATGTTGGCGCTGCCGTTGGCACAGGTAATGATCTTGCCGTCGTTGAGCAGGGTGTTCACAAAGGCATCGGCGGCCCGCTCGATGGCCGGGGCGGTTGTGCTCGCTGCCTGGGCGGTCTGCTCCATGTGAGCAGCAAACCATTGATTGATCTGTTGTTCAGTGTCAGTCATGTCTACGCCTGAATAGCATTTTTGATCCATTGTATCCGGTATTTGCTGACTTCGCCCGGAGCGATCGCAACCACGTCAATGCGGCAGGGCGCGCTGCTGAGGCCGTTTCGGTGCAGGTAGAACGAGGCGGCCCTGATCAGTTTCCGCTGTTTGGAGGGTGTGATCGATTCCGCCGCGCCGACCAGGCTGTTGAGACCCCGAAAGCGAACCTCGAAGAATACCAGGGTGTCCCCATCCTGGCCGATCAGGTCAATCTCTCCGCCCCGGTTATAGACGTTGCGCTCAAGAATAGAGACGCCACGGCTTTGCAGGTAGCGTGCCGCGACGGCTTCTGTCTGGGTTCCGATGGCTTTGCTGCCGGGCTTGCCTTCCATGGCCACCACATCCTGAACTATCCGTGGGCGTTTATTCGTCGCCGGAACGCTCGTCTTCGGAGCTGGCCGGCAGCAGTTCCGGGGTTCCGCTGTTAAAGCGTGCCCACAGCTGCTCACGGTGGATGCTGCCGTCCGGTGTCATGGTCAGCGTGCCGGTCTGTCCGTCAATCGCGGCCCCCTCCACCTGGCGCAGCAACGGCAGTCGTTTGCTCAGGTTCCACGCGTCTGCACCCATGGCGAACAGGCGGCCGAGCTGGCCCCGCATATCGGGAAGCGCTTCTGTTGCGGTGATGCGGAACTCATTGTTGGCGTCCAGCACCCAGGGGATATCGGTGAATATGACCTCGTTGAGGTCACGATCCCGGGAAGGGTCTTTGTTGCCTTCGTACACCATGGACGGCGAGTAGACCGGCAGATCGCCGCCAAAATAGAAGGCAAACAATGGCTTGAACTGGCGAGCAACCGTCGGCTCGGCAACCATGACCACCGCATCGGCATCCTGGCGGCGCCGAGGTTCGAACTCCACGTCAATGCCCGCGGTGCGCTCAACGTCAATGGCCCGCTCGCGAGATGTGGTGATGCCCAGCAGATCCGCGGTGACCGCACGCAGGTTGTCTTTCTTGAAATAGCGCTCAGTGTCGAGTGCAACGCTGCCGTTCTCGGCCATGCGTTCGAGCAGAGCGTTTTCCAGTCTGTCACCCCACTCGCCCTGAGGAATCAGCACCAGTGCCTGATGGTTATTTTCGCTGGCCAGCCGGTCGGCTATCTGCCGGGCTTCGTCTTCCGCCGACAGGCCAAACTGGTAGAGGCCGGCGGGCACATTGGCATCACCTGGCAGATAATTCAGGCCAAGCACAGGCACAGGCAGGCTGGTCAGGCTGGTCAACGATGCCACAGCGTCTTTTTCCAGCGGGCCGACGATCAGGTCCTGACCATTGCCGGACATTTCGTCATACAGCGTGCGGAAGTCGGAGCCGGCGGTATTGACGACACGGATGCTGGTTTTGCCGCGGTCCGCAGACTGGTCGCTGTAGTAGGCGGCAAAGAAGCCGTCGCGGATGGCTTTTCCGGCGCTGGCCAGAGGGCCTTCCAGCGGCAGTGCGAGTGTGATCTGCTCCGGGCGGCTCTCCGCGAGACTGGCAATCAGTCCGAGTTCTGATGGCAGGGCGCTGGAGGCCGGGTGCCCCGGCCAGTTGTTTTGCCACTGGCGGACCCGGCGGCCCTGCTCGTCGAGGCTCATGCCCGGTTCGCGCAGAATGCCGGCCAGTTCGATCCAGCCCTGGGCTTCATAGCCGAGCACGGTGCCGGCTTCTTCATTTAACTGGGTGTCTGAGGTCGCCTTCAAGGCCTGCCAGATGCGATCGTGGATGGCCTGGAGGTTCTGGCGAGAGTCCGATTGGGCAAGGGTGATCAAGGTGGCCGCCGCGCCAAGGTGGTCGCCGGCCAGTTCCAGGGTGTCCGCCTGGAGGTTGGCGGCACGCGCCATCAGGCCGCGCTCATAATTGAGGAACTGGTCAGTGCTGAGTTCCGCTGCCAACTCGCGGGCCCAGTCACGATCCTCCAGTGCGGTGGCGCTAGCCATCGACAGCAGCAGATACTGGTCTTCCAGCTCGGCCGCCGGCGTCGATAGCTGATCGCTCGTCAGGATTTCCCGGGCGGAAGTGTGGTCGTCGCGCGTCTGGAATTCGTCCGCCGAGCGCAGCAGGTAGCTCTGGGCCTGCTGTCGGTCACTCTGCGTGCTCGCAGTCTGCAGGGCCTGCTCGGCGGTCTCGGCAACATGGGACTCCAGATTGACGCTGGCGCACCCCGTCGCCAGCAATGCCAGCACAAACAGAGTGAGGATGGTCTTCGGATTCAGGCGGTGTTTGGTCATGGCAGGCTCACGAACTCCGGGTAAATACGCTTGTGGCGCCGGATAAACGGCGGCATCATGCCGGAAGCTCCGGCGACGCCGGGCTCCCCTGTATCATTCTCAGGCTGGCAAGTTTAACAGCTCCCGGGCCATTTCACATGACGCAGGTGTCATGGTCCCCTGGTAAAGTGAGGCAATGTTGTGAAATCAGCTCACGGTAACGGTTCCGGCACCCTGTATATCGTGGCGACACCGATTGGCAACCTGGAGGATCTGTCGCCGCGTGCCTCTGCGGTGCTGTCGCGGGTGGCAGTCATTGCGGCCGAGGACACGCGTCACAGTGGTCGTTTGCTGCAGCATCTGGGCATCCGCAAGCCGATGATTGCCCTGCACGATCACAACGAGCGGGATCGTGCTGCTCAGGTGCTGGATCGCCTGGAAGGGGGTGACGACGTGGCGCTGATATCGGACGCTGGCACCCCCCTGATTTCCGATCCGGGCTTTGTGCTCGTGCGCCAGGCCCGTGAGCGTGGGGTGCGGGTAACGCCGGTGCCGGGGCCGTGCGCGCTGGTTGCCGCGCTCAGTGCGGCAGGCTTGCCCACGGATCGCTTTCTGTTTGCGGGATTCCTGCCGGCCAAGCGGGGTGCCCGCCGCACCGAGCTGGAGTCGCTCGCGGATACCAGTGCAACCCTGGTGTTTTACGAATCGCCCCACCGGATCCTCGAAACGGTGGCAGAAATCCGCGACGTCATGGGGGCCACCAGAGAGCTGGTGCTCGGGCGGGAGCTCACCAAAACCTTCGAGACGTTCTATGCGGGCGAGGCGGGCGAGGTCTGCGAGGCGATCGAGCGTGACCCCAACGGTGCCCGGGGAGAATTCGTGGTTATGGTCGGCGGTGCGCCGCTGAAAGCGGATGCCGGCGAGTCGGGTGAAGTGAATACCGATAAGCTGCTGAGTCTGTTGATGGCCGAGTTGCCGGTAAAGAAGGTGGCCAAAATTGTCGCGGAACTGACCGGTCGTCCGAAGAACGAGCTGTATCAGCGCGCGCTGACATTGAAGGCAGAGTGACGGGCGGCAGCGGCACGGTTTTGCTTGCACCGCTCCGACTGCGAGGGTATTGTCGTGCCCGAGCTCGCCAGACAGTCGCCGCCAGTCCGCTGGGGGAGGAAAGTCCGGGCTCCGCAGGGCGAGGTGCCAGGTAACGCCTGGGCGGCGTGAGCCGACGGAAAGTGCAACAGAAAGTAGACCGCCTAAGCGCCTTCGGGCGCCGGTAAGGGTGAAACGGTGCGGTAAGAGCGCACCGCGTGACTGGCAACAGTTCACGGCGATGGTAAACCCCACCTGGAGCAAGACCAAATAGGAATCCAATGGCGTGGCCCGCGCTGGATTCGGGTAGGTTGCTTGAGGCCTGTGGTGACGCAGGCCCTAGATGAATGACTGTCCACGACAGAACCCGGCTTACCGGCGAGCTCATTTCCTTTAGAAACCTGCCTTTGTGATGCTTGTCATTCTCAGGCAGCCTCTTTTATAGCCAAAAAATCTTACACCTCACTTGTCATCTTCAGACCTTTCTGCAGGTCCCTGATTTCTATCTGTTTCTTTTTGGTAATCTGGCCCTCTGCTCGAGTCCTCGCCGCTAACCTCTTGTCATAGAAGGAAGTTTTACAGGTGCGACGCTGTTAACGGCGCTTGCATTGTGTATTGCGTGTTTCTATAGTGTGCAGAAGTGGGAAAAAGTGGTTTTTAGTGGTTTTTTTTGGTTTCTGAACCCCAGAGTCGGTGCAAATGAGCAACTTTCTTGGCAGTCATGCCATCAATATGGATGCGAAGGGTCGTCTTGCGATCCCCGCCAAGGTGCGCGAAGAGCTCGCGCAAGCCTGTGGCGGCCGCATTGTATTGACAGCAAACGCCGATGAGGAACGTTGCCTGCTGGTGTATCCGGAACCGGAGTGGGAGATCCTGCGCCCGAAAATCGAAGCCTTGCCGAACATGAATCGGGCGGCCCGGCGCCTTCAGCGCCTGATACTGGGTAACGCCGCGCCGATGGAGCTGGACGGTGCCGGGCGGATTCTGGTGCCGCCAACTTTGCGCTCCTACGCCCACCTGGAGAAAAAACTGATGCTGATCGGGCAGGGCAAGAAGCTCGAGCTCTGGAGTGAGGAGCGCTGGTTCGCCTGGCTGGATGAGTCCACCGATGATGATGACATGCCGCCGGAAATGGAGGCATTGTCCCTATGACCTCCAAGCGCAAGCAGGGGGCGGCGGGCCAGGCATTCTCCCATCGCTCCGTGCTGCTGGACTCGGCGGTCGATTTCCTGGTTAACGACCCCGACGGATTCTACGTGGATGGCACCTTCGGTCGCGGTGGTCACAGCCGTCTTGTGCTGGGCAAGCTGGGGCCTTCGGGTCGGCTGCTGGGCATCGACAAGGACCCGGAAGCGGTTCGGGTCGCCCGTGAGCTGGCGTCAGAAGACGGCCGATTTTCCTGTTATCACGGCTCCTTCGCTGATCTGGGTGAAGCGATTGCCGATCAGGGCTGGGATAAAGTTAACGGTGTGTTGCTCGACCTGGGCGTTTCCTCGCCACAGCTGGACGACGCCGCCCGCGGCTTCAGTTTCATGAGAGATGGCCCGCTGGACATGCGGATGAATCCCCAGCAGGCGCCGAGTGCCGCGCAGTGGCTGGCCGAGGCAGAAGAAAAAGACATTGCCGATGTGATCTTCCGGTACGGCGAGGAGCGTTTCTCCCGCCGTATCGCGCGTTTGGTGGTCGAGCAGCGTCAGGAGACGCCGATCAGCACCACCCGGGAACTGGCCGAGCTGGTGAGTAAAGCGGTTCCCAAGAAGGAAAAGCACAAGCATCCGGCTACCCGAACGTTTCAGGCGATCCGGATTTTCATCAATCGGGAGCTTGAGGATCTGGAGGTGGGCCTGAAGGCTGCCGCAGATCGGCTGGCACCGGGTGGACGTCTGGTGGTGATCAGCTTTCATTCCCTCGAGGATCGCGTGGTCAAACGCTTCATGCGGGATCTCGCGCGAGGGCCACGGTTGCCAAAAGGGGTGCCGGTTACCGCCGTTCAGGAGGCATCGGGGTTCCGTCTGGTGGGTAAGGCCAGTAAGGCCAATACGGAAGAAATCAGCGACAACGTGCGCGCCCGCAGTGCAGTGATGCGGGTGCTTGAGCGTGTCGACAACAGACAGGATTAGCAGGGGAGCGCGTAGCCATGGGCGCGGTAGCGATTGAGCCGGCAGTGAGAAGTACTGGGCTGAGCAGGCAGAAGATGAAAGATGGCCTGGCCAGTGCCATACGGGTGTCGCAGCAGGTCTTTGAGGCATTGCAGCAGACTCGTGTGTTGATCTCGATGGCGTTGGTGGCGCTGCTGATTGCCTCGTCGATCGGCGTGGTGGTGAGTTCCTACCAGAACCGTCAGCTATTCAATACGTTGTCTCAGCTTCACGCCGAGCGGGACGGGTATCAGCGTGAATGGAGTCAGCTTCTGCTCGAGCAAAGCGCATTGAGCGCCCACAGTCGGGTGGAGAGTCTGGCGGCGCAACGATTCGGCATGGTGGTGCCGGCTCAGGAGGACATTGTGCTGGTGCCATTGATGACACCGGTGGCGGGTCTCTGAACAGCGAAAACAACAAACATAAGGTGGCAGTTTTGTCCGGTCAGGGAAACAACACAACATGGGGTCAGCGACTGGCTGCCGGGCTTGAAGCCTGGCGCTACGGCACCGTGCTGGGCGT
Source organism: Marinobacter lipolyticus (assembly GCF_018424605.1). Taxonomy (GTDB): domain Bacteria; phylum Pseudomonadota; class Gammaproteobacteria; order Pseudomonadales; family Oleiphilaceae; genus Marinobacter; species Marinobacter lipolyticus_B. The sequence goes on along the minus strand of NZ_QTKT01000014.1, from coordinate 74,165 downwards.
TTTTCTGATCGTGGTCGGTGCGCTCGGTTGGCGCCTGGTCGACCTTCACGTGGTGGATAACGAGTTCCTGCGCCAGCAGGGTGACGTTCGCACCATTCGTGTCGAATCCATTGATGCTCACCGTGGCGTGATCACCGATCGTCATGGCGAGTCGCTGGCCGTCAGTACCCCGGTTCAGACGCTGTGGGCCAATCCGTCGGAGATGGATCCGAGTGAGCCCCGCCTGGCGCATCTCGCCCGCCTGCTGGATATCAGCGAGGCGCGGCTGCGCGAGCGCCTGCATACCTATTCTGATCGCGAATTCATCTACCTGCGCCGCAAGGTGCAGCCCGGGCTGGCCGAGAGCGCGTTGAACATGGGCATTCCCGGTGTCTACAGCCGACAGGAATACCGCCGCTATTACCCTGCCGGGGAGGTGACAGCCCACGTGGTCGGTTTCACCAACATTGATGAAAGTGGCCAGGAAGGCATGGAGCTGGCCTATAACCAATGGCTCAGCGGCAAGAGTGGCCGCAAGCGTGTGCTCAAGGACAACCGGGGCCGGGTCATCAAGGACCTGACGTTGATCCGCGAAGCGCGACCGGGCCGGGATATGGCGCTGAGTATCGATCTTCGCCTGCAGTACTTGGCCTACCGCGAGCTGAAGGCGGTTGTCGGTGCCCATGGGGCCCGCGGCGGGACCCTGGTGATGCTTGATGTGGATAGCGGGGAAGTGCTGGCGATGGTCAATCAGGGTTCCTATAACCCCAACGACCGCAGTCAGCTGAGCCCCGACCGGCTTAGAAACAAGGCGATCACCGATCTGTTCGAGCCCGGGTCCACCATGAAACCGGTCACCATGGCCGCCGCGCTGGAGTCGGGAAAGTTCAATCACAACAGCACCATTGACACGGCGCCGGGTTACCGGCGCTTCGGCCGTTTTACCATTCGTGACAGCCGCAACTACGGCGTCATGGGGCTCACCGATATCATCGCCAAATCCAGCAATGTGGGCGTCAGCCGCATTGCCACCGAGCTCGGTGGCGATGTCATCCGCGATCTCTATGCGCGGCTGGGTCTTGGTCAGCCCACCGGTATCGGTTTCCCGGGCGAGGCCGTGGGCGTTCTGCCGGCGCCGCCGAAGTGGCGCCCGGTCGAGGAGGCAACGCTGTCCTACGGCTACGGCATGAGTGTGAACGCCCTGCAGCTGGCGCAGGCTTACATGGTGCTGGCCAACGGCGGTATCCGTTACCCCCTCAGCCTGCTGAAGGTTGATGAGCGCCCGGTCGGGGAACGAGTGCTGTCCGAGAAGGTCTCATTTCAGGTGCGGGAGATGTTGCGTGAAGCGGTCGAGAATGGCACCGGCAAGCGCGCGCAGCCGGGTTTCTACTCCGCCGGCGGCAAGACCGGCACCGTGCATCTGGTCGGCAAGGGCGGATACCAGGACAGTCAGTACAAAGCCATTTTTGCGGGCATGGCACCGATTGATCATCCGCGGATCGTCACCGTTGTGGCGGTCGATGCGCCCCAGTCCGGGGAGTATTACGGCGGTGAAGTTGCTGCGCCGGTGTTTGCACGGGTAATGAGCGATGCATTGCGACTGCTGAATGTGAAGCCGGAACTGGATGTCGGCGATGCAGCAGCAGGCCAGAAAACACCCGGGGAGCGGGGGTAAGCGTATGTGTATCACATCACTCAGCACATTGTTGCAGGGCATTGCGCCAGTGCCCTCGGTGTTTGATGTCACCATCCATGGGCTGCAAACCGACAGTCGCCAGGTGACCTCCGGCGACGCCTTTATCGCTTTGGCCGGCCAGCGAACGACGGCGGAGCATTATGTGGATCAGGCGGTGGCCGCTGGGGCTTCGGTGGTCATTCTTGAGGTGCAGCAGCCCGCCGAATGCCACGAATACCGGGGCGCGCTGGTGGTGCCCGTGGAGAACCTGCGCGGCAAGCTTGGCCGGATAGCTGACAGGTTTTTCGAGCATCCATCCCAGCGTCTGCGCCTGATTGGTGTGACCGGTACCAACGGCAAGACGTCGGTGACCCAGTACATTGCGCAATTGCTGCAGCATACCGGTACACCGTGCGGGGTGCTGGGTACGCTCGGCTATGGCATGCCCGGTGCGCTGCAGACGGCTACCCACACCACGCCAGACGTGGTGCAGGTGAATCGGGTGCTGTCCCGCATCGTGGCGCTGGGCGGCCGTGCGGCGGCAATGGAGGTGTCGTCCCACGCGCTGGATCAGGGCCGGGTGGATCAGCTCACCATGACCGGCGCTGTGTTTACCAATCTGACCCGGGATCATCTGGACTACCACGGCTCAATGGAAGCCTATGGCGCAGCCAAGGCAAAACTGTTCGAGCGCGAAGAGCTGCACTTTGCGGTGATCAACTACGATGACCCGTTTGGCCGGCAACTCCATGATCAGCTGGCGGGAAAGTGTGACCGGGTTCGTTACAGCCTCCATGAGGCACAGACTGAATTGTGGCTGACCGAATTCGAGCCGACACTGGACGGTTTCTCCGCCTCCGTTGACGGCCAGTGGGGGCGCATTGATTTATCCGTCCCGCTGATGGGTAGCTTCAACGCCAGCAACGTGCTGGCGGCCATGGCCGCGGTGCTCTCGCTGGGTGTTCCGGTGGATCGGGTCAGGAGTGCCGTCAGTGCCCTGCAGCCACCTCCGGGGCGACTGGAATCCTTTACCGGTTCGGCCGGCGTGCGGGTGGTGGTGGATTACGCCCATACCCCGGATGCATTGTCGAATGCCCTCGCCGCGCTGCGCCCCCATGTCAGCGGAAAGTTGATGTGTGTGTTCGGTTGCGGTGGAGACCGGGACAGCGGCAAGCGCCCGGAAATGGCCCGTGAGGCGGAGCGCGGCGCCGACGTGGTGGTCGTGACCGATGACAATCCCCGCAGTGAACATCCCGCGGCGATCGCCCGGGACATTCTTGCCGGCTTTGCGGACCGGGATGCGGTTACCGTGATCCATGATCGCGCGGAAGCCATTGCCCGAACCATTCGCCAGGCCGCGGAGGGTGATGTGGTGCTGATCGCGGGTAAGGGCCATGAAGATTATCAGGAAGTGGCTGGCCAGCGCGTTCACTTCAGCGACGCCGAACAGGTGCGTCACGTGCTACAGCTCAACGGGGGTGTGGCATGATGCGGGCCTTCTCCCTGGCCGAAGCCGCGGTATTGACCGGCGGCCATTGCAATGACGACACCGCGTTGCTGCGCCAGTATGCGTCCGTGTCCACCGACACCCGCAAGATTCAGCAGGGCGACCTGTATGTGGCGCTGCGGGGTGAGCATTTTGATGGCCACGGGTTCGTGGACGCGGCCCGGGAAGCCGGAGCTGTCGGCGCCGTGGTCGATGTCGTCGATGACAGCGTGGCGTTACCCCAGATCGTGGTGCAGGACACCGTGAATGCCCTGGCGCAGCTGGCGGCGGGCAACCGAAACGAGAGTGCTGCCCGCCTGGTGGCAGTGACCGGCAGCAGTGGCAAAACCACGGTTCGGGAGATGGTGGCGTCGATACTGGCGCAGGCCGGCCCGACGCTGGCAACCGAGGGTAACCTCAACAATCACATCGGCGTACCGCTGACGCTGTTCCGGCTCGACCCGCAACACCGCTTTGGTGCGGTCGAGCTCGGTGCCAGCGGGCTGGGGGAAATTGCCCACACCGTGGCGATAACACGGCCGGAGGTGGCGATTCTGACCAACGCCGGCAGCGCACACCTTGAGGGGTTCGGGAGTTACGAGAACATCGTCGAAGCCAAGGGTGAGATTATCGAGGGCGTACCCGCAGATGGTCTGGTTGTGCTGAACGGTGACGATCCGGCGCTCGCCATCTGGCAGAAGCGCGCGGGTGAGCGCCGGGTGGCGGTTGTCTGCCGCGAGAGCGATCAGCGAGCGGATTATTACCCGACAGAAGTGACCGCCGATATCCATGGACAAAGTTTCATCGCACACCATCGCGATGGCTGGCAGTGTAGCGTCTCCCTGGCTCTGCACGGTGATCACAATATCACCAACGCCCTGCTGGCCATTGCCGCGGTGCGTGCCCTGGGCGTAGCGGATGAGGCTGTGCGGCAGGGACTGCAGGCGCTGGAGGCGGTCAAAGGCCGTTTGCAGATGGTCGAGGTATCGCCGTCGCTGACCGTGATTGATGACAGTTACAACGCCAATCCGGCTTCCATGAAGGCGGCTATTGGCGTGCTGGCGTCCCGGCCCGGTACCCGCATTGCGGTACTCGGGGCGATGGCTGAACTGGGGCCGGAAAGCCGCGCGCTGCACCGTGAAGTGGGTGCCTTCGCCCGGACGCAGCGCATCGAGCGGCTGATGGTTGTGGGGCCAGGGGGCGACGGCTATGTCGACGGTTTTGGCGACACCACCGAGCTATGCCAAACACACACTGAGGCTGTGGACCGCCTGTTGGTTGATCAGCAGCGTCCGTTGACCGTGCTGGTCAAGGGTTCTCGCAGTTCCGCCATGGATCGCGTGGTGGAGGGAATTAAAGAAAAGGTGAATAACTCATGCTGCTCTGGCTGACAGAGGTTCTATCACAGTATTTCACGGCGCTGACCGTGTTTCAGTATCTGACCCTGCGGGGCATCCTTGGCACGCTTACGGCGCTGGCTATTTCGCTGCTGATTGGCCCGCTGATGATACGGAAGCTCAGCCAGTACCAGATTGGCCAGGCGGTTCGCGATGACGGTCCGCAGACACACCTGAGCAAGGCCGGCACGCCGACCATGGGCGGTGCCCTGATTCTGGTGGCCATTGGTGTCAGCACGCTGCTGTGGGCGGATCTCAGCAATCGCTATGTCTGGGTGACCATTCTGGTGACATTGCTGTTCGGCGCCATCGGCTGGGTGGACGATTACCGCAAGGTGGTGGAGCGCAACCCCCGTGGTCTGCCCGCACGCTGGAAATACTTCTGGCAGTCGCTGATCGGCGCAACCGCCGCAGTCGTGCTGTTCTTCAGTTCCACTCTGCCGCAGGAAACCTCGCTGTATGTTCCTTTCTTCAAGAACGTATCGCTGACCCTGGGGCCGGTGATCTTCATACTGCTGACCTATTTCGTCATTGTCGGCAGCAGCAACGCGGTCAATCTCACCGACGGTCTGGACGGCCTTGCGATCATGCCGACCGTTATGGTGGCCGGTGCGCTGGGCCTGTTCGCCTACCTGTCAGGCCATGCGCAGTTCGCCGATTATCTGCTGATCCCGCATCTGCCCGGCACCGGTGAGCTGATCGTGTTCTGCGGTGCGCTGGTCGGCGCAGGCCTCGGATTTCTGTGGTTCAACACCTATCCCGCGCAGGTGTTCATGGGCGACGTGGGCGCTCTGGCGCTGGGCGCAGCCCTGGGTGTGGTGGCGGTCATCGTCCGGCAGGAAATTGTTCTGTTTATCATGGGCGGCGTGTTTGTCATGGAAACCGTCTCGGTCATTCTGCAGGTGGCGTCCTACCGCCTCACCGGTCGGCGAATCTTCCGCATGGCGCCGTTGCACCATCATTTTGAATTGAAAGGGTGGCCTGAACCGCGCGTCATTGTGCGGTTCTGGGTCGTAACTGTGGTTCTGGTTCTGATTGGCATTGCCAGTCTGAAACTGCGATAGGGCAAAGGCGTCTCCATGAGTGTCATCGCTTCAGATCGTCGCACACTGGTCGTAGGGCTCGGGAAAACCGGGCTCTCCTGCGTGCGCTATCTGTGCGATCAGGGACGGGATGTCGCGGTTGCCGACAGCCGGCAACATCCCCCGGGTCTGGAGGCGTTGACGGCCGGTTGGCCACAGGTACCGGTGCACACCGGCCCGTTCGACGCCGAGTTGTTCCAGACCTTCAACGAATTGGTGGTCAGCCCCGGAATCAGCGTCGAGAGTCCGGCCATCCAGGCGGCGCGGGCGCAGGGTGCCACCATCCGCGGCGACATCGACCTGTTTGCCGAAGCCGCAGACGCGCCCATTGTGGCAATCACCGGTTCCAACGGTAAAACCACGGTCACCACCTTGCTGGGCGAAATGGCAGCGGCTGCCGGCCGGCGGGTGGAAGTTGGCGGCAACATAGGCACACCCGCCCTGGACCTGCTGGGTCGGGGGGCTGACCTGTATGTGCTCGAGTTGTCCAGCTTCCAGCTCGAAACCACCGAAGAGCTCAATGCCCTGGCGGCCACGGTGCTCAATGTCAGCGACGACCACATGGATCGGTATCCGTCCAAGATGGCGTATTTCCAGGCCAAGCAGCGGATCTTCCGCGGCTGCCAGAACGCCATCGTGAATCTGGATGATGCGCTGAGTACGCCCATGGCGCGGGACAGTCTGCGTTTCCTGTGTTTCGGTTTCCATCGCGTCAATCCGGACACCTTCAGCACCCGGGACGATGATCAGGGCACCTGGATCACCTTTGGCTTCGATAACCTGCTACTGGCGAGCGAACTGAAACTGCTGGGGCGCCACAATCTCAGCAACGTGATGGCGGCGCTGGCGCTGGGTCAGGCCGCAGGACTGCCGATGGACACCATGTTGGCGGTGGCCCGCGAATTCCGCGGCTTGCCACACCGGTGTGAATTCGTGCGCCGGGTAAACGGCGTGGATTACATCAACGATTCCAAAGGAACCAACGTCGGTGCCACCGTGGCGGCCATCGAGAGCCTGGCGCCGGAGAATGGAAAGATCGTGCTGATTGCCGGCGGTGACGGTAAGGGCGCGGACTTCTCGCCGCTGGAAGCACCTGTCACGCTGCATTGCCGGGCGGTGGTGCTGATCGGTCAGGATGCCGGCCTGATTGCCGAGCGCGTCGCGACCTCCGTCGAGGTGGTCTATGCGCAGAGCATGGCGGGCGCGGTTACCGCGGCTGCCGCATTGGCACGAGCGGGAGACCGGGTACTGCTGTCACCAGCCTGCGCCAGTTTTGACATGTTCCGCGATTACACCGACCGCGGTGACCAGTTCCGTCGCGTGGTGGAGGGCGAGCTATGACCAACGCCAGCCTGTCGCTGCCCAACCGCCAGCAGCTGTTCAGCGACCTGCGGCCACTGCCGCTGCTGATTATCAGCTCCATGGCACTGCTGGTCATGGGCGTGGTGATGATCTCGTCGGCGTCCATGGACATGGCCGCTGAAACCGCCGGCAACAGCTACCACTATGTTATCCGGCAGCTTATTTTTGCCGGCATTGGCTGTTTTCTGGCGTTGGTGGCAGTCAACGTGCCGGTGGCCTGGTGGGAGCGCAGCGGCTGGTTGCTCCTGGGCGTTGGTCTGCTCGTGCTGATCCTGGTGCTGACGCCGCTGGGCCGCACGGTCAACGGCTCGACCCGCTGGATTCCGTTCGGCCTGTTCAATGTTCAGGTCTCTGAAGTTGCCAAGTTGTGTCTGATTGCCTATCTGGCGGGGTACGTGGTCCGCCGCCGTGAAGAGCTGCTGCACACCTGGGCCGGTTTCCTCAAACCGCTGGCGGTGCTGGGTGTTGCATCGATGCTACTGGTCATTCAGCCCGACTTCGGCGCCACGGTGGTGCTGGTCACAGCGGCGGCCGGCATGATTTTCCTCAGCGGCGTGCGGCTCAGTCGCTTCATGCCCCTGATCGGTATCCTGGTCACTCTCGGCATTGTTCTGGTCGTCACCCAGCCTTACCGGCTGAAGCGGGTGGTCAGTTATCTGGACCCCTGGAAGGACCAGTTTGACAGTGGCTACCAGCTTACCCAGTCGCTGATCGCGTTTGGTCGTGGCGAATGGGGCGGTGTCGGGCTCGGCAACTCGATTCAGAAACTGTTTTATCTGCCAGAGGCCCATACCGATTTCATTTTCGCCATCATCGCCGAAGAGTTCGGCCTGCTGGGTTCGCTGATTGTGCTGGGTCTGTTCACGGTACTGGTGGTCACCGGTTTCGTGATTGCCCGCCGGGCGGAACTGGCGAACATGCCGTTTGCGGCCTGCTTTTCCTACGGCATCACATTGCTGATTGGTCTGCAGGCGGGCATCAACATGGCGGTCAGTACCGGTTTGTTGCCCACCAAAGGCCTGACGTTGCCCCTGGTGAGTTACGGCGGTTCCAGCCTGATGATTACCTGTGTTTCCCTGGGTGTTCTGGCGCGTGTGGAAATGGAGCGGCTGGATCAGCAACGTCTGGCGCAGGAAAAGAAAGGCCGTAAGCGTGTCCGGGGAGGTGCGGTTTATGACTGAATCGCGTCGGTTCCTGATGATGGCGGGCGGCACCGGTGGCCATGTGTTTCCGGCGCTGGCGGCGGCGCGCCTGCTGCAGGAAAAAGGTCACGAAGTGTTCTGGCTGGGAGCCGCCGGCGGTATGGAAGAGCGCCTGATAGGCGACACCGGAATACCGCTGTCGCTGATCCATGTGTCCGGCCTGCGTGGCAAGGGCAGATTGGCATTGTTGACTGCGCCGTTCCGTCTGCTCAGAGCACTGGGCGAAGCCTTTGGTGTTGTGCGCAGAATCCGCCCCGACTGCGTTGTCGGCATGGGCGGATTTGTCACCGGGCCCGGGGGGCTTGCCGCCCGGGTCTGCGGTATCCCACTGGTGATTCATGAACAGAACGCCATCGCCGGGATGACGAACCGGATTCTGGTGCGGTTCGCCGACACAGTACTGGAAGCGTTTCCAGGGAGCTTCGATGAGAAGGTGATAACCCGTTGCACTGGCAACCCGGTTCGCCAGGACGTCGCGGCGTTGTTACCGCCGGAGCAGCGGATGGCAGGTCGTGACGGCCGGCTACGCGTGCTGGTTGTTGGTGGCAGCCTCGGTGCCCAGGTGTTCAATCAGCAGGTGCCCGAGGCACTGGCACTGATGAGCGACGCAGAGCGGCCTCAGGTACGCCATCAGTGTGGTGAGAAACACGCGGATGCGGCCCGCTCCGCCTATCAGGCCCACGGAGTGGAAGCGTCGGTCGAGCCGTTCATCAGCGATATGGCGGAAGCCTATGAATGGGCCGATCTGGTGGTCTGCCGGTCCGGCGCGCTGACGGTGTCGGAGTTGTGTGTGGCTGGCGTCGGCGCAATTCTGGTGCCTTTCCCCCACGCCGTAGATGACCATCAAACACAGAATGGCCAGCAAATGGTGAATGCCCGGGCAGCGGTTCTGATACCGCAATCCAGGCTGAACCCTGAGGTGCTGGCCGAGACACTGCGGGACCTGGCGAACGACCGGGCCCGGGTAATGAATATGGCGCGCGCAGCGAAATCGCTGGCGCGCCCGGACGCAACGGAGAGAGTTGTGAATTATTGTCTGGAGGCCGCTAATGGCTGATGTAACCAATCCGCCGCTGGTCTATCAGGTGCCGGAAATGCGCCGCATCCGCAACATCCACTTCGTGGGTATTGGCGGTGCGGGCATGAGCGGCATCGCCGAGGTGCTCAAGAACCAGGGCTACGACGTCTCCGGTTCCGATATTCGCGAGGGCGCCGTCACCGATCGCCTGAAGGCCATGGGTGTCGAGGTGCACATCGGGCACCGTGAGGCCAACAGTGCCAAGGCAGACGTAGTGGTGGTCTCCACCGCCGTGTCCGGAGATAACCCGGAGGTGGCGGCCGCACGCAGCCGTCGGGTGCCAATTGTGCCCCGTGCCGAGATGCTGGCGGAAATCATGCGCTATCGTCACGGTATTGCGGTGGCGGGCACCCATGGCAAGACCACCACCACCAGCCTGATTGCGTCGGTGCTGGGTGAGGCGGGGCTTGATCCCACCTTCGTTATTGGCGGCAAGCTGAACAGTGCCGGTACCAATGCCCAGCTGGGCGGTTCCCGTTATCTGGTGGCAGAGGCGGATGAGAGCGATGCCTCGTTCCTTCACCTGACACCGGTGATTTCGGTGGTCACTAACATCGAAGCCGATCACATGGACACTTACGGCGGTGACGTTGAGCGGCTGAAGCAGACGTTCGTCGACTTCCTCCACAACCTGCCGTTTTACGGCGTTGCGGTAATGTGCGTTGATGACGGGTTCGTACGCGAGATCATTCCCCGTATTTCCCGGGCCATCATCACCTACGGTATCGATAACCCCGACGCCGATTACCGTGCCGAGCAGATCAGTTCCGACGGCTTGCGGACGCACTTTGTGGTGCGTCGCCCCGGTGGCCGCGCGGATCTGCAGGTCGAGCTGAAAATGCCGGGCCGCCATAACGTACTCAACGCGTTGGCTGCGATCGCGGTGGCCACCGATGAGGGCGTGGATGACGCCGCCATCTGCCGGGGGCTCGCCGGGTTCGCTGGCGTCGGTCGTCGCTTCCAGGTGTACGGTGATTACCAGACGCCCAACGGCAACGTCACGCTGGTGGACGATTACGGGCACCATCCGACCGAAGTGGACGCGGTGATCCGTGCCGCCCGCGATGCCTGGCCGGGACGCCGCATTGTCATGCTTTATCAACCGCACCGTTTCTCCCGTACCCGGGATCTTTACGAGGACTTCGTGAAGGTGCTGTCGGAAGTCGACGGCCTGCTGTTGATGGACGTTTACTCAGCCGGCGAGGCCGCCATTCCTGGCGCCGACGGCCGCGCCCTGTGCCGCAGCATTAGACAGCGTGGCAATGTGGAGCCGGTGTTTGTGGAAGACAACAGCGAAATTGAACATTTGCTCGCCAACACCCTGCGGGACGGTGATCTGCTGATCACTCAGGGCGCAGGGGATATTGGCGGTGTTGCCGCACGCCTGGCGGCGGCAGGAGTGATTGCCAGTGAGTGACGCAAAACGCATCGATACCCAGGGCTATCAGGCTGCTCCCGAGCTGGTGCGGGCGCTCGGTCGTGTGGCGGTGTTCATGGGCGGTGACTCTGCCGAACGGGAAGTGTCGCTGAAAAGCGGTAATGCCGTACTGGCCGCGCTGCAATCGGCCGGTGTGGACGCCTATGGCGTGGATGTGCAGGGCTGCCTGTTGCGCACCGTGGATCATCCCGAATTTGACCGCGTGTTCATCGCGCTTCACGGTCGCGGCGGCGAGGACGGTACCTTGCAGGCGATCCTGTCACAGGCCGGGATTCCGTACACCGGCAGTGAAATGCTTGCCTCGGCGCTGGCGATGGACAAGCTGCGTACCAAATACGTGTTCGCTGGCTGTGGCCTACCCACGCCGAAATTCCGGGCCATGGGGTCAGTGGACGAGGCCGATGACATTCTCCGGGAGCTGTCATTGCCGCTGAGCGTCAAGCCATCCCGCGAAGGCTCAAGTATCGGTATCCGCAAGGTGAGCAATCGCGAGGAGCTGACCGACGCCTACCAGCAAGCCAGCGCGCTGGACCCTCTGGTGCTGGTGGAGGAGTGGGTCGAGGGCCCGGAATTTACCGTCAGCCTGCTGCAGGACAAGGCCTTGCCGGCCATCGGGCTGAGCACCGATCACGTGTTCTACGACTACGAAGCCAAGTACCTGACCGACGACACCCGCTACCGCATTCCCTGTGGGCTGGAGCCGGAAGCGGAACTGGAACTGCAACACCTGGCGCTGGAAGCGTTCCGGGTAACGGGGTGCCGCACCTGGGGCCGGGTCGACATCATGCAGGATCGCGACGGCGGGTTCTGGCTGCTGGAGGTCAATACCGTGCCCGGAATGACCGACCATAGCCTGGTCCCGATGGCGGCCAAAGCCGCGGGCATCAGTTTTGAAGAGCTGGTGGTGCGGATTCTCAAGGACACCCTGGAGGATGGCCATGCTTGAAAGTCTTCTGATCCGGAGTCGGGCGGTACCGTCCGAGCCTCCTCGGCGACGGGGAGCAACCTCCCTGGGCCCCGAGCGAGACCGGTTCGGATTGCTGAAAGCCGTACTGGCAGCCGTGCCCTGGCTGCAGGTTGGTATGGGCGCTGCCATCGTATTGCTGGCGGCGATGGTGCCCTGGGGCACCGGTCAGGTACTCAGTGCCATGGACCGGCAGATCATGGCCATCGATGTGACCGGCACGCTGGTTGGCGAGAGCCGCACCGATCTGGAGCGCAAAACCGGAGACTGGATTGGCAGGAGTTTCTTTGCCACCGACCTTTCGGACATCAAAACCGAGCTGGAGCAACGGCCCTGGGTGGAGTCGGCGGCGGTTCGCCGGGTCTGGCCGGACCGTCTGGAAATCGAAATCCGTGAGAAGAAGCCGCTGGCGTACTGGAACAGTGACCGTCTGGTGAGCCGCTCCGGCGAACTGTTTGCGCCGCCGAATCCGGAGATTGCCGGTCGGCTGCCACGGCTGGCGGGCCCCGATGAGCGGGTGAAGGATGTGATCCGTCAGGCCCGCACCATGAGTGAGACGCTTTCAGCCCGCGGGCTCGGCTTTGCCGGCCTGACGCTGGAGCAACGGGGCGCCTGGACCCTGACTCTGGCCAACGGTATCGAAGTGGTGCTGGGGCGTGATCAGGTTGAGGAGCGGTTCGAACGCTTTATCACAGTGTACGAGAATCGGCTGATCTCCCGCGAGGATGAAGTCAGCCAGGTGGATGCCCGCTACACCAATGGGGTGGCGGTTAAGTGGAAGTCGGACGTGTCCGGCTCCGGAAAAAAATCATAGCAACGTCAAATTCAGACCTACGGTTTGGTGAAACACATGTCATCGGTTGAAACGGAAAACATGATTGTCGGCCTCGATATCGGAACCTCCAAGGTGGTTGCGATTGTCGGCAAGCGCAAAATGGACGGGACCATAGAGGTGGTGGGCATTGGCTCGCACCCGTCACGGGGGCTGAAGCGTGGTGTGGTGGTGAATATCGAAACCACCGTGCAGGCCATCCAGCGCGCTGTGGAAGAGGCCGAACTCATGGCGGGGTGCCGGATTCACTCGGTGTATGCGGGCATTGCCGGCAGTCACATCAAGAGTCTCAACTCCCATGGCATTGTCGCCATCCGTGACCGGGAAGTGACCCAGGCGGACATCGACCGGGTCATCGACGCCGCCCAGGCGGTCGCCATTCCGGCGGATCAGAAAATTCTCCACATCCTGCCCCAGGAGTTCGTCATCGACAGCCAGGAAGGCATCAAGGAGCCCATGGGCATGTCCGGCGTACGCCTGGAAGCCAAGGTGCATCTGGTGACCTGTGCCGTCAACGCTGCCCAGAATATCGAGAAGTGCGTCAAGCGCTGTGGGCTGGAAGTGGATGACATCATTCTCGAGCAGTTGGCGTCGAGCCATGCAATTCTCACCGAAGACGAGAAAGAGCTGGGTGTATGTGTGGTGGACATTGGCGGTGGCACCACCGATATCGCCGTGTTTACCGGCGGTGCGATTCGCCACACCGCGGTGATCCCCATCGCCGGGGACCAGGTGACCAATGACATTGCCATGGCCCTGCGCACGCCCACGCAGAATGCCGAAGAGATCAAGATCAAGTATGCCTGCGCCCTGACCCAGCTGGCCGGCGCCGATGAAACCATCAAGGTGCCCAGCGTGGGCGATCGCGCGCCGCGGGATCTGTCACGCCAGGCCCTGGCTGAGGTGGTGGAGCCCCGCTACGAGGAGCTGTTTACCCTCGTGCAGTCGGAGCTGCGCCGGTCCGGGTTTGAAGACCTGATACCCGCAGGCATCGTGATTACAGGCGGTTCCTCCACCATGGAAGGGGTGGTGGAGCTGGCCGAAGAGATCTTCCACATGCCGGTAAGGCTGGCCTGTCCGCAGGCAGTCTCCGGGATGACGGAAGTGGTCAATAACCCGATCTACGCCACTGGCGTCGGGTTGTTGATTCATGGTTTCCGCCAGATGGATCTGGGGCGGACGCCAGTGCTCAAGGGTGAAGACGCACCCTCGCTGTTGGAGCGCATGAAAGCCTGGTTCACCGGTCATTTCTGACCGCGCCGGGTGGCAGTAAAGAATGCAACGAAGGTATCTCGAAAACACAATCTCGAACAAACAGCCTGGAACAAGGGCTGAAAACAGCACGAAGGAGTAGGGGAATGTTTGAACTCGTCGATAATGTCCAGCAAAGCGCTGTCATTAAAGTAGTGGGTGTAGGTGGCGGTGGCGGTAACGCCGTGCGTCACATGCTTAACAGTGACATTGAAGGTGTGGAATTCATCTGCGCCAATACCGATGCGCAGGCTCTGTTTGATATGGATGCCCGCCAGATCATCCAGTTGGGTGGTAACATCACCAAAGGTCTGGGCGCCGGTGCCAATCCGGAAGTAGGGCGCCAGTCGGCGCTGGAAGACCGTGACCGTATTGCCGAATCCATCAAGGGTGCGGATATGGTGTTCATTACGGCCGGCATGGGCGGTGGTACCGGTACCGGTGCGGCCCCGGTGGTTGCCGAGGTGGCCCGAGAACTGGGTATCCTGACCGTTGCCGTGGTCACCAAGCCGTTCCAGTTTGAGGGCGGCAAGCGCATGAGCGTTGCTGAATCCGGCCTGAAAGAGCTGGAGGAGAGCGTCGACTCCCTGATCACCATCCCCAACGAAAAGCTGTTGGCGGTGATGGGCAAGAAAACCAGCCTGCTGGACGCTTTTGCTGCGGCCAACGACGTACTGCTGGGCGCGGTTCAGGGCATCGCTGACCTGATCACCCGCAACGGCATGATCAACGTCGACTTCGCCGACGTGAAGACGGTGATGTCCGAAATGGGCATGGCGATGATGGGTACCGCCCGCGCCACCGGCGAGAACCGCGCCCGCGAAGCGGCCGAAGCGGCCATTCGCAGTCCGCTGCTGGAAGATATCAACCTGCAGGGCGCCAAGGGCATTCTGGTCAACATCACCGCTGGCATGGACCTCAACCTGGGCGAATTTTCCGAGGTTGGCGACATTGTGCGTGAGTTCGCCTCGGATTCCGCGACCGTCGTGGTTGGCACTGTGATTGATCCGGAAATGACCGACGAGCTGAAGGTGACCGTGGTTGCCACTGGCCTGGGCGGTGATCGCGAAAAGCCGACCAAGGTGGTGGACAACACCCGTTCTCTGGATGGCAAGACCGATTATAACCAGCTGGATCGGCCCGCAGTGCTGCGTCGTCGTGCCGTGGCCCATGGAAACGTGGCGCTTGATCAGAGCAAAGAAAGCGAAGAGCAGGGGGTCGACTATCTCGATATTCCCGCATTCCTTCGCCGTCAGGCTGACTGATAATCTAGTGCAATGGTGATCTGTTACCGGTTTCCTGACGAAAAAGGGGCCAGTACACCGGATTGAGTATGCGCTGATTGCAATGTGTTGGCTTATTGTAAAATTCAGGCAAAGCCAGATTGGTTAAATGGTACTCAGTCTGACTTTCTGATATTCTCCGGGCAGATTTTGCCTAGAATATCGCCAATTTGTGACGGAATGATGAACCGATGATCAGACAACGGACACTTAAAAACACTATCCGTGCAACCGGTGTGGGGCTGCATTCCGGGGAGAAGGTTTACCTGACCCTGAAGCCCGCGCCTGTTGATTCAGGGATCATTTTCCGCAGAACGGATCTGGACCCGATGGTCGAGATCCGCGCCTGCGCGGAAAATGTGGGTGAGACCATGCTGTCCACGACGCTGGTGAAAGACGGTGTCCGTGTGGCAACAGTAGAGCATTTGCTGTCGGCCATGGCTGGTCTCGGAATCGATAACTGCTTTGTGGAGCTCAGTGCTGCCGAGGTTCCCATTATGGACGGCTCTGCCGGTCCGTTTGTGTTCCTGTTGCAGTCTGCCGGCATTGCCGAGCAGGAAGCCGCCAAGCGCTTTATCCGCATCAAGCGTGAAGTGACCATTGAAGAAGACGACAAGAAGGCCACCTTCCTGCCGTTTGAAGGCTTCAAGGTCAGCTTCGGGATCGACTTTGATCACCCCGTGTTCAAGGGTCGCGCCCAGACCGCCACCGTTGACTTCTCCAGCACGTCCTTCGTGAAGGAAGTCAGCCGCGCCCGTACCTTCGGTTTCATGCGTGACATCGAAAAGCTGCGTGCGATGAATCTGGCGCTGGGTGGCAGTGTGGATAACGCCATTGTGGTAGACGACTACAAGATTCTTAACGAAGACGGCCTTCGTTACGATGACGAGTTCGTCAAGCACAAGGTGCTGGATGCGATCGGCGACCTGTACCTGTTGGGCAACAGCCTGATTGGTGAGTTCCGTGGCATCAAGTCCGGACACGACCTGAATAACAAGCTGCTGCGCAAGCTCAGGGCTGAAGAGGATGCGTGGGAAGTGGTGACCTTCGACGACGAGGCCACTGCCCCGATTTCCTACATGAAACCTGTGCTGGCGGCCCAGGCTTAAGGCTGGATGCTTTAATCCCGGACGTGGCTTGCGAGTTTTTCGAGAACCTCGCGTAATTGTTTGTCCTTCGTGTGCCCGGCTTCCTCTTTGAGGAGCCGGGCATTTTCGTTGCTCAGGGGTGCCTTTTCCACTTTCGGCTTGTCGCGAAACCGCGGCGGCGCCACCTTCACTTTCAGCTTCCACACGAAACGGAACATCTCATGGGTGCGCAGGCATTCCATGATTTCGTGTTGGCGAAAGCGGATCTGACTGGCCGCCCCGGCCGTTTCGGCGGAAAGCACCAGCTCGCCGTCCTGGCAGGTGACAAAGCGCGCCCCGCGGGCAAGATGATCGGGCAGTGCCGACAGCACCACGTCTTCGGCTTGCTGGTGCAGCTCGGCCTTGTGCATCAGTTCGCGCAGAACCGGCGCGCGGCGGAAGGTGTCCGGGGTCAACTTGAGGTCTGATTGCTTTTTCATGGTCGCGGTTTTTCTCGACGACTCCGGTTACGATTGGTTACACTTCAATACGGTTTGGCAGCAGCCCCTATATTACACTCCTTTTACATTGTCTCATGTGTGAATGTCCACGGGCGGCTGCGATAATTTCGATACGTAGTTGTTGCTAAGGATGGCAGGCCCGGTCAGAATTTCCGAGGCGCAACACTACAGGATCAGGTTGCGGCTCTTCTATGAAACCAGAAGACGATATGAACATAATTTTCGTTGGCAAGCGCCATGGCAAGTCTCGCGTGGTTGCTGTGAACGCACCTGTCGCGGCTGGTCTGGTGGTCATGGTTCTCGGGCTGTTGGCAGTCGCAGGCTGGTCCGGTTACCGCGTTGCTGTCAGTCAGGCCGAGGCGGCACAACCCACGCCTTCGGAGCTGGTGCTGGAATGGCAGGCCAAACTCTCTGAACAGAAAGCCGATCTCGCCCTTGTTGAACAGAACGTCCAGCAGCAGGTTGATGCACTGACGCTGCGCCTCGGCGAGATGCAGGGGCGCCTGCTGCGCCTGGATGCCCTCGGACAGCGTTTTGTCGAGTCCGGTCTGGTTGCCAGCGACGAGTTCGACTTTGATCAGCCCGCTGCGGTTGGTGGTCCTGAAGATGAGGGGCTGGCGGGAGAATCCTTTTCCACGCCCGAGCTGACGTTCATGATCGACCAGCTTGCCCGTCGCATTGAGGACCGTGAGCAGCAGCTGCGGTTGCTGGATCAGGTCGCCTCCCGCCAGAAACTGGAGGACGAGCTGTTTCTCGAGGGTCGCCCGATCACCTGGGGATGGCTGTCGTCCCGTTATGGTTATCGCTCCGATCCGTTCACCGGCAAGCGCACCTGGCATGCCGGTGTGGATCTCGCCGGCAAGGAAGGCAGCGACATTATTGCGGTGGCCGCCGGTGTGGTGACCTATGCCGACGAGCGCTATGGTTACGGCAATCTGGTGGAGGTGGACCATGGCGATGGCCTGGTGACACGCTATGCTCACGCCAAATCCATTGAGGTGAACGTTGGCGACGTCGTCCAGAAGGGGCAGGTAGTGGCTCTGATGGGCAGTACCGGCCGCTCCACCGGGCCTCACGTTCATTTTGAAGTGATTCGCAACGGTAAATCCGAGAATCCGGAAACCTACATTCAGCGGGCCAGCCGCTGACCCGCACCGGAGGAGGCAAGTGCCTCCCCCGCGCCTTTCCCTTTTGCAACCACTCCCGTAATATCAGAACGTTACCCCGGGCTGGACGATGTCACAGGCGTAAATGACGGCACTGTGAGCCCCGCCTTTTGTACTGTCGGCAAATAAGGTTAGAATGCCGGCTTCCTCCGATTAATCAAAGAAGCAGTGGTCTATGTTCGCGAAGCTTGCAACGAAGATGTTCGGCAGTAAAAACGCCAGAGAAATCAAGAGAATGCGCAAGATGGTTCTGCGCGTTAACGAACTTGAGGAACAGTTTGGCAATCTGTCCGATACCGAGTTGCAAGGCAAGACCGCTGAGTTCCGCCGCCGCCTGGAAGAGGGTGAAAAACTCGATGCCATTCTGCCGGAAGCCTTTGCCACGGTGCGCGAGGCCAGCCGCCGGGTGATGGGTATGCGCCATTACGACGTCCAGCTGATCGGTGGTATCACCCTGCACGAGGGACACATCGCCGAGATGAAGACCGGTGAGGGTAAAACCCTGGTGGCAACCGCCTCGGTCTACCTGAACTCGCTGCCCGGCAAGGGTGTGCACGTGGTCACCGTCAACGATTACCTGGCGCGTCGCGATGCCGAGTGGATGGGCAAGCTTTACCGTTTCCTGGGTCTGCAGGTAGGCGTTGTGGTGGCCGGTCAGGCCCCGGAAGAGAAGCGCGCGGCCTATCAGGCCGATATCACCTACGGTACCAATAACGAGTTCGGCTTTGACTACCTGCGGGACAACATGGCGTTCAGCACCGAAGACAAGGTCCAGCGCGGTCTGCACTACGCCATTGTCGATGAGGTGGACTCCATCCTTATCGATGAGGCCCGTACCCCGCTGATCATCTCCGGCGCCGCCGAGGACAGCTCCAAGCTTTACCGGGCCATCAACACGCTGATTCCGAACCTGGAAAAAGGCGAAGTCAGCGAGGAAGGCGAACCCAGCGGCGATTTCACCATCGATGAAAAATCCCGCCAGGCCGAGCTGACCGAGGCCGGCCACGAAAAAGTGGAAGAGCTGTTGCTTGAGCGCGGGCTGCTGAAGGAAGGCGAAAGCCTGTACTCCGCCGCCAACCTGAGCCTGCTGCACCACGTGCATTCGGCGCTGCGTGCTCATCACCTGTTCCAGAAGGATGTGGATTACATCGTCCAGGGTGATCAGGTGGTGATTGTCGATGAACACACCGGCCGTACCATGCCGGGGCGTCGCTGGAGCGAAGGCCTGCACCAGGCTATCGAGGCCAAGGAGGGGGTGCGGATTCAGGCCGAGAGTCAGACGCTGGCGTCGACCACCTTCCAGAACTACTTCCGCCTGTACGACAAGCTTGCCGGCATGACCGGTACTGCCGATACCGAAGCCTTCGAATTCCGCCAGATCTATGGTCTCGATGTGGTGGTGATTCCGCCCAACAAGCCGATTCAGCGTATCGATTACAACGACCTGATCTACCTGACACAGGAAGAGAAGTTCCACGCCATTATTGATGAGATCAAGGACGTCACCGCTGAGGGCCGTCCCATTCTTGTCGGTACCGCATCGATCGAGGCTTCGGAGCTGCTCTCCATGCTGCTCAAGAAGGCGCGGATCGACCATAAGATCCTCAACGCCAAGCAGCACGAAAGCGAGGCCCAGATCATCGCCCAGGCCGGTCGTCCCGGCGCGGTGACCATCGCGACCAACATGGCCGGGCGGGGAACCGACATTGTGCTGGGTGGTAACTGGGAGTTCGAGGTTGCCGGTCTCGACAACCCGACCGAGGAAGAGGTCGCGCGCCTGAAGGCGGAGTGGACCGAGCGCCATAACCAGGTGCTGGACGCCGGTGGTCTTCACATCATCGGTACCGAGCGTCATGAGTCCCGTCGCATTGACAACCAGTTGCGTGGTCGTGCCGGGCGTCAGGGTGATCCGGGCTCCTCCCGTTTCTTCCTGTCGCTGGAAGACAACCTGATGCGCATTTTTGCTCCGGATCGGGTCAAGAGCCTGATGCAGGCAATGGGCATGAAAAAGGGCGAGGCCATTGAGCACCGCATGGTGACCAACGCCATTGAAAAATCCCAGCGCAAGGTGGAAGGCCGCAACTTCGACATGCGGAAAACCCTGCTGGAGTACGATGACGTTGCCAACGACCAGCGTACGGTGATCTACGAGCAGCGCAACGAAGTGATGTCGTCTGCCGATGTGTCGGATATGATCAACACCATCCGCGAAGACGTGGTGGACGCTCTGGTCAGCGAGTACATTCCGCCGCAGAGCATGCCGGAGCAGTGGGATGTGGCAGGTCTCGAATCCCAGCTGCAGTCGGAAATGGCGATCGAACTGCCGGTGCAGAAGTGGCTGGACGAAGACAGCAAGCTCTACGAGGAAAGCTTGCGCCAGAAGATTCTTGACGCCATTGTCAGTGAGTATCAGGCCAAGGAAGCGGTGGCTGGCGCCGAATCCATGCGCAAGTTCGAGAAGCAGGTCTTCCTGCAGGTGCTGGACACGCTGTGGAAAGAGCATTTGTCCAACATGGATCACCTGCGGCGCGGTATCCACCTGCGCGGCTATGCCCAGAAAAACCCCAAGCAGGAGTACAAGCGCGAAGCCTTTAACCTGTTTGAGACCATGCTTGAAACCATGAAGCGGGATGTCACCCGGGTGTTGTGCCATGTTCGGGTGCAGAGCCGCGAAGAAATGGAAGAAGTGGAGCGCCGCCGCAAGGAAGAGCTGGAGCGTGAGCTGGCCCAGGCCAAGCTGCGCCACGAAGAAACCAGTGCCGCGGCCCAGAAGCAGCGTGAGGACGGTGAGAACGCCAACCAGCAGGGCACTCCGGAGACCTTCGTTCGCCAGGAACGCAAGGTAGGCCGAAACGAGCCCTGTCCCTGCGGGTCCGGCAAGAAGTACAAGCAGTGTTGCGGTAAGATCAGCTAATACCCGCATTTCTGCATCGAACCAGACGACCCGCACTCTGACCCAGTCAGGCTGCGGGTTTTTCGTTACGGCAGACACGATTTCAGAACAGAGCAGGAGAGTCAGCATGGCTGTAGGTCCGGGAACCTTGCCCGAATTTTTTCCGATTGCCGGCGTGCGGCTGGGTATTGGCAGCGCAGGCATCAAAAAGCCGGGCCGCAAAGACCTGGTGGTTTTCGAATTGGCGCCCGGCAGCCGGGTGGCGGGTATCTTTACCCGCAATCAGTTCTGCGCCGCACCGGTGACCGTCAGTCGCCAGCACCTCGCCCAGGGGGAGCCACGCTACCTGCTGATCAACACCGGCAATGCCAATGCCGGAACCGGTGAGCGGGGCATGGCGGACGCCCTGAGCTGCTGCCAGGCACTGGCGGATGCGGCCGGGGTTACGGCTTCTTCTGTGCTGCCGTTCTCCACAGGGGTGATTGGCGAGCCGCTGCCTGTCGAGAAGATTGTGTCGGCCCTGCCGGCGGCACTGGCGAATGCCGGCGAGAATCACTGGGCTGACGCCGCCGCCGGAATCATGACGACCGATACCCGGCCCAAAGGAGCCTCGGTGGAGCTGGACCTGGAAGGGCATCGGGTGTCGATCTCGGGGATTAGCAAGGGTGCCGGAATGATTCGTCCGAATATGGCCACCATGCTGGGCTTTATCGCCACTGACGCGAACATTGCTCCGGACCTCCTGGCGCAACTGGCCTCGGAGCTGGGGGAGCAATCCTTCAACCGGATTACCATCGACGGCGACACCTCCACCAACGATGCCTGCATGCTGATTGCCAGCGGCCAGTACGACGGGCCGGAAATCACCGCGGATAGCCCGTTACTGCCCAAGCTGAAAGAGGCGCTGCGGCAGGTGTACCTGGATCTGGCCCATGCCATCGTTCGTGACGGCGAAGGCGCCACCAAGTTTGTCACCATTGAGGTGAGCCAGGCTGCCAACCAGCAGGAGGCGCTGGATGTGGCCTACACCGTGGCGCATTCGCCACTGGTAAAAACTGCGTTGTTTGCCTCTGATCCCAACTGGGGGCGGATACTCGCCGCAGTGGGTCGTGCCGGGGTGGACGGCCTGGACCTCGGTGCCCTGGAGATTTACCTCGGGGACGTGTGCCTGGTGCGTAACGGTGGCCGCGCCGAGGATTATTCCGAGCAGCGGGGGCAGGCGGTGATGGACCGCGAGGAGATCACCATCGCTATCGATCTGAAACGGGGTGACGTCAACGAGCGGGTCTGGACCTGCGATTTTTCCCACGACTACGTCACCATCAACGCCGAATATCGCACCTGACCATGACCGGCAAAGATATTCATGTGGCGGTGGCGGTAATCGTCCGCGAGGGCAGGGTGCTGATCGCCCGGCGGCCGGATCATGTGCACCAGGGCGGTTTGCTGGAGTTTCCCGGCGGTAAAGTGGAAGCCGGTGAGACGGTGCAGCAAGCGCTGGTGCGGGAGATTCTCGAGGAAACTGGCCTACGGGTTCCGCAGGCATCGTTGCGCCCGGTGATTGAAATCCGCCATGACTACGGGGACAAACGGGTCTTTCTGGATGTCTGGCGAACCCACGATGCCATCGGTGACGCCGAGGGCCGCGAGGGCCAGCCAATCCAGTGGTTGCCCCTGGAGGCACTGCGGGACCACGACTTTCCCGTTGCCAACCGGCCCATCATCCGGGCCCTGCAATTGCCGTCCTGGCTGGCGATTACCGGCGGCTATCGGGCCCCGGCGGATCTGGTCAACCAGTTCCAGGAGCGGGTCAGCTTGGCGCGCCCGCCCTTGGCGATGCTGAGAGCACCGGCGCTCAACGATCAGGAATACCAGGCCGTGGCCCGTGATCTGGTGGCGATTGGCGCTGAGTATGGCACCTCGGTGGTGTTGCACGGTGGCGTTGACCGCATGGATCTGGTGCCTGAGGCGGCCGGGCTGCACCTGCCCTGGCGTGAGGCGGAATTGTGTGACGCGCGTTCGCTCCCCGCGGAGAAATGGCTGGGCGTGTCCTGTCACAACGAGGTCGAAGTGGCGCATGCACTCACGGTGCAGGCAGATTACATTACCCTCGGGCCGGTCGCTGCCACCGCTTCCCATCCCGGAGCCGCGGTGATGGGCTGGTCAGCATTCCGCGAACTCGCCGGTGCCGCGGGCATGCCGGTTTATGCTCTCGGCGGCCTGGTGTCCGATGATCTCGAGATTGCGGTCCGTCATGGCGCCCAGGGTATCGGCGGAATCAGTTTGTGGTGGCCGGGTATCTGAGTAATGTCAGCGCAGCTGGGGACTGCCTTCTGCTACCATGATCGGACAGAGTCCATGAAATCCGCAAGATCAGTCCCGGCGTGCCGGGCACAGGAGAACCGGTGAGCAAACTGACGCACCTCAATGACCAGGGCGAAGCCCGTATGGTGGATGTGACCGCCAAGGACGTGACCGAGCGTGAGGCCCGGGCCGAGGCGCGCATCCGCATGGCCGGCGACACGCTTGCAATGATTGTCGACGGCCAGCACCCCAAAGGGGATGTGCTGGCAGTGGCGCGTATAGCCGGCATCATGGCCGCCAAGAAAACCCATGAACTGATCCCGCTATGCCATTCGCTGAACCTGAGCTCGGTGAAAGTGGAGCTGACGCCGGGGAGCGATGGTGCCTCGGTGCATATCCTCACCAGCTGTAAGCTGGCGGCCCGGACCGGGGTTGAAATGGAGGCGCTGACGGCCGCCAGTGTGGCGGCGCTCACCCTGTACGATATGTGCAAGGCGGTTGACCGGGGTATGGTGATAGAAGGCGTTCGCCTGCTGGAAAAGAAAGGTGGTCGCAGCGGCCACTGGTCCGCTTCTGATCCTGAGTCGTAAAGCTGTAAGAATCAACTCAGCTGGAGGAGCGACAGTGCAGAGACTACGCCAAGCGGGCGGCCCCATGATAGAATGCGCGGCCCGATTGATTGAACCACGAGGAAACACTGTGGCTGTTCGTTACATCCAGACCTGCCGGTTGCCCACGCCGTTTGGGGTATTCGACATGCACGGCTTCGAAGAGCCGGATACCGGCAAGGAGCACGTGGCACTTACGTTGGGTGACCTGGACAGCCCTGAGCCGATGCTTGCCCGCACCCATTCGGAGTGCCTGACCGGCGATGCGCTCTACAGCATGCGCTGCGATTGCGGCTACCAGCTGGAGGAAGCCCTGCGCAGCATTGCCCGCGAAGGTCGGGGCATTCTGATGTATCTGCGCCAGGAAGGCCGTGGCATCGGCCTGTTGAACAAGATCCGCGCCTACAATTTGCAGGATCAGGGTGCCGATACCGTGGAGGCCAATGAGAAACTGGGTTTTGCGGCGGACCTGCGAGACTACAGCATGTGCAAGGACATGCTGGAACATCTGGGCATATCGAGTCTTCGGCTGATGACCAACAATCCCCGCAAGGTAGACGCGCTGACCTCATACGGCATCAACATCACCGAGCGCGTGCCGCTTCACGTTGGTCGTAATCCGCACAACGAGCACTACCTGGATACCAAGCAAAGCAAGCTGGGCCACTGGCTTGAGACTCACCAGGACGACGACCCGCAACCGTAATCCATCCCCCCGACCGGGCTCCCCAAGGGCCCGGTTTCTGCCGCTGAGCCCGTGCCCTATTTAACCGCTTTCAGGGTCTGGTGACGCAATCGTTCCAGGCGAACCTCAATAGCCCGGCGTATGCCGTCTGCATCAAGCCCGCAATCGCTGAGCAATTCCCCGTGTTTGCCATGGTCGATAAAGCTGTCCGGCAGGCCGAGCTGCAGCACCGGCTGGCATCGCTCCCGGCTGTTGAGGAACTCGGTCACGGCACTGCCGGCGCCGCCGGCAATGGTGTTTTCCTCCAGAGTGACCAGCAGGCTGTGGCGCTCCGCCAGTGACAGGATGAGTTCTTCGTCCAGCGGCTTCACGAAGCGCATGTCGGCCACCGTGGCGCCAATCGCCTCGGCGGCCTCCAGCGCCGGAGTCAGCAGCGTGCCAAAATTCAGAATAGCCACGTCGCGCCCCTCTCTCACCATGCGCCCCTTGCCGAGTGGCAGCGGCGTCAGCTCCTCCACGATGGCGGCGCCCGGCCCGGTACCCCGGGGGTAGCGCACGGCCGCAGGGCCGTCGAACATCAACCCGGTCTGCAACAGCTGGCGGGTCTCGTTCTCGTCAGAGGGCGTCATCACCACCATGTTGGGGATGCAGCGCAGGAAACTGATGTCGAACGCGCCGGCGTGAGTCGGCCCGTCCTCACCGACCAGGCCTGCCCGGTCGATGGCGAACAGCACATCGAGATTCTGTATGGCCACGTCGTGAATCAGCTGGTCATAGGCCCGCTGCAGGAATGTGGAGTAGATGGCCACCACCGGTTTGGCGCCGTCGCAGGCGAGGCCGGCGGCGAGCGTGACCGCATGTTGTTCGGCAATCGCCACATCGTGGTAGCGCTCCGGAAAACGCTGGGAGAAGGCCAGCAAATCCGAACCTTCACACATCGCCGGGGTAATGCCGACCACCCGCTCGTCCTGGGCGGCAGCGTCACACAGCCACTGGCCAAAGACGTTGGCGTACTTGGGGCGGGACGCCTTGGGCTTGACCGGCTCAGGCTTGCTGGCCGGCACCGGCTCGATCTTGTTGATGGCGTGGTAACCGATCGGGTCGGCCTCCGCCGGGGCGAAGCCCTTGCCCTTGGTGGTGACCACGTGGAGGAATTGCGGCCCATCCAGTTCGCGAATGTTTTCCAGGGTCTCCACCAGCAAGGGCAGGTCGTGACCGTCGATGGGGCCGATGTAATTGAAACCCAGTTCCTCGAACAGCGTGCCCGGCGCGATCATGCCCTTGAAGTGTTCCTCGGTTTTCTTCGCCAGCGCCATCAGGTTGGGGGCCCCCTGAAGCACTTTTTTGCTGCTGTCGCGGACCTGATTGTAGGTCCGGCTGGCCAGCAGCTTGGCAAAATAATTGGACAGCCCGCCGACGTTGCGGGAAATCGACATGTCGTTGTCGTTCAGCACCACCAGCATGTCGGCGTGCAGGTGGCCGGCGTGGTTCAATGCCTCGAACGCCATGCCCGCGGTCATCGCACCGTCGCCGATCACCGCAATGCTCTTGCGACCGGTGCCCTGCATGCGGGCGGCCAGCGCCATGCCCAGGGCGGCGCTGATGGAGGTGCTGGAGTGGCCCACGCCAAAGGTGTCGTATTCGCTTTCCGCGCGCTTGGGGAAGCCGGCCAGGCCGCCCTTGCGCCGAATGCTGCCCATTTGCTCGCGGCGACCGGTGAGAATCTTGTGGGGGTAGGCCTGATGGCCCACGTCCCAGACCAGACGATCCCCGGGGGTGTTAAAGACATAGTGCAGGGCCACCGTCAGCTCGAGCACCCCGAGGCCGGCACCGAAGTGGCCGCCAGTCTGGCCCACCGACCACAACAGAAACGCCCGCAGCTCGCGGGCCAGTTGCGTCAATTGTTCGGCCGGCAGTTCCCGCAGTTGGTCCGGAGTCTCAATCCTGTCCAGAAGCGGCGTATTGGGCCGCTGCGGCGGGATTTCCTTGAAAATATATGTGTCCTGCATCTGCTCGGGTCTTTTCCGGTCTATGTGTGACAAATCAGTGAATGATAGTGTGCGCTTCCGGCCCCGGATCAATCAATGGGTGCGGGCAACGACGTAATCGGCAATCGCGCGCAGCGGATCGGCTTCGGCACCAAAACCGGCCAGGCTCTGCAGGGCCAGTTTTTTCAGTTGCGACAGGTGATCCCGTGCGCCCTGAATGCCCAACAGTGAGGGAAAGGTTGGCTTGCCACGGGCCAGGTCCGAGCCCTGGGGCTTGCCGATAACCGCAGTGTCGCCCTCAATGTCGAGCAGGTCGTCCTGGACCTGAAATGCCAGGCCCAGCGCCCGGGCGTAGCAGCTCAGGTCTTCCAGTTGCCGGTCGGATACCTGCGTCGCGGTCATGGCGCCCAGACGGACACTGGCTTCGATGAGCGCGCCGGTTTTGTGGCGGTGCATCGATTCCAGTTCGGCGATGGTGAGGGCTTTACCCACGGAGGCCAGATCAATCGCCTGGCCGCCCACCATGCCGCGGTAGCCGCTGGCGTGGGCCAGTTCCCGCACCATGGCGATCCGCGTGGTGTCGTCCAGCCCGGGGGCTTCCGCCAGCCAGCCAAATGCCATTGCCTGCAGGGCGTCGCCGGCGAGAATCGCTGTGGCTTCGTCAAACGCGATGTGGGCCGTGGGGCGTCCACGGCGAAGCTCGTCGTTGTCCATGGCCGGCAGGTCGTCGTGAATCAGGGAGTAGGCGTGTACCAACTCCAGCGCGCAGGCCGGAACCAGCGCGCTTTCTGTGGGCTGGCCAACTGCTTTGGCGGCCGCCAGGCACAGCGCCGGGCGTATGCGTTTGCCGCCGCCCAGCACGCCGTAGCGCATGGCCTGCTGGAGCCGGTCGGAGGTCTCGCCGGCGGCCGCGATGCGGCCGTCCAGTTCGGCGTCAACCCGGGCCCGGGAGGTTTCCAGAAAGCTTTCCGCAAGCAGGGGTTGCGCGGTCATCCGGCCGACCCGTCCGGGGTGAACGGCCGCGATTCCAGGCTGCCGTCGCTGTTTTGCACCAGCTGTTCAACGCGCTGTTCCGCTGTTTTCAGCGCCTGCTGGCATTCGCGGGTCAGTTTTACGCCACGCTCGAAGGCGGCCAGGGATTGTTCCAGGGACAGTTCCCCCTGTTCCAGGTCGCGGACCAGCTTTTCAAGCTCATCGAGGGATTTTTCAAAGTCGGCAATGGATGTTGCGCCTTGTTCACCGGCCATCAGGGCCTCCGGTTGCGTCGCGGGTTTGCGCGGATTATATCAAAGGTTGCGGGCTATCGCTGCCAGCAGAACTGACGTTGTTCTCCGGGCTCGCCCATTGGCTGCCAGGTTTGTTCGGTAACCCGAATTTCCCCGCCACGGCTGACCGATACCACCGTGGTGGCGCGGGTGCCATAATCGCGTCCGACGATGAATGGCGAAGACAGGAAACGCTCCGTCTCGAGACCGACTCCGGTGTCGGGCAGCTCTCGATCCGGCGCCGGGTCGGTGTTCTGCAGCAGCGGGATCAGCGACTGGTGCAGCTGCCCGGAAGCGTTGGCGGGCGTTGCCGCCAGGAGCTGCGCCACCGCGGTTCGCAGTTTGAGGAGTTTTGGCCAGGGGCTTTGCAGCAGGTGATTGCTGAGGCCGTAGGTGCCCCGATGCAGGTGGCGGCCCGGGTGGGCATCGCGGTTGCTGTAATACCAGCCGCTGTCAGTGCTGAGGCGAATAAGATTGAAGCCCGCGTAGCAAGCCTGCTGTTCCGCGAGCTGCCGTGCAACGTCATCCGCGGATTCAGACAGCGCCCGCAGAGGCAGCTCGCCGCGGCTGGATTGCCCGGCCTCGGCGCTGCCTTCGCGCACATTGGTCACGGCGGCCACCTCGCCGCGCCGGGTGACGGCGAGCCAGGTGCCGCCCGACAGCAGATCGCGGCCAGCCAGCACCGGATTGCCGGCGGTGTCCTGCCACCATTCCATGGCGGCGGTGGGACGGCGGAAGAACTCGTCGCGGTTGGCGGCTACCACCAGCGGGTAATCCGGGTGTTGTCCGAGGGAAAAGGCTATCAGGCACATAGGGATCGGGGGCTCTCATAATGAACTCGGCTGCGTCGGTGTGTATCATACCAGCCTCATTAATTGTCCGGGTGTGACGGTACCATGACCCTGTTGAGCGTATTTGCCCTGTATCTGGCGCTGGGCGCCTTTGCCGGAACCCTGGCGGGGCTGTTTGGCATCGGCGGTGGCCTGGTGATTGTGCCGGTACTCATCTTCAGTTTCGGGCTTCAGGGGATCAGCCCCGACGTTGCCGCCCATCTGGCGGTCGGCACGTCGCTCGCGACCATCGTCTTCACCTCACTCAGCTCGATCCGTTCCCATCATCTGCACGGGGCGGTGCGTTGGGACATCATCCGGCCGATGACCCTGGGCATTGTGATCGGTGCGCTGGTGGGCGCCTGGACCGCGTCTCTGCTGAGCGGTCCGGCGCTGGAACTTGTGATCGGGGTGTTTGTCATTCTGGTGGCCATCAAGATGATCCTGGAGGTTAACCCCAAGCCTGGGCGGGTGGTGCCGGGATCCGTAGGCCTGGGCGCTGCGGGCGGGGGCATCGGTTGGGCTTCCGCCATTTTCGGTATCGGTGGCGGCACGTTGACCGTGCCGTACCTGAGCTGGTGCAACGTCAACATGCAACAGGCCGTCGGCACGTCGGCGGCCTGCGGCCTGCCGATCGCCCTGGCCGGCGCTCTGGGTAACGTCTGGACCGGCTGGGGGCACCCCCAGTTGCCAGAACTGACCGTGGGCTTTATTTATTTGCCGGCGCTGCTGGGTATTATTCTGACCAGCGTGGTGTTTGCGAGAGTGGGTGCCAACCTGGCGCATCGCTTGAACGCCCGCTTCCTGAAGCGCATTTTTGCCGTCATGTTGATCCTGGTCGGCATCCGCTTTCTTATGAGCTGAGAGGTTACTGATGCTGCAGCATCCGCAGTTTGATCCCGTGGCCATTTCCCTGGGGCCCCTGAAGATTCATTGGTACGGCCTGACCTATCTGGTCGGGTTCGTCGCTGGCTGGTGGCTGGGCCGCCTCCGTGCCCGCAAACCCTGGTCGCCACTGAACGAGGACCAGGTGGGCGACCTGCTGTTCTATATCGCCCTCGGGGTGATTCTGGGCGGCCGTTTCGGATACGTGGTGTTCTACAATTTCGACGCCTTTATCGCCGACCCGCTCTGGTTGCTGCGGGTCTGGGAAGGCGGCATGTCGTTTCATGGCGGCCTGCTGGGCGTGATGCTCGCCATGTGGTGGTACGGTCGCAAGGTGGGCAGTGGCTTCTGGCCCATGGCGGATTTCGTGGCGCCACTGGTGCCGATCGGCCTGGGTGCCGGTCGCATCGGTAACTTCATCAACGGCGAACTCTGGGGCAAGCCCACCGATGTGCCCTGGGGCATGGTGTTTCCACAGGCGCCGGATGCCCTGGCGCGTCACCCGTCCCAGCTATACCAGTTTGCGCTGGAAGGCGTCGTCTTCTTCATCATTCTGTGGTGGTTTTCCGCAAAGCCCCGCCCGCGTATGGCGGTCTCGGGCCTGTTCCTGGTGTGTTATGGGGTGTTTCGCTTCCTGGTGGAGTTCGTGCGCCAGCCGGATCCGCAACTGGGGTACCTGGCCTTTGACTGGCTCACCATGGGGCAGGTGCTGTCGTTTCCGATGATCGTGGCCGGTGCCGGCCTGATGTTGATTGCTTACCGCAGAGGTGTTCAATGAAAGCCTATCTCGACCTGATGAAAGACGTGGTGGATAACGGACTCGACCGCGGCGACCGCACCGGCGTGGGTACCCGTTCCGTCTTTGGCCGTCAGATCCGTTTTGATCTGCAGCAGGGCTTTCCGTTGGTGACCACCAAAAAAGTACATCTGCGCAGCATCATCCAGGAGCTGCTTTGGTTCCTGCAGGGCTCCACCGACAACAACTGGCTGAAAGAGCGTAACGTCTCCATCTGGAACGAATGGGCGCTGGACGACGGCGACCTCGGGCCGATCTACGGCAAACAGTGGCGCAGCTGGCATTGCCCGGGCGGCAGTACCGTTGACCAGATCAGCGAACTGATCGAGCAGATCCGCACCAAGCCCAACTCCCGCCGGCTGATTGTCTCCGCCTGGAACCCCGCGGAACTCCCGGACGAATCCATCGGGCCCCAGGACAACGTCCGCCAGGGTCGCATGGCGCTGGCGCCCTGCCACTGCCTGTTCCAGTTCTACGTGGCCGATGGCAAGCTCTCCTGCCAGCTGTATCAGCGCAGTGCCGACCTGTTCCTGGGCGTACCCTTCAACATCGCATCCTACGCGCTGCTCACCCATATGATTGCCCAGCAGTGCGACCTGGGTGTCGGCGAGTTCGTGCATACCTTCGGTGATTGCCACCTGTATCAGAACCACCTGACCGACGACATTGTGTTCGAGCAGTTGAAGCGGGAGCCGCGGGCGTTGCCTGAACTGGTGATCAAACGTAAGCCGGATTCGATTTTTGAGTACGAGTTGGAAGATTTCGAATTTGAGGGGTATGCCCCTTATCCTGGGATCAAGGCGCCGATTGCGATTTGACCGGGCCCAGGTGGGTGTCACCGGTCCGATAGTTGTGGGGCGGCAGGGTAGCGGGTGGGGATTTCCGAAAAACGCCTCAAGGCATCCATGCCCGGCTTCGGCTCCGCCATCCATGGCTCCGCAGATTTTCGGAAAGCCCCACCCGCTACCCTGCGTTTTGACAATAAAGTTCGCTGTTCAAGAAGATTCGGTCATGGTTGGGATGGCTTACTCCGGTTTGAGCAAACGACTGCTTCAGCAATCAGTTCGAACGGACGGACTCCATGGTCGAATCGCAAGAGGGCGGGCAGGGGTGTTCAAAAATCTGCGGAGCCATGGATGGCGGAGCCGAAGCCGCACAGGGACGTCTTGAGGCGCTTTTTGAACACCCCTGCTTGCCCTCTTGCAGCCCCAAAGTCTAATGCCCGAAGTTCAATGCCAGGACCTGAGAACCAAGAGGACAAAACATGAGAAAAGCCCTGATAGTCGCCATGTCCCGCAATCGGGTCATCGGTCGAGACAACAAGCTGCCGTGGTATCTGCCGGGCGATCTGCGGTACTTCAAGCAGGCCACCATGGGCAAGCCCATCATTATGGGTCGGAAAACCTGGGATTCCATTGGCCGGCCCTTGCCAGGGCGGATGAACGTGGTTATTTCACGGAATCCGGAATGGGAAGCGCCCGCTGGTACTGTGGCGGCAGCGTCACTGGAAGAAGCGTTGGTTAAAGCCGAGGCACAGGCTGAAATCGAGGGCGGGGATGAAGTCATGATTATCGGGGGCGGGCAGATCTATGCGGAAGCCCTGCCGTTGATCGATCGGATTTATATCACTCAGGTACACGCGGAGATCGAGGGGGATGCGTTCTTTCCGGAAGTGAACTGGGATGACTGGGAAGAAATCGGACGGGAGGATTTCTCCGCGTCCGATAACAACCCGTACGACTACAGTTTTGTCGTGTATCAGCGCTTGGCGTCAGCCTGACGGGGAGGGCGCTTGCCACCCTTGCCCGGGGGCTTGCCCTTGGGGCCAGGGCCACCGCGGCCTTTCGGCCCCTTCTTGAAACCAGGCTTGAAGCCCGGCTTTCCGCCCGGACGACCGCCGCCACCCTTGCGATCACGGCG
Source organism: Marinobacter lipolyticus (assembly GCF_018424605.1). Taxonomy (GTDB): domain Bacteria; phylum Pseudomonadota; class Gammaproteobacteria; order Pseudomonadales; family Oleiphilaceae; genus Marinobacter; species Marinobacter lipolyticus_B. Next base: position 42,208 of record NZ_QTKT01000014.1, on the reverse strand, counting down.
CGGAGCAGAGGCAGACACCACCGGCAGCGCTTCCGGCTGCTCCAGCGGCATGGAGCCAGGCTGTAACGCTTCCATCCAGCACGCCAGGGCGCCGGCGACCATCGCCATGTCCATGTCATTGCGCTCGGCAATCTCATCCAGAAGCGCCATTGACTTGGCCAGCTTGCGGTCTTCGGCAAAGCCCAGCAACTGTTGCTCGAACTGCTGCTCCCGCATCTTTTTCAGATCCGTGGGGGAGGGCAGCTCATAGGCTTCCATCGGCGAGTTGGTGGCGCGCTCAAGGGTACGCAGCCAGCTGCGCTCCCGCGGCGTCACCAGCAGGATGGCCTTACCTTCACGGCCGGCACGGCCGGTACGGCCCACCCGGTGAATGTAGGCTTCGGTATCGTAAGGCACGTCGTAGTTGATGACGTGAGTGATGCGGGGCACATCCAGGCCGCGGGCGGCCACGTCCGTCGCAACGATAATGTCTTTCTTGCCGCGCTTGAGGTCTTCCACCGTCTGCTCACGCTGACGCTGGTTGAGGTCGCCGTTCAGCGGTGCCACGGCGTGGCCGCGGGCAGACAGCTTCTCGGCCAGCAGGGTGGTTTCCGCCTTGGTACGCACGAAAATGATCGAGGCGTCGAAGGGCTCCACTTCGAGAATGCGGGTCAGCGCGTCGAGCTTGCGCTCGGCGTAGACCGGCAGCACGAACTGGGAAATACGCTCGACGGTGCGGGTTTCGCTCTCGATTTTTACCTCGGTGGCGTTACGCAGATAGGTCTGCGCCACTTTCTTGATCTGCGGCGGCATGGTGGCCGAGAACAGAGCGCGCTGACAGTTCTCCGGTGTTTTGGCGAGAATCGCCTCCACGTCGTCGATGAAGCCCATGCGCAGCATCTCGTCGGCTTCGTCGAGCACCAGTGCCTTCAGGCTGTCGAGCTTGAGGGTGCCGCGACGGAGGTGGTCCAGCAGGCGTCCCGGCGTGCCGACAACAACCTGTGCACCTCGCTTGAGCGCTTTCAGCTGCGGATAGAAATCCTGACCACCGTAAATGGGCAGTACATGGAACCGGCTGAATTTGCTGGCGTAGGTAGTGAATGCTTCCGCCACCTGGATGGCCAGCTCCCGCGTGGGGGCCAGCACCAGGATCTGCGGGTCCATCACGGACGCGTCGATGCGGCTCAGCAACGGCAGCGCAAACGCTGCGGTTTTGCCGGTACCGGTCTGTGCTACGCCAAGAAGGTGGTTGCCAGCAAGCAGAGCGGGAATGGCCTGAGCCTGAATCGGGGACGGAGTTTCATAGCCGACGGCGGTTACAGCTTCAAGAACGGCTGCATCCAGACCAAGTTCGGCAAAAGACAATTCTGACATTAATGTACTCGGAATTCGGAGGGTAGAGCATTGCATGGCAATGCATGATGTGACCGCATTATAGCCCGTTTGTCGTTGCTTTAATACGCATAATACCGGACCGGTCGTAGGTAGTTGCCGGTGACGGCCATTGCGCTGGCGCGGATAATTGGGCAGTCTTCAGGCAGTTACCAATAGCAAGCTAACAGGGTGAGTCGATGAACTTTGATGACGTGCTGGCAGCCGGCAGGACCGGGAATCCGCTGGTTTTTACCTCAGACTGGGCGCAGGGGCGGGCGACCTTCGGCGGTATTATTGCCGCACTGGTGTTCGACCGGATGGAGTCCGTGGTGGCCGGTGGGCGCGCCATGCGGTCCATGCAGGTCTCGTTTGTAGGCCCGGTAACGCCCGACGTGCCGGTAGAGATCGACGCTGAAATTCTGCGGGAGGGCAAGGCTGTCAGTCAGGTTCAGGGCCGCATTCTTCAGGACGGTGAGGTGAAACTGGTGTGCCTTGCCAGTTTTGGCGGTGACCGGGAATCGGCGGTGGCGGTGAATCCACTGCCGGCGCCGGAAGCCACGGCCGTGGATCAGTGTCAGGGCCTGCCCTACATCAAGGGAATGACCCCGGAATTCACCCAGCACATTGAGATGCGCTGGGCCTTCGGCGCATTCCCGTTCAGCGGCAAGGGCGGACGGGAGATGGGTGGCTGGATGCAGTTCCGTGAGCCGCCCGAGGTGATGACCGACGCTCACATCGTTGCTCTGGTGGATGCCTGGCCGCCGGCACTGCTGCCGCACCTGAGTGAACGGGTGCCGGCCAGCTCCCTCAGCTGGGCGCTGGACATCATGCATCCGCGACCGGCCATTGCGCCCGGGGATTGGCTGCTGTACCGGGCGTCGATTGATCAGGCCGGCTCGGGCTACGGGCATACCCAGGCCGGTATCTGGACTCAGCAAGGGGAGTTGGTGGCACTGAGCCGGCAGACCGTGACGGTTTTTGGTTAAGCGCTCGGTTAAGCGTTTGGAATGAGTGAACGCGAGCTGGCGGGCCTCAGGCCGCCAGCTCGGATTTCAGCGCGTCGTTGATGATGCGCGCAAAGTCCTCCGGGGAATCTTCCTGCAGAAAATGTCCGCCGCTGAGGGTGATGTGGGGCTGGCCGAACGCCCCGGGAATGCGTCTTTGCATGTGGCGATCCCCGCCCCGGGTGATCGGATCCCCACTGCTAAAGCAGGTAATAAACGGCTTACGCCATTTCTCCAGCACTTTCCAGGCGGCCCGGTTGGCCTCGCTGGCGGGATCGTCCGGCGTGACCGGCACCAGTTTCGGGAACGCCCGGGCGCCGGCCTTGTACTCGGCACCGGGGAACGGTGCTTCGTAGGCGGCCAGTTCGGCCTTGCTCAGGGTACGTTCGGTGCCCAACTGGACAATCCGGCCGACCGGAAACCAGGGGCTGTGAGTGGCAAAGGCCTTCCACAGCGTAAAGATCGGCGGAATGGCGCTCTCTCCGGTCGGCAGCATGCCGTTGCCCACGATGATGCGCTGGAAACGGCGCGGATTTTCCGCCGCCAGCCGCAGCCCCAGTAACGAGCCCCAGTTCTGGCACACCAGTGTGACATTGGTAAGGTCGAGGGCTTCCAGCCAGCGTGTCAGCCAGCCAATGTGGCCTTCGTAACTGTAGTCGCTGACAGCGGCGGGCTTGTCAGACTTGCCGAAGCCGATCAGATCGGGCGCCAGAACGCGATGCCCTGCTGCGGCAACCAGCGGAATCATGTGCCGGTAGAGATAAGACCACGAGGGCTCGCCATGGAGCATCACCACCGGCGCTGCGGCGGCGGGACCTTCGTCCACATAGTGCATCCTCAGATCCGGCTCGAGATCCAGATAATGCGGTGCAAAGGGGTAATCCGTGAGACCCTCGAAGCGGGTCTCGTCGGTTCGCAGAATACGCATGCCCATCGACTGTCCTGACTGAGTGGTTGCGTGGCTGAAATGGTGTCAGCCTGAACTCAGAACAGGATAAATCAGATGGGAATTTTCTGTGTTTGGTTTAGGTAACAGTGCGTTGCCGGATTGAATCAGGACGCGATCCGGAACAGCAGCTCGGGGTCGTCGAGCGTTGACAGGGCCTGGTCGCAGCAGTTCACCGCCCCACAATCGTCGGCGGAGCAGAGGCCGATAATCTGGCAACAAAAGTCCTTGAAGCGTTCGCCGTCGTTACGAATCAGGCGTGCGCGGGGCAGGGTGGAGTGGCAGTGTCCGCAAAGCAACATTGGCACGGCGCTCCCTTCCGCGGCAATGGCGTTGTAATGTTCCTGTTGAATCATGGTAGACCTCCTCAGTATCCCTAACATAAGAGTGCCGTATGACAGTTCCAAGACGGCGGACCCTGCAGTAACCGATAAACAGGTACGTGCCGGTGTCCACTAACGTTCACTATAGGCCAGGCATCAGGTATCGGCATCCGGAAGTGGGCGACGGTTGGAGCGTTTGTCCTCCCAGTCGAGTTCCTTCGGGTTATACCAGCCGATACGGTCCAGCACCTTGTCCCGGGTCGCCGGCGACAGCGTCGGCCAAAGGTCCTGAAACTCCTCCAGGCCCAGCTCACGCTGTTTCTGCTGTTTGCTCTGCAGCCGGCGGATGATGCGCGGCAGGTGCAACGCCTCGCCCAGTTGGCCGGGTACCAGCACCTCCTGCCCCATCACCTTGCGGCGGTGGGTGCGGGCTGCGAGCACGCGGTGCAGGGCGCTGGCGGCGTCCAGGGCGGTTTCGGTGCTGAATTCGTCGTCGTGCAATGGGTTGACCTGTTTTATTACTGATCAATAACCGACCACTATACCTGCAAAAAGGCGGCAGTGGCCACGGGGCGTGTTAGGCTTAGGCCTGCCAACCGGAAATCGTCATCGGGGAACGCTGTAGGTATGTACGCAAAACTGGAAACACGGACTTTTCTTGCTCTGCTGGTGGGGGTCTCCCTGGCTTTCATTCTGCTTATGAAGCCGTTTTTTGGGCCGATTTTCTGGGCGGTGGCCATTGCGCTGATTTTTCACCCGGTGCGGGAAGCCCTGTCCCGAAAGTTGGGTGACCGGCCCAATATTGTGGCACTGCTGACGCTCACCATCTGCATGGTGATCGTGGTGATTCCGGTGGTTATCCTGGTGACGTCCCTGGTTGCCGAGGGGCTGGGGCTTTACCAGAAGATCCAGAGCGGCGAGATCCGTCCCGGGCAGTACATTGACCAGATCAATCAGTCCTTCCCTGCCATTGAGGCCTTCCTGGCCCAGTTCGATATCGACTTCGGCCAGCTGCGGGACCGTGCCGTCAGCATTTTTGTGGGCGGCAGCCAGTTCCTGGCGAAACAGGCGCTTGGCCTGGGCCAGAACACCTTCCAGTTTTTTCTCGGTCTGGCGCTGATGGTGTACCTGGCGTTTTTCCTGCTGCGCGACGGCAACAAACTGGTGGACCTGCTGATCCGCGCGTTGCCACTGGGCGATGCCCGCGAGCGCCTGTTGTTCGCCAAGTTTGCGGAAGTGACCCGCGCCACGGTGAAGGGCAATCTGTTGATCGCCATCATTCAGGGCGCCCTTGGCGGTCTGATCTTCTGGATTCTGGGGATTACCGGCGCTCTGCTCTGGGGCGTTGTGATGGCCATTGTGTCGTTGATCCCGGCCATCGGCGCCTCATTGGTCTGGGTGCCGGTGGCGGTCTATCTGGCGGCGGTCGGAGAGGTGGTGCCGGCGATTGTGCTGGCGGCCTACGGCGCCGTGGTCATCGGGCTGGCCGATAACGTTCTGCGCCCCATTTTCGTGGGCAGGGATACCAAGCTGCCGGACTACATTGTGCTGTTATCCACCCTTGGCGGAATAGTGATGTTCGGCATCAACGGGTTTGTCATGGGGCCACTGGTGGCAGCGCTGTTCATGGCCTTCTGGGGCATCTTTATCCGGGAGTTTGGCGGCGAGTCGGCCGTCGCCCCGACAGACCTTCCGGCGCCGCAGCAAAACCGGAACGATGGCGTTTAGGGCGCCGGTGAGCGAAAGTATGTTAGGCTTTTGCGTGCATGCCGTCCCAGTGGGGACAGGCGCCACACCCATAAAAAGAAGAACTGGTACCCAGGTGGTATCAGGCGAGTTCCAGGAGAATTCCATGCGCTTGAAAACATCGACAAGAAACCCGCTGGCTATTGCAGCGCTGACCGCCGCGCTCGCGTTCGCTGCAGCCCCCGCGGCCGCGGCGGACGATACCGTTGCCCTCAAGAACGCCCTCTACGGTGCCGGCTATGAAGTGGGCAACGTCAACAGTACGATGGACGAGGCCACCCGCTCTGCGCTGCGCTCGTTTCAGCAGGATCAGGGCCTGGAGGCGACGGGGGAGCTGAACGAGGCGACCAAGGCGGCGCTGGGTATGGTGCCGATGGATGAGGCGGCGTCCCAGCCGGCCGAAGCTCCGGCCAATGCCAACACCAGCGCCGATACCGGTGCCTCTGAATCGACGGCGGAAACCGAGGCTGCGCCGGAGGAAGACGATGCGGTGGAAGAGGACGACGACGGCGGCTGGTCGCTGTTCTGATCCTTGACCCATTAAAAAAGCCCGCCTGGGGTAATGCCTGAGCGGGCTTTTTTGTGGGCGGCAACCGGCCTCAGTCGAGCTTGCTGAGATCTCTGACCGCGCCTTTGTCAGCGCTGGTGGCCAGCAGTGCATAGGCCTTGAGCGCCGCAGACACCTTGCGATCCCTCGCCAACTCAGGCTTCCAGCCCCGGCTGTCACGCTCGGCGCGGCGACGGTCCAGTTCGTGCTGGTCCAGTTCCACGTTGATGCTGCGGTTGGGGATGTCGATGCGAATTAAATCGCCGTTCTCGATCAGTCCAATCGCACCGCCGGCGGCAGCTTCCGGCGACGCGTGGCCAATGGAGAGCCCGGAGGTGCCGCCGGAGAACCGGCCATCGGTCAGCAGGGCACAGTCCTTGCCCAGGCCCTTGGATTTGAGGTAGCTGGTCGGATACAGCATCTCCTGCATGCCGGGACCACCCTTGGGGCCCTCGTAGCGGATGATGACCACTTCGCCGGCCTTCACTTCGTCGCTCAGGATTCCGGCAACCGCGGAGTCCTGGCTTTCGAAAACGCGGGCCCTGCCTTCGAAGACATAAATGCTTTCGTCCACCCCGGCGGTTTTGACCACGCAGCCGTCCAGGGCGATATTGCCATAGAGCACCGCCAGACCACCCTCGGCCGAGTAGGCGTGTTCCACCGCGCGGATGCACCCGGTTTCCCGGTCACCATCCAGCGACGGCCAGCGTGTGCTCTGGCTGAACGCCGTCTGGGTCGGGATGCCGGCCGGGCCAGCCTTGTACATCTCCACCACTTCAGCTGGCGGCTTGCGCATGATGTCCCAGGTTTCCAGGGCTTCGCGCATGGTCTTGCTGTGCACCGTCGGCAGATCGGTGTTGATCAGCCCGCCACGCTCCAGCTCACCGAGAATCCCCATGATGCCACCGGCACGGTGAACGTCTTCCATGTGGTATTTGGGGGAGTTGGGGGCCACCTTGCAGAGCTGGGGCACCTTGCGGGAGAGCTGGTCGATTTCGTTCAGAGTGAAGGGCACGCCGCCTTCCTGCGCGGCAGCCAGCAGATGCAGAATGGTGTTGGTGGAGCCGCCCATGGCGATGTCCATCACCATGGCATTCTCAAACGCGGCCATGGAGGCAATGCTCAGTGGCAGCACACTGGCGTCGTCCTGCTCGTAATAGCGTCTGGCATTCTCCACAATCTGTCGGCCGGCCTTCAGGAACAGCTGTTCCCGGTCGGCGTGGGTGGCCAGCAGCGAGCCGTTGCCCGGCAGTGCCAGACCGATGGCCTCGGTCAGGCAGTTCATGGAATTGGCGGTGAACATACCGGAGCAGGAGCCACAGGTGGGGCAGGCACTGCGCTCGTATTCGGCCACGGTTTCATCATCGGCGTTGGGGTCGGCGGCAATCACCATGGCGTCCACCAGGTCAAGCTTGTGCTCGGACAGCTTGGTCTTGCCGGCCTCCATCGGGCCGCCCGATACAAAGATGGTCGGAATGTTGAGGCGCATGGCGGCCATCAGCATGCCCGGGGTGATCTTGTCGCAGTTGGAGATACACACCAGCGCATCGGCGCAGTGGGCGTTGACCATGTACTCCACCGAGTCGGCAATAATCTCGCGGGATGGCAGGGAGTACAGCATGCCGTCGTGCCCCATGGCGATCCCGTCGTCCACGGCGATGGTATTGAATTCTTTGGCAACACCACCGGCCGCCTCGATTTCGCGGCAGACCAGCTGGCCCAGATCCTTCAGATGAACGTGGCCGGGAACGAACTGGGTAAAAGAGTTGGCAACCGCAATGATCGGCTTGCCGAAATCGTCATCTTTCATGCCGGTGGCGCGCCAGAGCGCACGGGCACCGGCCATGTTACGGCCTGCGGTGGATGTCCGCGAACGATACTGAGGCATGGGCTTCTGGTCTCTCTGTTGTTGCCTGTGTTCAGAATGGAAGGGGCAAAGGATACCAGATTCGACCCTGATCGCATGGTTGTTTTGCGGGTCCGTGTTTACAATAGGTAACGAAGGGAAAGAACCGTAGCGTCTGGATACGGAAACGAGCGCCGTTAAAGGAGATGTTTATGGCTGGCCAGGAAAGCCTGCCGCTGAGTCGCCTCAGACAGTTTCAGCCGCTGAACCGGCTGACGGATGAACAGCTGGTTGTTCTGGCCAGCCGTGCCGAGCGCAGGGTTCACGGCCCGGGTCAGAAAGTGGCGGAACGGGGTGTTCGTGACGGCATGGACCTGTTCCTGGTGGCCGGAGTGGTGGAACTGGAATCCGCGGACGGTCGCAAATCGCTGATTGATGCCGACGGCGAGAAAGCCGTCAATCCCATCGCTCGCTTGCAGCCGCGCATGTATAACGTGACGGCGGTGCGCCCATGCGAGTTGCTGGTGGTGGAACAGGATATTCTCAATCAGTTACTGCGTGCCGCGCCTGTTCGTCAGGCGGAAATGGAGGCGGGCGATGATGTCGACAGTGGGGAGAGTGAGGAACACCATCTGCTGATGGAGTTCTACGCTGAATTGCGCTCCAATCAGATCAGCCTGCCCAGTGTGCCGGATGTGGCCTGGAAGGTGCGCCGTCTCGTGGATCGCGACGACTCCAGTGCCAACCAGGTCGCACAGGGGGTGGCGGCGGATCCGGCGATGGCGGCAAAGCTGGTGCGCGCCAGTAACAGTCCCCTGTACCGCGGGTTCAGTGATGTCCGCAACGTGCGCGAGGCGGTGGTCAGGCTGGGGATGCGCACCACCCGTCAACTGGTCACCGTGTTCGCGCTGCGGGAAGTGTTCAAGACCCGGCAGCCGGCGCTGCAGAAAGAAATGGATCGGCTCTGGCGCCATTCCCGTGAGGTCGCGGCCCTGAGCTGGGTGTTGGCCGACGGTGCTACGCGCCTGAACCCTGAGGAAGCCATGCTGGCGGGGTTGCTGCACGATATCGGGGTGGTGCCGGTGCTGGTTCAGGCGGAACATCACGTTAACCTGTTTGCGGATCAGGCCAATCTGGCCCATGCGGTAGCGGAACTTCGTGCGGACGTGGGCACGGCAATGCTGGAGAGCTGGTCGTTCCCCGCCTCGTTCACCGAAGCGGTTCGCCACGCCGAGGATTGGGGCTATGAGAGCCGTGATCCCGAGCCTCAGTTGGTGGATGTGGTGATTGTCGCCCAGTTGCACTCCATGATCGGTTCCAGTCAGAATGCCAGTTTGCCCGCATTTGACGAGGTACCGGCCTACCGGAGACTGGGCGAACTGGAACTGAATGCATCGCGCAGCCTGCAGCTGCTGACGGAAGCCCGCGCGAGGGTGGAAGAGGTTCACAAGCTGCTGTCGATACACTGAGGCTGCATGATGGTAATTTCGGAGCTAACTCAAAGGTGCCCGTTGTCCCGATGAACGTACCCCTCTTTCCATTGAACTCGATCGTATTGCCGAAAGGGCGGATTCCTCTGCAGCTGTTCGAGCCCCGTTACATCGACATGCTGACCCGCTGTTTGAAGGAGGATCGGGGCTTTGTCGTGGTGCTGCTGCGTGAAGGTCTGGAAACCAAGAAAGAGGCGGCCTTCTACGATATTGGCACCTACGTCCGCATCATCGATTTCCAGCAGCTTGAGAACGGCCTGCTGGGCATCACCGTGGAAGGGGAGGGCAAGGTGTCGGTGGTGCGCAGCTGGCAGGCGCCGGACGGTCTCAACCTTGGCGATGTCGAATGCCTGATGGACGAGGCCGAATGCGAGGTGCCCGAACGCTATACCGAACTGCCTTCTGTGCTCAGAGCGTTGTTCCGGCATCCGGTTATCCGTGATCTGGACATGAAGGTCGACTACCAGGACGCCCGTGACGTGGGCTGGCGGCTCACCGAGTTGCTGCCGCTGGACAAGCAGGAAAAGCAGCGGTTGGTGGAACTGCAGGACCCGCTGGCGCGCCTGAGTCGGCTGCAGACGCTGCTGGAAGCGCTCGAGCAGGACTGACACGCCCGCTCCCCGGCGGCATCGTCAGAGCGGAGAGTAGAACAGAACGGCCTCGGGCCAGCGCTGCCAGACATAGAAGGCGGTACAGCCTCCCCAGGCCAGGGCCGCCGCAACGAACGACACATCCGCCGTCAGCGGCACGCGGTCGTATCGGCTGTAGCTGGCGCGGATATAACCGGTTATCGCCAACCCCAGAAGCAGCCCCCCCACCACATCGGTAAACCAGTGGACCCCGAGATAAAGCCGGCTCACCGCCACTAGCACGATCGGCGCGCTGAACAGCAGATAGGTCCGCCAGCGCTTGCGATGACGGCCTTCGCGGGCGACGAAGCTGGCCAGCAGGGTGCAGAGTACCGTGATGCCCGCCGTGTGGCCGCTGGGGAAGGCACCGGAGGCGGGCGGGGCGAGCACTGCGTCAGGTCGTGGAATGGCGGTGGCGGTTTTCAGCAGCCACACCACGGCGAACGTAACCACGGCCGCCAGCATGACATGCACTGCCGCGCCATAGAAGCCGCGGAACCCCAGGGCCAGGCACAGCAGACCTGCGGCAGCCATCAGTACCGGTAGGTCGGCGATGACCGTCAGAAACACCATGAACGGATCGAACAGCGGATAGCGCAGCACCGAAAACCACTGGGCAACCGCCTGGTCAAACGGTTGCAGCAAATGCGTGCCGGTGGTGAGCAGGCCCCAGATCAGGAAAAGCGCGGTGGTGCCCAGGGCAAGAGAAAGTGAGGGCAGGGGAAACTCGCCGGCCTGGGCGGGGCGTTCGCTGGAATAAAGCCGCCAGAAGCGGTGCGTGGCGTCGTAGCGCGCCATACGTTCGGCCAGCCAGAGGTAAGCCTTGCTGTCGTGACCAAGGCCGAGCTGGAAGCGGAACACCGTGAGATAGATCAGTAACAGGGTGCCCAGGCTGATGGCAAGAACCGGGTAGAAGTGGGCCGGCGGCTGCATGTCCGACGCCAGCGCACTGCCCACCAGATAACCCGGGATTACGTAGACCGGCGCCCAACCAGCAGCTGACGCCAGATTGAACGCCAGGAACCGACGCCAGGGCATCAGTAACGCCCCGGCAACCAACGGGATCACCGGGCGCACCGGGCCGACAAATCGCCCGATCACCACGCTGATGCCGCCGTACTGGTAAAAGAAGTTCTCGCCCTTTGCGATGATCCGCGGGTAGCGGCTCAGCGGCCAGACCCGGTCGAGTTTGCCCTGACACAGGCGGCCGAGGGCGAAACTGACAAGATCACCGAGAATGGCGCCCATTGCGGCCCAGAACAGAACCTCACCCAGTGGCATGCTGACCTTGCCCGCCAGCGCCGCAACCGCAAAGATGATGGCCACGCCGGGGATAAGGATGCCGGCAATGGCCAGCGATTCTGCAAACGCCGTTGCAAACATGGCCACGGCGAGCCATTCCGGGTTGGCGGCGAGCCAGGCGGAGAGCGACGTCAGCCAGTTGCCACTCATGACCCGGTGGCGTCTCCCGGCAGGAACCAGACCGAATCGGCGCCGCGTTTACGGGCCTCTTCCATGGCCTGCCGCGCGCGCTTGCGCAGCGTGTCGGTGCGGGTGTCGCCCGAGCCTCTGGTCGTGCAGCCGAGGCTGACGGTGGCCTTGCCGACCACTGGCCAGTTGTGTTCGGCAATGGTTCGGCGGATACGTTCGGCGCTCACGCGGACACCTTCCTCCGGCGTGAACGGCAGGATCAGGAAAAACTCCGACTGATCGAGCGTGTATAGCGTATCCCCGGCGCGAATCACGCCGAACAGGTGCTGGGTAACGTCGCGGAAGAGCGTCTGCAGCCCGTTTTTGCCGTGCAGGTCTTCGGCTTCGTCGGCGTAATCAATGGCAAGGGTGATGACCGAAAGACTGTGCCCGGTGGCGATGGCGCGGCTGATCTCTTTCTGCAGGGTTTCATCCAGAAAGCGGGCGTTATGGGCACCCGTCACCGGGTCGGTGATCGCCAGATCCTCGGCAGACTGGGCCATGTGGTTATAGTGCCAGATGTACAGTGAGCCGATGGTGATCAGGGCCAGGCCGCCGGTCAGCAGTGTGAGTGCGGGCTGGAGCGGCTGACTGAACAGCAGGAATCCACCCAGTGCCAGCAACAGCAGCAACGACAGGATGACGCCCTGGCGCAGGGGCAGAATCAGCAGGTTGAGCAGGATCAGCGGCATGCTCCAGTGGCTGATGCCCGGCGCTTTCATGGCGTACATGGCCGCCACCAGGCCGCAGTTGAGCGCCGCCAGTATGATCAGGTGGCCCGGGGCCGAAAGCTGATGCCGCCGGCACAGAAACGTGTAACCGGCGCCGGCCAGAGTCAGTGCTGCCATGCCAGCGGCCAGATAGAACAGCCCGTAAAAGCCGTAACGCAGGTTCTGGAAGGCAAGGCTGGCGATGAACAGGCTGGCCAGGCAATAACCGGCCAAATGGGTGTACGTGCGCAGGCGGGTCTCGGTCATGCGGCGGGCCCTCCGGTTTCGGATTCCGAGGTGGCAGACGCGGGGTGTGACCAGGCACTGTAGGACTGTGCCCGGTTACCGCCCTGCAGTTGGGCCCGTCGCAGGGCGTTGGCCGCGGACTGTTGCAGGCTGTCAGCGTTGTCGCCGATGTTGAGGCCGGCAATGCCTGCGCTCACCGTCAGTTCCAGGCCGTGGGACACCAGCAGTGCCCGCAGGCCCTTGCGGATGGTATCGGCGCGTGCGGCGGCGTCGGAGGTGGAGATGCCCGGCAGGATGATCAGAAACTGCAGGTCGGCCACTCGGTAATAGGTGTCGAAATCCCGCAGTTGGGAGTGCAGATAACGACCGATGCGGGGGAGAATGGAGCGAATATCGGCATCGGGATCGTTGTCGCTCAAGTGCGTATCCAGGCCGATCATGATGAGCGACATCTCGGTGCCCTCACGCTCGCTGCGCTGGATCTCTTTGTGCAGGTCGGCGGACAGGTATTCGCGGCTGGCCGCCTGGGTCAGTTCGTCGGTGCGACGCAGCGGCGCCAGTTGGCGGGATTTGTACTCCCGCAGAAACACCAGCAGTGCGGACAGCATGATGGTCAGCAAGAACGCGCTGATCATCTGATGGCGTTCCGGCAGCCCCGCTGACCAGTGGGTGGCACCCATGGCCAGGAGCGAGCACACCAGGGTCACCAGCGACGCCCAGGTCAGTGACAGCAGTGCAAACGCCAGCAGGGGCGCGCCGTACAGCCAGTGCACCAGGCTCCAGGGGCCGGCCCACAGACTGCTGGCCAGCAACATCAGCAAGCCGCAGAACACCAGCCGGTTAACCACCGGCCACGGCGCGTCGGCCCGGTGTGGATGAAACGCGCGCCCGGTGAACACCAGAGCGGCAGCGGTCACCGCAGTGACCGCGGTCAGGGAGTCTCCGGACAGGCCCGCCAGAACTGCAATCGCCACCAGGATAACCACTCCGGCGCGCGACAGGCGGCTCAACAGGAATTTTTCGGCCAGCTGGGCCATAGTATCCATCCTCTCCCGGACATCCATTTGTTTCAGCATACCGCAGGTTGCGGGGAATAGCCTGCGCCGGTCGCCGTTCAGTGAGTGGCGGGCAAATCCACCAGCAGCGGTATAATAATGGTTTGGGATGCGTACTTGAATCGGGAAAGGTAAAGTTACTGCCTGAATTGTGATTCTGGCTATCAAAACGAAAGGTAAACGAATGGATATTGCAGCTTACATGGCTGGCGTCGGGCAACAGGCGCGGGTGGCAGCCACCGCCGTGGCCCGTTCAACCACGGCAGTGCGCAACCGTGCCCTGCTGGCGACCGCCGAGGCACTGGACGCTGCCCGCGCCGAGCTGGCCGCGGCCAACGCAAAGGACCTTGCCCGCGGGCGCGAGAACGGTCTTGATTCCGCCATGCTGGATCGTCTGGAGCTGACTGCGCCGCGCATTGATACCATGATCGAAGGTCTGCGGCAGGTTGCTGCGCTGCCGGACCCGATTGGCGTGATTACCGATATGACCTACCGTCCGTCGGGCATTCAGGTGGGTAAAATGCGGGTGCCCCTGGGTGTCATCGGCATCATCTACGAATCCCGCCCGAACGTGACCGTGGAAGCCGCCAGCCTTTGCCTCAAGTCCGGCAACGCCACCATTCTGCGCGGGGGCTCGGAATCGATCCATTCCAACCAGGCCATTGCCGCGTGCCTGGCCCGCGGGCTTGCAGAGGCAGGTCTGCCGGAAGCGTCGGTGCAGGTGATCAGCACCACTGACCGCGCCGCCGTCGGCGAGCTGATTACCATGCCGCAGTATGTCGATGTGATCGTACCCCGCGGAGGCAAGGGGCTGATCGAGCGCATCAGCCGTGATGCGCGGGTGCCGGTCATCAAGCACCTGGACGGGGTGTGCCACGTTTACATCGACAGTCATGCCGATCCCGAAAAGGCCCTGAAGGTGGCGGTCAACGCCAAGACCCATCGCTACGGCACCTGTAACACCATGGAGACCTTGCTGGTGGACGTCGAGATCGCCGATGATATGCTGCCGCTGCTGGCCGGCGCGTTCGCGGAAAAGGGCGTGGAGCTGAGGGGGTGCGAGCGTACCCGGGCGATCGTGCCGTCAGTAACCGCCGCCACCGAGGCAGACTGGGAGGCGGAATACCTGGCACCGATTCTGGCAGTGCGCGTGGTGGACGGCCTGGACGGTGCCATCACCCACATCAACCGGTACAGTTCCCAGCACACGGACAGCATCATCACCGAGAATTACACCCGGGCCCGTCGCTTTATCACCGAGGTGGATTCCAGCTCCGTAATGGTGAATGCCTCCACCCGCTTTGCCGACGGCTTTGAATACGGGTTGGGCGCGGAAATCGGCATCTCCACCGACAAGATCCACGCCCGCGGTCCGGTGGGCCTGGAGGGGCTTACGTCCCAGAAGTACGTGGTTTTCGGCGACGGCCACGTGCGGACCTGATTGGCCATGCACGTGATCTACGGCGGTACCTTCGACCCTGTTCACCACGGCCACCTGCGGCTTGCTATCGAGCTCAGGGACCGGCTCGGTGTTGACGAGGTGGCGCTGGTGCCCTGCCACATCCCGCCTCATCGGGGTGAGACCGGCGCGACCAGTGAGCAGCGGTTGCGGCTGCTGGAACTGGCGATCGCCGGCGAGCGCGGGCTGACGGTTGACGACCGCGAACTGCGGCGGGCGGGCGCATCCTATACCGCCGACACCTTGCGGCAACTGCGCGCCGAGCTGGGTGAGCACGAGCCGCTGGTCATGGTGGTCGGTACCGACGCCTTTGCCGGTTTCGACCGCTGGCGTGAGTGGGAAGCGATTCCGCAGCTCGCCCATGTGGTGGTGGTTCGCCGCCCCGGGCCTCAGCTGAACCCGCAGAGCGCCGCGGCAACGCTGTTGCGCGAGCGCGCCGCGGAGGAGCCGCAAGACCTTCACGCGGCCCCCTGCGGTCGCTTTCTGGTGCTGGATCCGCCCCTGCTGGATATTTCCGCGACCGGCATCCGTGCGCGGATCGCAGACGGTCGATCGCCGCGCTACCTTCTGCCCGACCCGGTCTGGCGGGAAATTTGCCGTCTCGGGCTCTACGGCGCGTGCCCTGAGGGCGGGTTTTAGTGCTACAATCGCAGCTGAATATGACTTTTCGGGTGGCCGCAGATGCCGTCACCCGTCCGACAGGGTGATTATGCAGGCTGAGCAACTGAAAGATCTGGTGATAAGTGCACTTGAGGATGTTAAAGCACAGGATGTGAGTGTGATTGACGTTCGGAACCGTACCAGCGTTACCGATTACATGGTGCTGGCGTCCGGCACGTCCAACCGTCACGTGAAGTCCCTGGCGGAGTCTGTTGTCGCCGAGGCGAAAGAGCAGGGGGTTCGCGCCAGCAATGTTGAGGGCAGCAACGTCAGCGACTGGATTCTGGTGGATCTTGGCGACGTGGTGGTGCACGTGATGATGCCGGCCACCCGCGAGTTTTACGATCTTGAGCGCCTCTGGCGCGATGCCCCGGATCTGGGTGTTGCAGGCAGCGAGTAAAAATGAGGTTACGTCTGATCTGTGTGGGGCAGAAAATGCCCGACTGGGTCAGCCAGGGTTATAACGATTACGCGCGCCGAATGCCGCCGGAACTGCCGCTTGAACTGGTAGAAATTCCCATGGCCCATCGCGGCAAGAATCCGGATATCCCCCGGCTGATGCAGAAAGAGAGCGACGCAATCCTGGCCGCCGCCGGTACGCGGGATCGTGTGGTTGCGCTGGAAGTGGGTGGGCGGCCCTGGTCGACCGAGAAGCTGTCCAGCCAGCTCGAGCTCTGGCAGCAGGACGGTCGCGACGTGAGTTTTCTGGTTGGTGGTCCGGATGGCCTGGCAGATGCCTGCCGCCAGCGGGCTGACCAGCTCTGGTCCCTTTCGCCGCTGACGCTGCCCCATCCGCTGGTAAGAATCCTGCTGGCCGAGCAGCTCTATCGCGCCTGGACGATTACCCGCAACCATCCCTATCATCGCGCTTAGGACACATCATGCCCTGGGGAGAGTTCAAAGACGTCGCCGCCGAACGCCGCCTCTTTCAGCGGCGCACGATGGTGATGCTGGGCGTTGTGCTGGTGATGCTGGGCATTCTGGTGGCGCGCATGTATCAGCTGCAGATCGTCGAGCATGACATCTACACCACACTCTCCGACAAGAACCGGGTACAGGTGCAATCGGTAGCGCCGCCCCGCGGGCTGGTCTACGACCGCAACAATGAACTGCTTGCCGAGAACCGCCCGGTATTCGGCGTCACAGTGGTGCCCGAACGTGTCGACGGCATGGAAGAAACCCTCAGCAGGCTGTCATCCATCCTCGCGATTTCGGAGGATGACATGGAACGTTTTCAGCGCCGGTTGCGAGAGCCCCGACGTCCTTTCCAGCCGTTACCCCTGCGCTACGATCTCAACGAACAGGAAATTGCCAGCCTCGCGGTCCAGCGCCACGAATTGCCGGGGGTGGAGGTTTCTGCTGAACTGGTTCGGTATTATCCGCACAGTGAGCTGACCGCCCATGCCCTGGGATTTGTCGGTCGGATCAATCGCGAAGAACTGCAGCGGATCGATCCGGTCAACTACGCCGGCACCAACTACATCGGCAAGTCGGGCATTGAACGCTTCTACGAGGCGCTGTTGCACGGTCAGGTCGGCTACCAGCACGTGGAAACCAACGCCCGGGGGCGCACCCTGAGAGTGTTGGAACGTCAGAACCCGGTGCCGGGGGAAGACATTGTGTTGCATCTGGATCTTCGGCTGCAGCGTCTCGCCCACCAACTGCTGGACGGGCGGCGTGGCGCAATCGTGGCGGTGGAGCCGAAAACCGGCGGGCTACTCGCGCTTGCCAGCGTGCCCGGCTTTGACGCCAATCAGTTTGTCACCGGCATCAGCGTGGACAACTATCGTGAACTCAGCCAGGACGTCGACAAGCCACTGTTCAACCGGGCTCTGCGCGGTCAGTACCCGCCCGGTTCAACCCTCAAGCCGATGCTGGCGGTGGCCGCGCTCGATAGCGGTGTCACCACGCGTGACAGAACCATCTGGGATCCCGGCTTCTTTCAACTGCAATCCGGTGGCCGGCGCTACCGTGACTGGAAGCGCAGCGGGCACGGTTGGGTGGACCTGACCGACGCGGTGGCCGAATCCTGTGACATCTATTTTTACGAGATCGCTGTCGAAATGGGTGTCGACACCATGTATGACTATCTGGCCCAGTTCGGCTTCGGTGAGGACGCGACGCTGGATGTGTCTGGGGCACTCAGCGGACTGCTGCCCTCGAGGGACTGGAAGCGTGCCGTGCGCAACGAGCCCTGGTACCCCGGCGACTCGGTCAACATGGGGATTGGTCAGGGCTTCATGCTGGCAACCCCCCTGCAACTGGCCACCGCCACGTCGTTGCTAGCCAACCGCGGGCGATGGGTGGAGCCGCGCCTGCTCAGGTCCATCAAAGGCGATCGGTCGGCTGAAGAATTCCTGCCGCCGCCGGATCACGATCCATTGATTCTGAAGAATCCCGATGACTGGGAGTTCGTGGTCGATGCCATGGCAGAGGTCATGCACGGCACCAGAGGAACGGCGCGTCGTGCGGCGAGTGGGGCTCCCTACCGGATGGCGGGGAAAACCGGCACCGCCCAAGTGTTCAGCCTGGCCGAAGACGAGGAATACGATGAGGAAGAAATTCGCGAGCGGCTGCGGGATCATGCCCTGTTCGTCGGATTCGCGCCGGTGGACGATCCGCAGATTGCCGTTTCCGTCATTGTCGAAAATGGTGGCAGTGGCAGTGGCACCGCCGCGCCGGTGGCAAGGGCCATGTTCGATGCCTGGCTGCTCGGCTTTCCCGACGCGGGCGAACCCCTGGTCTCCGGTGCTGCCAACGGGGGCGCGAACTGATGCTGGGTAAGTCGCTCGGGCAGTCGGCCCATCAGCCATTGACCGCACCCCGCAACCGCTGGTCTGCCTTTCACATCGATCCGATACTGCTGGTGCTGCTGTTACTGCTGATCGGCGGTGGCCTGGTGGTGTTGTATAGCGGTGCGGACCGCAATATCGAAGTGGTCAAGGCCCAGGGTATCCGTATGGCGGTGGCCCTGGTGGTGATGCTGGTGTTTGCGCAACTCGACCCGGCGGTGTTCCGGCGCTGGGCGCCGTGGTTGTACGTGGCGGGTATTGCCAGCCTGCTGGCGGTACTGCTGGTGGGCGTAGGCGCCAAGGGGGCCCAGCGTTGGCTGGCGTTGCCCGGGCTGCCGCGGTTCCAGCCATCCGAGCTGATGAAGCTGGTGGTACCCATCATGACCGCCTGGTATCTGTCCCGGCATTTCCTGCCGCCAAGACTGTCGCGGGTGGCCGTGGCACTGGTTATTGTGCTGGCACCCATGGCGATGGTCATCCTCCAACCTGACCTGGGTACCTCGCTGTTGGTGGGGTCGGCCGGCCTGTTTGTGGTCTTTTTTGCCGGCATGAGCTGGCGTTTGATTGGCGCGTTCGTTGCCATGGTGTCGGTGGCGGCGCCGTTGATGTGGTTCTTCGTGATGCGGGACTACCAGAAACAGCGTGTGCTGACCCTGCTGGACCCGCAAAGTGATCCGCTGGGCGCTGGCTGGAACATTATCCAGTCGAAGACCGCCATCGGGTCCGGCGGCGTGGATGGCAAGGGCTGGTTGCAGGGCACCCAGTCCCACCTCGAATTCCTGCCGGAAAGCCATACCGACTTCATTGTTGCGGTGCTGGCCGAGGAGTTCGGGTTTATCGGCATCCTGGCGCTGATGACCCTCTATCTGCTGATCATTCTGCGCTGTTTCTATATTTCGGCCACGGCCCAGGATTCCTTCAGCCGGTTGCTCGCCGGCGCGTTGACGATGACCTTCTTCATCTACATTTTCGTGAATGTTGGCATGGTGAGCGGGCTGCTGCCGGTGGTCGGCGTGCCCCTGCCACTGGTCAGCTATGGCGGCACGTCGGGGGTAACGCTGATGGCGGCCTTTGGTGTGCTGATGTCCATTCATACTCACCGGCGCATGATCAGCGCCTGACCATGGACGGTGGGTAATGGTTCGCCACTCGTGCTCCGTGGTAATGTAGCCGCCGAGCAGAACTCACCGATGGGCCATCACTTCACAGGTAAGTCATGACAGCTGTAGGTATTTCGGATTTTTGCCGCTCTGTTTGCCGGGTTTTTCTGGTCACGATCCTTTCCATCTCCCCCGTTTCGTTTGCCCAGGCCAAAGGTTACGCCGCGACGGCCGAGGGTCGTGCACTGATTGATGAGATGGTCGCGAAATATGGTTTCGACGGTGACCGGGTCGAAGCACTGCTGGCGGAGGCCACTCGCGTCGACAAGATCCTGGAGTCGATCAGCCGACCGGCGGAGCGGACTCTGACCTGGGGCGAATACCGTCGGATTTTTATTAAACCCGCGCGCATCGAACAGGGCGTGGCGTTCCTGCAGACGCACAAAGACGCCTTTGCCCGTGCAGAGGCTGAGTTTGGCGTACCCGCGCCTATCATCGCGGGGATTATTGGTGTGGAAACCTGGTACGGCAACTACCTGGGAAACTACCGGGTGCTGGACGCATTGGCCACGCTGGCCTTCGATTATCCGCCTCGCAGCCGTTTTTTTCGCAGTGAACTGGTCCAGTACCTGCTGATGACCCGCGAGCAGCGGTTTGACCCGTTGCAGGTGAAGGGCTCGTACGCCGGGGCCATGGGCTACGGCCAGTTTATTTCCAGCAGCTACCGTCACTACGCCATCGATTTCGACGGTGACGGCGTCGCGGACCTGCTGAGCAATCCGGTAGACGCCATTGGCAGCGTTGCCAACTATTTCAGCGCCCACCACTGGCGCGAGGGCGGGCCGGTTGCCGAACCGGTCGAAGACCGCCTCGCCATGGACTCACCGCTGCTGACCAGGGAACTGAAACCAAAGCTGACGGTCAGTGACTACCGCAAGGCGGGGCTGGAGCCGGAGCTGGCGGTGAAAGACCATTCTGCCGCCAGGGCCATTCGCCTTGAAGGCGCCGATGGCCCGGAACTCTGGCTGACGTACCACAACTTTTACGTCATAACCCGCTACAATCACAGTCATCTGTATGCCATGGCGGTGCTGGAGCTGGCGGGGGAGCTTGCCCGAGGGCTTGCCGACGCGAACGAGACAACCAAAAACACAGAGGAATCCTGACCGGTGGTAATCAAGTTTCCCGCAACGCTGCTGCTGATGGCGGTCTCCGTCCTCGTGGTGTCAGGCTGTGCCTCTTCACCGGCTCCTGAAAGCGATCATTCGTCGCGGTACACCCTGTCCCAGGACCGGGCGCCCGACGGCAATTTTGACGCGTCAGGTCTGGTGGATGCCAAGCCCCGCTATGAGGCGCCCCGCTCAGCCGGCAACATGTCGTCCTATAAAGTCTGGGGAAAACAGTACTCGGTCCTCGGCAGTAACGATGGCTACGTTGAGCGAGGCACCGCCAGCTGGTACGGGGAAAAGTTCCACGGTCACAAAACCTCCAATGGCGAGGTGTTTGATATGTACGCCATGACCGCCGCCCACAAAAGCCTGAGGATTCCCAGCTACGCGCGGGTGACCAATCTGGACAATGGCCGTTCGGTGGTGGTCCGTGTCAACGACCGGGGGCCGTTTCACGGTGACCGGCTGATCGACCTGTCCTACGCCGCGGCCAAGAAGCTGGGCTATCAGAGCCGGGGAACGGCACGGGTGGAAGTGGCGGCCATCACGGTGGCGAAAGACGGCACCATGTCGCTCGCCGGCCGGCCATATCCCGGCAGCGCCGCCCCGGTGCCGGTGGAACGGGTTGCCGCGCAGCCCGCGGTGGGCAGCGGAGAGTCGGCGCTTTTCGTGCAACTCGGCTCGTTCAGCAGCCGCAGTCCGGCAGAAACCCTGATGGGCAGGGCCCGCGATGCGGTTGCCGATCCGTTGCGCGTCCGCGAAGTGGAAACGGCGTCCGGACGTTTTCACCGGGTTCAGGTTGGCCCCTT
Organism: Marinobacter lipolyticus; assembly: GCF_018424605.1. Classification (GTDB taxonomy): domain Bacteria; phylum Pseudomonadota; class Gammaproteobacteria; order Pseudomonadales; family Oleiphilaceae; genus Marinobacter; species Marinobacter lipolyticus_B. Next base: position 20,854 of record NZ_QTKT01000014.1, on the reverse strand, counting down.
CAGCAATCCGGATGATGCACGAAAAGCCCAGACGAGGCTTGAAAACCGGGGATTCGGCCAGACCATACTGCTGACCGATTCTCACTAATAAGTACACACACCCTTAACGACGAATGATTGGACCCATGGCGATGAATTCTGTTTTCCGCGTACTCACTGCAGTTCTGCTCCTGGTCTTGCTGCCTGCTGCCCAGACCGTTGCCCAGACGGTGCTGATACCCTTGCCACCCCAGGTGGCGGGCAGTTCCTACATTCTCATGGATCCGCTGAGCGGGCAGATCCTGATGGACGAGAACAGCAACGAGCGCCTGCCGCCGGCCAGCCTGACCAAGATGATGACGGCCTACATCGTTGAGCGCGAGCTGGATGAAGGGCGGATTTCGATGTCCGACATGGTGCCCATCAGTGTCAATGCCTGGCGCACCGAGGGCTCGCGGACCTTTGTTCAGGAAGGCACCCAGGTATCCGTGGAAGATCTTCTCAAAGGTGTCATCATCCAGTCCGGTAACGACGCTTCCGTGGCGCTGGCGGAATTCATTGCCGGCAGCGAAGGCGCGTTTGTGGACATCATGAATCAGCAGGCCCAGCTGCTGGGCATGAACGATACCCACTTCCAGAATGCCACCGGGCTGCCGGCACCCGATCATTTCTCAACCGCCCACGATCTGGCGCTGCTGGCCAAAGCGATCATCAACGATTTCCCGGAAAACTACCCGCTGTACGCCGAGAAACACTTTACCTACAACAACATCCGCCAGCCCAATCGCAACAGCCTGCTGTGGCGTGATGAATCCGTCGACGGCCTGAAGACCGGCCACACCGAGGAGGCAGGGTACTGTCTGGTGGCCTCCGCCAAGCGCAACGACACCCGCCTGATTGCGGTGGTTATGGGTACCGACAGCACCGGCGCACGGGCCCAGGAAGTCCAGAAAATGCTCAACTACGGCTTCCGTTACTATCAGAGTGAAACGCTGTTCAGTGCCGGCCAGGAATTGATCGAGGCAAGGATCTGGGGTGGTCGTGACGACCAACTGTCGGTCGGGGTGACCCGCGATGTCAACGTCACCATTCCCCGTGGCTCCCGCGATTCGCTGGAATCCACAGTGGATCTGGATTCGGTGATCAAGGCACCCATCAAGGTCGGGGATGAGCTGGGCCGGGTGCAGGTCAAGCTGGGAGACGAGGTGATCGTGGATCAGCCGGTCCTGGCGCTGACGGATGTGCCTGAGGGCGGTCTGTTCAAGCGCCTGTGGGATGCCATCAAACTGTTCTTTATCCAGTTGTTCTAATCAAGGCCTGATGGGCTTCAGGAGTCAGCCGGCATGAGTGAGCCGAAAGCACCAAAAATCGAGTTTCCCTGTGACTATGTGATCAAGGTCATCGGCAATGCCGCACCCGATTTCACCGAGTTTGTGGTGGAGGTGGTGGAGCAGCACGCACCGGGGATCCAGGAAGCGGATATTTCGGTGAACAGCAGCAGCGGCGGGCGTTTTTCATCGGTTCAGCTGAAGATCGTGGCCACCGGTGAGGCGCAGCTTAAGGCACTGTTCGAGGAACTGAAGGCGAGCGGCCGGGTTCACATGGTACTTTGATCCGATGCCGCAATTGATTGTCCGTTCACTGGGAGTTCAGCCCTACCTGGAGACCTGGGAGGCCATGAAGTCCTTCACGGCGGGCCGCGACGCCGCCGTTGCGGACGAACTCTGGTGCCTGGAGCATCCCCGGGTGTACACCCAGGGGCAGGCTGGCAAAGCGGAACACATTCTTGCACCCGGCGATATCCCGGTGATTCAGGTGGACCGTGGTGGTCAGGTGACCTACCACGGCCCCGGGCAGCTCGTGATTTACCTGCTGATTGATCTGACGCGTCTGAAGTTCGGCGTGCGCACGCTGGTGGATGTGATCGAGCAGGCTATCGTCAGGTTGCTGGCGGAGCAGGGCATCACGGCAGCACCCCGCCCGGATGCCCCGGGGGTTTATGTGAACGGCGCCAAGATTGCATCTCTGGGGTTGCGGGTTCGCCGGGGCTGTTCCTTTCACGGTCTGGCGCTGAATGTCGCCATGGATATGGAGCCGTTTAGACGGATCAATCCCTGCGGATTCGCTGGCATGCCCATGTGTCAGGTGAGTGATTTCTCGCCGGCCGCGACGGTGACCGGGCTGTCCGCCAGGTTGGCGGAAGAGCTGGTAGCCGGGCTCGGTCACGAGCAGGTGGAATACCGCTCCGGCTGGTAGCCTCTCAGGCGGGCTCTGGTACCGCGGAACTCTCGGCGTGGCAAACGGTGTTGCGCCCCAGGGTTTTGGCGCGATAGAGCGCCTCGTCGGCCCGTTGCAGAAGGCGGTCGACGGATTCCGAGCCGCTGATGGTGGCGACGCCAACACTGATGGTCGCGGCGATGGCCTGTTCTTCAGCGTTGATGGTTTTGCTGCCCACTGACTCCCGGATACGATTGGCGGTCTGCACGGCCTCGGCCGTTCCGGTCTCCGGCAGCAGCACCAGATACTCCTCGCCGCCCCAGCGAGCCAGGGTATCCACTTTGCGGCATTGCTCCCGGAGGGTGGTGGCGACCAGCACGATCATTTCATCGCCTACATGGTGGCCGTAGTTGTCGTTGACGCTCTTGAACAGGTCAATATCCATCAGTAATACCGAAAACTCCCGCGCGTTGCGCAGGTAGCGTTGGTACTCGCTATCCAGTTGCGCCATGACTTCGCGGCGGTTGGCGAGACCGGTCAGCGCATCGTGTTTGGCGGCGTACTCGAATTCCCGGGCCAGTTTCAGCAAACTGAGTTTGCTGCGTCGCCGGCTCTGGTCGAGCACGTAACAGGTCGACATTTCGAATGCCAGAACCGCCAGCATGGTGAGCCGGAAGCTGGTGCTGTAGGGAGAATCGAATACCAGATCGCCAAGTGGGCTGAACAGCAATGCAACAGCCGCCAGCCCGCCTGAGCAGGCCAGCACGCCGACCCTGGCTTGGCTGATGTAGAAAATGATGGGAGGGTAGGCAAACAGCCAGATGATGGCTGAGCCGTCCTCGACTGCTCGCACGGCCAGGTAAGTGAACAGGACGGTGATGACGGTGATGAAGCCGCGGCGCTGAAGCGTGCTGTGCCTGGTCAGCAGATAGATCAACCCATTGGCAGCCAATAGCCCCGCGAAGACCAGCAGCAGGATGGGTGTGAGGGGGTCGCCCCGCAGTGAAGACCGGTAGGCGAACAGAATAAGCAGGGGCACGGCGGCCAGAGTCAGCCAGCCGATCAGGGTTGGAATCGGAATCTCTCCCTTCACCCGATATTGGGACAGATCTGTGTCTGCTGGCTTCATGGCTGTTCGCCTCATTTTCACGTCTTGTTGTTCAGGTGTTATTGTTGGTCAAGGCTGTGAGCCGCCTCTCATATTAGACGGATTTGCTGGCCCTGATTGTGTAAAAACGTAAAGAGTTGCAAGGAGTTCACCACTATACGGCGACAGAGGGCGGTGCATTGGCCCCGCCGCCGCACAGGTTGCGGCGGGTCAGTGAGCCCCGGAGGTAGCCCTGTCCGTATAATGTTGCAAACGGCCCGCGAGCTTAAATTTCTGAACCGCGCAGGTATTTGATGGTGTCCAAAAAACGGGGAACATCGGTTTCACGGATCAAAACCGGGAGCTTCGAGCGACGTCTGACGCTGACCAGGGCCGGCTTGTTTGCGGGCACGCGAATGGCCTCCCATATGGCGACCAACTGGTTCAGCAGTCGCGAAAAGCGGGATCAGCGCCACCGGGACATGTTGTCGAGCCAGGCGGAATTCCTGGTGGAGGAACTGGGAAAGCTCAAGGGCAGCGTGGTGAAGATTGGCCAGGTGATGGCCCTTTACGGGGAGCACTTCCTGCCGGAGGAAGTCACCGAGGCACTGCACACCCTGGAAGACCAGACCACCTCTCTGGAATGGGGCGCCATTGAAAAGGTGCTGCAGGAGGAGCTGGGCGCTGACCGTCTGGCGCAGCTGGAGGTGGACCCCGAGCCCATTGGTGCGGCGTCGCTGGGGCAGGTGCATCGGGCCCGCCGCAAAAGCGATGGTCTGGAACTTGTGCTGAAGGTGCAGTACCCCGGCGTGGCCGACGCCGTGGACAGTGACCTCAACGCCGTCGCGCAGCTGTTGAAGATTGCCCGCCTGGTATCCTTCGGGCCGGAGTTCAACGACTGGCTGGAAGAGGTGCGGGACATGATGCACCGGGAAGTGGACTACCGCCTGGAAGCCCGCACCACCGAGAAGTTTCGCGCCATGCTGACGGCCGACCCGAGGTTTGTCGTGCCACGGGTGCTGACAGAGTTTTCCACCGCGCACGTCATCGCCTCAACCTACGAGCACGGCCACTCGGTCAGTTCGGTAGCGCTGCGTGAGCTGCCGCTGGCGCGCCGGACCGCCCTGGGCGAGGCGGCCCTGGAGCTGTTTTTCCGCGAACTGTTCGTCTGGGGCGAGATACAGACCGATCCGAATTTCGGCAACTACCGCATCCGGATTGCCGGTGAGCAGGGCGCTGATCCGGGCTATGACCAGATCGTGTTGCTGGATTTCGGAGCGGTGCAATCCTATTCCAGAGACTTTCTCGACCCGGTGATCCAGATGATCCGTGCCTCCTACGAGGGTGATCTGCCGGCGGTTATCGAAGGCGGCGTGACACTGCGCTTCATGAGCCGCGACTGGCCGGACGATGTGCTCGACAAGTTTGGCTCGGTTTGCATGTCGGTGCTCGAACCGCTGTCCCGCGACCGTAGCCAGTGGCCGGATTACGCGGTCAACGAACAGGGGCAGTACCGTTGGAAACAGAGTGATCTGCCGTCCAGGGTGGCTCGCCAGGCGGCGCGATCGGCGATCAGCCGCTATTTTCGGGTGCCGCCGAAAGAGTTTGTATTCCTTAACCGCAAGCTGATCGGCGTTTACACCTTTATTGCGGTGCTCAATGCCGAGTTCAATGGCGAGGATCTGCTCCGGGCCTACCTCTACGGCGAGGGAACGGACTCGGAGGGGACGCCGGCTGCTTCCATGACCAGCCACAAAACGAAGGCGTAACGCGCGCCTTTGCCGATGGCTACCAGAACGATGAAGTTGAGCCAGGGCACGCGCATGATACCGCCGACCAGTGTCAGCGCATCGCCCCCCAGGGGCAGCCAGCCCAGTAGCAGAGACCACTGCCCGTAACGGTTGAAGCGCTCCCGCGCTTTGTCCAGCTGGGTTTCCGTCACCGGAAACCAGCGTTTGTTCTTAAAGCGATCCACTTGCCTGCCGATAACCCCATTAACGACGGAGCCCAATGTGTTGCCGGCGGTGGCCCAGACCCATAGCCACCACAGCGAATAGCCCTGGGTGACCAGCGTGCCCAGCAGCACTTCGGAATAGGCCGGAAGCAGCGTGGCCGCTGCGAACGCCGTCAGAAACAGGGTCAGGTATGCCACGTTGTTACCTCGTTCTAAATACCGTTACCGTACAGGTTTCACCATCATGAAAAAGCTTTCCCTACGCCTGAAACTCTACGCACTGGTGATCACACTGCTCCTGGTTATGGGGGTCAGCATTGTGGTGACCGCCCAACTGTCCCTCAGCGATATGGAAGGTCGGATCACCACGGAAACCCGCAATACGGTGCAGAGTATTGTGATGGAGCGGCTGGGCGCAACCGCCGGTCAGTACGGGGAGCTGGTCAGTGGCCTGTTTGCGACCGCGTACCGCACGCCGGAAGTGGTGCGCAATGTCGTCACCCGCAACATTCAGGCGGACAGTTCGGGGCGCATCAGCCGCATCGACCTGCAGGAAACCATCGGTGCGGTGCTGGAGGAGCAGAAAGGCCTGAGCTCGGTCTACGCCCAGTTTGAACCCGACGCCTACGATGGCCAGGATCGCTATTTCACCGGCGGCGTGGAAGAGCACAGCAGCGATGAAGGCACGCTGGAGATCTACTACTACCGCAACCCCCAGGGTGAGGTGGTGTTCAGTCGCACCGAAGACCCGGCCACCAAATATCTCGACAACCGGAATGAATTCGGAATTCGCGAGGCCGAGTGGTATCTGTGCTCCAGAGACAGCAAGAAACCCTGCATCATGGAACCCTACGATTATGAAATTGAAGAGGGTTACTCCGAGCTGATGACCAGCCTGGTGGTGCCGATCCTCGATGGCAACCAGTTTGCCGGGGTCGTCGGGGTCGACATCAACCTGTCAACGCTTCAGCGCACGATTCAAAATGTCAGTCAGCAACTTTACGGTGGTGACTCCCGTGTCACCTTGCTGAGCAAAAAGGGACTGATTGCAGCCTCCAGTCATTATATGGACCACCTTGGCCGCCCCCTGAAGGAGGCCCTGCCCCAGCTGGCCGACCAGTTCGCCGGCCTGCACCGGGGCGAGGGCACCTACGATGACGGCGAGACTCTGGCGGTTTCCTACCCGGTCGACATTGCCCTGCCGGGCACGCAGTGGTCGCTGTTGATTGAGCTGCCCCGAGCCACTGCGCTGGCGGAGGTGGATCAGATCACCGGCCTGTTGTCCGACGAGGTGGCCGCCACAGCAGCGCGGCAGACGATGGTCGGCATGGTGGTCTCGGTGCTCGCCATTCTGGTGCTGGTGCTGCTGGTACGCTCGGTGACGCGACCGCTGAACGAGATCCGTGACCGCATGAAGAATCTCGCCAGTGCCGAAGGCGACCTGACCCGGGAACTGACCATCGACACCCACGCGGAACTGATCGAACTGGCGGGTGGCTTCAACGCCTTTCTGGCGCGGCTGCGGAGCATGATCAACGACCTCAAGAGCGTCAATGGTCAGGTGCGCCAGCAGGCGACGGACGTCGGTGGTATCGCCCGTGAAACCGATGCCCAGACCGAGCGTCAGCACCAGGACATCGAAAGCGTGGTTACCGCCATGAACGAAATGTCGGCGGCGGCCGGCGAAGTGGCGGGGTTTGCCGGCGAGGCCGCGGATAACGCACGCCAGGCCCAGGACGGCGTGAAGTTCACCCAGGGTACTCTGAGCACCGCCGTGGAGGGTGTCAGCGCGCTGTCTGGTGATATGGACCAGGCCAGCACCGCCATTACCCAGGTGGCGGGTCGCAGCGACGACATCAACCGGATCCTGGATGTGATCCGCAGTATTGCCGAGCAAACCAACCTGCTGGCACTCAACGCCGCCATTGAGGCTGCCAGGGCCGGGGAGCAGGGGCGGGGCTTTGCGGTGGTCGCCGATGAGGTTCGCACCCTGGCGTCCCGTACCCGGGAATCGACAGACGAGATCAGTGATATGATCGAAGGCCTGCAGCAGGATGTCGATGGCGCAGTGTCGGTGATCCGCTCCGGCGTCAATCGCGCCACTCTGGCTGTGGAAGGCACCCGCGAGGCCGATCATTCCCTCGCTGCCGTTGTGGAGCGCATCGGTACGATCGTTGAGCATGTCACTCAGGTGGCAACCGCGGCTGAAGAGCAAAGCTCGGTGAGCGAGGAAATCAACCGCAACCTGACCCAGATTGGTGACGCTGCCAGCGATCTGCGGGGCCTGGCCCAGCGGGTAAGGCGCAGCGGCGATGCGCTGGACGAGCAGGTGGAGGTTCTGGATACGGAGTTGGGTCGCCTGAAAACCTGAAGGCGGTCCGCCGGTCGCTCGCAGCAGGAATGGGCCACCCCTATGGTGGCCATTCATAGCATCAATTTTGTGATCGTTTGATGACATGCCATCATGGCGGCAGTTTGAATCCACGGCGAAAGCCTTGCCGCAATACTGGCAGATTGAGGAGCATTTTATGGAGCATGTGACCATTTACGGCCGTACGTCGTGCGGTTTCTGCGTGCGTGCCAAACACTTGTGTGAGTCCAGAGGCATTCCACATACCTGGATAGACATGGTGGCCGAAGGCCTCAGCAAGGACGATGTCGCCGACCGGATTGGCCGCCCCGTGTACACGGTCCCGCAGATTCTGGTTGGCCAGCAATACATCGGTGGCTCGGATGAATTCGTCCAGTACGTGCGTGCGCAGGAAGCGGCCACCGCCAACTGAGTTTGCCCGCCATCGACAAACGTCACCGATAAAAAAAGGCGCTTGTGACATCATCACAAGCGCCTTTTTTTATCACCCGATGCAGTCGGGCCTGGCCATTACAGCTGGAAGTCGGTCTTCAGCTTCTTCTCGATCAGCGTGTTCTGCAGCTTGGCCACCCGGGGCAAGCCATTATCGAACGGTGGGAAGCTCTCACCGAAGATCAGCGGTTCCAGGTAATCACGGCAGTCCTGGGTGATGCCAAAGCCGTCGTCGGTAATGTAGTGGATCGGCATTTTCTTTTCCTGGTTGGCCACTTCGCTCAGTGGTGCCTCGCCGATGTGCCAGCGATACGGCTTGGCCTGCTCCCGCACGATGGTGGGCATCAGCGCCTGCTTGCCTTCCATGGCCATCTCGACGGCTGCCTTGCCCACGGCATAGGCCTGCTCGACGTCGGTGGCGGAGGCGATATGACGGGCACTGCGCTGCAGGTAGTCGGCCACCGCCCAGTGATACTTGTGGCCCAGCGCCTGCTTGACCATGTTGGCCAGCGCCGGTGCAACGCCGCCAAGCTGGGTGTGGCCGAAGGCGTCCTTGGCGCCGGCGTCCGCCAGGAAGCGGCCGTCTTCGTACTGGGCACCCTCAGAGGCGACGATGACGCAGTAGCCGTACTCTTTCACACAGAACTCTACCCGCGCCAGGAAGGCGTCGCGGTCGAAAGGCACTTCCGGGAACAGGATGATGTGGGGCGGTTCGCCCTCGCCCTGTCCTGCCAGCCCGCCGGCAGCGGCAATCCAGCCGGCATGGCGGCCCATGACCTCGAGAATGAACACCTTGGTAGAGGTCTCGCACATGGACTTGATGTCGAGGCTGGCTTCCAGGGTGGAGGTGGCGATGTACTTGGCGACCGAGCCGAAACCGGGGCAGCAGTCAGTGAACGGCAGGTCGTTGTCGACGGTCTTGGGCACACCGATGCAGGTGATCGGATAGCCCATCTTGTCCGCCAGTTGGGATACCTTGTAGGCGGTGTCCTGGGAATCCCCGCCGCCGTTGTAGAAGAAATAGCCGATATCGTGGGCGCGGAAGACTTCAATCAGACGCTCGTATTCGCGTTTGTTCTCGGAGAAGTTCTTGAGCTTGTGGCGGCAGGAACCGAAAGCGCCACCCGGGGTGTGGATCAGCGCCTCAATGGCCTCATCGCTTTCCAGGCTGGTGTCAATCAGTTCTTCCTTGAGCGCGCCGATAATCCCGTTGCGCCCGGCGTAGACCTTGCCGATGCGGTCCGGGTACTTGCGGGCGGTCTGAATGACCCCGCAGGCGCTGGCGTTAATGACTGCGGTCACACCGCCGGATTGAGCGTAAAAAGCGTTCTTGGTGGCCATCTCGGGCTGGAGCCTCCTGCTGGTTCAGTAAATGCCGCCGATGATACGCCATATACCGGTTTTTTTCATGAGCAGGATTGCGGATAACGAAGCGCTTGACGGCTCGTGATCTATACGGGAGGCTTGGCACGTTCCAATTGCGGCCAATCAAGGGGTCAGACCGGTCATGCACATTCATATCCTGGGAATTTGTGGCACTTTCATGGGCAGCCTCGCGGTGTTGGCCCGGGAGCTGGGCCACACGGTTACGGGTTCGGACCAGGGCGTCTACCCCCCCATGAGCACACAGCTGGAGGCCCAGGGTATCGGGCTGCTGGAAGGCTACCGTGCGGAGAACCTGGAACCCGCGCCGGATCTGGTGCTGATCGGCAATGCCATGTCCCGGGGTAATCCGGAAGTGGAGGCGGTGCTCAATCGCAATATCGATTACATGTCCGGCCCCGAATGGCTGGCGCGGGAAGTCCTGCGTCATCGCTGGGTGCTGGCGGTGGCCGGCACCCACGGCAAAACCACCACCACCTCGATGCTGTTGTGGATTCTCGAGCAGGCCGGTTTCGACGCCGGCTACCTGGTCGGAGGTGTGCCGAAGGATTTCCCGGTGTCGGCTCGTCTGGGCTCCGGCGATTTTTTCGTTATCGAGGCCGATGAGTACGACAGTGCCTTCTTCGACAAGCGGTCGAAGTTCGTCCATTACCGCCCCCATACCCTGATCATGAATAACCTGGAGTTCGATCACGCCGATATCTTCGACAACGTTGAAGCCATTGAGCGCCAATTTCACCACCTGGTTCGCACCGTACCCTCGAATGGCCTGATCGTGCGTCCGGCGAAAGATGTGCACCTGGATCGGGCGCTGGCGATGGGGTGCTGGAGCGGGGTGCAAACCACCGCCATCGGCAGTGAAGTGGCCCATACCCCGGATTGGCGGGCAGAACTGTTGTCGGAGGATGGCAGCCGGTTCATGGTGATTCATCACGAGCAGCCGGTAGCGACTGTCGACTGGGCCCAGACCGGGCTGCACAACGTACGCAATGCACTGGCGGCCATCGCCGCCGCCCGCCATGTGGGCGTCACCCCGGACCACGCGGTCGCGGCCCTGTGTCGTTTTTCCGGAGTGAAGCGGCGCATGGAGCTGCTGGCGGAGATCGACGGCGTCAACGTGTACGACGACTTTGCCCATCATCCGACCGCCATCGCCACCACCCTGGAGGGGTTGCGCCATAAAGTGGGTGACGAGCCGGTGATCGCCCTGATCGAACCGCGCTCCAACACCATGCAGCAGGGCGTACACCAGCAGGCGCTGTTGCCGAGCGCGGGTGCAGCTGACCAGGTAATCTGGGCCAACCTGAATGAGCTGGAATGGCTGCCGGCGCTGGTCGGCGACTGGCAGGGTGCGCAAGGCGAGGCGGTTCAACACCATGTGGAGTCCAGCGTGGACGCGCTGATCGAGAGAACACTGGCGCAAGTGAGCAGCCCCTGCCACATTGTGATCATGAGTAATGGCGGTTTTGGTGGTATCCACCAGAAACTGATCGCGGAACTTGAGCGTAGATTCCCGGCATGACCGATTCTTCCCTGCCATCACGGACCATCAACCTGGCGTTCACCGGCGCTTCCGGAGCGCAGTATGGACTGCGCCTGCTGCAATGCCTGATCGCTGCCGGCTGCACCGTGAATGTCATGGTCAGTCGCGCCGCCCAGGTGGTGATTGCGACCGAAACCGATCTGCGTCTGCCGGGTGCTCCTGCGGCCATGCAGACGGCGCTGAGCGAGTTCGCCGATGCCGGGCCGGGGCAGTTGCTGGTTTTCGGCCGTGAAGACTGGTTTGCCCCGCCGGCCTCCGGCTCCGGCGAGAAGGCCCCACTGGTGATTTGCCCCTGCAGCACCGGCACTCTTTCAGCGCTGGCCACGGGGGCCAGCAACAACCTGATTGAGCGGGCGGGTGACGTTGCCCTGAAAGAGCGGCGGCAACTGCTCCTGGTGCCGCGGGAGGCCCCCTATTCCGAGGTGCATCTGGACAACATGCTGCGCCTGACCCGCATGGGCGCGGTGATCATGCCGGCCAGCCCGGGGTTCTATCATCAGCCCCAGTCGGTCAGTGATCTGGTGGATTTTATCGTTGCCCGCATCCTCGATCACCTCGGCGTGCCGCAGGATCTGATGCCGCGCTGGGGCGAGGAGCATGCCGACGGCAAGCGCCGGGACCGTACCTAGACGATGGTTTTGGTCAGCCCGATTGATGGTTTTCACCATTGAGCGAAATGACCACTCGGCAGAGACTTGGTGAACGATAACCACAACACAGGTCACTCACCGAGGTTCACCATGATTCCACGCACACTCTTCGACGCCGATCTTGAAGGTTTCCGCGATTCCGTCCGCAAATTTCTGGAGCAGGAAGCCGCGCCCTATCATGAGCAATGGGAGAAAGACGGCCAGGTCAGCCGCGAGCTGTGGCGCAAGGCCGGCGAGCTGGGCTTCCTGTGCCCGACCATGCCGGAGGAATTTGGCGGGGTGGGAGCCGATTTCCGCTACAGTGCGGTCATCATCGAGGAAATTTCCTACGCCGGTCTTTCCGGCATTGGTTGGGGGCTACACTCCGACATCGTGGCGCCGTACATACTCAACCACGGGTCCCAGGAGCAGAAAGAGCGCTACCTGCCAAAAATGGCCTCCGGAGAGATGATCACCGCCATTGCGATGACTGAGCCGGGCGCCGGGTCGGATCTTCAGGGGGTGAAAACCACCGCGATCAAGAACGGTGACCATTACATTCTCAACGGTTCGAAAACCTTTATAACCAACGGCCAACTGGCGGATCTGGTCATTGTGGTGGCCAAAACCGATCCCAAGGAAGGCGCCAAGGGCACCAGCCTGTTGTTGGTGGAGACCGCCTCAGAAGGGTTCGAGAAGGGGCAGAACCTGAACAAAGTGGGGATGAAGGCCCAGGACACCTCCGAACTGTTCTTCCAGGACGTCAAAGTGCCCGCGGAAAACCTGCTTGGTTCCATGGAAGGGCAGGGCTTCTTCCAGCTGATGCAGGAACTGCCGGCGGAGCGCCTGCAGGTGGCCCTCGCCGCCGTGGCCGCGTCAGAGGCAGCGTGGAAGTGGACGCTGGATTACGTCAAGGAGCGCAAGGCCTTCGGTAAGCCGGTGATCGCCTTCCAGAACACCCGCTTCAAACTGGCGGAGCTGAAGGCGGAAATTACTGCGGCACGGGTATTCTGTGACCGTTGTCTGGAACTTCATCTGGACAAGAAGCTCGACATCCCCACCGCCGCCATGCTCAAGCAGTGGACCACGGATATCCAGTGCAAGGTCATGGATGAGTGTGTGCAGTTGCACGGTGGGTACGGCTACATGTGGGAATACCCGATTGCCCGTGCCTGGGCCGATTCCCGTGTGCAGCGTATCTATGCCGGCACCAACGAGATCATGAAAGAGATTGTCGCCCGGTCATTCTGATCGAGGCGTCCCTGGCGGCCCCGTGCCGCCGGGGACACTGGTTACCAAACTTTACAAATTGCCAAACCTATCAAGGTTCCTCCCGGCAACATCCCCTACAGTAGCGGCACAACCTCTAACAAGGATAACCGGTTGCTGCCATGAAACGCATTCTCCCCCTGTCTGTATCGCTTCTTGCCCTGGCCATGGCGGGTTGTGGCGAAGAGTCCGACCAGCTGCCGGTGGACGGCCGTGATTTCGACGGCGTCGACTACAGTGAGCCTGCGCCCTACACCGGAAAAGTCATTGACGGTTACCTCCGCAACGCCCGCGTGTGGCTGGATATCGACGGCGACAGCCAGTATACAGCGGGGCCAGTAACGGTAGAACTGGAGTCGGGCAACGAGGTAACGCTGGCGACCGGCGAGCCGACGACCTTGTCTGGGGAAGACGGGGCTTTCTCGCTGGACATCGGCGGGTTATTGAACGACCCGGCCGAGGCTCCGGATCTGGACCCGAGGGATTATCCGCTGTTTGCCGTGGCGTTGCCGGGCAAAACGGTGGAGCAGCTGCGCCACGGTGATGAAACCATCACCGACGCCTATATGATGTCTGCGCCTCCAGGCGTCACCAACATAACGCCACTGACTACCCTGGTGCGTTACCGACGCCTGGCCGGAGCCGGCGCCCTGGTGGATGGCACAGGCAGTGCCAGTGAGTCCCTCACCAGCGTCAATCTGGTGTCTGACTACATCCGCTCGGGAGACGACCGGGCCCATGCCTACGCGCGGGCGCTGGCCCGTTTTATGGCCAGCCAGTACCCCTACAGCGACTTGCTGGCTGAAGCGAATGCCGATGGCACCGAACGGGTGCTGTCACCTCAGGCGGCCTATCTGCTTGGGTTATCGCTGGTTCAGAATGCCCCGGGCATCGTGGATCTGGTAGATGCGGCGGCGTCTGCCGGTGACTACGCCAACGTCAACGTGGCGGAACTGGAGTTGCCGCAAGTACCGCTGGAGCTGGCTGACCCGATGCTGCTGGACAGCCAGCAGGTGTACGCCTATCCGGAAAACGGCTCGCTGCCGGCAAACCGTTCCAATCTTCAGGTCTCGGCCGAATCGCAATTCGATTACAGCCCGGATGGGCGCCTGCTGTCGGTATCCGTCAATGGCTGTATGAACCCGTCGATGCCGGAACTGGTGAGGCTGATCAACGTCGGCGGCCGCATGGCGGAACTCGGCACCCAGTGGTTGCCTTCCATTTCCCTGTCGCTGCAGAGCTTCGCGGCTTACGAGGCCGATGGCGTGGACGAGCGGCTGACTTTTGATTGGGAGCAGCGCGAAGCCTACTTCCGAACCACCACGTCCTGCCAGAACGGCCTTGCGGACAGCACCGAACTGGAAGGGCCTGCGGAAATTACCTACGCCTGGACCATGGAGGACGGGCAGGTCGCGCAGCTGTCGGCGGTCTCCGCCGACGAAACCCGCACCCTGTCGCCGGATTACACCAACAGTACCGCCGATCCGGAGGGCGAGGACGATCCCTACCGTTCCCCGCTGTTCCACGGCTACCGCCTGCAGGTCAATGGCGACGAATCGGTGGTTGTCGCGCTAACCGATGAGGCATCCGAATGCGCCCTGGAAGAGGGAGTGGAGGCAGCGGGCCACGTGGTGTCAGCGGTTCAGCCTTATACCTACACTGCGGCGACCGCTCCGGACGGGTTTGATGCGCTCTCGCTGGAGCTGGACACCCGCGATGACCTGTTCCGCCTGTTGCGCTTTACCTTTGCCGACCCGGCGAATGCGGGATTCGATCATGTCGACTCCGACGGCGGTTTCGACTGGATCATGTATTACCCCCAGGAAGGGGCGGCGGGGTATGTGGCCGAGCAGCCCAATCTGATTGCCGACGCATACCTGACCGACGTGCGAACGTCGGCGTCCTGCGGACGTGAATTCGAGGATGAACCGTCATCGGTGTTCGGGCGGGTGGCGTATCAGTACCAGCGGTTGTCGGAATACCTCACCGGCCAGGTGGAGTAGGGGCTTTCGGGCTCTGCTCCGCCGCCTGCCTGAGGCCAACGCACGAAAAAACGCGCTGTACGCGATAATGCGTGGAGCGACGGATAACATCTGAGCTTGAATCTGGAGTTGTTTCGCCATTTCCCGGGGGAGGAAATGGTGCCGAGGAGCGGCCCCTCTTGTGTTTCAGGAATAAATATTTTAATCAATGCTTTAGCGCCTAGCCCCTCGGTGTTCGTGTGCCAATCTTGTGACTCCTGACACCGGAATCGATGACAACCGTTGACGCCATGGACCGCCGGACAGGCCGAAAGGTTTGTGCTGCAAAAATGTGAGCGCCTTCATATCAAGTAAGGGTTGTGGTATTTGCCCCCTTACCCCTGTCAGCGTGATCCCAGATTAAAGAAGGGGGCGCAGGTGAGAAGCGGAACCTTGGGCAACAATCCCATCTCCCCATTCTCGAATCGCTACTAATTGTCAATCAATGTAAAACCTTCCGGTCGGGCTCCAACGTTCTGATTTTTTGGGTAATATTTCGCTACCTGAAACTGAGGAATGTTCAATGATAAAGTTCGCTTTCGCTGCTGTAGTGCTTGGTCTTTTTGTGCTGATTTTCATTGGCAAAAAATTAGCTGCAGGCACGAAAGAGGCGTGGTCGAAAGCTAATGCCATGACCAATGCCAAGCTGGGGAGCGACCGTAATTCATTGTCTACAGGTCGAAGTCCAACGGAAGCGCAAGACCACTCGTTTACAACCTTCATGGAAGCCCAGTCAGCTCTGCTCAACCTCGATGGAATGGGCTTGATTCTAGATTCTGAACTTGAAAAGCAGCTCTATGTTCACTTTATGGCTGGAGCTGCTGATAGATTATCCCGGACGATTCCTGATCAAGCCGATAGCGAACGGTGGTTCTTGTTATCTGCCCATTCCTATGCGTCTACGGCATGCGGTGAGCGCGCCGCAGTCGAGATACTGCATTCGTACGGCAGGTCAGATAACTTACAGCTCTGTGCGGCTGGCAAGGCTGGCTGGGATTCAATGAGCGCATATATCGGATTATCCTCGGGCAAGGTAACTGAGGAGCAGTTCAAGCTCATGATGATGTACCTGTTTGCCGTCGTGAGGCAGAAAGAGCTTCCAGTTGCTTGAGGTTGGTTGTCATTGCCACCGTCTCAGTGCGTGGCCGTTCCCCCTATACGCTGTCCAGATAGGTAAGCATTTTGAGATCAAGGCATCTCCTAAAGTGCTTGGGGTGTTTGATGCGCTATGTGAAGCTGCCCACGTTGACCGTGATTCCGGCTTCGCCTTTTTGCTGCTGGACTTCTTTGAAGGGTGCCCTGGTATTCAGGGGGAGTTGGAGCAAGATGACTATCGGGAATGGGTGGTCAAAAGTCGGCAATTTGTGATGGACCACTGTTTCTAGGCTAGCGACCACATTGGGTGACCTGCAGACATTGTGGGTCACCCGCTGTTACTGATCAGCTAAAAATCAGTTTCCCTGCATTATCCCGCAACCACTCCCGACAACGCCGATACTCCGGCATCACCCGCGCCATTTCCCCCCAGAACTCCGGGGAATGATCATGCTGGATCAGGTGACAAAGTTCGTGCATAACCACGTAATCAACCATCCGGTTGGGTGCCATCATGATCTGCCAGTTGAATTCCAGCTTACCCTTGGCGGTGCAGCTGCCCCAGCGGGACTTGAACGTGCGGATGCCTACCCCGGCAGGTTCTACTCCTACCGTCGGAGCGAAGCGGTTCACCTTCTCGGTCAGCTTCTGCTCAGCTTGCCGTTTGTACCAGCGCACAAGTGCGTTGCGGACCATGTGGGGCTGTTCGATGCCGTTGGGTACTGTGACCACTAAACGTCCGTTCAGCAGCTTTACAGGCGCGAAGTTGCCGGTTTCTACCTTCAGCCGGTAGTTACGCCCCAGATAGCTGAAGGCTTCGCCAGACACATAGCGTTTGCTGCTGGCGGGGGTCATTTCCCGGTGCAGGGTGATCTTTTCTTTGATCCAGCGGCGTTTGGCTGCCAGTAGCTGGTCAATCTTTTCAGTAGGGGTGTTCACGGGGACCACCACAGACACGGCACCGTCTTCCACCCGAATATCCGCAGACTTCCGGCGGTTGGTGCGGATGACCTCAGCAATGAAGCCGTGGGCATCCCGATATTCTGGTTTCTGCGCACCTGCCATCATTTGAACTTGTTCTTCGCCAGTTCCATGAATCGGTCCTGAACCACGTTTACAAGGGCTTTTTCACCGAAGGAGCAGTCCAGCACAGCCCGTTTGATCTCCTTCTTCATCCGCTTCACTTCGTCCGGCTTGCTGAAGAAATCCACAATCTGGGTGGCTTCATCGAACATGCCTACCAAGTCCTGGCTGGTTGCCTTGATTTCGTCGTGTACGGCTTCGCTGATGGCATCTTCACCGGCATGACTGGTCACTTCTGCCATCAGGATGTTGTAGAACGCGAATTCCGTTTCACTCAGTCCCAGATCATTTGCAGCCTGCTTGTGTTCAGACTCCATGCTATCGACCATCTGAAGCAGTAGTTCCAGTTGCTGATCCCACTTGCCCGCCGTCTTTTCGATAATGTCCCGCAGGCGAAGGCTCAGGGATTTGTAGTATTCCGGGTCTTCATCCAGATTCACCGTAATGTGGTGTTTGATGGCGCTTTCGATTTCGGACGCGCGGGATTCGGGGGATTTGATCTGCTCCACCGTTTCCTTGAAGTTCGCTGCCATCAGGTCCACGGGCGGAATCTTCGGGTCTACCCCGGTGCTGATGATGTGTTCATCCACCAGTTGGCGGACCTTCGCCCCTGCATCGCTGATGTTCAGTCCGGGGTCACGGTAGCGATTACGGGCAGCATTCTGCACCTTGCCCCACAGCTTAAGGTCCGGGATGAATGGCTTGGCGGCAGTATCCGGCAGAATCACATCCATCTGCTTGGCGAACTTCTTGAAAGCCAGTTCGAACTGCTGGCGGGTGTCTTCATCCTTCAGGTGCAGAACGTAATCATCTACATCCGTGCCTTTAACACCGGCAAAGATGGCAGCCACACGGGTGTGAGCCGCTTTCAGGCGCGGTATTTCGTCCTTCAGCGTGTGGTAGGTGCCTTCCACGTCTTCACTGCTGAACTGGTTCAGGGCGTCGGTCAGGTAGTCTGATAGCCCGTAATAGTCCACCACGTAACCGCAGGCTTTGCCCTTGTAGGTCCGGTTTACCCGTGCGATTGCCTGCATCAAGGTATGATCCTTCAGGCTCCGGTCGATATACATCACCTGGGCAATGGGGGCGTCGAAGCCGGTCAGCAGCATGTCCTTCACGATCAGGAAGCTGGTGGGGTCTTCCTTTTCTTTATCCGTGCCTAGTGGCTTGGTGAAGTTCTTGATCACCTGCTTCTGGTGCGCACTGTCTGTGTATTGGCTCAGGTATGCCGGGTCGTTGTGGGTGCCGGAAATGATCACTTCAGACGGGGGCGCTTCCAGGTCGTCCAGGGTCTTTTTGAATACCGTGGCAGCATGGCGGCTGCCCACCACGATCATGGCTTTGAAGCCATTGGGCTGAATCTTTTCCCGGTAATGCTTCAGCAGGTCGATACACACCCAGCGTATGCGGGCAGGGGCTTCCCGTACCGCGCGTTCCACACCGTATTTCTTTTTGATTTCCCGCTTTTCTTCGTCGCTTTTGTCTTTGAAGTATTCTTCAAACAGCGCGTCCAGCGAATCACCTACCACATCGCTCTGAACCTGGCGACCTTCGTAGATGATGCGCACCGTGGCACCGTCTTCCACGGCTTCGTTGATCTTGTACTTGTCGATGTACCCGCCGAAGGCTTTGTCCATCTTCTGGGACTTCAGCAGGGGAGTACCGGTAAAGCCGATCTTCGGGGCGTTGGGCAGGGCGGCATTGATGGTCATTGCCAGTCCGCCAAACTGGGTGCGGTGGGCTTCATCCGCCAGCACAATGATCTTGTCGCTGGGGTTCAGGTCGGTAAAGTCGCCTTCCTGTTCCGCTTCCTGAAACTTCTGCACCATGGCGGTCACAATGTCGGAAGAATCTTTGGACAGCAGTTCCTTCAGTTCCGCGACAGACCCCGCGTTATAGATGGATTCGTTCTGGGCATCCCGGAAGGTTTTGGACAGTTGCCCGTCCAGTTGGGTACGGTCGGTGACGAACACCAGTTTGTACTGCTTCAGCTCCGGGTCACGGCGCATCTTCACCGCCAGCATGACCATGGTCAGAGACTTTCCGGAGCCTTGGGTATGCCAGACTACCCCGGACTTTTCCTTGCGCGTTTCGCCGTTCTTGAGGCGTTCTATGACCTTGTTCACTGCCCGGTATTGCTGATACCGCGCCACCTTCTTGATCAGGCGACCATCCACCGGCTCAAACAGGGTGAAGTTCTGCATCAGGTCCAGAAAGCTGGCGGGGTTGAACATGCCGGCAAGCAACCGCTGTTGCGGGGTGACTTCGCCTGAACTGGTTCCGGCACCTGAAGCGACCTGTTTAACGGCAACCAGATATTCCGGTGAGGGTACGTCACCGGTCTTGTGCCTGGATGTTGTCGAGCCGGTGGAGATAAAGGCAGGTTGTTGCACCATCGCCTGAATATCAGCATCCGTAAACGGGTAGGCGTCCTTCCAGTCACCATAATGCTGCGCGCTGGAACTGATAGTGCCTACCTTCGCCTGATCCCGGCAGGTGGACACCATCAGTTGGTTGTACCAGAACAGCTTCTGGGCACCCTCATCGTCTTCCGGGTTGCGCAGGTTGGCGTAACGGCGCAACTGGTTGATGCCCTCAGCTACCGCGTCGGCAATGTAGGGCGATTTACACTCAATCACCGCCAGCGGCAAGCCGTTCACGAAGCAGACAATATCGGGGATGATGTTCTGGTTGATGCCTTCAACCTTGAACTGATTGGCACACAGGAATTCGTTGTTTTCAGGATTGTCGAAGTCGATGACCTTGACCGTCTGTCCCTTACGACCGGCACCCAGGTCCTGTTCAACGGACAGGTAGTTCACCAGCAGGTCATAGATGGACTGGTTGTACTCCATCAAGCCCGCATGGTTGGGGTGGGTGAACTCACGGACCACTTTGCGCAGGTTTTCGTCACTGATCCACGGGTTCAGCCGGACCACGGCAGCTTCCAGGCGCTTGGTCAGCACCACATCCCGGTAGTAGCCCCTTTCGCCTAATGGTGCGCCGTCCACCGGCAGAACCGGCGCAAGGTCTACACCGGGCACGTAGGTCCAACCAAGGCGGGTCAGTTGCTCAATGGCGGGCAGCTCGACTTTCTCGACTTCATCCTGAAACATATCGGGGCAGGTGCCGGGTTAGGCAACCGCTGACTCCTTTTGATCGACTTTGACTCTGACCTTGCCGGTTAGCAAGTCTTGCATAAGGGCTTTTTTTGCCAACATAAGGTGGTCAAACTTTGACCGTAACATTTTGATCCTAATCGTAACGGACTCAATTGCTGTAGCAATTGCAACTTGCTCATCTATAGGTGGTAACACAATCTGAAGTTCACGCTGAGCAGTTATCGGTACTTGGTTTCGAGTGGTTTGTCCCATTATCGCCTGAAGCTGGGAAACAAAAGCCGTTGACTGGAAATAGGTGACTAGGTACCGATTCAGGAGTTTTGTTGGATCAGTGCGATAATAGGTTGTGGATGTGCTGGCTATCACCTCATGTTTATCATCGGGAATAATAGCCGTCCTACCGACCGTGGCATTATGAGTCAGAATTACATCCCCACTCTGTGCGGGGCGAATTCGAAGCCGGTTTGCATGGTCTTGGCTTAAGTGTGGGCATTGTGAAAAATCAATTTCACCAAACTCAGATATATGTGAAGCCGCAATATAGAGCCTGTAAACCAAATTGTGTAACTGCCCACGACTGAGTAATCTTTTCAAAAGGATACCATCGTGGGTACACAAGTGGACCAAGAAAAACTCAAAGCCATGGCCGCAGAGCTGGCCAAAGATATC
>NZ_QTKT01000013.1 GCF_018424605.1 Marinobacter lipolyticus | reverse complement strand
AGAAATGGACCATGCCGATCCGGGATTGGAAGCCTGCACTGAATCGCTTTATTATCGAATTCGGTGACCGCCTGGACGGTCACCTATAGTGAGGTGGGCAGTTACACAGATTTATTTACAGGCTCGCCCCGAAGCCAGCAACATCATAAAAGCGACCGGTGGATGGCCAGCACTTGTCAGGCTTATGTGCCGAACCCCAAACCCAAATCTCCCCGCAGCGACTTGGCCGGAAACTCGCTCGTATTTCAGGGACAACCTCTTAACTGCGTTACCCAATAGTACGAGGACCTTTCTTTGCAATGCAGCGATGCTCGAAGTAATCAGCGCTGAATGCTATGGCTATGTCTATAAGACAGAAGAGGCCGACCGGGAAATTACGTTTCTTAACGAACATTATGCTCTTTTAGCTCCCACCGGGACTTCTGCTGATCGTATGGATATGCACCCTGTGCTGCGAGAGTATTTGCGTAGTTTATTTAACACCACCCAACGAGAACGTCGCTCGTATGTACTGAAACGGGTCGCGTTCTGGCATTGGCGTAGGGGAGAGTACCTCCATTCAATCAATGCAGCTCTGGAAGCCAGTGACCATCGATGGGCTCGCGTCGTAAGTGACAGCATTATCCTGGACGTGGCACTCAGACAGGGTGAAATCGAAGTACTTCGTACCTGGTTTGGAAAAGTACCGGCTCGTACGATAAAAAAAATCGCTGCCTTGAGCATAGGTTACGCGTGGATTTTGTATTTCAGCCAACAAGCTCGTCAAGCAGAGGAAATACTGGTTAGTTCGCTTCATCCGAGCTCCAGGGGGGTGGGCGATCTTGATGAGGAAGGATGGCGGGAATTGGTTAATGCGATAGGCAAAGCTACACAGGATAAATTACTGGAGAGTCAGGTTCTCTGTCAAAAATGGATAGACGCCTTTGGCGACCGTAACATGGTTGGCAAAGGCGCAGCACTTACTTGCCAGGCATTCATTGCCTCCAGTGGACGCCATTTTGAAGAGTTGGAGCGATTGTCCCATCGAGCGGCTGTGGCCATCCAGTCATCCAATCAACATTACGCTTTTATTTGGCTTAAAACTGCAGAAATTCAGGGTGAACTGTTCAAGGGGGACATCGCCCGAGCAAGGAGTGTGTTGCTTCAAGCGAATAAAACAGCAGAAAAGATTCAGGTGCCAAAAACTTTTTTAAATAAAATGTTTGGCACCCTTGAGTTACAAATCCTGCACGAACAGAACCATCACCTGGTTACCCAGGAATCTGCACAGGCTTCGTTCGATTTCGCTTTGAACTATGGCGTTACAGATATTCTGTGGGGGTGTACACAGGCCTACAGCCGTTTTCTGTACCACCAAGGGTTCCGAGATAGAGCCATGGCCTTGTTGGAACAATCCCGCTTAGCCTCCTGCGAGCGAGAGCTCTCTCGTCTAAATATCCTGACTAAAGTTCAGTTAGCTGAGTTTACTCTCCTGAACAACGAGGAATTGGGTCCACCTATACTCCCCGATGAATGTGAGCTGACGTTCCTGCCAAATCAAAACCAGGCCATTCAAGCACGTATGGCCCTGGTAACCTCAATGTATAGACTACGGCTTGGGAAACAGTTTGGTGTCGCCGAAAAATATGCCAAACAAGCACTACAAAGCGCCAGCGCAATTTCAGACGCTAGAACCAGGATCGCCGCCCACTATTGTCAGGCCCTGGCAGCGTTTGCCCTCGGTTCATCAAAATCGGCGAAGCGCATGATTCTTGATGCAAACCTACTTTCGGAACATTTGAACTGTCACTTCACACGGCTCTGGATCAAAGAAGCGCTACTTTCTCTTAGCCCCCTTGCTCAGGATCTTTTTAACGATCTGCCAGACGACTCTGAAGCTAAAGCTACGAAGGATCCCGATGTCAGAATAGAAGACTCCAGCGTGCCACCTGTGCCCGGCAATGCCCACTCAACCATCACGATAAAGCAGATTTCTCTGTTGAAATGCGTAAGCAACGGAATGACCAACAGAGAAATCGCTGAACGGCTTCTTGTGACGGAGGATACCGTCAAATGGCATATGAAGAAGATTTTCAGCGAACTTAAAGTAACCAACCGGGTTCAGGCAGTCACTGAAGCTCGACTGCGCGGACTTTTATAGTGCTACAAAAACAAAAGAGGAATCGAGCGAATATGCAAAAAATAGTTATCATTGGCGCTGGAATAGCCAGCCTGACCGCCGCAGAGGCTCTCCGCCAGAATGGATTCGACGGAACGATTACCATTTTGGGCGAGGAAAACACGCTGCCTTACCAGCGTCCCCCGTTGTCCAAAGCCTATTTGACCTCAGATGAGTTGCCCTCGCCAACTCCGATCCGTTCTCCTAATTTCTTTCGGGACAACAAAGTTGAATTTGAACAAGGCGGTAAAGTAATAGCGCTTGAACGATCGGCAAAGCAAGTAGTGATTCAAGGCGGCAGGAAAATTAAATACGACACGCTGATTTTGGCAACAGGAGCGAGGCCACGTCCTATTGATTTACCTGGTGAGAGCGCAAAAAATGTTTTCTATCTCAGGAATCTTGACCACTCCACCGCATTACGTAATGCCCTGTTAGCCCCGGAATGCGAGAAGGTGGCCATTCTCGGCGCGGGTGTTATCGGGCTTGAAGTCGCCTCCGCTGCCAATCTACAGGGAAAACAAGTCTCTGTGTTTGAGGCCAACAGCCGAGCGATGTGTCGAGTAGCGTCACCATTAACAAGTAATTTTGTCAGAAACCGCATGGCCTCCGCCGGCGTAATGTTCTACTTCAATGCTAGCGTCAACCAGATTCTCACTGAGGGAGACCGAGTTTCCGGTATCCGTTTGTCCGACGGCACTACCAAACCCGCAGACGTCGTTGTTATCGGTATAGGAGCCATCCCCAATGCCGAACTTGCGCAAGACGCAAACCTGGATTGCGACGGTGGTATTATAGTAGACAGCGGCATGCGTAGCTCCGACCCTGACATATTTGCGATCGGAGATTGCGCTAAAGCCGTCAACGTTTCCACCAATACACCCATCCGAATAGAAACTATTCACAATGCCATGCTTCAAGCACAAATTGCGGCGGCTCATATTTGTGGTAAACCGTCTCCGCCTGCCTCTCCTCCTCGTTTTTGGTCAGATCTCAACGGCATGAAAGTCCAGTGTATTGGAATCGCCACTGGATACGACCGAATTCAGCGGCGTCCCACAGAGAGTGACAATGCCTGTGAATTCTGGCTCTTTTCCGGAGACCGGATGATCGCAGCTGAAACGGTCAATCTTCCCACCCGGCAAGCCAAGCTATCTAAAGCTCTCTCCGGGTAAGTGTAAGCGAGATGGGATGCAGCTCATTCTCATCTCTGAGATTTCTATGTGTCGAGCCTCGTGACTGAGCATATCCAGCTGCAGGGGGATTCTGGCCCTCCCACAAGCTCTGCTGTAGAGCAGGAGATACAGAATCGCCCAGCCCAGCTGTGATGGCCACAGTGACCAGTCATTCACCCGGGGCTTACCTAACGACCAGGAAAGTGGAGCAATTGCCAAAGCGATTATTCAGATGGGACATAGCCTAGGACTCGATGTACTGGCCGAGGGAATTGAGACCAAAGAGCAAGAAAACCATCTCCGAATCCTTGGCTGTGATGCGGGACAAGGCTATCTATATGCTAAGCCGCTCTCAGTCAAAAGGTGCGAGGAGTACCTACAAGTTACTGACTGGGTTTAATTGGCCCGATGGTGGTCATCGAATCAATTTGGGATCACCGGACGCTTAGTGTGCGCCGGCGTTATCGCACCATCTGAACGTTCGCTTTGCGACCAGAAGCACCTAAACAGAAGCGAACATTCGATGCACGTCGATCGCCAGTGTAATGGGTGCATGTCCGGTTGTTCGGGTGAGGCACCACAGGGATACACCAATCGCATGTCCAGATAATTCCTGATTTGATGCACAGACAGGGTGCAGCGACGGAACGCTTTGGAAATGACATGGCCTAGCTCCTGGGTGCTGACCTACGTTCAAGATTGGTATCGAACATTCAGGTATTAAAGGTCATGTTGGTAACGCCTTGCTCTGTCGAGCATAAGGTGCGCAATCCGCTGTCCCAGTTCGAAACCTTCCTGCACAGTCACCAGCTGCGCGCTTGGTTTATCTCGCCCCCAGGCCTCCCCGGCCTGTCGAGAGGCAAAGAAAAGGACATCGCAACAAAACGCACTTCGAATGTCTCCCGATGCGGCCACCGACACTAAAGAGACGACCGCGTCCTCCGGCTCAAGCGAAACCACTCTCTGTGGCGTAATCGTCATGTTGATCGGGTTGTTCGTCTGCGGGCAACGCGATTGCACCTGCGCCCGTTCGCCAATAACGGTTGGAAACATCAAGGCATCCAGTGCACACCAGGTGTAAAGGGGCCGATCGTTGATGACAAATGCATGCGGGGTTTCTCGCAGTGTGATGCCGGAGCCGATCAGCCGTCCCTGGCCGTCGTACTCGATGGTCCCGCAGGGCAGTTTTTCCAGCACCAACTCTGCCTCATCAGTCGTCCAGTTGAGCGACTTCGCGAGCCGCTCAACAGTGACCGGTTGTCCCAGGGCAAGCTCGCGCAACAGCGTCACATGAAGCGCGGCTTCCCTTTCGCCGGTCAGACCCAGCCGTTCCACGATCTCATCCATGTTATACATTGGCGGCACCGTCTTATCCCGCACAGCACGACAATTGCTTCACGTCCTTGGTGAAGGTTTGGGCACAGAGCTTGAGCCCCTCCACCATGGTCAGGTACGGGAACAGCTCATCGGCAATGTCGTTCACGGTCATACGCGCACGCAGCGCCATGACGGCCGTCTGGATCAGCTCACCGGCTTCGCCCGCGACGGACTGGACACCCAGCAATCGTCCGCTGCCACGCTCAGCGACCATCTTGATGAAGCCCCCGGTATCGAAGTTAACCAGGGCCCGGGGCACGTTATCGAGGGTCAGGGTGCGGCTGTCGGTGTCGTATCCCTGAGCCTGGGCCTCCGCCTCGGACAGACCGACGGTGGCCACTTGTGGATCGGTAAAGATCACCTCGGGCATGGCGCTGAGGTCGAGGCTGGCGTCACCGCCGGTCATGTTAATGGCGGCCCGACTACCACCGGCGGCAGCCACGTAGACGAACTGGGGTTGATCGGTGCAGTCCCCGGCTGCATAAATGCCGGACGCGGTCGTTTGCAGGTGGTTGTCGATCCGGATCGCGCCGCGCTCGGTAGCCACGCCGACGGCCTCCAGGTTCAGGTTCTCGGTATTGGGTGTGCGGCCACTGGCCACCAGCAGTTGCTCCGCCTCCAGGGTGCCGGCGTTGGTTTGGAGGGTGAACACCCGGCCATTGTGGGTAATCTCACTGGCCTGGGTCTGCTTGAGCACCTCGATGCCCTCGCGACGGAAGGCCGCTTCCACGGCTTCACCCACCGCCGGGTCTTCCTGAGACAGCACCCGGCTGCGGGCCAGAATGGTGACCCGACTGCCAAGGCGGGCAAAGGCCTGAGCCAGCTCGATGGCCACCACCGAGGCACCAATCACAACGAGGCGCTCGGGAATGTGATCCAGCTCCAGCGCACTGGTGGACGTGAGATAGGGCGTCTCGGATAGCCCCGGAACAGGCGGTTCGGCGGGCCGGGCACCGGTGCCGATAAAGGCCCGGTCGAAGTGCACCGTCTGCTCGCCGCCGTCGTTGAGCGTAACCGTCAGTGTGCGCTCGTCCACGAACCGCGCCTCGCCCTTGAGGACGGTAATCGCGGCATTGTCATTGAGAATGCTCTGGTACTTGGACTCGCGCAGCTCCTCCACCCGGGCCTGTTGCTGAGCCAGAAGGGCTGAACGATCCACCACCGGTGCCTGGGCACTCAGTCCGTCGTCAAACGGGCTTTCCCGGCGAAGGTGGGCGATATGCGCCGACCGGATCATGATTTTGGACGGTACGCAACCAATGTTGACGCAGGTTCCGCCGATGGTGCCGCGCTCAATCAGCGTCACCCGGGCACCGCGCTCCGTCGCTTTCAGGGCCGCAGCCATGGCACTGCCACCGCTGCCAATCACCGCAATGTGCAGGTTGTTGTCACTCATAAACGTTACTCCTTGGTTGAAGGGCTGTCGCAGCAGGCGTCGTGTTTCTTTTTACGCCAGACGGCATAGCAGGTCAGGCCAATAAAAAAGACCAGTGCGGGCAAAAGCACGTAGTCGAGATAGCCGGTGAGGGCTGCCAGGCCTAAGGTTCCCAGCAAAACCACCAGTATTGGGGTAAAGCAGCACAGGGCGACCAGCACCGTGCCGATGACGCTCACCCGCAACAGGGTTTTGGGGTTTGCCATGGTTACTCCTGTTTTGCCTGAGATTGTTTCAGCGTGGACGGATAGCCGGCGTTGGTGGTGGCTTGCGTCAGTGCCTCAACGGTCGTTTTCTCGTCGTCGAAGGTGACCGTCGCATCGCGTTCTTCATAACGAACATCCACAGAGGTCACGCCGTCCACCCGGTTGAGAGCGGCCTTGACGGTGATCGGGCAGGCCGAACAGGTCATGCCAGGGACTGACAGGGTGACGGTTTGTGGTGCTGCCAGGGCCGGCAGGCTAACGAACAGGAATAACGCTGTGGCGATCAGTGATTTTTTCATGGTGCTATGCCTCTCAGTAAAATAGGGGTAAAACATAAGGGAACGCCAGCGCAGTCAGAATGAGCAGCGCGACAATCCAGAAAACAACCTTGTAGGTTGTGCGTACTTGCGGCACCGCGCAAACATCGCCCGGCTGGCAATCCTGTGCAGGCCGGTATATCCGGCGCCAGGCAAACACCATGGCCACCAGTGCCGCACCGATGAACCAGGGCCGATAGGGTTCCAGGGCGGCCAGATTGCCGATCCAGGCGCCTGAAACTCCTAACGCGATTAAAACCAGGGGACCAAGACAGCAGGCGGATGCCAGGACGGCGGCAACGCCCCCTGCGATCAGCGAACCGCGACCGGATTTGGGCTCAGACATTACGTTGGCTCCTTTCATGAGATGGATGACTGAGATAAGGTTACTCCCGTAGTCAGCTACGGAATCAACCCCCTATGTCCAAGAAACCACGTTCAATGACCATTGGCGCCCTGGCCAAGGCCGCCAATATTGGAGTGGAAACCATCCGCTATTACCAGCGCCGGGGACTGGTGGCAGAGCCTGACAAACCCTATGGAAGCATCCGCCATTACGACGATCAGGCGTTGGCGCGTCTTCAGTTCATTCGAACGGCCCAATGGTTGGGCTTCAGCCTGGATGAAATCGGAGGACTGCTAACACTGCAAGACGGCACCCATTGCGATGAAGCACGGGTACTGGGCGGACAGAAGCTCGCCAAGGTGCGTGAGAAAATTTCAAGTCTGCGGCGTATCGAGCGAACGCTGGAGGGGCTGGTGCAGGCATGTTGCACTGAGCAGGGTGACGTGAAGTGCCCGCTCATTACGTCTCTTTATAAGGGCGTAGAGGAAAACACGTCGTGAGCTTATCTACGAGAGCCAACTTCTCTGCCGGGGTCGGTTATGGCAACCAGCAAGGGGGCCGATCCGGTCGGCATCATACGTCGCCGCTTATCCCCGAGCCTACGCCAAATCTAAACGTTCGCTTTGCGACCAGGGCTTACTCTAGACCCAGCTAAACAAAAGCGAACATTAAAGATAGACGAATACGCAACAATCATTGGTATCGCTGGAGGAAGTTTTGCTCTCGTCAATCAGAACGTATATTCAAAAGCGGCTCCAGACCTTGAACTTTCCTGCATGGTTCTTGAGATCTCAGCGAAAACCTTTAAATGAATTGCGGATGCCGTCGACAATGTTTGTTGTCGCCTCGACTACTCCATGGATCTCGGCTTCAGCAGTCAATGCCAATTCTTCAGTAGATCTCTGATTGCGCTGGGCCGGGGTTCGAACCTCATCGGCAATGACGGAAAAGCCTCGGCGCTGCTCGCCAGCGCGGAGTGCTTCGATGGAGGCATTAAGGACAAGAAGGTTTGTCTGCTCGGCTATGATCGGACTCCACCCCATTCAATGACACTCGGTGGAAAGTGCAACGACGTTTATAGCTCCATCATAAGACACATCGTTTGTCCTCAAGGAACCACTTAACGCGTCTGGATAATACACCTCTGAAACTTTGATGGCCCAACGCGCTACTTCAAGAGTTCGAACGAGGCTCTCGCGGGTCTGATTAAAACGCGGCAGGGATTCCGGCACGAGCTGCTAGCGATTTCTTGCTTGCTGGCCAACCGTCGCAACATAAAGTCCTTAACCGTTACTCAATGCAGAACGTGTGTCCCAGACCCGCAGAAAGTCTCGATCAAAAACTCGGCCCTGATGTCCAGGCTGAACCAGCCCCAGAAGTTGCTGTTTAGCGCTCCAGAACCAGTGCAACCACGATGCCGGCCAGTAAATCGCCTCGGATGTTGGAAAGCCAGTCGGCTTTGAGTTTGTTAACCATAGTTGAGTTTCCAGTGCACTCGTCAAAACAGGAAGGGTGTCAGCGGGTTCTCTTTATCAACGAAAAGGCAGGTTACGAACACAACTTGCGGTGACAACGAGAGTAAAACGCGGGAAAACGGGTCGGAATTGCCCACCGACAGCGGGCGCGGAGCTTATCAAACTACAGGTTAAAAGGTAAGGCGCACGAGACAATAGCAGCGGATTAAACACCACTAATCTACATATTCGATTTATATCTCCTTTTTTATTCATTTTACAGATAACAATTTAAGGCATAACGTAATTCCATTAGATAATAAAGGAAAGCGTTATGTACAAAGGTCTTGGGTTATGTGTTCTATTCACCATCGGTGGTTTTTTGCTCACCGCGCTGACAGGCGACCGCGTCAGCCCGCTGGTGTTTGCTCTGGTGCTGGGGGTCATCGTCGGGAATCTTCCCATGCCATGGAAAAGCCAATCCGTTGAGGCCGGACTGAAATTTTCGACCCGCTGGCTGTTGCGCACAGGCATTGTGCTGTTCGGATTTTCCGTCACCATGCAGCAGGTCTTTGCGTTGGGGCCGCGCATTGTGGTTCTGGATCTGTTGGTCATTGTCACTGTTTTGTTTGTTGGCTACCAACTGGGCACCCGCTGGTTCAAGCTGGACCCGGAGACTGCCCTGCTGACCAGTGCGGGAAGCGCCATATGCGGGGCGGCGGCCATTCTGGCAACGGAAGCCACGATTCGGGCGCGGCCTGCCACTACGTCCATGGCAGTGGCAACGGTTGTATTGTTCGGTAGCCTGGCCATGGTGGTGGAGCCCGTGTTGTTTTCGATGATCGGCTGGGATCAGGGCCTGTATGGCATTTACATCGGTGCCACCGTGCACGAGGTCGCTCAAGTGGTTGCGGCCGGCAATGCAATTGGCCCAGAGGCGCTGGCGAACGCGGTTGTCGTCAAGCTGGTACGCGTGATGCTGTTGGTACCGTTCCTGCTGCTGGTGGGCAGATGGTGGCTCAATCGCCACGCAACCAGACAGGATGGCACCCAATCCGTCGGTAAACTGACCGTTCCCTGGTTCGCGTTCGGTTTTGTGGCGGTGGCGCTGTTTAACAGCGTTGTCACGCTGCCGGAAGCCTTGCACGAAAGCCTGACGCTGACGGGCCAGATCGCACTTACCATGGCTATGGCAGCGCTGGGTTATGAAACGCGCATGTCGAAGCTTCGCGCCCTGGGGATCAAGCCTTTTGCTCTGGCACTGATGTTGTTTGTACTGCTGATCGGTGGCGGGCTTGCGGTGACTCCGATGATTGCACTGGCCTGAAATGCTGGACGCAATCGCCCGGGGTGGGTATTACGACGCTCTGTTAAAAAATCGCTCAAGCCGGGTTGTCAGAAACTGAATGGTGTGGCCGCTGTGTCGCCAGAAATGCCAATACAGCGGAACACTCAGGGCCTGATTTTCTGCAATCATGCCGTAACCCACTCCGGCCAGTGCAAACTGGACAAATCCCTGCGAGGACGGGCACAGGTGATAGCGAAAACCGCCGTGATACCCAAAGCTGTCCATGAACCGATGCTGTAACTGGTCGTTTGGGCCGTAAACGATGGCGGGTGCGCGGCTCAGCGAGTCCAGGCTGATACCGTCTGCGAAGAAGTGGTCCCGAAACTCCGGCGAAGGCCCACGTCCTGATCCTCAATCACCAGATCCATCAGCACATCTTCCTGACTGAACCTAATGTAAATGATTCAACAGTTTCTGGCCCGTCGGGGTTGGCCGTTGTAGCCTTTTTCAATGTGATTCGTGGCAGCCTGGTGGCTTTTTTGCAGGTGCCAGCACTGCGTCCGTGATTTGGTTCGGTGCCATGATGGCTGCCATCGCACTGCATCTTGCCCGTAACGGTCTGCAGGGGCCCATGATCTGAACAGGTTCCAAACCTACGTCGGGAATAAATTCCGGCCCGGCAACGCCCTTGGCCCCTGAGTTCTTATCCGACCGGCTCGATCTTGGCATCGCGTTGCCACAGCATGGAGGCGGTCGGCTTTCATTCAGCGTTCGGGGCTTTCAGCATGCATCCAACCATCGGCCAATACGTTCTATCCTTCATCGCTGTTGCCGGAACGGCAATCGGTATCAGCTTGTCTGCCAATGCGGCTGAATCCACCCGCTTCGAGCGCGGGGCCAAGGTTTACAGCCAGCAGTGTGCGGCCTGCCATCAGGCACAGGGCCAGGGCATACCGGGCTCGTTTCCGCCCCAGAAAAACCACACCGCTGAACTGTACAACGCCACCGACGGCATTGGTGGCCGCCAGTATCTTGGCCACGTGCTGCAATACGGTTTGACGGGGTCCATCGAAGTGGGGGGCACGGCGTACAACGGCAACATGCCCGCCTGGGGCGGTGCCCTCACGAACCAGCAGATCGCGGATGTGCTGAACTACGTGTTGACAGCCTTTGGTAACGAGCAGCGTCTTGCGGGAGAGTTTCAGCCCTACACCGCTGAGGAGATCAAGGCGATTGCGGGCCAGAACCTGTCCGGCAAGGACGTGTACCAGTTGCGACAGGCGGTGCTGGGTCAGTCAGTAGCGCCATCCCGGGAAGGTCCAACCGCCCGGTCGGCCCCAGAGCTGAGCCTGGAGAACGCCATCCGCGATCCGCTTTATGTGGCCGTCCAGAACAGCGGTATTGTAAGAGCCTTACCGTCAAAACAGGCCTGGCCTGGCGTGGCAGGGGCGCACTACGATGCTCTGAGCCCGGATGGCTCTCGCCTGATGGTGTCTGGTTTTAAAACCGGTAATGTCTATGTTCTGGATACGGCCAATGGCGACGTCATGGCCAGTGTGGCGATAGGCGAGGTGGCCCAGGGCGTCAAGATCTCACCGGATGGCCGCTATGGCCTTGCGGTTGCGCCGACCCAGGGCGACGTTGCAGTGATCGACATGAACACCCTCGAACTGGTGAAGAAAATTCCGGTGGGCAAGGTACCCCACAATCTCATCTACAGCGCCGACGGCAAATTTGCCTACGTCACTTTGCAGGGCGAAGGCGCTCTGGCAGTCGTGAACATGCAAACCCTGGAAAAACAGCATCAGATTCCGACGCCGGGGCTTGAGACGCCTCACAACGTTGACATCAGCGCCAACGGCCAACGGCTGTGGCTGCGCGACTTTACGGGCAACGTGGGCGTGATGGACCTGGCCAGTGAAACCATGCTGAAAACCTTCAAGGTGGGCAGTGGGCATGGCGGCATCGACGTGGTGCCCGGCGGGAAATACATCGCGACCGGGGCGATTTCCGCGTCCGCCGTGACCCTGATCGACCCCGAAAGCCTGGAAATTGTCAAGAACGTCGATGTGGGCGTCGGCCCCCATGGCGTTCGCGCCAGCCGTGACGGCCGGTTCATATACGCCTCTGTCACGGCGGATAACCAGATTGCCGTGATTGACAGCCAATCCTTGAAGGTCGTTCGCCGGCAACCCGTGGACGGCAAGTTCCCGTTCTGGATTGCGGTTCCCGGCAACCCGTAAAAAAATGTGGCGACAGGGAATAAACTGAACACAGGCGACGTCTTTGGTTAACAAGTCCACCGATTCCAAACGGGCACACAAAATGCGCAGCACCGGAAGCAAGCAGCAGTTTGACACCCTAGTACGCCCCTGGCGTTACCGGCTGTACGGTGTTGCGCAACGCCAGTCCGCCTCGACTGAAATAGCGGAAGACTATACTCAGGAAACCCTGCTTCGGGCCTGGCGGGATTTTGGCCAGTTGGACGACCAGGTAGCAATCTATGCCTGGCTGCTCAGAATTCTCAACCGTGTGGTTGCCGATGGCTACCGCCGGGACAATCGGCGGCGGCAACTGGCCCCGGTACTCACAACCGAAGACGCCGTGCTGAGCGAACACCCCTGCGCCGCTCCCGGCCCGTTCGAGCAGGCACTGAAACATCAGACCGATGCGCAGGTGATGGCCGCCGTTCGCGACCTGCCGGACAACTTCCGGCAGGTGGTTCTGTTGAGGGACTTTGAAGATCTGAGCTATCAGGACATTGCGCAGATTCTGGACCTGGCGCCAGGCACGGTGATGAGCCGCCTGTCACGAGGCCGTCGCCTGCTGGCCGAGCGATTGATCAAGGTGGCATCCGACAATCCGGCTGCCAGTGACAACACGCACACAAGGGTGACCCCCCATGAGTGATAAGCCCTCTATCACCCCCTCTTCGGAATCCCATCAGTGGTCTGACCTGCACCACCAGATTCAGGACTGGCTGGCGGGCTATGCCGATGGCGAGCTGGATGAGCATCACATCACTCTGGTTGAAGCTCACCTTGCTGGCTGTGAGGCCTGCCGACACGATGCCGAACGCCAGCGGATGCTTTCTGAACGACTACAAGAGATACCCGCGCCCAGATTGTCCCCCGCATTTGCCAAGCGCCTCGACGATACCCTTGCCAGCGTCCAGACCAGCGACAGGCGCCCGGTCGGTCAGAAGCCTCTGGAAGGCCTGAAACACTGGTTGACCCGCCTGAGCCCATCGGCTGTCATCGGAGGCGGCGGCTGGGCGGTGGCCATGGTGCTGGCGGCGATGCTTCTGGTACCCAGCCTGACGCCCGAAGATCCCAATCAGATGGCGGTGGCCAGTCAGATTCCCATGGTCAACGACGTGCTGGCCGATTATCAGCGGGTGGTGGGCAACGATCTGCGCACGCCGTCTGACGACGCCGACCTGTCGCCGCCCATGCAGTGGGCCAATGGCCGCGTTCTGGCCCGTTGGACAACCAGAGTAGGTGGCGAGCCCGCCGAGGCCTACGCCGTGCGGCTGGGCAACAGCCTGATCGTTCAGTACCAAATATCGGAGCGCGTGTTTTTCCGGAATCCGGACGTGCGACAGGCCGTGGCCCGTGCCGGTGATTTTCGAACCCGTGACAACGAGCTGGAAGTTATTGGGTTGCCGATGCGGGCATCGGGCTTACTGGTTGTGGCGCCATCGGGCAATGTGCCACCCATCGACAAGTCAGCGATGAGTGCTTCCTGAACCGACCTCGGTGGTTATTTTCTAATCAATCCCTACACTTAACTCATGCATTCGCAATCAGCCCAACAACAAAACCGGAACCAGTCCGGAGTGATCAACAATGAGGGAAATACCATGTCGATCAATGATTCGCCCGCCATTGCCTCCCAGTCTCCGGCAGAGTCAATCCAAATGAGCCGTCGGCGCCTTTTATTGGGCTCCGCCGGTGCCATGGCGTCCGTCAGTCTGCTGGGGCTCAGCCCGCTGGCCAAAGCCGCAGAGCCCAAAACGCTGCCGGACTACGTTCGCTGGAAAAACGCCAATGACGTCATCGTTCACAGTGCCAACACCATCGAAACCGAACGGGGAGCGATTGGCAGTGGTGTGGTCACTGACAGTGACAAATTGTACGTGCGCAACAATCTGCCAGCCCCGAATGCCGATATCGTTGCTGACCGCGATGCCTGGAAAGTGACTTTTGAAGGCGTGAATGGCCCCCAGTCCCTGACCCTTGGCGACCTTAAAAAAATCGGCGTGGAAACTGTGACCACGGTGCTTCAGTGTTCAGGAAACGGGCGGGCCTACTATCAGCACGGGCCGGGGGGCACCCAGTGGGGCACAGGTGCGGCCGGTTGCCTGATCTGGACCGGTGTGCCATTACGGGAGGTTGTCGCAAAACTGGGCGGCGTGAAACCCGGGATGAATTACATCACCAGCACGGGCGGCGAGAGCCTGCCTGCCGGGCTGGACCCGAAAACCATTATGGTGGAACGGTCCATTCCCCTGAAGGCTCTGGATCAGGCCCTGCTGGCCTGGGACATGAATGATGAGCCCATGCCCCTGGCCCACGGCGGCCCTTTGCGCATGGTTGTGCCCGGCTATTTCGGGGTCAACAACGTGAAATACGTGGATCGGGTGGCGTTCACCGAGGGCCAGTCGGACGCCAAGATTCAGGCCTCCGGCTATCGCATTCGTCCCATTGGCGAGAAAGGAGCACCCGATCAGCCGTCCATGTGGGAGATGCCGGTCAAATCCTGGGTTACCGCCCCCCTGACCACCGCCAGCCAGGGCAAAAACCTGGTGTACGGCGTTGCCTTCGGCGGCATGAATGCTGTCAGCAAGGTGGAGGTGTCAGCCGACGGTGGCGAAACCTGGAAGACCGCCCGCTTCCTTGGGCCCGACATGGGGCGTTATGCCTGGCGGCCGTTTGTGGTGTCGATGGATCTGAGCGCCGGCGATCACCGGATTGTCAGCCGCGCAACCGACACCGAGGGCAATACCCAGCCGCCCACACGCACGGAAAACGAGCGCGGATACGGCAACACCAGTTGGAAAGACCATGGCGTGACCGTCACCGTTTCATAAATGCATGAACCTTGTGGCGGTTCGCCCGCCGGGCCGCCCGTTTCTTTGACCGAACCAGGATTTTCCATGTCACTACGTACACTGTTATTCGCTGTACTTGTCTCTGCGTCTGCCACCGTGATGGCGGATGAACAACTCGAACTGGGCAAGAAGGTGTTCACCGAGCAGGCTCAACCCTCCTGCACCATCTGTCACGCACTGAACGATGCAGGATCGGTTGGCGAAATTGGCCCCAATCTGGACGAGCTCAAACCCTCTGCGGAGCAGGTCCGCAATGCGGTAAAGAGTGGCGTGGGGATCATGCCAGCGTTCGGTGATTCGCTGTCGGAGCAACAGATCGAGGCCGTTGCTCACTACGTTGAATCCGTAACCGGGAAATAAACGCAGGAGGGACCGCCGTGCCGGTCCCGGAGTTCACCCAACCCTGCTGAGTTGCCTAGACCTTGTGCACCTCGTAATAGCGCATCATGCCATTGTCCTCGTGCTCCATATTGTGACAATGGTAAGGATAGAGTCCCGGGAAGTCGGTGAAGGTCAGCGCAATCCGGACCCTCTCTCCGGGCAGCACCAGCACGGTGTCGTGCAGCCCTGAATCCACGATGCCGGCCGCCAACTGCCCGGCAGCTAGTGCATCGGCGTAGCGTCGGCTTAGCACCCTGAACTGCAATCCACGGACATGCATGGGATTCGGTATCATGGTGTTGTTGAAGAACTCACAAACCTCGCTTTCGCCCAACAAAACAACTTCGCCATCGGCCACCGTCGCACCTTCAAACTGACGACCTTTGATGGTAAAGCCTTGCATCAATTTCATGCCAAGCCGGAACAATCGGGGGGGCTGTGATCGTGTCCGGGCGTGGCAGGTCGGCCAGTTCATTGCTCAGCCGTTCAGGGTGTGTGGATATTTACCCCATGTCAAAGCCTAAGTTTGGGATTTGACATTTCCTTGATAAATCCTTCAACAAACCTTGACCCACCATCCAGTCTGGACTTCCCCCACTAAACACGACAACCCCGAGCCTCAAACGGAGGCAAATTGGGCGGCATTGAAGGCCATTCCGAATGTTCGCTTTGCGACCAAAGCTGAAAATGTCTGCTTGGATGGTGCAGCGCGGCTGTGCCATGAAGAGAGTCAGGTGAAGACAGTGCAAAGGTCACGTCGGTAGGTTGCGATGCATTCACCTAAATTAACTGGGCACTGCCAGGGCACCATTTGGGCACAGGCGCAATAATCGAGAAAAATTCTCGCTTTTAATCTTCCCGTGCAAAGGTCACTGATTGAATCGGAGGTGTTCGGACTGGTCAGGCGTGAGCGATACAGGTGAGGGTGTTGCCTTGGTGATAACTTATTGATTTGCCAAATTAATGGCCCGCCCGTCAGGATTCGAACCTGAGACCTTCGCCTCCGGAGGGCGACGCTCTATCCAGCTGAGCTACGGGCGGATTTCAACAAGTTTGGCATGTTTGACCGTTGCCTTCGGTTCCGGATTTTTTCAGTGACCCTTGCCTCCGGAGGGCAGCGCTCTATCCAGCTGAGCTACGGGCGGGTGTCGAAAAAAACGCCGTGGCGTCAATTTCGAGTGCGCAATCTTACGTGTGATGGGCTGCGCTGTCCAGTCCTCTCGGCGTCGGTCTGGCCCGGGCCGGAGCTTCAGGCGGAATTCGCCTCGGCGCGCGGGTTGCGCGGATAATAGCGCTCCGGCAGGTGTTCGATGTGGGGGAAGAAACGGGTGTCCTTGTAGGGCATTTTCATGAAGCCGGACACCCCCAGCCCGGTGATCTGATTCACCGCGCCAAGGATGTCGTCCAGCAAGCGGGCGAATTCGCCCTCCCGCGCCGGGTCCAGTAGGCGGTAGTGGCTGTGGATCTTCAGATGGCGGGGCAGGGCTTCGAAGATGATCATGCCGGTGTGGTGGATGTCGTTGAGGGATTCCAGGGCGGTGATGATGGTGTGCGGCAGTACCAGGAATTCTTCCGGGTCGGGGCCGTCTTCGAAGTAGGAATGCACCCGGGATTCGTCCTCCACTTCCGGCGCGGCGCTGACCTCATACCGTAACTGCATGCCGGGTTCCGGCACGAAGGGCTGGTCCGGTCGCTTGCGGTCGATGTGCAGGGTGTTGCGGGCGTTGAACAGGCAGCTCTTGAAAATGCCCTGGCGATAGATCGCCTGGGCCAGGCACACCATGTTGTTGACGGCACGCACGAACGCGGTCTTGAGGCTCGGGTCGTGCAGGTTCAGCGAAGTGTCGACGTACACCCCGTCCGTCTCCCAGCGCACCGCCAGGCCACCTTCCACCGGGTATCGGCCCAGCCGGCTGACGGCCGCCAGGAACGCTTTTTCCGTTTCACCCATGCCCTGCATGAAGTTCTTGTAGTAGCGGTCCAGTTGTACGTCGTTGACGTCGTTCAGGGTTTCCGGGGCGCCTTCCTGGCGCAGGAAGGATTTGCGGGAGCTGTACACCACGGTGTCGATCTCGTGGTCGGAGGTGCGTGTCCACACCGGCACCATGGGCGCCAGCGGTGGCTCGGGCAGATCGATCATCACCGTGCGGGCCATTCGCGGCATTTCCCGCAGGTAGTAATCCCCGGCCTGGCGGCGGGTGTCCGGGTCCGGCACCAGCATGCCATCCAGCATGCGGGCAAACTCCATCGGCAGCCCCAGCGATCGGGCGGGAATCGCCAGATGGCCGAAACGGCAGGACTGGCCGGAAGCCAGCGCATAGAGAGTCGCCGCCGCGCCCTGTTCGTCAAAGCGGGGCGATGACAGGCCGCCGTTCAATTGCTCCTCGCCGATGAAATAAACGTCCCCCAGTCGGGCGTTGGTCTGCTGCAGGTTATCGGACATCAACTCCATGACGTTGCTGGCAATGAACTGCTGGTTGGCGTCGAGCTGGGCGAACACGGACGAGCCCCAGTCGATGAGAGCGATGTTTTCGGTGCGGGCATCAAACACCAGGTTCGATGGCTTGATATCGCCGTGCACGATGGGGCGGCCGGCGGGTCCGGCCTCGCGGCGCAGATGGCGCAGAATGTCCGCAAGCTGGTCGGCAATGCGCATCAGTACGCGGGGCTTGAGGCGGCCTTCGCGCAGGGACACTTCTTCCAGGTTAAGGCCGGCGGCCCGTTCCATCACCAGGATGGGCTGGTTGCGGGCCCGCTGGTAGGCGATCAGCCGCGGCACCCTGGGGTGGCGCACCTGTTCAAGTATGTAGGCTTCGTCTTCCAGGCGATCCTGCAGATGCCGTGGCAGATTGATGCGGGTGAATTTGAAGACGTGCTCCGGGGCGGTGTCACTCTGGCCGGGCAGGCGGCCGGCAAACACAAATCCGTAGGCACCCTTGCCGATCAGTTCGATGTCCCGGTAGCCAAGCTGGCGGAGCTGGGCGGCGCAGAGCGCCACCCAGTCCTTGAGCTTCTTGGCGTCGTCATGGCTGAGCAGATAGATCGACTGCTCTTCGGGTATGTAGAACTGCTGCAGTTGTGTCTTCTGCGCCATGATGACCGGTCAGCCCAGATGCAGCAGCATCGTTTGCGGCGCTTCGAGATAGCCTTTCCAGCGATTGCAGAACCGGGCAATGGTGCCGCCGTCGATGATGCGGTGGTCGCCGGCCCAGCTTACGGTCAGGATGGCCCGTTCCACCACCTGGCCATTGGCGTCGAAGCGCGGCAGTTTCTGGGTTCGACCCAGTGCCACAATCGCCACTTCCGCCGCGTTGATGATGGGCGAGGCGTAGGTGCCCCCTAGCGCGCCGATGTTGGAAATGGTGATGGTGCCGCCCTTGAGGTCGTCCTGGCTGACCCGGCCGGAGCGGGCTGCCTCGGTCAGGCGGGCCACTTCGTCGGCAATACCCAGCAGTGTCCGGCGTTCCACGCCCTTGATGTTGGGCACCATCAGGCCTGCCTTGCTATCGACCGCCATGCCGATATTGCACTGGGAAAGGTAGTGAATCTCGGTGACGTCGTCGTTGAGGCGGCTGTTGAGCACAGGGAATTCCTGCACCGCCAGCGCCATGGCTTTCATGAAGAAGGGCATCAGGGTCAGCCGTGAACCCCGGGCCTCGGCTTCCGGTTTCAGCTGCTCCCGCAGGGCCAGCAGGTCGGTGACATCGATGTCCTCACTGTAGATAAAGTGGGGGATGGTGGTCGCCGAGGCCACCATGCTGCGCGCCATCGCCGCTTTGATCCCGCGGATGGGCTCGACACGAACTTCCTGCTCGTCCTCGGCCGGAGTGCGTTTGGCTGCGGCGGTATCGGTGCCTGCCTGCTGGCTTCGCGCCGGCTCGGCGGGTTGGTCGAGGTGTGCCAGTACGTCGGCCTTCAGCACCCGTCCGTCTTTGCCGGAACCGGTGATTTCCGCCAGGTTCAGGTTGTGCTCCCGCACCAGTCGGCGCACCGCCGGGCTGGCCGGAATGCGCGGGCGATCTCCGCCTGCCGCCGGTCTGGTGGTCTCTGCTGAGGGTTCCCGCGCGGCGGCCGGTGCCGGCGCGGCCTTGGCTTCGGCGGGCTCGTCGCGCTCACGGGGAATGAACGCGAACAAAGGCGAATGCACGCGGGCCATGGCCTGCTGCTGGTGGTAAAGCCTGGTGACCCGGCCGGCCTTGGGGGCCGTAATCTCGACCATGGCCTTGTCGGTCATCACATCCACCACCGGCTGGTCTTCCTCGATCTCGTCGCCCTCCGCCACGCGCCATTCCACCACCTCACACTCGACGATGCCTTCGCCGATGTCGGGCAGGATGAAGTCCTCGCTCACCTCGTCACCGTCGGTCGCATTGGCGCCGGGCTGGGCCTCGGCAACAGGCTTTGCCTGGGTCTCGGGGCTGCGGGTTTCCGCTGCCGGCGTCTGTGCTGCGTCTTCGCTTTCATCGACCAGCTCGAACAACGGGGCGTGAACTTTCGCGATGTCGCCTTCCTTGTGGTACAGGCGGGTGACCCGGCCTTTGTAGGGCGCCGGAATTTCCACCAGCGCCTTGTCAGTCATCACCTCGGCCACCGGCTGATCCTCTTCGATCAGATCGCCCTCGCTGACCAGCCACTTGACCAGTTCGCACTCCACGATACCTTCGCCGATATCGGGCAGTATAAAATCACTCATGATTGCTCTCCTGTCCTGATATCAACCTAGAAGTCCACGCTCGCCCTGATGGCCTCAAAGACCTTCAGGTGATTGGGTAGATGCTCTTTCTCCAGCACCAGCGGGAAGGGGGTGTCCATCCCGGTGACCCGTGCGATCGGGGATTCCAGGTACAGGAAGCAACGCTCCTGAATCGTTGCCGCGATTTCGCCGGCGAAACCGCCGGTCAGCGGCGCTTCGTGGGTGACCACCAGGCGCCCGGTCTTGAATACCGAGTTGGCCACGGTTTCCACATCCCACGGCAGAATGGTTCTCAGGTCGATTACTTCACAGGAAATGCCGTCTTTCTCCGCCATCTCAACGGCCTGCTCGATGACGTCCATCTGCGCGCCCCAGCCCAGTACCGTTACGTCGGTACCCTCTTTAAGCACTTCGGCCTCGCCCAGGGGCAGCCGGTAGTCCTCGTCGGGCACATCGCCCACCGAGGCGCGGTAGAGCCGTTTGGGCTCGAAGAACAGGGTCGGGTTGGGGTCGTGGATGGCGCCCAGCAGCAGGCCTTTGGCCTGGTGCGGGTTGCGCGGCACCACGATTTTAAGGCCGGGTGTGTGGGCGAAATAGGCTTCCGGCGACTGCGAGTGATAGAGCCCCCCGGCGATGCCGCCGCCGTAGGGGGCGCGTATGGTCAGCCCGCCCACATTGAACAGGTTACCGGAGCGGTAACGGTATTTGGCGGATTCGTTCACGATCTGATCGAAGGCCGGAAAGATGTAGTCGGCAAACTGGATCTCGGCCACGGGAACCGAGCCCTGGGCCGCCAGGCCATTGGCAAAGCCGATGATGCCCTGTTCCACCAGCGGTGTGTTGAAACAGCGGGATTTGCCGTACTTTTCCTGCAGGTGACTGGTGGCCCGGAACACGCCTCCGAAAACGCCCACGTCCTCACCGAAACACAGCACCCGCTCGTCGGCGGCCATGGCGGTGTCGAGGGCGTTGTTGATGGCCTGGAGCATATTCATCTGTGTCATCTCAGGCCTCCCTCTTTGCTTGCTTGGCATGTTCGGCGCTCTTCGGATAGGCGTCCGGATGGCGGCGGATGTGCGCCTTGAGTTTTTCGAACTGCTCTGCCAGGGCCGGTGGTACCTCGTCGTAGACGTCACTGACCAGCGTATCCAGCGCGGGTGGTGGTCGCTTCTGTGCCCGCTTCATGGTCTCCAGCACTTCACGGCGCATGGTGTCCTGCAGTTCCTTTTCGTCGTCTTCGCTCCACCACTTTTTGCCTTCCAGCCACAGGCGCATCCGCAGGATCGGATCCTTTTCGCGCCACACGGCTTCTTCGTCCTTGCTGCGATAACCGGAGGGATCGTCAGAGGACGAATGGGCGGCAAGGCGATAGCTCATGGCTTCGATCAGCACCGGGCGGTTGTGCTCCACCGCCAGGCTGCGGGCGGCCTTGGTGGCCTCGTGCATGGCGAGAATGTCGTTGCCATCGACCCGAATCATGTCCATCTTGTAGCCGTAGGCACGGGGCGCCACGCCATCAGCGGCGAACTGCTCGGCGGCCGGCGTGGAGATGGCGTAGCCGTTGTTGCGGCACAGAAAGATCACCGGCACCCGATGCACGGCCGCCATGTTCAGGGCGGCATGGAAATCGCCTTCCGAGGCGGCGCCTTCGCCAAAATAGGTGATGGTGCAGTGGCCGTCGCCGGCCATTTTCTGGCCATAAGCGTACCCGGTGGCCTGGGGAATCTGGGTCGCCAGCGGAGAGGAAATGGTCATGTAGTTGAGCTTGCTGGAGCCGTAGTGCACGGGCATCTGACGGCCCTTGCCATAATCCAGTTCGTTGCCGAACAACTGGTTCATGAACTCATCGATGGTGAAGCCACGATAGACCAGGGAACCCTGTTCCCGGTACTGGGCCATGATCATGTCACCGTCGTCCAGGGCGGCGGTGCTACCGATCACGGCGGCTTCCTCGCCGGTGCACTGCATGTAGAAGCTCAGGCGCCCCTGGCGCTGGGCGGCGAGCATGCGTTCGTCGAGTATGCGCGTGGTGATCATCGCGCGGTAAATGCGCAGAGCTTTCTCTTTGTCCATCTCCGGCGCTTTGGCGCCTTTATAGAGAGAGCCGTCCTGTTTCAGCAATCTGAAAGTGGGAATGCGGAATTCCGCACCGTCGGTAAAGACCGGTTTATAAACAACGTTGGCTTTTGTTGTTGTCATAATCCTCTTCCTGGGGTGGTGGCCTGAGGAACAAAACACCCCTTGTGAGGGTGTCGCTGATTGTATTGTAGACAACCTGACGGAATCTGGTGTGATCCTGACAGTGATGTACAATCTTTACTTTAACGTAAACTGCACCTTTTGGGCGAGCCCCAAGGCGCTGATTGTAATCTTGGTGTGCGCGGAGCCTGACTCCGCAGTGGTGTCGGGGTGGTTCAGCTCGG
This sequence comes from Marinobacter lipolyticus, assembly GCF_018424605.1. Taxonomy (GTDB): domain Bacteria; phylum Pseudomonadota; class Gammaproteobacteria; order Pseudomonadales; family Oleiphilaceae; genus Marinobacter; species Marinobacter lipolyticus_B. The sequence continues at coordinate 69,669 of NZ_QTKT01000013.1, read as the reverse complement.
GTAGAGCGGGGCCGGTGTAATACTGACCAGGCTGTCCTCGTTGCCGATGCTGACCTCGCCGTCCTGCATGGTGCACTGCAGGCTCATTCCCCGCTGCGCAAGATGCGCCAGTGCGGCGGTGGCTTCCGGGGGCAGGTCGACGATGGTCAGGTTGCGGAAACGGTTGAGTTTGTTCTGGTGCTTTTCCCACCACAGCGGAACGGCGCGACCGCCATAGGTGTACAGCAACACCTGATCGGCGCGATTGCAGGCCTTGCGCAGGCGGCTCTCATCCGGCAGGCCCAGTTCGATCCAAAGCTCGATCTCGCCGCTGAGGTTTTTCTGCCAGAGATCCGGTTCGTCATCGGTGCTGATGCCCTTGGTGAATTCCAGGCTCTCACTGGCGTTGAGCACGAACGCCAGCAGCCGGATCATCATGCGCTCATCGGTTTCCGACGGGTGGCGGGCCAGGGTCAGGTGGTGGTCCGCGTAGTAGTGGCGGTCCATGTCGGCGATGTTCAGCGTGGCTTTGAAGATGGTGGCCTTGAGCGCCATGGGGCTTCCTGTGTTAGTGAGGCGGATCGGTATCGGCTAGTGTAGTGCAAGTGTAATGCAATTCGGCAGGCGGGGAGCAGGATGGTCATGGTGATGTTGCGTGGTTTTCTGGTGTTATCGGCGTTTTTCGTGGCCGGCGAGGCGCTGCGTCTGCTGCTGGCGTTGCCGATCAGTGGCGGTGTGCTCGGCATGGTGCTGTTGACCGCGGTGCTGATGCTGCGCGGTGCCATCAGTGACAGCCTCGCTGTCGCCAGTCAGGGGCTGATCTCCGTGCTGGTGCTGCTGATTATGCCGGGCGTGGTGGGAGTGTTTTTTCTGGGGGACGCGTTTGACGGGCAGTGGCTTGCGGTGGGTGTGGCGCTGGCGGCCGGTACCCTGCTCAGTGTGCTGACCACCCTGTGGCTGATGCAGCGGTTCACCAATGACCCGCAGGAGGCGAAGCACGATGACTGATGTGTCCGGCTGGTGGCAGCCGCTGCAGGAGTCCCTGGCGGCCAGCCCGATGCTGGCCATTGCCCTGACATTGGGAGCCTATGCCTGCGGCAGCTGGGTATTCCACCGTCTGGGATCGCCGATCTGGGCACCCCCGGTTCTGGTGTCGGCCATGCTGTTGAGCGCGGTGCTGGCGGTGTTGACCATCGAATTCCGCGACTACCGCGCCGGCGCGCAATGGCTCACAGTGCTGCTGGGCCCGGCCACGGTGGCGTTAGGGGTGCCCCTGTACCAGCAGATGCATCACATCCGCGCCCTGTGGCGTCCCATTCTGTGCACATTGCCATTGGCCGCGACCCTGGCCGCCGTTTACGCGGTGGTCATTGCCGGCCTGCTGGGGGCCACCCCCGAGGTGCTGGCCTCACTTGCCCCCAAATCCGTCACCGCGCCCATTGCCATTGGCATTACCGAGCAGCTTGGCGGCTCGGTGCCGCTGATGATGGGAGGACTGCTGATCACCGGCGTAGTCGCGACCTTATGTGTGGATGTACTGGCGCGCTGGCTGGCAATCACCGATGAGCGCATTCTCGGTTTTGCGCTCGGGCTCAATGGCCATGCGATCGGAACCGCCCGGGCGTTTGAGCTGAGCGCAACGGCAGGCGCCTTTGCGTCGCTGGGAATGGGGCTGACCGGCGTATTCACCGCCATCTTCCTGCCGCTGGCTTTTCGCTGGATCGGCCTTTAACGGTGCGTACAGAACCCGTGAAAGGAATAAACAAATTTTTACGCAGCAGGGCTTGCAATCCGATATGCAAATAACAATAATTATCACTAACTTTCATTGGGCAGTGAGTGATCTGTATGTACGTATGCCTTTGCCATGGCGTAACCGACCGTGAAATCCGAGAAGCCGCTGATAACGGCGTCAGTTCCATGCGTCAGCTGGGCAAGGAACTGGGTGTCGGCACCCAGTGTGGTCGTTGCGCCTGCACGGCACGGGAAATTCTGCGTGAAAGTCGTACACCGGACTATCTGGCCATGGCAAACCTGCTGGCCCAGCCCGCCTGAACCCGCCGTTGCTGCGAGCGTTTCCCAATTGTGATTTTTTCTCCCTGAACAAAGGTCTATCCTTAACGGAATAGCCCATCCATCAAGGAGATTCGTCATGAAAGGCGACAAGAAGGTCATCCAGTTTCTGAACAAGGTACTCGCCAACGAGCTCACCGCCATCAACCAGTACTTCCTGCATTCCCGCATGTACAAGGACTGGGGCATCACCAAGCTGGCGGACAAGGAATACGAAGAATCTATTGATGAAATGAAGCACGCCGATCAGCTGATCGAGCGCATTCTGTTCCTCGAAGGGCTGCCCAACCTGCAGGATCTCAACAAGCTGCTGATCGGTGAGAACGTGGAAGAGATGATCTCCTGCGACCTCAAGCTTGAGCAGATCGCCCACGCCGACCTCAAAGAAGCGATCGTTCATTGTGAGCAGGTGCACGACTACACCAGCCGCGAGCTGTTCCGCAGCATTCTGGACAGCGAAGAAGAGCACATCGACTGGCTGGAAACCCAGTTGGAAATGATTTCCCAGATGGGTATTCAGAACTACATCCAACTGCAATCTGCTGCTGCGGAGTAACACCTGACAATGGATCTGTCCTGTTTCAAGGCGTATGACCTGCGTGGTCGCGTCCCCGACCAGCTCAACCCCGAGCTGGCGGAGCGCATCGGCCGTGCCTATGTGGAAGTGACCGGCGCGAAGAAAGTCATCGTCGGTTACGACATTCGCCTGTCCAGCCCGGACATTGCCGAAGCCCTGAGTTCCGGCCTGATGGCCGCCGGTGCCGACGTGTTCGACATCGGCCTGTGTGGCACCGAGCAGGTGTACTTTGCCACCAGTCATTACAAGATGGACGGTGGCATCATGGTGACCGCAAGCCATAACCCCCGGGATCACAACGGCATGAAAATGGTGGGGCCGGAGTCGCGCCCCATCAGCTCTGACAACGGCCTCAACGATATCCGCGACCGGGTGCCGGAACCCTTCGGCGATGCGCCGCAGCAGGGTCGCTACGAAACCCTCGAAGTGATGAACGCCTACGTGGATCATCTCCTGGGGTATATCGACGCCGCCTCGCTCAAGCCCATGAGCATTGTGGTCAATGCCGGTAACGGCGGGGCCGGTCTGGTGATCGACCAGCTCGAGCAGCATCTGCCGTTCGAGTTCGTCAAGGTGCATCACCAGCCAGACGGGCATTTCCCCAATGGCGTGCCGAATCCCATCCTGGAAGAAAACCGCGCGGCCACGGCCGACGCCGTCAAAACCAGCGGCGCCGCCATGGGTATTGCCTGGGACGGGGATTACGACCGCTGCTTCTTCTTCGACGAAAACGGCCGTTTTATCGAGGGCTACTACATCGTTGGCCTGCTGGCAGACCAGTTTTTGCGCAAGACCGGCGGCGGCAAGGTCATCCACGATCCACGCCTGACCTGGAACACCCTGGACCTGGTCAAAGCGGCAGGCGGCGAAGCCATCGAAAGCAAAACCGGCCACGCCTTCATCAAGCAGCGCATGCGCGACGAAGACGCGGTCTACGGCGGCGAAATGAGCGCTCACCACTATTTCCGCGACTTCGCCTACTGCGACAGTGGCATGATCCCGTGGTTACTGGTGGCCGAACGCCTGTGCCAGTCCGGCCAGACCCTGTCTTCGCTGATCGACGCGCGCATCGAAGCCTACCCGGCCAGTGGCGAAATCAACCGCACCATCGCCGAGCCCCCGAAAGTCATCGCCGCCATCGAGGCCGCATACAGCGTGGGCGCCAACAGCGTCAGCCACGTCGATGGCCTGAGCGTGGAGTTCAACACCTGGCGCTTCAACCTGCGCATGTCCAACACCGAACCGGTGGTTCGGCTGAACGTCGAGTCCCGGGGCGATATTCCGTTGATGAAAGCAAAAACCGCAGAACTGCTGGCAGAAATGGAAAGGTTGAACAACGAAGGCTGACCACACAAGCTTGTGGCCATTCAGGCGGGGCTTTCTTTCAGAAACTGTGCGGAGCCATGGATGGCGGAGCCAAGCGTACAGGGACGTATTCACAGCGTGTTTCTGAGGGGTGCCCCGCTTGACTGGCCATGCACCGAAGCCCGGATCTCAGAGCCAGTCGTTCAGCATGATGCCAACACCAAACCGCTGAATCCGCTCGTTGTAGTCGATCAGACTCTCCCCGTACCCGTTGTAGTACTGAAAGAACCCCTTGATCGTATCCCCCATCGGAAAGCTGTAGCCGAACTCCACCGACGTCTTGTTGTCCTCCGTGCGCAGATTATTGCGCAGCTTCAGCGAGAACGTCCGGTCCTCTGTCAGCTTGTAAACCGCCAGATAGTCGGCGTAACCCACATATCGTTCAATATCGGGATTGTCGTCCTCGTCCTCGCTCTCCGGCAGGCGGTACCAAGGCCTGACCATAAACAGCCAGCGGTTGTAGCTGTAGGCGGCCGATCCGACAATGCGATTCCAGCTGCGGGAGCGGGGCTCGGACTGGCCGTTGGATTCATGATTAAAGCCGAGGGTAACGCCGCTCAACGTGCCCGGTCCGATATCGTAGTCGGCCTGGTAACGCAGAAAAATCTCCGGCTCGTAGTTGGTCTCCCGGAACGGCGCGGAGTCATCAGTGTTGTACACCTGCCAGAAAGACAACTGGGTGTAACCGAACCACATGGTGGTACGGCCATCCAACCAGCCGGTCAGCAACGGTACCTTGAAACTGATCTGGTATTTCGCTTCCTCGTTGTCCAGGGAATGATCGTAACGGCTCTCGCCCAGCCGTGGGCTGACCGGGCGTTCATTGGGGGTGTCCACCCAGGTAAACGGCAGTATGTACATCGGCCGGTGGCCGACAAAACTGCCGGAAAACGAGAAAATGGCCTGTTCCGCGGCGGTGTAACGCTGCACCAGCGCCGCCATCACGCCCGCGTCCTCGTCTTCCGCGTCTTCGGCGATATCTTCTACCAGCTCGTCGTCCTCGGACGCCTCGGCGAGGTCGTCGTACTGCAGCGTCTCGGTGGCCTTCTCGGCGTCGCGGGTTTGCTGCTCATCGGCCTGTTCCCGGGCCTTACGGGGATCGTTGATACTGTCGTAGCAGGCCAGCCGCTGGACGCCGTCCTTGATCAGGGCGCAGTCTTCCAGCGTCAGGTCCGTTGCGATCTTCTGTTCCGTCGTCTGGTCGCTGGGCTGGCTGAAACCGAGTGCGGGGAACAGGCAGGCTGCCGTCAGCGGCAGGGTTCGTCGAAACAGACCATGGGAGGTCCGGCGGGAAGTGTCCATATCCTTTTGTCCTTTGAAAGTCCCTGTCAGGCGGTAAGGCTGACCCAGGTGTTGAAGATCGCGTAGCTCCACACCCCGAGCAACGTCACGGCAAGCAATGAAAAAATAATCTTGTGGCGGGTTTTCTCGCCGGCCTCAGCAACGGCGACCCAGCGCAGATACATCAGCCCGATGAAGCTGCAGAAAACCGCCAGGCTGGCGACGGCCGGAATCAGCAGCAGGATTGGGCTGAGCGTCGCTCCGTCGTCCGCGACGTGAGAGAAATAGGCCATGGAGATCAACAGGATGGCCAGTGAGGCAAATTCCAGCGTCAGTAAGGGCTTGCGAAGAGGGTGGCTGGTTTTTTCGGTTTGGCGCATAGACTACGGTTCCGCGAATGATTGGCTGCCATGGTAACTGCAATGGCCATCAAAGACCCAGATGCTTACGTAACGGCAATGAAAACGGTTGAAATTCCGTGCTGATTTTGCCCATTGGTTTTTTTGCCCTGCCGCAATCGCTATAATGCGTTCACTGATTATTATAACGCTCTGATGCGAGGTGCATTGTGAAGATGAAGAGAGTCCTGGCTGCTGTAGTGCTTGGCTTCGGCCTGACAGCGGGTGCCGTAACGGCAAGTGTTGAAGATGAAATTCGTGCACGCATTGCACCGGTAGGCGAAGTCTGCGTACAGGGTGAGGACTGCGGCTCAGAGGCAGCGCCGGCGGCGACTGCCAGCTCCGGTCCGCGCAGCGGCAACGAGGTGTATGACTCGGCCTGTACGGCCTGTCACAGCACTGGCGCGGCTGGCGCGCCCAAGCTGGGCGATGCAGGCGCCTGGGGTGGCCGTGTGGATAAGGGCCTGGAAACTCTGGTTGACCACGCGATCAATGGGTTCAATGCCATGCCGGCGAAAGGCGGTTGCGGCAACTGTTCCGATGAGGAAATTCAGGCAGCGGTTGAGTACATGGTGTCGGAAGTGGAGTAATCCGCACCATCGGATCCTGTCTTAGAAAAAGCCCCGCCGATTGGCGGGGCTTTTTGTTAGTGGCTGGCCTGGGATGCCTGTACCTGAATCGGGCGCCAGGTCAGTCGGCCGGTGATGGCTGAGGCCTGCTGGTCACCCTGGGTAACCGGTATTCGCCAGCCAGCGGTTTCATCCGAATGGCCGCCGCCCGCCAGTGATAGCCGTGGGTCGACCCATCCGAAATTGCCGGAACCGGACACCTGCACCCAAGTAGTGTTGCCCTTTGACTGGTACCCCCGGCTTTGGGGCAGGACCTGCCATTGGCTGCTTTGGACGTGTGCCTCGACCCGGTTCTCCGTGAAGCGCAGGAAGGGCTTATTATCACCGTCGTAAACGGTCAGCGCCTCCTCGCCGTGATAGCGGATCATCAAGGCCGGCTTTGGGGCGTCCAGCACCATGGCGCTCATGACGCTGATGCCACCCTCGTCGGTAATCGTCGCTCGAGTGATCCCCTCCGGGGCACCGGTGGTGCCCGGTGGTTGGTGGGCCAGCGCGGCCCCGGTCACAGGGGCGAGCGCGAGCGCCAGGAGGGCGGGGAATGCCAGGCGAACTCCGGACGTGCGATCAGTTTTGCTCATGATGCCTCCTTACGTTACCCGAACAGATTGCCGAGAAGGTTTCGAATGGGGCCGTCGCTATCGTCTCCGGTTTCGTCGGTGGTCGGCGATTCGACCGCTTCCTCGGTGTCGTCGACCATCTGCAGGTCACCGCTGCACTCGAGCGAACCGGCCGTCTGCACGGTGATGGGTGCGGAAACAGAGGGCACACGGCCTTCTTCGGTGTCTTTGCTGACAAACAGCATGTATTTTCCGGCGGGCACGACGCTGCTGGTCTCCGGCATTTTCAGTCGCAGGTTGTTGCCATTGCGGTGTTGAACCGGCAATTCGATAGCCCGCTGGTCACTGTCGACCGCGTGGGTCATTACTGTGCGGCGCATCAGCAGAATCTTGTCGATACTTTCGGCCTGATCCACCCGGATGGTAAACGCGTCGCCGGGCATTAAGGTGTCTGGTGCCGACAGGATTTGCGGCCGGTCATTGCGCATGGCGTACGGTGGTGTATAGATCTCGAAGCTGGGATCCCGGCCGTCGTACGGGGCCAGACCGAAGTCCTGCAAGTCGACAAACCGCAGGTAAGCGGTGTTGATCGGTGAGTGGCCACCAACCATGACCCGGCCATCAGGCAGCAGAATGGCGGTGTTGTGATAGGTGCGCGGCCGAATGCCGGTGGCCATTTCCGTCCAGGTCGACGTCTCCGGGTCGAACCGTTCGGCGGTCTTTATCGGACCCTCCAGCCCGGGTACGACGACCCCGTCGCGATTACCGCCACTGAAAATCATGACTGCGCCATCGGGCATGAGCACATTGGTGCCGTACCAGCGCGGCTGGTTCAGTGAGCCGGTCAGGCGGGATTCATAGTCGATGTCGTCGCCATTGGTGCGCACGGTGTCGATCCGGCTCTGGTCCGTGGGCAGATAGCCGCCCGGGTTGGTCAGCAGTGCGTAACTGGGAACGCCGCCGGCAGTCAGGAATTCGGCGTCGGTGTATTCGCCGTTTTCATTGGGTTTCAAGGGCAGCATGGTGGACGACGTGGACCCGCGCATGCCACCGGCGATGGCGGTTTTCAGGGTTTCTTCGTCGACATTCAGCTGTGTCGCGGCGCTTAGCAGGTTGGTGGCGGACCCCAACAGATCACCCACCAGAGATGCGCCCTGTTCCAGCGACAGGTTGGTGACGTTCAGGGTGCTGGCCAATTCACCCAGGCCAATTTCGTCCAGCCTCAGTGGCAGGCCGGCGTAGCCGAGATCGGTCCAGCTTTGGTCCTGCGGATTGAAGGTGGCGACAATGTTCCAGAGGGCCTGGTCGTAGCCCTGGCCGAACGGATTGAAAGCCTGGCCGCCGGCGTTATAGAGCACGTGGCCGTTGGGCAGCAAATGCATGCGCGGATACAGCGGCAGCGATCGGTCTGCGGTGGACGGGTTGACGCTCCAGGTGCCGGTGCAGGGGTCGTAGACTTCGGTCTGTACGATGTTGCGGCCGGAATTCAGGGGGTCGCTCGGGTAGACCGGCTTGAGCAGTTTTTCAACGCCGCTGGCCACCAGAATCCGGCTGTCTGGCAGGGTCACCAGCGAGGGGTACCAGCGCCCGTACGTCATATCCCCGCTCTGGAGCCAGCTGTTGGTTTGCGCATGAAAAATGCGGGAGTTCTTGATGCCCTCGAGTTCGGCAACCCCCAGCGGCAGGCCGTCGACGCCGGGTTCGGAGTAGTAATCGGTGCCGCCCACGGCCATGACACTGCCGTCGGCCAGACCGACGACGTCGGAGCAGAACAGCGCGCCGTCGTTCTTGGCGGTGTTGTCGGCAGTATCCAGCAAGCCATCCAGCACCGCCAGCGGTGTGTTGTTGAACAGCGTTTCACTGTCAGCGCCGTCGGGGTTGGCGCCGGCGCGTAGCGGGTTAGGCTTCAGCCACTGGGGCTCGTCGTTGTCGCCCAGCGACAGGACTCGGCTCTGGTCGTTGACAGACACTTCGCCAAACTCGGCAACAATAGACAGCTCAACATTCTCAGTGCCTTCCAGAGCATTGAGGTAGAGAATCCGGCCGTCCTCCAGCAGCGCCATGGTTCCGGCCGCGGGCTTGCACTCGGCCAGCCCAGCAGCGTTTTCAACGCACTTTTCGTCCGTCTCCACGGCCTGGCCGTCAACAATAATGGTCGGTTCCGCAAAAGGTTGGCTGAAGGTGCCGGCGGGTGAGTAATTGGCTTTGAAGGTCGGCTGCGTTTCCGCGAGGGCAGTTGCCGGTGCGGCGGTCAGGGCAAGTGTGCCCAGCACAGCGCCGATCTGTTGGTTTAGTCGCTTGTGGTTCCAGTGCATCCTGTGCTCCTCGAAATTGTTGTTATGAACAGAGGCAAGGCGAAAAACACCTTCCCCCTGTCAATAACGAATTGGGAGACAGAAAAGTTTCAGTTGTCTGGCAGTTTTTTGAAATATTGTTAGACAGGATTTGGGTGTCAGGCCCCCAGATCCCCCAACAGGGCGCTCAGAGTGGCTTTGCCTTTTTTCTGATTGGCCTCGACATCCAGGTCGCCCAGGCCTTCCCACTTCAGGTCGTCCTCTGGCAATTCATCCAGAAATCGGCTGGGAATGGTTTCGATTTTCTCGCCATACTGCTTGCGCTGGGCGGCGTAGGTCAGGGTGAGGGTTTCTCGGGCGCGGGTAATGCCCACGTACATCAGCCGCCGCTCTTCCTCGATGTTGCCTTCCTCGATGCTGGCCCGGTGGGGCAGGATCTCTTCCTCGAGCCCCATGATGAACACGTGGGGGAATTCCAGACCCTTGGAGGCATGGAGGGTCAGCAGCTGCACCTTATCACTGTCGTCCTCTTCCTCACGCTGCTCCATCATGTCGCGGAGAATGAGTTTGCTGATGGCGTCTTCGATACCCAGTTCGTCGGCGGTACCTTTGCCGTCGTCGAGCATGCGCCGGATGGATTCCACCAGATACCAGATGTTCTCCATGCGGCGTTCCGCCTGCTTCGGGGTGCCGGAGTGCTGGTGCAGCCATTCCTCGTACTCGATATCGGTAAACAGCTGCTTGATCACCGGCACCGGATCTTCCCGGTGCAGCCGTTCACAGATGTAATCGACCCAGTGGGCGAAGCGCCGTAACCGGTCCAGCCCCTTCTCGGTGACGTGGGTTTCCGCGCCCATGTCACCCAGCGCCTTGAACAGGCTGACGTTGCGGGCGCGGGCGTAGTGGCTCAGCTGCTCCAGGGTGCGCGGCCCGATTTCCCGTCGCGGCACATTGACCACCCGCAGGAACGCGGCGTCATCATCCGGGTTGATCAGTAACCGCAGGTAGGACATGGCGTCTTTGATTTCGTTTTTCGAGAAGAACGACTGGCCGCCGGAGATGTGGTAGGGAATCTGGTAAGCCTGCAGCTTCATTTCCAGCAAGCGGGCCTGGTGGTTGCCACGGTAAAGCACCGCGAAATCCTTGAAGGCCAGGCCTTTCTTCAGTTTCTGGTCGAGAATTTCGGTGGCGACCCGATCGGATTCGGCGTCTTCGCTGCGGCAGCGAACAATGCGGATTTCCTCGCCGATGGTGTGGTCACTCCACAGCGCTTTCTCAAACACGTGGGGGTTGTTGGCGATCACCGTGTTGGCGCTGCGCAGAATGCGGCCGGTGGAGCGGTAGTTCTGCTCCAGCTTGACGATCTTCAGGCTGGGGAAGTCTTCCTTGAGCTGCGCCAGATTCTCGGGACGGGCGCCGCGCCAGGCATAGATGGACTGGTCGTCGTCACCCACCACGGTAAAGGCCGCCCGTTCCGCCACCAGCAGCTTGACCAGTTCGTACTGGCACACGTTGGTGTCCTGATACTCGTCCACCAGCATGTAGCGGATCTTGCGGCGCCATTTGGCCAGCACGTCCGGGTGGCTGCGGAACAGTTGCACCGGCAGCAGGATCAGGTCGTCAAAATCCACTGCGTTGTAGGCTTTGAGGTATTCGTTGTAACGCTTGTAGATGAGTGCGATGCGCTGTTCGCGCTCATCCGCCGCCTTGCTCCAGGCTTCCTCCGGGCCGCGCATGGCGTTTTTCCAGGAGGAGATGGTCATCTGGATGTCGGAGAGTTCATCGCCGGCGTCGGCGGTGTCATCCCGCATCATCAGGTCCTGTAACAGGGCTTTGGCATCCTCGGCGTCGAAGATCGAAAAGCCGGGGTGATACCCCAGGTGCGGATGCTCCTCCCGGATCATGTTCAGACCCAGGTTGTGGAAGGTGGACACGATCAGTCCGCGGGTCTGTTTGCGGTCCACAATGCGCCCGACCCGCTCCTTCATTTCGCGGGCGGCCTTGTTGGTGAAGGTGACGGCAGCAATGTGACGGCCCGGAATGCCCAGCTGTTCAATCAGGTAGGCGATTTTGCGGGTGATCACGCTGGTTTTGCCACTGCCGGCGCCGGCCAGAACCAGCAGGGGGCCGTCGGCATAGCGCACTGCTTCGTTCTGTCTGGGGTTGAGTTTGTTCATCCGCGCATTCTACACCAGCATCACTTTCTGTACCTTGCCGATCTATCGGCTATCCTTGGGTAACCGGATGCTGTTTTTCACGGATTATCAGGCGCTTTTAATGACACTGCCAATGGAAACAATGAGTTCCAGCCAGGTGCGATTGCTGGTATTGACGCCGGAGTACCCGGACTTCCTGTGGTTGCAGAGTCTGCTGGCAGCAGACCAGGAGCTGTTACCGGATCTGGTCTGGTGTCCCGACCTGATCGACTGTGACGACCTGATTCGCCACACCCATTTTGATGTCATCCTCTGGGACTGCGTGTTCCACGGTGATTCCGAAGCGGCCTTTCTCGATTATCTGAACGTCGCCAGTAACGATAAGCCGGTGCTAGCCCTCAGCGGGGAAACCAGTGCCGAGCGTGCGCCGGAACTGATGGCCAGCGGAGCCGCCGATTACCTATGCCGCCAGTCGCTGGACAGCTGGAGCCTGGCGCGCTCCGTCAAATGTCTGTGGTATCGCGGGCAACTGGCCGGCTCCGCCCATGGCCATCTCGGGCGTGAGGTGGCCAGTGGCTTCATCAATCGCGACCTGTTCTTTGACCGGTTGCAGCAGGCGCTGCTGCGGGCCGAGCGTGGCGGGCACCGGCTGGCGCTGCTGCACCTGAATCTGGACGATTTTCGCAGCTTCAATGAATCCTTCGGCTATCAGAAAAGTGACCAGCTGGTGCTCAAGCTGGCCGAGCGCCTGCGCCACAGTCTGCGTCGGGTGGATTCGCTGATGCGGATCGGGGGCGATGAACTCGCCATCATTGTCGAGAAAGTGGAAGATTCCCTCGACATTACCCAGATCATCCGCAAGCTGGTGAGTGCGCTCAACGATCCGGTCACGGTCGATGGCCAGAGCGTGGTGGTCAGTGCCAGTCTGGGCGTGGCCACCTATCCGGAGGCGGGTGACAGTCCGGAGAACCTGATGCGCCGCGCTAACCGCGCGATGTTTGAAGCCAAGCGTGACCCTGGCACCAGTTACCGTTTTTACGACCGCCAACTGCACATCACTGCGGGCTATCAGTTGCGTCTCGAGGCGGACCTGCGCAATGCCCTGCGGGGCAATGAACTCGAGCTCTACTACCAGCCGCGGATCGACCTGGCCACCGAGGAAGTACGGGGGGTGGAGTGTCTGGTGCGCTGGAACCATCCCGAGCGAGGCCTGGTGGGGCCGGACGAGTTCATTCCGGTGGCCGAGCGCAGCGGTCTTATTGTGCCTATCGGTTACTGGGTCATCGAGCAGGCGTGCAAACGTCTGCAGACCTCCGCGGAGCTGGGGTTCCCGGGGCTGGTGTTTGCCGTCAACCTGTCGTTCCGCCAGTTCCACGATCGCAAGATGACCGAGACCATCTTCCGCATTATTTTCAACGCCAATGTGGATACCAGTCTGCTGGAGCTGGAACTGACCGAAAGCGCCATGATGCATGATCCGGAATACGCCCAGCGCTGCCTGCGGGAACTCAACCAGCTCGGTATCAGTTTTGCCCTGGACGATTTCGGCACCGGCTTTTCGTCACTCAGCAATCTTCAGCATCTGCCGATTTCACTGGTGAAAATCGACAAGTCCTTTGTGCAGGAACTGGGGCACTCCGCCGACGCGGAACACATCATTCGCGCCATCATCAGCCTTGCCCACAGCCTGCAGATCAGCGTGGTCGCCGAGGGGGTGGAAACCGAAGGGCAGCTGGAGTTTCTGCGCCAGCAACATTGCGATGAAATCCAGGGCTATTATTACGCCCGTCCCATGCCGTGGCAGGATCTTGTGCATTTCCTGCACAACCGGAGCCAGGCTGCTTGCCTGCAGCAGTAAGCCGCTGTACCTTTGCGCTTTGATCCAGAACGCATTACAGAGGTTGCATGAACAGTATCTCCAGGCGTATCGCCGAAGAGCTCGGTGTACGCGAGCAACAGGTCAATGCCACCGTCGCCCTGTTGGATGAGGGTGCCACCGTTCCATTTATCGCCCGTTACCGCAAAGAGGTCACTGGTTCGCTGGACGACAGCCAGCTGCGCAACCTGGAAGAGCGCCTGCGTTATCTGAGGGAGCTGGAAGACCGCCGCTCCACCATCCTCAACAGCATCGAGGAACAGGGCAAGCTGACCGACGAGCTGCGGGCCAGCATCAACGATGCCGATACCAAGAACCGTCTGGAAGATCTGTATCTGCCCTACAAGCCCAAGCGCCGCACCAAGGCGCAGATCGCGAAAGAAGCCGGCCTCGAGCCGCTGGCGGACGCTCTGTACGATGACCCCACTCTGGACCCGGAAGCCACGGCCGCCGGTTACCTCAACGCCGAAGCCGGCGTGGCCGACACCAAAGCGGCCCTGGATGGCGCCCGGTATATCCTGATGGAGCGGTTCGCTGAGGATGCCGAGCTGCTGGGCAACCTGCGGGAGTTCATCTGGCAGAATGGTCAACTCAAGGTCACCGTGATTGAGGGCAAGGAAAACGAAGGCGCCAAATTCCGCGATTACTTTGACCACGTCGAGCCATTGAAGAAAGTGCCTTCGCACCGGGCGCTGGCGATTTTGCGTGGCCGCAACGAGGGTGTTCTGGGTTACGCCATTGTGGTGGGTGACGCCGAAGATGACCGCCGTCAGCCCCATCCGGCGGAGCAGCGCATTGCTGCGCGCTGGAATGTGCGGGATAACGGCCGCGGGGCGGACAAATGGTTGTCGGATGTGGTGCGCTGGACCTGGCGGGTAAAACTCTCCACCCAGATTGAAGCCGATCTGATGGCACAGGTGCGTGAAGCCGCCGAAACCGAAGCCATCAACGTGTTTGCCAACAACCTCAAGGATCTGTTGTTGCTGGCCCCGGCCGGCCCGCGCCCGACCCTGGGCCTCGACCCCGGCCTGCGTACCGGCGTCAAGGTGGCGGTCATTGATGGCACCAGTCAGGTGGTCGGCCACGGCGCCATTTTTCCCCACGCGCCGAAGAACCAGTGGGATCGCTCCATCGAACAACTGGCGGCCTGGTGCCTTGAGTACCGCATTGAACTGATCGCCATTGGCAACGGCACCGCGTCCCGGGAAACCGAGAAGCTGGTGGCGGACCTGTGCAAGAAGTACCCCGAGCTGAAACTGGCGAGAATTGTGGTGAGTGAATCCGGTGCTTCCATCTATTCCGCCTCGGAATTCGCTTCGAAAGAGCTGCCGGACCTGGACGTCACCGTGCGCGGTGCCGTGTCCATCGCCCGTCGCCTGCAGGACCCGCTGGCGGAGCTGGTGAAAATCGAGCCCAAGTCCATCGGTGTGGGCCAGTACCAGCACGACGTGTCACAGGTGCAGCTGGCCCGTAGCCTGGATGCGGTGGTGGAAGACTGCGTGAACGGCGTTGGTGTGGATCTGAATACGGCGTCGGTTCCTCTGCTGGCCCGGGTATCCGGTCTCAATCAGAGTATTGCCCAGAACATCGTCGATTTTCGCAACCAGAACGGTGTCTTCAAGAACCGCAAGCAATTGCTGAAAGTGTCCCGGCTCGGCGACCGCACCTTCGAACAGGCCGCCGGCTTCCTGCGGATTGCCAGTGGCGAAAACCCGCTCGACCGGTCGTCGGTGCACCCGGAAGCCTATGGCGTGGTGGAAGCCATCGCCGCGAAGAATAACCGCAAGGTAGAAGGAGTCATCGGTGATGCGTCTTTCCTGCGCTCATTGAACCCGCAGGACTACGTGACAGAGCAGTTTGGTCTGCCGACCATAAAGGATATCATTTCAGAACTGGAGAAGCCGGGGCGTGATCCCCGTCCGGAGTTCCGGTTTGCCAGCTTCGAAGAAGGGGTGGAAACCCTGGGTGATCTCAAGCCGGGCATGGTACTGGAAGGCTCGGTCACCAACGTCACCAATTTCGGGGCGTTTGTGGATATCGGCGTGCATCAGGACGGCCTGGTGCATATTTCGGCGCTGTCGAACACCTTTGTGAAAGACCCCCGTGAGGTGGTGAAAGCGGGGGGCATCGTCAAGGTCAAGGTCATGGATGTGGACATTCCCCGTAAACGGATTGCCCTGTCGATGCGTATGGATGACCAGCCCGGAGAGAAGTCTGACAGCAAGGCTGGCGGCGCTGCTGGCCGGGGCCGCAATGAACACCGTACCGGTGGCCGTCATGGCCGCGCTCAGGGCGGCCAGCAGGACCAGCAGAAAGGCGCCATGGCTGGCGCGCTGGCCCAGGCGCTGGCGTCGGCCCGCAAGGACAGCCGTTAACGGACGGCACCGTACCCATTCCACAGGCAGGCTCGGCTCACAAGGCGGAGCCTGCCGTAGCAGGAGTCATCCATGGCAGATTCCCGCCATCAACTTTTTCATCAGTTCTCGGCCAGCGACTGGGGCGGTTTTCTCAAGGGTGTCGAGAAAGAAGGGCTGAGGGTCGACCGCAACGGCTTCATCGCTCAGACCCCGCACCCGCGTGCCCTGGGCTCGGCGCTGACCCATCCGGCGATCACCACCGACTATTCCGAAGCACTGCTGGAACTGATTACCCCGGTGTGCAGCTCCACCGGCGCCATGCTGGACTCGCTGCGGGATATCCACCGCTTTGTGCAGCGCCAGCTCGGTGATGAAGTGTTCTGGGCCGCCAGCATGCCCTGTGAGCTGGATGGTGACGCCAGTATTCCCATTGCCGAGTACGGCACCTCCAATATCGGGCGCCTCAAACACGTCTACCGACAGGGCCTGGCGGTGCGCTACGGACGGATGATGCAGAGCATTGCCGGGGCCCACTACAACCTGTCGCTGCCCGACAGCTTCTGGTCCCTGTGGCAGGGGGCACTGGACAACCGGCAGAGCCTGCAGGATTTCAAGTCCGACCAGTATTTCTGGCTGATTCGCAATTTCCGTCGTCGCAGTTGGTTGCTGATGCTGCTGTTCGGTGCGTCACCGGCACTGGATGCCAGTTTCGTGGCGAATGTGAAGCATGACCTGTCCCGCTTCAACCCGAATACCTGGCACGGTCCCGACGCGACCTCGCTGAGAATGGGGGATCTGGGCTACCACAACAATGCCCAGTCGTCCCTGAACATCTGCTTCAACGAACTCAGTACCTACACCCGTACCCTGGACCGGGCGATCCATACCCCGTGGCCGGAATACGAGGCGATCGGCACCCGCCGCGGGGATGCGTTCGTGCAGATCAACACCAGTGTGCTGCAGATAGAAAACGAGTATTACAGCGCGGTGCGGCCAAAGCGCACCACCGAGCGGGAAGAGAAGCCGATTCAGGCCCTGGAATCCCGCGGTGTGGAGTACATTGAGGTGCGCTGCCTGGATCTGGACCCGTTCTCGGCAGTCGGGGTCTCGGCGACCCAGATCGACTTCCTCGACCTGTTCCTGCTTGACTGTTTGCTGTCCGACAGCCCGCGTATCGGTGACGCGGAGTGCGAGCGTCTGGACGATAACTACAAGGACGTGGTGGCTCACGGTCGCAATCTTGAGCTGGCGTTGTGCCAGGGCGGGCACAGAACGCCGCTCGGCGAGGCCGCCAACGCTCTACTGGCGGGCCTGGAGCCTTTGGCCGAGCGCCTCGACAGCTGGACCGGCGGTGACACCTACCGCACCGCCCTGCAGGCTCAGCGCGCCAAGCTGGAATCGCCGCAGCTGATTCCCTCCGCGCGGGTGACGCAGGCCATGGCAGACTCGGGGCTGGGGCACCGTGATTGGGTGCAGGCCATATCGCTGCAGCATCAGCAGGCCCTGCGGGAGGAAGAGTTCGCACAAACGCCGCTGGCAGACTTCGAGCAGATGAGTGAGGCTTCTCTGGCTGAGCAGGCCGCGATGGAGTCTGCGGACACCCAGCCGTTCGACGACTTCCTGAAGGAGTATCTGGCGTCCTGACCGACCGCGATCTGGCGGCCTGTCACATGCTGGCCGGACCTGTCGCACAGAACCTGAACAAAAATTTGTCAGGTTCTGACCCTGCTGTTACGTTTTGTTGCAACCGTGTCACTGTCTGTTTCAGTGGCATTCAGGCATCAGGGAGAACCGGCATGGCCAGAGACATCAAGCTGGGTTGGAACGTTGACTCGCTCAACAAGGCATACCGGCAGGGCTACCTGGCCGCGTCCATGGGCATGGAGCGCAGCCGCTGCCCCTACCGGGGCGAGGTGGCCATTGCGGCCTGGGAAGCGGGCTGGGAAGACGCCGGCCAGATTGCCCGTGAGCAGATGCCTGATGGCGATGACCTGTTCTCCCGCATTGCCTGATAACCGGCCGATGACCTTCCGGTCACGCCTCAGCGTTGTACCACAAATTCCGTAAACAGCACCCCGGTAACGACTTCACCGGTCTGCTGTTCCGCCAGTGCGGCATTGATGCGCCGCGTCGCTTCCTCCCGCAGGGCAGCCTGCCCTTCGCCGCTGGCGAGTCGTTCGATATCGGTCTGTTCGCCAAACAGCATCACCAGCTCATGGCGCAGGCGCGGCATGTGTGCTTCCACCGCTGGCCGGGTGGTTTCTTTCGAGGCGCGCAGGGTGACTGCCGCTTTCAGATACGTCAGTTTGGTGCCCGGTTCGCCGACGTGGGTGACAAACGGCGGATCCATCTCGATGTAGTCGGTAATCTTCGCTTCCGACTGTTCCTCCTGAACCTCCTCCGGTGATTCCTCTTGCGCGAAGGCGCTGGAAACAGGAATGGCGATTACCAGGCAGAACAGGATCAGCAGCAGGCGCTTTGGCTCGCATGTCATAGGCTTGAAGTTCCCTATGGTTTAGGGTTTAGTGGCAGGTCAACGGCGATGACCGTCCGGTTTGTCGCAGAATAGCAGGCCCGCGAGCTGCTTGCAGCACTCCCCTGAGCGCAGAGGCGCCGGAGCTGGCTCGCGCCCGCATGTTAATCCCGAGGTGAGCTTTTGACGTCCAGGCTGGTGTTTTCAGGAATCTTTGTTGTGTGTGCCGCACTGCTGGGTGTGGCCTTCTATATGGAACACGTGATGGGTCTGGAACCCTGCCCGTTGTGCTGGCTGCAGCGCTTCGGGTTCATGGGGGCGGGGCTGGTGAGCCTGCTGGCGGTGCTGCACAACCCCCGCGGTTTCGGCATCCGGGTCTACGGTCTGTTGATGGCGCTGACTGCCGGGGCGGGTCTGGCGGTGGCCGGGCGGCAACTCTGGCTGCAGAGCCTGCCGGAAGATCAGGTGCCGGCCTGCGGGCCGTCGGTGGATTACATGCTCGATGTGCTGCCCCTGACGGAAGTGCTGACCACCGCCTTGCGTGGCACCGGTGACTGCGCTGAAGTGGTCTGGCGTTTTCTCGGTCTGAGCATTCCCGGCTGGACCGCGGTGTTCTTCTCGCTGGTGGTGATCACCGGCCTGGCGCTGGCTTTTCGTACTGGCGAAAGGTCTGAGTCGGGTGGTGCCTGAAACGGTTGCGGGCAACTGCAGGCATGGGGTACCTTGACTCTCGACATAACAAAAAATGAACTCGACACAGGCTTTGTCAGGTAACCGGAGAAGGGCGTCATGTTGGAAAATTGCCGTAATGCCAGGGAACGTTGGGGCGGTGTCAGCGAACTGATTGATCGCTGGCTGAAAGAGCGTCAGGAACTGCTCGTACACTATTGTGATCTGTCGGGGGAGAGCGATTACTCCCAGACCGAAGCCCTGCGGGAAAAATTTGTCAGGCTGTGCGAAGTGCTGGTGGACTACGTGTCGGCGGGCCACTTCGAGATTTACGAGCAGCTGATCCAGGAGGCGCGGGAATTCAACGACGGCGGCCTCGAACTTGCTGCCAAACTGTATCCGCGTATCGCCCAGACCACGGAGACAGCGCTGAACTTCAACGACCGGCTGAACGGTAAATCGTTGACCGAAGAGGAAGTGCGGGAGTTATTCTCGGAATTGTCCGAGCTGGGGGAAATTCTGGAAAGTCGCTTCGAGATGGAAGATTACCTGATCGAGCACCTGCATAACGCCCATGCCGACAAGGTCATGTCGTCCGCCTGAATGCCGCCGGGGGTTGCTGCCGTCACCAGTAGCGAAACACCCCTGCAGACTCCGCACATCCGGCGGAGCTGCAGTGGATGAGGGCCGGACTTACTCCGGGTTTACCTCAATCAGTTCCACATCAAACACCAGGGTCTCGTTCGGCCCGATGCCGCGGTTGCCGCCCGGACCGTAGGCCAGATCCGATGGGATGTAGAGTTTTACCCGGCTGCCTTCGTTCATCAGCTGAAGCCCCTCGGTCCAGCCCGGAATGACCTGGTTGAGGCCGAAGGTGACCGGTTCGCCACGCTCGCGCGAGCTGTCAAATACCTCGCCGGAGAGCAGTTCGCCGGTGTAGTGGACCTTGACCTGATCGGTTGCCTCCGGCTTCTCGCCGTCACCTTCTTCCAGCACTTCGTACTGCAGGCCGGAATCGGTGGTTTCCACGCCCTCACGCTCGGCGTTCTCGGCCAGGAAGGCCTCGCCCGCTTCGCTGTTCTTCTTGGCCAGCTCTTCCACTTTCGCGCTTTCCTGCTCCTGCAGCTGCTGCTGATAAGCCATCAGCGCTTCCTGGATTTCCTCGCGGCTCATGCGGCTGACTTCCTCGTCGCCCTCGTGGCCGTGCTCGATGCCCTGGAGGAACTGATCCATCTGCAGGTCAGGCAGATCGTTCTTCATGCGCTCACCGAGCACCAGGCCCATGCCGTAGCTGACCTTCTGGTCGGTGGATTCCAGGCTCGGGTCTTTTGCGGAGTCGGATTGAGTGGAGCAGCCGGCAACGATGCCGGTCACTGCCAGTGCGAGCAGAGCTTTCTTCATTTCAATGTCCTGTATTGTTGGGCGGGGAGGTATCGACCCCCGCGTGTGATGACTTGAAATAGCAAAAGGTAACCGGTTCTGTAGCGGGATGCCACTGAACATGTGTTAAGAAACCGGTCAGGTAATACCGTCAGCTGCCGTTATTGGCCGGCGGCATCGGTGCCAGAGAAAATGGCGCGCTGTAGGGTGATTGCCAGTCAGTCTCAGGATTGGCATCCGCCGCGCGGGGCAGGCTGCCATTGTCCTTGCGTTCAATGGCGAGTGCATTCCAGGGGCCATTTTCCGGTGGCCGGTCGGCGTAGTGCCAGTTGCCGTCACGATCCTGCCACTTGAACACGATGTCCGGGCCCTCAACGGGCACCGGAGAGGGCACGAGGCCTTCGAAGGCGGGTATCTCTTCTTTGGCCTGCGCTTCCGGAGCGGTGTCGGTGACCTTGGGTTCCGGCGCATTGAGGCCAAAGAACATCAGCATCAGCAGCACGCCGAGTGCGGGAAAGGCGAGTCGGATGAGCCATTTCATCATCATGACTCCCGATTCCCGGCACTGAAGGTCATCAGGCTACGGCTGAGGGCGTCCACTGTGTGCCGGGTCTCCGAGTCCATTGCCGTCTCCGGTGCGGCCGCTTCGAGGTTGGTGCGGGCCAGTTGTTCCGATCCATACATGCCGGCGTTCTCTTTTTGGGTTTCGGCGAGGCTCTGATAGACCAGGGCCAGCTCAATCCGTTCTGCTTCCAGCTCAGTGCGGGCAATGTCGCCCCGCAGGCTGTTGGTACCCGGATGATTTCGGGGTATGTATTGTCGGGCCGAGCGCAGTGGCTCGGTTACATGGATTCGCCACTCTGTTACCGTATTGTCTTCACGGTCGGCATACTTCTGGCCTGTTATGGTAAGCCAGCAGGCACTGAGAATCCGTGTCACACTCCAGCCTTTCTGCTGTAACGCCAGGCAAGCCGATTCGACGCCCGGAATATTCCAGAACGTCAGAGCAAAGTGCCAGAGCGGATTGTCCGTCTCCAGGTCTGTGGGCAGGCGATCCGGCTCAGCGCGCATGGGAGCTTTGTGTATTCCCTGTAAAATATACCCTGATAAAATGACAACATGCTAACGATAACCGATCTCAGTTTACAACGGGGGGGCGTCTGGTTACTAGACGCGGTCAACCTTACGATCCAGCCTGGACAGCGTGTCGCCATTGTCGGAGCCAACGGCGCCGGCAAATCCAGCCTGTTTCAGCTCCTGCTTGGCCAGCTTTCACCCGAGCAGGGTAGCGTGTCGCTGCCCGGTGGCTGCCGCATTGCCCACATGGCCCAGGAAGTGGAGGCGTCGTCGCGCTCGGCGCTCGACTTTGTGCTTGATGGGGACCACGATCTGCGGCGCATGGAGCGTGAGTTGGCGGACGCTGAGCAGCGCGGAGATGACCATGCCATGGCCCGCATTCATGGTGAGCTGGACGTCCATGAAGCGTGGTCGGCGCCACGACGTGCAGCAGCTTTGCTGCGGGGGCTGGGCTTTGTGGATGCCGACACGGCGCGCCCGGTGTCGGCCTTTTCCGGCGGTTGGCGGATCCGGCTGAACCTCGCCCAGGCCCTGATGCGGCCTTCCGAACTGTTGTTGCTGGACGAGCCCACCAACCACCTGGATCTGGACGCGTGCCTGTGGCTTGAGAACTGGCTGCGCCGGTATCCAGGCACGCTGCTGTTCATTTCCCACGATCGCGACTTCATGGATCGGGTCGTTACCCACGTGGTGCATTTTCACCAGTGCAAACTGGAACTCTACACCGGCAATTACTCGGCGTTCGAAGGCCAGCGCAGTGAGCGGCTGGCCCAGCAGCAGGCCGGCTTCGAGCGTCAGCAGGCGCGCATCGCGGAGATCCAGCGTTTCATCGACCGCTTCAAGGCCAAGGCAACCAAGGCCCGTCAGGCCCAGAGCCGGGTAAAGTCACTGGAGCGCATGGAGAAAATCGCTCCGGCTCACATTGATTCGCCGTTCAGCTTCGAATTTCCGGTGGCCGAGAAAGTGTCCAACCCGCTGCTGTCCATTCGCAATGGTGCGGCCGGCTACGGCGACACAAGAATTCTCGATGGCATCAACCTCAGTTTGCTGCCGGGCAGCCGCATAGGCCTGCTGGGTCCCAACGGCGCCGGCAAGTCGACTCTTATGGATGCGGTGCGGGGCGAAGCCGCGCTGCTGGCGGGCGAACGCACCACCGGCGAGCATCTGGCCATTGGCTATTTCGCCCAGCATCAGCTGGATTCCCTGGATCTGGACGCCAGTCCGTTTCTGCAGTTGCAACGGCTTTCGCCAAAGGCGTCTGAACAGAGTATCCGCAATTTTCTCGGTGGCTTTGATTTTCACGGCGACGAGGCGCTGACCCCGATCCGGTCGTTTTCCGGCGGTGAAAAGGCCCGGGTCGCCCTGGCCGTGATTGCCTGGCAGAAACCAAACCTGTTGTTGCTGGATGAGCCCACCAACCATCTGGATCTGGAAATGCGCCAGGCGCTCACCATGGCGCTGCAGAACTTTGACGGTGCCATGGTGGTGGTGTCTCACGACCGGCACCTGTTGCGTAACACCGTCGACGAGTTCTGGCTGGTCAACGACGGCCGGGTCTGCGAGTACGAGGGCGACCTGGAAGACTATGAGCGCTGGCTGGCGGATCGCCGCAAGGATGAAGTAGACGCGCCGAGACGCGACCCCGGGGACGCGTTGGCCGGGAACACCACCGGCGAGGTGGCCGCCGCCGAAGGCGTCGGGGAAAGCGCGGACGACCGCAAAGCGCGTAAACGCGCGGAAGCGGCGATACGCCAGAAACTGAGCCCCTACCGCAAGCAGCAGAGCGCGCTGGAGAAAACCATGGAGCAGCTGCAGCAGCAACTGAAAGTGGTGGAGGAATCCCTGTCGGCCCCCGAGGTATACCAGGACAGCGGCAAGGCCAGGCTCAAGGAAAAGCTCGGGGAGCAGGCGCAGCTGAAAAGCCGGCTCGAGGCCGTGGAAGCCGAGTGGCTGGAGATCAGCGAAACGGTGGAAAACCTTGAGGCGGAACTGGTGGCCTAGGGATTAACCACCAGCGTGAAACCCTGTTTGGCCAGGTAATCCGCTTCGTTCTCCAGATCGGCAAGGGTCAGTGGGCGTTCTTCAAGCCAGCCGTGGGGAAATTCGATGGCCAGCCGGTTTTCGCCGGCATGCAGATGAAAGGTGGGCGCCGCCTCCATGTTGCGTGGGTGCTGGATCAGCACCCCGAGACGGACCAGCACACAGAGGTATTTGAGCCGGGGAATGTCTTCCGGGTCCAGGCCCTCGAAGATGGCTGAGGAAAACTTGCGGCGGTGGCCCCGCACCAGAGTGGCCAGGTCACGCTGGAACTGCTGGCTGAATCCGGGCAGGTCAGAATAGCGCAGCAGGTAGGCGCCATGCTTGTGGTACTGGCTGTGGGAAATGGTCAGCCCGATTTCATGCAGTCGGCAGGCCCAGCGCAGCACTTCCTCGTCCGCCGGGGTTCTCAGTGCCCAGGTGTCGGCAACCTGATCCCAGGCTGCGATGGTGGTGTCTTCCACCGCGCGGCCATGAGCCTGATCCACATGATAACGCTCCTGCAACGCCGCGATGGTGCGCTCCCGGACGTCCTCGTGCTGGATGCGCCCGACAATGTCGTAGAGCAGACCCTCCCGCAGGGCGCCCTCGGCAAACGTCATTTCCTCGATCTGCAGCGACTGGAAAGCCCCCATCAGAATGGCAAAACCGGCCGGGAAAATACTCTGGCGGTCCGACCTGACGCCCAGATCTCCGAGTTTTTCGACCCTGCCCATGCTGATCAGACGCTGGCGCAGTTCGGTCATGCCGGCAAGGGTGATGGCGCCATTGGTGATCTTCAGCGTCTCCAGTACGCTGGCGATCGCCTTGATCGACCCGGACGACCCCACCGCGCTCTGCCAGCCAACACCGCGGAAATGGCGACGGATGTTCAGCAGCTCCTGCTGGGCGTGGGTGACCGCCTTGTCCATCTGGCGCCGGGAAATCCGGCCATCGGCAAAATAGCGATTGCGGAAGGACACGCAGCCCATGTGCAGGCTTTCCAGTTCCTGGGGCTCGAAGCGCTCGCCGATGATGAATTCCGTGCTGCCACCACCGATATCAATCACCAGCCGGCGACCGCTGTCGTCGGACAGAGTGTGCGACACGCCCAGGTAGATCAGACGGGCCTCTTCGCGACCGGCAATGATTTCCACCGGATAGCCCAGCACCTGCTCCGCCCGCGACATGAATTCCTGGGCGTTGCGCGCAACCCGCAGCGCGTTGGTGCCCACAATCTGCACTGCCTCCGCGGGCATGCCCTGAAGGCGCTGGGCAAATCGGCTGAGACAGGCGAGGGCGCGAAGCTGAGCGTCCTCGGTTAACCGGTTGTACGCATCAAGGCCGGCACCGAGCTGAACTTTCTCGCCCATCTTCTCGAGGGTGCGAATCTCCCCGTGAACCAGACGGGCCACCACCATGTGGAAACTGTTGGACCCCATGTCGATTGCAGCGAGCAGCTCGGGCGACGTATTTTCTGATTCGGCGGAGGGAGTGGCCGTCACGGGTGAAGAGTTCCTCTGGGGGTTACCGGTGCCGGTACTATAAGCGAATTCCGGCGGATCTGTCAGTAGAGGCAAATCGGGGATTTGCTCCCGCTCAGTATAGCGGTAAACCGAGAGGTCGGCAGAACCGCTTCACAGACAGCCGACCAATCGCGTAAAGTATGCGCTACTGAGATGAGGATGAACGGCCGCCGGGTACTCTTACGGCAGCCTTCAGCAACGTTCAACAGCACCACGCTTCGGCAAAGGCCGCAAGGCCGGTTTGGTGCCTGAATCAGGAAATGGTAATGAGCGGAAATATCGTAAACGTAACCGACGCATCCTTCGAACAGGACGTACTGCAGTCTGACGTACCTGTACTGGTAGATTACTGGGCTGAATGGTGTGGCCCGTGCAAAATGATCGCGCCGGTTCTGGAAGAGATTGCCGATGAATACGACGGCAAGCTGAAGATCTGCAAGCTCAATATCGACGAGAACGAGCAAACGCCGCCCAAGTTCAACATCCGTGGCATTCCCACCCTGATGCTGTTCAAGAACGGCAACGTGGACGCCACCAAAGTGGGCGCGCTGTCCAAATCCCAGCTCGCGGCCTTCCTGGACAGCAATCTCTGATTGCTGCCCGAACGGCTGAAACCGCCCCTGAACCCTGGTTCACGGGCGGTTTTTTATGGCCATGAAGAACCCTTCCCGCCCGTCACGCGTTATCGGCCTGCTGCTGGCCGGAGGCGAAGGTCGCCGCCTCGGCGGACGCGACAAAGGCATGGTTCCCTGGCAGGGCCGGCCCATGGCCGCATGGGTTTTTGCGGCCCTCTCGACCGTTGCCAGCCCTGTGCTGATCAGCGCCAACCGCTCCCTTGATGACTACCACGCGCTCGCCCCGGCCCCTGACCAGGTATTCGAGGATGACACCGCGGTTCACGGCCAGGGCCCTCTCGCCGGCCTTCTCACTGGCCTGCGCCGGGCCCGGGCTCACGGTGCCGCTGCGGTTCTGGTCTGCCCCTGTGATACCCCCGAAATGACCCCTACGATTCTGGTGAAACTTGTCAGCGCCTGGCAGGCTGCCCCGGAAACTGCCGTAATCGCCGAATGCGAGGGCAGGGTGCACCCGCTCCACGGTGTCTATCCGGTAGCCCTGGTTCCACTGCTGGAAAAGCAGCTACAGCAAGGCAATCGCAAAGTGATGGCCTTCGCAGAAGCAGCGGGAGTTCAACGGGTGGCATTCACAGATGTGTCTCAGGCGTTCAAAAACAGGAATCGCCCGAAAGACATCGAAGACAACTCAACAGAAGGGCGCTAATGCGGGTAGGTGGTGCCGAAAATGTGCGGAGCCATGGATGGCGGAGCCCAAGCGTACAGGGACGTATTCAAAGCGTTTTTCGGCACCACCTACCCGCATTAGGGACCGGCCGGTCAGGCACCGGCATGCTGCCTATTCCCAATCTCTATGCCGCGCCAGGTCGGAATCCCTCTGCCCAACCCAATGTTCTTCCTCGCCCGACAACTCCTTTTTCCAGAACGGCGCCGACGTTTTCAGCGCGTCCATGATAAACGCACAGGCCGCAAACGCATCGCCGCGATGGGCACTGCACACCCCCACGAACACGATCTGGTCGCACAGCGCCAACCTGCCCACTCGGTGCACCACCCGTGCCTTGCGCACATCCCAGCGGGTCGATGCCTCGGCAATCAGACCGGTGACCACCTGCTCAGTCATCCCCGGATAATGCTCCAGGAACAGCCCGGTGACCCCCTGCAGATCGCCGCTGTCGCGCACCAGCCCGGTGAAGGTGGCAATGGCACCGGTGCCGGCACCGCTGTCCCGCAGTGCCTGATATTCCTCGGCGACGTCAAAATCCTGATGCTGGACAGAAACCGAATAGTTCATTTCAGCCTCCCGTCACCGGTGGGAAGAACGCCACCTCGTCTCCGCCATTAAGCGGGGTGTCCGGTTTTGCCATGGCTTGGTTCACCGCAATCATCACCGGTTGTCCCCCGGCCAGCTGAGCCCAGGGGCCACCTTTCTGCGCCAGCGTGGACAGCAGCTGACCGGCGGTGGTGGGCGTGTCCAGCGGCAGCGTCAGGGTGTCGGTCTGCAATTCTTCCCGCAGGCGGGCAAAAAAGCGCACGGTCAGGGTGGTGTCGTCGGCCATGATTACCCCAGAAGCTCGGCAAAGGAATAATAGGTAAGTGTATCACCGGGGCTGATCGTGGTGTGCTCCGGAACCACCGCCAGGCCATCGGCCCAGCACGCCGAACTGAGCATGCCGGAGCTCTGGTTGGGATAGGCGGCAACGGCGACCCGCTGGTCGTGGACTTCCTTTCGTGCCCGCACAAACTCCCGTCGGATAGAGGGCGATGCGACCGTAAAAGCGGCGGGTAGCCGCTCGCCCTGCGCCCGGTAATGCGTTGCACCCTGGCATTTGCGAATGTAGGGGATGGCAACCACCAGGAACGTCACCAGTACCGCCGCAGGGTTACCCGGCAGGCCCAGAATCGGGGTGCCGGCGATCTTGCCAAACGCCAGCGGCTTGCCCGGTTTGATCGCCAGCCGCCACAGCGCCAGCTCTCCGGACTCCTCCAGCACCGCCCGCACGTGATCCTCCTCACCCACCGACACGCCGCCACTGGTGATGATCAGGTCCGCCTCGCCCGCGGCCCGTTTCAGGGTCGAACGGGTGGCTTCCCGGGTGTCCCGGAGCGTTTCACACAGCACCACCTCGCAACCGGCGGCGGCCAGCAAGCCCAGCAAGGTGAAGCG
Organism: Marinobacter lipolyticus; assembly: GCF_018424605.1. Classification (GTDB taxonomy): domain Bacteria; phylum Pseudomonadota; class Gammaproteobacteria; order Pseudomonadales; family Oleiphilaceae; genus Marinobacter; species Marinobacter lipolyticus_B. The sequence goes on along the minus strand of NZ_QTKT01000013.1, from coordinate 42,247 downwards.
ATTGGTGTTGTAGATCTGTCCGGGCTCAAGGGGCGTTCCCGGTTCCACCAGCTCGTCGCCGGTGGTCAGGATGGCGACCTTCAGGCGACGCGACACCTCAACCCGGGCCGCACCCATGGAGGCCAGCAAGCCCATTTCCTGGGGGCGGATGCGGGTGCCCCTGGCCAGTGCCAGGTCGCCCGCGCTCAGGTCCTGGCCGCGGCGGCGGATATTCTGGCCCTCGTTTACTTCTGCCTGAACGGTAATGCCGGCATCGGTCCGTTCGGTTCGCTCCTGCATCACCACCGCATCGGCACCGGCGGGAATTTCAGAGCCGGTGAAGAGGCGAACAGCGGTGCCAGGCTCAATGGCCGCGGGAGCATGGCCTGCAGGGACCCGCGCGGACACCGGCAGTGCCTTGCCCGCTGACAGGTCGCGGGCTCTCAGGGCATAACCGTCCACGGCGCTGTTATCGGCGGGTGGCACGTCCGCAGGTACCCGATGATCGTCCGCAAGAATCCGTCCCAGGCTGTCGGCGAGCGCGACGGTTTGCCGGCCGGTCACCGACATTGCCTGTGCAAGGAGCTGGTCGATGGCAGCGTCTACGGGCGTCAGTTGCTGGTCGGCCATGGTTATCTGGTCCCCCGGCTGCCGATTTTCTCGTGCAGTCGCTGATAGGGCGCTTGGGGCTTGCGCAACGCCAGCGCGGAGAAGTTGCAGGGGCCGTGGCGGCTGTCCAGCTGGCTGCTCAGAATGCCGTTCCAGCCAGTGCGGCAGGCGCCGGTGGAGCCGGGCAGGCAGAAGATCACCGTATGGTTGGCCAGGCCGCCAAAAGCCCGGGACTGGATCGTCGAGGTGCCGATTTCCGCGGCGGACAACCGCCGGAATTCCTCGCCGAAGCCGTCGATGGTCTTGTCCAGCAGCGGCGCCACGGCTTCGGGAGTGCTGTCCCGTTCGTGAAATCCGGTGCCGCCGGTGATGATGACGGCGTGAATGTCCGGATCGGCAATCCAGCCGGCCATCAGCGCACGCACCAGGTAGACGTCGTCGGGAAGGATGCGGCGGGCAATCAACTGGTGTCCTGCCTCGACCACCTGGTCTTCGAGATACTGGCCCGAGGTGTCCTCTGCGGCGCCGCGGCTATCCGATACCGTCAGAATGGCAATGTTCAGGGGCTTGAGTTCGCTGGTTTCTTCGCTGCTCATGAGCTGGCTCCGCAGGTTAAATCACTGATTGTGGCCAGTATCTCCGTAGCGGCAGGGGAATGGAAGGGGGTATCCCATGAGGGGGAGTCCGGGCGGCCCCGGGGTATTTCCGCTGTGATGCGTGCAGTCGTTGGTGTAAATTTGGCCAGCATCACTTGACATTCATTGGTCAGGTGGACGATTATCCCAAGTGCCCGGCGAACGGTTGTTCTTCCTGTCTCTGGCTTCAGTACTTTTCCGGCTCTCTTCACTTACCGGTTGCTCCATCTGGCCAGCACCAAGTTCAGCTAATACCCGATCAATCCGTTCAAGGGCATTCCTGTCATTCCAATATTCGTTTACTTCCATTCCTGACAATCTAACAACCTATGAACCTTACTGAACTCAAGCAGAAATCCGTGCCCGAATTGCTCGATATTGCGCAAGAGATGGGCCTTGATAACCTGGCTCGTTCGCGCAAGCAGGATGTTATCTTCACCATTCTGAAGAAACATGCCAAAAGCGGCGAAGACATCTACGGTGATGGCGTACTGGAAATTCTGCAGGACGGTTTCGGTTTCCTCCGTTCCGCCGATGCTTCATACCTTGCCGGCCCTGACGATATCTACGTGTCGCCTAGCCAGATTCGTCGTTTCAACCTGCGAACCGGTGACACGGTGGCGGGCAAGATCCGCCCACCCAAAGACGGCGAGCGTTACTTTGCCCTGCTGAAAGTTAATGAGATTAACTTCGACAAGCCGGACAACGCCCGCAACAAGATTCTGTTCGAAAACCTGACGCCGCTGTTCCCGGACGAGCGCCTGATGCTCGAAGCCGGTAACGGCAGCACCGAGGACCTTTCCTCGCGGGTGCTCGATCTGGTGGCGCCCATCGGCAAGGGGCAGCGTGGTCTGATCGTGTCTCCGCCCAAGGCCGGTAAGACGCTGCTGATGCAGAGCATCGCCCAGTCCATTACCCGTAACAATCCGGAATGCCACGTCATGGTACTGCTCATCGACGAGCGTCCGGAAGAAGTGACGGAAATGCAACGCACCGTGCGCGGCGAAGTCATCGCCTCCACCTTCGACGAGCCGCCGGCCCGTCACGTTCAGGTGGCCGAGATGGTGATCGAAAAGGCCAAGCGTCTGGTCGAGCACAAGAAAGACGTGGTGATCCTGCTGGATTCCATCACTCGTCTGGCCCGCGCCTACAACACGGTGATTCCGTCTTCCGGCAAGGTGCTGACCGGTGGTGTGGACGCCCACGCCCTGGAGAAACCCAAGCGCTTCTTCGGTGCTGCCCGGAATGTGGAAGAGGGCGGTAGCCTGACCATCCTGGCAACCGCACTGGTGAACACCGGGTCCAAGATGGACGAGGTCATCTACGAGGAGTTCAAGGGTACCGGCAACATGGAGATCCATCTGGATCGCAAGATTGCCGAGAAGCGTACCTACCCGGCCATCAACATCCGCAGCTCCGGCACCCGCCGCGAGGACCTGCTGATGACCGAGGCAGACATCCAGCGGGTGTGGATCCTGCGCAAGCTGCTGCACTCCATGGACGACGACACCGCCGCCATCGAGTTCCTGCTGGATAAGCTGAAAGAAACCAAGACCAACGACGAATTCTTCCAGTCCATGAAGCGTCGTTGATTTCAGGCACAGGTGAGGCGCCGGAATGCGGTGCCGTAACCTGAAGTCTGAAGAATGAGGTGTGGGGCAGGGGTTCCAAAACGTTCAGGGAAACCACGTTTCCCGTTTTGGGGCCCCTGCCCCACATCTCGTTCCGCCCCGGGCTAAAAGTCCAGTGCCGTCCCATCTCCGTAGTACCGGAAGCGCAAAAACGGAGCACCGAATGAAATACAACGATCTGCGAGACTTTATCGATCAGCTGGAAAAGCTGGGCGAGCTCAAGCGTATTTCCGTCGAAGTCGACCCGCACCTGGAAATGACCGAGATCTGCGACCGCACGTTGCGGGCAGGCGGTCCGGCGTTGTTGTTCGAGAATCCCAAAGGCTACGACATGCCGGTACTGGCCAACCTGTTTGGCACGCCGAAACGGGTGGCCATGGGCATGGGGCAGGAGGATGTGACCGCGCTGCGGGACATTGGCAAGCTGCTGGCCTTTCTGAAGGAACCGGATCCCCCCAAGGGTTTCAAAGACGCCATCGAAAAGCTGCCCCTGTTCCGCCAGGTTATGCGCATGAGCCCCAAGGTGTTGCGTTCGGCGCCCTGTCAGGACGTGGTGATCGATAAAGACCAGGTGGATCTGTACCAGATTCCGGTGCAGCACTGCTGGCCCGGGGACGCCGGTCCGCTGGTGACCTGGCCGTTGGTGATCACCCGCGGGCCGAACAAGGAGCGGCAGAATCTGGGCATTTACCGTCAGCAGGTGATTGGCCGGAACCGGCTGATCATGCGCTGGCTCAGTCACCGTGGCGGCGCGCTGGACTTTCAGGAGTTCAGGAAGGCCAATCCGGGGCAGCCCTACCCGGTGGCGGTTGCCCTCGGCGCCGATCCGGCCACCATTCTTGGTGCGGTAACGCCGGTGCCGGACACCCTCTCGGAATACGCCTTTGCCGGCCTGTTACGGGGCGGCCGCACCGAACTGGTCAAATGTGGTCTCAGTGATCTGCAGGTTCCGGCCAGTGCCGAGATTGTGCTGGAAGGGTTCATCTACCCGGACGACGTGGCGCCGGAAGGACCGTTCGGGGATCACACCGGGTACTACAACGAAGTGGATGAGTTCCCGGTGTTTACCGTCGAGCGCATAACCCATCGCAAGGACCCGATCTATCACAGCACCTACACCGGCCGCCCGCCCGATGAGCCGGCCATTCTCGGTGTGGCGCTCAACGAGGTGTTCATCCCGATTCTGCAGAAGCAGTTTCCGGAGATCGTGGATTTCTACCTGCCCCCGGAAGGCTGCTCCTATCGCCTTGCAGTGGTGACCATGAAGAAACAGTACCCGGGCCATGCCAAGCGGGTGATGATGGGGGTATGGTCCTTCCTGCGTCAGTTCATGTACACCAAGTTCGTGATTGTCACCGACGATGACGTCAACGCCCGGGACTGGCAGGACGTGATCTGGGCGATGACCACCCGTATGGACCCGGCGCGGGATACCACTCTGGTGGAGAGCACGCCGATTGATTACCTGGATTTTGCCTCGCCGGTGTCCGGTCTGGGCTCGAAAATGGGGATGGATGCTACCAACAAATGGCCGGGCGAAACCGACCGGGAATGGGGCACGCCCATCGCCATGACCGAGGACGTCAAACAGCGGGTGGACGAGCTCTGGGATAGCCTGGGGATTGAAACATCGCCCCGTCGCCCCGAGTAACAGGAACACTGATGTGCATCGGGTAACCCTGAAACCCTCCGGGCTGACATTTTCCGTTCGCCCGGACCAGGACCTGCTCGACGCCGCGGCCCAAGCGGGCATTGCCGTGCCCGCCGCCTGCCGCAATGGGGTGTGCGAAATCTGCGAGGCTCGCCTGCTGGCCGGCCACGCGCTGAACACCCGCAACCAACAGACGATGACGGTTCCCGAGCGCCTGATGCTGTGCAGAAGCCTGGCGCTCGAGGACCTGCAACTGGAGATAAACGCCGTTATGGCAGCAGGAACCAATCAGCCTCGTGAATACCGGGCCAGGGTGGTGGACGTTCGCTCCATCAGCCACGACGTGTATCGGGTCGAGCTTCAACTGCCCCGTCGACGGGAGTTGTCCTTTCATGCCGGTCAGTATCTGTCGGTGAATCTCCCGGATGCCGATCCCTGCTACTTTTCCATTGCCAGTAGCCCGACCGAATCGAGCATTGAACTGCATATCCAGGCCGCACCGGACTGGGTCTCGGCGCAAAAGGTGATTGAGGCGCTGACCTCGGGTAGCGAGGTCACGGTTGAGCTTCCCCACGGCAAGGCCTGCCTGGCCGCTGCGCCGGAAAAGCCGATGTTGCTGGTGGCCGCCGGTACCGGTTTCGCGCAGATGAAAAGCCTGGTGGATTACCTGAGAACAACGGGCTATCAAGAGCCGGTCAAGCTGTTCTGGGGAGTGCGGCGCCACGAAGACATGTACCTGCGCTCGCTGGCGCAGCAATGGCAGCAGGATTGGCCACCGTTCACCTTCTTACCGGTGGTTGGCGACGACGAGGACAATGACTGGGCCGGGCATCACGACCAGCTGGTACGGGCGGTGCTGGCCTCGGGGGTGGACTGGAAGCATGTTGAAGTGCATGCCAGCGGCTCGCCCACCATGGTGTACACCCTGATGGACGCCCTGATCGACGCGGGCTTGCCGGAAACGGCGTTTTTCTCCGACGTGCTGGAGTACGCCCCGAGAACCTGAAGGCCTGCTATCAGGCCTTCGGCATGGGCAGGTCCGGCAGCTCGCTGTCTTTCACGAAGCCCTGCATCAGCAGCTTCACGCTGGTCTCGCCTTCGCCCATGTGGGCGTTCAGCCGGCTCAGCTCGGCCAGGGTTTCGCGGCTGCGACGCAGGCGCAGACTGGTTTCGAAGTATTCCCTCGCCTTGCCCCACAGCTCATTTCTCAGACTCAATCGGCCCAGCGCCAGCAGCAGCTCGGCGTTGTTGGGGCGATCCTTCAGCCATTGTTCGGCGATCAGCAGCTGCTCGTCCGGTTTGTGGCCCTTCAGGCGACCGTAAAGGTTGATCAGTTCGTCGCTCCAGTGATTGCGCAGCACCTTGCGCAGCAGCGTTTCTGCCTGGGCCTCATCACCCAGGGCCGCGAGCAGGCGGGCGTACTCGCGGATGGTGTGTTCGTCCCGGCGCAGTACCCCGGGTAATTCGTCCCACAGGCGGGTCAGCGGCTCGAGGGAGGCCGAATCGCTGCCGGTCTGCCGACGGCAGTCTTCTGCGGCCCGTTGCAGCAGGTTCTGCCACACCGTGCGTTCCAGATTCTCGGTTTCATCGCCAGTCAGCAGGTTGCGCTTGCGCATTTCCGGCAGCAGTTTCGACAGTTCGCGCCAGTCCTCCAGCCGCAGGTAGGTGTTTTTCAGCAGCTTGAGTACGAATGGGTGGTGGGGGGCCTGCTTGCGCAGGCGAACCAGCGTGGCCAGGGCCTGTTCCAGGCGGTTTCCGGCCAGTTGCAACTGGGCCTGGGTGATGCCCACGGCCATGTCGGAGCCGGGGGTGCTGTCGAACGCCTGCCGCAGCAGTTTGTCGACGGCGTCGTGATCGCCGGATTCGAACGCGGCCTGGGCGGCTGCCAGGTAGTTGATCAGTGGCGTGTCGGCGTGCCCGGCGGACGATGTCAGCAGCTTGCGTGCACGGGGCCAGTTGCCCTCGGCCAATGCCAGCAGGCCCTGGGTGGTGCGGCGGCGGGCACGGCGCTCGCTGCCGCGGGCAATCCAGCTGGTCATGACCCCGGTACCATGGCGCAGCCGCCGCACCAGATTGATCACCAGCACCGACAGCACCACAGTGGCCAGCAGCAGTGCCAGTCCCACCCAGAAATTGGTCTCGATCAGGTAATGGCCCAGGCTGATGCGGATGTAGCCGAGGTCATACTGCAGGCCCATGGACAGGCCGGTACCGATCAGCAGGGCGACAAGAAGAATCAGCAGCAGGCGGATCATGAGGCGTTCTCCTCATCGCCGCTGTCTTCCCCGTCTGCACTGTTGTCACCATTGCCGGTCGCCCGGCGGCCCTCGAGCCGGGCCTTGAGCAGTTCCAGCGACCGACTGATCTCGGGCAGCTGCGGGTCGATGTTGCGGCCCTGTAGCTCGTCCAGCGTCTGTGTCAGTGCGGCTACCTGCGGGTTGGTGTCGTCGTACCAGTCATTGATGGCGTTGTCTGCCTTGGTCAACGCGCGCTCGTACAGCTCCTGATGTCCGCGCAGCACCGCCATTTCTGCCTCTTCGAGCATCAATTGCAGGTTCAGGCGGGCGTAGGCGCTCTGATCCGGGGAAAGGAGGGGTTTGACCGGCTCATCAAGGCGGCGCACCACCACCACATCCGCCAGGGTGTTCTTTACCCGTGACCAGCCCTGGCTCAGCAGGCCGGGCTCGCCTCCGGCTTCGTCGCCCAGGGCCTCATCGGCGCGGGTGACAAAGCCCGGTGCCCGCTCATGGACCAGAGCGTCATCGGTCAGCCGGTTGACGCTGTCGATGGCAGCTTCCAATGTCAGGTAGAGACCGGTGCGGTCTACATCGGCTATGCCCTTGAGCGCCAGAATCTCTTTCGCCAGCTGCTGGCGCACCGGGTAGACACCGATATCGTCGGACTCCTCCAGTACGTCATCGCCCGCTTCCAGTGCCGCGAGCGCGCCGCGAATGTCTTTCTCGATCAGCAGTCGCTGGTTGGCCACCCGCAGCAGATATTCGGCCTCGGCCAGCAGCCAGTCGGTACGGGTTCGGTTACCGGCTTCCAGCAGCTCGCGGGCGTTGTGATCGATCTGCCGTTGCTGGGTTGCAATCAGTTCGCGCTGGTCGGCGAGCTTGCTTTCCAGTGCCCGGAGCCGTTCGCTTTGCTCGCTGCCACTGTCGCCGTACATCCGGTCGAGTCGTGACACGTCCTCGCGGGTATCGGCCAGCGCCTGCTGCAGCGCCTGCTGATTGTTCCACTGCTGCCAGTTCCACAGAGCCAGGGCCACAAGGAGCGCGATGGTGAGCAGGGTAAGCAACCAGAGGGGCCAGATTCTGCGGCGACCAGACTGATCCTTGGCGACGGGGGCGGGCAGTTGCGTATTTGATTCAGTCACAGGCATCCTTACTTTGTGTTTTGGGCGCTACCGTTCCGGTGGTGCAGCTCCTGTGCAACGGTAGCCACAATGTCGGTATCCGCCAGGCTTTCTGGAATGCAGGTCTGTGTCAGCCCCGCCTGATGCGCCTGTTCGGCCACCCGGCTGGCGGGGACGACCAGTAATGATTTATCAGGATTATGGCCGCTATTCTTACTCAGTGCGATGAAATTGTTCAATGTTTCCCCTGACAAGATGACGACGGCGTCCGGTTGGAAGCTTAGCAGAGCCTCGCGGATCGTGGCCGGATCGTGCTCGGGCTGGCGGCGGCGGTACAGGGGAAGAAGCGTGACGGCGGCGCCGCGATCGGTCAGGGTCTGGTGAATCAGTTCGCGGCCATCCTCGCCCCTGACCAGCAACACCTTCTCATGGGTGAGCGTTTGCAGGGAAGGCAATGCCAGCAGCGCTTCGCTGGTCCAGCCCTGGGCGGGCTTGCTGGGGCTGAGGCCGTGGCCGGCCAGCACTGCCGCAGTTCCGCCGCCAACTCCATACCAGCGTATGCCCATGGGCAGCTGGGGCCACCAGTTGTCCGCCAGCGCCAGAAACAGGGAGGCGGCGTAGGGACTGACGGCAATGACATGGGCGTAGAGATCGAGATCCTGGATCACGCTGCGGGTGACTGCGGTTTCCGGCAGGGGTTCCCGTTCGATCAGCGGCAGCACCCGTACCGTCGCCCCCGCCTGACGAAAAGCGCCGGCCAGGCGGGAAGCCTCCGGTTCCGGCCGGCAGATCAGTATGCGCCGACCGGCCAGGCTGGGGCGATCAGGTCGGGAGGTGACCATAGATCTCCGCCAGCACCTTGTCAGCCCCCATCGCCAGCAGGTCTTCGGCCAGCTCGCGGCCCAGGCGTTCGCCTTCCTCGCGCGGCGCGCGACCTTCAACCCGGAAGATTTGGGTGCCGTCCACGGCGCCGACCAGCCCCCGCAGCCAGACGGTGTCGTTGTCTTCCAAGAGCGCGTAGGCAGCAATGGGAACCTGGCAGCCACCCTGGAGGCGGCGGTTGAGGGCGCGTTCGGCTTTCACGCGGTCGGCGCTGTCACGGTGATTCAGCGGCGCCAGCATGGCCTGCAGTTCGGTGTCGTTCAGGCGGCATTCAATGCCGAGGGCACCCTGGCCGACGGCGGGCAGCGACAGGGAATCCGGCAGGCAATAGCGGATCCGCTCATGGAACCCGAGGCGTTTCAGTCCGGAGCTGGCCAGCACGATTGCCTCGTACTCACCGGCGTCAAGCTTGGCCAGGCGGGTATTGACGTTGCCCCGCAGCACGCGAATTTCAAGATCCGGGCGATAGGCCCGCAGCTGGGCCTCGCGCCGAAGGCTGGCGGTTCCGACCACGGCGCCCTGGGGCAGGGCATCAACGGTGTCGTAGTGATTACTGACGAACGCGTCGGTAGGATCTTCCCGTTCACAGATGGCCACCAGACCAAGGCCCTCAGGGAACTCCATGGGCACATCCTTCATTGAATGCACCGCCAGGTCGGCGCGGCCATCGAGCATGGCTTCTTCCAACTCTTTCACGAACAAACCCTTGCCGCCAATCTTGGCGAGAGGGACATCGAGAATCTTGTCGCCCTGGGTCTTGATCTTGACCAGTTCCACGGTGATGTTGTCGTGCAGCCGTTCCAGCTCGGATTTGATGAATTCGGCCTGCCACAGCGCCAGGGCACTGCTGCGGGTCGCTATACGAAGGGTTCGTTCTGACATGGTTGTGCCTTGCCAATGTGAAAAAATGTCCGCCAAGGGTACCCTGAAGGCGGGTAAAAGTCCCGTGGCCGCCGGCCGGCGGGCATAGTCGCGGCGCGGCGTTTAACCGGGCTGGTGTTCCTGCAGCCATTGTTTCACCGCACTGGTGTGGCGACGGCTTACCGGCAGCTGCCCGCGCCCGTCGCGCAGCTCCACGAAACTGTGGCCGCTGGCGTCACGAATCAGCGCCCGGACGAAGCCCACGCCCACCAGGGTATGGCGGTGAATGCGCAGCAACGCCTGCGGATGGCTGTTTTCCAGCTCCTTCAGGGTGTAATCCGACACGGTTTCACCACGGGTATGGTGAATGGTGACGTACTTCTGGTCGGCTTCGCAGTAGAGGATTGCCCCGATGTCGATCAGCTCGGTACCACGATGGGATCGGATGGCCAGTTGGCCGCTGCTGTCGGCGCCGGAGGATGCCATGGCCTGTTGCTGTACCCGGTTGACCTGAGCGGTGCGATTGAGCGCCTCGGCCAGCGCCTCGCGCCGTACCGGCTTGAGCAGGTAGGACGCCGCCCGCACTTCGAAGGCCTTGATGGCGTAATGGTCGTACGCGGTACAGAAGATCACTGCCGGCGGGTTGTCGAGCTCGGCGATGGCGGCTGCGGCGTCCATGCCATCCATGCCTGGCATGCGGATGTCCAGCAGGACGATGTCGGGCCCGAGGTCCGCCACCTGGCGCAGGGCGCTGTCACCGTCAGCGGCTTCACCGCAGACCCGGTAACCGGGAATGTCTTCGATCAGTCGGCGGATGCGATCCCGCGCCAGCGGCTCGTCGTCAGCGATCAGCACTTTGCGTGTTGCAGGGGTGGTCAGGGTCATGGGGATTCTGCCGTTTTCTTGGTGGCGGTTTCCTGTAACTGGTCGGCGCTCTGGCGCGGCAAGCGCAGCGTGACCGTGTAGACGTCATTCTGGTGGCTGTGTTTAAGCACCGCCTGCTCGCCGAACAGCGCCAGCAGCCGCGACTGGATGTTCGCCAGTGCCATGCGGTTGCCGTCGTGGCTGCTGATGGCCTGCTCAGGCCGCGGGTTCTGAACCATGACGTAGACGAACGAACCACGGCAACTGGCATCCAGTTTGACCGTGCCGCCCTCCGGCCGTGGCTGAATACCGTGGTAGATGGCGTTCTCCAGCAGTGGCTGTAGCGTCAGCGGCGGGATGCCTTGCCTGTCGAGGCCCGGCGCCACCTGCCATTCCAGCTTCAGGCGCTCGCCAAGGCGCAGTGCTTCGATGTCGAGGTAGCGCCGGCACAGGTCGAGTTCATCTTTCAGTGGGATCAGCCGGTCGCCGGCACGCAGGCTGGCGCGGAACAGTTCCGACAGGTCAAGCACCGCGTCTTCAGCCCGTTCCGGGTTGACCGCGATCAGGCTGGCAATGGTGTTCATACTGTTGAACAGAAAGTGCGGATGGATTCTGGCCTGCAGGGCGGTCAGCCGCGCCTGCATTTCCGCTTCCCGTTGCTGTTGCCACTGGTATTGAAGATAGAAATACCGCAGTACCATCAGCGCGATCAGCAGGGCCAGCAGCAGTTTCTTTGCGATTGCCTGCCAGTCGGGCATGCCGCGCTGTGGGTGCAGCACGCTGTCGGCAAACAGGCTGAAGGCCAGTACGTCCAGCACTACGATGGTGAGCATTGCCAGGGTGGCGCGTGGGGTGGTCAGTCGGGCCAGCCGACTGCGCAGCAGGCAAATCAGCGCGGCGCTGGTGAGTACGGTCCACTGCACGAACAGCGACAGCAGCCCGAAGTAGTTCCAGTCGATCCAGCCGCCTTCGGCCTGCACGATGGACAGCACCAGTACCATCAGTTCGCTGGTGACCAACAGCAGGAACACGGAGCGCACACGACACAGGTCCGGTACGTAAAAGTCGTTGGTTTTCTCGGTTGCTGCCATTACATCGGGATCCTGAACCGGGAGCACAACAGGACGCGCGGCAATGTTATAATCCCGCGATCATCCATTTACTCACTCCCGCAAAATAATGCCGGGCTGTCAGCAGGAAAGATAGACCATGACGGATCAGAAAAAGCCTGACCAGAGCACAACCCCCGACAAACACTCCGAAAAGCCCTGGGGTGGTCGCTTCAGTGAGCCGACCGACGCCTTTGTCGAACGCTTCACCGCCTCCGTGGGTTTTGACCAGCGCCTCTACCACCACGACATCACCGGCTCCATCGCCCACGCCACCATGTTGGCGGAAGTCGGCGTGCTGACGGCGGACGAGCGAGACAGCATCCTCGAAGGGTTGCAGGCGGTCAAGGCCGATATCGAGGCCGGTACGTTCGAGTGGTCTGTCAGCCTGGAAGACGTGCACATGAACATCGAGGCCCGCCTGACCGACCGCATCGGCATCACCGGCAAGAAGCTTCACACCGGCCGCAGCCGCAACGATCAGGTCGCCACCGACATCCGTCTGTACCTGCGCGACGAGATTGATGTCATCGCCGAGGAGCTGACCCGGCTGAAAGCCGGCCTGCTGGATCTTGCCGAGCGCGAGGCCGATACCATCATGCCGGGTTTTACCCACCTGCAGACGGCCCAGCCGGTGACCTTTGGTCATCATCTGCTGGCCTGGTACGAGATGCTGGTGCGGGATGGCGAGCGCCTGCAGGATTGCCGCAAGCGGGTCAATGTGATGCCGCTGGGCGCCGCGGCGCTGGCCGGCACCACCTACCCCATTGACCGGGCCATGACGGCGCGCTTGCTGGGTTTTGATCGCCCCACCGAGAACTCCCTGGATTCGGTCAGCGACCGGGATTTCGCCATTGAATTCTGCAGCTTCGCGGCGCTGCTGATGACCCATCTGTCGCGCTTCAGCGAGGAGCTGGTGCTGTGGACCTCCGCGCAGTTCGATTTTATTGATCTGCCGGACCGCTTCTGTACCGGTTCGTCCATCATGCCCCAGAAAAAGAACCCGGATGTGCCGGAGCTGGTGCGCGGCAAGACCGGCCGGGTGAATGGGCATCTGATCAGCCTGCTGACCCTGATGAAGAGTCAGCCGCTGGCCTACAACAAGGACAACCAGGAAGACAAGGAACCGCTGTTTGACACCGTGGACACCATCAAGGGGTGTCTCAAGGCGTATGCCGACATGATTCCGGCCATTCGCGCCAAGGCCGACAACATGCGGGTGGCGGCCAAGCGTGGCTTCTCGACGGCAACCGATCTGGCGGACTACCTGGTCAAGAAGGGCGTGGCCTTCCGCGATGCCCACGAAATCGTCGGTAAGGCCGTGGCGTTCGGGGTGGCTGAGAACCGCGATCTGTCGGACATGACCCTGGAGGAGCTGTCGCGGTTCTCGGATGTCATCGGTGAGGATGTGTTCGATGTGCTGACCCTGGAAGGCTCGGTGCAGGCGCGTGATCACCTGGGCGGCACCGCGCCGGACCAGGTTCGTGCCGCCGTTGCGCGGGCTCGCAAGCAGCTCTGACCGCCGGCCGGGCGGGGCGCTAGCCGCCGATCCGCCCGGTGCTCAGCTCGACCGCGGCCGGTTTCAGATCTGTCAGCGGGCGCGGGCGATACAGACGGAATCCCTGACCGTAATGGATACCCAGCGTCCGCACTTTGCGCAACGTATCGTCGCTCTCGATAAACGTCGCCACGGTGGTTTTCCCGGAGGCCTCGGCGATCTTGTGCAGCGCCTCCACCATCACCTGCTGTACCGGGTCATCGTGCAGATTCTGCATCATCTTGCGATCCAGCTTGATAATGTCCACCGGTAGCCTGGCGGCCAGGCTGTAACTCTCCACAGACGCACCGGCGCCGTCCAGCGCCACCCGGCAGCCGATGCGGTGCAATGCATCGCACAGCACGGCGACATCATCCGGGTACTGGGTGGCGTGGGACTCGCGTATCTCCAGGCAGAAACTGTCGGCGGCATAGGGCGAACGGGCCAGCAACGCCTCGAGGAAATCCGCGAAGGTGTCGTCCAGCACGCTGGCCAGTGACAGGTTGAAACCACAGTATTTCAGTCTTGGCTCCAGCAGCGCCTGTCCGTTCAGCCATTGCAGAGTCTGGCGGATAACCTGACGGTCCAGCTGTTTCGCCAGATCGAAACGTTCGGCAACCGGCAGGAACTCGCCGGGCTGCAGGGACGGCAGCTCGGCACTCTCCCCCGGAATTCTGGCCAGGATTTCAATGTGATCGCCCCAGGTAACGCTGGCGACCGGCCGCAGCGCCTGGTATTCGAGAATGAGGCGGTCGTTGTCCAGCGCATCGCGGATCTGCTCCACCAGTTTGCCCGCGCCGCTTTCCTCGAGGGCGCCGGAAAATGCGTGGGCGGCGTGAATGCGGTTGCGCCCGGAGGTTTTTGCGGTGTGGCACAGGTCCGCCGCCTGCCCGAGCAGTTGTTCCGGATCCTCCGGCAGGTGATCGGCCAGTACCAGCAGGCCACCACTGGCGGTGGTTTGCAGTTGTTGGTCCTGCCAGTCGAAGACGAAACTGCCGATCAGTTCGAGCATGTTGTCGGCAATCTTGCGGGCGGTGGGCTCGGGGCAGTTTTCGATCAGCAGCGCAAAGGTATCGCCTGAAAGCCGCGCCAGGGCGTCGCGCTGGCGTACCCGCACCCCCAGGTTGCCGGCCAGTTCACGCAGGTAGCGGTCGCAGGTACCGCTGCCGGCCGCTTCGTTGATGCGATCGAAATCATCCAGGTCGAGATACAGCAGGCTGTCAACGTTGTCTTTGCGACGGGCTGGGTCCATCACGCGGCCCAGGCGCTGCAGGAAGGCCTTGCGGTTCATCAGCCCGGTGACCGGATCGTGGCGGATGCGGTATTCGCTGCTGGCGGTGGTGTTGGTGCGGGCGCTGACGTTGCGGCCGACGTGAACCGCGCCGATCACCTCGCCCTGGGCGTTGGTCAGCCGCTGGTAGTGGAATTCGTACACCGGCAGTTCACGGTTCTGCTGCGCCAGCGGCATCTCGACCACGAAACTGTCCCGTTCAAACGCCCGTTGCCAGAGCCGTTCGATCAGCCGCCGCTCATTGGGAAAGTCCTGCAACATATCAATCAGGCTGGCACCGGTGCGGGGCAGTTGGCCGAAGGTGTGGGTGAACTGGCGGGCGAAGGCCTGATTGAAATGCAGCAGGTTCAGCTGGCGGTCGACCGCCACCACCAGATCGCTGGTGGCGTTGGTGGTGGCGCCCAGCAGGTCCTGGGCCTGCTGGCGGTTCTGCTCCCGCAGCATTTCTCCGGTGTGATCCACCAGGGTGCCGACGAGTTTGCATACGCGGCCGCCTTGTTTGATCGCCCGTCCGCTGATCTGTACCCGCCGGTGCTTCTGCCGGGCGGTCTGCAGATCCAGCATCACCGAGAACGGCTGGCCGGCAAGGAGGCAGCGTCGGAACATGGCGCGCACCCGGTTCTGCCCGCTCTGGCAATAGAACAGAGCCTGCTCCGGGGTGATGTCTGTGCCGGGGCGGAGTTCCAGCAGGGCGTAGAGGCCGTCGGTCCAGGTCAGCTGGTTGGTGCCTACGTCGAGTTCCCAGATCCCGAAGCCGGCGGAGGACTCGGCCAGTCGCAGTAGCTGATGATCGATGGGCGACTTGTCCCGCAGGGCGATGTAGGCACTGGCCGCCTGGTCGGAATCCCGCATGTTCATGCGCAGGCTGAGGCTGGCGGTGAAAAAGAAGCCTTCCTTGTGGCGCAGCGTGATCATGACCGGTTCGCCGCTTTCAATCCGGTGCCGGTTGGCGGTGGCAAACGGGTCATCCTGTCGGGCCGCAAGAATCCGCTGTACGGGCTGGCCTTCGAGTTCGCTGGCGTCGTAGCCGAGCACGGCATTGGCATGGTTGTCGGCGAAGGTGATGGTGCCTTCGTCGTTGATACGGATCAGGGTGCGACGCTCCGCTGACCCGGTGTTGTCAGACCGGTAGCGGCGGATAAAAAATTCTTTCACGACGGATGAGCCTCAGCCAGTGTCTCGCCGGGAGTGTATAAAGTAGTCCCGCTTTTATTTTTTTGTCGGTTTTGCCACGATGCATCCATCATACTGATAATAACACCGGAAAGAACCTCTCCCGCGGAGCCGCCTTGACCATTCACAGCATGCCCATTGCCCTGGACTTCGACGAGGGTATTGATCGAAAAACCCTGCGGCTGCTGCGCGATCGTTTCCTCGGGGTGAATGAGCAGCGCTGGCAGCGGGCGCATTCAGCCCTGAACTATCGTCAGCAGGCAGTGCTTGAGGTGTTGCCGCTGGTGTTTCACCTGAACCACCCGTCGTTGCCGGGATACCTCGATCGCGATTGCCCCTATGGTCTGAGCCACTATCGGCCGTCGGAGTCCGCATTGCATGCCGCGCGACGGCTGGCCCGCACCTTCGCGCTCAAGGATGAGGGCCGACGCCAGCCGGATCTGGAAGCGCTATTCCTGATGGGCAGCCCGGGCACCCTCGGGCACTCCGTTGCCAGCGACCTCGATGTCTGGCTCTGCCATCGCCCGGATCTGTCGGAGCGGGGGGTGCTGTGCCTGGAACGCAAGGCGGACCGGTTGGCGGCCTGGGCCGCGTCCCTGGGTGTCGAGTTGCACGTGTTTGTGTTTTCCGCGGCCGACTGGCGTGCCGGGCGCCAGCGCGCGGAAGTGACCGGCGAGAACTGTGGCAGTGCCCAGCATTTCCTTTTGCTCGACGAGTTCTACCGCACCAGTATTCACCTGGGTGGGCGTTATCCCCTGTGGTGGCTGGTGCCGGCCAGCAAAGAAGCCGAGTATCACGATTGTGCGCGCCAGCTGATCGAGTGTCGTTTTATCAAGGGCGACGAGTACATTGATTTCGGGCCGGTGCCCGCCATCCCCCGGGAGGAATTTCTCGGCGCCGGCGTCTGGCAGTTGTACAAGGGTATCGATACGCCCTGGAAGTCGATTCTCAAGCTGCTGCTGATTGAATGCTACGCCCGCGACCGCGGGCAGCCGTTGCTCTCGGGGGTCTACAAAGCGGCCATTTTCGGGGGCGAGACCCGTGCCGACCGGCTCGATCCCTATGTTTTACTGTATGACCGCCTGGAACGCTGGCTGCTGGCGGGGCAGGCTGGCGAGCGGCTCGAACTGGTGCGCCGGAGCCTGTACCTGAAAGCAGGGCTGCCGTTGTCCCGGGCGGAAGCCGGTGCCGATGGCTGGCGTGCCGGGCTGTTGCGTCAGCTGGTCGCAGGATGGGGCTGGCAGACGGCGCAGCTGAAGGAGTTGGACAACCGGCAGCGCTGGCGGGCCGAGGATGTGATGGCCCTGCGCCGCCTCTTCGTCACCGAACTCACCCACAGTTACCGGCTGCTGTCGCAGCTGGCGCGCGAGCACGGCGGGCACGCCGCCATCAGCGCCAGTGACATGAACCTGCTGGGCCGCAAACTCTACGCGGCGTTCCAGCGCAAAGCGGGCAAGATTGAGCAGATCAACCCCGGTCTGGCGCCGTCGCTGGCAGAGGAAAACCTGGCGTTTCACCATCAGTCGGAGCAGGCCGGCGATCCCACGCAGACTGGCTGGCTGCTGTACCGTGACCTAGAGGATCCTTCGGATGCCTTCTGGCAGCCGGTGATCCGCCGCAGCGGTAACCTGACCGAGTTGATGGTGTGGTGTTACTGCAACGGCCTGCTGACCCGCGCGACCCGACTGAACGTGCGGGCGGGGACCAGTACCGCCTCCGTGTCGGAGCTGCGGGAGATGCTGGATGCGCTCGCCAGTTTTGTTCCCTCCCCGGTGGTGCCGGCCCCTCGCGAGGCGTTGTCCCGCGGCGTGAGGCCGCTGCGCAATCTGTTGTTTGTCAACGTGGGCGTGGACCCCCAGGCGCATCTCACCGGCCGCGGGCTGCACAAGCTGAGCGCGCGTCACGATTCCCTCGGTTTCAGCGGTGGGCGTGACAACCTGGTGTCGACCATTGATCAGGTCACCTTCAACAGCTGGCACGAGGTGAGCCTGCAGCATTACGCGGCCGGCGACACCCTGATCCAGTGCCTGAAGAATGTACTGGCCTCGGTGGCAGCTGCCCCGACCCACCTGCCCGAGATGATGGTGCACAGTCACAACAGCGGGCACGGTGCCGCGATTGCACGCCGGGTTCAGGAATTGTTTACCGACGTGATCCGGCACTTTTTCGCCGGCGGCTGTGGACCCCATCCCCTGCGCTACGTGATCGAGATGGACCGTCGTTACTTCGTGCTGCAGTTCAGTGGCCGTGAGCCCGGTTTTATTGCCGTGGACAGCACCGCGGCATTGATGGAACAGCTGGCACGCCCCCAGGAGCACTATCTGCCGGTGGTATTTGATCGTGGCGCGCTGCTGGACAATCTGCCTTTGCGGGCCGTGTGCCATGCCAGCGAGCCGGCCAACGTCCAGGTGTTCTATCGGGTCAGCGGGCAGCACGCCACCTTGTGGGTGGTCGATGAGCGGGGGTCTGTGTTCAGTTGGGGGCAGGCGTTCAGCAGCCGGCGGTATCTGCTGGTGCCGCTGTTGCGCTTTCTGGCCAATCTGGTGGAGCGGCGACAGTTGCGCCAGACCGATGGCCCCGACGGCATTGCCGGCGTGCAGTGTTACGAACTGGTGCGGCGCAATGACGATTGGCACCCCGAGCGCCGGTTCGATGACGATGGCGGGGCGACGCTGCGCGGGCTGGAGGTGCAGGCGGTTGGCGTACAGGAAGGCGACCACCGCCTGCGGTTTGACATCTTCTGTGGTGATCAGGAATTCACCGTACAGGAGTACGGCGACCAGCTGATTCCGGCGGTCGCCCACTACCTGCGCTCGATTCGTCAGCCTGGCGAGCATTACCCCGTTTACCTCACCGATGTGCATCTGCCCCACGATCTGGATCCGCAGGTTTACCAGCAGGATATCCAGACCACCCAATACCTCTATTACCGCGCTGCGCTGGAAGAATCGCTCAATCGCCAGCTCATGGCCGCAACCGGCGAGTGACAGCCTCGCCGGCCGGCCGTTGAGTCAGGTATACTGCGCCCATATCGAAAACAGAGGCAGATGCCATGCGGGCATGGAGAACAGTGAGTGTCGGGCTGGTGCTGATCGGCGTGCTGGCCGGTTGCGGGCAGAAAGGCCCGCTGTACCGGGAAGCGCCGCAGCAGACAGCAAACGAAGCCGTGGAGGCCAGCCGGAGCAGTGATCCGGAACGTCGTCAGGATGGCGACGCCAGCGCACGCTGAATCATCGCCCGCCAACAGAATCAGGATACCCATGGATCATTTCAATTATCGTAACGGCCAGTTGTACGCGGAAGACGTACCGGTAGCCGACATCGCCGCGCGCTTCGGCACCCCGGCGTACGTATACTCCCGCGCCACTCTCGAGCGCCACTATCGCGCCTACGATGAGGCCCTGGCCGGGCGCCCGCACCTGGTATGTTACGCCGTCAAGGCCAACAGCAACCTGGCGGTACTCAATGTGCTGGCGCGCCTGGGCGCCGGGTTTGATATTGTCTCCGCCGGCGAACTGGAGCGCGTCATCCGTGCCGGCGGCGATCCCGCCCGGGTGGTGTTCTCGGGCGTGGGCAAGCAGGAATGGGAAATGAAGCGGGCCCTGGAAGCCGGTGTGCGCTGCTTCAACGTGGAATCCGATACCGAGCTGGATCGCCTCAATGCCGTGGCCGGTGAACTGGGCCGGCGCGCCCCGGTGTCATTGCGGGTCAACCCGGACGTTGATGCCGGTACCCACCCCTACATTTCCACCGGGTTGAAAGAGAACAAGTTCGGTATTGATATTACCGAAGCGCCAGAGGTGTATGCCCGCGCGGCGGCCATGCCCAACCTGGAGGTCATTGGCGTGGACTGCCACATCGGCTCCCAGCTCACCACCGTGTCGCCGTTTCTCGACGCGCTGGACCGGGTGCTGTCGCTGATCGATGCACTGGCGGAACAGGGCATTGCCATTCGCCATCTGGATATGGGCGGTGGCCTGGGGGTGACCTACGACCACGAACAGCCGCCGCAGCCATCGGACTACGTTCGCGCACTGGCGGAGCGTCTGGGTGAGCGGGATCTTGAACTGGTGCTGGAGCCGGGGCGCTCGATTGCTGCCAATGCCGGCATCCTGCTGACCCGGGTGGAGTTTCTGAAGTGCACCGAGCACCGTAATTTCGCCATCATCGATGCGGCCATGAACGACTTGATCCGGCCGGCACTTTACAGCGCCTGGCAGGCGATCATACCCGTGGTGCCGCACCAGAGTGGCGAGGAGAAAGCCTGGGATCTGGTGGGCCCGGTCTGTGAGACCGGGGACTTTCTCGGTAAGGACCGCTCTCTGCGACTGCAGGCCGGTGACCTGCTGGCCGTCCGCTCGGCCGGCGCCTACGGGTTCGTGATGAGTTCCAACTACAACAGCCGCAACCGCCCGCCGGAGCTGATGGTGGACGGCGATCAGGTGCATGTGGTCCGTCGTCGCGAAACCCTGGAAGACCAGCTGGGTCCCGAAAGCTGCCTGCCGGAATGAGCGCGGACATGGCCAGAATGGATGACAACAGTTCGTCACGGCGGGGGCAGGGGCCGGCAATGCGGTTTACCAAAATGCACGGCCTGGGCAACGATTTCATGGTGGTGGACGCCATCAGCCAGCCGTTCCGCCTGCGCCCGGAGATGATCCGTGAGCTGGCGGACCGTAACTTCGGCATCGGTTTCGATCAGCTACTGGTGGTCGAGCCGCCGGGGCTGCCGGATGTCGATTTCCGCTACCGTATTTTCAACAGCGACGGGTCCGAAGTGGAGCAGTGTGGCAATGGCGCCCGCTGTTTCGCCCGTTTTGTCCGCGACCAGCGCCTCACCAACAAGCGGGTCATCCGGGTTCAGACCGCCAAGGGGGTCATCGAGCTGCGGGTGGGGCGCGATGGTCTGGTGATGGTGAACATGGGGGTGCCGGAGCTCAACCCCCCCGCCATTCCCTTTGCCGCCGACCGTCGCAAAGCGGTGTACACCGTGGAAGTGGACGGCCAGACCGTGGAGCTCAGTGCGGTCTCCATGGGCAACCCCCACGGTGTACTGCTGGTGGACGACGTCGACACCGCGGCGGTGGAAACGCTGGGTCCGAAGCTGGAGGCCCACCCCCGTTTTCCCGCCCGTGCCAACATCGGTTTTCTGCAGGTGATTGACCGCGGCCATGCGCGCCTGCGGGTGTTTGAGCGGGGCTCCGGCGAAACCCTGGCCTGTGGCAGCGGCGCCTGCGCCGCGGTGGTGGCCGGTTGCCTGCGGGGTTTGCTGGATGCGCGGGTGGAAATCGAACTGCGTGGCGGACGGCTGGTCATCGAATGGCAGGGCGAAGGGACCCCTGTTATGATGGAAGGGCCTGCGGCCACCGTGTTTGAGGGCCAGCTTCGCCTGCCCGGAGACAATCCGGGACGTCGCCGCAAAGGCAGCCGACCGCCAAAAACAAAAGCCTGACGAGCAGGAGAGCAGCATGACAGAACAAACGGCCCAGCAGAAGGCCGGCGGGCTCACCCGTGAGCAGGTTGCGGATTACCTGCGCGCCAACCCGGATTTCTTCCTGGATCAGGACGAACTGCTGCGCAGTCTGACCCTGCCCCACGACAGCGGTCGCGCGATTTCCCTGGTGGAGCGTCAGGTTCACCTGTTCCGTGAACAGCGCGATACGCTGCGGCGGGAACTGGTGGAGCTGGTGTCGATCGCCCGCCACAATGACCGTCTGTTCGAGAAGAGCAAGCGCCTGCTGATGCAGGTGATCGAAGCCCGCAACCTCAACGACATGGCCGCCGCCATCGACGATAGCATTCGCGGGGATTTCGGGCTGGACGCGGCCTCGGTGTTGCTGTTCACCGACGTCGATCTGCCGGTTACCTCCCAGGGTGCCCTGCATGTGGTCTCGCCGGAGCAGGCCAAGGAGCGTCTTGGCAGCCTGCTGGACGGCGCCCGCGCGGTGTGTGGCCAGTTCCGGGAGTCGGAACGTTCGTTCCTGTTTCCTGATCGCGAAGAACCGATCGCCTCGGTGGCGCTGGTGCCTCTGCGCAGTGACGGTCTGGTGGGGGTGTTTGCGGTGGGCAGCTGCGAGCCCGGGTATTTTGATCAGAGCATGGGCTCGCTGTTTCTCTCTTACATCAGCGACACCCTCAGCCGCCTGCTGCCTCCGATGGTGCAGCGTCATACCAGTGCGGCGCCTGTGGCTGGTGTAATTGCCGAGTCCCGCTAAGCGTGACCGCGGCCGGGTATTCTGCGGAGCTGACGGAACCCCTGGCGGCTCCGCTCACCGCATTTATTGTTCACCTCGCCTCTGAAAAGCGGCATTCTCCCCGCACCTGCGACAGCTACCAGCGCGATCTGCAGCGCTTTGGCCAATGGTTGCTGGCGGGCGAGCAGGCCAGCTGGGCGAGGGTCAGCGGACACGATCTGCGCCGCTACGTGGCCTCACTGAGCCGGGACGGCATCAGCGGTCGCAGCATCGCCAGGCACCTGTCCGCCATTCGCCGGTTTTACCAGTTCCTGCTGCGAGAGAAGCTGGTGCAGGACAACCCCGCACTGGACATTCGTGCGCCAAAATCCCCGCGGCGCCTGCCACGGGCGGCGGACGTGGATCAGCTCAATCAACTGCTCAATGCCCCTGCCGATGACCCCCTGGAAGTTCGTGATCTGAGCATGTTCGAGCTGATGTATTCCTGTGGACTGCGGTTGTCAGAACTGGCTGGCCTGGACCTGGACGCCGTGGATGCCCGGGGGGGCGAGGTCCGGGTGCTGGGCAAGGGTGGTAAGGAGCGGGTGCTGCCGGTGGGCCGCAAGGCGCTTGAGGCCCTGGGCGCCTGGCTCGCGGTCCGTCCCGCCGTCGCGCAGGAGTCGGAGCCGGCGCTGTTCGTCAGTCAGCGTGGTGGCCGGCTGAGCAATCGCAGTATCCAGTCGCGGCTGGGCCGCTGGGGTGTGGTGAAGGGCGCTGAGCAGCGCCTGCATCCGCACATGCTGCGGCATTCGTTCGCCAGTCATCTGCTGGAGTCCAGCGGCGATCTGCGCGCGGTTCAGGAGCTGCTGGGCCACGCGGACATTGCGACCACCCAGGTTTATACCCATCTGGATTTCCAGCATCTGGCACGGGTTTACGATCAGAGCCACCCCCGGTCGCGGCGTCGCGGAGGGCGTAATCCCGACGACAACCAATAAGCCGGGTTGTCAGTGACGCATCTGGGCATCGAGCTCGTCAATGATCTCGGCCCAATCGGAATCCTCTTCCAGCCCTTCCTCCAGAAACTGAGACTGGCTCTGTGACCAGAAGGGCGCATCCTGAAGGGCAATGTCGGCCGGAAGCGGAGAGTAACGGGCGATAAAGTCGTCGATGGCGGCGTTGTCCGAGGCAAGACCGAGCTGTTCGAACAGTGTGTTGAGAGTGTGCTTGCTGGTATCCATGGCGAACGCCTCCGTCGGTCAGTGCTGTTGGTATGAAATCGGGGAAATTTGCAGGTATTGTTTCCTGAACTTTAGCGGAACCGTCGAGGATATCCAGTGAAGGCCGTGTTACAGGGTGTGTTGATATTGCTGTGTTGCCAGTTTGCCGCGCCCGCGCTGGCGGACCCGCCGCAGACGTCACCGGCGCCGGTCCTTGGCGCGGATGACCTGGCCTGGGTGGCGGAGCAGGACGGTTTCCGGGTCGGCGTGGCCGGTGGCCAGATCCCGTTGGTGTTTGATACCGGCAATGGCGAGCTGGCCGGCATCTACATCGATTATCTGCAGCGGCTTGCGGAGAAGCTGGGTGTGGCGATTACGCCCGTCGCGGGCAGCCAGGCGACGATTGACGAGCTGCTCGCCAGCGGCGATCTGGACGCCCGCCTGGTGGCGCGCGGTGCACAGCAGCCCGACCCGGCCGGACGCGCCACGGGCGAGCCGCTGATGAGTCTGACCTATGGCCTGTTTGTCAGTGCCGGTGACGCCGGAATTCGTAAGCTTTCCGATCTTGAAGGCAGCCGGGTGGCGCTGATTGCCGAGGACGGCAACCAGTACCCGCTGCTGGACCCGGTCGAGAATTTCATCCCGGTGCCGGTCGCCAGTATCAGTGAAGCGGTGAGCATGGTGTTGTCCGGGCAGGCCGACGGCTTTGTCGGGCCGTTGCCGGTGGTGTCGGATTATCTGCAATCGGCCATGATCAACGGCATCGGCCTGGCGCTGTTGCTCGACCAGCAACCGGTGGACGTGCTGCTCGAAGTCAGTGCTGAGCGGGATCAGTTGCTGCGGGTGCTCAATCGGGCGGTGAGTGCAATCAGCCACAACGAGCACCGCACCATCCGGCAATCCTGGCTCCAGACGGCTATGCCGCAGGTGCAGGAGAACGGCATCAGTCTGTCGGTCAAAGAACAGGACTGGCTGCGTCGCAATCCCGATCTAAAGGTGGCGTTCCGCAGCGACTGGCCGCCTTTCGAATTCGTCCAGGAGGGGCGGCCCAGCGGGCTGGTGCCGGATCTGGTGTCGCGGCTGGAAACCCAGCTCAATGTTCGCTTTGCGCGGGAGCAGGCTACGGACATTTTCGACGCCGAGGAGCGCCTGCAGGCCGGGGAGGTGGACATCCTGCCGGCGTTCAGCAAGACGCCCCGGCGCAGCCAGGATTTCCTGTTCACCCGCGCGTATCTGTCGGTCCCCATTGCCCTGGTGATCCGGGACGATGGCCGTTTCATCGGCGACCTGCGGGAACTGAGGGCGGAACGTGTCGGCGTGGTGAACCGTCACGCCGCCCACGATTACCTGCTGATCAACCACCCGGATCTGGATATCTACCCGATGGATACGGTGGAGGAAGGCTTGCTGGCGCTTTCCAATGGCGACCTGGATGTCATGGTGACCCACATTCCGGCGGTCAGTTACACCGTGGCGCGCCTCGGCCTGTCCAACCTGCGCATCACCAGTATCACACCCTACCAGTACGAGCTGAGCCTGGCGGTCAGCAAGGACCGACCGGAACTCCAGCGCATCCTCAACAAGGCGCTGGGCAGTATCGATGCGGTGGAGTCGGAGTCGATCTATAACCGCTGGATTCATCTGGATATCGAGCAGCAAACCGATTACACCGTTGTTCGCCGCGTGGTGGGCATCGCGCTGGTGGTGGTGCTGATCTTCCTGTACTGGAACCGCAAACTTTCCCGCGAGGTGGATGAGCGTATCCGATCGGAGAACGCCCTGCGCCGCAGCGAGGACGAACTGCGTGCGGCCAAGCTGGAAGCGGAGCGGCTGGCGCGGGAAGCGGAGGCAGCCAGCCTCGCCAAGAGTGAGTTTCTCGCCAATATGTCCCATGAAATCCGCACGCCGATGAACGCGGTCATCGGCTACAGTGACCTGTTGAGCAACAGCGTGACCGACCCCCAGCAGCGCAACTACCTCGATGCCATTCGCGCCGGCAGCCGCAGCTTGCTGATGCTGATCAACGACATTCTGGATCTGTCCCGTATTGAGGCCGGCAAGATGCGGCTCGACTACACCGCCGTGTCGGTGCGCCGGCTGTTGAGTGACGTGCGCCATATCTTTGATCTCCGTGCACGGGAGCAGGGCATCACCCTGGAGGTCAGCGTGGATTCGAAAATGCCGGCGGCGATGATGCTGGATGAAACCCGTCTGCGTCAGGTGCTGTTCAATCTGGTGGGTAACGCCATCAAGTTCACCCATGAAGGTGGCGTTGCCGTGCGCGCCATTGCGACGCCCATTGCCGGGCGCAAGGGTGGTGATGAGGGCGACGACGGCCGCAAACTCTACCAGCTCAAAGTGACGGTGCAGGATTCCGGGATTGGCATTCAGCCCGACCAGCTGGAGCGGATTTTCGATGCCTTCGAGCAGCAGGAGGGCCAGAGCAGCCGTCGCTACGGTGGCACCGGGCTGGGCCTGGCCATCAGCCGCAAGCTGGCGCGCATGATGGGAGGTGAGCTGTTGGTGGAAAGCGAGCCGGAGCGCGGATCCACCTTTACGGTGACGCTGCCGCGGGTCGAGGCCACGGTGGAGCAGGCCGAGGAGGATGGTGCGCCGGAAGAGTCAGAGCGACTGCTGGCCCAGACTCTCAGCATGCAGGAGCGCGGGTGGCTGCAGGAACAGCTGGCGAGAGATTTCGGTGATGAGTGGGAAACCGTCAGAGCAAGCGGAGACCCTGAGCAGATGCGCGATTTCGCCAGCCGGGTGCTGGCCTGGGGCGAACGTTTCCGTTCACCCTCGGTCACCCGCTATGGCGAGAAACTGCTGACCGACGTAGAGGCGTTCAATCTGGATGCGGTCAACAGTGCGCTGGAGGCGTTTCCCCGTTTGCTGGGGCGTGATTCGTAACAGCGGTTACAGGCAATCGAACTGGGACCGGCGATCAAACGCCACGGAAACCATGTCGTAGCCGGAATCGGAGAGCGTGCGGATCAGGTCGCGGTTCTTCAGCAGCGTCATGCACACTTTGTGAACGCTGGCCTGAAGCTGCTCTTCCGGCGGCTGCGATTGAAAACGGAAGTCGACGATCAGGTATTTGCGATCAACCAGCGACGACGCGGGAATGT
This sequence comes from Marinobacter lipolyticus, assembly GCF_018424605.1. Classification (GTDB taxonomy): domain Bacteria; phylum Pseudomonadota; class Gammaproteobacteria; order Pseudomonadales; family Oleiphilaceae; genus Marinobacter; species Marinobacter lipolyticus_B. The sequence goes on along the minus strand of NZ_QTKT01000013.1, from coordinate 16,149 downwards.
CCTCGCGCTCGACGCTTTCATAGCCAATGTAGGTGGCCTGGCCGTTATTGAACACCTGGCTCATCAGCACGTCCAGATTTTCCGCCTGCGCGGCCGAGGCGGCCAGCGTTGACAGCAAAGCGAAGGCGAATGATGTGGATCGTGCAGGCATGAAGGCCGCTCCCTGGAGCTTTGAATACTCTGTGTAACCGAATGTAACCTAGCGTTACAGGGATTATTGCAGAGTGTGGGGGAGTTTGCGTGGCCTGAATCGCGAATTTTTCAATTGTTTGCAGTTTGTGTAAAAAATGTGCAGCGTGCCGCAGGTTTCCCCGGTCATGCCGGATCAACTATCATGAACAACGACCGATTCAGTAAGAGGCAGTCCCATGTTCCAGCTTGTCTTCAAGGGCGAATGCGCGCCGGGAACCGATCCTGAAGTTGCTCGCACCAATGCACGAACGCTGTTCAAGGCCAACGCCGCGCAGATTGAGCGCATGTTCAGTGGTCAGCCGGTGGTTATCCGCAACAAACTCGAAGAGGATCAGGCCGAGAAATACCGTGCGGTGCTGGCGCGCCACGGTATGGTGGCGTATGTGCAGGTGATGGCGGATGCTGAACGGGCCGCTGCGCCACCGTCTGCATCGCAAACTGCGGGCCAGGCGGAGCCGCCCCGTGCCGCTGCCTCACCGCAACCGGCCAGCAGCGGTCAATCGGCCCGTTCACCGGAGGCAGAGCCAGGAGAGCGCCTGCCGGTGGCCGGAGAAAAGGTGGATGCAATCCTGGCGGGCTCCGGGCTGTCGCTGGATCCGGTCGGGGTGACCCTGGCCGAACACCAGGAAGTCCAGGCGCCCATGTTCCAGCATCTGGACGAATGGACACTCGCGCCTGCGGGTACCGACCTGGGCGTGGAACGTGATGTGCCGCCGCCGGTGGTCCCCGATGTCTCCCATCTGTCACTGGCGGACGATGACGTCCGTGGTGAGTCGTAACGTAACGGCAGGATCTCTCCTTTGCTCAGACTCGTGTTGCTGTTGGCGGGTGTTGTCCCGTTACTGACGCCTTCGGTTATTGCTGCTCCCGCCGATGACCGGCCATTCGAGGAGCGCCCCACCGTAGGCCTTGTGCTCAGTGGCGGTGGCGCCAAGGGTATGGCCCATGTTGGGGTGTTGCGGGTGCTTGAGGAGATGCGTATCCCGGTGGATCTGGTTGTCGGCACCAGTGCCGGGTCGGCGGTGGGGGCGCTGTACGCAACCGGTATGCCGGTAAGTGAAATTGAACAGCGCTTCATCGAGCTGGACTGGATCTCCAGCTTCCAGGACGATCCCGGCCGCGCCTACAAACCGGTGCGACGAAAACAGGAGGACTGGCGCTTTCCGGTGGTGCCCGGTATCGGGGTTCGCGCGGGTGGCCTGCAGCTGGGGGGCGGCATCATCGCTGGCCAGAACCTGGGTTTTATCCTGAACGAACTGACCCGCAGTGCGGCGCTGGTGGAAGATTTCGACGACCTGGCGATTCCCTTTCGCGCGGTTGCCACCGATCTGGAGACCGGTGAGCAGGTGGTGCTCAGTGACGGTAATCTGTCCGAGGCCATCCGCGCCAGTATGAGCATCCCGGGCGTATACGCGCCGGTGGAGCGGGATGGCCGGTTGCTGATCGATGGCGGCATCGCCAACAACCTGCCGGTAACGGTCGCGCGGGAGATGGGGGCCGATGTGGTGATCGCGGTGGACATCACCGATCCTTTGCTGAAAGCCGAAGACCTGCAGGAAGCGCTCTCGGTGGTGGGGCAGCTCACCACCCTGATGACGCGGATGAACACCGAGTATCAACTCGACCGGCTGCAGGAGAGTGACGTGCTGATCCGTCCGGATCTTGAGGGCCGTTCGTCCGCCGACTTTTACGAGGCCCCGATCCTGTTTGAGCTGGGCGCCACCTCTGCCCGGAATCTTGCGGGCGAGCTTCGTCACCTGGGCGTTGACGAGTCGCGCTGGCAACAGTTCCGTGCCCGTGTCGACGCCAGCGCCTATTCACCGGGCAGGATCGCTCATATCCGCGTTGAGCAGGACTCCCGGCTGGCGGGGGAATTCCTGCGGTCGCGGATTCGCCAGCAGGTTGGTGAGGAGCTGGATGTGGAGGTTCTCGAGGAAGATCTCAAGCGCATCTACGGGCTCGGCTACTACGAAACGGTGTCTTATTCCCAGTCGCCGTCAGATCAGGGAACGGTCCTGACGGTGCAGGTGCAGGAGAAGTCCTGGGGGCCCAATTACCTGTCGTTCGGGTTGAACTACGAAGACAACTTTGACAGTGAAACCCGCTTCAATGTGGGTGCGGCGGTGCGCATGACCGAGCTCAACGCCCTCGGGGGCGAGTGGCAGACCGGTCTTCAGCTGGGCACCGAGCCCTATGTTCGCACGCAATGGTTCCAGCCGCTGGATTACGGTTACCAGCGCTTTCTCATTAGCGGCGCGGAATACACCCGGGACAGCTTCACGGTGTTTGATGACGACGGCGAGCGCAGTGCCGAGGTAGACGTCACCTTCCGCCAGTTGGATCTGGCGCTGGGCATGGAACTGGGAGGCAACGGCGATGTGCGGCTGGGCTATTACCGTGGTTTCGCCACGGTGGATGAGCAGGTCGGAGAATCGGTGGCGCCCTCCGGGGCGATCCATCAGGGCGGGTTGAGCCTGCAACTGGTGCACGACTCGCTGGACGATATCTTTAATCCCCAGTCCGGTGGCTTTGCCGGCCTGCGTGGGCAGTTAGAACGGGAAGGGCTGGGTTCCGACCGGCGGTTCGATGCGGTCACCGGCATGGGGCTGGGTACCGGCAGCTGGCGGGACTTCACGGTGACCGGGCTGTTGTACGCCCACGTGGTCACCCGCGGCGAACCGGGTATCGAGAACGCCATCCGGCTCGGTGGCTTCCGCCGGCTTTCCGCCTATGCGCCGGGCGAGATCACCGGCGCCAATGCCGCCATGGCCTCGGTGTTTGCCAGTCAGGAGTTCGGGGGCCCGTTCGTGCCCTGGTTTGCCGGCGCCGGCTTCGAGACCGGTAATGCCTGGCCGTCTTTCGAGGATGCCAGCTGGAACAACACGGTGCGTTCCTGGAGTGTGTTCGCCGGCGTGGATACTTTCCTGGGGCCGGTGCAGCTGGCCACCGCCTACAACAACGAAGACAACTGGACCGCGTACCTGAATATCGGCTTTTCGTTTACCCAGCTATTCTACTGAACCGCTGCGCTGGCCCTGGCTCCGGGCCAGTGCGGAGAGTACCTGTTGGCACTGCTGGTCAGCGAAGCGCTTGAGGATCATGGCAAGATGGTCTTCGTCGCGCTCCTTGATGGCCTGAATCGATTCGTCCATGTGCGCCAGATTGTCCTCAAGCACCTGGTTACCGCCACTCTGGAAGGCCACGAAGGCGCAACGCCGGGCCGACGGCCACAGGTCACCGATCGCCGACACAATAAAGTAGTTGTCAGCGTAGGCGAGAGAGGCCTGGGTGTACTCGATCCCGAGTTCCAGAAACCCCATCAGCTCATTGCGCTGATAACAGTCCTTCATGCGCCCGAACAGCGATTCAAGCCTGGCCATGTCGTCGGGCTGCCACTGGCGTGCCAGCTTCCGGCCGGTGTGCGTCAGGTACAACTCCAGAATCTCGTACAGGCTGCGTACAAAGTGCTCGTCCAGGGGTGTCACGAAAGCCCCTTTACGAGGCACGTTGCGCACCAGGTGACGCTTCTCCAGCAACAGCAGTCCTTCGCGGATCGAGCCGTGGCTGACGTCCATCTGCTTGGCCATGGCGCTTTCGTAGATGCGCTCACCGGAGCGTAACTGGCCAAAGGCGATAAGGTTTTCGATGTGGCGCGCAACCTGTTCGGTCAGCGTTTCTCGGGGCTTGAATGTGGTCATGGTTCTGCTTCGTTACTGCATGGCGGGCCGGGGTTCCGGGAATACTCTCACATTATCGCCATCGGGAAAACGCCCGGGGCCGGGGTTGCTCAGAGCAGAGGGGCCAGCAGGCGCACGGCGCGGCACCCCAGGCGGAAAGCCAGCGACCGGTCCCGGTAATCCCGTTCGGTCATCAGGCGGGTGCTGGCAAGGTCTTCCTCAAGCATGGACTCAACCGCGGACACGAATGTCCCGGCGGTGTTAATGGCGGTGATTTCAAAGTTCAGTCGCATCGACCGGTTGTCGAGATTGGCGGTGCCCACAGCGGCATAACGGTTATCCACCAGAATCACTTTCTGGTGCATGAAGCCCGGCTGGTAGCGGTAGATGCCGACGCCGGCCTGGCACGCCTGCACAAGGTAGGAGTAGGCCGCGATCTTGATCAGCCAGCTGTCGGATTTTTCGGGAATGATTATCCGCACGTCGACGCCCCGCAACGCCGCCAGCTGCAGGGCGTTCATGATCTGGAAATCCGGCACGAAGTACGGCGAGGCAATCCAGATACGGGTGCGGGCGTTGTTGATGCAATTCAGAAAGAACAGTGCACAGGTCTCGTAGGTGTCCGCCGGGCCAGTGGGCAGAATCAATACTTCCTCATCACCCGGGACCGGCAGGTCGGGTTGCCAGTTCAGGTCCGGGAATTCACTGCTGGCCCAGTTCCAGTCTTCCAGCCAGGCCAGCTGCAGGCCGATCACCGCCGGGCCGGAAATCTGACAGTGGGTGTCGCGCCAGGGCTCCTGATCCATTGCGGTGCCCAGGTATTCGTCGCCGAGGTTGATGCCGCCGACGAAGCCGGTGTGGCCGTCGCACACCAGCAGTTTGCGGTGGTTGCGGAAATTGATCTGGAAACGGCGGCGGCGGATGTTGCCATCACCAAAGGACGCCACCTTCGCGCCGGCGCTGGCCAGTTCCCGCAGGTAGGTGCGGGGCAGCCCGACGCTGCCGATGTCGTCGTACAGGAACCACACCTCGACGCCCTCAGCGAGCTTGCGCTTGAGAATGGACTTGATGCGCTGCCCGACCTTATCGGAGCGCACGATGTAGAACTCCAGCAGGATGTAGCGCCGGGCGTTTTCCATGGCCTCGAACACCGCATCGAAGGTGGCTTCGCCATCCCGGAGCAGGTTGCAGGCGTTGTTGCTGGTGAACGGTTGGCGTCCGAGTTTGCACAGCACCTGCAGCTCATCACTGAAATGCTCGTTGCCGGCGTGGGAAATCGAGGTGGCTTGTTGCTCGAAGCGGTTGAGCAGCTCCGTCAGCGCCGCGTCGCCCATCCGCCGGGCCCGCACGTAGCCACCGAACCGGTTGCGTCCGAACAACAGAAACATCGGCACCGAGAGGTAGGGCAGGGCCAACAGCCCGATGATCCATGCAATGGCACCCTGGGCCGTGCGATAGGACAGCAGGATGCGATAGATGCAGGCGAAAGCCGTTGCGTACAGCAGACCAACAGCAACGGCGATAAGGGTGGGTTCGGGCATGGTCAGTCCTGTGTCGGGGCGGATTCGCCGGCAAGGTGGCGGGCACGATACTGGGCGGGTGCCATTCCGGTCCAGCGTTTGAAGGCGCGACTGAATGCGCTGAGTTCGGAAAAGCCCAGCAGGAAGGCAATCTCGCCGAGGGCATAGTGATCGGCGGCCACGTAGCGCAACGCCTTGTCCTTGCGCACCTGTTCCACCAGTTCGTGGAAGCCGAGGCCTTCTTTCTTAAGGCGTCGGTACAGGGTTTGGCGGCTCATGTGGCACTGTCGTGCCAGCGTGTCGGCGTCAATGCGGTCGGTGGACATCTGGCGGGAGATCAGCCGGCGAATCTTCCGGCCGAAGGTGCGCCGGGTCTGGAGACGCGCCAGCAGACCGTTGACCTGCTTGAGCATCGCGGAATAGACATAGGGGTTGCGGTGAGGAATCGGGTGGCTCAGATGTCGGCTGCTGAAGGCCAGGCGGGTGGCACCGCAGTTGAACGAGACCGGGCCGCCCAGCAGAGACGCGTATTCCCCCGCGTAGGAGGGCTCCGGGTGCGCGATCTCGGCCCACTGCGCGGTAATGGCCGGGTGAATGAAGTGCCGGGTGCGGCTGAGGGCGGCGGCCAGGGTCCGGTCCATGTCCTGGCGGCAATACAGGTCCGGGCTGTCCGGTTGCCAGGCAAGAATGGCCAGGTCCCCGGTCTGCTGAAAGCTCAGGGTAACCGATTCGTTGATCAGTCGATGCAGCCGCACGTACTGGGTAACCGCTTCCCCGAGGGTGTCGCAGTTGAAGAACACGTGGCCCACCAGGCCCATGCGTTCGGGGTCCACCACCTGGCCCGCATGCAGGCCGACGGCGGGGTCGCCGGTGACGCGTTCGGCATATTCCCAGAGGCGGTAGTGCTGCTCGGCGGGCAGCCGCAGATCCGGGTCTGCCAGAGCTTCCAGACTGGTGCCGATGATGGGTTCGACCTGATCGCGGTTCAGCACGCCCCGGCGATCGAGGTAATGCACCAGCGCCAGAGTGCTGGATGCGGCGACCAAAGGCGTGTTAGGGGCGTCAGCCGGCATTGGGTTCACGGTCATGGGTCCTGTTGTTACCAGCCTGTCATGATCACTGGTACAAAATGTCAAGCAAGTGGGACAGCCTGTCAAAGGGTTGCCACGTCAATAACGATAGCATTATCCCATCAGGTTGAAGCAATGCGTCCGTGATCATTGAGGAGGTGTAATATGGAACGTGAAATCTTCGTACCCCATACCGAGCTGGAGCGTCGCAACTGCGCCGCGCTTGCCGAGTATCTGAACAGCATGTATTACTGCTGAACAGCGAACCGTAAGCTGCTGACCTTGAACCGGGGATCTCCCCGGTTTTTTTGTGCCTGCCGGTGCTACAGTGACTGCCCCGGTCTTGCCCCGCTTCCCAGCAGTGGTAATGTATCCGTCGGATTACCGCCATCAACCCTGATTCCGGAGACAAGAGCCCATGAGTGTTGAGCTGAATCATCGCATTACCGGCGAAGGCACGCCGCTGATTCTTTTGCACGGTCTGTTCGGGTCCCAGGACAACCTCGGGGGCATTGCCCGGCGCCTGGAGGATGAGTGGCAGGTGCACGCCCTGGATCAGCGCAACCATGGCACGTCTCCCCATACCGAGACCATGGACTACCCCGCCATGGCCGACGATGTCCTTGCCTACATGGACGCCCGGGGGCTGGAGAAAGCCGCAATTCTCGGCCATTCCATGGGCGGCAAAACGGCCATGCAGGTGGCCCTGCGTGCTCCGGAGCGTGTCGACAGGCTGATCGTGGCGGACATTGCGCCGGTCAGCTATCAGCCTCGCCACGATGCCATCCTGGAGGGGCTCAGCTCACTCGACCTGCACGCCGTCACCAGTCGCCAGGAGGCAGACCAGGCACTGGCCGAGCATGTCGAGATGCCGCAGGTTCGCCAGTTTCTGTTGAAGAATCTGGAGCGGGTGCCCGCCGATGAACGGCGTGAAGGGGGGCAGGTGTTCCGCTGGCGCCTTAACCTGCCGGTGATTGAAGCCTGTTACCCGAAGCTGGCGCTGGCGCCCGAGGGAGAGCGTCCGTTCGAGGGCCCGGTGCTGTTTCTCAAGGGGGCCGAATCTGCCTATATCCAGGAAAAACACCGGGATGAGATTCGCCGCCTGTTCCCCGCCGCCGAGTTGCGGATTATTGAGGGCACCGGTCACTGGTTGCACGCCGAGAAGGCCGACACCTTTGCCGCGCTCTGCCGCCGCTTTCTGAAACCGTGATTCCGGCCCCGGTGGCGGTGCAGCCAGGGGCGAGTGTCTGCTAAGGTAAGCTCATCATCGCTGTTGGAACGGACGGGTTATATGAAGTGGTTGTTGGGGCTGTTGCTGATCGGATTCGTGCTGCTGGGGAGCTTCCTGCTGTCGCCCTCGCCCGTGGACAGCACGGCCTGGGATGCACCTCCGCCGCCGGCTCTGACCGGAAAATTGGCACCCAATGAACGCCTGCGCCTTGCCGACCTGCTGGCACGCGGGCAGGTCTACGGCCCGGAAGACACCACAGTGGGTGCCGACGGTGTTCTGTACACCGGTACTCAGGACGGCAAGATTGTCCGGGTCTGGCCAAACGGCCGGGTGGAGAACTGGCTCGACACCAGCGGCCGCCCATTGGGAATGGTGTTTGACGCCGGCGGCAACCTGATTGTTGCGGACGCCTGGAAGGGCTTGCTGTCGATTGCTCCGGACGGCGGCGTCAGCCTGCTGTCACGGGAATCCGAGGGGCTGCCCTTCGGCTTCACCGACGATGTGGACATCGCCCCGGACGGCCGCATTTACTTCACCGACGCCAGTTCCCGTTTCGAGCAGCCCGATTACGTGCTGGACCTGCTGGAGATGCGCCCCCATGGGCGTCTGCTGCGCTACGACCCGGGCACCGGGCGTACCGAGACCCTGTTGCGGAACCTGTACTTCGCCAATGGCGTGGCGGTCTCGCCCAAGGGCAATTACGTGCTGGTCAACGAAACCTGGAAGTACCGCATTCTGAAATACTGGCTCACTGGCCCGAAAGCAGGGCAGGCGGAGGTTTTTGCCGACAACCTGCCGGGGTTTCCGGACAACCTCGCGGTGGATGCCGCCGGGCGTTACTGGGTGGCGTTTCCCACGCTCCGCAACCCTCAGGTGGATGCCCTGCACCGACAGCCGTGGCTCAAGGATCTGCTGGCCAAGCTGCCCGACTCCTTCCAGCCGGAGCCACAGGAGTACGGGCTGGTTCTGGCATTTGATGCCGGCGGCAAGGTCATCACCAGCCTTCATGACACCCGTGGTAGCCACCTGCAGGAGATCACCTCGGTTAACCCCCATGGCGAGCACCTATACTTTGGTTCACTTCACAACGACCGCATCGGACGGCTACCGTTGCAGGCCATACCGGGTCTGGAAGAGATTGAACCATGAGTGGCCATCGCAACAACATCGACTGGGATCTGCCTTCGCCCTACACCATCGAGATTGAAGTCAGGGCCGAGGACACCGATCGGCTGGGTCATGCCAATAACGTGGTCTACGTGCGTTGGCTTGAGGACGTCAGCTGGGCGCATATTGAGAGTCTGGGGATGACCTGGGAACTGCACGAGGAAACCGGCAAGGCGATGGCCATTACCCGCACCGAGATCGACTATCTGGCGGCGGCCAATACCGGCGATCGGCTGATTCTGGGCACCTGACTTACCGGTTACGATGGCCGCTTCCGGTCATCACGGCAGTTTCAGCTGGTGCGGGTGGCCGATGGCAAGACGCTGGTGCGGGCGGTGTCCACCCACGCCTGCGTCGACCTCAAATCCCAGCGACCCGCCCGCGCGCCGCGGGCCTTTGGCGAGATTCTCGGCGGCGCGGTGGTGCCCGGTGGCGCCGCCCCGGTGCTGGGCTGACTTTACGGCCGGGTACGCGCCGTCGCCCTGAACATCTGCTAGTCTGAATGAACGTGCAGGCTTTTCCCCCGTTGTCCGGAGAATTTCATGGAAACTACCCTTGATCAGAGCACTGATACCGTTATGTCCCATGTGGTCTATGATCGCTTCGGGGATCGGGATGTACTGCAGGTCGCCCGTTCCGCCATCCCCGAGCCTGACGCCGGGCAGGTACTGATCCGCGTGCATGGCGCCGGGCTCAATCCCATCGACTGGAAAACCCGCAAGGGCCTGGGTTTCGCTGCCCGTCAGATCGAAGCCCACCTGCCCTGGACGCCGGGATACGATGTGGCCGGCGAGGTGGTGGCGATCGGGGATGAGGTAACCACGCTGGCCCCCGGTGATCGGGTGATGGGGATGATCGGCTTTCCGGCGGACGGCGGAGCCTACGCCCAGTATGCGATCGCCGCGGCCGACGAAGTGGCGATTGTTCCGGAAGAACTTGATCTGGTCACTGCCGGAGCGCTGCCACTGGCGGCCCTTACGGCGTGGCAGGCATTGTTTGAGGTGGCGAAGCTGGAATCCGGCCAGAAGATCCTGATCCACGCCGGCGCTGGCGGCGTCGGGCATTTCGCCGTGCAGTTTGCCCTTGAGCGGGGCGCTCATGTGGTGGCAACCGCCTCGGCCGGGAACCGGGATTTTCTCGCGGAGCTGGGCGTGCATGAGGTCATTGACTACCGCACCACCGACGTCGCCGAGGAGTGTTATGGGCTGGACGTGGTGCTGGATCTGATCGGTGGGGAAACCGGCAAGCGTTCGCTGCACACCCTCGGCGAGCACGGTGTGCTGGTCACCATCCCGACGGTAACCGCCGACGACATCATCAGTGCCGCCGAAGAGCTGGGGCTGCGCGCCCACGGCATGACCGTGCGGCCGGACGTGTTCCATCTGGATGAGATCGCCGAACTGATTGAGGACGGCGATGTGAAGGTCCACATCGAGCAGACCTTTCCCTTAGCAGACGTGGCCGATGCCCATGCGCTGCTTGAAGGCGGCCATGTGCGCGGCAAGCTGGTGCTGGACTGCCGTCAGGGCTGAGGGCCTCGTTCCTTCGACGCCTGGGGCGGCACCAGGCTGATCAGCGCCCAGTCGGTCTCCGGCTGCAGATCCTCCATGTTCAGCACCGGCGTAACGTGACCCTTGCCGTTGAACACGAACAGCACCAGTGCCTGGTGCTGATGCTTCTCCAGAAACGCGTCGTAGGTGAATTCCTCGCTCAGCTGGGTGGTCTTCACGGTGTAGCCCTGGCTGGCCAGGCTGGCCAGCTTGGCGTAACTGACACCGTCAAACAGGCCGCGGGTCATCTGGATCTTTTCTGCGGTCTGGTGCCGTGCCTTCTGGTCGGGGTCGCCCTCGGCGAGCGTGAACACCGAATCTTTCCCGAACCAGTCGAGGAAATGGTAGGTGGCGAGGGAATTCATGTGCTTGTACGGCGAGATCACCAGCAGGTTGCCGATACCGGTCAGATCCAGGTGGGTGGAGGCATGCTCTGACACCGGGTTGCCGAAATAGACCGGAATGTTGTCCATTCTTGCCTGGCGGATGTTTTCCCAGTTGGTGTCGGCCAGGGTCACCGGTACCTCGTATTTCTTCAGCGCCATCGCAATCATCCGGGCCATCGGGTTGGCGCCCAGAATGAGAAAGCCGTAAGCCGCCGGCTCGGCGACCTTGAGCAGCCGGGCCAGCGGCCGCGCCGTCAGGCTTTGCAGGGTGACGGTGGCAATGATCAGCATGAAGATCAGCGGCACCAGGGCGCCGGCGCTGTCGTACCCGAGTTTCTGCAACTGAAACGCGAACAGCGCGGACACCGCCGCGGCGACAATGCCCCGTGGCGCGATCCAGCTCAGGAACAGCTTATCGCGCCAGTTCAGGTTGGTGCCGATGGCCGACAGGAATATGCTGACGGGGCGGGCCACCAGCATCAGCACCGCCAGTACGCCCACCAGACCCCAGCCCAGCTCCGCGATGGCGGCAAACTCGATCCGCGCGGCGAGAATGATGAACAGCGCGGAGATCAGCAGAACACTGAGGGATTCCTTGAATTCCAGAATGTCGTCAATGGGTACCTGCTTCATGTTAGCCATCCAGATGCCCATGACCGTCACGGTCAGCAGCCCGGATTCGTGGGCCATCTCGTTGGAAATGGCGTAGACGCCGAGCATGAAGGTGAGGGTGCCGGCGTTATGCAGGTATTGCGGCACCAGATGTTTTCTCAGCACCAGGCCGTTCAGGTAGCCGGCGATGGCGCCGATCAGGAAGCCGACGGCCAGCGTCTTCCCGAAGATGTAGAGGGAGTGGCCGAACACGTTGCCCTGCCCCCAGGAGACAATGCCCTCGAACACCAGCACCGCCAGCAGGGCACCCACCGGGTCGATGATGATGCCTTCCCAGCGCAGGATGTTGGCGAGCCTGGCCGCCGGTCTGACCGATCGCAGCAGAGGCGCAATCACCGTGGGCCCGGTGACGATCGAGATCGCACCAAAAAGCAGGGCCACCTCCCACGACACGTCCAGCAGCCAGCGGGCGGCCAGTGTGCCAATCAGGCAGGTGACGATGGAGCCCACCGGTATCAGGTTGCGGACCATCTTGCCGTGGCCGCGGATTTCCTGATAGCGCAGGGTCAGGCTGCCCTCGAACAGAATGATGGCCACCGACAGCGAGATCACCGGGAACAGCAGGTCGCCGAACACCGCCTCCGGGGCCAGGAAGCCGAGCAGCGGGCCGGCCGCGATACCACCGGCCAGCAGGAAGAGGATGGCCGGCATCCGCACCCGCCACGCCAGCCACTGACAGAACAGCGAAAGTACGCCAATGCTGGCGAGAAGAAGGACAGTGCTCACGGGCATAGTGGTGTCAGATCCATTGAGTTAGAGGGTGGTGCGTCGCGCAATCCGGTGCAGTATCCGCGCCGCCGCAAAGAAACCGAAGCTGGCGGTCACCGGGCTGGCGGCGCCGAAACCGGAGGCGCAGTCCAGACGGACCGGGCCATCGGTTACCGGTTTCTGCAGGCAGACCTCGCCGTCACCGGCAGGATACGTCAGCTGTTCCAGTGAGTATACGGCTTCAATGCCGAAACGCCGCTTGGGGTTGCGGGAGAAACCATACTCCCGGCGCAGCATATTACGAACCTTGGCGAGTAACGGATCCTGGGTGGTTTTGCTCAGGTCCGCCACGCGGATCTGGCTGGGGTCCATCTGGCCACCGGCACCGCCGGCGCAGACCAGTGGAATCTTGCGCCGCTGACAGTGGGCGATCAGCGCGGCCTTGGCCTTCACGCTGTCGATGGCGTCCACCACGCCGGTCATCTCCGGAGCAATCAGATCGGACACGTTTTTTAGCGTCAGGAAACCGAAATGCACGCGGATATCGGCGTGGGGATTGATGGCCTGCAGGCGCTGGGCCATGGCCTCGGTCTTGGTGCGGCCGTAGTGCCCCTCCAGCGCGTGCAGCTGGCGGTTGGTGTTGGACACGCAGACATCGTCCATATCGATCAGCGTCAGTGTGCCAATGCCGGAGCGGGCCAGCGCCTCGGCCGCCCAGGAACCTACACCGCCAAGCCCGACAATGGCCACATGGGACTGACGGAAGGCCTCCAGCGCGCGGCGGCCGTAAAGGCGTTCAATGCCGCCAAAGCGGAAGCCGTAGTCGTCCGCGGTACGGCCGTCGGGGGCAGAGTCGTCGGGATTCATGGGGTATCTCCGGTAACGGGCAAAGACGGGGATTGTACCGCAACCGGCAGAGGGCATAAAAAAAGCCACGCAGAGCGTGGCTTGTAAGCAAGGTGTTCAACCCGACGGGGAGTTGAACAAGGACTAGTTCAGAGACACTAATCAACGTGTCCATTATCGGGCGGCCGATCACCGGACGGAAGGTCAGATCCTGACAATGTCCGGTCATTTCCGGCCAGCACCGCTAAGCTCACGCCGCCCAGTGGTCATCCTCCAGGTCCATCATCGCGTCCTTGCCACTTTCAATGTCGGCCAGCAGCCAGTGCACCTCCGGCAGCAGTTTCTCGAAATAGAACCGGGCAGAGACCTTTTTGCCCTGCAGCAGCGGCGTGTTGCCCTCGCCGGCCGCCAGCTGCTGCCCGGCCACGTTGGCCATGCGCGACCACAGGTAGCCGATCACCGTCAGCGCCATCAGTCGCAGGTAAGGGGTAGCGGCAGCGCCGGCCTGTTCCGGGTCTTTCGGCGCGTTGCTGGCCAGCCACAGGGTGGCGCTTTCCAGCGCCTTCAGGGCGCCTTTCAGTTCTTCCCGATACGGCGCGTCGGCGTTATCCTTCAGGTAGCCGCTGATCACGCCGAACAGGGTGCGCACCAGCCGGCCTCCTTTCAGGCTCAGCTTGCGCCCCACCAGGTCCATCGCCTGAATACCGTTGGTGCCCTCGTAAATGCGGGCAATGCGGCCATCACGCACCAGCTGCTCGAGCGGCCAGTCGGTGGTGAAGCCGGAACCGCCCAGCACCTGCAGCCCGGTGTTGGCGTTGTTGAAGCCCTCGTCGGTGAGGAAGGCCTTCACCACCGGGGTCAAAAGTTGCACCAGATCATCGGCGGACTCTCGCACGGCTTCGTCCGGGTGCGCGCTGGACAGGTCCAGTTGATGGCCGGTGAACAATGCCATGGCACGCATGCCCTCGTTCAGCACCTTCTGGCGCATCAGCATGCGGCGGACGTCCGGATGCACGATGATCGGGTCGGCGGGGCCCTCCGGGTTCTTGGGGCCGCTCAGGGATCGGCTCTGCAGACGTTCACGGGCAAACCCGAGGCTTTCCTGGTACGCCATTTCCGCCAGTCCCAGGCCCTGCATGCCCACCATCAGGCGGGCCTCGTTCATCATGGTGAACATCGCCCGCATGCCGTCGTTGGGCTCGCCCACCAACCAGCCTTTGGCGCCTTCGAAGTTCATCACGCAAGTGGCCGAGCCCTTGATGCCCATTTTGTGCTCGAGCCCCCCACAGAAGGCGGGATTGCGTTCGCCGGACTCCGGCAGGACCTTGGGCACCGCGAACAGCGAGATGCCCTTGGTGGTATCCGGAGCGCCCGGCAGCTTGGCCAGCACCAGATGCACGATGTTGTCCACCAGGTCATGCTCGCCGCCGGTGATCCAGATTTTGGTGCCTTCGATGGCGTAACTACCGTCGTCGTTCGGCGTTGCCTTGGTGCGGATCAGCCCAAGGTCGGTGCCACACTGGGGCTCGGTCAGGCACATGGTGCCGGTCCATTCGCCGGAGATCAGTTTTTCCAGGTAGGTCTGTTTGAGCGCATCAGATCCGTGCGCGTGCAGGGCGCTGATGGCGCCGTGGGTCAGCCCCGGGTACATGCCCAGTGACAGGTTGGTGGAACAGACCATTTCATCCACCACGAACTTCAGTGTGTGGGGCAGACCCTGGCCACCGAATTCCAGCGGCGCATCCAGTGCCGTCCAGCCACCCTCGACGAATTTCCGGTAGGCCTCCTTGAAGCACTCCGGCGTGGTCACGGCATGGGTGTCGGGATCGTAACGACAGCCTTCGCGGTCACCGATCTGGTTCGTCGGCTGGATGACCTCGGCGGCGAGTTTGCCGGCCTCGTCGATCACCGCGGAAATCAGATCGGGGGTGGCATCGGCGTACTTTTCCAGTTCGTGCAGCCGGTCTGCGCCCAATACGTCAAACAACAGAAAGCGAAGGTCATTCGCCGGAGCCTGGTATTGCATGGATGGTTCTCCTCAACTCAACGCAAGTTCTTCTGGTTGCTGTTCGCCCTATCCGGTACGTGCAGCTGTGTGGTTATCGCCCCATTTCATACGGCTGTTTGAATTCGCCGGTTCACCGGGCAGGAGGGTCTGATGGCAAAAGCTTTCGTATCAACACTATCGTTTGAGTCAATCGTGGCAGGACAGACGTGCAAGGAGTGGGAGGGTGATGATGCAAAAAGTACTGATAGCAGGCGTCTCCGGGGCCATCGGCAGCCACATGGCGCGGGAGCTGCTGAAGCGTGATCCCCGGGTCCGGCTGTTCGGCCTGTGTCGCCAGCCCGAGAAACTGCCTGAAGACCTGGCGCACTCGCCGCGGATGACCCTGCTGGCCTGGGACGCGGCTGCACCGGATGCCGCCAGCGCGGTGGCCGCAGAACTGGCGACGAGACTGCCGGCGGAAGAAGGGCTGGATGCGGTCGTTTACGCCGCTGGCGTGCTGCATGGCGGCGGGATGTTTCCGGAAAAACGCGTTGAGGAGCTGGAAGCGGATGCGTTGAGTCACGCTCTGCAGGTGAACGCGTCCGGCTTTGCGCTGCTGGTCAGCGCGTTGCTGCCCTGGTTGCAGCACCGCCAGTTCAAACGCGTGATGGCGATTTCCGCCAAGGTCGGGTCGATCACCGACAACCGCTTTGGCGGTTGGTACGCCTACCGCAGCTCGAAAGCGGCCCTGAATATGCTGGTGAAAACCCTGTCGGTGGAACTGCCCCGGCGCAGTGGGCCGCTGGCCTGCGTCGCCGTGCACCCTGGCACGACTCGCTCACCGCTGAGTGAGCCGTTCTCCAGGTCACTGGCCCAGTTGCAGGTGCATACCGCCAGCGAGACGGCTGCTCACCTGGTCACCTTGATGAACGGGCTGGAGGAACGCCATAACGGCTGCTTTCTGAGCTGGGATGGATCGGAACTGCCGTGGTGACGTCAAAAAAGGGGGCCGGTTGGAGGCTGTGTAAAAACTCGATTTACATAGCCCCTGGGCTGGCAAGCAAAATGCCTCGGACATTGTCCGGGGCATTTTTGCTTTGAGTCGGTTTGTATTTCCAAGCAATAAAAACACGGGGAACAGAC
>NZ_QTKT01000012.1 GCF_018424605.1 Marinobacter lipolyticus | reverse complement strand
TTCAACGCTGGGCGGGAGCAGCAGCGTCTGACTGCGAGGGGTACCTTCCAGATGTCTCATAAAAAAATAACCGCGAGCCATGTCGCGGTTATTTTGCCAGTTTGGGAGGCTGTTTTCACACAGCCTCCGAAGGGCCCCTTTGCTTAACCGGGAGCATTGCTCCCGGTGGTCGTTACCGGTGGATATGCTGATACTCGCCGGCATCCTCGGTCGCCAGGCTCACCGCCACAATGGCGATGAAGGCCGCGAGGAAGCCAGGGATGATTTCGTACACACCCGGGCCGCCCATGAACTCTCCGTTCCAGCCCAGAGAAATCCATACGATGACCGTCGCAGCGCCCGCGACCATGCCGGCGATGGCGCCAGCACCGTTGGTGCGTGACCACATCAGCGACAGGATGATCAGCGGACCGAAGGCCGCACCGAAACCGGCCCAGGCGTTACTGACCAGCGCCAGAACCTGAGAGTCCGGATCAGATGCAATCACCGCAGCCACCAGGCCGACAGCCACAACACACACCCGGCCCACGTTCACACACTCACGGTCAGTCGCTTCT
Source organism: Marinobacter lipolyticus (assembly GCF_018424605.1). Taxonomy (GTDB): domain Bacteria; phylum Pseudomonadota; class Gammaproteobacteria; order Pseudomonadales; family Oleiphilaceae; genus Marinobacter; species Marinobacter lipolyticus_B. Next base: position 95,039 of record NZ_QTKT01000012.1, on the reverse strand, counting down.
TTACGCAGGAACAGGCGGTAGAAGTCTTCCGTCAGCGAAGACGATGACACCAGCAGCTGACTGGAGATGGTACTCATAACCGCCGCCAGCAGCGCCGCGTAGAGGAAACCGGTGATCAGCGGGTGGAACAGCAGATCAGAGAGGATGATAAAGATGGTTTCCGGATCCGCCACATCAAGACCGTTGCGCACCGCATAGGCGCGGCCAAAGATACCCAGAGAGATAGCGCCGATCAGGGAAATGCCCATCCAGCCCATACCGATGTTCCGGGCGATGGGTACGTCTTTCAAAGTGCGGATTGCCATGAAACGCACAATGATGTGAGGCTGACCGAAATAGCCAAGGCCCCAGGTCACGGCAGACAGCCAGCCGATAAAGGTCAGCCCTTCGGTCCACGACAGCAGATTCGGGTCCACTTCGTTGAGGGTCTGTGAGGCCTGAGCGAAGCCGCCTCCGCCTTCGCCAAAGAGGACAACTGCCGGCATGATGACCAGCGCCAGCATCATGATGCAGCCCTGGACGAAGTCCGTCATGCTCACTGCCAGGAAACCGCCAACGACCGTGTAGGCCAGAACCACGCCCAGGGTGATGACGATACCCACGGCGTAATCACTGAGGCCGCCGAAGTTAAAGATGCCGGCGAACGCGCTCTCGAACAGTTTACCGCCGGCCACAAGGCCAGACGCCGTATAAACTGCGAAGAAGATAACGATGACGATCGCCGACACCGTCCGCAGCGACAGAGCCTGCGTCGGGAACCGGTTCGCCAGGAACGACGGGATGGTGATGGCATTGCCATAGTGCACCGTCTGCTCACGCAGCCGTGGTGCAACCAGCACCCAGTTAAAGAACGCACCGACAAACAGACCGATGCCGATCCAGGCTGAGGCAAGACCGGACACGTACAGCGCCCCGGGCAGCCCCAGAAGCAACCAGCCACTCATGTCCGACGCACCGGCAGAGAGGGCCGCCACCTTAGGACTGAGAGCTCGCCCACCCAGCATGTAATCTTCCGATGAAGACGTAGATCTGCGCATTGCATAAATGCCGATGGCAATCATGAGCGCAAAATATGCAAATAGACTTATCCAAACACCAATAGCCATAGGGCTCCTCCGGTTTAATGAGTCGGATCAGATCCGCTCGCAAAGCACAGTACGGGCAGAATGCCGGCAAGCTGTACGTTGTTCTTGTTTATTTTCCTGTCGATGGCCGCCTTGGATGAACACTCATCGTGGCGGCTCTTCAAGCGCTATAACTTAGTATTACTACGAATGCCCGGCTTACAAAATCCTACGATTCTCTTGCACAATCCTACGGGACTACCTGAAATACGGATAAAATCAGGCGACGTCCTTACACAACTGCAATCTGGACGGGGTCGTCCCCCTGTATTTCCTCAAGGCATTGGTCAACGCGCTGTGAGACGAAAAACCGGTACGGTAACTGATTTCCGAAACGGAAAGAGACGTTGTCGTCAGCAGATCCGCGGCCTTGTCGAGCCGGGTCTGTAACAGAAACTGGTGTGGTGTGATGCCCGCCACCTCGCGAAACACGGCGTGAAACCGGCTGACGCTCAGGCACGCTTCTCCGGCCAGATCCTCGACACTGATCTTGCGATGCAGGTTGTTGAGGATGTAACGGCGGATAGCTTCCGGGCTGACGGAGTTACGGTTCATTGACAGGGATTGCCGGTCGCTGATCCGATCCGCCATGCTGTAAAGGATGCTGGCAGCAAGATGCTGCTGCAGGGTTATATGATCGGGAGCGCGGTCGAATTCACCGGCGGCGAACTGAACCAGGCCTTGCAGGCGGGTGTCCATCTGCAGGGTGCGGGGCTTTTCGAAGACCCGCATCATTCTCTCGTAATCCGCGTGGGCAGGTGTATTGATGGCGGGTGCCAGTGGATCAAGGTTGATCACCAGCACATAATTCCTGTCATCCCCGCGGTAATCGTGCCTGGCGTCTGTAGGCACCACGAACGCCTTCCAGGTGTCGAGGTGGGCACCGGTGCCGTCGACACTCAATTCCGCTTCTCCGCGGATCCCGACCACGATCTGATGGTGTTCGTGTCGATGTTGGTGTGACGCTGTGGGAAGCTTCAGCAAACGTGCGTTCAACATACCCGGTTTCCGGAGTTATGACTGCAATTTCCACTAATTAAAGCAGACAAGAGAAAAACTTGCACGAAATGGCACGGAACATCCTGATCTTGCGAACCGCCTCTCACTCAGACCGCTGTTGAGACCAGGTGCCGAATGCACTCGGCAACGTCGGCAGTCACTGCGTCCAGCTCTCTGGCGGCGTCGACGATCTGGTAGCGTGTGGGATCGGCACTGGCACGACGAAGGTAGGTGGCCCGGATACGTTCAAAGAACGCAACAGCTTCCTGTTCGAAACGATCCAGTTCCCCCCGGTGTCGCGCCCGGGTCATTCCGGTCTCGACCGGTGCATCCAGCACGATGACCTGATCCGGCCGCAAATCTCCCTGCACCAGGGTCTCCAGCTGCGCGATGCGATCTTCGGCCACGCCGCGACCACCGCCCTGATAGGCAAACGTAGCATCGGTAAAGCGATCGCACAGCACCCACCGCCCGGCGTTCAGCTCCGTAATGATGCGGGTGTGCAGGTGCTGCGCCCGGGCGGCAAACATCAGCAGCAACTCGGTGGTTTCATTGACCGGTTCGTCCCGCGGGGCCAGCAGCAAGTCCCGGATGGCTTCTGCCATGGGTGTGCCCCCCGGCTCCCGCGTCACCACGCAGTCAATACCCAGCGCCTCGAGCGTGCGGGCGGCGGTTTTAAGTTGGGTGGACTTGCCCACTCCCTCGGTACCTTCGAAGGTAATGAAGCGGCCACGGCGGGTCATTGGTTATCCCCGTCTACCACCGGCGCAGGCGACGACCGGTAATCCGAACGGCGATTGAGCTGAAACTCCCGCACGGCCTGCTGATGCTCACTGAGCGTTCGGGAAAACTTGTGAGTGCCGTCTCCACGGGCGACAAAATAGAGGGAGTCGCCCTCCTCCGGGTTGAGCGCCGCGTGAATGGCGTCCTGGCCCGGCAGGGCAATTGGAGTAGGCGGCAAACCATCAATACGGTAGGTGTTGTAGGGAGTATGGCGCTGCAGATCCTTGCGGGTAATGCGGCCCACGTAGCGGTCACCCATGCCGTAAATGACGGTGGGATCGGTCTGCAGACGCATGCCTTTCTCGAGTCGCCGCACGAACACCCCCGCTACTTCGCCCCGCTCATGGGGTGCGCCGGTTTCCCGCTCAACAATCGACGCCATGATCAATGCTTCGTATGGCGAGTCGTAGGGGAGTCCTTCCGCTCGGTTTTCCCACTCAGCGGCCAGAACCGTCTCCATTCGCTGGAAGGCGCGCCGCAGCAGGCTCAAATCGGTCTCACTGCTGGTGAAAGCGTAAGTGTCAGGGAAGAAACGCCCTTCCGGATGCTCGCCCTCGGCGCCAACCGCAGCCATGATGTCCTCATCGCTCCAGTCGGTGGTTTCCCGCGTGAGCCGTTCGCTGTTTGCCAGTGCCTGGCGCATGTCGCGGAAGGTCCAGCCTTCGATGAACTGGATCGACCAGTGCTTGATCTCCCCGGCCACCATTTTGTCCAGAATATCCCGGGCGCTCATGCCCGACGTGAACTCATATTCACCGGCTTTCACCCGGGCATCCCCGGGATTGAGGCGGCCGTGAATACGCAGCCAGAGCGAGTCCCCGACAAACCCCTCGGCCTCCAGCTGACGGGCCACCCGACCGAAACTCGCGCCCTCGGGCACGTCAAACAACACCGGCTCCTGCAAGACAACCGGCTGCTCCAGGGTCTTGAGCCCCTGCCATACCCAGAGCATTCCAGCTGAACCCAGCAGTACGGCGATACAAACAATGGATATCAGTAACTTCCGGATCAAACCTGTGGTTCCACTAAATCGAGAGGGTTGAAGATTGTCGCAAGAGTCCTGTCGACAGGCAAATCTCGCCCATCCAACCTGCGCACCGGCACTACGCCAATAAGACTGTTCATCAGGTAAAGCCCGCTGCACACGTCAGGATCGAGAACGGACGGTGCAATGGCGGTCAGCTCAACCCGCTCGCCCTGCTGCTTGAGCGTGCGAACCACGTAATCCCGCATCACACCGGCGACCGCCAGCTGCCTCGTGGGTGCAGTCTGCCAGCAGCCGTTAACGTTCGCCAGCAGATTGGTACGCGTACCTTCCACCAAATCCCCGCTCGGGTCGGCCATGAGGACTTCGTACAAGTCATCAGTCAGTTCCCGACTGGCCAGCACCTGCTCAAGACGGTTCAGGGTCTTGATGCCGGCCAGTTGCGGATTTACGGTCAGCTGGACGGCAGACGTCGCCACCACAACGCCGTCGGCGCCGGGCAAAGGAGGCATCGGCGCCGACGATACAATCAGGTTGGGCAGCACGTCATCGGCCGGGCGGTAGCCGCGACCTCCCACACCCCGGGTCAGAACCAACTTGAGAACCCAGTCTCCGGTGGCTGCGTAACGGGCCACCGCCTGACGGATCACCTCGCTCAGCTGCGACGCCGTCAGGGGAATGCCCAGCATTGCGGCTCCGGCCATCATTCTGGTCATGTGGCCCTGCAACAGGACACCCTGCGTCCCCTGCATGCGGATGGTTTCAAACAAGCCGTCGCCGTACGCCAGGCCGCGGTCACCGGCGGGAACTCCGGCGCTGTCCGCCCAGATAATATCCATGGCGGCCGGTCAGCCCTCGAAGCGCTGGAATATCAGGGTACCGTTGGTACCACCAAAACCGAAGGAGTTGGATAACGCGATTCGCACGTCCGCAGCCCGGGCCGTGTTGGCAACAAAGTCCAGATCACAGCCGCTATCCGGGTTTTCCAGATTAATGGTCGGCGGCAACACGCCGTCGCGAATGGCAAGCACCGAGAATATCGCTTCCACGGCACCGGCAGCGCCAAGCAGGTGGCCAGTCATGGATTTGGTACTGCTCATGGCCAGCTTATGGGCGTGCCCGCCGAAGACCTGCTTCACGGCCGCCACTTCGGCGACATCGCCCACCAGGGTCGAGGTGCCATGGGCATTGATATAGCTGATGTCGGCGGCCTGAATGCCAGCGTCACGGATCGCATTATTCATGGACCGCGCGGCGCCATCCCCAGACTCGGGCGGGGCCGTAATATGGTGGGCATCGTCGCTCATTCCGAACCCGATGACCTCGCCGTAAATCGTGGCTCCCCGGTTCCGGGCGTGCTCCAGATCTTCGAGCACCAGCACGCCGGCACCATCACTGAGTACGAAACCATCACGCCCGGTATCCCAGGGCCGGCTCGCCTGCTCCGGCTCCTCATTGCGAGTCGACAGTGCCCTGGCGGCCGAGAACGCAGCGATACCGGTGCGCGTGGTGGCCATTTCTGAGCCGCCGGCAAGCATCACATCCGCATCGCCGTAGGCAATGGTGCGGGCGGCATAGCCGATGTTGTGCGTGCCCGTGGTGCACGCGGTGGTGATGGCGATGTTGGGACCGCGATACCCAAAACGGATCGCGACATTGCCGGAAATCATGTTGATGACGGACGCTGGAACAAAGAACGGGGACACTTTTCGGGGGCCCGATTTGTCCATCGCCAGCACGCTTTTCTCGATGAATTCGAGGCCGCCAATGCCGGAGCCAATCGCAACGCCCACGCGGTCATTGTCGAGATACTGGCACTGATCCAGTCCGCTGGCTTCCACCGCCTGCTGCGCCGCTATCAGCCCATAATGGATAAACGCATCCAGCTTTCGAGCTTCCTTGGCTGACAGATAGGGCTCGATGTCGAGATCCTTGATGGCGCCGCCAATCCGGGTGTTGTAGCCAGAGGCATCGAAGCGGTCGATCATTCCTATGCCACTTCGTCCGGCCCGGATTCCCTCCCAGGATGCTTCGACACTGTTACCCAATGGCGACAGCATGCCCATGCCCGTTATTACAACACGTCGTTTTGTCATAACCCCTTTCACCTGATGTAAACCGTGAGGTATCGAAAGTCGATTGGAACGGAAAATCAGCCAATAAAAAAGCCGTCCTCAGAGTTTTCACAAGGACGGCTTTTTGGCCTGGCTTAAACTACGTGCAGAGTATCAGGTGTGCGCGACGATGTAGTCGATCGCGTCCTGAACACTGGCAAGCTTTTCGGCTTCTTCATCAGGAATTTCTGTTTCGAATTCCTCTTCCAGTGCCATGACCAGCTCAACGGTGTCCAGTGAGTCAGCGCCAAGATCCTCTACAAAAGAAGATGAGTTCTGAACTTCGGACTCTTTCACGCCCAACTGTTCACAAACGATCTTCTTCACGCGCTCTTCAACTGTACTCATAATGTCCTCACTTTTGTGTCAACCAAGCAACCTAAGTGCTGCCAGTTTAGTTTAAACCCTACCTGCAAACAAGCAGGGATTCTGTCAAACATGTTGTGCGACAAGGAGTTGCGCACAAGCCCGGGGAATGGGCTTATCCCATGTACATGCCACCGTTCACGTGAATGGTTTCACCCGTCACGTAAGCGGCCGGTTCCGAGGCCAGAAAAGCCACCACAGCAGCCACTTCTTCCGGCGCACCGAGACGACCCGCGGGTATGATTTCCAGCATAGACTCGCGTTGCTTGTCGTCCAGTTTTTTTGTCATATCCGTGTCGATAAACCCGGGCGCCACGCAGTTTGCGGTGATGCCACGATTCGACATTTCTTTCGCCAGGCTGCGGGTAAAGCCTTCAACGCCGGCTTTGGCAGCGCAATAATTGCCCTGCCCGGGGTTGCCCATGCCGGCAACCACTGAGCTGATGTTGATGATCCGACCCCAGCGGGCCTTGGCCATACCACGAAGCACCGCCTTGCTGGTGCGGTAGACGCTGGAAAGGTTGGTTTCCAGAACCGATGTCCAGTCGTCGTCTTTCAAACGCATCAGGAGGTTATCACGGGTGATGCCGGCATTGTTGACGAGAATCAACGGTGCGCCTGACTTCTCCGTCATCTCCTTCAGACCAGCCTCGATGCTGTCTGGGTCGGCGACGTTCATGACAATACCGTAACCGCTCAGCCCGGCTTCCTTCAGCGCCGCGGTGATGGACTCGGCGCCCTCAGCGCTGGTGGCCGTACCCACCACTTGTGCACCCTGCGACGCCAACGCATGGGCGATGGCCTTGCCGATACCACGGGTTGCACCGGTAACCAGTGCGGTTTTGCCTTCAAGAGACATGTCGCGCTCCCTGTTGTTTAAGCTTGACCGAATGCACCCAGCGCTTTGGCGAGTGCATCCGGCTCTTCAATTCCATAGACCGTCAGATTGCGATCGATACGCTTGATCAGTCCCGCCAGTACCTTACCGGAACCACACTCGACGGCGCACTGCACATCGTGCCCAACCAATGTACGTACCGAATCGGTCCACAACACCGGCGAATGCAGCTGCTTGACCAGATTGGCCTTGAGCGAAGCGGCATTCGTCTCGGCGGCAGCGTTCACATTCTGTATCACCGGGATGACAGCATCGTTAAAGCTGACATCATCCAATGCCGCGGCCAGCTCCCTGGCGGCACCTTCCATCAGCGCACAATGGGACGGCACACTGACCGGCAATGGCATGGCCTTGCGCGCACCTTTGCCCTTGCAGGCCTCAATCGCACGCTCCACAGCGGCGGCCGCACCGGCAATCACTACCTGGCCCGGCGCGTTGAAATTGACCGCAGACACCACCTCGCCATCAGCAGCTTCCTCGCAGGCCGCCACCACGTCCGCATCTTCAAGCCCGAGGATCGCCGCCATACGGCCCTGGCCTGCGGGTACCGCGCTTTGCATCAGCTCGCCACGCAACTGCACCAGCTCAATGGCATCCAGAAAATCGAGGCTTTCCGCCGCCACCAGCGCGCTGTACTCGCCGAGACTGTGCCCTGCCAGAAAATCCGGCTTGACGCCGCCAGCCACGAACCACTGACGCCAGAGAGCAACACTGGCCGCCAGCAATGCCGGCTGGGTCACCATGGTCTGATTGAGTTCCTCGGCCGGCCCCTTCTGGCACAGATGCCAGAGGTCGTAACCAAGATGCTGAGACGCTTCCGCGAAGGTCTGTTCGATAATGGGCCAGTGCCCGGCTGCCGTTGCCAGCATGCCAACCGACTGGGACCCTTGTCCGGGAAAAATAAAGGCTGATTTCATAAGCGGAATCTTATCGTCCTTGGGGGGTTGCGGGAGATTAGCCAATAGTACAAGTTAAGCCATTATCCGGCCAAATGACGATCAGGTGGGACAGACTTTAGTCTCAGGCGGGGTCAGATCATCAGATCGTCGAGGCGTTCGTTGATACGCTGGGGCACATCCAGCTCCACTTCCCGGACCGCCTGACGAATGGCTGCCAGCATTGCGCGCTCATTGGCGTTACCATGGCTTTTGATCACCACCCCCTGCAGACCGAGCAAGCTCGCGCCGTTATGACGGGAAGGATCCATCAGTTGCAGTAAGCGCCCGATGATCGGACGCGCCAGCAGCCCGACGAAACGGCCGTACAGCGTGCGGGTGAACGCTTGCTCCATGAGCTCGATAAGCAGCCCGGCAACGCCCTCACCGGTCTTCAGGGCAATGTTTCCGACAAAGCCGTCACAGACCACTACATCCGCTACGTCACGGAACAGGTCACTACCCTCAACGTAGCCAATGTAATTAATGGTGTCGCACTGGGCCAGCATGTGCGAGGCCAGCCTCACCTGCTCATTGCCCTTGATCTCCTCTTCCCCGACGTTCAGCAGGGCCACCCGTGGTTCAGGCTGGGCACAAATGGCAGACGCCATCAAAGAGCCCATCAGGGCATACTGGTAGAGGTTCTCCGCGGTCGAATCGACGTTCGCGCCCAGATCGAGCACATGGCATCGACCTCGCAGGGAGGGAATCAACTTGGAAATAGCCGGGCGTTCGATCCCGGGGTACATCCGGATGATCGAGCGTCCGAATGCCATCAGCGCCCCGGTGTTGCCGGCACTGACGCAGCCCTGGGCCTCGCCGTCCCGCACCAGACCGAGCGCCACCGCCATTGAGGAGTTACGCTTGTGTCGGAGCGCATGGGATGGGCGCTCGTTCATGCGCACCACATCAGCCGCCTCGACAATGCGGATTCGGGCGTGGCCCGGATGCAACAAAGCCTCGAGCTCGCTCCGGATTCCGACCAGAATGAGACTCAAGGCTTCGTTTTCACGCACCGCATCCAGTGCCGCGGAGACAACTACTGCCGCTCCGCGATCGCCACTCATGGCGTCAATCGCGACAGTAACGGAGGTCACCGGTGTTGCGTCTTGCACTGGAGTGCGGCCTGACTGCAACGACTTACTCGTCGCGCGCTTCAATTACCTGCTTGCCGCGGTAGAAGCCGTCCGGAGACACGTGGTGACGACGATGAACTTCACCAGTGGTGCTATCGGTGGACAGAGTTGCTGCGCTCAGGGCGTCGTGTGAACGGCGCATGCCACGCTTTGAGCGGGTCTTTCGGTTTTGCTGTACAGCCATGATTATGCTCCTGACCTGTTAACGTAAACTAAAACAGTAACGTGTGTTCATCAATATTGCGCCAGCCTCCCGCAGGACACTGCGCCCGGTTAATGCTTCTTTGTCTTGAGCCCCGCCAGCACACTGAACGGGTTCTCGTCGGATGTCGTATCTGGCTTCGCCGGCTCGGGATCAGCCTCGTACGCTTCAAGATCTTCCCGTGCCGGGCATTCGCTCCTCGCGTGAAGCGGGAATGGCGGCAGCACCAGAAGCAACTCGTCTTCGCACATGGACCAGAGATCCGCGCTGAAATCGTCCGTCAGGAACGGCTCCAGCTCTTTCGGCAACTGCTGCGCCTGCTCATCACTGGTCACCAATCCAAGCGTAAACTCCGAGACCAGCGTCTCGCGCATGGCATTCATGCAGCGCTGACACTCCAGATCGACCGGAGCCCGCAACTCGCCCGTCACAATGCGACGACGCTGACTGTCCATCGTGAACGACAGCCGCACCCGACACACGGCGCCCTCTTCAAATTCAAACCCGTGAATCGCTTCGCGGAAACGAGGTAAACCGCTCAGAGGGATATCTCCCTCCAGCACGGTGTCTTGCTCCGCCAACCGATAAGGATCGACAGATCTGGGCAATTCGGCGTTTGACGCTTTTGACATAGGCGCGCAATTTTAGGGGGCCGACCGGTCGCTGTCAAAGACTTCATTGCCTTTTACGCCGCGGTTCCGGTATGAATAGGGGTATTCTACGACAATTCCCACCACAACCGTGAATCAACAGGCGATTTAATGACTCCCCGACCGCTGCTTCTGGCTTCATCGTCCCCGTACCGGAAGGCGCTGCTGCAACGCCTGGAACTGCCATTCACCACGGCAAGCCCGGATATCGACGAGTCCCCGGAACCCGGTGAATCCGCCGGGCACCTCGCAGTGCGGCTGGCCCGGCAAAAAGCCGAAGCGCTGGCCGCGGACCATCGCGGACACTGGATCATCGGGTCGGACCAGGTGGCCTGCCTGGCGGATGGCACCCTGCTCAGCAAACCCGGTGACCACGAGCGGGCTGTGCGGCAACTCGCCCGCAGCAGCGGCCAGCAGGTTTCATTTCTCACCGGGCTGGCGCTGCTGGATTCCGAAACCGGCGCCATTCAGACACACTGCGAACCGTTCGAAGTGCGCTTCAGAACCCTGACCACCGACGACATTGAGCACTATCTGACACGGGAACAACCCTACGATTGTGCCGGCAGCTTCAAAATGGAAGGACTGGGCATAGCGCTGTTCGAATCCCTCAGCGGGAGAGATCCGAACAGCCTGGTCGGGTTGCCGCTGATTGCGCTGACGGACATGCTCCGCAACTGGGGGCTCAACCCGTTGCGCCAGCCCTAGCCGCTAGCGCAGCTCGAAGCGGGCTTCCATCAGGCGGTTCGCCAGTCCGCTGCCCACTGAAACGCCGAACTGGTCGACAATATCCTTGAACGGCGACTTGCGGCGACTGTAGTCAACAAGCTCTTCCTCACCAATGACCTGACGCGCTACGTGGGAAGCGCTACCCAGCCCGTCCACCAGCCCGAGCGCCAGAGCCTGCTCGCCACTCCAGACCAGGCCGGAGAACAGTCGTTCGTCGTCGGCCAACCGATCGCCACGCCCTTCCCGCACTTTCTCGATAAATTGCTGATGGGTGGTTTCCAGCACATCCTGCCAGAAGGCCACCTCTTCACCATCTTCCGGCGAGAACGGATCAAGAAACGCCTTGTTCTCGCCAGCGGTGTAAAGCCGGCGCTCTACCCCGATCTTTTCCATGGCATCGGCGAACCCGAAACCACCGGCAACCACCCCGATCGAACCCACCAGGCTGGCTTTATCGGCGTAGATCTCATCCGCCGCAGCCGCGATGTAATAGGCACCGGAAGCGCCCACGTCCGAGATCACCGCATATACCTTCTTGTCCGGGTACTCACCCCGCAACCGCTGGATCTCGTCGTACACATAGCCGGATTGCACCGGGCTGCCGCCGCCGCTATTGATCCGCAACACCACGGCAACGGAGTTATCGGCTTCGAACGCCTCCCGCAAGGAACCCACGATGTTGTCAGCACTGGCCAGCTCATCAGCCGCAATCACGCCAGTGATCTCGACCAGGGCCGTGTGTTTACCGGTGGTGGCGCCCAGGCTGTCGCCCAACGGAAATCGGAACAGAAACAGCAACAGGAACAGGTAACCGAAGGTGAGAAACTTGAAAAAGATGCCCCAGCGACGACTTTTGCGCTGCTCTGACTGCAACGAGAGCACCAGCTTTTCAATCAGCTTCCAGTCGCGACCGGTTTCCGGCGGCAAATTGGGCTTCCCCCGGCCACCGGACGAGGGCGGCTGCGCCGGCGCATCGCCCCATTCCGGTTTGTTATCCGAATTCCAGTCACTCATAGGCTGCTTCCTTTAGACAACGAACGGGCTTCACAGGCCCAGGACATCCCGCAGATCCGTCACCGATTCCACGATGGCGTGGGGCGCATAGTGCCCGAGAACATCACGCTTATGCACGCCCCATTCCACGCCGATGGACGGCATACCGATGCGCTGGGCCATTTCAAGATCGTAGCGGGTGTCGCCAATCATGACCGCCTCGCGTGGCTCAATTCCGTAGAACGACAGAATCTCCTGAAGCATCGCCGGATGCGGTTTGGAGCGAGTCTCATCGGCGCAACGGGTGATTTCGAAATGGGAACCCAACCCGCTCGACACCAGGGCGCCCTCAAGCCCCTTGCGGCTTTTCCCGGTGGCCACTGAACACCCGCGGCCAGAGGAGCGGATATCCGCCACCACATCCGCCATACCGGCGAAGACGTTCTGGGGCGTGGTCACCTTGGCAAAGAAATAGCGGCCGTAGCCTTCGCGGATGCTGTTCATCTCGTCGCGACCAATGCCCGGATAGAGCTTTTCCAGCGCTTCCACCATGCCAAGCCCGATGATATCCCGGTACGCCTCCCTTTCCCTGGCAGGGAACCCCAGCTCGGTGGCCGCCTGGTGCAAGCTGTCCGCGATGTGTTCCACCGAGTCCACCAGGGTGCCGTCCCAGTCAAAAATGACGACTTTTACATCCATAATCTGTTTCCTGTTAAACCAAATGACGGCGCGACAACGGACCTACCGACCCGCAGCCCGACGCGAAGCCAGCCTGTCCAAAACCTGCTGAAACGCCTCGTCGTAGGGCGCTTCCAGCCGCACCGGGTCTCCGCTTACGGGCAAAGAGAACTCAAGGGCCCGGGCATGCAACATCAAACGCTGACCACCGGCGGCGCGAAACGCTTTCAGGCTGCCATCATCCATATACTTGTCGTCCCCGGCAATCGGATGACCCGCCCACATGGCATGAACCCGAATCTGGTGGGTTCTGCCGGTCACCGGAGATGCCTCCACCAGACTGTAGCCCTCATAAAAGGAAAGGCAGCGGAACAACGTCAGCGATGCCTTGCCTTCATCATCAACCCGCACGCGACGCTCCCCGTTTGGCATTTCGTAACGCAGCAGCGGCTCTTCGACGCGCTTAACGGCCTCAGACCAGCCCCCCGCCACCAATGCGTGATAATGCTTGCGAATCCGCTTGTGCCGGAGCTCATCCTGAAGATAGCGCAGGGCCGACCGCTTCTTGGCGATCATCACCAGACCGGACGTGTCACGATCCAGACGATGCACCAGCTCCAGGAAACGCGCGTCCGGGCGCGCCGAGCGCAACACCTCGATCAGCCCGAAACTCAGACCACTACCACCATGCACCGCGATGCCTGCCGGCTTGTTAACCACCAGCATATGCTCGTTCTCGAATACAATGGCGCCTTCCATAACGCCCTGCACTCGCGAACCGGGAGCCACCGCCTCCGGCTTTTCCTTGCGGGTGATCGGCGGAATCCGCACTTCGTCGCCCGCCTTCAAACGAGTATCGGGCTTTACCCGCCCTTTGTTGACCCGCACTTCACCCTTGCGAATGACCCGATAGATGATGCTCTTGGGCACCCCGCGCAACTGCGCCAGCAGAAAATTATCCAGCCGCTGGCCCTCGTTATCCTCGTCCACAGACACCCGGCGGACCCCTTCACGCACCTGGCTGGCTTCGGCGTTCGACAAGGCGGCCTCCTGTGGGGGACGACTGCCGATTCCCGGTTTCTGCCGCTGCGCCGCTTTGCGTCGGGAGGGCCCGGAACGTTGAGACTGCCTGTTTCTGGGAGCTTTCGACATGGGTACCTTAGTGGTGACGAAACAACGGGATTGAAGGCTTGGGCGAATACTGTTATATTCCGGCGTGCTTTGCCGTTTGTCTACGGCCTGACCAACTGGGTCAGAAGCCGGAGCGGCAGAAGTATACCGACACTATTTAAGAGTTTGAACGCCGCAAGCCCAATCATTAGCGGGTGCGGCGATTGAAACGCTCCCCGGCCATCACGGCAAGCCACAGAAAGGCCCCTGACCGGATCCCGGGAGAGCGAAAACAACCGTACGGAAAACCGTCGGGCGACATCGCGAAGAATCATTACCAGCACGCAGGGCCGGGCCGTCCAGCTTACGAATACGACGTGAGACCCAGGCACCAGTGTGAACCTGAAAACGGATAACATGCGTCAACAGACACTTACCTTACACGACTTCCCCCTGCCCTCTGGCAGACGGACCGTCGGCGGTGGTCTCAGGCTTACGGGACAAATCCCCTTAATAGCCTGATCCGTCTGGCCGCCGGTTCGCTTCAGTAGTAGGAAGCCCGCGGCACGCACGTTCTGCTTCGCAGATGCATCTCCCCCCGGTTTTCTGTCAAAACCAAACGACAGGAACCCTTTCTTTCCATGAAAAGAATGCTCATTAATGCAACTCACCCTGAAGAGTTGCGCGTCGCCCTCGTTGACGGCCAGCGTCTGTTTGATCTTGATATCGAATCCAGCTCCCGTGAGCAGAAAAAAGCCAACATCTACAAGGGTCGGATTACCCGCGTAGAGCCCAGCCTCGAAGCCGCTTTTGTCGACTTCGGCGCCGACCGGCACGGCTTTCTGCCCCTGAAAGAAATCTCCAAGGAGTATTTCAAGAAGTCTCCCGGGCAGATCGAAGGCAAGATCAATATCAAAGACGTGGTCTCCGAAGGCCAGGAAGTCATCATTCAGGTCGACAAGGAAGAGCGTGGCAACAAGGGCGCAGCCCTGACCACCTTCATTTCACTCGCTGGCCGCTATCTGGTGCTGATGCCCAACAACGCCCGCGCCGGAGGAATATCCCGACGCATTGAAGGCGAAGAGCGAGCGCAGCTGAAAGAAGCGATGAACGATGTCCAGGTACCCAAATCCATGGGCATCATTGTTCGCACCGCCGGTATCGGACGCACCACCGAAGAACTGCAATGGGACCTGGATTACCTGGTCCAGTTCTGGGAAGCCATTACCCAGGCCGCCGGTGAGCGCAAGGCACCGTTCCTGATCCACCAGGAAAGCAACGTTATCATCCGCGCGGTACGCGATTACCTCCGCCAGGACATTGGCGAGGTTCTGATCGACGCGCCGACCGTGTACGAAGACGTTCTGAATTTCGTGCGGGCGGTCATGCCCACCTTCGAAAACAAGATCAAGCTGTACAAGGATGAGATCCCGCTGTTCAGCCGCTATCAGATCGAAGGTCAGATCGAAACCGCGTTCCAGCGGGAAGTGAAACTGCCGTCCGGTGGCTCCATCGTGATCGACCCCACCGAGGCACTGGTGTCTATCGACATCAACTCCTCCCGCGCCACCAAAGGCCACGACATCGAAGAAACCGCGTTGCAGACCAACCTGGAAGCGGCGGAAGAAATCGCCCGCCAGCTGCGTCTGCGGGACATGGGCGGCCTGATCGTAATCGACTTCATCGACATGACGCCGGCCAAGCACCAGCGCGAAGTTGAGCAGAAAATGCGCGAAGCGCTGGAAATCGATCGTGCACGGGTTCAGGTCGGCAAGATCTCCCGTTTCGGTCTGCTGGAAATGTCCCGCCAGCGCCTGCGCCCCTCCCTCGGTGAAACCCGCAGCGAAGTCTGCCCACGCTGTGAAGGCCAGGGCACTATCCGCGGCATCGAATCCCTGGCGCTCAGCATTATGCGCCTGATTTACGAAGAGTCCTCGAAGGAGAAAACCGGCGAAGTCCGTGCCATTGTGCCGGTAGCCGTAGCTACCTTCCTGCTGAACGAGAAGCGTAAACAGCTTGCCGACATCGAGACGCGCCAGGAAGTCAGCGTTGTCGTGGTGCCGGCACCGCACATGGAAACACCGCATTTCGAGATCGTGCGTATGCGCGACGACGAAAGCGGCGCAGAGCATGTGTCCAGCTACCAGGTTGCCGAGGAATACGCCCAGCAGGAAGAGGACGTGTTCCAGGCGCCCACGGCGCAACCACCGGCTCGCGAGCAGGCTGCGGTCAAAGCAATCCGCCCTGCCCCGCCAGCCCCGGCGCCGGCCAAAGCTGCCGAGACCACCAGCGATCAGGAAGAAGGCCTGTTCCGTAAACTGGGACGCAAGATCGCCTGTTTCTTCAGCGGTGAAGAGGACACTGGCTCCCAGCAGCCGGAAAAAACCCAGACTTCCCGCGATGACCGTCGCACCCAGGGCCGCCAGGATCGCCGCAAATCCCGAGTAGCGAGGGATGAGGGCCGCAGCGGCAACAGAAGCGGCGGTGACCGCCGACAGTCCGGCCAGCAGGGCCGCGGCGGCGACGACAACCGGGGCCGTAACCGTAATCGCGGCGACGACCAGAACCGTGGCGGGCAGCA
This sequence comes from Marinobacter lipolyticus, assembly GCF_018424605.1. Taxonomy (GTDB): domain Bacteria; phylum Pseudomonadota; class Gammaproteobacteria; order Pseudomonadales; family Oleiphilaceae; genus Marinobacter; species Marinobacter lipolyticus_B. Next base: position 78,756 of record NZ_QTKT01000012.1, on the reverse strand, counting down.
AGGCCGCCAGGGTGCCGGCGCCAAAGACGCTGACAACAAGGGCGGCGAGAACCGTCGCGGCAACCAGGGTCAGGGTCGCGGCCAGGGCCGCAATCGCCCGCAGCGGGATCAGAAAGATCAGCGCGACCAGCGGGACCAGAAAGACGTGAAGGATCAGAAGGACAAGCGCGAACAGGCGGAGGCCCCTGCCAAGGCCGCACCGGAAAAAAGCAAGGGCGACGATAAGCCTCGCAAGCCTCGCCGCAACCGGAACCGCGATGGCTCTCCTGCCGAGACACCGGCGTCCACGCCCGCGGATCGCAAGGCTTCACGCAGCGAGCGGCACCAGAAGGACACCCAACCGGAAGATCGCGCGGAAACGCCAAAGCCGGAAGTGAAAGCCGATACCGCGCCAAAGGCAGCCGACAACAAACCGGCTGAGAGCAAAGCGGCGGCCTCACCGGAGGCCAACCCCAAGTCGGAGAGCAAGCCCTCAGAAAAGGCGCCCCGCACAGAGGAACAGGCTCAACCCGAGCGCGAGAAGAATGCCGAACAGAAGGCGCCCGGCAAGCCAGTTCAGGCGGAAGAGGCCAGCAAAGAGGCGAACGCCTCTGCAGTTGCCGCCGACTCAGAGGCAAAATCCGGCAACAAGGCAGCCGACAAGCCCAAGGAAGCGCCGAAGACCGAGAGCAAGGCCGCGTCGAAAGACGAGGGCCCGCGAGCGTCTGAACAGCAGGCTGCTGAAAAGCCCCGCGCTGCCCGAAAGTCCGCCGACAAGGCTCCGGAAGCGGCAGCAAAGGTGAAGGACGAGGCCCCAAAAACTGAGGCCGAGTCCAAACCGCAAGCGCCGAAAGCTCCGAAAGCGGAAAATGCGGAAACGGCGAAATCGGTAGAAAGTGCAGCACCGAAAGCGCCGGCGGCCGACGCAAAGCCCCAGCCAGAGCCAGAAGCCAAGACGGAGAAGCCTGCGCCGCAACCGGAGAAGTCGGCGTCTGTTGCTGAGCAGAAGCCCGCACAAAAGCCGACAGAAAAGCCGTCTACAGAGGCGAAGCAGGCCGAACCGGAAAAGAAACAGCCGGAGAAAGCCGCTGAGCCATCCAGTGCGGAAAAGGCACCGGAAGTACCGGTCACGCCTGGACGTGCCTACAATGATCCGAGAGAAGTTCGCAAGCGTCAGCGAGCTGCGGAAGAGGCCAAAAAGGCCGGGAGTAACTAAGGCATGCTATCCAATTCGGACATCGAAGCACTGGAAGACATCCTGTTTGCGGAGCCCTGGGGCGACGAAGCCCTCGATTTCTTCGGCTTCCACGGCGTGGTGTGCGCCAGTGTTGTCGGCCCGGTTGACCTGAGTGCCGAAGACATCTTCCGCCTGGCCACGGGAAGCGATCAGCTTCCTGGCGGCCAGGTGCCGGATATCTTCAGTCACTGCGTTACACAACTGAGCCGGGACATGGCCCATGCCCTGGACATGGGGCAACCTCTGGAGCTGCCGGAGCCGGAAGACGGCGATCCGATGAACGCCCTGGAGAACTGGTGCGCCGGGTTCGTCGACACCTTCCTGGAAAGTGAGGAACAGTGGCTACAGGCGGGCGGCGAAGATGAAACTGCGGATCTGCTGGTTCCGATGCTGACGCTGTCCAGCCTGTTTGATGATGAGGACTTCCAGAAGGTCCGCAACAGCGAAACGCTGTCCAGACAGATGGCCGATGCTATTCCCGACTCACTGACCGACCTGTACCTGCTCTATCACGCCCCGGACTGAGCCGCCGGCGCGATACTTACAGGCTCTCTGAAATGATGCCAGACCGGCTCCAGCCCGTCTGGCATTTTTACGATATTGCCCAGCTCGCACCAGGGCGCTCCCGGAAAGTGGAAATCGCTCCCCTGGGAGGCCAGTAGCTCCTGCCTGCGACACAGCTCGGCGAGAAACCCCAGGTCCCCACTGGACTGCCCGGAAGTGGACACCTCGATTGAGCGACCGCCCGCTCGCATGAAATCGTGAACAAGGCTGCGAAGGCGGGTGGCGGTCATCCGGTATTTTCGGGGGTGGGCCAGCACCGCGATGCCGTTCGCGGCAGTAATCCACTCCACCACCTCCGCCAGCTCCGGCCAGAACGCCTTTACATCACCGGGCTTTCCCGCGCCCAGGTAGCGCTTGAACGCCTGGGCAACGTCCTTCACCTTCCCTTCATCCACCAGCACCCTGGCAAAATGCGGCCTGCCAGGTACATCGCCACCGGCGACGAGCGTGGCCTTCTCCAGAAGGTTCGTGACGCCAGTTTTCTGCAGCCGTTCAACAATCATTCGGGCTCGCCCCCAGCGATTCTCGTGCTGACGGGCCAGCGCCTCACGGAAGGCCGGGTTATCCGGATCAAAGTCCAGACCCACGATATGGATCGTCTGAGTCTTCCATACGCACGACAGCTCTGTTCCGCTGATCAGGCGGACACCGGATGCCGCGGCCTCGGCCCTGGCTTCAGCCAGCCCGGCAACGGTGTCATGATCGGTGAGCGCCAGATGGGTGACGCCCTTGTCCGCTGCCCGCCTTACGAGATCCCGCGGCGGGAGCGCACCGTCAGACGCGGTACTGTGGCAGTGCAGATCAATGCAGAAATCAGACGCTTGGGGTATAGTCACACACATTCCTGAAGCTAATAGGCAATACGGACTGGCAGTGTACCAGCGAACAGATTGCCGATACCAAACAACCTGTCGGAGAGTTTCATGTACTACGCCATTATCAGTGAGGATGTCGAGAACAGCCTTCCCCTGCGCCAGAGTGCCCGCCCCGCCCACATCGAGCGGTTGCAGGCCCTGAAGGCCGAAGGCCGGTTGCTGGTGGCAGGTCCTCACCCGGCGTTGGATACTCCGGAACCCGGGGATGCCGGCTTCACCGGCAGCCTGGTGATTGCCGAGTTTGATTCACTGGACGCCGCCGAGCACTGGGCCGACACCGACCCCTACGTGGACGCCGGGGTGTACCAGAAGGTCATCGTAAAACCGTACAAGGTGGTTCTACCCTGAGCCATCCGGGCGCATCCATGAGCGTATTGTAATAATACGTCGCTTGAACACAGAAAAAGCTGTGACAGAATTGCGCTTTTAAACGCTTACCTCCCGATTATTAGATAACTCAGGACAATAACCCGTGACGTTTATTCGCCTTATTCTCAGTGCTCTTCTTATTGTTTCCTCGGTGGCGGTTGCCCAGGCGAGAACCGTCTATGTAGATGATCAGCTTTACCTGCCGGTGCGGTCCGGCCCGGGCACACAGTTCCGCATTATCGAGAATGCTGTGCCCAGTGGTACCGCACTGGAAGTGCTCGAGGGCGCTGATGACACCTTCACCCGCGTACGCACCCCCAAAGGCAACGAGGGATGGGTGTCCACGCAATACCTCAGCGATACGCCAATTGCCCGAGACCTTCTGCAGCGGGCGACCCGCAACCTTGAGAATGCCCGCAATGAACTGAGCGAAACCCGGGAGCAACTGCAGCAGGTGACCGCTGAGCGCGACCAGCTGCGCAGCTCCGAAACCTCGCTGTCCAGCCGCACTGACGAACTGCAGCAGGAACTTCGCCGCATCAAGGAAGTCTCGGCCGACGCCCTGAACCTTCAGCAGCGCAACGGCGAGCTCCGTGAAGAAAACCAGAAGCTGCGCAATGACCTGGAGGTTCTCACCGCGGAGAATGAGCGCCTTGAGACCAGCAAGGAATCCGATTTCATGCTACTGGGCGCCGGACTGGTCCTGGGCGGGGTACTGCTCGCGCTGATCATTCCCATGCTCAAACCAACAAGAAAAACCGATAACTGGGCGTAAGGCTATGAAGGATTATTCGGAGAAGCGGGATTTCCAGCGCATGCAGGTGAATTCCGAGATCGAAATTACCGATAGCAAGGGGCAGACCTTTGTCGGCACCTGCCGCGACCTCAGCGCCGCGGGCATGCAACTGTATGTCGGGCAGGCGGTGGCGGTTGGCGAGGAATTGCAGACGGTTCTACGCCCCACCGGCGACCAGTTCCCGCCACTGGAAACCGTGTGCGAGGTGGTTCGCTGCGAACCCGAGGGAGACGGTTTCCTGCTGGGAGCGAACATCAGCGAAGTGACTCGCTGACAGACAAAAACGGCGGCCAATGGCCGCCGTTTTTGTTGTTGCACCGAGAACCGCCCGGTCAGACCAGCGGCTTCTCCGACACAACGATGCCGTTGTTGTCAGCATACACGTAGTGGCCAGGATAAAAGGTCACGCCATGGAAGGTCACCGGCACATTCAGGTCGCCCAGCCCACGCTTCTCACTCTTGCGGGGATGGGTGCCCAGCGCCTGGACGCCGAGAGCCGTGTTGCCAATCTCATCCACGTCACGCACGCAACCGTAGATGATCAGGCCAGCCCAGCCGTTAGTCGCGGCTTTCTCTGCCAGCATATCGCCCAGCAGGGCATGACGCTTCGAGGCGCCGCCATCCACAACCATGACCCGCCCGTTGCCGGGGAGTCCCACCTGCTCTTTCACCACGGAATTGTCTTCAAAGCATTTCACAGTGACAATTTCACCGCCGAAGGCCTTGTTGCCGCCGTAGTTGTTAAAGCCCGGCTCTGCCACCAGCACTTCCGGAAATTCGTCACACAGGTCCGGGGTTATAATGTCCGCCACGTTGTTGCTCTCCTTATCCGGGAATTAACTCAGTCAATCTTTTCGTCGGCCAGGAAGAACCAGGTATCCAGCACGGAATCCGGGTTCAGGGAAACAGTGTCGATACCCTGATCCATCAGCCACTTGGCCAGGTCCGGATGATCAGACGGCCCCTGCCCGCAAATGCCAATGTACTTGTTGGCCTTCTTGCACGCCTGGATGGCATTGGACAGCAACGCCTTGACCGCATCGTTCCGCTCATCGAACAGATGCGCGATGATGCCGGAATCGCGGTCGAGCCCCAGGGTGAGCTGGGTCAGGTCGTTGGAGCCGATAGAGAAGCCGTCGAAGTGCTCCAGGAACTGTTCCGCCAGGATCGCGTTGGCCGGCAACTCGCACATCATGATGACGCGCAGGCCGTTGTCGCCACGCTTGAGGCCGTTCTCAGCCAGCAGGTTCACCACCTGCTCCGCCTCACCAACGGTGCGAACAAACGGCACCATAACTTCAACGTTGGTCAGGCCCATCTCGTTACGCACCTTCTTCAGGGCGCGACATTCGAGCTCGAAACAGTCACGGAAGGTTTCCGAGATGTAGCGGGAGGCACCGCGGAAACCCAGCATCGGGTTTTCCTCGTCCGGCTCGTACAGGGTGCCGCCGATCAGGTTGGCGTATTCGTTGGACTTGAAATCGGACAGCCGCACGATCACTTTTTTGGGCGCAAACGCAGCTGCAAGCGTGGAAATACCTTCCACCAGCTTGTCCACGTAAAAATCGACCGGCGACGAGTAGCCCGAAATACGCTTCTCGACGGTCTGCTTGATGTCCCGTGGCAGGCCATCAAAGTTCAGCAACGCCTTCGGGTGCACACCGATCATGCGGTTGATGATGAACTCCAGACGGGCCAGACCCACGCCCTCGTTCGGCAGTGCCTGGAAATCGAACGCACGGTCCGGATTGCCCACGTTCATCATGATCTTGAACGGAATGGCCGGCATGGAGTCAACCGTGTTTTCCCGCAGCTCGAAATCCAGAGCGCCCTCGTAAATCATGCCGGTATCGCCTTCAGCACAGGAAACGGTGACTTCCTGGCCATCGCTGAGCAATTCGGTGGCATCACCGCAGCCAACAACCGCCGGGATACCCAGTTCACGGGCAATAATGGCGGCGTGACAGGTGCGGCCACCCCGGTCGGTAACAATCGCGGACGCGCGTTTCATCACCGGTTCCCAGTCCGGGTCCGTCATGTCCGTGACCAGGACATCGCCCGGCTGAACACGGTCCATCTCGTTGATGCTGTTTACAATCTTGACCGGGCCGCTGCCAATCTTGTGGCCGATACTGCGCCCTTCCACCAGCACTTTGCCGGTTTCATTCAACAGGTAGCGCTCCATGACATTGGCGGACGCACGGCTCTTGACCGTTTCCGGGCGGGCCTGAACGATGTAGATCTTGCCGTCATCCCCGTCTTTGGCCCATTCGATGTCCATCGGGCGCTGATAATGCTTTTCGATGATCATGGCCTGCTTGGCCAGCTCTTCCACTTCCGCATCGGTGATACAGAAGCGGTTGCGATCGTCCAGTTCCACCTTCACGGTTTCCACGAACTCGCCTTCGCCCGGGCTGGAATGGTAAACCATCTTGATGGCCTTGCTGCCCAGGTTGCGACGCAGCACCGCCGGACGCCCGGCTTCAAGCGTCGGCTTATGAACGTAGAATTCATCCGGGTTGACGGCACCCTGCACCACCGTTTCACCGAGACCATAGGAGCCGGTTACGAAGACCACGTCGCGGAAGCCGGATTCGGTATCCAGGGTAAACATCACGCCACTGGCCGCGGTCTCGCTGCGCACCATCTTCTGGATACCGGCGGACAGCGCCACCAGCTTGTGATCGAAGCCGTGGTGAACGCGGTAGGAAATGGCCCGGTCATTGAACAGGGAGGCAAAGACTTCCTTGACGGAGGTGCGCACCTGCTTGAGGCCCACCACGTTCAGAAAGGTTTCCTGCTGCCCGGCGAACGAAGCGTCTGGCAGATCTTCCGCCGTAGCTGATGAACGTACAGCCACCGCCATATGATCATTGCCCGCCCGGAGTGTGGCGTATGCTTCTTCCAGGGCCTTTTCCAGCACATCCGGGAAGGGAGTGTCGATCACCCACTGACGGATACGGGCGCCCACTTTCGCCAGCTCGTTAACATCGTTGACGTCCAGCGTATCCAGGGCCTGGTCGATCTTGTCTTTCAGGCCATCGGTGGCCAGGAACTCACGATAAGCGTGTGCGGTGGTGGCAAAACCACCGGGGACGGTAACACCTGCATTGGCGAGATTACTGATCATTTCACCGAGAGAGGCGTTTTTTCCTCCAACCCGGTCAACATCGGACATTCCCAGGTGGTCAAACCAGATAATGTAATCTTCCAAAGCACGTCTCCCTTGATTCAATAGAGCAATCTGCGCTGCGCAGTCTCGAACTTGGCGTGTATGATACTGTAACCTGTGGCAATTACCTAGGGAACCCGTCGAATCCGGAGCCGAACGAACCACCATGAAACGTACCGCTTTCTTTATTTCTGACGGCACCGGCCTGACCGCCGAAGCCCTCGGCAACAGCCTTCTGGCGCAGTTTGAAAAGATAGATTTCGAGCGCGTGACCGTGCCCTACATCGACGACGCCGACAAGGCCAGGGACATGGTCACGCGCATCAACAAAGCGTCGGAAACCGACCAGAACCGTCCGCTGGTATTCGACACCATCGTAAACGGCGATATCCGCGACATCATTGCGACCGCGGATGGCTTCATGGTGGATATCTTCGGTACCTTCCTCAATCCGCTGGAGCAGGAACTGCAGTCGTCGTCGTCCTATTCCGTCGGCAAGTCCCACGCGATCAATAACGAAGGCAGTTACGAACGCCGTATCGCCGCCGTCAACTTTGCCCTGGACAACGACGACGGTGCCCGCACCCGACATTACGACGAAGCGGACCTGATCCTGGTCGGCGCCTCGCGCAGCGGCAAAACACCGACCTGCCTCTACCTGGCGTTGCAATACGGAGTGAAAGCGGCGAACTACCCGATTACCGAGGAAGACCTGAACGATCAGCAGATGCCCGCAGCGCTCCGGCCCCACAAGGAGAAGATTTTCGGACTGACCATTGAGCCCGAGCGGCTGGCCACCATCCGTAACGAGCGCAAGCCCAATTCCCGTTATTCGTCGCTGAAGCAGTGCATGCACGAAATCGAGGAAATCGAATTGATGTACCGGCGTGAACGCATTCCCTACCTGAACACCACGGCCTACTCGGTAGAGGAAATTTCAACCCGGATCATGGTCACCACCGGGCTGAAACGGAACCGCTGACGCCGACGGCCAGCGGTTCACCTGACCACTACAGCTCCTGGATACTCAGCCCCAGGGCCTCGGCGCGGCTGCGGTTTTCGGGGCTGGTCACCACTGCGGTACTGGCCTGCTCCGGTGCCAGCCACTGCCTGGCCACCCGCTTCAGGTCATCCAGCGTCACCGCCAGCACCCGCTCGCGGAATCTGGCCCGCTGCTCCACTGAGCGCCCGAACAACCTGTTGTGGAAGGCGTGTCGCGCCGCTCCGGCCGGTGAGCGCGGCCGGTCCAGCTGACCAACCACACCCAGAATGGACTCCTCCAGCTCCTGGGGGTCGTGGTCTGTTTGCTGCAGCCAGGTCAGCGCATTGTCGAAATCGTCCAGGGTTTCCTCCAGGCGTGGGTCCCGGTAGGAGAAGAACCGGAATGTACCGTTCACACTGTCCTGCCCGGCTCCGCCACCATAGGCGCCGCCTTTCTCGCGGATTGCCCGGTGCAGGTAACCGTTACGCAGGAAGCCACCCAGCACGGTCAGGGCCGCAGCATCCGGATGGTCCACCGGTACCGTGGGGTAAGCCTTTGCGCAGAAGTTTACCTGGGTCGAGGTCAACCAGGCCTCCCGGGTGGTGTAATTCACCGGCGCCATGCTCCAGGCCTCGCCAGAGCCCGACGACGCCGTCTCCCAGCAGGTCTTGAGGTCATCCACCATCGGGTCCAGTTGATCCTCTTCACCGATCACCAGGAATTCCCGGGCCTGTTTGCGGACTTTCTCGTGCAGAGCCGCCAGTCGGCCGCAGAATGCCGCCAGTTCGGCCGGATCGTTCAGCGCCTTGTCCAGTTCCTTGGTGCCACGAATGGCCGCAAGGCCACCTATGCGGAACGATAGCCAGGCGCCCGGGCTCATACCCTGGGAGGCCGCCCCCATGGCCAGGCCATGGCCACTGCCGGTGACCGCCTGCTCGCGGCGAGCGCGGATCTGCGCCACCAGCTCTCGTACCCGCTCGTGCTCATCGAATCGGGCGCCGTGGAACACGTCGTTCAGCAAACGGGTCAGCTCGCTCCGGTTGCGGGCCAGCGCCTTGCCATTGAAGATCAGGTAGCCGGTGAGATCCTGCACATCATCGATCCGCCCCTTGGCCGAAAACGACGCACTGATGCCTCCGCTTTCCGCGGAGATACGGTCCTGCATTTGCAGGTAATCCAGCTCGCCACAACCCACTTCCGGGATCAGCGTGGTGTAATACGGCAACAGCAACAGCTCGTCTTCGGTCAGTGCCGGCACCGGCAGCACCACCTGCTCATACACCAGGCCATTGGTGCCACGGGCAAAGACGGTAGCGGCAATGTCGCCGTCGTAGCGGCTCTCCGGCTCTGGCATCTGCAGGGGCACGTCGGTGAGATCGACTTTCGGCAGAATGGAATCGTCGTCCTTACGCTGCTGGCGCTCTTCCAGTGCCTGGGCGCGTGCCACAATCTGCTGGACCTCATCATCGGTCAGCGCCGCCTTGCGTTGGGCCAGTGCCTCACGGATGGCCTGCTGCCGATGGCTCTCGAGCTTGTCATCGGGCCGCAGGGTCAGGGTGACCCGATGGGGATTCTCAAGCAGTTTGCTGCGGATCAATCCCGGCACATACTGCGGGTCACGGATTTTCTCGCGCATGTGCGCCAGCACCGGCTCCAGATCCAGCAGCTCCACCGGATCGCCTCCGTGCACCATGGGCGATATCGCGCTCATGATCAGCTGCAGCCCGTAAGGGAACTGGTCGCCGGCAATCTCCCGCTGGTGCAGCTCCAGCTGATGCAGTATGGCTTCGAGACGCTCTTCACTAACCCCTTCGTCAACCACCTTCTGCAGGGTTTCCTCGATCAGGGACTCCAGCGCCTTGTGCTGATCCGGCTCGCTGCCCTCGATACCGCATACGAAGGTCATCTCACGGTTGGAATCTTCCAGCCCGCACATGGGCGACGGCGCATGGCCAATATCGGTGGTTTCCAGCGCTCGCATCAGCGGTGAGGCGCTGTTCTCCAGTAGCACCGCGGAAAGCAGCTGCCCCTCCAGATTCTCCTGCAGATCGAAACTGTGACCCAGCAACCAGCCCATCACGATATGGGTCTTGCGCTCGGTACCCTCACCCTCATTCACCGCATAGCCCTGCTCCACACGCACCGGAGAGAACATGCGCTTTTCATCCCGCACCGGCAGCTCGATATCCAGGCGATCGAACCGCTTGAGTGCCAGCTCCTCGAAGCGCTCATGGTGCTCGTGGGCGGGAATATTGCCGTAGGTAGCAAAAATGGCGTTGCTCGGGTGGTAATGGTGGCGGTAGAACTTCACCAGATCGTCATACTCCAGATCCACAATGTGGTCCGGTTCACCGCCGCTGTTGTAGTGATAGGTCGTGGTCGGGAACAGGTGGCTCGACAGGTTCTGCCACAGCTGGGAGGTGGCAGAACTCATCGCCCCCTTCATTTCGTTGTAGACCACGCCGCGATACACCAGATCCGTTGAGGGATCGTCCGGCTTGTCGAACTCCAGGCGATGACCTTCCTGAGCGAAATCCAGCGGATCCAGTTTGGAGAAGAATACCGAATCCAGATACACCGACAACAGGTTGTCGAAGTCCTTCCGATTCATGCTGGCGAACGGATACGCGGTCCAGTCACTGCTGGTGAAGGCGTTCATAAAGGTGTTCAGCGAACGGCGGATCATCATGAAAAACGGGTCGCGCACCGGGTAGCGCTCACTGCCGCACAACGCCGTGTGCTCCAGAATATGAGCCACGCCGGTGGAATCCATCGGAAACGTTCGCAGCGCGACAAAAAAGACGTTCTCGTCGTTGTCGGCAGCCATATGCAGATGGCGCGCGCCGGTCTTGCGATGACGATACTCTTCCACGGTCAGGTTGAGAGTGTCGATACGGTGACTGCGGAGCTTCTCGAAAGCCGGGTGGGTTGCGTTGTCGATCACAGCGGCCATTCAGTCTATCCTGTGTTTAACAAATTGAGGGTTGTAGGGTAACACGCAAAGTCGATTATCATGCACCAGTCCTCCAGCCATAAGGTAGCGCCCGAATCCATGACCATCGCCGACAGCCACATCACGCCACGCAAGGGCTCAGTCCAGGCGCCGGAAGTTGCCGCCTGGTGGGCAGAGCGCCGCCATTACATCGAACAGATCCGTAAGGTACCCGATGTGCGCCAGCGTTACTGGCGCGAGGCCGCGGTCTATATGCTGCGGCGTATTCTGTGGTCCTTTGGCTTCTTTCCGGTATTCATTGCCTTCTGGGTCCCCTTTGTGATGTCGAGTTTCAATCCCGTGGTCATGGCCACCGACCTGATTCCTCTGCTGCAGGATTTTGTGGCATCCAACCCGGAGGTTCAGGCCACCACCCTCAGTACTCTGGCCATTGCCTGGGCGTCGGTGGGTTTCTTCTTTCTGGTATTCGACTTCGTGCTGACCCCCTTCCGCTCCCCCTATGAATACGAGGCAGACGTGTATATGCGTTCATGGGAACAGCTCAACCATGATCGGCTTCCGGACAAAGTGTGATTTGGCCTGCATTCTCGTTAAGTTCAGACACTTTCTGTTACATAACGTTGCATTCACTGGTTAAGATGATGGGGTCAGGAATGCAGGAATGCGAGGTTTCCCATGGTCGATTTCAGACCACTTCTGTTCATCAACGCACTGGCCCTTATGCTGCTGGTCACCGCGGGGTTTGCCTCGGTTAGCGAGGATGTGCCACTGGCTGACGCGTTGGTCACCGAACCGGAGTCCACCCAGGCGCAGATCGCCCGGATGACCGCCGAGCCCGAACAGACATCCGCTCCGCAACCACCCGCGGAACCAGAGCAGAGCGCAAAGCCGGACCACGGCTCTCGCCCCATCGAGCCGGTAACCGTCGCGGACCTGCCGCGCCAACCACCTGCGGCTGAACATTTTTCGATTGCGCCCATGCCGGAGAATCCAACCCAGGTCGCGATGGCCGAACCGTCCTCGGCGATGCCGACCCGTACCGATGTCGCGCCGGAACCCGCCAGGCCCGCGCCGACAACCGGCATGCTGGTGTTACGGTCCAACGTGATTGGCGACACGGTGACCATCAACGGACGTGAATACGGCGCCACCCGCCTTGATCTGGAGCTTGACCCTGGCCGCTACGACGTGACCATCAGTAAAGACGGCTTCAAGCCCTGGAACCAGACCGTTGCCCTGGAAGCAGGTGACGACATGACACTGGTTGGTAAACTGGAGGCCTACACCACGGTCAATTTCCGCAACGGCACCTGGATCGGCGGTGTCCGCACCGGTGATGGCACCTACGAAGACCGCAATGGCCTCAGGTACGAGGGTCACTTCGTTGACGGCCAGTTCCACGGCGAAGGAACCGCCTGGTACCCCGACGGCAGCCGCTACACCGGTGACTGGAACGAAGGCCGGCGCGAGGGCGAAGGGGTCTGGCGCAGCGCCGACAACAATCGCTACACCGGCCAGTTCCAGGATGACCGGTTCCACGGCCAGGGTACGCTTACCCTGGACAACGGCGATATTCTGACCGGCCAGTGGGCAGAAGGACGCCTGAACGGTCACGGCTCCCTGACAACGGCGGATGGCATGCTTTACGTTGGCGGCTTCCGCAATGACGAATTTCATGGCCAGGGCAGCCTCACCTACCCCGATGGCCGCTTCTATGAAGGCGAGTTCTCCAACGGCGATTTCCACGGAAAAGGTGCGGAAGTGTTTGCCGATGGCAAGAAGTACGAAGGTGAATACATCGAAGGCAAGTTCCACGGCCGCGGCCTGCTGCGCAACCCCAACGGCAGTTCCATCGAAGCCACCTTCAAACATGGCGAACCCTATGGCCAGGTGCGCCTGACCACGGCGGCCGGTGAAGTCTTCACCGCCCGCACCACGGAACCCGGTGTTTGCTATCGGGACAAGAGTTACCGGGCGACCCAGTGCCCGCAACTGGAAGGCTGGTAAGTCATCAGCCCGATAATGAACGCAAAGCTGTAACAGGTTGAGGTTGTGACATGGCGATCAAAAACGCACTTCTGGTAGACGACTCCAAGGTGGCGCGCTTTGCCTTGAGCAAACTGCTGGAAAGCAGAGACATGGAAGTCAACATGGCAGGTTCGGCAGAGGAAGCCCTGGACTTCCTGAACAGCAACCAGCGGCCTGACGTGATTTTCATGGATCATCTGATGCCCGGCATGAATGGCGTGGAAGCCACCAAGGCCATCAAGGGCAATCCGGACACCGCGGCCATTCCTATCATCATGTGCACCTCCAAGAAGTCCCCGACCTTCATGGAGGAGGCCCGGAACTTCGGCGTCTACAACATCCTGACCAAACCGCCCCATACCGAGGGCCTGGGGCTGGTGCTTGATCAGCTGGACAACGACGTGACCGAGGGCACGCTGCCGGAAAACCCGGTGCTGACGGCCGGAGAGCCAGCCCCCGACGCCGACGAAGACCTGCTGAACATTCCCGCAGACGCCGCACTGGAGCTGTCTCCGAAAGCAGAGCCCGGCGCCCGCACCAGCAGCGACGCACCGCAGACCGTGCCACTGACCAGCGACCTGATCGAGCAGATTGCCCGCTCGGCAGTGAAAACCCACATCAACAACCGCCTGCACGAATTGCTGAGCGACCTGTTTGATGAACAGTTTGACCATCTCAAACGCGCCCTGGACGATGCCAGCAAGAAACAGGACGCCGCTGTAGACGACAAACTGAAAGCTCTTTCCGAGCTGGTGGATGAGCGCACCCGCAACCTGCGCGACGAGGTTGCCGCCGAGGTAAATCTTAATCTGGGGCGGGAACTGGCAGACCTGAAGAAAGATCTGGCCCGTAACAGCGGCTTTACCAGCGAGCACATGGCGGAGCTGAAGGACCACATCACCAGCGTGCAGACCATCGATACCGAGTTCTGGCAGACCCTGCAGTCGGAAGCCATCCAGCAGGCCCACGAGATCTCCCGGGAAACGGCGGAAGACATTGCCCAACGCACCATAGACCTGTTCGTGGCCCAGCAGCGCTCTACCACGTCCAAACTCTACACCATGGGCCTTGCCGTCAGCCTGGGTATCTTTACCGTCGGCATTGCCTGGTTGTCGGGCCTGTTTGGCTGAGCCTGGGCCTGACCGCCGCCCAATCCAGCGGGGTGTCGACGTCGTCTGCCACCCCGGGAATCTCCACCCGGGTGGCGCCGGCGGCTAGCAGTACTGACGACGCCCCGCGATCGCCCTCAAGGGCCAGAATCTCTGGCCATAGCCAACGTGGCAGCCACGCCGGCACCCCGGGGCGCCCGGAATATTCAGCCGCCACCGGTTGACCCGGCATAAATCTCGCCGCCCTGGCCATCGCACTCAGAGCAGCGGCATCCAGCAATGGCTGGTCCGCCAGCAACACGAACACGCCCTTGGCTTCCGCGCCCAGGCTGGCTACACCCGCACGCAACGAGGCCGCCATCCCCTCGCCCCAGTCGGCCACCGGCAACCAGCACGCCGGCTGCACCCGGGCGCGAAAGCGCATCAAGGGATACCCGGCTCCGGTGGTTACCGTCACCCGGTCGCTCATCAATCGGGCTTGCCGAATCGCCTGATCCAACAGCGTGCCCTGCCCGGTCTCCAGCAGGGCCTTGCTGCGCCCCATGCGCCGGGACGCGCCCGCCGCAAGCACCAATGCGGGGAATTGCTCATGGCTGGCTTTCGGTGATTTATCTATGGTGTCATCCTCTTGCGAAACGGCGAATGGGCTCAGCGCGATCGACAGACTGCTAGCATTCACGGATTTTTGCTAGAATCCGCCCATCAATCAACCTCATCCTGTTCGGACTTCCCGATGAATCACCTGTTTGTGGACAACCTGACCGTCATTGATTTCGCCTATCTGGACCCCGCCCGGGGACTGGTTGGAGAAAGCTGGATTGCCGACGTGGTTCTCGGTGGCGAGCTGGACGAACAGGGCATGGTGTTTGATTTCAGCAACGTGAAACGCACCATCAAGCGAGTGATCGATGAGCGCGTGGACCACCGGCTGGTGATTCCCCGGGGTTATGAAGGCGTGGCCTGGAGCGAGGAGACGCCCGACACCTTTACCTGGACACTGACCGACGGTACTCGGATCACTCACCGCTCCCCGGATGAGGCGGTGGTCTGGCTGTCCGCGGAGCGGGTAGTGCCGTCAGCGGTGGCTGCGCTGCTGGAACGGGAGTTGATGGCGGTATTGCCGGGCAACGTGACGGACGTGGAGATACACCTGCGTGAGGACGTCATCGAAGGCGCCTATTACCATTACGTTCATGGCCTGAAGAAACACCTCGGCAACTGCCAGCGTATCGCTCACGGACACCGCTCGCCCATTCGCATCGATCGCAACGGCCATCGAGATTACGACCTGGAAAAGCGCTGGGCGACGCTATGGCGCGATATCTACGTGGGCTCGGAGGAAGACGTAACCCGGCGCTGGGTGGACGAGCACGGCACTGCCTACGTCACCTTTGAATACGAGGCCAACCAGGGCGAATTCGCGCTGACGCTGCCGGAACAGCGAGTCTACATGATGAGCACAGATACCACCGTGGAACTGATTGCCGCGCATATGGCGGATCAGTTGAAAGCGGAATTCCCCGAGGACACCATCCGGGTCAAAGCGTACGAAGGCGTTGGCAAGGGCGCTATCGCCTCTCGCTAAGCTCT
Source organism: Marinobacter lipolyticus (assembly GCF_018424605.1). GTDB lineage: Bacteria > Pseudomonadota > Gammaproteobacteria > Pseudomonadales > Oleiphilaceae > Marinobacter > Marinobacter lipolyticus_B. Next base: position 63,102 of record NZ_QTKT01000012.1, on the reverse strand, counting down.
TTTGCCAGAGTCTGCGCGCGGCGATAGGAAGCCTCACGCCCCAGCCTCAGAGAACGCTTTTCAGCTTTCCTCCAGACACAAAAAAACCGCCCGAAGGCGGTTTTTTTGATGGCTTTCCGGTGGACTAAACCGTCAAGCCGTATTGGCGTCCCCTAGGGGGTTCGAACCCCTGTTGCCGCCGTGAAAGGGCGGAGTCCTAGGCCACTAGACGAAGGGGACTAGAAATTGGTGGAGCCAAGCGGGATCGAACCGCTGACCTCAACACTGCCAGTGTTGCGCTCTCCCAGCTGAGCTATGGCCCCTCAACGGCTGCGTATATTAAGGATCCGCCCTATGGGCGTCAACCTTTAATCTCCATTTTTTTCAGTTTTCTGAACTTCCCTGTCCATTCCGTTTACTTCTTCACCAAAGCGGTTATTCCGCGAGCAATGCCGCGTATTCCTTTTCCACTTTCTTGGTTTCTTTCTTGGAGAAGCCACCCATGACTTCCAGGGCGTGGCGCAACCGGGAGCGGGTCATATCCGGCCCCAGCAACGCCATGGAATCCATCACCGACCAGGAGTTCGGCGTGCCGGCGATGGCCACGAAGATGGAAAACATGAAGTCGCCCATTTTCAGGTCCATGGCCTTGGCCAGGGTCTTGATGTCGGCAAAAATGTTGTCCTTGCTCCAGTGGCGCTGGGCCTCCAGCTTCCACAGGGTGAACTGCAGCACCCGCTTGATCTGGGCCTCTTCCAGCTTGTTGTGGGCGAAGTCTTCCGGCTTGAGATTGAGCATGCCCGAGAACATGAACGACGCCATGGGAGCCACATCGGAGAATACTTCCGCCCTCCCCTTGATGTGTGGAATCAGCGCACGCAGGGCGTCTTCGTTGAACCACCAGCTGCGCATCTTCTCCACGAACTGGTCGTCGCTCAGGTCCTCGCGCAGCCACATTCCGTTCAGCCAGCGCAGTTTTTCCACGTCGAAGACCGGGCCGCCAAGGGACACCCGCTGGATGTCGAAGTTCTCGATCATCTCGTTGAGGGTGAACTTTTCCCGCTCGTCGGGCATGGACCAGCCCATACGGCCAAGGTAGTTGGTGACCGCTTCCGGCAGGAAGCCCATGCGCTCATAGAAGTTGATGCTGGTGGGGTTCTTGCGCTTGGACAGCTTGCTCTTGTCCGGGTTGCGCAGCAACGGCAGGTGACACAATTCCGGCATATCCCAGCCGAAGTATTGGTACAGCAACTTGTGCTTGGGTGCCGAGTTGATCCACTCCTCCCCCCGTAGCACGTGGGTAATCTCCATCAGGTGATCGTCCACCACGTTGGCCAGGTGGTAGGTGGGCATGCCATCGGATTTCAGCAGGATCTGGCAGTCGACCTGGGACCAGTCGATCTCGATGGTGCCCCGGAGCATGTCACGGATTTCGCACACGCCTTCATCTGGCACCTTCATGCGGATCACGTAAGGATCGCCGGCGTCCAGGCGACGCTTCACTTCTTCCTCGGACAGTTCCAGGTCGCCCTTGATGCCGGGGTTCAGGCCCTGGGCCTTACGCTCTTCGCGGATCGCGTCCAGCTCTTCCGGGGTGCGGAAACAGTAAAACGCATGGCCAGCGGTGACCAGATCCAGCGCATACTGGCGGTAGGAATCCTTGCGCTCGGATTGACGATAGGGGCCGTGGGGTCCGCCCACGTCCGGGCCCTCGTCCCACTCCAACCCCAGCCAGCGCAGAGCGTCAAGAATGTCCTGCTCGGACTCTGCGGTACTGCGGGCCTGATCGGTGTCTTCAATACGCAGAATGAACTGGCCACCGTGCTGACGGGCAAAGCACAGGTTGAACAGGGCCACGAAGGCGGTACCAACGTGTGGATCACCGGTGGGTGACGGGGCAATTCGGGTACGTACGGTCATGAAACAGTCCTGGTAGATAAGTGGCCGACTGGAAAGCCACGCATTATAACGATCCGGGAGGAATTTCGCATGAGGTCAGCGGCTCACAACCTTTCGCTGCCAGCGCAATTGTTATATTATAACGTATCAATTCAGAGTCAGAGCCCGATCCATCATGCCCAATTCTTCACGAGCCAGCGCCGTTGCGCTGGGACTGGCTGCGCTGATCAGCCCGCTGTCCACCCTGGCTGCCACTCAGGTGGTCACTTCCATCAAACCGGTCGAACTGCTGGTCAAAGCGGTTGCAGCAGAGGATGTGGAAGTCACCAGCCTGGTAGCTTCAGGCTCCAGCCCCCACAACTACACCATGCGCCCCTCCCAGCGCCGGGCCCTGGAAAACGCCGACGTTATCTTCTGGGTGGGTCCGGAAATGGAAACCTTCCTGTCGCGCCTGCTCGGCGGCGAGGAGTTCAAGGCGAGAGCGGTATCGCTGATGCACGGTGATGAAGTACCGGAAGCTGAGGCTGCTGATGCGCACCATCACGACCATCATGACGATCACAATGACGCCCATGCCCACGATCATGGCGACGGCGAAGACCCGCACATCTGGCTCGACCCGGCACTGGCGCTGGGCATGGCACAGGATATCCATCGGGCACTGTCACAGCTTGAAGGTGCCGACACCGAGGCCCTCGACGCCAATCTTGCCCGCTTCGAAACCTCACTGCGGGAAGCCGAAGACGACATCCGCCACCGCCTGGAACCGCTGGCGGACATCAGCCTGTTTGCCTACCACGATGCCTTTACCCGTTACGCCGGGCATTTCAACCTGAAGCTGGAAGGGGTACTCACGCTGAATCCAGAGCTGTCTCCCGGGGCCCGCCACATTGCCGAGGTGCAGGACAAGCTGCGCGCCGCCAATCAACCCTGCCTGCTCACCGAACCCCAGTTCAATCGCCAGTGGTGGCGCTCCATCACCGAGGGTCTGGACATCACCTTCAGCACCTGGGATCCGCTGGCCACCGACGTTGAATCCGACCGCGACGGCTACGTGAACTTCCTGCAGGGTATTGCCGACAACGCGCTGAGCTGCCTGCCAGAGAAAACCCGGTAAGCCTTACCAGAGCACACCGAGCACAAGGGGAATCGACATCATGGCCAGCAATGTCTGGCCACTGATGATGCCGGCCATCAACGGCGCGTCACCACCGAGCTGACGCGCCAGGATGTAGGACGACGTCGCCGTGGGCAGTGCCGCCAGCAGCACCGCCACCTGCACCAGCATCCCTTCCAGCCCCAGCAACAGCGCCAACCCCGCGGTGATCAGTGGAAACGCCACCAGTTTGGCCACCGATGCCACCAGAAACGGCATTGAAGCGCCCCGCAGGGCTTTCAGTTGCAACCCTGCGCCCACCGTCATCAGCCCCATGGGCAACGCCAGATCGCTCAACGGCGCCAGAACACCGGCCACCAAAGGGTGAAAGCCGACCTGGAAAAAACTCCAGGTCACACCGATCACCGAGCCCACGATCAGCGGGTTGGTCACGATGGCCTTCAAAACCGGGCGCCACCGCAGCGGCCCCTGCCCCGCCACCAGCGAGAACATCAGGATACAGAGCAGATTCAGCAGCGGCACCTTGATGGCCACGGCAATGGCGATCAATGACAGGCCCTCGTCACCCAGCAGCATGCCGGCCGCCGCCAGGCCTACGTAGGAGTTGAAACGGATACCACCCTGAAACACCGAAGAGAACACCGGCCCGGGCCAGCGCCAGAAGCCTTGCAGTAACGCCAGCAACAGCGTCATCACCAGCAGCATGGCCACAATCAATAGCAGAATGTCGCCATAGGCGGACGCGGGCAGGCGGGCCTGGCCCAGCTTGTAAACCAGCATGGCGGGAAACAGCACGTAATAGGTGAAGCGTTCAGCCTGCAGCCAGAAACCGTCACCGGGGAAATTCCAGCGCCGGAACAGGTGCCCCATCACAATCAGTGCAAACACAGGTACCAGCGCCTGAACCATTACCGGCATTGCGTTACTCTCCCGCCCCACGGCCTATAAAGGTCGAAAGAATAACAAAGTTAGCAGGCTAGCGTCTTGACCCGACGTAACCTACTTGCGCCAGAGCTTGCGCAGCACCGAGCGAGTAACCGACGCCGGTGCGGACCGGGCAATCGGCCACAACGCCCGGAACTGCATGGAGATGGGGCGGTGCAGGCGTGGTTGTTCCGCCTGCGCCCACACCTGAGCGGCCACCAGATCCGGGGTCAGGTTCACCCCCAGGCTTTCGAAAAGTCGGGAGCTCTGCTCGTTCTGCTGCACCATGGCGGTTCTGACAAACGGCGGCATCAGATCGCACACACGGATACCGTGGGGCTCCCACTCAATATCCAGCGCTTCCGTCATGGCCCGCACCGCGTGCTTGCTGGCGGAGTAGGACGCAAAATCCGGAATGCCGTAGGCAGCAGAAGCCGAGCTCATGTTCACCACCTGCGCATTCGGCGTGGCTTTCAGATACGGGAACGCGGCATGCAATACCGTCATCAGGCCGATCACGTTGATCTCGACCACCGCGCGATGGTCCGCCAACGTAATCTCCTCGAACGGCCCGACCCGCAGAATGCCGGCGTTGTTGTGCAGCAGCCGCAGCTGGCCGCCGGTGCGCTCGGCAAACGCCGCCAGGCCCCGCGTCACCGAGGCCTCATCCACCACATCCATCACGTGGGTGCTGCAACGGTCGTCACCCAGCTCTTCCCGTAAGGCTGCCAGCGCTGCCTCATCCCGATCCGCCGCGCCGACAAACCAGCCTTTGGCGGCGAACAGCAGCGCGGTTTCACGGCCGATACCGGCGGCCGCGCCGGTAATAAAAATGCAGTCTTTCATGGACACTCCCCGTAATGGTTATCGCAGCGCTTCGATCAGCCCAGCAACAAGCGATAGACCATCACCAGCACCAGCAGGATCTGGATCAGGAAGAACGTCGCCCGCAGGAAGATCTGGACAAACGAGGTACCGCTGATGTGCACCACGCTCTGGGCGATGCGCGCATACAGCACGAATGCGGCCAGGCTGCCGATCGCTTCCAGCCGGTTCATCAGCCCGGCCACCACCACTACCGCCGCAAACACCGCGAAGTTCTCGATGCAATTGAGGTGCGCCGCCTTGGCCCGCTGCAGAATCGGCGCATCGATCGGCTGCTTGTTGCGCTCCCAGCTATCAATAGGTTTGGCGCCAGTGAGGGCCTGAGGCACACGGGGTACGGCATAGATCAGCGCCAGGATCAGCATCCATCCGGCGTACAACAGAACAGCGGTGTAAGCGGTCATTCATACTTCCTTTTTTTTTGAGTTCTGGAACCTTACTCGCCGAGCCACTTCGCCTTGGCTTTTTCAACCAGCGAACGGGCATCGTGATTCCAGGGGTGAAACCTCGGGCTGTAATACTTCAGATAAGATGGCACAAGTTTGCGAAACACGCCGGGCTTGCCCCACATGTAGTTGAACGCACCCGCCCAGGACTTCAGGTTGCTCAGCTGGCCGTCTTCTTTCATCAACTGAACCAGGTGAATGCTGGTGAATACCGGGAAGATTACACTCACCACCAGCATTTCCTGCAGCCGCACGCTCTCGCGGCCACCCACCGCTTTGTAGACGTCAAACGCCACCGCCTTGTGCTCCGACTCCTCAATGGCGTGCCAGGCCCAGATCTTCGCCATGCGCGGGTCCATTTCGTCCAGCGCGTCATACTTCAGCAGGAACTCCTCCGCCATTAGCGCGGTGAAATGCTCGACGGCGACGGTATGGGCCAGTTGCCGCTCCGGGCTGAAGTTCTTGCGCATCCAGTCCATGAACGCCTGAATTTCGCTTTCCAGGCGAGCCAGGCCAATGCCCCGATCCTCCAGGTAACCGTTCAGCAGTTTGTGCTCGCGGGAATGGTGCGCCTCCTGGCCGATAAACGCCCGCACCGCTTTTTTCAGCTCCGGATCGGTAATGCGATCCTGATAATGACGCACGGTATCAATGAAGAAGGTCTCGCCCGGTGGAAACGACGAAGACAGCGCCGCCAGTAGCAGCGTCTTGACCGGATCGTTATCCCACCAGTATTTCGGCACATCCTCCGCCAGATCAATCCTCGGGCGGCGCACCTGGGGAATCACGCTCAGGGGCGACTTGGCAGGCTTGCCTCTGGGCAAACGATTGGCTTTGGCATTCACGGCTGAGGTCATGGGCAGACTCCTGCATTCGGGACTTCTTGCAATCTGGCCTCCAGAGTACTGGTCATGACCCCGCCCCCGTGAGATGTTTGGCGGACAAAGCACTTGTCATTGGTGGCCAACCGTGAGCAACACCCAGCGTTACACCCTTCCAACTGACCTGCCAGGCTGGACCCGGCAGCCAAACCAGCCCGTGACCTACCCGCGCATGTTTGTGGAAGTGGCCCGGGAACTGGGGGCAAACCCCGCGGACGTACTGGAGCAGGCTGGCCTGTCGCCCGGTGCCCTGGATGACCCGGCCGGCCGCATTTCCTACCTGCAGACCCTGCACGTATTCGCCGCAGTGCATGCCGCCATTGGCGATACCGCGCTGGGATTCGACAACGGCTTACGCCTGCCCCTGACCGCTCACGGCAGCCTGGGTTACGCCCTGATGTGCGCCCCCAACCCCAGGGAAGCCATCGCGATTCTGGAACGGTTCTGGAACCTGCGGGGGCGCGGGGTGCTGATGACCGTGCGGCAAACCGAAACCAGCCTGTTCTTTGAAATCGAACCGGAGGTGCCCCTGCCCGAGCCGCTAAGGGAAATGATGTTCAGCTCCATCCTGACCAGTATTGTGCGGGGCATGGAGTTTGTGCAGCCGATCCAGCCCAGTGAACGGGAAATCTGGCTGCGGGGGCCTGAACCGCCTGGATACCAGCGCCGCCGCCAGCAGGTGCCGGGGGTGAAATTCAACATGCCCAGCGCCGGTGTGCTCCTGGGCGGTGACCCGGCCTGGTTGGACGCGCCCCTGCCCACGGCCAACCCCGAAGGCCTGGCCCAGGCGCTGGCCCAGTGTGAGCGGGAAAGCGCACTGACCGAAACCGACAACGACATCACCCGCCAGATCCGCGCGCACCTGGTGCTGGAGCAGAACGGCTACCCCACCCCGGAACAGCTCGCCACCAAGCTGTGCCTCACACCCCGAACCCTTCGCCGGCGACTGCATGAACAGGGCCTGAGCTACAAGCAGATTCTGGATGACGTGCGCCGCCGCGACAGCTGCCATCTGCTGGCCACTTCCGCGCTGGAGATCCAGAGCATCAGTGAGCTGCTGGGCTACGCAGACCCGGCAAATTTCACGCGGGCGTTCAAGAGTTGGACCGGGAAAGCCCCGCGGGTGTGGCGGCGGGATACCCGCTAACCCGTTTTCCTCTGCTCTCTGTGCAGTGCACCGCCGAGGGCATCGAAGTAACCGCGAAAGCATTCATTGATTCGCTGACGCTCGTTACCTCGCGGGTAGAGGCCCGCTCCGGCCTCGTCCGAATCCCGGGTACCCCGCACAAGGAAACGGTTCCGTGGCTGACAGTCCTCCACAAACGCTTCAAAGGCTCGGGCGCAGAGCTCTTCTGGCCTAGCGTAATACAGTACCTTCAGGTGTTCATCCGCTACTCGTGAGGCCCGGAACAATTCACTTGGCGAGGTACCGTCGTCGTTCAGGAGAACCGCCTGAAAGCAGGCGAAAAGGCGGTCATTGAGCGAGTGCTCTTTCGGTTTGGCACTGTTCAGCCAACTGGAAGATGCAAAGCCCTGGTTCGCCACTCCATGAAAGGCCTTGCTTCCCATGTAGTGGTCGAACCCATGAAACCATTCGTGGGCCAGACTGCCAGCACCTGCGTTTTTGGCAAGGGCCAACTGGCGGGTCGCCGGAATATAGTGAGCTGCCACGCCCGGTCTGCCGCCAATACCATATTGAAGCCCCAGAGTACTTCGCAGAGAGACCAGAGACTCCGGCCCCTGAAGCACGGTCATAAGGTCGCACAAGGCCTGATAGAACAGTGCCGCTGCCCGGTCTCGCTCCGGCGGTGTCACCCAACGGCCAATCTCAATACTGCGAAACCCGAATCGGCGCCTGACTTCGACAAACGATACCTGGCATTGATGACCCATGAATACTCCGGAACTGTATATAAATACAGTATTCTGTGGCAAGCCGGGATTGGGGTCAAGACCAGGGGCATCCGACGCGTTGTATCCGTGGTTGCACTACCTTTGCCAAAATGACCAAGCCAAACAGAACACTTAACTGATAAAATGACGACACTTTGTACACTCGAAAACTGGAAAATCCGGGCATTGAATGAGCATTATGGCACCTTCTGAACACAGCGACCGGGCCCCCTCAAGACGCTTTTGCGTCGCCCCCATGATGGACTGGACCACCACCCATTACCGTTACCTGGCGCGCCAGCTCAGCCGCAATACGCTGCTGTACACGGAAATGGTGACCACCGGTGCGCTGATTCATGGCGATACCGCGCGTTTTCTGCGCCATGACGAGGCGGAATACCCGCTGGCGTTGCAGCTGGGCGGCAGTGATGCCGGTGAACTGGCGCATTGCGCGAAGCTGGCGGAGCAGTACGGGTTTGATGAGGTAAACCTGAATGTGGGCTGCCCCAGTGATCGGGTGCAGAACAACATGATCGGCGCCTGCCTGATGGGGCATCCGGACAAGGTGGCCGAGGGGGTGCGGGCGATGATAGACGCCACAGGGCTACCGGTGACGGTCAAGCACCGTATCGGGATTGACGGCCGGGAGTCCTGGGACGATCTGTGCGAGTTTGTGGAGAAAGTGGCTGCTGCCGGTTGCCGCACGTTTATAGTCCACGCCCGCATTGCCGTCCTAGAGGGTCTGAGCCCCAAGGAGAACCGCGACATTCCGCCGCTGAAGTACGACTGGGTGTATCGCCTGAAGGACAGCTACCCGGAGCTGGAAATCATCATCAACGGTGGCATCAAAACCTTCGAGGAGTGCCACCAGCACCTGGAGCACACCGACGGCGTGATGCTGGGCCGGGAGGCGTACCACAACCCCTGGCTGCTGGCGGGAGTCGATCCCGAGTTCTTCGGGCAGGCCTCACCGGTGCAGAGCCGCCACGAGGCGTTACGGGCGACACTGCCGTTTATCCAGCGCGAACTGGACCGGGGCGTATTCCTTACACATATGTCACGTCACTTGCTGGGGCTGTTCCACGGACAGCCCGGGGGCCGTCAGTTCCGCCGCCACATCAGCGAGAACGCCCACAAATCCGGGGCCGGGCTGGAGGTGATCGAAGAGGCCCTGGCGAGGGTTCGCGAACCGGAAGAACCGGTGGTAACGCCCGCTTAACCAGAACTATGCCTTTTGTTGTCTTGTTCCTGTCAGACCAGCCCGTTATTGTAGGGAAATAGCCACAGGCTACGCGTGACACACGCGCTCACACCCGAGGAACGGGTGCTCCAATAACGAATCAACCGGGACGACAGGACGACGAATGACCAGCAAACTCGAACAACTGAAAACCATGACCACGGTGGTCGCCGACACCGGCGATCTGGACGCCATTGCCCAGTGGCGTCCGCAAGACGCCACCACCAACCCGTCCCTGCTGCTCAAAGCCGCCGCATCCGACGCCTATCGCCCGATGCTGGACAAGGCTGTGGCCATGGCCAGCCGCCAGGGTGGTTCCGCCTCCGATCAGCTGGCCTACGCCACGGATGCCCTGGCGGTACTGGCCGGTCGCGAGATTCTGCAACTGATTCCCGGGGTGGTCTCCACCGAAGTGGATGCGCGCCTGTCGTTCGATACCGAAGCCACCCTGGCCCGTGCCCGCCGCCTGATTGAACTTTACGATCAGCAAGGCGTTGACACCGGCCGGGTGCTGATCAAGATTGCGTCTACCTGGGAGGGCATCCGCGCCGCGGAGCAGCTGGAAAAGGAAGGCATCCACTGCAACCTGACGCTGCTGTTCTCGTTCATCCAGGCCGCCGCCTGTGCCGACGCCGGCGCCTTTCTGATTTCGCCGTTTGTGGGGCGGATTCTGGACTGGCACCTGGCCAACAGTGGCCGCGACAGCTATCCGGCCGCGGAAGATCCCGGCGTGCGGTCGGTCTCGCGCATTTACAATTACTACAAGGCCCACGATTACAAGACCGTGGTTATGGGTGCCAGCTTCCGCAACACTGGTGAAATCGAGATGCTGGCGGGCTGTGATCGCCTCACCATCAGCCCTGCCCTGCTGCAGGAGCTGAAAGACGACGCCGGCCAGCTTGAACGTCAGCTCTCACCCGCCACGGCCAGCAGCCACGACAAGCCGGGCACGCTGGATGAGCGCCTGTTCCGCTGGGAATCCAACGAAGACGCCATGGCCACCGAAAAACTGGCCGACGGCATACGCCGCTTTGCGGCGGACCAGATCGAACTGGAAAGCCGGGTTCGCACCTTGGCGAACGCCGCGTAATCCGCAACGCAGACACGGGAGTAGCAGCCAGACCATGATCGAACGCCTGAAGCAGTTGTTCGCCCCCAGTGAGGGAGAAACCCGCCGGGTTCCCGACCAGCATCAGCTGGCGGTGGCCGCTACCGCGCTGATGGTTCAGCTTTCCCAAGTGGACAACAAAGAGGATGACCGGGAACTGAAAACCATTGTGGAATGCGCGGTTAAAGCCCACGAGGTGACCCGGGAAGAGGCAGAAGACATCCTGCAGGATGCCCTCAGCCATGTAGAAGATGCCACGTCGCTGTACGAATTTACCGGCCAGATCAATGAGCACCTGGATCAGGCCGAGAAGCAGTCGCTACTGGAAAGCATCTGGCGGGTGGCGTTTGCCGATGGCCGCATCGACAAATACGAGGAACACCTGATTCGCAGAATGGCGGATCTGCTGCATCTTAATCATCGTGAGTACATGCAGGCACGTCACCGGGCCGAAGGCGCCGACTGAACCTTCAAGGAGCACACATGCTAGCCATCCTCCATCCCGATACGCCGCTGGACAGCGATGCCTATCGTCAGACCCTGCATTTTCTGGAAAACCTGCCCGGCGTTTCGGTCAGGGTCCATGAAATACAGGGCACCAGCCAGCGGCTGACTGAAATCTACCTGCTGGGGGATACCAAGTCCCTCGACAAAGAGGAGATCGAAGCACTACCCGCGGTGGAGCGTGCTATCCGCATTTCCGACGATTACCGCATTCTGGGCCGTCACCGCGATGACCGGCGCCAGAGTGGCTTCAGCTACAACGGGGTGCAATTCAACCAGTCGAACCTGAACATTTTCGCCGGCCTGTGCGCGGTGGATGTACCGGAACACGTCGAGATGATGATGCAGGCGCTGGAGGATCACGGCGAGGTCTGCACCCGCATGGGTGCTTACAAGCCGCGTACCAATCCCTATTCGTTTCAGGGGCATGGTAAAGGCTGCCTGCCCTGGGTGTTCGAAAAGGCCGGCAAGCATGGCATCAAGGTGATTGCCATGGAGATTACCCACGAGAGTCACATCGAGGAGATCGACACCTGCCTGGAAAAGCTGGGCCGCCCCACCGGGGTGATGCTTCAGGTCGGCACCCGCAACACCCAGAATTTCGAACTGCTCAAAGCTATTGGCCGCCAGAGCACTTATCCGGTGCTGTTGAAGCGGGGGTTCGGGATCACTCTGAACGAGTCCCTGAACGCGGCGGAATATCTGGCCAGTGAAGGCAACGCCAACGTCATCTTCTGTCTGCGCGGGATGAAAACCGAAGCTGGCCAGCCCCACCGCAACATGGTGGATTTTGCCCATGTGCCCGCGGTAAAACGGCTGACCCGCATGCCCGTGTGCGTGGACCCGTCCCACTCCGTGGGCAGCCGCGAGCAGTCGCCGGACGGCATTCTCGATGTCATGCACGCCACCGCACAGGGGGTGATTGCCGGCGCCAACATGGTACTGGTGGATTTCCATCCGAAACCGGAAAAGGCGCTGGTCGACGGTCCCCAGGCATTGCTGATGGATGAGTTGCCGGCCTACTTGGAAGACATCCGCCTGTGTCACGATACCTGGAAGAAACGCCAGGCCATTTATCAACGCTTGAAGGAATCAGCCCCAGAATGATCGTCTACGGACACCGGGGAGCCAAGGGAGAAGCTCCCGAAAATACCCTTGCCGGCTTTACCCACGCTCATCGTCACGGCATTCGCCATTTCGAGTTCGATCTGGTGCTATCCAAAGACGGCAAGCCGGTGATCATCCATGACCTTACGGTAGACCGCACCACTGGCCAGAAAGGCAACGTGGCGAACTACACCGTCGATGAACTCGCCGCCATGGACGCGCGCCGTAACTCCACGTCTTGGCCGCGAAAGGTGGGCGTTCCCGCGCTGGAGACCCTGCTGGATGAGCTTCCCGACCTGGAGCACCTGCAGCTGGAGGTCAAAAAAGACAGCCGCCAGCGTCTGAACGTGCTGTGCAACCGGCTGACCGAGATTATTCAGCGCCGGGATCTGTATCAGCGCGTGGCGGTGACCTCTGCCGACACGTGGTTTCTGCAGCAGATCCGGCGGCGTGACCGGCACATCCCCATCGGCCTGGTGACGGAGCGAAAGTTTCCGCGACCGGTGAACCTTGCGGCGCGTCTGCACTGTGATTTCCTGTGCATCAACTGGAAAATCTGCAGCAAGGCCATTGTGGAGGATGCGCACCGGCGTGGCCTGCACGTTTCGGCGTGGACGGTGAACCGCATCCACGACATGCTCGAACTGGAACAGCAAGGCGTGGACAGCATCATTTCGGACTACCCCACCAGCACACGCATGTTCTTTGACAACCGTGCCAGATCAATACCCGCCCTGACCCGCAGCGATCCTCCTGACAGCGTCGGCGAGCCCTCTGCGCTGTCCGCGAGCTGACCTTAAGGGCACAAAAAAAGCCGGGCTGTGGTGACTTCTCCACAGCCCGGCTTTTTGTTTGCGGCGAACTCAGAAAATCCGGTTGAGACCGTTCAGCGCCGCCACCCGGTAGGCTTCCGCCATCGTCGGGTAATTGAACGTGGTGTTAATAAAGTAATTCAGTGAATTGGCTTCGCCTTTCTGGTTCATGATGGCCTGCCCGATGTGCACGATCTCCGCCGCCTGGTCGCCAAAACAGTGAATGCCCAGAATTTCCCGCGACTCGCGGTGGAACAGGATCTTCAGCATGCCTACCGCTTCACCGGTGATCTGGGCGCGCGCCAGGTCCTTGAAAAAGGCCTGCCCCACTTCATAAGGCACCTTGGCCTCAGTGAGCTCGCGCTCGGTTTTGCCCACGGAACTGATCTCCGGAATCGTGTAGATGCCTGTGGGCACATCCGATACGTAGCGGAAATACTCATCGTGAACGATATCCGAGGACGCCGAGCGCCCCTGATCGTAAGCAGCGCTGGCCAGGCTTGGCCAACCGATCACATCGCCCGCCGCATAGATATTCTCCACTTCGGTACGGTAGTGTTCGTCCACTGCCAGCTGGCCACGGCCGTTCGGCACCAGGCCAATGTTTTCCAGCCCCAGTTTTTCGGTATTACCGCTGCGGCCATTGCACCAGAGGAAAGCGTCGGCGCGGATTTTCTTCCCGGATTTCAGCGACAGCACCACCCCGTGGTCATCTCCGTCTACTGACTCATATTCCTCGTTGTGACGCACCAGCACGCCATTGTTACGCAGGTGGTAGCTCAATGCGTCGGATATCTCGTCATCGAGGAAATTGAGAAGACGGCTGCCCGGGTTGATCAGATCCACTTTCACGCCAAGACCGGCAAAAATTGAGGCATACTCGGAGCCGATCACCCCGGCGCCGTATATGATCAGCGTGCGCGGCGTATGGGACAGATTCAGGATGGAATCAGAGTTGTAGATCCGGTGGTGGCGGAAATCCACGTCTGGCGGGAGGTACGGCCGCGAGCCCGTGGCAACAATGGCCTGTTTGAAATGCAGGGTTTCCGCTGACTTGGCGCCACGCACTTCAATCCGGTTGCCATCCAGAAAATAGGCACGGCCGTTTATCAGTTCCACCCGGTTGCGGGCGTAGAACTGGGTCCGCAGCTTCACCTGCTTGCCAATCACCTTCTGGGCGTTCTGCAGTACACGCGGAAAGGAGAACCAGCGTGGTTCGCCAATATCCCGGAACATCTGATTGGTATTGAAGGTGATGATCTGTTTGACGGAATGGCGCAGAGCCTTGGAGGGAATCGTGCCCCAATGAGTGCAGTTTCCCCCGACCGTGGGCTTGTCTTCGATGATCGCGACACGTTTACCGTGTTTCGTCGCATTCATCGCTGCGCCTTCTCCGGAAGGGCCAGCGCCGATAACGACGACGTCGTAATGATGTTCTGCCATGCGTGCAGTGACTCCTTATGTACGTCGTGACAAAGTGGTGTTGTTATTTTCGGGTAGCGTCGTAACTCAGTTCGTCGGCGGTTTTCCCCTCATTGGCAATCCGCTCGTTCTCTTCCTCACACTTCTGCGTGTTACCGCCACAAATATCGCAGGACTGGCTGATACCCAGGGCGCCAATACCGCCGCAGGTGCCGCTGATCGGCTTTCGACCCAGAATCACGCCAATGGACATGGCGGCCACCAGGACCAGTACAATCAATAGAACCAACAGAAAGGTACCCATAAGGCCTCCCCTTTACTGAGTAAGGTACGACGTGAATGCGGGCGTGTGGTGCGATTCGAAGCCGCCTTCCCGCCGCACGATGAAATAGGCGGCGATGTTTTCGCGGGTTGCCAGCGCCTGTGCCCGCTCGTAACCCATCACATTAAATCCCGTCGCCAGGGCATCCGCCCGCATCGCGTTCTCGGCGATTACCGTAACCGACGCCAGATTGTGACGAATCGGTTCGCCGGTATCAGGGTCAATTGTATGCGAATAGCGCCGGCCTTCCGATTCGTAATAGTTACGATAATCACCCGAGGTTGCCATGGCGTGGTGATCCAGAGCAACGACCCGGTTAATCTGACGCCGTTCTGACACCGGCTCCTCTATGGCCAGCCGCCAGGCGCTGCCGTCTGGCTTGCGGCCATTCACCCGCACCTCGCCGCCGATCTCTACCAGATAAGACTCCAGCCCGACGCTCTCAAGGTACCTCGCCACAGCATCCACCGCGTAGCCCTTGGCAATCGCAGACAGATCAATGTATTGCGGGCGGCTGGCACGCACGGCGGGTGGATCTGCCCGCAACTCGAGTTTTTCGTACCCGGTCGCCTCCAGTCGCGTCGCCAGCGCATCCTCGGCGGGAACCTGTTCCGGCCGGGCCTCCGGCCCGAACCCCCACAGGTTGACCACAGGGCCGATCGTCACGTCGAATGCACCGTCGGTCAGGCTCGATACTTCGGCTGCGCCGGCGAGCACCTCATACAACGGGGCCGACAGCTCGATCCATTCCGTCTGGTCCTCAAGGCGGTTCAGGCGGGAAAGCTCGGAATCTTCTCGCCAGGTCGACATGGACGCGTCCACCTCTTCGAGAACCTCGTCAACGCCTTCACCAAGATTCTCAAGGCGCGACTCATCGCCGGTCAATACGACATTGATATGGTACTGGGTACCGAACACCGGCCCGGCGATTTCCCAGATTTGTTCTTCCGACTGAAACGAACAACCCGCCAGCGCAACCGTGGCCAGCGTCAATACGACGCTGGCCATAGCCACCCTGACGGGTCGGAACATGCAGGATGTCATCTGAGTTGATTACCCTCCGAAGTCATCCAGCATGATGTTCTCGTCTTCGACACCCAGATCCTTGAGCATCTTGATGACCGATGCGTTCATGATCGGGGGCCCACACATGTAGAACTCACAATCTTCCGGAGCCGGATGGTCCTTCAGGTAGTTTTCGTACAACACGTTATGGATAAAGCCGGTGGGGCCTTCCCAGTTATCCTCGGGCAGCGCGTCAGAGAGGGCGACGTGCCACTCGAAGTTATCATTTTCCTCGGCCAGGCCGTCGAAATCTTCCACGTAGAACATTTCGCGGACGCTTCGCGCGCCGTACCAGAAGCTGATCTTGCGCTTGGAGTTCAGGCGCTTGAGCTGGTCGAAGATGTGGGAACGCATCGGGGCCATACCGGCGCCACCACCGATGAACACCATTTCAGCTTCGGTCTTCTTGGCGAAGAACTCACCGAACGGCCCCATCACGGTGACCCGGTCACCCGGCTTCAGGTTGAACACGTAGCTGGACATGATGCCCGGCAGGTGATCGGTGCCCGGAGGCGGGGTGGCGATACGAATGTTGAACTTGAGGACACCTTTTTCTTCCGGGTAGTTCGCCATGGAATACGCGCGGATGGTGTCTTCCTTGTTGATCGCCTTGTAGCGCCAGATGTTGTGCTTGTCCCAGTCTTCGTGGAACTCCTCCTCGATATCGAAATCCTTGAAATCGATTTCGTAAGGGGGGCACTCCAGCTGAACATAACCGCCGGCGCGGAAGTCGACTTCTTCGCCTTCCGGCAGCTTCAGCACCAGTTCCTTGATGAAGGTGGCCACGTTGTGGTTGGAGACAACCTCACACTCCCACTTCTTGACGCCAAAGAACTCTTCCGGCACTTCCACCTTCATGTCCTGTTTCACAGGAACCTGGCAGGACAGGCGCCAGCCTTCTTTCTCTTCACGGTTGGTGAAGTGGGTCTTTTCCGTGGGCAGCATGGCGCCGCCGCCGTCCAGAACCTTGCACTTGCACTGGGCACAGGTACCGCCGCCGCCACAGGCAGACGACAGGAAAATGCCGTTGTTGGCCAGAGTTCCCAGGAGCTTGCCACCGGCTTCGGTGGTCAGGGTGTGCTCCGGGTCGTCGTTGATTTCGATGGTCACATCACCGGTGCTTACCAGCTTTGAACGGGCCGCGAGGATAATCGCAACCAGCGCCAGTACGATAACGGTGAACATGACCACGCCGAGAATAATTTCTGTACTCATGGTCTCGCCTTTTCGTTAAACCGAATCACCGGGTTGATTACAGTGAAATACCTGAGAACGACATAAAGCCAAGGGACATCAGACCAACAGTGATGAAGGTGATACCCAGGCCACGCAGACCGTCCGGTACATCGCTGTACTTCAGTTTCTCGCGGATGCCGGCCAGCGCTACGATCGCCAGCGCCCAGCCTACACCGGCCCCGAAGCCATACACCACACTTTCACCGAAGGTGTAGTCCCGCTCAACCATGAACAGCGACGCACCGAGGATGGCGCAGTTCACGGTAATCAGCGGCAGGAACACACCCAGCGCGGCGTAAAGCGCGGGAATGTACTTGTCCAGCACCATTTCCATGATCTGAACAATGGCAGCGATAACCCCGATATACGTCAGCAGCCCGAGAAAGCTCAGGTCAACATTCGGCAACCCGGCCCAGCCCAGGGCGCCCTCACGGAGAACACTGTTATACAACAGGTTGTTCACCGGCACCGTCACGGTCAGTACGACAACAACGGCAATACCCAGGCCAACCGCGGCTTCGATCTTCTTCGAGATCGCCAGGAAGGTACACATCCCCAGGAAGAAGGCCAACGCCATGTTCTCAACGAAAATGGCCTTCAGAATCAAGCTGATATAATGTTCCATCAGAAGGCCTCCTTGGCGGTGTGGCGAGACATCTTGTAATCCGGCTCTTCCACCTGCTCCGGCTTCCAGGTCCGCAGACCCCAGATCGCCAGACCGATGATGAAGAAGGCGCTCGGCGGCAACAGCAGCAGACCGTTCGGCACGTACCAGCCGCCCTCATTAACCACCGGCATCAGCGAAACCCCGAACAGGGAACCCGCACCCAGCAGTTCACGGAAGAAGGCCACGAAGATCAACAGTACCGAGTAACCCATACCGTTACCCACGCCATCCAGGAAGCTCAGCCAGGGGCCGTTCTTCATGGCGAAACCTTCCGCACGGCCCATAACGATACAGTTGGTAATAATCAGACCAACAAATACCGACAGCTGTTTGGAAATTTCATAGGCGAACGCCTTGAGTACCTGGTCGACCACGATAACCAGCGAAGCAATGATGGTCATCTGGACGATGATCCGGATGCTCCCGGGAATCTGGGTGCGCACCAGCGACACCGCGAGGTTGGAAAATGCCGTCACCGAGATTACGGCCATGCACATAACCAGCGTAACGTTCATGCTGGTGGTAACCGCCAGCGCGGAGCAAATCCCGAGGATCTGCAACGCGATCGGGTTGTTACTGAAAATCGGCTCGAAGAGAACCTGTTTGGCTGAAGCGTCTGCCATGATCAGACCTCCCCTTCACGAAGTTTTTGCAGGTAAGGCGCAAAGCCGCGCTCGCTCATCCAGTAATTGACGAGCTGCTGAACGCCACGGCTGGTCAGCGTTGCACCGGAGAGGGCATCCACCTTGTGCTCCCGGTCGGCCGCATCGGCACTGACACCACCTTTGACCAGGCGGATCTGAGGGTCGGCGCGTTCGCCGTCATAGACCTCTTTACCCACCCACTGCTGCTTCCAGCGCGGGTTGTCCACCTCGCCACCCAGGCCCGGGGTCTCCGCGTGCGCGTAGAAACCCAGACCTTCGATGGTGTTCAGGTCACCTTCCAGAGAGATAAAGCCATACAGCGTGGACCACAGGCCATAACCGTGAATCGGCAGCACCACGCGGGTCACTTCGCCGTTCTCGCTCATAGTGTAGACCTTGGCGATGTCCGGACGGCGCTTGATGCCGGCCTTGTCTTCCGAGGACGGAATATCGGTGGACATTTCCGGATCGGAAGCCGCCTTGTACATGTCGTACTTCATCGGATCCTGGACATTCACCACTGACGGCTCAACGTACTCACCGGTGTTGAGGTCGACCAGGCGAACTTCGAACTGCTCGAACAGCTCCTCGATTTCCGCAGCACTTGCCCCCTGGGGCAGCAGGCCCGCAGCGGACAGGATGTTGGTCTTGATGTCCAGGTTCTGGTTCTTGATCTGCGCGGGTCTGAGCGATACCGCCGCGGTGGACACCACCACCGAGAAGACAATACTCAGAACCAGGGCAACAATCAGCGTTCTGGAGACAGTTTCTTTAGCTTTAGCCACGTGCGAGCCTCCGTTTGATGTTGGCCTGGACCACGTAATGATCCATCAGCGGTGCGAACAGGTTAGCGAACAGAATGGCCAGCATGATGCCTTCCGGGAACGCCGGGTTCACGACGCGGATCAGCACGGTCATCACGCCCACCAGGATACCGAAGCACCAGCGGCCGGTGTTGGTCATCGCGGCGGAGACCGGGTCGGTTGCCATGAACATCATGCCGAAGGCGAAACCGCCCATGACCAGATGCCAGTGCGCAGGCACGGCGAACATCGGATTGGTGTCAGAGCCAACCGCATTCAGTAGCAACGACATACCGATCATGCCGATGAGCACACCGCCGACAATGCGGTAGGAGGCAATTTTCATCATCAGCAGGATCGCGCCGCCAATCAGCACCGCCAGCGTCGACGTTTCGCCCATGGAACCCTGGATGGTGCCCATAAATGCAGACATCCAGCCAATCTGGGTCTCCAGTGCTTCCAGACCACCACTGGCCGCCCAGCTCAGGGCCGTCGCGCCGCTAAAGCCGTCGACTGCGGTCCACACCGTGTCACCGGAAATCTGCGCCGGATAGGCAAAGTACAGGAACGCACGACCGGTCAGCGCCGGGTTCAGGAAGTTCTTGCCCGTACCGCCGAACACTTCCTTGCCGATCACCACGCCGAAGGTGATGCCCAGGGCAACCTGCCACAGCGGAATGGTGGGCGGGCAGATCAGCGCGAAGAGCACGGAGGTCACGAAGAAACCTTCGTTGACTTCGTGACGACGCACGGTGGCGAACAGCACTTCCCAGAAACCACCTACCACGAAGGTAACGAAGTAAATGGGCACGAAGTACGCCATGCCGTAAACGAAGTTGTCCCACATGCCGGCGCCAGCGCCGGTTACCGCCAGGGCCTGGATGAAGGCAGTCCGCAGACCACCGTCAGCCACCATGGCATCCGGGTTGGCAGCCAGGAAGTTGTTGGCCTGGAAACCGATGTTCCACATACCGAAGAACATGGCCGGGAAGGTACACATCCACACCGTGATCATGATGCGTTTCAGGTCAACGCCGTCACGCACATGGGAAGTGGTGGAGGTTACGCTCGAAGGCGAGTAGAAAATGGTATCAACGGCTTCGTACAGCGCGTACCAGCGCTCGTACTTGCCGCCCTTTTCAAAGTGATGCTCGATGCCATCGAGAAACTGTCGGATTGCCATCGTATTAGCCCTCGATCTCGATTCGGGTCAGGTTCTCACGGAGAATCGGACCGTATTCGTATTTACCCGGGCACACGAAGGTGCACAGCGCCAGATCTTCTTCATCCAGCTCCAGTGCGCCCAGTTTCTGTGCCGTTTCGGTGTCGCCGACAATCAGCGACCGAAGCAGCTGGGTCGGCAGGATGTCCAGCGGCATGACCTGCTCGTACGCGCCCACCGGTACCATCGCCCGTTCACTGCCGTTGGTGGTGGTGGTGAAATTGAACAGCTTCTTGCCCGCCAGTTTGGACAGGTAGATGTTGAGCACCGAGAACTTGTTCGGACCTGGCGACAGCCAGCCCATGAACTCGCGCTTGTTGCCCTCTTCCAGTACCGACACCTGGTTGGCAAAACGCCCCAGATAAGCACAGGGTCCGTCACCACGACGGCCACCGAACACGGAGCCGGAAATCATGCGCACGTCGCAGTCGGTCGCCACCTCATCCTTCAGCAGCTCGGTCAGGCTGGCACCCACACGGGTGCGAATCAGGCGCGGCTTCAGCGCTTTCGGGCCGCCGATAGCAACAACGCGATCCACCGGCAGCTCACCGGTTTCGAACAGCTTGGCGATATCGATGACGTCCTGGTAACCGATCGACCACACCACCTTGTTGCCGGCAATCGGGTCCAGGTAGTGAATGTGGGTGCCCACGTTGCCTGCCGGGTGTACGCCGTCGAACTGATGAACTTCGACGCCGTCGGACTTGGGAACCGGCACGTCCGAGCCGGGCTTACCGGTGACAAACACCTTGCCGCTGGTCAGCTTGCCCAGAATCTTCAGGCCTTTTTCGAACGCGGCACCGTTTTCACGGATGATCACGGTCGGGTCTGCGGCCAGGGGATTGGTGTCCATCACGGACACGAAAATAGAGTGCGGTGCCGAATCAATGGCGGGCACTTTGCTGTAAGGACGCGTTCTCAACGTCGTCCACAGGCCGGATTCAACAAGATTATCCACCACCTGCTGACGCTCGAGCCCGGCGAGGTCTGCCTCGCTGTATCGGGCAAAGGTCTCGGCCTCGTCGCCATCAATCTCGATGACAACCGACTGGAAAACACGACGCTCACCACGGTTGATTTCTTTCACCACACCGGCTGCCGGTGAGGTATAACGAACGCCTTCGGTCTTCTTGTCCGTGAACAGCAGCGTACCGCGCTTGACACGGTCTCCCTCTTTCACAGCCATCGTCGGCTTCATGCCGTTGTAGTCAAAGCCGATCAACGCCACGTGGCGAACGGATTTGCCGTCGGTGATGGTCTGTTCGGGAGCGCCGCTGATGGGAAGATCCAGGCCTTTTTTGATCTTGATCATTAGCCTCATCCAATCATCAGAAACTATTCTATGGATTTGTAACGCCCGACTCCTGCGGCCCAGGAAACGATGAGAAACGGGGTGCCAGACGTACCCAAAATCGCGCCAATTATAGAGATTAGTTAATCTCATTTCCACCAGAAACCCTGCGGACTTTGTGCCCGAACGTAACTCGCCAGGGATTCCTCCGCCCCAAAAAAAGAAACCCCGCCAGCGGGACTGGCGGGGTTTTCTGACTGATCAGCGGATGATCAGTCGCGGGCGCGCTTGGGGAAAATCGGGTAAGTCACGCCAGCCATCTGATTGACCACTCGCACCACCTGGGCGCTGTAGCCAAACTCGTTGTCGTACCACACGTACAGGATCAGCCGCTTGCCACCAGCAATGGTAGCCTGGGAGTCCACGATACCGGCATGGCGGGAGCCAACGAAGTCAGTGGAAACCACTTCCGGCGAGTTGACGAAATCGATCTGCTTCTGCAGCTCAGAGTGCAGCGCCATTTCACGCAGATACTCGTTTACGCCTTCAACATCCACGTCCTTTTTCAGGTTCAGGTTGAGGATGGCCATGGACACGTTCGGCGTGGGAACCCGGATCGCGTTACCGGTCAGCTTGCCTTTCAGCTCCGGCAGAGCCTTGGCAACCGCCTTGGCGGCGCCAGTCTCGGTGATCACCATGTTGAGCGCGGCACTGCGGCCACGGCGACTGCCTTTGTGGTAGTTATCGATCAGGTTCTGGTCGTTGGTGTAGGAGTGCACGGTTTCTACGTGGCCGTCTTCGATGCCGTATTCGTCCTGGATCGCCTTCAGTACCGGCGTAATCGCGTTGGTGGTACAGGAGGCCGCGGAGAGGATCTTGTCTTCCTCGGTGATCCAGTCGTTGTTGATGCCATAAACGATGTTCTTGATGTCGCCCTTGCCCGGCGCCGTCAGGATAACGCGGCTCACGCCTTTGGACTTCAGGTGCAGCCCAAGGCCCGCTTCGTCACGCCAGATACCGGTATTGTCGATCACAATGGCGTTGTTGATCCCGTACTCGGTGTAGTCCACCTGGTCCGGGCCCTTCGAGTAAATCACCTTGATGTAGTTGCCGTTGGCGATCAGCGCAGACTCTTTTTCGTCAACGGTAATGGTGCCGTCGAATGGCCCATGCACGGAATCCCGGCGCAGCAGGCTGGCACGCTTTTCCAGATCGTTTTCGGCGCCGCCCTGGCGGACCACGATAGCGCGCAGACGCAGGTTGTTACCGCCACCGGCCTTTTCGATCAGGATACGGGCCAGCAGTCGACCGATACGACCGAAGCCGTATAAAACCACGTCTTTGGTGTCGTTCTCGGCATTCTCTTCAGACTGGGTTGCGTACTGACCCACGATCGGGCCGATTTCACGCTTGAGAAAGTCTTCCAGCGAACCGCCTTCGGCCTTGAACTTGACGGCCAGCTTGCCGATGTCGACGTGAGCGCGACCGAGCTCCATGCTGTCCATGGCCTGCAGAATCGGAAGCGTATCGTGGACAGACAACTCGCTGTCTTCGACCTGACGGACAAAGCGATGGGCACGAATAATACCGATAACGGACTGATTGATGATGGCGCGACCGTAAACGGAGGTAACCACGTTATTCTTGCGGTACAGACGGCCGATCAGCGGAATCATTGCTTCCGCAGTGGATTCTCTATCGGTCCAGTTAGACAGGTGCTGGTTAATCTGTTCGTGACTCACGCTTGAACCTCTGCAGTTGGCACTTGGAAAATTGGGCGCATATTATCCAACTTAAAATGCCAGACCGCAAATACAGACGACCATCCCGCCCGTACACGATCTGCGCAGGCGGACGGCACGGACAACGCGGCACGCCGCACCGCCATGACAGCCACTGCCACGACCGGTAGAATACGCGCCTCGCCGCCCCGACCTTACACAGATGGAGATTCGATACGCCCATGACTGACGGTGCATCTTCCCGACACGCCCCTGCCCTGGTGGCACCGGCATTCCCCGGCAAGGCCGGCGACCATCGTCGATGGGGCCAGTTGCACGGCAGCAGCGATGCCCTGGCGATCTGTGAAAGCGCGCGGCAGCACAACGGCCTTACCCTGGTCATCACCCGCAGCACCGACGACGCCATCCGCCTGGAACAATCCATGCGGTTCTACCTCGGCCTGCCGGCGGAGGAAGATGGCGCCACGGTGACGGACAACGGCCTTGAACTGCTTTCCCTGCCGGACTGGGAAACACTGCCTTACGACCTGTTCTCACCCCATCAGGACATCACCTCCCGGCGCATTCGAACCCTGCACCGCCTGCCATCCACTCGCCAGGGCGTGCTGGTGGTGCCGGCGCGCACACTCATGCACCGGCTGCCGCCTGTCAGCTATCTGCAGGGCAACACACTGCTGCTGGAAGTGGGCCAGACCCTCGACATCGACACCTGGCGACTGCAACTGGAGTCCGCCGGCTACAGGCACGCAGAGAACGTCTATGAGCATGGCGAATACGCGGTTCGCGGCGCCATTCTTGATATTTTTCCCATGGGCGCCACACAGCCCTACCGTATTGATCTGTTCGATGATGAAATTGAAACCCTGCGCACGTTCGACCCGGAAACCCAGCGCTCCATCGACCGCATCGAGCGGATAGAACTGCTGCCGGCCAACGAATTCCCGTGGAACAAAGAGGCCCGATCCGGATTTCGGAACCGCTGGTTCGAGCACTTCCCCAACGCCGATAAAAGCGCGCCCATCTATCAGGACGTCAGCCACGGCATCACGCCACCGGGCATCGAGTATTACCTGCCCCTGTTCTTTGACGAGACGGCCACACTGTTCGATTACCTGCCCGAGGGAACCCACGTCTTCACCGCAGATGGGCTGAACGACGCCGTTGGCCACTTTGACGCCGACACCCGCGCCCGCCACGAGGACCGCCGCCACGACCGCCTGCGCCCGATCCTGCCGCCTGCGGAACTCTTCCTGCAACAGGAGGAGCTATTCGGCCACCTCAAGCACTTTCCGCGGGTCACCATGAGCTCCGACAGCGTGGACGGAGCCGGAGCCGCCAATTGTGGCGCAGCAACCTTGCCGGATGTGGCCATGGACGGACGCGCGGCCGACCCGGCGGCACGGCTGAAACGCTTTGTTCAGGAATTCGGTGGCCGCGTTTTGCTGTGCGCCGAGTCCTCTGGTCGCCGCGAAGCGCTGATCGACAACCTTGCCGACCACGGGGTCCGGCCTGTCACGCTGGATGGCTGGCAGTCGTTCCTGACCGCCACGGACGACCCCTTGAGCATAACCATTGCGCCCATGGAGCAGGGACTGCTGCTTCCTGACCAGCACCTGGCACTGGTGACGGAAACCGCACTTTTCGGCGAGCGTGTTCTGCAGCGCCGGCGGCGGGAGAAACCCACGGAAGTTGATGATTCCGGTTACCGGGATCTGTCCGAACTGCGCATCGGCGCCCCGGTTGTGCATATTGACCACGGCGTGGGACGCTACCAGGGTCTGGAAACCATTACCGTCGAGGGCGAGGCCAGCGAGTTTCTGATGCTGGAGTATGCCGGCGGTTCCAAACTGTATGTGCCGGTGTCCAGCCTGCACCTGATCTCCCGCTACAGCGGCTCTGACACCGAACACGCCCCGCTGCACAAACTCGGCACCGAGCGCTGGAGCAGCGCCAAGCAGAAGGCACTGGAGAAAATCCGCGACACCGCTGCCGAACTGCTGGACGTCTACGCCCGTCGTGAGGCCCGCAAAGGCTTCTCTTTCGAAGACCCGAAAGAGGCCTACCGCGCCTTCGCCGCCGGCTTCCCGTTCGAGGAAACTCCGGACCAGCAGGTGGCCATTGAATCCGTGTTCGAGGACATGACCAGCGAACGGCCCATGGACCGCCTCGTGTGTGGCGATGTCGGCTTCGGAAAAACCGAAGTGGCCATGCGGGCGGCGTTCATGGCGACGTTCTCCGGCAAGCAGGTGGCGGTGCTGGTGCCGACCACCCTGCTGGCACAACAACATTACGAATCTTTCCGTGACCGTTTCTCCGATACCGCGGTCAACGTCGAGTTGCTCAGCCGTTTCCGCAGCGGCGCACAGACCAGCAAGGCAATGGCCGCCATCGAAGCCGGCAAGGCCGACATCGTGATCGGCACCCACAAGCTGCTTCAGGGCGACATGAAGTTCCGCAACCTGGGCCTGGTGATCATCGACGAAGAACACCGCTTCGGCGTGCAGCAGAAGGAAAAACTCAAGGCCCTGCGAGCCGAGGTCGACATGCTGACGCTTACGGCGACGCCAATTCCCCGTACGCTGAATATGGCCATGGGCCACCTGCGGGACCTGTCCATCATAGCCACCCCGCCGGCGCGGCGGCTGTCGGTGAAAACCTTTGTCCGCCAGCGCGACGACGCCATGGTCAAGGAAGCCATCCTGCGGGAGATCCTGCGGGGCGGCCAGGTGTACTTCCTTCACAACGACGTGGCGACCATCCAGAAAACCGCCGAAGATCTGCGCCGGCTGATACCAGAGGCCCGGGTTGGCGTCGCCCACGGCCAGATGCGCGAGCGTGAGCTGGAACAGATCATGTCGGACTTCTACCACAAGCGCTTCAACGTGCTGGTGTGCACCACCATTGTGGAAACCGGTATCGACATTCCCAGCGCCAACACCATCATTATCGAGCGCGCGGACAAGTTTGGCCTCGCCCAGCTGCATCAGCTGCGGGGCCGGGTCGGCCGCTCTCACCACCAGGCCTACGCCTACCTGCTGACACCGCCGCCGCGCAGCATCACCGCCGACGCCAAAAAGCGGCTGGATGCGATATCCGAAGCCCAGGATCTGGGGGCCGGTTTCATGCTCGCCACCCACGACCTGGAAATTCGCGGTGCCGGTGAACTGTTGGGAGAAGAGCAAAGCGGACAGATCGAGAGTATCGGTTTCACCCTGTACATGCAGTTGCTCGACGAGGCAGTCAAGGCCATTCGCGAGGGGCGCACTCCCAACGCCGACCTGCCACTGAGCCATGGCACCGAGATGAATCTGCGCATCCCGGCGCTGATACCGGATGACTACCTGCCGGACGTGCACAACCGGTTGATGCTGTACAAGCGCATTGCCAGCGTCAGCAAGAAAGATGAATTAAAAGAACTTCAGGTTGAGATGATCGATCGTTTCGGTTTATTACCGGAGCCGACCAAAAACCTGATGCGGCAAACCGAACTTCGACTGCGGGCCGAGTCGCTCGGCATAGTGAAAATCGACGCCGGAAAGGAATGGGCCAGACTCGAGTTCGGCGCCTCAACGCCGGTTGACCCGCTGGTTCTGGTTAAAAAAGTGCAATCCGCGCCCGACCAATACCGCCTGGAAGGGGCCAACAGTTTCCGGTTCCGGCTGAAGGATGATTCAACCGGTGGTAAACTCGACGGCATTTCCGACATGCTCGGGCAGCTGACGGCCTGAAATTCAGGCCCTGCCCGCTCAACGACAGTCTTTGACACAGTGGAGTACAGCCCTTGCGAACGCCCGGTTACGCCCTGCCCGGAAAGGCCCTGACAACCCTGACCGCCGCCCTGCTGGCCGTCGCCCCCCTGTTTGCCAGTGCGCAGGAGCAGCGGGACAACTACTACCGGGCCGAGATCGTACTGGTCGAGCGACTGGTTGACCCGGAAGCGGTTACGGAACGCATGGCCAGCCGCGTGCCGGCGACCGACGAGGACGTGACCGCCCGAATGAAGGTGGAGCGCGAAGATGGCAGCACCGATACCACACTGCAACTGGTCCCGGACAGCGAGCTGCACCTGCGCTCGGCAGCACAGCGTCTGCAGAACAGCGGCCGGTTCCGGGTGTTGATGTCCGCGGGCTGGTATCAGTCCTTCCCGCCCGATTACGACGGCGAGCCGATGAAGGTGGCGGTTGGCGACTGGCTGGCTGAGGCGGGACACAGGGAAGTAGAGGGGCACATCACCATCGACCGCCAGCGGTATCTCCACGTGGGAGTGCACCTGAACCACTGGCAGCCAGGAGAGCCGGTCGACGTTCCGCTGCAGGATGTCGGGAATGTTATCAACGACGACACCGTGGCGACGTCCGACACGGAAAACCCGGACGACGGCTCGATCGGCAGTCTGGCCCAGGGCGGCGATATTGGCGCCGACAGCGTTAGCTCACCCGAGCCGAGGGCGAAAGCCGAGCTGTTGACCTGGATTCGCGAAACCCGCCGTATGCGCAGCGAGGAAGTCCATTTTCTGGACTCCCCCACCATCGGCGTGCTGGTGTTCTTCAAGCGGGTTGAGAACTGAGGGCGCCCAACCCGCCCATGGCTTCCACCAGAATCCGCTTGACCCCGGACATGCCTTGCTCGATCGCGGCCTCGATCTCTTCCATGGTAATGATGTGGTCGGATTTTCCGGCCGCCCAGTTCACCACCAGCCCCAGGCACACGTAGTTCAGCTTCAGTTCAGCGGCCAGTGAGGCCTCCGGCATGCCCGTCATTCCGACCAGATCGCAGCCATCCCGCTCAAGGCGGACAATTTCAGCGGCCGTTTCCAGCCGCGGGCCCTGGGTCGCCCCGTACACACCGAAATCCGAAATCGGGACGTCCAGCTTACTGGCCGCCTCAACCAGCACAGCGCGTGCCGATTCCGTATAGGGGAAACTGAAATCGATGTGGGTGACGGCATCGAGCTCGCCTTCAAAGAAGGTGCTGCCCCGCCCCCAGGTATAATCAATGATCTGATCGGGAATCACGATGTGCGCGGGCCCCATGACCGGATGGATACCGCCCACCGCATTGACCCCGACCACCGTGCGAACGCCGGCGTTCTGCAACGCCCACAGATTGGCGCGGTAGTTCACCTGATGGGGCGGAATCCGATGGGGGTTGCCATGCCGGGACAGGAAGATCACCCGCTGCTCGCCCAGAATGCCCTCCACCAGCGGGGAAGACGGCGCCCCCCAGGGCGTCTGCACTTCCCGTTCCCCGGTGATTTCGAGACCTGACAGGGTTGTCAGGCCGGTGCCGCCGATGATGCCGACCGGTGCTGACGCTGATGCGGTACTCATACCTTTCTGTTCTCCACCCTTAACTCCCTCACTGTGTTCACCTCAATCGCCATCGCCGGTGGCTTCGGCCGACGAACCGTAGCGGGTGCGCTGGGACGGATGGGACTTGTCCGATCCCTCGTCGTCGTTCTCGATCGGACCGTCGTCACTGTCATTGTCAGCCTGGTCGGAGCGCTCGCTCTGGGCACTGGCCAGCCGAACACTGTCGGCCACGTGCAGCGTGCGCGTCGGGAAGGCCACCTCGGCACCATGGCTTTCAATGATGTCGCTGATTTTCAGCAGCACGTCCTGCTTGACCTCATGGAACTTCACCCACTGGGTCGTTTTGGTAAAGGTGTACACCATGATATCCAGTGACGACGCATTGAACGCGAGGAAATTCACGATCAGCGTCTCGTCACTTTCGATGTCCTCGTGATTCTCCAGCATGGTGCGGATTTCCGACACAATGGTGGCCATCTCCCGCACGTCTGCGTAGCGAATGCCGATTGTTTCGGAGATGCGGCGATGGCTCATGCGGGAGGGGTTTTCCACCGCAATGGTGGTAAAGGCGGCGTTGGGTACGTACAGCGGGCGCTTGTCGAACGTGCGAATGGTGGTCAGACGCCAGCCGATATGCTCGACGGTGCCCTCAATGTTACGGTCCGGCGAACGCACCCAGTCACCGACCTTGAACGGCCGGTCCAGGTGGATGATGAAGCCGCCAAAGAAATTCGCCAGCAGATCCTTGGCCGCAAAGCCCACCGCAATGCCGCCCACACCCCCGAACGCCAGCACACCGGATATGCTGTAGCCCAGTGACTGCATGGCAATCAGCACCGCCGTGATGATGACCACAGCACGGGACAGCTTGCTGACGGCATTCACCGTGGTGTAATCCATGGGGGTTTTCATTTTCAGCGGCGAGGTAAGAATACCTTCTGCCTCTTTCACCAGCCGCAGCAGTGCCCAGACCAGCACCCAGACAAACCCGATCTGCAATAGCTTTTCATTAACCGAGAAAATTTCCGCCTCGGAGTAGCGGTACGCCACCTCGGCCGCCCAGTAAACGCCCTGGATCCAGACGAACGCCACGGCGGGTTTTCTTGCCGCGTGCAGCACCGCGTCATCCCAGAGATTCCTGGTTTTGCTGAACCGCTTTTCCAGCGCGCCGATAATGTGGCTGGCAATGTAAGCCACCGTGGCCGTTCCGAAGACCAGTGAAAACACTACGATGCCGACCCGCCAGCTCTCCGATAACAGGTCCCAGTTTTCGATCCAGCCGTTAATGGTGGCCTGCAGCTCTCCGATCATGAACATCCCCGGTGGTTAATTCAGTGTGTCGCTAATGCAAGAGGCAAATCCGGTCAGGCTTCGTGAATGACCACAGCGGTGCCCGGCTCGACCAGATCAAACAACGTAATCACATCGGCATTACGCATGCGGACGCAGCCATGGGATTTTGCCACGCCCATGGGCTCGGTATCCGGTGTGCCGTGAATGTATATGAAGCGACGGAAACTATCGACCCCGGGGCCGCGATTTTTTCCGGGCTCACTGCCGCATAGCCAGAGTATACGGGACAGGATCCAGTCACGGTCGGGATGTCGGCTGGCAAGTTCTGCGGTGTAGATTTCACCGGTGGGGCGGCGGGCCACGAACACTGTATTGGCGGGCAGACCACCACCAACCTTGGCGCGAACGAAGTGTTTTCCGCGGGGAGTGCAGCCACTGGCGTTGCGTTCGCCGGGGCCATTGAGGGCAGTGGATACCGGGCACTCGAACACACGACAGCCCCGGCCGTCCACCAGCGCCAGCGATTGCGAGGCAATATTGATATCAATGTGAGGGCCTGCGCCCCCTGATGCGCTCATGTTGAGTCGAGCTCCCGAATCGGCTTTGCCAGAGCGGAAGCCTAACCGACGGAACTGACCTCAGGCAACCGGGGCTTCTTTGAGGGAAGGCATCAGCACCGCATCCTCCGCCTGCATGCCTGCCGCGAGGAACGGCACCAGCCGGGCGGCGATTTCCTGCACCGTGGTTTCCACGCCCAGTTTGTTCTGCAGAATGTCCCTCAGGGCATCGCTACTGGACATGGTGAACGCGGTGGCGCCCAGCATGAACTGGATGCGCCAGTAGCGATCCACCGCCGACAACTGGGGAGTCGCTTCTTTGAGCAAACGCATGAAGCGACTGAACGGCTGGCTGTACTCCTGCTCCAGGAATTTGCGCAAATGGCCCTGCGACTGGGTGTAGGCAAGTCCGAGCAACCGCATGAAAATGGAAATACCCTTCTCGTTGCGCTGAGGCATGCGCACGGCGCTTTCGGTTAATGCCCAGAGAGTCTGGTTGAGCGTCGGAGGCTGGCCCTCACAACGCGCCTCAAGATCATCAAAGGCTGTTTCCAACGTGGCCGAGAAGGGCGTCAGGAAGCGGGCGAACACCGCATGGATCAGCGCGTTCTTGGAGCCAAAGTGGTAATTGACAGCGGCAAGATTTACTTTAGCCTTACTGGTAATCATCCGCAGTGAGGTTTCAGAGAAACCCCGGTCGGCGAACAACTCCTCGGCTGCATCCAGAATGCGGTCAACGGTATCAGACTGAGCCATGTTGTTTTCGGTGCCTCTAGCAAACGTCTGTTTGAAACATACGTTTGAGGCACCTTTATGTCAAGCTCTCTGCCCGGGCGAGGCAGCCACGCCGGCCCAGCCACGATCAATGGCCTGCTGATTGCCGTCAAAGAACGCTTTCTGGACCCGGTCGTAGGCCTTCTCCGCCTCCAGCAGATAGATGAGATAGAGGCGGAAATACTCGCG
Organism: Marinobacter lipolyticus; assembly: GCF_018424605.1. Taxonomy (GTDB): domain Bacteria; phylum Pseudomonadota; class Gammaproteobacteria; order Pseudomonadales; family Oleiphilaceae; genus Marinobacter; species Marinobacter lipolyticus_B. Next base: position 31,768 of record NZ_QTKT01000012.1, on the reverse strand, counting down.
CCGGGTCATGTTCCGCGACAGCGTCCGGTGCTCTGACAAAGCCAGCAGCTCGCTGAACCGCGACGACCGCAGCGAGGCGTTGAACTCAGCCATGCGGGCACATTGCCAGATCAGTCCGTCTTTGCCTTCCAGATGTTCAACATGCTTGCGGGCGTCCCGGAGCATCCGCTGGCGGCGGACAATCAGGTCAAGGTACGAAGGGCGTGAGCTGTATATTCGACGAACCGCCGGTACCCCCATCATCAGAATAATCACGAAGGCGCCAAAACCGCCGCCGGCTATCCAGGCAGGTACAAACCCGGTCAGACCACTGAGGAAGATCAGCGCCGCTACCAGGGCACTGAAAACCCACAGGTCCCGGCTACGCCTTGCCGCGGCGAGCGAATAATTGTCCGGCCAGCCAGGCATCGCCAGCAGATCAAAATCCATCAGCAACACCCGATCGCACTGCTTGAGCATCAGTCGCAGTTTACGTTGCCGGCTTTCCGCCATGGCCTGCTCGATGTCGGCGGGCTCTTCCGCATCGCTTGGGTCGACGGCCTCAGCCTCAGCTGCCTCATCTTCCGTTTGCGGCCGGTCCCCGTCGGGAGACTCATCGCCCTGCTGACCGGCCGCAGACCGGGCCCCACCGTCATCGGCCTCCGGCTGTTCCGACGTCGCGGGCGCCCGGGCTATCTGGGATACACCGGGAACAGGGGCCTCCCGGTCAGGGGGCACAGGCACCGGCACCGGGTCAGCTGCACGTCCCGGCCGCAACACCGGCTCGCCCGGAATCGGCGCTGTGCGTGTTGCCGTTTTCAGTCTGTTCTCTGCCATAACCTTCTACCAATGACGCGCCCGGGCAGTCGTCCGCGATGCCGACTGGGCGAATGGAATCTACACTAGCGTATCGGCCCGTGGCCGGGAAACTTGAGCCCTTGGCATCGCCCGGCGGTATCGCTATGCTTTGCCGGTGTTTCCACAGCGCCGGCCCATGCCGCGCCACAACGAGGTGAGTTCATGTTTACAGGTATTGTCCAGGGCGTTGCCATCATTGAGAAAGTGTCTCCGGCGCCGGGGCTGAACACCTACGCCATCCGCCTGCCCGCTGAACACAGCAAAGGCGTCACCATTGGCGCGTCGGTGGCGATCAACGGCGCCTGCCTGACCGTGACCCGTCAGGACGCCGATTGCCTGTACTTTGATGCCATGCAGGAAACGCTGAAGCTGACGACGCTGGGCGGCGTCAGCGAAGGTGATCGGGTAAATTTTGAACGGGCGGCGCGGATCGGCGACGAAATCGGTGGGCACCTGCTGTCAGGCCACGTTCATACCACCGCCGTGGTAACGTCAATTCTGCGGCCGGAGAATAACGTAACCATCGAATTCGAAGTACCGGAAGCCTGGGCCCGTTACCTCTTTGCGAAAGGCTACATAGCCATCAACGGGGCGAGCCTGACGATCGGCGAGGTCACCAGCAACCGTTTCAATGTGCACCTGATTCCAGAAACCCTGAGGGCCACCACCTTCGGAGACATTCGTGAGGGCGATGCCGTCAACATCGAGATCGACAGTCAGACCCAGACCATTGTGGACACCCTGTCGAGACTCGGTTACGACCGCCCTGCCCCGGTGCGCTGACCCGAAGCCTCGAACACGACAAATTTCGGGTCGGCCTGCAACTGCTCCACTTGCAGGAAGAACCGATGCAGGCTGCGGTGGTAGCCAAGATGGCGGTTGCCCACCATCAGCAACTGCCCGCCTCCCGACAGATGGCGGGACGCCTGCTGAAACAGCCGCAAGGCAATGTGATCGCCCACCACGCCGCCCTCATGGAACGGCGGATTGAGAAGAATGAAGTCAAACTCACCCGCACCTTCGTCGATACCGTCGCGGTGATGGAACTCCGCCTCGGCATCAAGACCGGCAGTCCTGACATTACGTCGGGCACTCGCGACCGCCTGACTGGAGACATCACTGAACACCACGTGCACGTCTGTCCGCTGCTGCAGCACCTCCAGCCCGAGCACCCCGTTGCCGCACGCCAGATCCAGCACGCGCGCCCCTGGCGCCAGTGAGGCAGCACACCTGCGAACCTCCGGCAACAACAGTCGGGTACCGATATCGAGGCGCTCGCGGGCAAACACCGCCGGCAGACCACCGATCAGTTGATTACCGGTAGGTGCCGGATAGCCCTTCCACTGGCCATCCCAGTCATTCAATCTCGGCTCCCCGCGCCCGCAGATCACCACCCGCGCCTTTTTTCTGGCCGGGCAGACGTCCAGGGTGACAAGTAACTCCGCGAACACCTCTGCACTGCGATCCGGCAGGTGTTTGATCATACCCCCGGCGATCACCACACCTTCCGGTGCCAGCACCTGATTCACCCACCTCAGCATCCAGCGGAGATAATCGATTTGCCGGGGTATGCGCAGGACCACCACATCAAACGGTCCATCAGGCGGGCTCAGCCAGCTCAACGGTGGCGAGGCGATCAGATTATTGGCGACACTGTTGCGTTCCAGAGCCGTCACCAGGGTGGCGCTGTCGGCAAGCGATACCACGTCATGCTGAGCCAGGCCCAGGGTCAGAGCGCCGAACTGGTCATCCAGTACCAGCACCCGCGCCGGCCCCACGGTGTCTATCCGCGCAGCGGCCTGCTGCAGCAACAGTTCATCCGCCGCGTCCCAGGCCCTCAGTGAACGATCCGTGTTACCGGGGCGCTCAAGGGTCAGGCTACGAGCGGGCGTTTTCAGAGTATCGCTTGTCATTTCAGGCACCAATTCAGGCAGGGTTCAGAAGCGGAATCATTCTAGGCTGATTATTCTAGAAATTAACCCTATGGTGACATCCAAGTTGTTCTGTAACCGAAGACACACGAGAGATCCCTATATGATTCGCGATTCCATCAAGACCCGCTTTGAGTCTGTTCAGGCCGCCGGTAAGCGCTTTGAGGACCAGCTTCGCCCACAGCTCGACAAGGCCTCCGCTGAATTTAAGAAGCTGCTGGCCAATCTGGGTGCTGATGTGTCCGAGCCCCGCAGCCTGTCGGAGGTGGTGAGCCAGATTCGCAGCAAGAATCCGACGTTTCGCGAGTTCACCCTGCGTCTCGACGTCGCGACCTACGATCTGCGCAAGAAACTGTGGTGGGACGCCAACATGATGACCGCTTACGTCACCGACAAGGCGGGCAAAACTTACCAGACCGACGTCAGGCCCAAACTGACCGAAGCCCGCAACCGCGCCGAGTCCGAAGCCCGACGGCTGTTCGGGCAGATTCGTGATCTCGCACCCCGCCGCGCCACTGCGGAGCGGGCTGACGAGGCCTCCAGCGCAAACTGATTTCAGGTTGGTTCCCCTTTTCTGTTGGAAGCAACCTTTTGCCCCTCACCCCAGGGGCTTTTTTATGTCTGGCGCTTGGCGGAATACACCGTGAAGCGTTTATCGCTGGCCAGCCGCGTTACCGGACCAATGGTCTTCCTGATCACCGCCTCGTAGGGCAGGAAACTGTTGGCAACCAGGCGCAGCTCCCCGCCAGGCTGCAGGTGCGCTGCCGCTTGCCGGAGGAACTGTTCGGTCATGGTGGTATCGGTGCGGACACCGGCGTGAAACGGGGGATTGGTGACGATGGCTCGGTACTTCCGGGTGACCGCCGCAAGCCCATCCGAGGCCAACACGTCCCCCACGGCCTGGCTTCTGCGATAGGTGGCACCGGCACACAGGACCGCCTGGGACTGGACGTCCACGGCATCAATGGGCGACGGCTCAATACCGGCGGACCGCTGCCACGCCTGAATCCAGCAGCCGATCACGCCGGAGCCACAGGCAAAATCCAGCGAATGGCCCCGTGGCAGGGGCTGCTCGGCGAGAGTTTCCAGCAGCATCAGGGTGCCCTGATCCGGCTCTCCGTCGCTGAAGATACCCGGCAGCCCGGCAACATCCACACGCACACCGGCCGCTTCCACGGCGTGCCAGCTCATCCAGCGCTGCAGCTCGAAGGTTTCTCCGGTGGCGAAGCCATCCGCCAGCCAGACCTGACAATGGCGGGCACTGTCCACCTTGGTGGCCTCGGGCGCGACAGCCTTCACCTGCTTGACTGCGCCGGCGATACCCTCGCGTTTCTCTCCAATCACTATCAGCCTGGCGCCGTCTGCCGCCAGGAATCCGGCCAGCGCCAGACGAAACGCCAGCTCCGCACGGGCCTTGGGGAGAAACACCACGATGGTGTCGGCACACCCCGGCTGCAACGCAGGATCATCGTAACCGAAGGCTGTGCGCCAGCCCTGCAGGGCCGGGGCAGCGGCAAACACACCGGCGTGATCGGTCACCGCCAGACCGCCGCCGGGCAGTGCCGACAACAATCCGGTGTCCGACAGCCCAAGCAGGGCCAGGCGGCCGACAATGTGTTCGCGGTTTCTTAACAGTGCTTCGTGGGCGTTGGGTAATGCAGACATGGTGTTCGGGTATCCCGCGCTGGTGTACAGGCGCAATACTCTAACCGGATTCGGGCGCGGAGTCTTGGGGGAGAACGATCCGGCGCCTCGATAATCCCGGCGCTTACTTGTAGCGGGCCACCGTACCTACCCGCAGAGCATCTTCCGGGGACATGCCCCAGTCTTCCGGCTGTGCGGACTGACGGGCGGGCTCGCCCCTGCGTGGCTGATCCACAGAAGCTTCAACGCTTTTGCGCTGGTTCAGGGCATTCAGAGCTTTTTGCATCAGATCTCGCATGGTTCACCTCCTCACTGACTACGAGACAAGTGTACCGGAGCGATCGAAGGGGTTCTGTGATGCCCCCGGGGGTCAACAAGTGACCCCTATCACGATTTTTTGACAATTTTTTACAGTTCGAGCGTCATTATTTTTGACGGCCAGAGCGAACCGGGCGCTCGATCAGCTCCTGCAGGCTTCGTGCCTGAACCGTCTCCCGCTCTTCCTCACCCGAGATGGACAGCCCCATGTCGCGCAAAATGCCATCTGCCACATCATAGACAAAGCCGTGCACGGTCAGGGCCTGGCCGCGCCGCCAGGCTTCCTGAACAATGTTGTTCTGGCACACATGGCCCACCTGCTCCACCACGTTCAGTTCACACAGGCGATCCACCCGGTCCTGCTCGCTGGCAATGCCGTCCAGCACCGACTGATGTTTGTCGCGCACGTCCTGCACGTGGCGCAGCCAGTTGCTGATCAGGCCAAAACCTTCGTTCAGCAAAGACGCGCGCACACCGCCGCAACCGTAATGGCCCACCACCAGCACATGCTTGACCTTGAGCACGTCGATGGCGAACTGGAGCACCGAGAGACAGTTGAAGTCCGTGTGCACCACCACATTGGCCACGTTACGATGAACGAACAATTCGCCGGGCATCAGATCAACGATCTGGTTTGCAGGTACCCGGCTGTCAGCACAACCGATCCACAGATACTCCGGTGCCTGCTGATTGGACAGCCGATCAAAAAACTGAGGATCCTGGGCCTTGATTCCGTCGGCCCAGGATTTGTTTTTTCCCAGAAGATGATCCAGTTGCCCCATTACCATTCTCCCCGTTGATTAATCCTGTTGAGGAATTGAACGGTAATCAGCGCCTTAACGCAATACTCAGTTGGTCTGAACCTCGCCCTCCGGATGACTGCTGTGCATGGTGGATTGTGCCAGGTCCAGCAACTCCCGGAGAGCCACCGAGAACATGGCGTACTCCGGCTCGCGAACCCCTTTGAGTTCAGACAGCATGACTTTCCAACGGCTGATCATGGCTTCGTGTCGCGCCATCCAGGCATCCACGCACCCGGACACCTCCCCCGGCTTGCCGGCGAGCTTGAGCACGCCCGTGGTCAATGCCCGCTGCTGCCAGTCGAGATCCTCGCGGAAGCTCTCACGGGCCAGCGCCTGCCAGTGTGACCCCGGCGTCAGCCCGGCGATGGCATTGGCAAACCAGCTCAGATCGAGTTTCTCGCCCAGGTCATAGTAGAGATTGGCCACGGTTTTCAGCGGCATGCCGGTGGCCTCTTTCGCCTCGATGATGCCCAGCGACGAATACAGGTAGGTGGTTCCCGCCAGCACCGACGCCAGCTCCTTTGGCAGCCCCGCGTCGGTCAGTTCGGAGAACCGCTTGTCCCAGTGGGCCCGGGCCTGCTCACCCAGATAATCCGGCAGATCGGCGGTTATCTTCCAGACACTGTCGGCAAAGCGCTCCATATGGGTCTGGATGTTGAGCTCGGCACGCCGGTTGCGCAACAGCCAGCGCACGGAGCGCCGTATCAGCCGCATCAGGTCGTTCATCAGTTCCATCTGCAGCGCCGCCGGAATATGGAAATCGAGAGATTCAATCCGGTCCCACCAGGTGTCCAGTCGGAACACATCCCGGGCAATAATCCACGCCAGGGCAATGGACGCCGGGTCTGCTCCGGTAGACTGCGACAGTCGTTCCACAAAGGTAATGCCCATGTGATTGACCATGTCGTTGGCGATCTGGGTGGCAATGATTTCCCGCCGCAGCTGGTGCTCCCCCAGCTCGTCCGAGAACTTGCGGGTCAGCGCCTGGGGAAACACCTTGTACATTTCCCCGGCCAGCAGCGGTTCGTCGGGCAGTGAGCTGTCAATCAAGGTCTGCTTGAGATCCCCTTTCACGTAGGAGATCAGCACCGACAGTTCCGGCCGGGTGAGCCCCTTCTTGTCCAGCTTACGTTCGGACAGGGTTTCGTCCTCGGGCAGGAACTCCAGAGTCCGGTTCAGTTTGCCCTCGCTTTCCAGGGTATTCATCAACCGCCGGTATTCCTCCATGCGGATGGTGGCATCCACCGAGGCAATGCTGATGGCCTGGGTCTGACGGTAGTTGTTCTTCAGCACCAGTTCTGCCACGTCATCGGTCATGTCTTCCAGCATCACATTGCGTTGCTTGCCCGTCAGGTCGCCCAGGGCCACCGCACGATTGAGCAGGATTTTCATATTCACTTCGTGGTCGGAACAGTCCACCCCGCCGGAGTTGTCGATGAAATCGGTGTTCAGGCGCCCACCCTTGAGGGCGAATTCGATACGCCCGAGCTGGGTCATGCCGAGGTTGCCGCCTTCACCCACCACCTTGCAGCGCAGTTCGGAACCGTTGATGCGAAGCCCGTCGTTGGCCTTGTCACCCACGTCGCCATGGGTTTCGACCTGGCCTTTGACGTAGGTGCCAATGCCGCCGAACCACAGCAGGTCGACCTGCGCCTTGAGAATATGGGTGATGAGCATGTTTGGGGGCACCCGGTCTGACTTGATGCCCAGCAGCTTTTTCATTTCAGCGCTGACCGGAATCGACTTGGCACTGCGACTGAAGACCCCGCCGCCCTTGGAGATCAGCTTGCTGTCATAGTCGGTCCATGCCGAGCGCGGCAACTCAAAAAGCCGCTTGCGCTCCTTGTAGCTCTTCTCCGCGTCCGGCGTCGGGTCAATAAAGATGTGCACATGGTTGAACGCCGCCACCAGACGGGTTTTCTCCGAGCACAGCAGGCCATTGCCGAACACATCACCGCCCATGTCACCGATGCCGATGGCGGTAAACTCATCGAGCGCCGGGTTGATCCCCATTTCGCGGAAGTGGCGCTCGACCGACACCCAGGCGCCGCGGGCAGTAATGCCCATTTTCTTGTGGTCATAACCGTTGCTGCCGCCGGAGGCGAAGGCATCGCCCATCCAGAACCCGTATTCGGCGGCCAGGCCGTTGGCGATATCGGAGAAGGTCGCGGTGCCCTTGTCAGCGGCCACCACCAGATAGTGATCATCCTCGTCGTGGCGGATCACCTGGGCGGGCGGCGCAATGTCGCCATCCACCAGATTGTCGGTGATGTCCAGCAGGCCGCGGATGAAGGTCTTGTAGGCCTCGATGCCTTCCGCCTGAAACGCCTCGCGGTCCGAGGGGTCGGGCAGGCGTTTGGCAACGAAGCCGCCTTTGGCGCCGACCGGCACGATGACTGCGTTCTTCACCTGCTGGGCTTTGACCAGCCCCAGTATCTCGGTGCGGTAATCCTCAAACCGGTCGGACCAGCGCAGCCCGCCCCGGGCCACTTTACCGCCGCGCAGGTGAACCCCCTCGACCCGCGGGGAGTAGACGAAGATCTCAAACATCGGCATCGGCAACGGCATGTCCGGAATCTTGGTGGGATCGAACTTCACGCTGATATACGGCTTGGGGCGCCCGCCCGCGTCCAACTGGAAGTAGTTGGTGCGCAGGGTGGCCTGCATGAGCTCCAGATACAGCCGTAACACCCGGTCTTCGCTGAGGTTCTCAACAGTGTCCAGACCGGCGTTGAATTCGATCTCGAGCTTCTGCTGGGCCGCCCGGCTCTTGCCGTCACTCTGATAGCGCTCCGGGTTGAAACGAACCTCGAAAAACTCCAGCAGCATCTGCGCCAGATCCACATGATTGACCAGCGTATTGGAGATGAACGTCTGACTGTTGGAGAAACGGATCTGCCGCATGTAGCGGGCAAACGTCCTCAGCAGGGCAATCTGCCGCCAGCTCATGTAAGAGGCCAGCAGCAACCGGTTGAAGGCGTCGTTTTCCGCATCGCCGTACCAGACCCGCCGGAACAGATCCTCGAAAATCGGGCGGATACGGTGGATGTCCACCACGTTTCCGCTGTAGGCCTGCAATGTGAAATCGTGGATCCACACCACCTTGCCATGACGGTCCCTGACTTCAAACGGATGCTCGCCGATTACCCGGAACCCGAGGTTGTCGAAGATCGGCATCACATCCGACAGCGGCAGGGGTTCGTCAGCGTAAAACAGCTTGAAATGGAGCACGCTCTCCTCTTCCTCGAGCGCGCGGTAAAAGCTCATGGTCAACTGACCGTCCGCCGCACCGGAGATGTGCTCCAGATCAATGGCGGCCCGGCGCGGCGAGAACATATCCGTGTAGCTGGCAGGGAAGCCAGCGGAGTACAGCCGGTGCAGCTCGTTGCCCTGCTCTTCGCCGTACACCTCGTTCAGCGCCTCTGCCAGACCGTCGCGCCAGGACTGCGCCAGTTCGATGACTTTTTCGCGGATCTCGGCAATCGGCAACTGGCGGTTTTCCACCTGGGGCACGCGAATGGTGAACTGCACCCGCGCCAGCACCGACTCGGAAAAATGCGTCACGAATTCGATGTCATCCGCTTCGAGCCGGTCCAGCAACACCTGCTCGACCTTCAGCCGCAGTTCCGTGTTGTAGATATCCCGCGGGAAGAACGCGAGGCAGGTGACGAACTGGCCGTACACATCTTCGCGCATGAACAGTTCGATGCGTCGCCGCTCCTGGATGTAAAGGATGTTCTTGGCAACCCCGAGCAGTTCCTGGGGATCAATCTGGAACAGTTCATCCCGCGGGTACAGCGTCAGGATCTGCTCCAGCTCCTTGCCGGCATAATCGTCCCGCAGGAACCCCGACCGTTTCATCACCAAGGCAAATTTGCGGCGCAACAGCGGAATCTCGTCTGGCCGCTCGTTGTAGGCCCGGGAGGTATAGAGGCCAAGGAAGCGCCGCTCGCCCACCACTTCGCCCTTGCTGTTGAACTTCTTGACGGCGATGTAGTCCGGATAGGCTGGCCGATGCACCCGTGACCGCTGCGCGGATTTGGCGAATATGAAGATGTCGTCGGTGCGGGTCATCTCGTGCCGGGTCCGCTGCGGCAGCTCGTTCAGCCGGACCTTATCAGGGCGTTCGTTATTGACCCGCAGAATACCCAGCTCGGAGTTTTCAACGCGGCGAACCACCATGCCGCTTTTGTCCCTGGCGAAATCGTATTCGTCGTAGCCCAGAAAAGTGAAGCGGTCCGCCAGCAGCCAGTTCAGGAAGGCGCGGGCTTCCTCCTTGTCTTCGTCACTGATGCCTGCGGAGGTGGCATCCAGCTCGGCCAGGATGTCGCTCACCTTGCCGGTCACCACCGAGAAATCCTCCACGGCAATTCGCACTTCGTGGAGGATGGTCTGTAACACGTCCTCCAGTTCGCGCAGATCGCGGCTGTCGCTGTGGCGGTCAATCTCCAGCACAATGAACGCCTCGTACTCTGAACCGGCGCTGGATTTCTTGGTGGAATGGAGCTTTTTAAGCTTGCCGTCGGCATCGCGATCCACCCGGAGGATGGAATGCTGGATCGAATGGGTGCCGATTTCCCGCTGGTTGATGGCAATCCGCAGGGAATCAATCAGAAACGGGATGTTCGGATGCAGAATGAAGATGACGGTGTGAGTCGACTGCCAGCCGTCGCTCTCAAGGTCCGGGTTGAACACCGCCACCGGCGTTTCCTCGGCACTGCGTTTCTGCAGAAACTGCCACGCCGCCAGGACAGCGCCATAGGTATCCGAGAATCGTCGACTGACCAGCTCCTCAAGGGGAATGTGAGCGTAGTGCTGCTTGGCAAATTCACTGATCTTTTTTGCTTCGGTCTTCGCAATCTTTTGTGCGAAGGCATCAGCCAGCTGTTCGAAAAACTGGTCCTTGCTGGCCACCGTCAGCGCGTTCATAGTCAACCTCGGTTAGTGTGAAATAAACGTAATCAGGGTATCGTCACATAAGCATAGTCAAGCCCTTGATTTTTGCCGTCCAGATGCCAAAACTGCGGCAACTACCTACGCTTAGAGCCTCCACAAAGGAACAACGAATACCCATGTCACTACAGCATACGTTCGGGGAGCTTCGATCTCAGTTAGCGAAAAGGATCATAGGCCAGGAGAAGCTGGTCGACCGGCTGCTGATCGCGCTGCTGGCCGACGGCCACCTGCTGGTGGAAGGTGCGCCGGGGCTGGCCAAGACCACCGCCATCAAGGCCCTCGCCGACCATCTCGAGGGCGACTTCCATCGCATACAGTTCACCCCCGACCTGTTGCCGTCGGACGTCACCGGCAGTGAGATCTACCGGGCGGAAACCGGCCAGTTCGAATTCCAGCACGGCCCCATCTTCCACAATCTGGTGCTCGCCGATGAAATCAACCGGGCGCCGGCGAAAGTACAATCCGCGCTGCTGGAAGCCATGGGCGAACGGCAGGTCAGCGTCGGCATGCGCACCTTTCCGCTGTCGCCATTGTTCATGGTGATGGCCACTCAGAATCCGATCGAACAGGAAGGTACCTACCCGCTTCCCGAAGCCCAGCTCGACCGTTTTCTGATGCACGTGGTCATTGACTACCCGTCGGCCGACGCGGAAAAGGCCATCCTGCACCTGGCCCGAAACGATTACCGCCAGGGGCAGCCGGCGGCAGAGGTGCGGCTGAGCGCGGAGCAGGTTTTCCAGGCGCGTCGCGAAATTGCCGATATCTACATGGCCGACTCGGTGGAGCAGTACCTGTTGGCACTGGTGCTGGCGACCCGGAATCCCCAAAGCCTCGACCCGGAGCTGGCGCGGTGGACCGCTTTTGGCGCCAGCCCCCGTGGCACTATCGCTCTGGATCGTTGCGCGCGCGCACTGGCGTGGCTGGATGGCCGCGATTATGTCAGCCCGGATGACGTGCGCCAGATTGCCTTCGACGTGCTGCGTCATCGTATCCTGCTGACCTTCGAAGCCGAGGCCGAAGGTATGACCGCCGATACGGTGATACAGAGGCTGATCGACCACGTTCCTGTCACCGCCTGATCAGAATCACCCATGCCAGCGTCCCACGCCACCCATATCGACCTCCCCGCGCTGATTCGCCTCCAGGCGGATGCGCGGGCGCTGAAACTGCCGGCGGCGCGCCCCGTGCGAAGTCAGCAGGCGGGCTTACAGCGTTCGCCACGCCGGGGCCGCGGCATGGCATTCGCGGAAGTGCGCCAGTATCAGCCCGGCGACGACATTCGCAGCATAGACTGGCGGGTGACGGCACGGCGGCAATCGCCTCACACCAAACTTTACGAAGAAGAACGGGAAAGACCGGTATTGCTGTTATGCGACCTCGGGCCCAGCCTGTTCTTTGCCAGCACAGGCGCCTACAAACAGGTGCGCAGCGCCCAGCTGACCGGCATCCTGTCCTGGCTGGCATTATGGGCGGGCGATCAGGTCGGCGGCATTGTCTTCAACGGCGGCGATCTGACCGTGCAGCGCCCGGCCCGGCGCAAGAAATCGGTGTTACAACTGCTCGACACCCTGGCAAAGTTGCAGAAGGCGCCGGGCGCAGAACGTGCGACGCAAACCACATTCGCCTCGCCGACGGCAGACCTGAATACGGCGCTGAAAGAGGCCCGGCGTGTGGCCCACACCGGCAGCCGGATTTTTGTCATCAGTGATTTTCTGAACATCACCGCCGACAGCGCGCAATTGCTCGGGGCCCTGGCGAAACACAATTCGGTCAGCGCCCTGCGCGTGGCCGATCCCCTGGAATTGCACCTGCCTGACAGCGGACGTTTCGCGGTAGCCGGGGACGAGGGCCCAGTGTGGTTTGATGCCGGCAACCCGAGATTCCAGCAGGCCTGGCAGGACAAGGTGCAGCATCATGAAGCGGCACTGGCCGACTGTTTCCGGACCTCCGGCGTGCGCCCGGCCACGGTGATGACCGGCGACGAGCCCGCCTTTGTGTTGCAGTCCCTGCTGGGGCCGCGGGGGAGGATCGGCTGATGGAACAGAACCCACTGGATCAACTTCGCGACATTCACCTGCCCGAGACCGGTGGTTTCTGGCCGCCCGCGCCCGGCTGGTGGGTTCTGCTGGCGCTCGTGCTGGTCGCCATCGTTGCGGTGATCATGCTGGTACGCCGCCGGCGCCGGAAGAATCGCTGGCTGCGGGTGGCGCGTCGGGAACTGGAACACCTGGCGCGCACTCACCACGCCGACCCGCGATGGTTTGCAGACCTCAACGCGCTGTTGAAACAGTGCGCCCGCACCCGTTACCCGCACCACCACCCGGAAGCGCTCAGCGGCCAGCAGTGGGCGGACTTCCTGCTGAAAACCAGCCCGCGGGACCGGATCGCCTCGCGCCCCCTCGTCGAGGCCATGGTCAACAGCAGCTGGCAGCCCGACACATCCGCCGATCCGCAGAAGGCACTGGCCTTCGCACGTGAGTGGCTGGGGGGGCAGGCATGCTGAATCTTGCCTATCCCTGGGTGCTGCTGCTGGCGCTGGTTCCGTTGCTGATGCGGCTCGGCAAACGGTCGGGGCATTCCGTGGACGCACCGGTCTTGCCGGTGGGTCACTGGTTATCGGACCTTCCCGGCGTCAGTCGCAGCGGCAGCCGGCTGGCGTGGTGGCAGGCCCTGATGCTACTGCTGTCATGGCTGCTGCTGGTGGTCGCCGCCGCCCGGCCGCAACACGTGGGAGAACCGGTGCAGATGCCGGTGAGTGGGCGTGACCTGCTGCTGGCGGTGGACATTTCCCCCAGCATGGACGAACAGGACATGGTAATTCAAGGCCGCGGCATTAACCGATTGCAGGCGGTGAAGCGGGTTGTGGATGACTTTATCCAACGCCGGCAGGGTGACCGCCTCGGCCTGCTGCTTTTCGGCACCGAGCCTTACATTCAGGCGCCGCTGACCTTTGATCTTGCCACCGTGCGCACGTTACTGAACGAATCCGGTATCGGCATGGCGGGCCGGGCCACCGCCATTGGCGATGCCATCGGCCTGGCGGTCAAACGCCTGCGGGACCGCCCGCAGGACCAGCGCGTGGTCATCCTGCTGACCGATGGCGCCAACACCGCCGGCGAGATCACCCCGGACAAAGCCACCGAGATCGCCAAAGCCACCGGGGTACGCCTGTACACCATCGGCATTGGCGCCGAGTCGATGATTCAACGGGGACTATTGGGCTCCCGCCAGGTCAATCCGTCGCGGGACCTCGACGAAGCGTTGCTGCAGCGCATGGCCGAGCAGACTGGTGGAGAATACTTTCGCGCCCGCAGCCTGCCGGAGCTGGAGCTGATCTATGAGAGCATTGACCGGCTCGAACCCATTGAACTCGAGGGCAAGCACTACCGTCCGGTCACCGACCTGTTCGTCTGGCCCGCCGCCGGTGCGGTCGGCCTCTGGTTGTTGCTGCAGGCGTTGAAGCTGATCCGCCTGGCCGGAAAGCGTCGCCCTGGCGCCCTCGATGAGCGTCCACAAAGGAGGTTCGGCCGTGGCTGATTTCCATTTCCTGCGCCCCCTCTGGTTGCTGCTGGCACTGGTGATTCCGGTTCTGCCGCTGATTTACCGCAAGGCGCGACAGAGTGACAGTGGCTGGTCGCGCATCATCCCGGACGCACTGCTGCGGCCGGTGATCAGTCGGCACGGGCAAACCGGTGGGCACAGCCGGACCCCGTTTCTGGCTGCCGGAGCAGGCCTGCTGGTGCTGGCGATTGCCCTGGCCGGGCCGGCGTGGCGGCAGATTCCAACGCCCCTGCAGCAACAGAACGACAGCCTGGTGGTGGTGCTGGACCTGTCACTGTCGATGCTGGCAACCGACGTGGAACCGGACCGGCTGACCCTGGCAAAACGCAAGATCCGCGACATTCTCGAGGCACGGGAAGGCAGCCTGACCGCCTTGGTGGTGTTCGCCGCAGACGCCCACGCGGTCAGCCCGCTGACAGATGACCGCAACACCATCACTGGCATGCTGGGCGTACTCGACCCGGTGATCATGCCCGCGGCGGGCAACCGCGCCGACCTGGGCATACAGCGGGCGCTGCAGCTGCTGCAGCAGGGCGCGCCGGGAAGCGGCCGCATACTGCTGATTACCGACAACGTCAGTGACCGGTATCAGGACCGTATTTCCAATCTCCTGCAAGGCAGCCGGTTCCCGCTGAGCACCCTGGTGGTGGGTACCGCGGAAGGCGGCCCCATCCCTCTCCCCAAACGGGGATTTATCCGTGAAAACGGTCGCGTCGTGATGGCCAAGGCGAGCCCGTCGGCGCTACAGAAACTGGCCCGAGACAATGGCGGACGCAGCCACCACCTGACCCTCGACGACACCGACATCACCAACCTGAGTCTGCGCCCTGAAGATTCCGGCGACTGGCAGGAGAGTGAGCGGGAACTGACGGTAAACCGCTTCCAGGACGACGGCTACTGGTTGTTGTGGCTGGCCCTGCCTCTGCTGTTGATTGGCTGGCGCCGGGGTGCGCTGGCGTTGGCGCTTTTCACCCTGCTACCACTGGCGCCGCGGCCGGCCATGGCCCTGAGCTGGGACGAGCTTTGGGCACGCGAGGATCAGCGCGCCCCGCAACTGATCGCCACGGATCCGGGAAACGCCGTCCGCCAACTGAACAGCCCGGAATGGCGGGGCAGCGCCCAATACCGTAACGAGGAATACGAAGCGGCCGCCGAATCCTTTGCCCGCGCGGATACCCCGCGGGCGCACTACAATCGTGGTAATGCCCTGGCTCACGCCGGCAAACTTCAGGAGGCGCTGGCCGCCTATGACGAAGCGCTCGCCGCCCAACCGGGGCTAGAGGATGCCCGCGTCAACCGCCGCATTGTCGAGCAGATGCTGAAGCAGCAACAGGCCGACAACCAGTCCGGAGACAGCGGCAACCCGGACAACTCTGACTCCCGGAACGGCAGTAATAACAGCCAGAACAGTCAGAATTCCCAGAGCAGTAATGCCTCTGACGATTCGCAGGATCAAAACGGCCAGCAGGGCACTCAACAAGGCAATCAAGGCAGTGAACAGGCCGGCGGCCAACAGAATCAGCCGGGCGGCCAGGGCAATCAGACAGAACAACAGGAATCCACAGCGTCATCCGGACAACAACCCGGTGCCGGGACCGGCAAGTCCGGCCAGGCCCAGGCGGCCCCGGCTGAGATCTCCGAATCGCCACTGACACAGGGCCAGGAGCAATGGCTGAGGCGAATCCCCGATGACCCCGGTGGCTTGTTGCGGCGGAAATTTCTGCAACAGTACCAGCAACGTGATACTCAATCCGACGAGGGTGACACCCCATGGTGAAACAGCTTGCGACTCCACTCTTTCTGATAGTGATGCTGTGCTCACTGGCCTGGCCCACCCTGGCTGCCAACGATCTGACGGTCGAGCCCGACCGCACGACGCTCTACGAGGGTGAAGTGCTGACACTGAATGTCCGGGGCAGCATGAAGATCGACATCAACCTCGGCAACCTGTTCGATCTGGACATCTCCAGCCTGCCCTCGCCGGATATCGAGAAAGTGGAGGAGAATTTCGAGATTCTGGCGCGCAATCAGCGCTACAGCATCCGCACTGTTAACAACGAGATGATTGGCGAAATCACCTGGACCTATCAGCTGGCGCCAAAATCCACCGGCGAGCTGACCATCCCTGCGCTGTCGTTCCAGCAAGCCACTTCCGACCCGGTAACGATCGAGGTGATCAGCGGCACCCCGCCCGACCGGGACACCGAAGCGAGCCGCGACACCTTCATCGAACTGGCGACTGACAAGGACGAAGTCTACGTGCAGGAACAGCTGGTTCTGACCATCAAACTGTTCTTCAGTGGCAACCTGATCCGTGGCGAGCTGTCCGAACCTGAGCATCCGGACGCCATCATTGAAAGCCTGGGCAAACAGCGCGAATACAGCCGTTACCGTGACGGTGTCCGCTTCCGGGTGGTGGAGCGCCGCTACGCCATCTACCCCCAGCAACCGGGTGAATTCAGCCTCAACACCATTCGCTTTGAAGGTCGCGCCCGCACACCGGACGGGCAACTGAAGTTCCTGCGGGACAGCGAAGACCTGTTTACCATCCCCGTTAAAGCCATACCGGCCGGGTTCACCGGCGACACCTGGCTACCGGCCAGCCAACTGACACTGACTGAATCCGGCCTGGCCTCGGGCCAATCTCTGGCCACCGGTCAGAACCTGACCCGCACCCTGTCGCTGCAGGCGGACGGTTTACCCGCGGAAACGCTGCCGCCGTTCGCCGGCATGGAGATCCCGGGCATCCGCACCTACCCGGAAACGGCCCAGCGCACAACGGACAGCACCGCCGACGGGCTGGTCGCAAACCTGACCCAGACCACCGCGCTGGTACCCGTGCAGGCCGGCGAACTGGTGTTGCCGGAAATCCGCATTCCCTGGTGGGACACCGCCGCAGACGAGCAGAAAGTGGCGGTGATACCGGCCAGAACACTGGCGGTGGCTGGCCAGCCGGGCCAGGCCGCCACCGTGCCTCCCCAGGCGAGTGAACCGCCGGAAACCGCGGCTGACAACAGCGGTCAGCCAGGCGACGGAGCGAGCGAAGGATCGGACTTCTGGCAACTGTTAAGCCTGACACTCGCCATTGCCTGGCTAATCACCATCGGGTTGTGGTGGCGCGCCCGACGACGCCCGCCTGCCGGCCAGGAGCGCAATGATTCTGACGATGAGGGCGAGAAGGCGCTGTTTGACCGCCTGCTGAAAGCGGCCGGAGCGGGCTCATCCGACACCCTGAGACTCCTGCCCCAGTGGGCGAACCGCCGCTTTGAGGGCACCTCGTTCGACAGCGTAGCGGAAGTGACTACCCATCTGCGGGATCCGGCGCTGAATCAGACCCTGGCGGAGCTGCAGCAAAGACTGTTCGGCAAACCCGAACACCACGACCGTCGCTGGGATGGCGAGGCGTTGATCGGGGCACTGAAGCGGGTTCGCAGCCAGCGCCCCCACGGGTTGTCAAAAAGTGAGGAAAGCCTGCCGCCACTTTACCCGGAGGCCCTGGCCAGCCGCCCCTGACTGAAACCTCAGGTCAGTTGCGCAACTGCTGGTCAATGACCAGGGTGGCGGCCACATCCTGGCTTTCGGACACGGCAACCGGTTCGTCCAGCTCGCCCTGCCAGTCCCCCGCCTGCGCCATGGCGTTGCCGGAACGCGACAGCCGCGCCACCAGCGCCACTTCCGAGACGTCAGAGAGGCGGTTGTCGGGCGACATGGTAAAGCGATCATCCAGGCGCACATCCACCGGCAGGTCGGCCGCGGTCAGGCGGGCCACCGCCAGGGGCACCCGGTTCTGGCGGTCGGTACTGCGGGCGAACAGGAACAGCGTGGTGTCATCCGGGACCTGTCCTGCGAAGGCGCTGGACAGTTCAACCCGAACCGTCACACCAGGGCCTGACGCCTGCGCTGTCTCCGGTTGCGGCGGCTCCTGCCCCAGCCGCTGGTAGGCCTCGCTGATGCCATTACGGATTGAGGCCAGTTGGGGGTGATCCGGAGCCACTTCGACGATGCGCTCCCAGAAGCGGATGGCTTGCTGATAGTTGCCCGCACTGAAAGCGGAAATACCCAGCAGCCCCAACGCGTTCACCTCGTCCGGATTCAGCGCCCGCGCGTTTTCGATCGCACCACGAACCTCCTCACTCATCTCGCCCTGGCTGTTGAAGAACAGCGCCTGGGCAGACAGTCCCCAGGCAGTGGCCCTGGCCTGGTTATCGTCGTCAATCTGACTGGCCAGCTGCTCAAAGGCCCAGGCCGCATCTGCGAACTGTTCCAGACGCATGTAGCTACGCCCCAGCATGGCCCAGCCTTCGGTGTTCTGCGGCTTATCCTCAAGCCGCGCCCTTAGCTGCGCTGTCAATGCCGCCATCTGTTCGGCCCGGTCGCCCTCCGCCGCGGTCATTTCCTGCATGGCACGATACTGGGCGACCTCTTCCATTGCGCCCCACTGCTGGTAGAGATAAACCGCCGCCGCGGGAACAATAGCCAGACTCACCAGTGTGATCACCACGGCGCTGCGACGTCCGGGCTTATTCACGATGCCCTTGTCAGCGTCCGGTACATCGTCAAGCATGCTTCCCGCCAGTTCTTCCCGCAGTTGACGATAGTTTTCCTCATCCAGGATTCCGGCCTGATATTCGTTATCCAGCTCCTTCATGCGGGAACGGTAGGCCATCAGATTCTGATTGCGTAAATCCAGTTGGGCGCGGGCGTCAGCCCGGTGCGAGAACAAAGGCCAAATGACGAAAGCCAGCGCCAGACAAATCAGCGCGGCGGCAAGTATCCAGAACAACGTGTCAGTCATAAGTGAGTCGTAATCTATCCACGGGGAATGGGAATGTCAGTTCAGGACCTTGGGTCCCGGTCTTCATCGGCAAGCAATTGATCCACGCGAGACCGCTCCTCGGCGGTCAATTCAGCGCTCTGCTCGCCTCGCCGGCGGGAACGAATCACAATACCGGCCACCACCAGCAGGCCTGTACCCACCGCAATGGCCGGCGTTGCCCACAGCAAAACGGTGCGGCGGTCCAACTCGGGGTTGTAGCGTACGAACTCCCCGAAACGATCAACCAGGGCACCGACGATATCGTCATCAGAGGCCCCGTCCTGCATCATACGGTAGACCGCATCGCGCATGTCCCGGGAAATCGGTGCGTTGGAATCCGCGATGTTCTGATTCTGGCACTTGGGGCAGCGCAGCTCCGAAATCAGCTCGCGATAGCGCTGCTCCTCCTGCAGGCTGTCGAAACCCTGCACATTGGCTTCATCCGCCGCCAGTTGCAGAGGGAGCATCAAAGCCAGCACCCACATAGCAATCCGCCTGCCCATCAGGCACCCTCCCGGTAGCGTTTCATAATGGGTTCAAGGTCCTGCTTCCAGACCTTTTCATTGACCACACCCACGTGGCGGTAGCGCACGATACCGTCGGCGTCGATCACGTAGGTTTCCGGCGCGCCGTAAACGCCCAGGTCAAAACCCAGGGTGCCGCGAGGGTCGTAGATGGTCACCTCGTAGGGATTGCCCAGACGCGTCAGCCACGTTAATGCGTCATCGCGGTTGTCTTTGTAGTTCAGCCCGATGATCCTCACGCCTTTGTCTTCCGCCAGCCGCAGCAGGTCGTCGTGTTCATCGCGGCAGGCCGGGCACCAGGTGCCCCACACGTTCAGCAGCGACACCTCGCCTTCGAACACCGCGGCATCCAGTTGCGCTTCCGCGTTGCCCAGCTCAGACAGTGAGAACGCAGGCACCGACTTGCCGACCAGCGCCGAATCCAGCCGGTTGGGGTCCTTGCCAATCCCGGCAAAGAGCACAACACCCAGTACCACCACCAGAATCAAGGGAATGAACAGGAACATACGCTTCATGACATTGCCTCCGCCGTGTCACCACGCGGGGGCACGGTGCTGGCCGCTGCAGGCGCTACAACCTTGTCACGCACACGGTAGCGGCGATCGGCAATGGCCAGGAAACCGCCCGCGGCCATGAACAGGGAGCCCAGCCACAACCAGCGCACCAGCGGCTTGTATTGCAGGCGAATCGCCCAGGCATCGTCGCTGATGCGCTCGCCGACGGCGACAAAGACGTCGCGGAACAGTCCGCCGTCTATGCCTGCCTCGGTCATCACGTTGCGCTGCACCAGGTACTGACGCTTTTCTGGATGCAGAACCGATACCGGCTCACCATCGAGGGTGACGTGAAAGGTGCCGTACTGGGCGGTAAAATTACGCCCTCGTCGATCGCCTATCTCGATGAACTCCACCTGATAGTCGCCAACCATGGCGGTATCACCCGGAGACATGCGCACATCCCGCTCAATACCGTAATTAGACACCACGGTGGCTCCGGCCATCGTAATGGCCAGGCCCAAATGACCAAGCACCATACCGTAATAGCTCCGGGACTGGCGTCTCAGACCGTGCCAACGCCCTTTTCTCGACGCGGATTTGTCCCACAGATCCCAGAACGTGGCCACCGACACCCACACGGCGGCAAAGCAGCCAGCAAACGCCCATGGTTTGAAGCCACCGTAGACCACCATCACCGCGGACGTCGCCACCAGGCTGACCGCCAGTGGCCACAGCAGTTTGCGACCCAGCCAGCCGCCGTCGGTCTTCTTCCAGCGGGAGAAGATACCGGCGCCGAGTAACAGGCCGGTCGCCACGGCCAGCGGGCTGAAGGTGGTATTGAAGAACGGCTCTCCGATCGACAGCCGGCCCATGTCCAGATAGTCCAGCACCAGCGGATACAGCGTGCCAATCATCACCAGCAACGTGGCCGCCACCAGCAGTACGTTGTTGAGGAGCAGGAAAATCTCGCGGGACAGCGAGCCATAGCGGGCGCGCACATGCACCACCGGCGCTCGGAACGCATAGAGCACCAGGCTGGAAACGACGGTGATTGCCAACAGCGCCAAAAGGAAAGTGCCGCGCTCCGGGTCAGAAGCAAACGCATGCACCGACGTCAGCACGCCGGACCGGACCAGGAAGGTGCCGAGCAGGCTGAGTGAGAACGTGACAATCGCCAACAGCACGGTCCAGCTCTTGAACACGCCACGCTTTTCAGTGACCGCCAGCGAATGCATCAGCGCCGTACCAGACAACCAGGGCAGCAACGAGGCGTTTTCCACCGGATCCCAGAACCACCAGCCACCCCAGCCCAGCTCGTAATAGGCCCACCAGCTGCCCAGCGCAATCCCCAGTGACAGGAACGCCCAGGCTACCGTGGTCCATGGCCGCGACCAGCGGGCCCAGGCGGCATCGAGCCGGCCGTTCATCAACGCCGCAATGGCAAACGCAAACGCGACCGAGAAGCCCACATACCCCATGTACAGCATCGGCGGGTGAACGATCAGCCCGAAGTCCTGCAACAGCGGGTTCAGGTCGGCACCGTCTGCCGGTACGTTGGGCAGCATGCGATCAAACGGATTGGACGTCAGGATGATGAACAGCAGGAAACCGACGGTGATCATGCCCATCACCGCTAACACCTGGGCGATCATCACCGCGGGCAGGCGGCGGCTGAAGACCGCCACCGCCAGGGTCCAGCCCGCCAGCATCAGAATCCACAACAGCAGCGAGCCTTCATGGCCTCCCCAGACGGCACTGAACTTGTAGTACCACGGCAGCAGGCTGTTGCTGTTGTTGGCCACATAGGCGACCGAGAAATCGTCGATCAGGAACGCGTAGGTCAGAATCCCGAACGCCAGCGCGATAAACACAAACAGGCCCGCCGACAGCGGGCGTGCAAACGCCTGTAAATGGTCACGACCGGTGACCGTGCCTGCCAGCGGCACCACGGAAAGCAGTACTGCAAGCATCAGCGCCAGTATCAGCGCGAACTGTCCGAGTTCCGGATACATCAGCCCTCTCCAACATCAGAAAATAGAATATGTCTCAGTAGCCAGCGCCAGTACTATTGCCGTCAACGGCCTTGTGCTTGCCGCCAGAGGCACGCTCAAGCGCCTCGGCCACTTCCGGTGGCATGTAATTTTCATCGTGCTTGGCCAGCACCTGATCCGCCACAAACCGGCCGTTGTCAGTCATGCGCCCCATGGCCACGACGCCCTGCCCCTCGGCAAACAGATCCGGCAGAATCCCGGTATACTCCACCAGCACAGAGGAGTTGAAGTCGGTGACCTTGAACTCCACCTTCAGGCTTTCCGGATCCCGCAGCACCGATCCCTCTTCAACCATCCCACCGGCACGGATTCTGACATCCACCGGCGCCTCACCCGCTACGATCTGGCTGGGGTCATAGAACAGGTTGATGTTCTGACGCAGGGCGTAGGTGGTCAGCCCCACAGCAACGGCGATCCCTGCCAGTAAGAAGAGGACGATAATCAGCCGTTTTTTTCGGATAGGGTGCATCGGTTGCCTGCCATTCAGTCTTGAGAATCGTTGACACGGCTGAAGCTGGCGGTCGCCACTGGCCGTGAGGTAGAGGATTGGTCACGCCCTGTGCGGCTCAGCTCGCGCCGCTGCGCCGCCATGACCTGTCGGCGCTGGTGCAAGGACCAGAACACCAGAGCGCCTAACAGTAGGAAAAACACCCCATAACAGGTCCACACATAGGGGCCGTGGCCTTCCATGACAACGAATGCAGTCAGTGAATCAAACGCCATCCGGTCAGCTCTCCTCCGCCTGCACCAATGCTTTTACCCAGCGGGTGCGACGTTCACGAACGAGTATTTCGGTTTGCATGCGCAGGCAGGCAAACCAGCCAAAAATCAGGTACAGACCCAGCACGGACAACAACAGCGGCACCCACATTTCCATGGGCATGGCCGGTTTTTCGGTCAATTTGAACGTCGCCGGCTGGTGCAGGGTATTCCACCACTCCACGGAATACTTGATGATCGGTATATTCACTACCCCCACCAACACCAGCACCGCGACCGCCCGGGCTGACGATTTCTCATCGGAGATTGCCGCTCCCAGCGCAATAACGCCGAAATACAGAAACAGCAGGATCAACATGGACGTTAACCGCGCATCCCAGATCCACCAGGTACCCCAGGTGGGCTTGCCCCAGACTGCGCCGGTGAACAGGGCAAGGAACGTCAGCACCGCGCCGACAGGGGCCGCGGCCTTGACGAAGACATCTGCCAGTTTCATGCGCCACACCAGGGTTACTACCGCTGCCACCGCCATCATGATGTATACGGACTGCGCCAGGAATGCGGATGGCACATGAATGAAGATGATGCGATAACTGTTCCCCTGCAGGTAATCCTTGGGCGCAAACGCCAGCCCCCAGATCAGACCGGCGAACAACAGCACCACGCCGCCCCACATCAGCCAGGGCATCAGCCGGTTCGCAATACCGAAGAACCACTTCGGCGAACCCAGCTTATGAAAGAATTGCCACATCAGGGTTACCTTTTACCTGTTAACTGTTGGACAGACTGATTCGCAGTGCCGCCGCTGCCGCAAAGGGCGCCAGCGTGATCGCCAGCACCAGAAACGCCCCCATCAGCGCAATGTAGCCGCCCACCGGTGCGCCCTCCGCCGCTGCAGCCACCGTACCCGTGCCGAAAATCAGCACCGGAATGTACAGCGGAATGATCAGCAGAGACAAGAGCACCCCCGCCGACTTCAGCCCCAGTGTCAGCGCGGCGCCAATGGCGCCAATGAGACTGAGCACCGGCGTCCCGATCAGCAGCGTTAGACACAGAACCGCAATAGAGTTCCCCTCCAGGTGCACCATCACCCCCAGCAGCGGCGCCAGCAGGATCAATGGCAGCCCCGTCAATACCCAATGGGCGGCGGTTTTCGCCAGCACCAGCAGGAACAGGGGCTGCGGCTGCAGCACCAACTGCTCCAGGGTGCCGTCATCGAAATCGTGGCGGAACAGGTGATCCAGGGACAGCAACACAGACAACAGCGCGGCAACCCAGAGAATGCCACTGCCAGCCAGCTGCAGGAATGACACTTCCGGGCTGACCCCCAGGGGAAACAGCGTGACCACCATAACGAAAAACAGCAGCGGATTGAGCAGGTCCTGGCGCTGACGAAAGGCCGCCCTGAGGTCCCGCACAAACACCACCCTCATGGCAGTGAACACACTCACCGCGTCTGCCTCCGGGCGCAGGCCGGCCCGTGCATCAAAGGCCATCAGCACCTCCCAGACAGATGCGCTGCATGGATGGCAGCTGCAGGTCATGGTGGGTGGTGACCACGACAGCGCCACCATCACGGGCCCGCTGCACCAGCAGGTGCTCCAGCGCCGTCACCCCGTCGATGTCGATCGCGGTGAACACCTCATCGAGAATCCACAACGGTTCGTCTGCAATCAGCAACCGTGCCAGTGCTACGCGGCGTTGCTGGCCGGCTGACAGGCGACGGCAGGGCACATCCTCGAAACCGGCCAGCCCGGTTCCTGCCAGTGCCTTCAGCAAAACCCCATCGCTCATAGCCTTTCGCCCGGCCATCAGCGCACGGAGATTCTCCACGGGTGTCAACAGGGGTTTGATACCCGGGCGATGGCCCAGGTACAGCATGTTATGGAGGAACTCTTCACGCCGGCGGGCGCGGGGTTTGCCCAGCCAGAGCAGTTGCCCGCTCCAGGCATCGTTCAACCCGGCCAGAATCCGCAACAGGGTCGTCTTGCCGGACCCATTGGGGCCCTCGACACGGGTCAACGTACCGGGCAGTATGGAAAAAGAGAGATCCCGGAACAGCATCCGGTCGTCGCGTTCACACTGCAGATTGACCGCCTGTAATAACGGCTCAGACATCAGGGCCTCAGATCTTGCACAACGCCGGGATAATGTCCGGCATTGCAAACATTCAAGCCTGCCCCACCCGGCACATGCATTGATATGCATTGAGAGGGACAGACATTTCACACAGGCAATGGAAACCAGCGCGGCGTATTATAACGAAACCGTGCCCTGAATACTCTTGTCCGGAATCAAATCAACGCTGATGAAATTACCAAACGGTAACCTGACACCGCCATCCACCGGCGACCAGCCCCGACAGCCCGCGGCAACCGGCAGCCAGCCGTCCCAGGCGACGTCAACCAATGATGCCGCCGCCAGGCTCTCCGCACGCCAGCAGCTGGACCAGCTTCAGTTGAGCAACCGGCAGACGGTACTGGCGCGGGTTGCCGAGGTACTGAACCGTCAGTCGGACGCCGGCGCGCAGTTACTGCTGGAAGTGCGCGGGCGGACCCTGCCCATTCAGGCCGCCATCGGCGATACCGCGCTGGAAACCGGAGATTGGGTCAAGGTCATGCGCGCGGGCAATGAATTGCAGTTGCTCGGTAAGCTGGCTCCCGCCCAGGAAGCGGGCATCGCGCGCGCACTGGCCCAGCGGTTACCCTGGCAGCAAAGCCTCGATGCCGGGCTGGGACGCATCCTTGCCAGTCTGACCCAGGGGGTGCGGCCCGATAACAGCGGTACCGCCCTGCCCTCATCGGTTCAGCTCCAGCCTTTGCCGGCGCCGGTGCGCCAGGCCATCGAACAACTCATCGGTCGGCTACCCGTCAGCAGTCAGCTCGCTGGCCCCGACGGTGGCTCCACTGCCAGTCAGCAAGTTCGCCAGTGGATTGCCGAAAGCGGGCTGTTCGCCGAGGCGCGACTGACCCAGAGCCGCGACCCGGCGCTGCCGGACCTGAAACTCTCGCTGGCACGACTGGTCACCGCGCTGCTGGAACACCAGGGTAGCGGCCCGGAACAGTTCAACCGGCTGACACCCTTGGCCACCCCGGAACTGATCCAGTCACCCCTGCAATTCCCCAATGCGCTGGCACCACCGCCACCGCAAACCAGCGCAGAACCGACCACCGTGGGCCAGATGCTGCGACTGCTGGCCGGTATGCTGAACCGCATCACGGTGAATCAGTTGCACAGCCAGGTGCTGTCGACCCGTACCACCGCCGAGGCTCCCGCGCCGGTCGCCACGCTGCTGCTGGAGCTGCCCTGGGTCACGCCCCAGAATGAACCGCGCCTGGCCCAACTGAGAATCGAACACGATGGCGAGGATGGGGAAAACGGCGGAAAAAGGGCCGCCGGTGCTACCGAGTGGCGGCTGACCCTGGCCATGGATCTGGATGACGCCGGCCCGGTGCATTTTGACGTCGCGCTGCGGCAACAGCAGGTGTCTGCCCGTGTCTGGGCGGAGAAACAGCACACCCTGGCGCAGGTTCAGCAGAGCCTGCCCACATTGCGACAAAGTCTTTCTGATCTGGGCCTGGAAGTGACCGATCTGGAATGTCGCAGGGGCAATCCGAAAGGAGCAACGACGCGGCTGGAGCATCGACTGGTGGATACCCGGGCATGAAGAATCACACTCATTCAGCGACCGCCAACGCCGCAGTGGCGTTGAAATACGACGGTAAATCCGCGCCCACCATTGCCGCGACGGGAACCCATGAGCTTGCGGAGGAAATCATCCGGATCGCCCGGGAGCACAAGGTCCCGCTTTACGAGAACCCGGAACTGGCGAGCATCCTGGCCCGGCTGGATCTGAACGAGGAAATTCCTGAAACCCTCTATCAGGTGATCGCGGAAATTCTGGCGTTCGCCTTCAACCTGCAGGGCAAGACACCGGAGGACGCGGGCAAGGCGCCGCCAGAGCGTTAAGCCGGGCAGGCAGCGCCCGCCCGGACTGCCCTCAGGCGGCCTGACGCCGGCGCAGAGCCGAGACCAGCTCGGCTTCAGGGCGGGAAATACCGCAGGTATTCATCAGGTCATCAATATCGGCGCCCAGATCCACCAGGCGCGAGGCTTCATCGTAGGAAATTCTCAGGGGGTCGTTCTGGCGCATTTCGTCCAGCGTCGCGCGCAGCTCATGCAGCTGCCGCTCGCAGGTGACCAGGCGCTGCCCCACCCCCATACTGCCGCTGGTGGTGGCATGGAGTTCACGGCCCAGGCTGTCACAGCGCTCTTTGAGCTGGTGACGCAGGCGTCGGATCTCGCGCTGCGACAGGGCTGCCTGCACGGCCATCAGCCCGAGGGCGGTCACCGTCAGGACCCAGGGGATCAGGGAAGCGTATTCTGCAAACATGATGAACGTCCTCAGCTTGGTTTAACCACCGGGGCGTCCATCGTGCCGACCTGTACCGGACCTGGGTCCGTTATTACAGTGCCGCGATTTCAGCCCACTCGTGGTCTGACAACATTTTGTCGAACTCGACCAGAATGATCAGTTCGCCATCCTTATTGCACACGCCCTGGATAAACTTGGCGCTTTCCTCGTTACCCACGTTCGGTGCGGTTTCAATTTCACTGGCTTTCAGATAAACCACTTCGGCCACGGAATCCACCAGAATGCCCATGACCTGGTTGGCCGACTCCATCACCACAATGCGGGTGGCGTCCATCACTTCCGAGTCGGAAAGACCGAACCGGCGGCGAGTGTCGATCACCGTCACCACATTGCCCCGCAGATTGATGATGCCAAGCACGTAATCCGGTGCACCCGGAACCGGCGCAATCTCGGTGTACCTCAGCACTTCCTGAATCTGCATGACGTTCAGACCATAGGTCTCATCATCCAGGCGGAAGGTCACGTACTGGAGTACCTGATCGTCCTGGGCCTGATGTTGTTGTCCGCTCGGGGATGCCATAGCGTTGTCTCTCCTCTTGGGCTGCCCGGCGGGCAACCTGATCGTCAAAAAATCATCATCAGTGCCCAATACTATATTTAAGGGCACAAACCGTGCCAGCACTGCACGGTTTCATTCAGTAACCCGGCATCAGCCCAGATCCAGGTGATGCTCCCGCTCTGCTCGCACCAACAGATCCGCCATGGCGCGCACATCAATCAACGCACACATCTGCTTGACCACCGTGCCGGCCAGCCACGGCCGCTTGCTGCGCGCAGTGCGCCAGCGCACGTCTTCCGGGTTCAGGGTGAACGACTGGGCCACATCGTCACAGGCCAGGCCCCACTCACTGTTATCCAACCGGATCACAAAGCGGTAGTTGTCCCTCGCGTTGGCAGGCACCCGGCCGGCCATAATCCATTCGGCACTGTCGACAACCCGCAGGTTGTGATCCCGATCTGCGCGAATCCCCATATACCATCGCGGGCTGCCAGGAATCGGTTTGATGCCCTCTTCAATGCGATGGATGGCACCGAGGAGAATCAGTGGCACCGCCAGTTGCAGGCCGGCCACGGTAAAGATCAGACACTCGAACGGCTGCTCTGACCAGTCAGGGCGGGACGAGCTCCGCTCGGGGTCGGCTTCCGGCGTGGCTTGCTGCCCGGCTTCTGGCACCACCTCGAGAGCGCGTTCCGGCAGCCTTTCTGACTGACGGATCGCCGGCTCCGCTGCCGGAACTGGTTCCGGTTCAGGTTCTGCAACAGAAGCGGGTTGCGCCTCCGCCAGAGGGCTCACCCGGGTTTCCGCCACCGGCGCGGGGGCCGGTCGGGCGACGACCGGCGCCGCCTCTTCCTGACGTGCGGTGTCGGTCGCCGTGTGCAACAGTTCGTCAAGGTAGCTGGCGATCGCCGAGGCCGGATCCGCCAACCTTGTCAAATTCTCGTCAGCCATATTTCTGTTCCCGCCCGGCGCCAGTGTTGGCCAGCAGATCATCCAGCAGACGGCTGTAGGCGCGAACACCATGGGTGCTGCTGTCCACTGCTGAGGGCACCAACCCTGCCTGGCTGGCATCGCGGAACTTGGTGTCCACCGGAATGGCGAAACGCCATAACGTGTCCGGATACGTTTTGCGCAGCAGATTCAGGCTCTTGGTAGAGGCCTGGGTGCGGCGATCGAACAGCGTCGGCACGATGGTGAACGCCAGCTCGTTCTTCTGCGACCGCATAACCATTTGCAGGGTATGCAGCATGCGCTCAAGGCCCTTGATCGCAAGGAATTCCGTCTGTACCGGGATGACCAGGTGCTGGGCAGCTGCCAGCGCGTTCACCATCAGTACGCCCAGCGAAGGGGTGTTATCGAGAATCACATAATCGAAATCGTCCCAGAGCTGGGCCAGCGCACGGGACACGATCAGCCCCATACCCTCGACGCCGATCATCCGCCGCTCCAGCGTCGCCAGCGCGGTACTGGCCGGCAGCAACGACACGCCGTCACAGCTGGTCTCGGTTACCAGCTGCGCGGCAAGACCTTCAGGAACCTTGCCTTGATGCTGAAACAGATCAAACACACTGTGGGCAATAGTGTCCGGATCGTATCCGAACCAGCTGGTCAGCGACCCATGGGGATCCAGGTCCACCACCAGCACCCGCTTGCCCCGCTCCGCCAGCAACCCGGCCAGCGCCACCACCGAAGTGGTTTTTCCGACACCGCCTTTCTGATTGGCTACTGCCCAGATTCGCACGTTATGCTCTCCACTCTATCGTTCCTGCTCTTGCTGAAACCCAAGGCCACCGACCCTATCCCAGTGTATCGGCCATGACCGGAGCAACTTGAATACCGCCCGGCAAGTCTTTGCCGGGACATTCGGTGTAGGGGGATAAATACAGAAACCGTGCCAATCCGCCAATACGCAGCGACCACAGCGATTGTCCACTCAGCCAGTTCAGCGCATGGTTCCGCGGATGCTGGCGTCCCGGGAGATCAGTAACACCACGCGCCGGTTGCGGCGACGACCTTCTTCGGTGTCATTGCGGGCGACCGGCTGGTGCTGGCCGTAACCGACCGCCGCCAGGCGCTCCGGTTCGACACCTTCCATCGCCAGCATACGCACCACCGCGGCGGCACGGGCGGCCGACAGCTCCCAGTTGGAGGGATAGGCACTGGTGCGAATTGGCCGGTTGTCGGTAAAGCCTTCCACCTTGACCGCATTGTCACGGTTACGGAGCACGCCAGCGATCTTCTTGACCACCTCGAAACCGTCGTAGTGCGGTTCGGCAGAGCCGCTGCTGAACAGCAGGCTGTCCGGTAGGTTCAGTTCCAGCCAGCGCTTGTTGCTCTCCAGCGACACCACCCCCTGGCTGATCAGCTCGTCAAAGTCCAGCGTCAGCTGATCGGCGATGGTCCGCAGCTCGGCACTCCGGTCCTGCTCGCTGAGTGCCGGGTCGACCGTTTCGGCAATGTCGGGGGATATGACGTCGTCGGTCGCGGCGGCCGTTCCGCGCTGCGACTGGTCGCCCACTTCAATGGGCTGAAAGGACCGCTGGGGGGCGTTGAAAACGCCGGTCAGGGTTTCCGACAGCACCTTGTACTTGCCCTCGTTGACCGAGGAGACCGAATACATCACCACAAAGAACGCGAACAGCAGGGTGATGAAATCAGCGTAGGAGATCAGCCACCGCTCCTTGTTGTGAAGGTCCTCCTGGGGCTGCCTACGACGTCGCATAGTTCCACCCGGGGCTCACTGCACAAACCCCCGCAGCCGCAGTTCTATGGATTTGGGGTTTTCCCCGTCGGCAATGGCGATGATGCCATCGATCATCATGTCCTCGTAACGGGTGCGCTGGCGAACAATGCCCCGCATCTTGTTGGCTACCGGGAAAAACAGCAGGTTTGCCAGCGCCACCCCGTAGATGGTGGCGACAAACGCAGTAGCGATGCCGCTGCCAAGGGACTGGGGATCTTCCAGATTGGTCATCACCTGAATCAGCCCCATTACGGCGCCAATAATGCCGATGGTCGGGGAGTATCCGCCCATGGCCTCGAACACTTTCGCGGATTCCAGATCCCTGTCCTCGCGGGATTCCAGATCCACCTCCAGGATACTGCGGATGCTTTCGGTTTCCGCGCCATCCACCAGCAACTGCAGACCTTTGCGGGCGAAACGCTCAGGCTCCTTGTCCGCCAGCCCCTCAAGCCCCAGCAAGCCCTGCTTGCGGGCCTTGACGCTCCAGTCGATGACCTTGCCGATGCCGTCTTCGAGGCTCACGTAGGGTGGAACGAACACCCAGCGAACCTGCACAAACGCCCGCTTGAGCAAGGGCCAGGAGGTTTGCAGGATAGTGGCGGCCAGGGTTCCGCCAATGACAATCAGCGCCGCCGGCCCGTTAAACAGTGAACCGACTGCCCCGCCTTCAAGGAGGTTGCCGCCAAGGATGGCGGCAAAGGCGAGAATAATCCCCAGCAGACTGAGAATATCCATCAGCTCACCCCTTCCACCAGCCGGGCACCAATATCATTCAACGCCAGCACTTCGTCCGAGAGCCCGGCCTTGGCGACCGCCATGGGCATGCCGTAGATCACCGAGGATTTCTCATCCTGGGACCAGATCACCGAACCGCTCTGCTTCATCAGCCGGCAACCTTCTTTGCCGTCCGCCCCCATGCCGGTCAGAATCACCCCCAGGGTCTTGCCGGGATAGCTGCGGGCCAGGGAACCGAAGGTCACATCCACGCAGGGTTTGTAGTTCAGCCGGTCGTCCCCCGGCAGAATACGCACCCGGGCCTGACCGCTGCGATTCTCGATCATCATCTGTTTGCCGCCGGGGGCAAGCAACGCCAGCCCCGGCCGCAATACGTCGCCGTCTTCCGCCTGACGGACTTCGATCTGGCACAATTTGTTGAGGCGCTCTGCGAAGGCCGGAGTGAAGCTGGCCGGCATGTGCTGCACCAGCACGATGGGCGCGGGAAAACTGGCGGGCAGCGCCGTCAACACCCGCTGCAGTGCGACCGGCCCACCCGTGGAGGTGCCAATGCCTACCACGGCATAGCGCCTGGCAGGGCCACGGCGCGAAGACCGCGACGACGGCGCCGGGGGTTCTGCCACCGCAGGCTGGGCGGTGCGCGATGCGGGGGCGTTAGCCTGGCCGGCCCGGCTGGGGGGCTTGGGCGGCTCCCGGCG
>NZ_QTKT01000011.1 GCF_018424605.1 Marinobacter lipolyticus | reverse complement strand
GCCCTGAACCGGATGCTCGGGTACATCGAACAGAATGTCCGTGACAACATCGACATGGAGACGCTGTCATCAGTGTCCAACATGAGCGTACGTTCGATCTATAACGCGTTCTCGAAAACCTTCTCGACCACGCCCCGGTGTTATATCAAGCAACTCAAGCTGCGCAAGCTGCGGGAGGATCTGCTTGAGGGGCGATGCCGGAACGTCACGGAAATTGCGCTGGATTATGGCTTCAGCCACCTGGGCCGGTTCTCTTCGGACTACCGTAAAACCTTCGGTGAGCTGCCCTCCGAAACCATGAAGATGACCAGCTAACCGGCACCTTCAGTCCCTTTGCAGGCCGCAGATCTGTTGTGTGACGCGGTCACTGCACGCCCTGACTTTCTCGAACAGCGATGAACCCTCGCTGATGTCGGTGTCCCGTTCAAGGCCAAGCAGGGTGATCACGGTGACGATGCTGCCGTTAATGTCGAATACCGGCATGCTCAGCACATTGATTTCCGGCAGGTAGTCGCCGAAAAACGCGCAATAGTTGTTGCGCCGGATGACCTCCAGATGGGCCGGAAGTTCTTCCCGGGTCACCGGTCGGCCCTCTTTTTTGGGCAGGGTGCGGGAGTTCTTGTAGAACTGATCCACCAGCTGTTTGCGACGACTGGCGGGCAGGTGGGCCAGATAGATGCGGCCGGCCGCGGAGTTCAGCGGCGACAGTTCGGCGCCAAGACGCACGTTGACCGATATGGGCTGGCTGGAATCGAGCCATTTGATCACCAGCGGGCCATTGCCGTTCCAGACGGTGACCGACACGGTTTTATCGGTCTCCTCGTTGAGGCGGTCCACCGCCTCGTAGGACAGCTGGATGGGGTTGATCCGCCGCAGCGCCGAGATGCCGAGGGTAAGGCTCGAGTTTCCCAGGGTGTACTGGGTCTGGTTCACCTGATTGATGTAACCTTCCCTGAGCAGACTCACCAGGTATTTGTGGGCACGGCTGGGGGACAGGTCCAGCGCGCCGGACAGCTCTTTGAGGGTGGGCGGTTTCGCCGCCGTGGAAATGTAATTGAGGATATGCAGACCGATCTCCAGCGATCCGATGCCCTGTCGCTTCGGGCTTTCTTCTGTCATGGGCGTGTCCGTTCTCGAATGACCGATGCCGTGGGACGTCAGTGAAAAGCAGGCGCCCGTTGGCTCCCGGGCACCTGCTTTTACGATTGCTGGCAAGGATACCAATTCTGGCAGCCCGGATCAGAATTTGTATTTGGCCATCACCTCAACCTGCTGGCCTTCCGGCAGCAACGGGCCGAAGGCGAGGTTGTACTTGCGCCATTCCACACCCACGTCCAGGTCCGGTGTGACGGCGTGAATCAGGTTGGCGCGGTGCGCTTCGTAGTTGGTGTCGGCGTTGTCGTCCACCTCAACGGCGGTGTAGGCGACGTTCGCGCGCCATTCGCTGTTAATAACGTAGCGGAAGCCGACATCCACACCGGCCTGGCTGACGGCATCGCCATCTTCAACATCCGGGGAGGCCAGGCTGTTGTTGACGCCAACCCCGGTGAACGCGCCCAGGCCCTCACCGTAATGAGCGTTGAGGTTGAAGCTGTGGGGGCCGATCATGAATTTCGAACCGATGGCGCCGCCACCCACAAAGTCACCGTTTTCCACCTCGCGTCCTGAGGCGGTAAGGATCACACGGTGGCCGCCGTCGAGGTTGAGGTTGTAGTTGATGGCGAGATCCGGTGTGTCGGCGTCGTTATTGACCGGGTCCTGAGCGGTGAAGCGGAAACCCGCTACCTCGTGGCTGACCAGGTTGGTGCGGAAGTTGAACCCGCCCAGCGTGCCCCGCGGGCCGCCGAGGAAATCCAGGTAATCGTGGTAGGCGACGGCCCAGAACTGGCCGGTCCAGGTCTGTCCCACGGTGGTCTGATCGACTTTGATGAACGCATGGCGCAGGCGAAGATCGCTGTTCTCACCGGGATAGGTGCCGCCGTAGAAATCCCCTTCCACGAAACCGACGATGGTATGGCCGTGTTGCTGGGTGATCGCCTTCAGGTTGACGCGGGTTTCGTTGGAACGGCCGAAGATGCGGGAATCACCGCCATCGACTTTTTCATAAAGGCCTTCGGCTTTGAAATAGCCACCAATGCTGAAGTTGGTGTCTTTGAAGGTGCCGAGTTCGAGGGCGTGGGTGGCCGGGGCGGCGCTGAGACCGGAAGCGACGGCCAGCGCCAGTAGCGAGTTACGATAGTTCATGTGCCTTCTCCTTGTTGTTTGGCACCTGAACTATCGGCGATTCAGACCCGGTCAAATATCCGGTTAATGAACATCCCTATCCGTTTTTTGTACATCTAGACACTCAGTGCGGTTTCGACCTTGTCCAGGTTCTGGTCGAGCTCCCGGGAGCTTCCATCGAAGTGCACCTTGCCTTTGACAATCACCACGTGGCGATCGCAAAGCTTCTTCAGCGCCTTGATGTTCTTGTCCACCACCAGGGTGGAAATGCCCGATTCCCGGATGGTGGCAATCACGTTCCAGATGTCCTGGCGGATCAGCGGCGCCAGGCCCTCGGTGGCCTCGTCGAGAATCATCAGGCGGGGGTTGGTCACCAGGGCGCGGCCAATCGCCAGCATCTGCTGTTCGCCCCCGGACAGTTCGGTGCCCAGGTTCGATAACCGCTCCTGCAGGCGCGGGAACGTTGCCATCACCCGCTCGAAGTCCCAGTTGGATTGTCCGCTGCTGTCCGGGCGTGCCGCCATCTGCAGGTGCTCCTTCACCGTGAGGTTGTGGAACATGCCACGGCCTTCGGGCACGTAGGCGATGTCCCGGCGCATGCGCTTCCAGGTCGGCAGCTTGCTGATGTCCTCGCCGTCGAAAAATACCTGGCCACTGCGGGGCGGTACGATGCCGAGGATGGATTTGAGGGTGGTGGTCTTGCCCATGCCGTTGCGGCCCATCAGGCTCATGGACTGGCCCCTGGCCAGGCTGAACGACAGGTCGTGCAAGATGTGGCTGCGGCCATACAGGGTGTTGAGGTTGTTTACCTCCAGCAGGCTGTTGCTCATGCCGCTTCCTCCTCGTCGTCTTCTTTCCCGAGGTACGCTTCTTTCACCAGTGGCTCGTTGCGTACTTCGTCCACCGTGCCGGTGATCAGATGGGTGCCGTTATCCAGTACCGTGAGCTGGTCCGACAGTTCGAAGATGGCGTCCATGTCGTGCTCCACCAGCACGATGCAGTAGCTTTGCTTGAGTTCGTTCAGCAACTCGATGATGCGCTGGGATTCCTCGTGGCCCATGCCGGCCATGGGCTCATCCAGCAGCAGGATGCAGGGGTCGGTTGCCAGCACCATGGCCAGTTCCAGTTGGCGCTGTTCGCCGTAGGAAATTTCCGCGGCGATGGTGTGGATTCGGCTCTCGAGGCCGACCTGATGCAGGGCCTTTTCCGCCGCTTCACGGACCAGTTTGTTGGAATGACGCGACGCGAACAGGTTGAAGCTGCCGGTGAAACGGCGCTGGGCGGCTACCGCACAGTTTTCCAGGCAGGTCACATCGGCGTAGATGTTGGTTTTCTGGAAGCTGCGGCCGATGCCGCGGCGCACGAACTTCCAGGGTTTCATGCCTTCGATCTGTTCGCCCTTGTGAAAGATGCAGCCGCTGGTTGGCTGCAGGGTTCCGCACAACATGTTCAGTAGCGTGCTCTTGCCGGCACCGTTGGGGCCGACCACACCGTGGAGCTGGCGGTCGTGGAACTGCAGTGAAATGTTGTTCAGTGCCTTGATGCCGCCCCAGTGTTTGCTGAGGGATTCGGTTTCCAGAATGATGTCGTTGGCCATGATTATTTCTCCAGCAGCTTTTCAAGGTAACCGGCCAGGCCTTTGCGCAGCAGCAGGACCATCAGGATGATGGCGCTGCCCATCAGCAGCATCCAGTCCTGGGTCATGTGCTCGAAGAGGTACAGCAGGCCCTCGTAGGTGATGGTGCCGAGAATGGCGCCGTAGATGGTGCCCATGCCGCCGAGTATCGCCATCACCAGCGCGGTACCGGACATTTCCCAGGTCATGAACTGCGGGTTGACGTAGCCGTACTGCAGGGCAAACAACAGGCCGGCATAGGCCGCCAGGGTGCTGCCGATGACGTAACTGATCAGGCGGAAGGCGAAGATGTTGTAGCCCAGGGCTTCGGTGCGCTCCGGGTTCAGGCGGCTGGCCTCCACAATGCGCCCGAAGCGTGAGCGCAGGATGACCTTGATAGCCAGCAGGGTGACCAGCACGGCCAGCAACGCCAGGTAGTAGAAGTGGGTGGGGTTATCCAGATTAAGGAAGCTCAGGCCGAAGATACTGGTTTCCGGCTTCATGAAAATGAACAGGCCGTCGTTGCCACCGAACTCCAGCGAATCGAAGAAGTAGTAATAGGCCATCTGCGATATCGCCAGGGTGATCATGATGAAGTAGATACCCGAGGTGCGCAGCACCACCGCCCCGATCACCAGCGCAATCAGGGCATTGAGCCCCAGAATGTAGAAGGCATACACCCAGAAGTTGACCGCCTCGTACTCCGGCGTGAGGATCACGAACAGATAGCCCCCCAGCCCGTAGAACAGAGCGTGCCCGAGGGTCACCAGGCCGACCCGGCCAACCAGGAAATCCAGCGACATCACGAACACCGCCAGAATCAGGATGGTGGTGACCTTGCCCACGAAGAAGGAGTTGGCCTCCAGGAACAGGGGAATACACAGGGCGATCGTGAAGAAGATCGCCAGGAAAATGCGCTCGGTGCGTTTCTCGAAAATCATGTTCGGCTCCCGCTTACTTGGCGAACAGGCCCTGGGGCTTCACCAACAGCACCAGGATCATGAAGATGTAGATGATCATGTTGGACATGGTGGGCATCAGCACCGCGGCAAACGTGCTGATAACGCCGACCAGTAACGCACCCACGAAGGCACCTTTGATGGAGCCCATGCCGCCGACGACCACCACCACGAAGCAGGTAATCAGCACGCTTTCGCCCATGCCGGGCACGATGGAGCGCATCGGCGCGGCGATGATGCCGGAGATGGCGGCCAGCATGACGCCGATGGCGAACACGATGGTGTAGAGGCTTTTGATGTTGACGCCCAGGGCCTCCACCATTTCCCGGTTGGATTCGCCGGCACGGATCAGCATGCCCAGGCGGGTCCGGCTCACCAGGAAGTAGAGCGCGGCGGCAATGGCCACGCAGATCAGCGCCGCGAAGATGCGGTACACCGGATAACTGGAGTTGTCGGTGAACGGCACAGCGCCGCTCAGGGCCTCGGGAACCGCAACGCCGTAAGGGTCGTTGCCCCAGAGAATGCTTTGCAGGGAATTGAATACGAAGATCATGCCGATGGTCAGCAGCACCTGATCCAGGTGGTTACGGTTGTAGAGCCGTTGTATCAGCACCCGCTCGATCAGTATGCCGAGCCCCAGTGCGATCACGGCCGAGAGTATGGCGGAGGCGGTAAAGCTGCCGGTCACGGCGACGAAGTACCACACCAGATAGGCTCCCACCATGTACATGGAGCCATGGGCCAGGTTGAGGATGCCCATCACGCCGAACACCAGGGTCAGGCCCGAGGCGATCAGGAACAGCAACAAGCCATACTGGAGACCATTGATAAGTTGTACGAAGAAAAGTTCGGTAGACATAGTGATACCCAACGGTTTTACGGATAAGTCAGTTCAGGGGCGGGCGGGCAGCGTGGGGGATGCCCCCGGCGGTTGCCGGGGGCTGACGGAACCCGGGCTCAGATCCTGCAGCCGCGGGCGGGATCTTCCAGCGCTTCCGCCGCCACCGCCTGAACCACATTCACGCCATCCTTCACCTCCCGCAGGTAGATGTTCTGGATCGGGTTGTGGGCCCTGGAGAAGGTGAACTCCCCCCGTGGGCTGTCGATAGTCAGTTGCTCCATGGTGCTGATCACGGCCTGCTTGTCCGAAATGTCACCCTCAAGCTGGTCAATGGTGCTGGCGATGGCCTGGCCCGCGTCGTAACCCTGTACCGCATAGATATCCGGGTAGTGGCCGTATTCGGTATGGAAGGCTTCGCGGAAGGCCTGGTTCTTGGGAACGTCGAGCTGCTCGGCGTAGTGCAGGCCGGTCATTACCCCTTCGGCCGCTTCGCCCTGGGCCTGCAGGGTGCCTTCGGTAAGGAAGCCGGAACCCAGCAGCGGAATCTTGCCGCGCAGGCCCATGGCGTCGTAGTCCTTCACGAACTTGATGGCGCCGCCACCGGCGAAAAAGGTAAACACGGCATCCGGCTGCTCGTCGGCGATGTCACTGACGTGGGACTGGAAGTTGGTGGAGGGGAACGGCAGCAGCACCTTCTCGACGATCTCGCCGCCGCCGGCGGTAAAGGACTCTTCGAACGCGTCCAGGCTCTCACGGCCCATGCCGTAGTTCCAGCTGATGGCGTAGACCTTCTTGTAGCCCTTATCCAGCGCGACCTTGCCCATGGGGTAGGAGGGCTGCCAGGAGGAGAAGGACGTGCGGAACACATTGGGTGCGCACAGCGGGCCGGTGGCGGCGGCAGAGCCGGCGTTGGGGATAATCATGATGGTGTCCTTGCCACGCAACATCTTGATCATGCCCATGGCAACGCCGGAGTGAACCGGGCCAATCACGAAGTCGGCTTCGTGCTGATTGAGCAGGGACGACGCCAGCTCCGGCGCGCGGGAGGGCTTGGCTTCGGTGTCCAGTTCGATGAACTCCACCTTGGAGCCATGCAGCTGCTCCGCCTGTTCTTTCAACGCCAGCTTCAAACCATCGCGACCGGCTTCGCCGAGTTGCGCGTAGATGCCGCTGAACGGCAGCATGATGCCAATCTTGACCGGGTCGCCGGCGGCCGCCAGGGCAGAGGTAGAGAACCCGGCGGTAAGGGTGGTTGCCAGTACAGCACTGGCAAGCGTAGTGATCCTGCTCATTTCAACACCTCAGATTGTTGTTGTGGGTTCTGTCATTAGAGGCGTGATAGCGCGGCAGCAATATCCATTTTCTGCACAGGGGTGTCCGGTGGTTGCAGAGGATGGCTGCCGCCCGGTTTTCTCAGTGGTTTGAGAGTGCGTGGTTCGAGTGCGCACTGAGATCGCCGTACAGTTGTTGGGTGAGCGCGCGCTGGACCTGCAAGCGGTCGGTGATGCCCTGCACCACTTCCATGCGGGCCACGGCTCCGGCCTGGATGTCCTTCATGGCCTGCAGGGCGTCCCCGGACTGGTTCAGGCACTGGTCGCAGGATGCGCGGATCTTCTCCATGCCGTTGCTCGCCTCAACAGAGGTGGCATTGAGGCTGTCGGCAATGGTGCCAATGCCTTCGCTGGAGGCGTTGGCGCGTACCGCCAGGTGGCGCACCTCGTCGGCCACCACCGCAAATCCGCGGCCGTGTTCCCCGGCGCGGGCGGCTTCAATGGAGGCATTCAGCGCCAGCAGGTTGGTCTGTTTGGCGATGTCCTGAATGTTGCCCACGATGCTGCCGATTTCGGCGGACTGTTTGCCCAGCTCGCTGAACACCTCATCAATCCGGGCCATGAAGTCGGCCAGTTCGCGGATGGACGCTTCAGACCCGGAGATGCAACTGGCGCTCTGGGTGACCTTGGCCCCGGACGCTTTGGCCAGCTTGCCGGCTTCCGCCATCTCCTCAAGAATGACATCGACGTTGCTGCGCAGCTCATCCAGGTGGCCAAGCAGCTCGGGATCGGGGGATGGCGGTGCCGGCGCCGGCGGTTCGGGCTCCTGCACCGCTTCGGGTTCAGGCTCGGAGGCCGGCGCCTGCTCGCGGATGGTCACCACGCGCGGCCGCAGGCGCGCACACAGGGTGAGGGCGGTGGCGTTCAGGGCGAGGGCGGCCGTCGCAACCAGGGCCGGGATAATGCCGTCCGCCATGATCAGCAGGAGTGTGGCGCCGGTCATGGCCGGCACCAGTGTTGCGTAAACCGGAGTTTTGGACGAGCCGGGCTCGGACGTTTGTTCGAAAGTGAGGGTGTTATCCATGGTTCTGTTTCCGCAGGGCAAGGGTTCGCATCGTGCGGAAACGCTAAGGGGTTCTGGGGGGCGAGCCTATCCGCTCAGTGCAGAGGTGTATCCGTATTCTGAAACGCCGGCGGTAACGAGATCGGGGCCGGCCGCGAACCGGCCCCGGAACACAGTAGGGGGTCAGCTCAGGTTGTCGAGTAGCAGCTCGGCCAGCCTTGGGGGGCATTCCACCGAGGGCACGTGACCGACCTGTTCCAGAATCACCAGCGCGGGTGCGCCGCTGCATTGAGACAGCGCCTGTAGCGCTTCCGGCGGCGTGGCCACGTCGTCCGCGCCGGCAATCAGCTGCAGCGGCACCCGGTGCGCACCGAGCTGCTCGCGGAAATCCGCTCTCCCCAGCATTTCACACAGCAGCGCGTAGCTGCGGTCGTCACCGCGCGCCATGATCACACGCCAGCCTTCAATCAGCGCTGGCTGCTGCTGGCAGGCCACCGGGCCAAACCAGCGCGGCACGATATCCACGGCCATGGTGGCCAGGCCAAGTTCCAGCACACTGGCCGAGCGGGTGTTCCAGGCATCGGCGGTACCAATCACCGCACCGGTGTTGGTGAGGGTGGCCGACAGCACCTTGTCTTCATGCTGGCTGACCAGTTGCTGACCGATCACGCCCCCAATGGAAGTGCCGACAAAGTGAAAGCGTTCGGCACCGGCGGTTGCCGCCAGTGTCAGGGCTTCCTGCGCCAGGTCTTCCGGCGTGATGTGGTCGGATTCTTCCGGCCAGGCGGCGCTGGCGCCATGCCCCGGCAGGTCCCAGGTCAGTACCCGGACGCGGTCCAGCAGGGCCGGCAGCAGGTCGTCCCATACCCCCTGGGTCATGCCCAGCGGGTGGGCGAGTACCAGCAGCGGTTTGTCTTTATCACCGAGCAGGCGATAGCAGATGGTGCGACCGTTGTGTTTCAGAAACGCCATGATGTCTCCTTGCCTCAGACCCGTTCGATGAGTGTAGCAATACCCTGGCCGACGCCCACGCACATGGTGCACAGGGCGTAGCGACCGCCAGTGCGCTGCAGTTGGTAGGCGGCGGTCATCAGCAGGCGGGCGCCCGACATGCCCAGTGGGTGGCCGAGGGCAATGGCGCCGCCGTTGGGGTTCACCCGCGTGTCGTCGTCGGCAACGCCCAGTTCCCGCAAGACCGCCAACCCCTGGGCGGCGAAGGCCTCGTTCAGCTCGATAACGTCGATATCATCCATGCTGATGGCCTGCTTCTCCAGCAGTTTGCGAACGGCGGGCACCGGGCCGATGCCCATGATGCGCGGTTCCACGCCGGCGGTGGCCATGCCCAGAATGCGAGCCATCGGCTTGAGGCCGTGGGCTTTTACCGCGTTCTCACTGGCCACCAGCATCGCGGCGGCGCCGTCGTTGACGCCGGATGCGTTGCCGGCAGTAACGCTGCCATTTTCGCGGAATGGTGTGGGCAGGGCGGCGAGTTTCTCCAGGGTGCTTTCACGGGGATGCTCGTCGGTGTCGAAGATCAGCGGCTCCTGCTTGCGCCGCGGAATGGACACCGGCACGATTTCCTCGGCAAAGATACCCGCCTGTTGCGCCCGGGCGGTTTTCTCCTGAGAGCGGAAGGCAAACAGGTCCTGATCCTCCCGCGACACCTTGTACTGCTCGGCCACGTTCTCCGCGGTTTCCGGCATGGAATCGATGCCGTATTGTTTTTTCATCAGCGGATTCACAAAGCGCCAGCCGATGGTGGTGTCTTCGATCTTCTGGCCGCGGGAGAACGCGGAGTCCGCCTTGCCCATCACGTAGGGCGCGCGGGACATGGATTCCACGCCGCCGGCCAGCACCAGATCCATCTCGCCGGCACGAATGGCGCGGAACGCCGTGCCCACCGCATCCATGCCGGAACCGCACAGGCGGTTGAGGGTGGTGCCGGGCACCGAGGTGGGCAGACCGGCCAGCAGGGCAGACATCCGCGCAATGTTGCGGTTGTCTTCGCCGGCCTGGTTGGCGGAACCCATCATCACTTCGTCGATGGCGGCGGGGTCGAGGCCCGGCGCCTGTTCCAGTACCGCTTTGAATATATGAGCGGCCAGGTCGTCCGGGCGCACGCCGGCCAGGGTACCGCCGAAGCGGCCAATGGCCGAGCGGCGGGGGTGGCAGAGATAAACGTCAGTCATGGTGAACCTCACTGTTGGCCGGCATGATGGGCGTTGGTGCGCGCTTTCAGGTCACGAAGGATTTCCAGCTCGTGGGCGGTCGGCTCCGGGGTGGTGTCCAGTTGATCCGCAAAACGGATCTCCCAGCCGGTGGCTTCGATCACGTCGTCGCGGGTCACGTTCGGGTGCAGCGAGGTCACCACCAGCTCTTTGGTGTCCGGGTCCGGCTTCAGGATGCACAGGTCGGTGATCACCACCGTGGGGCCGCGACCGATGTTGGGAACGTTGTCCCGGGCTTTGCCGTCACGGCCGAAGCCGACGGTGGTCACGAAGTCCACGTCCTTCACGAAAGTCCGCTTGGAGTGTTTCACGGTAATGAACACTTCCTTCGCGTTGGTGGCAATTTCCGGTGCGCCGCCACCGCCGGGCAGGCGCACTTTCGGTTCACGATAATCGCCAATCAGCGTGGTGTTCAGGTTGGCGTAACGATCGATCTGGGCGGTGCCCAGGAAGCCAACGCTGATGTGGCCACCCTGCAGCCAGTAACGGAACATTTCCGGCACCGACACGGTGGTGAGGGCGGATTCGCACAGCTCGCCGTCACCGATGGACAGCGGCAGCACATCCGGCTTGGTCTGCAGGGTGCCGGATTCGTAGATCAGGGTGACATCCGGGGCGTGGGTCAGGCGCGCCAGGTTGGCGGCCTCACTGGGCAGCCCGATGCCGACAAAGCAGGTCATGTCGCTGGTCAGTGCGCGGGCGGCAGTGACGCTCATCATTTCCGAAGAGGTAAATTCAAGGCTCATCACGCAGCTCCTTTTTCAAACACGTTGTCTTTCAGCCAGGTCTGGAAGGTTTCCCGGTCCCGGGCAATGCCGTCCCACTCTTTGTAGAAGGCGTTGTCGCGCTCGTAATAGCCCAGTGCGTAGGACGGGCTGGCGCCTTTCGGCGCTTCGGCGATGGCGGTGACCGCCCAGGACGGCAGCACGCAGGCGTTTACGCCGGCGTCCAGGTCATCGACGATTTCCTCAACGGTGACGATGCTGCGTTTGGCGGCCAGCACCACTTCCTTCTGGATACCCACGATGCCCTCAATCAACACGTTGCCCTTGCGATCGGCCCGCTGGGCGTGGATCACCACCACATCCGGGCGCACCGACGGCACCGCGGCCAGGCGCTCACCGGTGAACGGGCACTCGATGAATTTGATCTGGTCGTTCACTTTGGGCAGGTCGCTTCCCACATAGCCGCGCAGTACCGCGAACGGCAGTCCGGCGGCGCCGGCTTCATAGGCGCAGGCCATGGCAGCGTGGCTGTGCTCGAGGATCTCCAGTTTGTTCGGCCAGCCCTTCTCAACGGCATCCCGCAGACGATGCAGGGAGCCCACGCCCGGATTGCCGCCCCAGGAGAAGATCAGTTTCTTCGCGCAGCCAGCGCCGATCATCTGGTCGTACACCAGGTCGGGCGTCATGCGGATCAACGTCAGGTCACGTTTTTCCTGGCGAATGATTTCATGGCCGGCGGCGAACGGAATCAGGTGGGTGAAGCCTTCCATACAAACGGTGTCGCCGTTGCTGATGTGGCGGCTCACGGCCTCCTGGAGGGAGAGAAATTCAGCCATCACGGTATCTCCATTGCAGTGATTGTCAATAAGTTCGATATGCGAACATAAGTTTAATATGCGAACATAATGACGCGATGGTTTTGTGGTCGTCAAGTACAAATTTTCACCAATTGCCAAAAAGTGCACGGATGTTCGGATAGCGAACGAGCTGCTACCA
Organism: Marinobacter lipolyticus; assembly: GCF_018424605.1. Classification (GTDB taxonomy): domain Bacteria; phylum Pseudomonadota; class Gammaproteobacteria; order Pseudomonadales; family Oleiphilaceae; genus Marinobacter; species Marinobacter lipolyticus_B. Next base: position 106,100 of record NZ_QTKT01000011.1, on the reverse strand, counting down.
TGCGCAATGGCTGTCATGAGGCGAAGAAGGAGCAGGAATGGACGATCAGATTCTCAAGCCCGGCGACCGGGACTATGTGGGCGCGCTGGCTTCCGGGCTGGAGGTGCTGCAGGTGTTTGATGCCGAGCACCCCCGCATGACCCTCAGCGAGGTGGCGGCACGCACCGAGATGGATCGGGCCAAGGCTCGACGGTTTCTGCTCACCTTGCACGCCCTGGGGTTCATCAAGCGCAACGGCCGCCAGTTCGAACTGACGCCGCGGGTGTTGCAGCTGGGTTATGCCTACCAGGCCTCGAACCAGTACCGCGCGGTGATCCAGCAGTATCTGGAGGACATCACCGCCGAACTGGGCGAGTCGTCGTCGCTGGCGGTGCTGGACGGGGACGACGTGGTCTATGTGGTGCGCTCATCGGCACGGCACCGGTTGATGGCCATTACCCTCTCGGTGGGTACCCGCCTGCCGGCAGCCTATACCTCCATGGGCCGGGTATTGCTGGCGCAGTTGCCGGAGCCGGAACTGGACGCGTTTCTGGCCCGGGTGAAGTTGGAGGCGTTTACCGCTTTCTCCATCCACAGCGCCGATGCGCTGAAAAAGGACATCATCAAGGTCCGCAAGCAGGGCTACTCAATCGTCGACCAGGAGCTGGATTCCGGGCTTCGCTCCGTGGCGGTGCCGGTGTTTGCCGGCAATGGCGAACTGCTCGGAGCGATCAATATCAGCACCAATGCGGCGCGGGTGGATATGGATACGTTGCTGGGGGTGTATTTGCCAAGGTTGCAGCAGGCGGCCGAGGCGGTGCGGCGGACTACGCACTGAGCCCTCGGTGTCGGATTACGCTTCGCTAATCCGACCTACAGGTTGCATGTTCCCCCGTAGGTCGGATTAGAGCCGCTAGGCTCGTAATCCGACAAACCTCTCACGGATACCGCCCCGTCAACCGGTTCTCCACCAGTTCATCCAGAATGGTCTTGGCCAGGCGCATCACCGCATTGGGGTTCTCGCCCTTCCGCCGCGAGGCAATCACCGGCACGGTAATGTTGTCGTCCTCCAGGGGCATGTAGTCCACCCCTTCGCGCTGAAGTTTGCGAACCTGGTCGGGTACCAGGGTAAACCCCATGTCGGAAGCAACCAGCGACAGCGCGGTCTGCACGTCGTTGACCTGCTGCATCACGTTGATGCGCAGGCCGCGGCGATGGAACAGGCCCTGGGTCAGGTCGGCGAAATTGGGGCCCGGCCCGGTCGGGAAGGTGATCATTGGCCACTCCGCCAGTTCTTTCATTGACGGCGGATGGCGGGTCAGCGGGTGGCCGGCGGGGACGGCGGCGATCATCGGCTCATCGAACAGCAGTTCCTGCTCCACGTCGGGGTCATCGATCCGTACCCGACCAAAGCCGATATCGATCTTGCCGGCTTTCAGAGCATCGACCTGCTCCCGGGTTTTCAGTTCGTGCAGGATGATCTCAAGGTTCTTGTTGCGCCGCAGGCGCCGCACCATCAGCGGCAGCTGGCCGTAGAACACCGAGGGCACGAAGCCAATGGAGAACACCGTCTTGCGGTGCTGGGCAATGCGGCGGGTATCGTTCACCGTGGCTGCGACCTTGTCGAGTATCTGCCGTGCCTGTTCCAGAAAGTACTCGCCGCCGGTGGTCAGTACCAGGCCCCGGGGTTTGCGGATGAACAGCTCCACCCCCATTTCTTCTTCCAGCTGTTTGATGGCCCGGGTCAGCGGTGGCTGGGCGATGAATAGTTTTTCCGCCGCCCGGGTGAGGTTCAGTTCCTCGGCCACCGCCACGAAGTAGCGCAAGTGTCGCAGCTCCATCCATACCTCCAGGGTATCGGTTAGTACCTAATCAATATTGGTTCATACCCGTGAAACTTCGTACTGTTCGAATCACAGCCTTTTCAACCTGCGATTCGGAGCGTACATGTCCGCCACCATTCAAGCCATCGAAGCCATCCTGGTCGACATTCCGACCATTCGGCCGCACAAGCTGTCCATGACAACCATGGGGGTTCAGACCATGGTGATTGTGCGAATGAAGGACTCTGATGGACTTGAAGGCCTGGGCGAAGCGACCACCATCGGCGGTCTCGCCTACGGCCCGGAAAGCCCCGAAAGCGTGAAACTTACCATTGACACCTATTTCAGGCCACTGCTGATCGATCAGCCTGCTGACGCTATCAATACCCTCAGGGTAAGGCTAAACCGTGCGACCCGCGGAAACAACCTGGCCAAGTCTGCGATCGAAACCGCACTGCTGGACCTGCAGGGCAAGCGCCTGAACCGCCCGGTGTCAGAGCTTCTGGGCGGCGCATTGCATCAGCACCTGCCGGTGCTCTGGACCCTGGCCAGCGGCGATACCGCCAAAGACATTGATGAGGCCCATAGCCTGATCGCGCAGAAGCGTCACTGTGACTTCAAGCTGAAGATCGGCGCCCGCGCGGTGATGGACGACGTACGCCACGTTGCGGCTATTAAGGAAGCGGTGGGTGACCGGGCCAGTGTGCGGGTGGATGTGAACCAGGCCTGGGATGAAACCACCGCGACCAAAGGTATGGCCGAATTGCAGGCGGCGGGCATCGATCTGGTGGAGCAGCCTACCCCCATGAAGGACCTTGGCGCGCTGGTGCGGCTGTCCGAGAAGTTCAACATCCCGATACTGGCCGACGAGGCCGTGGCCGACGCCAAGGACATGTTTGCCCTGGCGGCCGCCGGATTTGCCGGTGCCGTGGCGATGAAGATTGCCAAGGCCGGTGGCCCGGCCCGCGCCCTGGAGCAGGCCACCGTGGCTCATGCCGCAGGCATCGGCCTGTATGGGGGCACGCTGTTGGAGGGCACCATCGGCACCGCCGCGTCCCTGCACGCCTGGTCCACCCTGGAAACCCTGCACTGGGGCACGGAAATGTTCGGCCCGCTGTTGATGAAAGACGACATCGTGGCGACGCCGCTGCGGTTCCATAACAACGGCGTTGATTTGCCGAAGGGCCCGGGCCTGGGGATCGCGCTGGATGAAGACAAGCTGGCCTATTACCGGCGCAAGCCATAGCGCGCCGCAGCCAGAGTACCGCAAAGATCAGTAACCGGAGGAAAGCACATGCTGTTCAAAGTCGAGATGAAGGTGAACATCCCCCACGACATGCCCGCCGACGTTGCCGCGGACATCAAGGCGCGGGAAAAGGCCTACGCCCAGGACCTGCAGCAGCAGGGCAAATGGCGCCATCTGTGGCGCGTGGCAGGCAGCTACGCGAACGTCAGCATTTTCGACGTTGAGGACAACGCCGAACTGCAGGACCTGATCAGCAACCTTCCGCTGTTCCCCTATATGGACATCACCGTTGCGCCCCTGTGCCGCCACCCGTCCTCCATTCATGAGGACGATCGCTGAGCAGGACCCGTTAACCCGAGACCGGCCCCGCCACTGAACCGGGGGCGGCAAAGATGATGTTGCCAATTGATGGGATGTCTTGAGCAACAACAACAAGAGACCGAGGAGACCGACAATGACCATTAAGACCATGCAAACTGCCGAGGTGAAAGAGCTGCTGGAAAAAGTCGCCGGCTTTGATCAGCAAGGCGGAAATGAGCGGGTAAAGAAGATTGTTCACCGCGTGATGCACGACATTTTCCAGCTCGTGGAAGACTTTGATGTCACGCCGGAGGAGTTCTGGAGCGCCGTTTACTACGTCGGCGAACTGGGTGCCAACGGTGAAGCCGCCCTGCTGGCGCCGGGCCTGGGCATGGACCGTTACCTGGATATCCGCCAGGACGCCGAAGACGAGCAGGCTGGTCTGACTGGCGGTACGCCTCGCACCATCGAAGGCCCGCTTTACGTGGCTGGTGCTCCCATCGCCGAGGGCTTTGCCCGCATGGACGACGGCTCCGACAAGGAGGCCGAGGTGATTCTGATCAAGGGCCGGATCACCGATGAGAACGGCGCGCCGCTGGCCAACGCCGTTGTGGACATCTGGCACGCCGACACCAAGGGCGCCTACTCCTACTTCGACCAGTCCCAGAGCGAGTACAACCTGCGCCGCCGCATCAAGACCGATGCCGAGGGCCGCTACGCCGCCCAGAGCATCATGCCGTCCGGTTACGGCTGCCCGCCTGAAGGCTCCACCCAGCAGTTGCTGAACCACCTGGGCCGCCACGGTCAGCGTCCGGCGCACATTCATTACTTTGTGTCCAAGCCGGGCTACAAACACCTCACTACCCAGATAAACATCGCTGGCGACGAGTACACCTACAGCGACTTCGCCTTTGCCACCCGTGAAGAGCTGGTGGTGGAAGCGAAGCAAGTGACGCAATCCGAGGACGGCGCCCGGCACGGCGTTACCGGCCCGATCACCGAGGTCGAGTTCAATGTGGCCCTGGTAGCCACCGACAAGCCTGAGCTTCAGGAGCGCCACGCCCGCCGCCGCGCCCTGGAAACCGACGCTGCGTAAGCGCCACCCAAGAACAAGACGGAGTGAACGACATGACCAGCAAACTCGAAAAACTCGCCGACAAGGTCCGCAACGCGGTGGTCGATGACCCGGAAACCGGTCGTTTCCAGTGTGACCGGAGCATTTTTACGGATCGCGAACTGTTCGATCTGGAAATGAAGTACATTTTCGAAGGCAACTGGGTGTACCTGGCCCATGAAAGCCAGATTCCGGAGCCGGGCGATTACTTCACGGTGACCGTGGGTCGCCAGCCGGTGATCATTACCCGCACCAAGGATGGCGAACTGAAAGCCATCCTCAACACCTGCTCCCACCGTGGCGCCACCCTGTGTCGCAAGAAGCGGGGCAACAAGACTTCCTTCACCTGCCCGTTCCACGGCTGGACGTTCCGTAACGACGGCCAGCTGCTGAAGGCGAAAGACCAGAAGAAGGGTGGTTACCCGGAGCAGTTCAACACCGACGGCTCCCACGACCTGAAGCAGATGCCGAAGTTTGGTAACTACCGTGGTTTCCTGTTTGGCAGCCTCAACGCCGATGTGGTTCCTCTCGAGGAGCATTTGGGTGAAACCACCAAGATCATCGACAACATCGTGGATCAGTCCGAGGACGGGCTGGAAATCCTGCGGGGCAGCTCGACCTACACCTACGAAGGCAACTGGAAGCTGACCGCCGAGAACGGCGCGGACGGCTACCACGTCGGCACCGTGCACTGGAACTACCTGTCCACCATGGGCCAGCGTAACTACGACAAGGGTGGCACCGAGGCGGTCGACGCCAAGAGCTGGTCGGCCGAAGGCGGTTTCTACTCCTTCGAGAACGGCCACATGATGCTGTGGACCCGCCTGCTGAACCCGGAAGTGCGGCCGATCTTCAGTCAGCTGGAGCGCCTGGAAAAGACCTACGGCGAGGCGCGGGCTGACTCCATCGTGCGCACCACCAAGAACCTGTGCCTGTACCCGAACGTGTACCTGATGGACCAGTTCTCCACTCAGATCCGGGTAACCCGGCCCATCGACGTCAACAAGACCGAAGTGACCATCTACGCCTTCGGGCCCAAGAACGAACCGGCGGAACTGCGCACCAAGCGTATCCGTCAGTACGAGGATTTCTTCAACGTGACCGGCATGGGTACCCCGGACGACCTGGAAGAGTTCCGTGCCTGCCAGAACGGCTACGAAGCCCGGGACATGCGCTGGAACGACATGAGCCGCGGCGCGGTGCACTGGATTGATGGCCCGGATGAGCACGCCAGCCAGATCGACATGAAGCCCACCATGAGTGGCGCGCGGCCCGACGACGAAGGCCTGTACGTGAATCACCACAAGCATTGGCAGGTGGAAATGACCCGCGCCATCGAGGCCGAGCGTGCCCGTTTCATTCCAGTGACTTCAGAGGAGGCGTCGGCATGAGCCTGAGCTATCACGACATCGAGCAATTCATCATCCGCGAGGCCCGTTTTCTGGACGACCGCGAGTGGGACAACTGGCTGGCCTGCTACCACGAGGACGTCACCTACTGGATGCCGGCGTGGGACGACGACGATGAGCTGACCGAAGATCCGCAAAGCGAGATCTCGCTGATCTATTACCCCAACAAGGACGGCCTGGAAGATCGCGTCTACCGCATCAAGACCGAGCGTTCCGGCGCCAGTTCCATGCCGGAGCCGCGCACCACCCACTTCACCAGCAACCTGGAGATCCTGTCCCAGGATGAAAACGAAGTGAAACTGCGGTTCAACTGGCTGACCAAGGCTTACCGCTACAAGCAAACGGCCGAATTCTTCGGAACCTCGTTCTACACCCTGGACATCAGCGGCGGGGAGCCGCTGATCCGCGAGAAGAAGCTGGTTCTGAACAACGATTGCATCAATCAGGTGTTGGACGTTTACCACCTGTAATTGATGGGGAGAGCATCATCATGAGTTACAACATCGCGCTGAACTTCGAAGACGGGGTTACCCGTTTCGTGTCCTGCAACGAAGGCGAAACGGTACTCGACGCCGCCTACCGTGCGCAGATCAATCTGCCCATGGACTGCTCCGATGGCGTGTGCGGCACCTGCAAGGGTGCCTGCCACCAGGGCGAGTTCGACATGGGGGAGGAATACATTGACGAAGCGCTGTCTGACGAGGAAGCGGAACAGGGCATGGTGCTGACCTGCCAGATGGTGCCCTCCAGCGATTGCGTGGTGGAAGTGCCGGTCGCTTCCACCCTGTGTAAGACCGGCAGTGCCGAAGTCACCGGCACCGTGGCCGAGGTCAACCTGATTTCGCCCACGTCGATCGAGCTGAAGATCACCGCGGACGCCGATATCGGCTTTCTGCCGGGCCAGTACGTGAACATTCAGGTGCCGGGCACCGACCAGTCCCGCGCCTACTCGTTCAGTTCCAGGCCCGGTAGCCGCGACCTCAGCTTCCTGATCCGCAACGTGCCGGGCGGGCTGATGAGTTCCTGGCTGGTGGGTAAGGCCCGCACCGGCGACAGGGTCACCCTGACTGGCCCCATGGGCAGCTTCTACCTGCGCCCGATCGAGCGTCCGGTACTGATGCTGGCCGGTGGCACCGGTCTGGCGCCAATGCTGGCAAAGCTGGAACACATGAAGGCCAACGGTTGTGACCTGCCGACCCATCTGGTGTACGGCGTCAGCAACGACGACGACCTGGTGTGCCTGGACATCCTGGATCGTTTTGCCGAGGCGCTGGATAACTTCAGCTATGTCACCGTCGTGTCCGGTGAGGAGAGCGACCATCCGCGCAAGGGCTATGTTACCCAGCACATGGACGAAGCGCCCCTGAATGAGGGCGATGTGGATGTCTACCTGTGTGGGCCGCCGCCGATGGTGGATTCCGTACTGGGCTTCTTCCGCGAGAAGGGCATCGAGCCGAATTCGTTCCACTATGAGAAGTTCACCCCGAGCGTGCCGGCGGCGAAGGAGAAGGTGGCATGAAAGCCCGTTTCACCGACAAGGTGATGGTGATCACCGGCGCCGCCCAGGGCATTGGCAAGCGTGTCGCCGAACTGGCGGCCGCCGAAGGCGCGCGGCTGCTGCTGGTGGATATCGCGGATTACGTGCAGGGTGTTGCCGCGGAACTGCGCGACCAGGGTGCAGACGCTGCTGCGGTTCAGGCCAACCTGGAAACCTGGGCCGGTGCCGAGATGATTATGGCCGAGGCGCAAAAGCAGTTCGGCCGTATCGACATCCTGATCAACAACGTGGGTGGCACGATCTGGGCGCAGCCGTTCGAGCACTACACGCCGGAGCAGATCGAAAAGGAAATCCAGCGCTCGCTGTTTACCACCCTGTGGTGTTGTCGCGCCGTGCTGCCCTACATGCTGGAGCAGAAGGGCGGGGTGATCGTGAACGTGTCGTCGGTGGCGACCCGGGGCCTGATGCGCGTGCCCTACGGCGCGGCCAAGGGCGGCGTGAATGCTATGACCGTGAACATGGCCTATGAGTACGCGCCCCACAATATCCGCGTGAATGCCGCAGCGCCCGGTGGCACCGAAGCGCCGCCGCGCCTGACTCCCCGCAATGCCACCGAGCAGAGCGAGCAGGAAAAGGCCTGGTATCAGACGCTGATCGACCAGACCACGGAAAACAGCTTCATGAACCGATACGGAACTCTCGATGAACAGGCCGAACCGATCCTGTTCCTCGCATCGGATGCGTCTTCTTACATGACCGGCACTGTCCTGCCCGTGGCAGGCGGCGATCTCGGTTAATCAATCCCATCAACTCCGCACAACAACAAACGCGGAAGTGAGAGATTATGAGAAACATCGACGTAAACGACGTTATCGATAACGCCGCATTCAACAAGTTTCACTGGAAGGTGCTCTTTTGGTGCACTCTGATCATCATCTTCGATGGCTACGATCTGGTGATCTACGGCGTGGTACTGCCGATCCTGATGGATCAGTGGCAGCTGAGCCCCTACGTGGCTGGCCTTCTGGGCAGCAGTGCGCTATTCGGGATGATGTTCGGGGCCATGGGCTTTGGCATGCTGTCGGACCGGGTGGGCCGGAAAAAGGTGATTATTGGCTGCGTGGTGCTCTTCAGTGTCACCACGGTGATCAACGGCTTCGCCACCACCCCCTGGCAGTTCGGCATCCTGCGCTTTATTGCCGGTCTAGGCATTGGCGGTGTGATGCCCAACGTGGTGTCGCTGATGAGCGAATATTCACCGGCCCGTAAGCGCAGTACCCTGGTGGCGCTGATGTTCAGCGGCTACGCCGTGGGCGGCATGATGTCCGCCGGGCTGGGGATCTGGATCGTGCCCAACTTCGGCTGGGAAATCATGTTCTATCTGGCGGTGGTGCCGATGCTGATGCTGCCGTTCATGCTGAAATTCCTGCCCGAATCGGTGGCCTTCCTGATGGCCCGGAAGCGGGAGGGCGAGGCCCGCGATATTCTGGTCCAGGTGGCGCCGTTCAAACACATCAATGAACAGGATGTGCTGCAGGTGCCACCAACCACCGACAGCAAGGCTCCGGTGCTGGAGCTGTTCCGCGACGGCCGCGCCATGAGCACGGTGATGTTCTGGATCGCGTTCTTCTGTTGCCTGCTGATGGTTTACGCCCTGGGCTCCTGGTTGCCGAAGCTGATGTCCAACGCCGGTTACGCCCTGAGTTCCAGCCTGATGTTCCTGATGGTGCTGAATATTGGTGCAATCGTTGGAGCGGTCGGTGGCGGCTGGCTGGCGGACCGGCTGTCGCTGCGCTCGGTGCTGGTGTCGTTTTTTATCCTGGGCTCCGGTTCGCTGGTGCTGTTGGGTTATGAAAACCCCATGTGGGTGCTGTACACGCTGGTGGGTATTGCCGGCGCCACCACCATTGGGTCCCAGATCCTGCTATACGCCTACGTGGCTCAATACTACCCCACCAGCATCCGCTCCACCGGGCTGGGCTGGGCCTCCGGCATTGGCCGCAACGGCGCCATCGTCGGGCCGTTGCTGGGGGGTGCGCTGCTGGCCATGGCGCTGCCGCACCAGATGAATTTCCTGGCGCTGGCGGTGCCGGGGGCCATTGCCACGGTTGCCATTGCGCTGGTGGGCCGCCGTTGGCTGGACCCGGTACAGGAGCCGGCGCTAGAGAATGTTGGTATGGCCCCCAGTGGCCAATGAGATTTTGGAGCGTTGATGCGACCCACGGGTAGACTGTCAGTCTGACCCCTTCTAGCCCCGGCGCGACAGCGCCCGGGGCTCTTTTTCGTAAAGCCGGACCATAAAATCAATAACGGATTCACGCTTATGTCGAAATTTCTACAAGACCTTTCCCTGCCGGCGATTGTGGCCGGTTTCCTGGCGGTTCTGGTGTCCTATTCGGGCCCGTTGGCCATTTTTTTCCAGGCTGGAGCCAGCGCCGGTATTTCCACGGAGATGATGACCTCCTGGGTATGGGCGATCTCCATGGGCGCGGCACTATCCGGCATCATCCTGTCGATCTGGTTGAAAGCACCGGTGGTCACCGCCTGGTCAGCGCCGGGCACGGCATTGCTGGTGGCGCTGTTTCCTGATCTGTCGCTGAATGAGGCTATAGGCGCCTACATCTCCGCCGCAATCATCATCTTTTTCATCGGCGTGTCGGGTACGTTCGACGCCTTTGTGCGTGCCATTCCCAAAGGCATTGCCGCCGGCATGATGGCGGGCATCCTGTTCCAGTTCGGAGTCGGTGCATTCGCCGCCATCGAAACCACGCCGGCCCTGGCCATTGGCATGCTGGTGTCCTATGTGGTGTTCCGCCGTCTGTTTCCCAAATACACGCTGGTGCTGTTGTTGATAGCCGGCGTGGTGCTGGCGGTGTTCCTTGAGGGCGCGTCGCTGTCTGGCGTGCGCTGGAGCATCGCGGTGCCGCAATTCATCGAGCCGGAATGGACCCTGGGGTCGACCCTGAGCCTGGCGATTCCGCTGGTACTGGTAAGCCTCACCGGGCAGTTCCTGCCGGGGATGGCTATCCTTCAGGGCGCGGGGTACCGGGTCAGGGCCAAGCCGATTATCGGCGTGACCAGCCTGGTGTCGTTGCCGATGGCGTTTTTCGGCGGTATCACCACGGTGGTGGCGGCGATCACGGCGGCCATCTGCACCGGCAAGGACGCCCATGAGGACCCGTCGCGCCGTTACGTGGCCGGCGTGTTCAACGGCGTGTTCTATCTGGTGGGCGGGCTGTTTGCCGGCACCATCGTTAGCCTGTTCACCTCGCTGCCGGCGGCGTTTGTGGCGGTATTGGCGGGGCTGGCACTGCTGGGGGCGATTGCCGGCAACCTGTTCGCGGCATTGGAAGACGCCAGCCACCGGGAAGCATCACTGATCACCTTTGTGGTCACCGCCTCGGGCATGTCCCTGTATGGGCTGTCTTCGGCATTCTGGGGCGTGGTCATCGGTTACGGCTGTTATCTGGTGTTGAACGGCCGGACAGGCAGAAACTGATCGGCCGATGGGGTAGGCTTCAGGTTCATCCATATCGGCAGATTGAGCAACCATGACTGAACAAACTGACCAGCCGTTCCGCTTCCGGTTCCGCGTGCGCTATAGCGAATGCGATGCCCAGAGTGTGGTCTTCAATGCCCGCTACGCGGACTTCGTGGATATTTCCGTGAACGAGTACATCCGCACGCTGTTCGGGGATTACCAGAACCTGCTGGATCAGGATCTGGACATACAGGTGGTCAGCCTGACGGTGAACTACCGGGCGCCGGCGCGCTTTGATGATGTGCTGGAGGCACGGATCAGGGCCGGGCGGCTGGGCAACACGTCGTTTACCCTGCATCTGGAGTTCGTCCGCCACGGCGACGAACAGAGGGCGGCCGAGGCAGACATCACCTACGTGCTGATTCAGCCTTCGCAGATGGCGAAGACAGCGATTCCAGCACGGGTGCGGGAACAACTGGAGGTGGGAGCCCCCGGCGTACTGATCAGTCACGCCGGGGAGTAGCCGCGTTGGTGGTTCAGTCCTCCTGCAGTGCCTGCACCACCGCCTTGGCCGCACCCTCGGACGACGCCGGGTTCTGGCCGGTGATCAGTTTGCCGTCGACCACAATGTGAGGCGCCCAGTCGTCACCTTTGGAGTAGGTGGCGGTGTTCGCCTTCAGCATGTCCTCCAGCAGGAACGGTACGATGCCGGAGAGCCCGACCGCGTCCTCTTCGCTGTTGCTGAAGCCGGTTACCTGGCGACCACCCACGATGTTCTGGCCGGGCTTAACTTCCACGTTCTTGAACACCGCCGGGGCATGGCACACTGCGCCGATCACCTTGCCCTGGTCGTAGGCGGTCTTGATCAGTCCAATGCTTTTCTGGTCGTTCACCAGATCCCACATCGGCCCGTGCCCACCGGGGTAGAAGATCGCGTCGAACTGGTTCATATCCACATCCGCCAGTTTTTTGGTGCTGGCCAAGGATTCTTTGGCGTGGGCGTCTTCGCTGAAACGGCGGGTGGTTTCTGTCAGCGCATCGTCCGCCTCGCTGTTGGGATCGACCGGTGGCTGGCCGCCCTTGGGCGACGCCAGCGTGATTTCTGCACCGGCGTCCTTGAAGACGTAGTAGGGGGCGGTGAACTCTTCGAGCCAGAACCCGGTCTTGTGGCCGGAATCGCCCATTTGATCGTGGGAAGTCAGAACCATCAGAACTTTCATAGACGCTGTCCTTGTGATTGATTGATGGATGAAGGGGACTTCGTACTTTCGTTGACTGCTTAAATCTAAGACCTTGTGGCCTGGGAAGGCAATTTCAACCAGCAATACGGAATCCGGTCCCGGTCAGATCTTGAAAGGGCTATACTCGGGGGCAATCACCACTACAACGAATTCTGTGCCCGTCCTTCATGGCAGGAAAAGCAGCGTTGAATTCTCTTAAACAGGCGCAAACGTGACTCCGGACCACAACGACCTCTGGTTTCTGCCCCTCGGAGGCACCGGCGAGATCGGTATGAACCTCAATTTGTACGGTCACGATGGCCAGTGGCTGATGGTGGATTGCGGCGTGACCTTTCCCCGACCGGGGCGTATCGCCGCCGGTGGCACGGTTCACCACTCCGGCGAGCCGCCGGTGCAGATGGCCGACCCGGAATTCATCGCCGACCGTCGTGACCAGCTGGCGGGGCTGATCATAACTCACGCCCATGAAGACCACGTTGGTGCGGTGCCCTATCTGTGGCCGCTGTTGCAGTGCCCCATCTACACCAGTCGCTTCACCGCCGAGATTCTCCGCCGCAAGCTCGCGGAGTTCGACATGCTGCACCGGGTGCCGATCATCGTGGTCGACACCGGCGAGCACCGGCAGATCGGCCCCTTCAATGTGCAATGGCTGGCGCTGACCCACTCGATTCCCGACCCCAATGCCCTGATGATCCGCACCCCCCTGGGCAATATCTTTCACAGCGGCGACTGGAAGCTGGACGACCGGCCACTGGTGGGCCACGGCTATTCCCCGAAAACCTTCACCGACCTCGCCGACGAAGGCGTGGCGGCCATGGTGTGTGACTCCACCAACGCCACCGTGGCCGGCCACTCGGTCTCCGAAGCCGCCCTTCACAAGGGGTTACTCAAGGCCGTTCAGGGCGCCGAAGGCCGTGTGGTGGTCACCTGTTTCGGCAGCAACATCGCCCGCCTGCACACGCTGGCGATGATTGCCCGGGAAACCGGGCGCTACATGGGTTTGCTGGGGCGCTCGTTACTCAATATGAGCGGCGCCGCGAAGGCCGCCGGGGTATGGGACACCGCTGATCAGCTTATTAATGCCGCCCACCTGGGCTACCTGCCGCGCCATGAGGTGCTGGCGGTGGCCACCGGTAGCCAGGGCGAGCCCCGCACCGCGCTGAGGCGTCTGGCCAATGGCAGTCTGCGGGATTTCGAGCTGGAAAGTGGCGATACGGTGATCTTCAGTGCCCGTGCCATCCCGGGCAATGAAGACGCCATCGAGGGGCTGATTGAACGCCTCAAGGCCATGGGTGTCACGGTGATTACCGCCGAGGATGCAGAGCTGCCGATTCACGCCTCCGGCCATCCGGCCCGGGAGGAGCTCGAAGCCATGTACCGCTGGGTGCAGCCAAACGTGGCCATTCCGGTGCATGGCGAAGCCGAGCACATGGAGGCCCATGCCGGTATCGCCCGGGCCTGCGGTGTGCCGCGCTCGCTGGTCGGGCGCAATGGCGACCTGTTCATGATCCGTCCGGTGCCCGGCATCCGCCGCCAGGTGGTGGAGACCGGCCGGCTGGGCTGGCAGAAACACGAGCTGGTGAGAGTGGACTGAGCTCGGACCAATTTCCAATAGTCGTTCGCTTCCTAACTGGATAGACTGGTGGTTCCGATCAAACAACAGACCACACTCGGGAGACTGACGCGCAATGGCAATCTGGACCCAAACGCCGAACCTTGAACAGATGATGAAAGCCAGCCAGAACACGGCGGTTCACCACATGGGCATCGAGTATCTGGAAGTGGGGGATGACTTCGTCAAGGGGCGCATGCCGGTGGATGAGCGCACGGTTCAGCCGTTCGGCATCCTCCACGGTGGCGCCTCGGTACTGCTGGCGGAAACCCTGGGCAGCATGGCGGCGAATTGCTGCCTGAAAGATCCCAGCACTGTGGCCGTGGGTCTGGACATCAACGCCAACCACATCCGGCCAGTCACCGGGGGCTGGGTTTACGGCACTGCCACGGCGCTGCACATCGGCAGTGCCACCCAGGTGTGGGAGATTCGTCTGGAAAACGAAGCGGGCAAGACCACCTGCATTTCACGGCTGACCATGGCGGTCACCAACGGCCCTAGCTCGTGATGTCGCCACAGACGATACGGCGTCTGTGGCAGCACTCCCGGCTAGCGACCCTGCAGCATGAAGGTCTCGTACTCAAGCTGATCGAATTTGCGTGACAGCAGCCACAGGCCGGTCAGCGCAGAGATCAAAGTGGCACCGGCAAAGCCGTATCCGTAGAACGAGGCCCCCATCTCAATGGTGATCAGCGTCAGCACAATGTTGCTGGCAAAGAACAGCGTGCACAGGGTGACGTTGATGCCGCGGGCATCGAGATAAAACAGCACGTTCTGGATGGCCAGTAACAGCAGCTGGATACTCACGCCCACCAGATCGATGTAGAACAGCGGCAGATACAGCGTGGAGATGCCGATCGCGGTCAGGATTTCTTCGGCCCAGAAGAACAGCAGAATCACCGTCAAACCCTGCACCTTGAAGATCTCGTAGATGCCGTTGCGTGCCACGATCACCATCCGGTCCCGGAACTGATTGATGCGTGCCAGGGTGTCCCCTTCCCGCACCGCGTTGTAGAAGTGGTCGTAGGCTTCGGCAAAGTCGGTTTCCATACGCACGAGAAACACCGCCATACCGGGGATGATCGACAGGTAGGCCAGGAAAATCGGCAGATCATAGATCACCGATGCCCGCAGCAGACCAACGATGGGCTGGGAGGTATCCGGGTGGAACCAGAAAATCACTTTGTCGGCCCAGACTGCAGCATTGAACAGCAGGCCGGTGAGAATCAGCGCTGGAAAGATCTGCTTCCGGTCACTGAAATCGAAACGGATCAGGCTGTCGCCCGGGTACTGCCGGATGATGGTATAGAAAAAGCTGAAGAACAGCAGGCTGTGGCCAAGTAGCAGTCCGGTCAGCAGCCCTTCGAGACCGAAACGGGCGAGCACCATGGAGGCCACCACCGCCGTCGCATAGCCCAGGGTGAACACCACCACGATGCGCCGATAGGACTTCATGCTGGACAGGAAGATGGTCACGGGCCACAGATTGCACAGCACCACAAAGTTGGCGAGCATCAGCAACCGGTACATCTTCGACGTATCCGGCATCAGCCAGATCATGGCAATCATCCCGAGCGTCACCGACATCAGCGTGGACACCCAGATCAACCCCATCAGGTTGGGCAAAATGATGGTGTGCTGGTTGTTGTAGAGCCGGTCTGCCACCCAACGGGTGAAGACGTGCTGGAACAACCCCGACAACGTCAGGGAGATGGCCATCAGGTAGGTCACCGAGACCAGAAACTGCACCACCTCACTGCCGGCCACCGTCAGTGACAGACTGATGATGCCGATCAGCATGACCCCCAGTACCGACAGGACCCAGGGGCCGGAGCTGATGATGCCGGCCAGCCCGTAAGCT
The DNA here is from genome assembly GCF_018424605.1 of Marinobacter lipolyticus. GTDB lineage: Bacteria > Pseudomonadota > Gammaproteobacteria > Pseudomonadales > Oleiphilaceae > Marinobacter > Marinobacter lipolyticus_B. The sequence goes on along the minus strand of NZ_QTKT01000011.1, from coordinate 90,536 downwards.
TCCAGCAGGTTAAGGAAGCTGTCCCGTTTCAGAATGCGCCGCAGTTCAAACCCGATACCCGCCATCAGCGCTGCTCCTCGCCGGGCTGGTGCAAGTGTCGTTGGTAGATGCTGCGGTAGGCGTCGAACATGCTGCCCAGGGTATAGTAGCGTTTTACCCGCTCCAGTCCCGCTGCCTGTGCCTTGCGCCACAACTCCTGATCGGAGATCAGGCGCACGGCTTCCCGTGCCGTGGCTTCCGGGTCAGCAATCGGTACCACGGCGCCACTGGAGCCGAGCGCGCGGTCGTCTTCGCTGCTGCCTTCGATTAACTCGCGACAGGCGCCCACATCGGTGGCCAGGCACGGCAGACCGGCAGCGTGAGCCTCGAGAATCACCAGCGGCAAGGCTTCTGAGATGGACGTCAGCACCATCAGCCCCAGCCGCGGCAGGATGTCGTTGATGTTCTGGAAGCCCAGGAATTTCACCTTGCCGTCCAGCCCCAGGCTACTGACCAGTTCCTTGCACTCTTTGACGTACTCGGCATCCTCGTCTTCAGGACCGACGATCCAGCCTTCCGCTTCCGGAATGACTTCACACACGGACCGCATGGCGCGAATGAAGGTCTTGATGTCCTTAATGGGGACGACCCGCCCGACCAGGCCCAGCACCTTGGGGGTCGCATAGGGGCGCGCGAGACGGGCGGCGTTGAAACGCCCCGGCTCAATGCCGTTCGGAATAATATCGGTGCGGCTTTCGTCCGCACCATCCTGCAACTGCCGCTGCCGGTTGCCCTGGTACAGGGAGATGATCGGGTCGGCCTGCTGATAGGCCAGGCGACCCAGGGCCTCGAAGAAACGGATCCATAGGCGTCGTATGTAACCCAGCTGATCGCTCAATGTACCGCTGACTTCGTCTGAGGGGTCGCTGATCCACTGGGCTTGCGACAGATCGATTTTCCGTTCCTTGGTGTAAATGCCGTGTTCACTGAGCGCGTAAGGCAGCCCTCGCTGCTCGCTGGCAATTGCCCCCAGAAGCCCGGCGTAGCCGGTGGATATCGAATGCAGCATGCGCACCGGGGGTAGCTCCCGGGCAATTTCAGCGAGCTGGAACAAGGGCGCATGCATAATGCGGATGGTCCAGAAATAATCGACGAACGAGGGCTCGGTACAGAAACGCCGGTAGCTATCATCGATCATGTTCCAGCTTTCCTTGCTGTGCAGAAAGTCTTCCCGGCTGATGCCGTTGTCACGTCCCAGGTCTGCGAAGACCTGTTGCAGCACCTTTGCCGGCACCGGGGTGCCGGACTTGAACTGCTCATGAAGTTCTCTCTGTGCCTGGAACGCCTGCCGGTTGCCCTGTCGTGGCCGTGGCCGTGGCCGTGCTTCGGTGTGAGTGTCCATCAGATAGTGACACTCCAGGTGCGTGACGTTCGCCGGCAGCTCGTATTGCTGTTTCCCGTAATGCCCGCGATCACCGCCGAGGAACACCAGGGCGAAAGTATACTCCGGCAGGCCGGTGATGATCTGATGAACCCAGGACGATACCCCGCCGCGAATGAAAGGGTAGGTTCCTTCCAGTAGCAGGGCGATGTCCGCCCGTGGTTTCTCTGGTTGGCGCGCTCGACGGGTCATAACCACGCCTCCATCAGTTGCCGGTTCGCGGGATGTACCTTATTGCGGGGGCAGGTGGCCAGGCAATATCGCACCCGCTGGTAGTCCCGTTGCAAAAAGGCCACTTCGGCCTGATAAGGGAGGATAATTTCGGGTGGCGCACCGGCGTTGAGCGCGGCCGAGAAGGCGCCCTCCGCCGCCTGAAGATTGTCCAGAGCGAGCTCCACACGGCCCAGGAGGCGCCAGTCATTGTGCTGGGCGCGGCGTGCCGTCAGTTCCGTCAGCAGCTTGCGGGCATTGTGCAGGTAATACTGGCGCAGGCTGCCCTGGGCCAGGCCGAGATACGCCATTTCCCACCATACCTGGGCCAGTCTCCGTCGCAGCGGAATGCTGTCCATGTCATTGGCGGTCTCAAGGGCACCTTGCAGGTTCCTGGCCCGCTCAGCGAGGGTTTTCTCTTTTTGCTCCAGCATGGAGTAGGCCAGCAACCGGACATCGTCCGTTGGATCCCGCAGGGCTTCCCGGAGGATATCGATGGCGGCGCGGTCGTCCATTTGCCGCGTCGCCAGCAACGCCTTCAGGCGCTTGTTGGGGTCATTGGCTTCCCGCAGTACCTGGCGAAGCCCGCCTTCGCTGTAGATTACCTGGGCATCCATATCCACCGGCTGGAACGGCAGTTCGGGGATGTCCATTTCCTGCCAGGGTACCTCCCGCATGGATCGGGGCAGATACAGTGCCAGCAGAATGCCGCCGATTACCCCAAGGCTTCCGAGGAACGGGATGGCAAATTGCAACGAGAACAGGAACAGCCCTGTCAGCAGGGGTTGCCCCCGGTATCGCGTTGGCAGCAGCGGAAGCATCACCAGGCTGAGCGCAACGCAGGCGAGGGCGTGGGCCAGCAGGTAGCCCGCCAATGTCGCTGTCACGGAGAAGCCGGCCAGCAGGCCCGCAATGCCCGCGATTTCCAGCGCCACTGCGATGATCACCAGAGCCGTGCTTTTCATTGTCCGGCATCCTTATGGAGCACCGCGTCGAGCCAGTCACTGGCGGCCTGCCGGCTTTTCACCAACACACTTCGGGGCGGAATGAGCTGCTGGTGCTGTTGTTCCCCGAGGGTTTCCCGCAGCTCGTCATTCAGGCGCTGCAGGTAGCCGGCGAGACCCAGTTCATCGGTCAATGGCATAAGGATGATCACATGCTGCACCCGGTGGTCATCGGTTTGCGCGACCACGTCCAGTCCGCGCCGGATTCTGCGTATATGCTCGGCAATCGTGCTGGCCTGCCGCGGATCCCGGAACTCCAGCGCGACGAGGGCGGCTGGCAGGCCGAACCTTTCCGCATCTTTGCCGGCGCGGGCCAGCTGGAGGTGAAAATGCCGCCATTCCTGGGTGTTGCCGGCGGGTATCGCCTGTTGTTCCTGAACCATATCTGCCATATGGCCAGCCAGAATAGCCAGCAGCCTCAATGATTTGGGCTGGAAGTTGAAAAACGGCATCGCTTCAATCAGGCAAATCGCGATAACCCGGTCCTCGGAATCGATCAGCGGGATAGCCGCCAGAAGATCGGTGTTCAGGTCCTCCATGTGTTTGCGGTATTCCGTCTGCACCGATACCAGGGTGTGTTCTTGCAGCGCGTGCACAAGCAGCGGGTCATTGTCACGCACGGGGCGAAACGCACCGACGGTGGCCATGGGTGAGTCGCCAAGCCGGTTGTCGGAGATCGGATAGATGGCCGCGATTTGAAGCTGGCCGTAACGCACCAGTAGCTGGAGCATCAGTCCTGCACTTTCTTTGTTGAGTCCGGCCGAGCCGGTGTGGGCAATTTCCGCGTACAGGCGCCGGAGCGCTTCGCGCAAACTGCTGGAACTGCCGGCCAGCTGCTGCTCCAGCCGATCATGGGACACCTTGAGAAGGTAGAAGTTGCGGGTAAACTCCTCGAGCCGCACCTGCCGGTAGCGATTGCTTGCAGTGAGTTTCTCCAGCCGGCGTTCCCAGTAATCGCGAAACTCACCGGCCACCAGGCTGACCGCCATCATGCCCACGGCCCAGGTGAAGGGAAACGCCGGACCGCCGCTCTGGCGAAGATGGATGCCAAGCCCGCCAATAATCAGCAGTACCGATACCAGCGCCATGAAAAAGCCATAACGCAGGCCCACCAATAGCGGGGCCAGCACCGACCAGGGGAAATCACCCGTCACGTAGAACGGGTCGTCGGGGCGATTCCAGGCACCGAGCGCCAGCAGGAAGCCGGTCACCACCAGCGTTTCCAGCCATTTCATCCAGCGCGGCACGGCCTCGTCGGTGGTCAGTGCCGGATTCTGTTTCCCGAACAAATGGTTCATGGGGTCGGCTTACCTGCTCCCGGAAACGAGAGGCATGGCGTCTACCAGTTTCTGCAACACCTTGTGGCCAGCCACGCTCAGACTTTCACGGCCCCATCCGGTGCGCGCCGATGTGCCCGACCAGACAAGCTGGTTGCCTTGCACGCGGCGTACTTCCAGGGTAACGCCAACAGCGGGTTCGCCGTCCAGCCCGCTCTTATAGCGCCACTCATCAACCGTGCCGGTGAGGATGAAGTCCGCGCCGTCCCGAGTCGCTTCCTCGATGGCCTCCCGTTGACGTTGCCGGCTTTCGTATACCAGCGGGTTTTCGCCGTCAGGCAGATACAGCCGGACCTGTTCCGCGCCGTTGGCGCGCAGAATGGCGGACAGCACGCTGGCGGCCTGGTCGCCCGCCTGGGGGGTCTGGGACAGGTTGTTCAACGGCACCACAGCGAGCTTGCTGTCGTCGGGCACCGGCTCGCCATCCTGGCTCTGGATGACGGAACAGCCGGCCAACAGGGCCAGTGCAAGCCAAAGTGTTAATTGACGCTTGATCATGTGCGGTCTCCTTTAATGACCAAAATACAGGGTGTAGGTCAGATTCACATCCGTTCGGACGTTGCCATCCAGGTTTTCAGACGACCAGCGTCCGGACAAAGCCAGTTCGTCATCGCCCAGTACCCGCCATCCCAGGCCGGTTTCAACGCTGAAATCCGGTGTTGAGGTGGACAGTACATAACCGGTGCCGATTCCCACAAACAACCGCGGGGACGGCGAGCTGCGATACAGCGCATGGGGGGCTCCGTGGCTCCAGCGGGCGCTGATGCCGATACGTTCGTAATCCGGTGTAATCAAGCCCTCGGGAGTCAAGGGCTCGTCCAGCGCTGCCTGGGTGTCCGGTGCCAGGGCCTCACTGAGTGACAGGCTTTGTTGCTGGTAGCCGGCGGAGACCAGCCAGGACGGATCGTTGCGGAATACCGTGTAGGTGGCGTTGAGGTTCAGTCCGCTGCCGCTGCCCAGAGTTTCGCCGTTGAGTTCGCTGATATCGATCCATTCTGCCCGGGCGCTCAGGTCAAGGCGGGAGAAAGGCTGGTAGCTGATGTTGATAAAGCCCCGGTCGCGGGTGGTCAGCCACCAGGCTTCCGCACTGTCAGGCGTGCGCTCGCTGACATGATAGCCTGCGTCGAGCGCTATCCGGTCGGTCACCGCCCCGCCCAGTTCCACGCCCGCCGTGGGGCTAGTGTTCTCGAACCGGTCCAGCGCCCCGGCCATGAGCCAGAGCCGGAGGTTGGTGTTGTTGGCTTCGAACGTCAGCCTGCCCTCACCGTCGCTTTGGGGGCGTCGACGCAGACGTCCGCTGTCGTTGGCCTGGTAGCGATTCGCCGCAAACAGCCAGCGAAAACGGTCATGGCTGAACTGGCCGGCGACCTCGTTTCCGGCAACGGTGAAATTGCCGAGATTCTGCCGGCGGTAGCCCACCTGTAAGGCGCGGTTGTCGTGGCTGAACCTTGGCGGGGGTGCAGGGTAGAGCAGGTCCCGTTCTGCCGGCGGCAGTATCGCTTCTGCTGCCAGGCTGTTGTTCTGACTGGCCGCCAGCTGGGCGAACGCCAGGCGATACTCCGCGTCTTCGATGTTCAGCCTGTCGCCGGCGCTCTGGTAGCGGGCGAGCTCCTGCCAGGCCCGACGATGCAGATGCTCAGCACGGTACAGTTCCAGTCGGCTGGTGCGATCTGTCGCTGTGGTGCTCATGCGTGCAGCCACGCGCTGGCGAAGATCACTGGCGGTACCGTGGGCACCGGTCTGATCCAGAGTGGATGCCATGGATACCAGCCAGTTGTTGTCGTCGCCGTAAAGGGCCAGCCCTTCACGAAACCAGTGCAGTGAACGATGGTAGGCCCCGAGGGCACTGTAGCCATAGGCGAGTACCGGGTAGGCGCCTGGGCCGGGACTCTCCGCCAGGCGTTGCAGCAGGTACGGCAGGCGATCCGGCAGCATGGCCGGCCGGCTGATCAGGAACCAGGCCCAACTGACCTGTACCTCTTCGCTCTCCGGTGCCAGGCGTGCGGCCTTCTGAAAGGCGGTCATGGCGGCATCGGCGTTGCCCCGTTGCTGACTGACCGCGGCCTTGAGTGTCCAGTACCGCGGGGTTGCCGTGGCCTCGGCATCGCTGTCCTCCCACTGCACGAGTGTGGCTTGCAGTTCCCCGTAATTGCGCAGAATCAGGTGGTATTCCGCTTCGCCGGCCAGGTAGCGGGGGTTGTCGGTGGTCTGAAAGCGCGCCTCACTCAGCGTCACGGCGTGCTCGAACTCACCGAACAGAACCGCGAGATTGAGCAGCCGTTCCTGTGTGTCGCTGTCGTCGGGGATGGGGTTCTGTGTGGCCCAGCGTTGGTATTCTTCCCGCAGTACGTCGGTGCGGCCGAGCAGCACGGCCAGATCCATCCGCATTCCGGAAGCTTCTGTGGCTAGCCCGGGATCGGCGGGGGTGAAATCGAGAAGTGACAGCGCGGTGTCCGGCTCACGGATGCGCCAGTACAGGTTGGCCAGTTGCAGGCGCTCGGCATCCTGAAGATTGGGCGAGCGCTCCAGCAGCGCAATGGCGTCCGGGTACCGTCGACTGTTGACCAGTAGGGTCAGTTTGCGAGCGCGGAGGCCGTCGGCTTCGGGGTATTGGTTCAGGCCCTCGGCCAGGCGTTGCTGAGCGCCCCGGAAATCCCCGATGTAGATCAACGCATCGGAAAAAAGCGAGTAGTCCTCTGGCTCAAGGCGTCCATTGGCGGCGGCCCGATCCAGCACTTGGGTCAGTATGTCCCAGCGGAACAGGCTGCGGGCCAGGGCTCGTGAACGCTGCAGCGACTCCTCCGAGCCATGTTGCCGATACAGAGCGAGCCACGCTGTCATGGCTTCTTCGGGCCGGTCGTTCCACTCCAGTACCCTGGCGATCTGTTCGCGATCGTCGCGGGTCAGTTGGTCTTCAACGGCTTGCAGACGCCTTACGGTCACCAGGGCCGCCCCAACGTTGCCTTCGCCGAGCTGAAGGCGCAACAGCTTCCGCTGGGTCGCGATGTCAGTGGGCTCAAGCTGCGCCCGTTGGAGCAACCAGCGACGGTATTGCTGCTGATCGCCGGCCAGCTGGGCCAGATCCATACCGCGTTGCAGAGAGCCGGAGTCCATGGGTGGATCGGTATATTCCTGTTCAAACAGTGACAGCGCTGCCTTTGGATTGCCGGCGGCCAGCTCCAGCCGGATCAGGTCGTCGAGGATCGGCTCCCGTTCGCGGGCAGATACATCCTGAGCCACCTGGCGCAAGGTGTTTGCCGCACCCGCGACGTTGCCACCCGCTTCCTGACGGCGGGCCACTTCCGTCGCGATGGCAAGTCGCCGGGAATCCGCGCCGGGGCTGGCCTGAAGCGAGGTCAGGACGGCGAGGTACTGCTCTTCGTTCAGCCAGGCTTCGGCCGGTTTCAGCAGGGCCAGGCGACGGTCAATGTCGTAGTTCTGGTCAGGCAGTTGCTGGTAGACATCAAACAGCTTCTCACGACGCTTTTCGCGGGCCGCTTCCCCGGTTTCCGCAAACATCTGGCGGGCCAGGAGGCGGGTGTAGGTTTCAAAGGCCAGTGACGGAATGCGGTCCTGCTGCATCAGAGGGGCTAGTGTCCGCTCGGCCTTGTCCAGCTGGCCCGAGCGGCTGAGCATGGTGCCCAGGTTGATGCGCAGTGAGGTATTGTCCTGATCCGATCGCAGAAGCACTTCAAGGTACGCGATGGACAGGCCATCCGGATTCTCCAGATAGTTGACGTCTTCAAACACCGCCTGTCGGGGAAAAAGCAGGTACAGCGCTCCGCCGACAAGCGCGCCCATCACCAGCAGTGCTGGCAGGCTGAAGAATGCGACGCGGCGTTGCCCCATGCTTAGCGGCACTCCAGCGACAATCGGCTGACCTGGTTGACCGGCAACGTCAGTCGCAGGTTGTTACCGGCAAAGGTCGCGGTTACGTCGTCGGGTTGCATGACGCGACAGCCGCGGGCGTTGGCAAACACCGCCTCCAGCGGCTGGTAGGCCGTCAGGCCGATATCCAGCTGCCAGACCCCGGAGGCCCTTTTGCGGTGCCATCCTGTGATCACGGCGTTGGCGTCCGAAAGATAGGGACCTTCCGGTGCAGCGTTGCTCAGGTAAAGCGTGGGGTCATCACCGGTCAGGTGCACGAAACGGGCACCTGCCGCATCATGAAAGCCGGCCACCCCTGTGCTGCGCTCAAGGTCGGGATACTGATCGGTGCGAATCCGCACCGTGGTGGGCGCATGCAGTCCCCGCCAGCGGTAGCCGCCGTCCTGCGATTTCATCAGGGCAGAATAGTACTGGGCCTGCACACGCTCGGCATACTCGCTGAGGTAGAGTGGTGTTACCGGTTGCGCCAGAGCGTACTGATATATTTCCCCCAGCGCATTGAGAGCTCCGGGTTTGGTGCCCGAATAGAAGTGGTAATAGATGCCCATGGGCTTCAGGCGACCGCGCTTCTCCAGAATCTCGAAGGTATCGATCACGTAGCGAAATCCGTAGAAGGGCCCGGCCCATTCACCGGTGTAGACGTTTTCATTCATCACCGGGGCATAAACCTGCAGCTCGTCGCCGACCGGCTTGGCATCCGGCCAGGTGCCGGCCAGTTCTGCCGAATAGGGCAATGGATGTGTATCGCCGCCGTTTACATTGACCAGCCCGGCTTCGCGAACTTTTTCCAGCGCTCGCTGGCCCGGGCGTGCATCCCCGGTCCACAGGAAGATCGACACCGGTTTGTCTGGGGGCGCCAGTGACCGGTTGATGTACGCCACGGAACCGGCGATCTCGCGGTCCAGGGAGGCCTGGTAATCGGGAATGTTCATGAAATAGCCGTAAAGCGTGTTCTCCAGCCGCGGCGCCGGGCCGCCTTCAAGGGATTGCCAGAAGAACGGATGGCTGTAGGAATGTGACGCCACCTCGACGTTCGGCATACGGAACATGGCGCGGGCAAGGGCTTCCGTTTCTTTGCTGATCCGCGGGTAGAGCCCGGCGGGGGAGGTTTCGGCTTCGATGACCGACACGGTATGGGGGATATCAAAGCGCTGCAGAATTTTGTCGGTAATCACGGCGCCGCTCAGGGGGCTGCCGGGGAATTCGCCGCGGGAAACCAGGCCGTCGCCGTCAATGTGAGCCGTCAGGATGCGACGGCCGGATTCGGTGGTGCTGTCGATGGCCGGAATCCGCGGCTGTCCGAGCGCTTCGCTCAGGAACGAGAACGGATCGAACAGCCAGTAGACGTCATCATCGGGGCCTGGCTCGAACAGAAACGGTGCAAGGGCCACTCCACCACCCGCGAAGGTGTAAACAGGGTGAAAGGGCCGGCCGCTGGTGTCGGTGGCGGTGATCCACGGCGTGCCGGTGCTGACGGTGGGAAGTACTGCGGCGGGTGCGGCGGGCAACCGCCGACCCTCGAACTCGGCGACCGTGGGCGCCAGCCCGGAGAAGGTCAGTGGCGTGGCAGGCAGGGCAAACCCATCGGCCTCAAACAGTTGCCGACAAGGGCTCTCGCCGGGCGTCAGGCCCATGAACACCACCGGCACGTTCTGCTGGCGAACATCTTCCAGCCACCGGCAGATGTCGCGGTGGTTGCCGACACTTTCCCACCACAGAACCACGCCCAGGTAGCGATCACTCACCGGTTCAGCGGGCACCGGTTGATGGCTCGATCGATACTGTGGCACCAGCCCCATGCGCTCAAGCACGATCCCCAGGCGCCGGTGGGCGTTACTCTGGTCCATCCGGCTGGCCGGCAGATCATGTATAACCAACACATGTCGGGCCTGTGTCGCGGGCAGGGTCGGGCCAAGGCGGGTCAGCGCGGGATTGGTGACAACGGGCACCAGGTTATCTTCGCGTAACCGGGCTGCCAGCTCCGGGGCCCGGGATGCATCCTGTACGTAATCGATTGCGATCAGGGGGATGTCCGGCCGCTGTTCCCGCCAGGGCGCAAGCTGCGATTCCAGCCACTGGCGGTCCTGATCGGACACCGAATAGTACCGCTTGCGACCGGGGTCGTAACCCTCGCGGTAGGATTCGAAGGCAACGCCATCCACAAGGTCATCGATCGCGCCGGTCAAATGGAACCCGCGGTTGAGGATTATCTTGGTGTCAGGAAAGCGGGCCTTGACGTCGCGAATGAAGTGCTGCTGTCCTGTGGCAAAACCATCCGGATCCGTTTTTCCCGGCGCGACCAGAAGGTGGCTGTCCAGCGTGTCGAGAAACACACCGCGAAAGCCTCGCGCGATGGCCGGCGCGACCAGGCGCTCGATCAGAAACCGTCGCACCTCGACATTGCGCAAATCAAGCACGGCGCTGTTCCAGTCCGGGTTTTCCCCCAACTTCCATGAGGCATCGAGTTCGGCGTACAGCCGGTGGCTCCGGGCCATCTCGCCCACGCTGACGTACGCCAGTGGTAGCGTGCCTCCCTGAGCAAGCAGTTGCAGGCGCGCATCCGGCACCTGATCCTGCTGGAGGATCAGCCAGTCATAGGCGTAAAGCGAGCCTATTGGCGACTCGTTGCCATAATAGAAGCCGATATTGTCGGGTTTGGCATGAGCTTCCGAGAGGGGCAGTAAGAACGATATAAAACACAGTAGCAGCAGTGGTGATCGCATCGTGTACCGATAATGAGGCGCGGACTGCAACTTCAGGTACCGTGGGCGCGCTTTGTAAATGTGTGGCTTGCGTCGATTGTAGATAACTCGTAAACCTGAGGCTACGATAAAACGACGTCGTTGATACGTGTGACAACTGAAAAAGTTGCACCGCCGCGCGCATTAATCTTTCACCAGCTCAGGATCGTTGGAGTGAGGGGTTATGTTGAACAGCAATTCATCGATTCCCCTTTGGTGGCTGGCGCTTGCCGCCGGCCTGATACCTCTGTTGACCATTCATACCACGTTTATGGTGTCGGTGCTGGAGGGTCATGTGTCGTTCTGCATACCCTACTGGGACAGCTGCACCAGCATCAGCCGCACCGGTCGCCACGGTACCTCCTATTTCATCTTCAAGGGCACCATGCTGCCGGCGGCGATCCTCGGCATTCTGTTCTGGTGGCTCAACGGCCTCTGGCTGCGCCAATTGGGGATTCACACCCGCGGCGTGGCCTGGGTGCCGTGGCTCGGGTTGATCGCCTGTGTGGCGCTCGGTGCCTACACACTGGCCTTGGGCCATGCCGGCGACGGTTTCCATCTGACCCGCCGTATCGGTGTGGTGCTGTATTTCGCGTTTACCTTTATCTGCGAACTGCTGGTCAGTGCTGCTCTGCGCACCCATCCACGCTGGCATCGCAGCGGAACCCGGCTACTGAATCTGTGCCAGCTGACGCTTTTCGTGGGTATCCTGTCGGTGATTCTCGACGGTGTGGTACCGGAATTCTACGATCGCAAGGACGATGCCTTCGAGTGGATTCTTGCGCTGCTGATCAATGCCCACGCGCTGTGGCTGGCCTGGCTGTGGCGCCAGAGCCGTTTTCGCGTGCACCTGGGGGCCGGGTAAGGCCGCGGCGATATTGCTACACTGGCGCACCCGAAACCCGAGCAAACAGACCGACGCCTGATGACCCAGTATTCTCCACAATCCCTCTGCCCCTGCGGCAGCGAGCAAACCTACGGCGAGTGCTGCCAACGCTTTCATCGCGGCGAGGCGGCCCCGACACCGGACGCCCTGATGCGCTCCCGCTATTCCGCCTTTGTTCTGAACCTGCCTGACTACCTGCGCGCTACCTGGCATCCGGACACCCGTCCTGACAGCCTTTCGCTGGAAAACGGGCCACAGTGGGCGTCATTGCAGATTCTCGACCACTCGCAAGCGGGCGATAAGGGCGCGGTACACTTTCGTGCAATCTACCGTTTGGGTGATGGCTGGGGATTTCTTGAGGAAGCGTCCGAATTCGAGCGTGAGGCGGGGCGCTGGTATTACCTGCAAGGCGATACCCGCGAAGGGACGCTCAAACCCGGGCGCAACGACCCGTGCCCCTGCGGCAGCGGCAAGAAACACAAGGCCTGCTGCCTATGAAAAACGCCACCCCGGAAGTCACCAAAGGTGTGTTCTTCGGTCTCGCTGCGTACAGCATGTGGGGCTGTTTCCCCTTATATTTCGCGCTATTCGCCGGAGTGCCAGCCTTCGAGGTGCTGTTGCACCGGGTTATCTGGTCCTGTGTGTTTCTCGCGGTTGTGGTGAGTATTCTCCGGCGCTGGCCACCGATCACCGGCGCACTGGCCCATCCGAAGAAGCTCGGGGTGGTGTTCGGTTGTGCGGTGTTTATTGCGCTGAACTGGGGGGTGTATATCTACGCGGTGGAAACCCGCCACGTTCTGCAGGCCAGCCTCGGCTATTTTCTTACCCCGCTGGTGAACGTGGGGCTGGGTATGCTGGTGTTGCGCGAGCGCATTACCCGGCTGCAGATCTGGGCGGTGGCCCTGGCCACGGTCGCGATACTCTACCAGCTGTTCCTGTTGGGAGTGGTGCCCTGGATTACCCTGGTGCTGGCGTTCAGTTTCGGCACCTACGGTTTGCTTCGCAAGCAGGTCGAACTGGACGGGCTCTCCGGGCTGTTTGTGGAAACTCTGCTGTTGTTGCCCCTGAGCCTGCTGGCGCTGGCGACCCTGAGTGTGACGGGCCGCTCCCACTTCGCCGAGGGCCCCGGCCTGACGCTGCTGCTGATTTCCAGTGGCGTTGTCACCGCCATCCCGCTGCTGGCGTTCGCCGGGGCGGCGCGCCGGCTGCGTCTGGCCACGGTGGGTTTTCTGATGTATATCAACCCCACCATCCAGTTCCTGATTGCCTTGTTTGTATTCCACGAACCCCTCAGTAACGAGAAGCTGCTCAGCTTCGCGATGATCTGGGTGGCACTGGGGCTTTATTCCTGGTCGGCCTGGCGGGGGCGCGCTTCGGTGGCGGTCAGTGACGAGGTAAAGCAATGAAGCAACCCATCATCGGCTACCACAGCGATGAGGAGAGCCATTGGGTTGCCCAACTGGCCTGTGGCCACAATCAGCATGTGCGCCACACGCCTCCCTGGGTCAATCGGCCCTGGGTAATGACCGGGGAAGGTCGGCAGTCCATGCTCGGTTTTGAACTGGATTGCCGCAAGTGCGACGAGCACGCGCCGCCGGATGCCCGCCCCTGATGGGGCAGGCTTTCCCCTCTTTACCTTACGCCGAATCTCCAGCGCTGCAGCTTGCACAGGCGTATTTGCGATCAAAACGCCTGTCCGCCCAGTTTTCGTAAACCCGTGAGGCCATCGGGAAGATGCCCGGCCACAGCAGTGGCCTGAACAGGAACCCGAACGGTGTGTGCGACCACGCGCGGACGTTGGCCGCAAGGCCAGTGATCCATTCGCCGGTCCAGGTCATCAGGTGCAGTCGCCGGAGCAGAGCCTCCTGGCTGGGGAGATGGCTATTGCCACTGCGCTGTTCGTGGATGTCTGCGAAGATCAGCCGGCCGCGCTGCAATTTGCGAAGGGTACGGATTTCCCTGGCGCAGAGCGGGCACTGGCCATCGTAAAACAGGGTGTCATAGCGGGGCTCCATCGAGTCCTCCAAGGGCCAGAATCTGCCGGCGGGTTTCCGCCTTGCGATCGTCCAGCGTGTGCCTGATATCTGCGAGCGCGGTCGGCAGCACGTCTGGCGCCGCCGCGCGGAAATGGGCCAGGAAGTCGATCTGCACATGCAGATCCTGAAAATGGCCATAGAGTTCCTGCCTTGCCCTGACCGTTTTCAGCAGGCTTTTCCAGTTCCCGGCATCCAGTTCCATCAGATAGCGAATGCGTTTGAGTTTCTTGCGCAGCCGATGGATGTCCTCGTCCGGTGAGGTGTGCATCAGCTCCGCCGTGCGCCTGTTGAACAACCTTATACGGCGCCCGACGACTGTTTGGATGTCTTTGCGGTTCAATGCCCGGGTCAGTTTCTGGAATCTCTGGGACTCAATTAGATTGCGCCAGTCACTCATGCTCTGGTGATAGCGCTTGCTGCCAAGGCGCTTGGTAAGTTTTTTGTGCCTGTGCGCCGCCTCCTTGCCAAACCAGTTCTGAAGGGCCGCCCGCACTTCGAAACTGTCACCGCACAGCTCCGGCAGCTTCTGCTGCCACACGTGCAGATCCCGCAGGGAACCGGTGGCGCGGGCGTGGCGCTTCAGGTCTTTGACGGCTTTCGCCAGGGTCTTGTCGCGGACCACCTCCTGGAGCGCTTCGGCGAGCGCCCGGCTGCGGCGGAGCGCTATGCGGTATTGGTGCAGAAACTCGTCATCCAGCCCCAGAATGACCCCGTTTTGCAATTGCTCCAGCCGCTGTGACTGGTGCACAAGCGCCGACTGGACACCCTGCGCCGGCTCGCAGATGCTGCCCTGTTTACGGAACTTGCGGGCAAAGTGGCTGTAGCTGAAATCCGTCGGCGTCCGCAGTGCGATGAGCTTACCTTGCCCCTGCTCGAGCTGGTGCCATTGTTTGATGGGCAAGCGGAGGTGGATGAAACTGCCGGTGGGTAACTGCTCCGGCGGGTGTTTGAGCAGCCACTGGGCCAGTTCCAGCAAGGCGGGGTTGTGCCCTACAACCAGTAAGCGGTCGTCCTTGCCCTGTTGACGCAGCCACGCCAGCAGGCGCCGGAAATCGAAGGTGTAGAGTTCACTGAGGGCGTGGCGTTTCACGTCCGTAGAGGCAGCGGGCAGGATGCCCTCCAGGGTAGCGCGGGCGCGGGTGGCATCGCTGCAGAATGGCTGGGCCTCGAAGGCCCCGGCTGCCTGCAAGGCCCTGCCCAGGGGCGCAAGCTGGCGCTCGCCGCGGGGATTCAGCGGCCGGTCCCGGTCGCAAAGGGCATCGTCTGCCCAGCTGGATTTGGCGTGGCGAACGAGAAACAGATGCTTCATGGGCCGGCCCTGTGTGATGGTCCTTTAGTCTAATCCCTGCTCAAGCCGTTTACATTACGGCCGATACCCACCTTATCTCAGAACGCTACATTCAAAGACGTTATACGACCGCACAGGCCGGGGCAGGCAGGTTTCGGAAACGTTGCTTAACATTCTGGAACAGTCCCGGCCGCGCAGTGTGTAGATAATGCACAACGAGAACAAATATCCGGGAGCAAGGCACCATGAATTTTCTGAACCGTTTCACCGTTCGATCGCGTCTGCTGGTGGGCGCACTCGTGCCCGTACTGATTACGGCAGCGACCCTGGCGTGGATTACCGCCAATCAGATTCAGGCCAACGGTGAAGAGGAACTCAAGCGCCTCGAAAGCAGCTTGCTGGAAGCCCGTAAAGGCGGTCTGAAGAACCTGGTGGATGCGGCCCGGGCGGTCGTCCTGGAGGCCAAAAACGATCCGTCGTTGAACGAGCGCGAAGCCAAAGAGGCCGCGGCTTCGCGACTGCGCTCCATTCGCTTCGACAAAACCAATTACGTGTTTGCCTACACCCGTGATGTGTACAACCTGGCCTACGCGCCGGACCCTTCCAAGGAAGGTCCGACCAGTAACCCGACTCTGAAGCGTCTGGTGGGGGATCTGTTTAAAGCTGGTGAGGGCGACGGCTTTTACGGTTATGACTGGATGAACCCGGCTTCCGGCAACGAAGAACCCAAGATGTCCTATTCCACCATCATCCCGGACTGGGACTGGATGATTGGCGCCGGTGTCTACATCACCGATATTGAGCGGGAAGTCGCCGCCGCCCGTGCGGTCATCGAAGAAAGTAAATCGGCGACCCTGGGCTTCATCCTGCTGGTCACCCTTGTGGTGGTGGCAATCGCGCTTGTGATCGGGGTGCTGGTGGGCCGTACGGTGACCGTGCCGCTGAAAAACGTCAGCAACATGATGCAGGAAATTGCCGATGGCGAAGGCGACCTGCGCCAGCGCCTGCCGGAGGACGGCAAGGACGAACTGGCAGAGCTTGGCCGTCGTTTCAACGCGTTTGTGATCAAGATCCAGAACACCATCCGTGAAGTGGGCTCGACCACGGATCAGGTGGCCTCGGCCGCGGAGGAACTTAGCCGGGTAGCCAACGAAACCCGCGCGTCGGTGCAGGAGCAGGGCTCGGAGACCGACCAGATTGCCTCGGCGATCAATGAAATGGCCGCCACCATCCAGCAGATTGCCGGCAATGCCAACGAAGTGGAAGCGGCCGCTTCCGACGCCGACCGCATGGCGCGGGATGGCGGCGAAACGGTTTCCAACGCCCAGCAGGCCGTTAACCGGCTGTCTGGCGAAATGGAACAGAGCGCCCGCAGCATCAATTCCCTCGCGGAGAAATCCGACGACATCCAGAAAGTGCTGGATGTGATCCACGCGGTCACCGAGCAGACCAACCTGCTGGCGTTGAATGCTGCCATTGAGGCTGCTCGTGCCGGTGAGCATGGCCGTGGCTTCTCGGTGGTGGCGGACGAGGTGCGGCAGCTGGCCAAGCGCAGTGCAGAGTCGGCAGAACAGATTCGCGAGATGATCGACGGCTTTGTCAGTGAATCACGGGCCGCAGTGGAGCGCATGAATGCCTCCCGCGACCACTCCACCGAAACCGTTGAGCGCATCAACCATGCCACCGGAGCACTGAGCACGATTGAGACATCGGTGGGCCAGATCCACGATCAGGTGACCCAGATCGCTACTGCTGCAGAGCAGCAAAGCCAGGTGGCGGAAGAGATCAATCAGAACGTGGTGCGCATTGTGGATGCCGCCCAGCGCCGCGACACCGGGGTAACCCAGACCAACGAAGCGAGCCACGAACTGGCGCGTCTGGGTGAAAGTCTGCGGGAGCTGGTCGGGCAGTTCAAGGTCTGACATCGGCACGGCGGAAGGGGGATTACAGGCATTGGCGATCCTCCTTTCGCCCGCTATGATGAAACCCGACTGTTCAACCAATACAACAACAGGAATCCATCCCGCTATGTCCATGCACACGCTGAAATGTCTGGCTGCGGCCCTGGTGCTGTCGGTAACCAGCACCTCGCTGATGGCCGAGAAAACCTACACCATTCGCCTCGCGGAAACTTGGGGCCCAAATTCGCCGATTCTGGGGGAGACACCCCGCAGCATGGCGGCCATGGCCGAGAAAATGTCCGAGGGCCGGCTGCAGTTCCGCATCGATTCCTCCAACAAGCACAAGGCGCCTTTCGGTATTTTCGATATGGTGCGCCAGGGTCAGTACGACATGGGCCACACGGCGTCCTATTACTACAAGGGCACCATCCCCAACGCCATGTATTTCACTACCGTACCGTTCGGCATGCTGGCCCAGGAACAATACGCCTGGTTCTACTACGGCGGTGGCATGGAGTTGATGGAAAAGGTCTACAAACCACATGGCCTGCTGTCGTTTCCCGGCGGCAACACCGGCAACCAGATGGGTGGCTGGTTCCGTGAGGAGATCACTTCCCTCGAGGACCTGCAGGGCCTGAAGATGAGAACCCCCGGCTTTGCCGGCGAGGTGATGGCGGAAATCGGTGTGGCGGTCACCAACATTCCGCCGGGCGAGCTGTATACCGCCCTGGAACGCGGCACCATCGATGCCCTCGAATGGGTGGGACCGGCGCTGGATCTGCCCATGGGCTTTCACCAGATTGCGGATTACTACTACTCCGGCTGGCAGGAGCCGGGAGCCGAGGTGCAGTTCCTGATCAACCAGAAAACCTGGGACAGCCTGCCGGCGGATCTCCAGGAAATTCTGCGGGTATCCATGCGCACCGCGGCCTATGACATGTACATCCAGAGCACGCACATGAGCGCGGAGGCCTGGGACCGCATGAAGGAAGACTACCCCAACGTCACGCACAAGACGTTCCCGCCGGAGGTGATCGACGCCTTGCGGGATGCCACCAACAAGCTGTTGGAGGAGGAGGCGGAGAAGGACCCGCTGGCCAACGAGATCATTACCTCCCAGCGCGAGTACCTGCAGAAGGTTCGCAAGTGGACCAACATCTCCGATAAGGCCTATCTGAACAGCATCGCTACCGACTGATCAGGAAATACCGAAAAAGGGCGCGCCGGGCCAGTACAAAAACCCGGCGCGCCCTTTTTGTTTGCAGTGGTTTCTGGAAAAATAGGCCCCTCATTAATAGGGCTGGGCCGATGAAACAGACACTGCTATCTCTGCGGGGCGTCAGCAAGGTGTTCGGTGACCGAACCGTACTGGATGCCCTCGATCTTGATATCGACGATGGCGAATTCATCACGTTGCTCGGGCCGTCCGGTTGCGGCAAGACCACCCTGCTGCGCCTGATGGCGGGCTTTGAGCAGGCCGATGGCGGCCAGATTCTGCTGGCGGGCAAGGACATCAGCCACGCCCCCCCGGAGCACCGCCCCCTCAATACCGTTTTCCAGCATTACGCGCTGTTTCCCCACATGACCGTGTTCGACAACGTCGCCTACGGCCTGAAAATGGAAAAGCGTCCGCAGCAGGAAATCCGCGAACGGGTTGAAGAAGCCCTGGCGATGGTGCAGCTGGGCGACTACGCCCGTCGCAAACCCCATCAGTTATCCGGCGGCCAGCAACAGCGCGTGGCGATTGCCCGGGCTGTGGTCAAGCGGCCGCGCCTGCTGTTGCTGGACGAACCGCTGTCGGCCCTCGATTTCAAGCTACGCCGCACCATGCAGGTGGAGCTGAAACGGCTGCAGCGGGAGCTGGGAATCACCTTCGTGTTCGTGACCCACGACCAGGAAGAAGCGTTGTCCATGTCGGACCGGGTGGTGGTGCTGAAAGAAGGCGTCATCCAGCAGCTGGGCACGCCGCGGGAAATCTATGAGCGCCCCGCCAATCTGTTTACCGCACGCTTTGTGGGCGAAACCAATCTGTTCCCCGGTCGCCTGGAACGGGTGACCGACACCTCCATTACCGTGGACGTGTTCGGTGTGCACCGGACCCTGCGCAAACCGGATTTCCCGGTCCTCGAGGGGCAGGATGTCAACGTGCTGCTGCGACCGGAGGATATTCGGGTGCTCGAGCCGGACGCCGATCACGGTCTGCCTGGCAAGGTGGTGGAGCGCAATTACAAGGGCAGTACGCTGGACTCCGTGATCCACCTGAACGACGGCACGGAAGTGCTTGCCAGCGAGTTCTTCGACGAAGACGATCCCACCTTTGATTATCGTCTGGGTGAGCCGGTACGGGTAAGCTGGGTGGATGGTTGGGAATGGCTGCTGCCGTCGGAACCCCACGACTCCGCCTCCGAGCGTCTGATCGATGCATAGGGTGTTACAGCAACCCTTCAAAACCGCCGTGCTGTTGCTGGTGTGGGGCTGGCTACTGCTGCTGGTCCTGACCCCGAACCTGCTGGTGGTCGGTGCCAGCCTGATGACGCGGGACGCGGGCAGTTTTCTGGCCCTGCCCCTGAATCTGGACAGCTACCGGCGCCTGCTCGATCCCCTGTATCTGGAAGTGTTCCTGCATTCGCTGTACATGGCGGGCGTGACCACCGTGTTCTGTCTGCTGATTGGCTACCCGTTTGCCTGGGCCCTGTCCCGGATCGGCAAACAGCGTCAGACCCTGCTGATTTTCCTGTTGATCGTGCCCTTCTGGACCAACTCCCTGGTGCGCACCTACGCGCTGAAGCTGCTGCTGGCCACCAACGGGCTGATCAATAATGCGCTTATGGGGCTCGGCCTGATCGACGAGCCGCTGCAGCTGCTCTATACCGAAGGGGCGGTGATTATCGGTCTGGTCTACCTGCTGTTGCCGTTCATGATCCTGCCGCTGTATTCGGTGTTCGAGGATTTGCGTCGTGAGCTGCTGATGGCCTCCCACGACCTGGGCGCCGGCAAGCTGGCCACGTTCATGCACGTGATTGTGCCGCTGACCCTGCCCGGGGTGCTGGCGGGGGTGATGCTGGTCCTGCTGCCCGCCATGGGGCTGTTTTTCGTGGCGGATATTCTGGGTGGTTCACGCAACCTGCTGGTGGGCAATGTGATCAAGAACCAGTTCCTGGACGCCCGTGACTGGCCTTTCGGCGCAGCCGCCAGCATCCTGCTGACGGTGGCGATGGCCGTGCTGCTGTTTGCCCACCGGCTGAGCCGGCGGCGCCTCGGGGATGAGGAGCCGGCAACATGAAGCACTGGCTGCCCCGCGCCTATCTCACCACCGTTTACGCGCTGCTGTACCTGCCGATCCTGGTGCTGGTGGTGTTTTCCTTCAACAGCTCGCGCACCGGTTATCGCTGGGGCGGACTGAGCCTGCAGTGGTACGAGTCCCTGTTCAGTAACCACGCCATGGTGCAGGCGATGTGGAATTCCCTTTGGCTGGCGCTGGCGGCGGCAACCGTGTCGACCATCATTGGCGCGCTCACGGCACTGGCGCTGCACCGGTATCGATTCCGTGGCAAGCGGGTGCTGCGGGGCATGCTGTTCGTGGTGATGATGTCGCCGGAAATTGTGCTGGCCATCTCGCTGCTGGCGCTTTTCCTGCTGGTGGGGCTGCAGCTTGGCTTTGTCTCGCTGCTCCTGGCCCATGTGACCTTTTGCCTGCCGTTCGTAGTGATTACCGTGATGGCGCGCCTCAGCGGCTTTGATGAGAGCCTGCCGGAAGCGGCCCGGGATCTGGGTGCCAGTGACTTCACCATGACCCGCACCGTACTGATTCCGGTCATTATGCCGGCGTTACTGGCGGGCTGGCTGCTGGGCTTTACCCTGTCGCTGGACGATGTGGTGGTCAGCACCTTTGTCAGCGGCCCCAGTTATGAAATTCTGCCGCTGCGCATCTACTCTATGGTGCGGGTGGGGCTGAAACCGGAAGTGAATGCGCTGGGCACCCTGCTGCTGGTGTTTTCGCTGACCATGCTGATACTTTCCCAATGGATACTGACAAGGAGCAAACGATGAGAAAACTGGCGCTGGCAGGCCTGATTGCCGTATCCCTGACCGGTTGTAGCGGTCAGGAGGAGACCGAAGTCCTGAATCTTTATAACTGGTCCGAGTACATGCCCCAGGAAGTGCTGGACCGGTTTGAGGAAGAGACCGGCATCCAGGTGGTCTACACCACCTATGACAGCAACGAAGCCATGTACGCGCGCCTGAAGCTGTTGGAAGAGGGCGGCGAATACGATCTGGCGGTCCCGTCCACCTATTACGTGAACAAAATGCGCAAGGAAGGCCTGCTGGCGGAAATTGACCACAGCAAGCTGGAGGGTTTCGACAACCTCGATCCGGAGCTGGTGGATCAGGAATTCGACGAAGACAACGCCTACAGTGTGCCCTATCTGTGGGGCACCACCGGCCTGGCCTACGACGCCGCTGATCTGGACGGTGAAAACGTCACCGCCTGGGCTGACCTGTGGAACGACAAATACCAGGGCAAGGTCATGCTGACCAATGACATGCGCGAGGTCTTTCACATTGGCCTGCGGGTATTGGGGTACTCCGGCAACAGCACCAGCCCGGAAGAGATCGAGCAGGCCTATGAGAAGCTGGCGGAGCTGATGCCGGCGGTCCGCACTTTCAATTCGGATGCGCCGCGGATGCCCTACCTGGAAGGGGAAACCGACATCGGCATGATCTGGAACGGCGAAGCGGTGATGGGCAAGGAAGACATGCCATCACTGGAGTATGTCTATCCGGAGGAGGGCACGATTGTCTGGCTCGACAGCTTTGTGATCCCGAAAAACGCCAATAATGCCGACGCCGCCCACCAGTTCATCAGCTTCGTGATGCAGCCGGAAATATCCGCGCTGATCAGCGAAGAGATTGGCTATGCCACGCCGAACCTGGCCGCCCGTGAGCTGCTTCCGGAGGCCGTTGCCGGTGACCGCTCGAGCTATCCGACCGCCGAGGACCTCACCAACGCGGAGTTCCAGAAAGACGTGGGCGATGACGCCATGCAGGTCTACACCCGCTATTGGGAACGCCTCAAGTCGGGCCGCTGATCCGGCGCCCGTAATCGAAAGCCGGCCCCAGTGGCCGGCTTTTTGCGTGTAAGTGGACTGTTAAAGATTGTCGTTGCCGGCAAGAATGCAGTGTGAACGCGGTGGTTGGCCTATAATCAGGGCAGATCAATCCGGCAGGATGCATT
This sequence comes from Marinobacter lipolyticus, assembly GCF_018424605.1. Classification (GTDB taxonomy): domain Bacteria; phylum Pseudomonadota; class Gammaproteobacteria; order Pseudomonadales; family Oleiphilaceae; genus Marinobacter; species Marinobacter lipolyticus_B. The sequence goes on along the minus strand of NZ_QTKT01000011.1, from coordinate 68,589 downwards.
CAGGATGGGCTCCGTATCGCTTTTGTTTATCAGGCTGATCTTTCTGTCAGCCTGTCTGTGGACGTTCGCCAGTGCGTCCGCCTCGCCGCTGGCCTTGTCGGAGGGGTGGCAATACCGCTGGGGCGATTCGCCGGTGACCGACAATGGCGTACCGGCCTGGGTTCTCGAGGATGCGGCTACCGAAGAGTGGCGCGCCATCAGTTTCCCCTCCAACCCGCCGAACCGCCAGGGCCGCGAACAGGTATGGTTCCGCATCACGCTGCCGGATGGCGATTGGCGGGCGCCGGTGTTGTACATCTACAGTGTCGACCTGATTGTCCAGGTGTTCCTGGACGGCGAAAGGATCTACCAGTACGGCACCTTCGACGAAACCGGCGCCGGCCGATTCGAAGGCTGGCCCTGGCACGCGATTGCCCTGCCCGAGGGTTTTGCCGGCAAGACGCTGTATTTCCGGGTGTTCTCCAACTACACGGATATCGGCCTCTGGGGCGAAGTGTCGATCATGGATCGGCCGGACCTGGTGCTGTACATCCTCGACAATTCCCTCGAGGCACTGGTCATTGCCGGATTTTCCGCACTGATCGGCTTGCTCGCGATTATTTTCGCCGTGCTGCAGACCGAAAAAAAGAGCTTCGGCAGCATAGCGCTGTTTGCCTTCGCCTCGGCGGTCATGCTGGTGGCCGAGAGCCAGGCCAGCCAGCTGCTGTGGAACCAGCCACTGGTCTGGGATTACCTGGCCGCGGGCTCCTATTATCTGCTGCCGGTGGCCATGGCGCTGTTGCTTGAACAGTGGCTGGCCGATCACCGACCGTGGATCATCAATCTGATCTGGAAACTGCACCTGCTTTACGCCACGGTCGCGCTGGGCCTGTCGGCCGGTAGCGCCATTGATCTGTCGTCCACCTTTCCGCCTTTCGATGCGCTGTTCCTGGTGTCGCTGGCCACCAGCACGGTTGTGGTGATGCAGCGTTTCCGCACCCTGGTGACCGAACAACGGGTCGTCCTGCTCAGCTGCGGAATTTTCTGTGTGCTGCTGGTGGTCGACATGGCGGTTGCCCATGGGGTTCTGCCCTGGGGCAGGGTGCCGGTCAGCTGGGGAACGCTGGCGTTTTCCGTGTCGGTGGTGCTGATTTCCCTTTTCCACTTCTCCCGTCACCAAGAGGCGCTGCATACCCTGAACCTGTCGCTGGAACAGCAGGTGACCGAGCGCACCCGCAAAGCCGAGGCGCTGGTGCGGCGGGAGCGGGCGCGAGTGCGCCTGCTGACCTTCGAAAACGAAAAAAACCGGGTGCTCAACGACATCATTGCCGGCCTGCAGGACTGCCTCAGCCTCAGCCAGGCGCTGAATTATCTGGCCCGGGTCATGGCCGACCTGTGTAGCCCCTTGAAAGGAGCGCTGTATCAGCGCATTGAAGATGGCCGCGCCTATGAACGCCTTGCCCACTGGGGCTACGCCGGAGAAGCGCCGGCGTTTCCGCTGATCCTCGCAACTGCAGGCGGCGTGCCGGAAGCCACGCCGTTGCCGTCCCGTTACCACAATCTGCCGGATGACGAGGCGCCTGACAGCTCGCCCTGGCGGGAGGGCGCTGTATGTTTCCACATCGACGTGCACTCGGCGAGTGAAGGCGTGCAGACGCTGGGCCTGTTGATGGTGGAAGTGCCCGAGAATTTTTCCTCCAGGAGTGCAGATTACGGTGCGGCGCGCCTGTTCCACGCGTTGAATCAGGGGCTGGAGCGCATTGGCATAACCCTCTCCAGTATTACGCTGCACGAAGAGCTGCAGAAGTACTCCTACGAGGATGCCTTGACCGGCCTCAAGAACCGGAGGTATTTCAATCAGCTGCTGGAGCACGAAAGTGCGGTGGCAGAGCGCAGTAAGGTGTCGCTGGCGTTGCTGGTAGTTGATATCGACCACTTCAAACGTTTCAACGATAACCACGGGCATGAGGCCGGCGACAGCGCCCTGAAAGCCGTTTCCCGGGTTCTGCAGCAGCAGTTCCGGGACAGTGATGTGGTCTGCCGCTTTGGTGGCGAGGAATTTGTGGTGATCATGCCCGGGGCCAAGCTGGCCGGAGCGCGGGAAAAGGCCGAAAATCTGTGCCGGATGATGCGCGCCACGCCCATCCAGCACCAGGGCCGGAACCTCGGCATTATCACCCTTTCGGTTGGTGTGGCGGCGTGGCCCGAGTGCGCCCGCGACCCCGATGACCTGCTGGGCCTGGCCGACCGCGCGCTTTATCGCGCCAAGGAAGGGGGGCGGGACCGCATCGAGGGCTGCTCGACGGACCTGCCCGCCAGTATGGGCTGAGGCCAGGCCGCTGTCGTCAGTGCCAGATGTCGCTGTCGATTTTCTCGTGCAGTTCCGGGTAGTCCTTCGAGCGGAAGTGCGGTACCTCGCCCTGTTGGCGCTGGGCCAGATAATCCCGGGTCAGTTTCACCACCGTACCGGACAGCAACACAATGGCGATCAGGTTGATGGTAGCCATCAGTCCCATGGAGGCGTCGGCCGTGTTGAACACGGTAACCACCGCTTCGTAGCCGCCCCAGATCACCATGCCAAGCGCGGCAAGCCGCAGCAGGGTAACGCCGAGGGTGGTGCCGCCCTTGAGGTAGTAGAGGGCGTTCTCCGCGTAGGTGTAGTTGGCCACGATTGAGGTGAACGCGAAAAACAGGATGGCAATGGCGATGAAGTAACCGCCGAACTCGCCCAGATGGGCTTCCATCGCTTCCTGGGTGAGCTGCGTGCCTGTGACGCCGGAGCCGGGCTCCAACACCCCGGACAGCAGGATCATCACCGCTGTGGCGGTACAGATGATGATGGTGTCGACGAATACGCCAAAGGCCTGCACCAGCCCCTGGGAGGACGGGTGGTGCGGCGCGGGTGTGGCGGTTGCGGCGATGTTGGGCGCCGACCCCATGCCGGCTTCGTTGGAGAACAGGCCACGCTTGATGCCATTGAGCATGGCGGCGGTGACGGAGCCTGCGGCGCCGCCAGCCGCTTCCTCAAGACCCAGCGCACTTTTGACGATCATCGCGAGCACGCCTGGCACCTCGGTGATGTTGACGGCCATGATGCCCAGGGCGATCAGCACGTAGGCGCCGGCCATGAAGGGCACCACAAACTCGGCAAAGCGCACAATCTTACGCAGACCGCCGAAGATAACGATGCCGGCAAACACCGCGATGACAATCCCCACGGTCAGTTTCTCGAAACCGAAAGCCCCTTCCATGGCATCGGCGATGGAGTTGGCCTGTACCGCGTTGAACACCAGCCCGAACGAGAGAATCAGGCAAACGGCGAAAATGCCGGCCGCCCAGGGCGCCTTCAGTCCTTTGGCTATGTAGACCGCCGGGCCGCCCCGGTATTGCCCCTTGCCATCACGGACCTTGTACAGCTGCGCCAGGGTACTCTCGGCGTAGCCGGTCGCCATGCCCACCAGTGCCACCATCCACATCCAGAAAATGGCGCCGGCGCCACCGAGATAGAGTGCCACGGCCACCCCGGCCAGATTGCCGGTGCCAACGCGGGATGCCAGGCTGGTACACAAGGCCTGAAACGGTGAAATACCGTGTACGTCACTTTCCCGGGAGCCGCGGATGGCGCGGATCATTTCGCCGAAGTTGACGAACTGGAGAAAGCCCAGGCGGATGGTGAAAAATACGCCGACGGCCAGCAGGCCATACACCAGCACGTAGCCCCAGATAATGGAGTTGAGGAAATCGACAATCGCAGTCATTTTCAGGCCTTATGGTTATTCGATTTGAATTAAGGATAGGCCAAAAAGTTTAGCAGGGCGGTTGTCGATGGATGTTGCGGATATCCGAAGTTGACCCGGATATCCGCAGGTGCTTGCTAGCGGGCGGGGAAGTCGGTCCAGCCGTCCAGCCAGCTGGATTGCAGTCGCGGGTTCAGGGCGCCGGCGTAGGTCGCCGACTCATCGAAAAATTCCGACTTCGGCGGCTCTGCCGGGGTCATCTGACGCATCTGCACGCGGGTCTGGAAATGCGGGTTCTGAGGGTCCCGGGCATTTACATGTAGCGCGCTGTCGAGGCGACGCTGATTGTTATTGGCCGGAGCCATCAGCCAGTGGCTTTCATTAAATCCGTAATCGTCATCTCCGTCCCCGGTTTCGTCAGTTCCTTTGCCAAGTTTGCCGGTGTTGGCAATAAGGTTGTTGGAGAAGCTCAGGCGGCCTGCACGGACCAGAGAGGCGGCTTCATCCCGCAAATCCATCACTTCCAGCCCGTAGCTGTCGATGATCATGTTGTGGAAATGTCCGCCGGTGCCTTCCCGCAACACCATGCCCCGATGGGTCCTGGCGGTTTGTCCGGTGCCGGCCAGGGTCACGTTATAGAACACCGGCTCGGAACGCGGCCGGGCCTGATGGTCATTGCCGTTGTTATCGCCTTCGAACGCGTTATCGCCGACATCGGCATGTTGCTGTACCACCAGGAACTGGACGCGGCCGGTCCAGCCCCAGTCCCAGTCAATGCTGTCGTCGGCGGCGCCGGTTACAACAATATTCTTGAGGTCAACGGTACCGCCGAACATCTCGATGCCATCGTCGAGGGCGCGATGGACCTGCACATTCCGCACGATGGTGTCGCTGCCGCAGCCGCCCAACGTCAGGCCGTTGAGTTCGTTGTTCTTGTAGACTTCGAAGCCGGCAAATTCAATGCGGGTATATTCGACGACGCCACAGCTGTGACGGGCGTCGTCACCGCCGAAACTGCCGCGGCTATCGTTTGAGGCGACGCCTTCAATGGCGGCCGAGGGCTGGTTGACCGGCGCCTTGCCGAGGATCACCACGCCGCCCCAGTCGCCCCGTGCGCGCTGCCCCTCGGGCTGGTTGCTGGTGAATACCACCGGGCTCTCAGGCCGCCCGCGGGAGAGCAGCTTGCTGTCTTTGGTGACGATCAGTGCCGAACCGTAGTCGCCTTTCACGGTGACACCGCTCTCGATGGTGAGCTGGGCGCCCTCGACGAACACCGGCTGTTCCAGGATGTAGGTTTTGCCGGATTCCCACACGGAGTCGGTAATGATGTCTTCGTGAACACGGATGGTCTGTGGCTCGAAGGCGGTAAAACCGACGGTGGCCACGGCTGCAGCGACCGCTGCAGGGGTCAGCCAGACCAGATTTCGGCGTAGCCAGGAAGGTCGGGTTGACTTGGCTTCGGGTTCCACCAGTTTCTGCGGCGCGCTGGCCGGCGTTGCCATCAACGGCACGCCGGAGTCGGCCGCGCGGATGTCCAGGGCGAGCCGCTTCAGCCGGTCGGAACCGGTGGCCTCGACCCGACGCAGCACATCGGCGCGGTAGCCGGGTTCCCGCAAAAGATTGTTGAGGTGAACGAAGGTGACGGCAGGGCATTCGCCCTTATCGATCAGACGTTTGAGTTGCCAGAGTTTTTCCACCAGCAAAGATGATTGATCCGACATTGATACAGCTCCACAAAAAATGTCGGATCTTTTTTACCTTGCCAATATGACGTCCGTGTGACGAGTGTGCGCTACGTCACAATGCGTTACACCACCAGCACAGGGCATTTGGCTTGGGAGGCCACCCGGTGAGACACACTGCCCAGCAGCATTCCGTCTTTGTCGCTGTGGGTGCCGCGGGTGCCTACTACGATCAGGTCTGCCTCCTTATCCTGGGCAAACTTGACGATTACCTTGGAGGGGCGGCCACCCTTGACGAAGCCGCGCACCTTGGTAGCGCCGTGTTCCTTTGCCAGTTCCTTGGCGTGGTTCACCACGCCCTTGGCATACTCCGACAACACCTTGTCGGGGATGTCCAGCTCAACCGGTCGTCCCATCGAAAGCGACGCTTCGAACAGGCTGTGATGCTTGAATACGCAGAGGATGTAAATTTCTGCCTCCGGCATCAACTTCTGCAGATCAATCGCTTTGTCCAGTGCCTTGAGCGAGGTTGTCGAACCGTCCACCGCGACCAGCATCTTTTTGAACATGACTTTCTCCCATTAGCTAAGGCCCGGTCACTCTCATTCCCGGAAAGCGAGATCGCGCAGGAACAGGGCAATGTCAGGGAACGCAATGATCAACCCGGCCGCTGCCACCAGTATGAAAATGAACGGCGGTGTGCCGCGAATCACTTCCAGATAGGGTCGTTTGAAAATCGCGATGGCCGTGAATATGTCACAGCCGAACGGCGGTGTTGCCGACCCGATGGCCACCTGCAGGGTGATGAGCACGCCCACCAGTACCGGGTCCAGACCGGTGGACTCGATGGCGGGTGCAAAAATCGGTGTCAGCACCAGAATGACCACAATGGGGTCGACGAACATGCAGGCGATGAAGAATGCGATACAGATGGCTACCAGTACGCCGACCGGCCCGGCATCATTAACCCCGACCGACTCCAGGATCGCCTGGGGAATCTGGGCAAACGAGATGATCCACGAGAAGCCGTTTCCGACTGCGACCAGAATGAAGACAACTGCAGTAATCAGCCCGGTGGATTTGGCAATGCGGTATACGTCCGGGAGCTTGAGTGAGCGAAACACCACGAATTCCAGCAAAAACGCATAGAGCACACAGACAGCAGCCGCTTCGGTCGGGCTGAATATGCCGCCATAAATGCCGCCGACAATAATAACCGGAAAGAACAATGGCCACAGCGCATCGCGAACGGACGTGGCACGCTGTCCCCAGGTGGCCTTTTCCTCGGTCGGGACGTTGTTCTTGTAGGCGTAGATCAGGCAGTAGACGGAGAACATGAACAGAATTAATACGCCGGGGCCTATGCCGGCTATGAACAGTTCGGCAATGGAAGTTCCGGAGACGACCCCGTATATGATCATGCCGATGCTGGGGGGAATCAGGAAGGCAATGTCACTGGAGTTGATGATCAGTGCCAGCGTAAACGGGTCTGAGTAACCTGCCTTGAGCATCTTCGGGCGCAGTGGTGATCCGACCGCCACCACGGTGGCCTGGGTGGAGCCGGATACTGCGCCGAAAAGGGTGCAGGACGTCGCCGCACTTATGGCCAGGCCGCCTTTCACGTGGCCGATAAAAGCCATCACCATGTTGATCAGGCGATCGGCCGACTGGCCGCGCGTCATGATGTCGGCGGCGAGAATGAACATGGGAACGGCGATCAGTGAGGCGGGACGGATGCCACCCATCATCTGCTGAATGAATGTGCCCATCTGACCGAAGCCGTCGAACATCATTACGAAGCCGACCACCGAGCCGACGATCAGCGGAACCATCATCGGGAAGCCCAGCAACAACAACCCGATCATGACCAACATCATTATAGTTGCCATGTTTTCTTATCCTTTCTGATTAGGTCTGCAGGGGTCAGACTTCCGATTCGGTGTCTGCATAGCCATCAACCACTCCGGTGGAGAGATACACGTCCTTGCTGGTGAAATTCTTGATTGCGGTCAGCAGATACTGGATACCGGTTATCGCAAAACCGATGGGAACCCAGATATAGATCCACCAGATCTCAAACCCGAGCGCAGGCAGAATGCGACCACGGCCGTAGAGTGTTTCAACATAGCCGTAGGAGTAATAGCAGAGGAAAAACATCACCACGGAGGTAAACAGGGCAATGAAGATCATCAGCACCTTGCGGCCCTTGGTGGGGATCGCATCGTAAACCGCTGACATACGGATGTGGCGGCCATGGCGGGCGGCGTAACCGATGCCGGCGAAGGTGATCAGGATAATCAGGATGCGGTTGATTTCACCCGAGAAGAACAGGCCTTCACCGAAGACAAACCGTGCAATCACGTTCACGCAGGTGTTGATGGCCATCAGGATCACGCCAACCGCCAGCATGATGGCTTCAACTTTACTGATAAAGACGTCGATGGTTCCCAGAAACCCGGGCAGGCCGGACTCGTAGGTGCCGGTATCGTCTTCTAACTCCGGGGATTTCTCGGACATGGATTCTGCTCCAGAACATGTCGCTCCCGGCCGGTGGGTGTTCCCCGGCGGGGCGGGGGTTAAACAGCTTCCCGCCGGCAGGCCGGCGGGAATGGTTCACCTGGGTTCAGTCGTTCTGAACTTCTTCCAGGTCTTCTTTGAACTGCTCGAGCAGTTCCTTGCCGCGCTCACCGGTCATCTCGATGAACTTCTCTTCCACCTGCGGTGCCCGTTCCTTGAACGCTGCGATCTGCTCGTCGTTCAGGCGGGTGACGGTTACCTCGTCACTGGCGTCCTGGATCTTGGCCAGCGCTTCGTCGGCCAGGCCGTCGATGTGCACGATGATCTCTTCGAACGCGTGGTTCGCTGCGTCCTGAACCAGCTTCTTGTCTTCATCAGACAGACCTTCGTAGAAGTCCTGGTTGGCCATCATCGCGGTGGTGAACCAGCCGTGGCTGGTGAACACCAGGTTCGGAGACACTTCATACAGACCGCCGGACTCGATCCAGAAAATCGGGTTTTCCTGACCCTGGATCATGTTGGTCTGCAGGGCGCCGTACACTTCACCCCAGGGCAGCGGTGTGGGTGTGGCGCCAAAGGCGGAGTAGGTTTCCGACAACAGCGGGTTGGTCATGACCCGGATCTTCTTGTTGTTGAAACCTTCAGGGCTGGTGACCGGCTCGTCCACGGTGACCACCATTTCGCCTTCCGGATACATCTTCAGCAGCTCAAGCCCTTTCTCGGCGTAGAGCTCCGGGAAATCTTCGTTGATGGCCTCACTTTCCCGGAAGAACTCGATGACCGTTTCCATGTCGGTGGGCATCAGGTAAGGGATGAAGAAGATCTGCGCCTCGGGAATCAGCGCGCCGGTGAAGCCGGGGGACTGGTTAACAAAGTTGAGGATGCCGGCCTGGGTCTGCTCCATGATGTCATCGGATTCACCGAGCTCACCGAAGCGGTACACCTGCAGGGTATGATCGGAATTTTCCTCGATGTATTCCTTGAACTTGTATGCGAAGACGTCCTGAACGTCACCCTCGTATTCTTCGTGGGCATAGCGCCAGTTAGCGGCGTTCACTGAGTTCGCCGCAGTCATGGCTGCGAAAGCGATCGCGGATACACCTGCCAGTTTTTTGAATTTACTCAAGCTGCTCATCGTGTTGTCTCCGTTTGATTTTTTCGCTGTAATTTATTGTTACATTATTAAAGACTGGCAAAACAAAGCGATTTTCGCAAGGAAACGGCCAATTTAGGCAGCAAACGGAAATTCAGGAGGGTACGCACATGGGCAAAGGAAAACGTGACTGCAGGTTGCTGGTCGTCGTGGGTTGGGTGCTGGTCATGGCCGGATGCGTTTCCCAGCCCCTGCCCGTTGGCGCTGGTCCGGACGGCGCGGTGCCGTTGACCAACACCTACTGGAAACTGACGGAAGTGGCGGGCAATGAGGTAGCCGCTTCGAAGACCGGCAATGAAGCGCACCTGATCCTGCGTGACGACGGCGTTGCCAATGGATTCAGCGGCTGTAACGCCTTTCGTGGTGAATACGAAGTGATTGAAGGCCGCAACCTGGTGTTCAGCAGCATGGCCAGCACCCGCCGCACGTGCCAGGATGCCGACAACCCGGAGCGCGCCCTGTTCGAGGCCATGGCCAATACCGCCGGTGTGCAGATGGAGGATCGCCGCCTGCGGCTGCTGGATACCGACGGCCAGCCACTGGCCACCTTCGAGGCTACACGCCAGCCCTGATCAGGAAGCGGTGAAATTCGTCCACCACCCGTTCAAGGCTGTGTTCAAGGCGATGGCCGTCCGGCAGCATCAGGATGGGCAGTTTCTGTTGTTCCGCCAGTGCGAGCACCGGCCGTGGCGGAACCACGTCGTCGTCCCAGCCGTGAATGATCTGCACCTGATCCGCGCGAATGGTCGGGCTCGACTGCGGATAGTCTGGCAACGCCAGCGCCGGCGCCAGCAGGAAACAGCCCCGTACCGGTTGCTCCGCGCTGGTCTGCGCGCAGACCCAGCCACCCATGCTGGAGCCGGCCAATATGGTGTGTTGCGGATCGGCGCCGGCCTGCGCCATGGCATCGCGCATCTGCGCCAGCCGGGTTGCCGGATCTTTGCTGCTGCGATGATCCACCGCCACGGCGGTGACCCCGGTAAATCGCTCCGCCGCGGCTTTCATCGCCTGGATTTTGGTGCTTCCCGGACCGCTCTCGAGGCCGTGGGAGAGAAAAACGTGCGTTTTTGTGGTCATGGCTGACGACTGCCCTGTGATGATGGCTGTGTAACGCAGGTGTGTGTTCGGTTCACGCCTGGCTGAGAATATCCAGTGCGTGGCGTCGTTTCTGCGGATCGTAAATATCGACGGTGAACATCAGTTCCTCCACCTCCACGGTGGCCAGCAAGCGGTCCAGTTGTTCCTTCACGGAATCGGGGCCTCCCAGTATCTGTAACCCCAGGAAATCCCGCACGCTGGCTTCCTCGCCGGCATTCCACAGGCCTTCCATGGAGTCCACCGGCGGCTTCATCCACAGCGGCTGCCCACGGAACAGGGCGAGGATGCGCTGGTAACTGGTGGTGGCCAGCCACCGTGCTTCCTCATCGGTGTCTGCCGCAATGGCCGGCACGGCCAGCATGGCGTGGGGTTTCTGCAGTTGCGCGGAAGGCTGGAAGTGGTCGCGATAGACCTTCAGCGCCTCACGATATAGTCGGGGCGCAAAGTGGCCGGCGAAGGCATAGGGCAAACCGCGCATCGCTGCCAGTTGCGCGCTGTACAGGCTGGAACCGAGCAGCCAGATTGGCACATTGGTCCCCGCGCCAGGAATCGCCTTGACCGGCTGGCCGGGCTGCAAAGGCCCCAGCAGGGTCTGCAGCCGTGCTACGTCGTCGGGAAACTGCTCGGCGCCCAGGCCGTCCCGCCGCAAGGCGCGGCTGGTGATCGGGTCGGTGCCCGGCGCGCGCCCCAGCCCCAGATCAATCCGCCCCGGATAGAGGCTTTCCAGGGTGCCGAACTGTTCGGCAATCACCAGCGGCGGATGGTTGGGCAGCATTACCCCGCCAGAGCCTACCCGCAGCCGTTCGGTTTTGCCTGCGATGTGGCCGATCAGCACCGAAGTGGCGGAGCTGCTAATGCCCTCCATGTTGTGGTGTTCGGCCAGCCAGAACCGTTTGAAGTCGAGCTGTTCAGCGTGCCGGGCATAGGCCACGCTGTTGGCCAGGGTGGTACCGACGGAATCGCCTTCGCGAACGGAAGCCAGTTCCAGCAGCGAGAGGGGCGGGCGTTGTGGCATAGAGTGCTCCGGAGACATCGGACCTCAGGCTAAATATCGATCACGATGGGTGGATTCTGGGGTTTGAAAGCGCCGGTGCAGGTGCTCGCGTTGATGTACCGGCACTGGCCGATCTGACGCTGGCCATACCCCTCGTGGATGTGCCCGAAGATATGGAGCCGCGGGCTGAGGGTTTCAACCGTCGCGGCCAGATCATCGCAACCGGCGTTCACGGTACCGGTGCCGGTCGGCACGCCATCGAGAATCCCCGCGGGCGGCCCCTGGGTGATCAGGATGTCGGTGTCCGCTGGAATCTGGGCCCAGCGTTCGGCAAGGGCCTCGCCGCGCTCGAGGTTAAAGGCCCAGCTGAAGAACACCGGCGTCCACGGGCTGCCCCAGAATTTCAGGCCGGCGAGTTCCAGCCCGGTGTCCTGCAAATAATGGGCATGGCGGACCAGGGCCCTGGCGTCCTGGGGTTCGTCCTGGAAACACCAATCATGATTGCCGGCGATCAGAATCTTGTGGGGATGGGGCTGCTCGGCGAACCAGTGGTCGAGATCCTCAAGTTCGGCGAGGGTGCCCACGCCGAGGCAATCGCCGGAATGAATCAGAATGTCGCCTTCCGGTACGTCGACCTGTCGGTGCATGCCGTGGGTATCGGAGATACAGACCAGCCTCATATCCTGTTCCTGTGTGCTTTTTGCAGGGCGGGCATTCACCCTGTTTCTACGATAGCATTGCCTTCCCAGAAGTCATCCAGGATTTTAGCGGGAATTCCATGCGCCTGATTCTCAGCCGGAAAGGCTTTGATTCGTCGGCTGGCGGCTGTCCCAGCCCCATGCTGCCGGACGGCTCACTGTGCGTGCTGCCCATTCCCGATCGCCAGTCCCGTATTCGCTACGATCAGGTTCACTTCGGGCAGCGTCGGCTGGGCAAGATTGCCCATGATCTTAGCGGCGGCCGGATCACCGGTGCGCACGGGGCCCACCTTGACCCGGATCTGGTGGCCGATGCCTTTCCGCGGGCAGACGGCTGGCGGCCGGTGCTGGGGCAGACCGGATCGGCCCAGGGGCATTTGCGCAATCAGGGCGTCACTCGCGGCGACCTGTTCCTGTTTTTCGGGGTTTTCCGGCAGGCGGAGCTGTGGCAGCGACGCTGGCGGTTTGTACCCGGCACCCGGCCGTTTCACAGCCTCTGGGGCTGGCTCCAAGTGGGCGAAGTTTACGGCATTGACGGGCTTGAGTCGGGTGCCCTGCCATGGGCGCGCTACCATCCGCATTTTCACGGTGCGGCTGATCCCGGAAACACACTCTATGTTGCTTCAGAGCGTTTCGAGATGCCCGGCCAGGCAGGGACGCTGCCGGGCAGTGGCGTGTTCTGCCGCGGGCACGACGCGCTGGTGCTGACTGATCCGGAGGCTCGCCTGCCAACCCGCTGGCGGTTGCCGTCCGCGTTTTTCCCGGGCGAGGGCCGGCCCCCTTTGAGTTACCACACCCGGGCCGAGCGATGGCGGCATCAATCCCCCTACAGCTACCTGCAGAGTGCCGCGCGCGGTCAGGAATTCGTGCTGGATCTGGACGCCTACCCCGGCGTCGCGGCCTGGGCGGCGGAATTGCTCAGAACTGGCCGTGACGACCGGCGCCATCCCTGAATTTTTTCGCCCCCTCAATGGATTCCTCGAACACCACCGGATACCCCGCCGCGCCCTCCGAGACCAGTGCCTGCTGCAGGTCCAGATCCCATTGGCGCAGGGCAGAGGCGCGATCGGCCAGCAGGCAGCGCTGCGGGAAGCGGGCAATGTCCCGGGCCAGACTCTGGGCGCTTTCCAGCGCGGCACCTTCGGCCACCACGCGGTTGGCCAGTCCCATCGCGAACGCTTCGTCTGCGTGGACCGGGCGCCCGGTGAGAATCATGTCCATTGCCCGGCCATGGCCAACAATCCGTGGCAACCGCACCGTGCCGCCATCAATCAGAGGAACGCCCCAGCGGCGGCAGAACACCCCGAATACCGCCGATGCCTCCATCACCCGTAAGTCACACATCAAGGCCAGCTCCAGGCCGCCGGCCACCGCGTAGCCGGATACCGCCGCGATCACCGGTTTGCTCAGCGCCATGCGCGTCGGCCCCATGGGGCCATGGCCGGTGCCGTGGGGGTCAATTTCGTTGCGACGTTCCGGGTCGTCCATCGCCGCCAGGTCGGCGCCGGCACAGAAGTTTCCGCCGGCGCCGTACAGAACCGCTGCTTTCAACGCGTGGTTTTCCTCGAATTCCGTGAAGGCCCGGCGCAGGGCGCTTGCGGTGGGGCGATCCACGGCGTTGCGTTTTTCAGGCCGGTTCAGGGTGATGGTGAGGACGCCATCGTCTTCGGCGGTGAGCACGGGCAGGTCGGTCATTGCGGTTTCCTCGGGGCGTTCGGTTCGGTGATCGATGGATACCTACAAGATAGCAGTAATGGGCTGTCATCAAACTGTCACTATTCAGTGGCAGACTGTTTTACATCAGGACGATGTGCATTGGGTTTGCGAATCGTGTCAATGCTCTGGCCGGGGATCTCCCCGGTTTTTTTATGCCTGAAAAACGGGAGTCTCAGAGTGAAAACAATCGCGTTTTACAGTCTGAAGGGGGGTGTGGGAAAAACCGCGTCTGCAGTGAATATTGCCTACCTTGCCAGTCAGGCGGGGTATTCGACACTGCTTTGGGATCTGGACCCCCAGGGCGCCTCCAGCTGGTATCTGGCGGGTGCCAATCGCGTCAAGGGTCGTAAGTTGTCGGCTCTGATGAAGGGCAAGACACCGATTGCGGATTTCATACACACCAGCCACTACGACAATCTCGATTTCATCCCGTCCCATACCAGTTTCCGTAACCTTGACGTCAAGCTGGAGCAGGACGACAGCGCCAACCTTATCAGAGAATGGCTGGCGCCCCTGTCGGAAGAAACCAGCCTGGTGGTGCTCGATTGCCCGCCTTCGCTATCGCGATTGTCGGAGCAGGTGCTGAAGGCGGCGGATAAGGTATTTGTGCCGGTGATCCCGACCTGGTTATCCCTGAACAGCTGGCAACAGTTGCAGGAGTTCGCCCGGGAGAAAAAGCTCAAACCCGCTCGCTTGCGCCCGTTCTATACCATGGCCGACCGTCGCAAAAACCTGCATCGTGAACTGATCGACGCGCAGGAAGTTCGGTTACCCACCGGTCTGAAAACCATCATCCCCAATGCCAGCGTGGTGGAGCGTATGGGAGAGGAAGGCACGCCGGTGGATTTGCTGGCCCCGCATTCGGTGGCGGCCGACGCCTACCGCCGGCTCTGGCGAGAGATCAACAGTGTGCTTTGATGGCGAGGGCTCAGCCGCGCGTCAGCTGATCCCGTCGCAGGGAGCGCTCCAGCCGCCGATGGCTCTCGAACTGCTCTGACAACACCCCCTGCACATATTGGATATGCAGTCCGGCAATATCCCGGGCATCTTCGGCGCGGCCCGCCATGATGGCGTCGAACAGCTGTTGGTGCTGCTGTCTCAGGCCATCGCGGGTTTCCGTGGTTTTCGCGTACATGCCGCCAATATTGGTGACGACGCTGTTCTTCAACAGGTTGAACAGCCCGCGAATGGTGTGCAAAAGAATCGCATTGTGGCTGGCTTCGGCAATGGCGAGGTGGAAGCGGGCGTCGGCAGCACCTTCGGCACTGACGTTCTGTTCGCCGTCGTCGCTGTAGCAGGCCTGCAGGGCTTCATAGGCGTCCCGGAGCTTGGCCTTGTCCACTTCGGTGGCCCGCTGGGCGGCGTAGAAGGCGCAGTCGGCTTCCAGGGTGCGACGGAATTCCAGCAGGTCACGCTGGGCATCGGGCCGGTTTTCCAGCAGTCCGATCAGCGGGTCACTGAAACTGGAACCGAGCGACTCGGCGACGCAGTTTCCGCCCCCCTGCCGGCTGACCAGCAGCCCTTTTGCCGCCAGCCGCTGAACCGCCTCCCGCAGCGACGGCCGCGACACCCCGAACTGCTGCGCCAGAACCCGCTCGGCCGGCAGCTTTTCCCCGGGTTGCAGCGCGCCTTCCAGAATCATCGTTTCCAGCTGCTCGACAATGGTGTCGGCGAGGCGCCTGGGTGAAATGTGACCGATGCCCATGCTGAACTCACACTCCCGTTATTGGTCAGACCACTTCTTTAATACCAATGTACTAATCGTCTATCTTTGACAGTGCGTCAGTAACTCACTTACTGTATCAGAATGCCGGTGTAAATTGGTATTACCAATTTTACCGATTTGTTCTCGCCCGGAGACTGTGAAGCCATGAGCGAGCTGTTCTACGATGCTGCCCCCAATGCAACCCGTATCGCCCCGGCCCGGGCCCCGGAGCGCGCTTATCCCGGGAAACCGGAGGACGTGTCGCTGTTTGGCACCTGCGTGGTCGACCTGTTCTTTCCCGAAGCGGGTCTCGATGCCATTCGTCTACTCGAACAGCAGGGCATTCGAGTGCATTTCCCGCAACAACAGAGCTGCTGCGGGCAGCCGGCGTGGACGTCTGGTTACCGCGATGAGGCCAGGGCGGTGGCGCTGGCGCAGCTGAACCTGCTGGATGATGGCCGCCCGGTTGTGGTGCCGTCCGGTTCCTGCGCGGGCATGTTTCGCCACCATTACCGGGAACTGTTTGCCGATGAGCCGGACAACCTGCGGCGGGCCGAGGCGCTGGCGGCGCGCACGTTCGAGCTGACTGAATTTCTGCTGAAAGTCTGTCAGGTGAAGCTGGTGGACCGGGGGCAGCCCTACAAAATTGCCCTGCACACCTCCTGCACCGCCCGCCGGGAAATGAATACCCACCTGCACGCGCGGGAACTGCTGGCTCAGCTCGATAACGTGCAGCGGGTGGATCACGACCACGAAAGCGAATGCTGTGGCTTTGGCGGCACCTTCTCCGTCCGCATGCCGGACATTTCCGGGGCCATGGTGCTGGACAAGACCGCTGCGCTGAGAGGGTCGGGCGCGGCGGAAGCCATCAGCGCCGACGCTGGCTGTCTGATGAACATCAACGGCGCGCTGGAAAAACAGCAACACGGGTTCCGCGGCCGCCATCTCGCCAGTTTTCTCTGGGAACGTTGTGGGGGCGCCGAATGAACCAGCGTATTCCGGTCACCGAGCTGACCAGTGACTTCAAAAGCCGTGCCCACGATGCGCTGGCCGATCCACAGTTGCGTGCCAACTTCCGCACCGCCATGGACTCGCTGATGCGCAAGCGCGCGGACGCCTTCAGCGACGAAGCTGAGCGTGAGGGGCTGCGGGAGCTGGGCAATCTGATCCGCGCCCGCTCGCTGTCGAATTTGCCGGATCTGCTGGAGCAGCTCGAGGCCAGGCTCACCGCCAACGGGATCAAGGTGCATTGGGCGGAAACCACGGCGCAGGCCAACGAGATCGTGCACGGCATCATTGAGGCCCGTAACGGCCGTCAGGTGGTGAAAGGCAAGTCCATGGTCAGCGAAGAGATGGAAATGAACGACTATCTTGCCGACCGGGACATCGAGTGCCTGGAATCCGACATGGGCGAGTACATCGTTCAGCTCGACCATGAGAAGCCCTCACACATCATCATGCCCGCCATTCACAAGAACGCGCGGCAGGTGTCGCAGCTGTTCAACGAGAAGCTGGGTGAACCCGTCTCCGAGGATGTGGATGAATTGATCCAGACCGGTCGCCGCATCCTGCGTCGCAAGTTCCTGGAAGCGGATGTGGGGGTGTCCGGGGTGAACTTCGCGATTGCCGAAACCGGCACCCTGTTGCTGGTGGAAAACGAAGGCAATGGCCGCATGAGTACCACCGCGCCGCCGGTGCACATTGCGGTAACCGGCATCGAGAAAGTGGTGTCGAATCTGCGGGATGTGGTGCCGCTGCTGTCGCTGCTGACCCGCTCCGCACTTGGGCAGCCCATTACCACCTACGTCAACATGATCTCCGGCCCGCGCAAGCCCGATGAACTGGACGGGCCGGAAGAGGTGCACCTGGTGTTGCTGGACAACGGCCGTACCGGTGCGTTTGCCGACGCCCAGCTGCGCCAGACACTGAACTGCATTCGCTGTGGCGCCTGCATGAATCATTGCCCGGTGTACACCCGGGTCGGCGGCCACACCTACGGCGAAGTGTACCCGGGCCCGATCGGCAAAATCGTTACACCCCACATGGTGGGGTTGGACCGGGTTCCGGACCACCCCAGTGCGTCGTCGTTGTGCGGAGCCTGCGGGGAAGTGTGCCCGGTGAAGATACCGATTCCCGAGTTGCTGCAACGGCTGCGTCAGGAAAACGTGCAGTCACCGCAGCATGAACCGAAGGCGGTGAAGGGGGCCGGCAGCAAGTATTCCCGCAAGGAGCGTATGATCTGGCGCAGCTGGCAGTGGCTGAACACGCAGCCGGCGCTGTATCGGCTGTTCCTGTGGGGCGCGACCCGTTTCCGGGGGCTGGCGCCGAAACGTGTGGGCCCCTGGACCGAGAATCACAGCGCACCGGTGCCTGCTCGGCGGTCACTCCATGACCTGGCCCGGGACCACCTGAGCACCAACGCCGTCGGAGACCCGCGAACATGAGTGCCCGTAGCACTATTCTCAACAAACTGAGAGCCGGTCTGGCCGGTACGTCACCCCGCCCGGACGAGTTCGATGCGTCTCTGGTCACCGAACCCTGGCGTTACCCACCCCAGGAACGGGTGGCCCGGCTGCGAACCCTGATGGAAGCCGTGCATACGGAAGTGCATGAAATACCGCAGGCCAATTGGCCCGACGTGGTGGCGCAACTGCTATCGCAACGGGACATTGGCAGTTTGCTGTACGCACCGGCCACCGCCCACGGCCAGCAACTGGAGCGAGCCTGGCGGGACCGGCCGGACTGCCCGGAATTACGGGTTTACGACCGGCCTGTCGAGGCATGGAAAGAGGAGCTGTTCAACGACGTACCGGCGAGTCTCACCGGCACGGTGGGTGGCATTGCCGCCACCGGCTCGCTGGTGCTGTGGCCGGATCGCCACGAACCGCGGCTGATGAGCCTGGTGCCGCCCGTACACATTGCCCTGCTGCGGGCCAGCGAGATCCATGACAACTTCTACGACCTGATGACCGCGCAGAATTGGGCGGCAGGCCTGCCCACCAACGCACTGCTGGTGTCCGGGCCGTCCAAGACTGCCGATATTGAGCAGGTGCTGGCTTACGGTGCCCACGGCCCGAAAGAGCTGATTGTTCTTGTGCTGGAGGATGTCTGATGTCTTGGGACAAGGTAATAATCGATTACCCCCTAGGCTGACCGGCCAGCGTCGCAATCACTGCGTCACAGAACGCATCCAGATCATCCGGATTGCGGCTGGTGATCAGGCCACCCTCCTGATGCACCTGCTCGTCCACCCACTGCCCGCCGGCATTATTGATGTCGGTGGCGAGGCTGGGGAAAGAGGCCAGTGTTTTGCCCCGGACCACGCCCGCTTCAATCAGCAGCCAGGGGGCATGGCAGATGGCGGCGATGGGTTTGCCCTGATCGTGGAACTGACGAACCAGTGCAACCGCCTGTTTGTCCAGTCGCAATGCATCGGGATTCGCAACGCCGCCGGGTAACACCAGGGCGTCGTAGTCCGTAACCTGAGCCTGGTCAACGGTGCGGTCGACGGGAAAGCGGTCGGCCTTGTCCAGATGGTGGTAGCCGTCAATATGGCCGGATTCGAGGGAGATCAGTTCAACCCGGGCGCCTGCGTTCTTCAGCCGATCCCAGGGTTCGGTCAGTTCAACCTGTTCCACGCCGTCGGTGGCCAGAAACGCCACGCTCTTACCAGTCAGTTCATTGCTCATGGTTCTACCCTCCGTTGGTTGATAATGTCTTTGACAACTTTAGTTCAGTAACGGCGAGGTGCCATGGCTCCTTTTACGAAAGTTAATCACACCCGCTTTTCTGACGCGCTGCTACGGGAGGCCGCCGGATTGAGGGCGCTCAGGTCAGGCCTGCAGAAGGTGGGGGTGACGGCGATTCGCGTTCCCGAAATATTGGAAGTCGACTCTGAGCAGTTGACGATGACCCGAATTAAGGCCGGGCCGGCGTCTGAGGCGGTTCTGATACTGCTCGGTGAAGGGCTTGCCCGGCTCCATGCAGTTCGGCAGGACGACTACGGCTGGCCTGACGATAACTACATCGGCCTGTCGCCCCAGCCCAATGGCATCTCACCTTCGTGGGGGGATTTCTTTGTGCAGCAGCGCCTGGGCTTTCAGGTGGGCAGGATTACAGACGGCGCCGTCCGTGCGGCGTTTCAGCGCACGCTGGCGTCCTGCGGTGAGCGGCTGGCACGGTGGCTGGATCAGCACTGTGAACATCCGAGCCTGCTGCATGGCGATCTCTGGGGTGGGAATGTGTTGTTCGATCAGCACAACCCCTGGCTGATTGACCCGGCGGTGTACTGCGGTGACCGCGAAGCCGACCTGGCCATGACCGAAATGTTCGGCGGCTTCGGGCAGGCTTTCTATCAGGCCTACGACCGGATCTACGCCCGCACGGCCGCGTATCCGGTCAAGCGCAGTGTCTACAACCTTTACCATTACCTGAACCATTACAACCTGTTCGGCACTGGCTATCTCGGCGGCTGCCGGCAGGGGATGGGTGTGATCGAGGAAGTGGCCGGGCGCTCTTGAAATAACTGAGGCCGGTGTCTATCGGGGCTGTCGCGGGTGTTACCGGTTCAGCTCGTACATGGCCATATTCACCGCCGTCGCCAGGTTCAGCGATTCAATCGCGCCACCGCCGGGGATGGTAAACCGGCGGGCGCGGAGGTCGGTCAGAGCTTCGGCGGGAACGCCCCGGGCCTCGTTGCCGAAGAGGTAGCAGTCACAGGCAGCGAAGTCCGCACTGGCGATGGCATCGCCGCCGATATCCAGGCAGGCAATGCGTGGGTAGCGGCTGGCGAGGGCGTCCAGGCTGACGTCGGTTTCCACCGGCACATGGAAAATGGCCCCCATGCTGGCGCGCACCACTTTCGGATTGTACGGGTCCACACTGCCGGGGCTGAGCAGGCATCGGAAACCACCGAACCAGGCCAGGGTGCGCAGAATGGTGCCCAGGTTGCCGGGGTCCTGAATCTCGTGCAGGTAGATGGCTTTTTCTGTTGCCGTTTCGCTGATGCTGGCGGGCGGTGGCAGGGGGACCACGGCGAGTATGCCCTGCGGGGTTTTGGTGTCTGCCAGGTGCGCCATCTGCCGGTCGCTGATCAGCTCACGCGGCCAGGGGCCGGGCCAGTTCTGATAAGCGCTGGTGACGTACAGTCGGGCCTGCTGCCAGTGCGGGTTATTCGCCGCCGCCTTCTCCAGTTCCAGCACCAGATGTTCGCCTTCCACCAGAAAGTGGCCGAGTGACTGGCGGTATTTCTTCTGGTGCAGTTTTCGGATGTCGTCCCGCTTCACGGTGCTGATCCCGTGTCACTGTCTGCCACCATGGCCCGGGCAACGGCTTCGGCGACCTTGATGCCATCCACCCCGGCGGAGAGGATGCCCCCGGCGTAGCCTGCGCCTTCACCGGCCGGGTACAGGCCACGGGTGTTCAGGCTTTGCAGACTCTCCCGGTCGCGGGTAATGCGAACGGGGGAGGAGGTGCGGGTTTCGATACCGGTGAGCAGTGCGTCGGCGCGGTCAAAGCCGCGGATCTGTCGCCCGAAAGCGGGCAGGGCCTCGCGAATGGCCGCGATGGCATAGTCGGGCAGAGAGGGTGCGAGATCGCCCAGACGGATACCCGGTTTGTAGGAAGGCACCACCTCGCCGAGCGTGTCGGACGGTTTGCCTGCAATAAAATCTCCCACCAGTTGCGCCGGCGCGCAGTAGTCGCTGCCGCCCAGCACGTAGGCGTTGGCTTCCAGCGTCTCCTGCAGTTCCACGCCGGCCAGTGCATCGCCCGGAAAATCCTGCTCGGGTTCAATGTTAACGACAATGCCGGCGTTGGCGTTGCGCTCGTTGCGGGAATACTGGCTCATGCCGTTGGTCACCACCCGCCCCGGCTCGGAGGTGGCGGCCACCACGGTGCCGCCGGGGCACATGCAGAAACTGTACACCGCGCGGCCATTGCTGGCGTGATACACCAGTTTGTAATCGGCGGCTCCCAGCGCGGGGTGGCCGGCGTATTTGCCCAGGCGCGCCCGGTCGATCAGGCCTTGCGGGTGCTCGATACGGAAGCCGATGGCAAAGGGTTTGGCCTCCACAAACACGCCGCGCTGGTGCAGCATGCGGAAGGTTTCCCGCGCACTGTGACCCAGCGCCATCACCACATGGCGGCTTTTCAGCTGCTCGCCACTGGCCAGTTCCACACCCTGAACCTGGCCATTGTCCAGCAGCAGATCGGTGACCTTCTGCTCGAAGCGGATTTCACCGCCCAGGCTGATGATTTCCTCGCGCATGCGCGAGACCACACCGGTCAGCCGGAAGGTGCCGATGTGGGGCTTGCTGACGAACAGGATCTCTTCCGGTGCGCCTGCTTTCACGAACTCCGCCATAACCTTGCGACCGTAGAATTTCGGGTCCTTGATCTGGCTGTACAGCTTGCCGTCGGAGAACAGGCCCGCGCCGCCCTCGCCAAACTGCACGTTGGATTCCGGCGACAGCTGCTTGTTGCGCCACAGGGCCCAGGTGTCCTTGGTGCGCCGGCGCACGTCCTTGCCCCGTTCCAGTACGATGGGGCGAAAGCCCATCTGGGCCAGCAGCAAGGCCGCGAACAACCC
This sequence comes from Marinobacter lipolyticus, assembly GCF_018424605.1. Classification (GTDB taxonomy): domain Bacteria; phylum Pseudomonadota; class Gammaproteobacteria; order Pseudomonadales; family Oleiphilaceae; genus Marinobacter; species Marinobacter lipolyticus_B. Next base: position 46,721 of record NZ_QTKT01000011.1, on the reverse strand, counting down.
GCAGGGCCCGAGGCCGACCACAATGGGGCGCTCGGACAGGTTGGCGGGGGCTTCGGCGACCGGGTAGTAGGCGGTATCCGGCGCCGGGCGCACATGGTTGTCCTCCGCAAATCGTTCCAGTACCGCCGCCTCGTTCTGCACCGCCAGGTCGATGATGTATACGAACTTGATTTCACTGTTTTTCTTGCGGGCGTCGTAGCTACGCTTGAACACGGTGAAGTGCAGCAGCTCGGCATCACGGAGTTGCAGGCGCTGCAGGAGCGCGGCTCGCAGGGCATCGTCCGGATGATCCAGGGGTAAGGCCAGTTCGGTAACGCGAATCATGAGATTTCCTGGCTGCCGGCGTAGAGTCCGGCAGGTTGCGGTTGCAAAAGTGAGCCCATTGTACTGCCGGGCAGGGGCCTTGTCAGGCGTTGGGCGGCTTTTGCGGAAGGGCAGGGCGCGGCGTACAATGCGGCTTTTCCCGCAGTGAACAGAAGGCACCCCCATGGCCCGTTCCAAAAGCAGTAACCGCTGGCTCGAAGAGCACGTCAACGATCCCTTTGTGAAGCAGGCCCAGCAGGACGGCTACCGCTCCCGCGCCAGTTATAAACTGTTGGAGATCAATGACAAGGATCGCCTGATTCAGCCCACCGCACTGGTGGTGGATCTGGGTTCTGCACCGGGCGGCTGGTCCCAGGTGGCCGCGAAACTGGTCGGCCATAAAGGGCGCGTGGTGGCGTCGGACATCCTGCCGATGGACGCCATTGCCGGGGTGGAGTTCATTCAGGGCGATTTCACCGAGCAGTCGGTGTTCGACGACATCATGGCGACGCTGGATGGCGCCCGCGCCGATGTGGTCATCTCTGACATGGCCCCCAACATCAGCGGCGTCAACGTGGCGGATCAGGCGGCGTCCATGTACCTGGTGGAACTGGCCCTGGACATGGCCTGCGAGGTGCTCAAACCCAAAGGCAGTTTTGTCGCCAAGGTGTTTCACGGCGAGGGCTACGACGAGTATGTCAAAGCCGTGCGGGCATCGTTCGACAAGGTGGTGATCCGCAAGCCGGATTCCTCACGAGCCCGGTCACGGGAAGTGTATCTGGTGGCCAAGGGGTTCCGGGGTGGCTGACGGGCTGTGCCCTGAGCCCCGCCCCATGACCCGATAACAGTGAGATCCCCGCCGTGGACAAAGCCTATGCCGGTACCTACGACCGCCTGATCAACCCCGTTCTGATCGCCGGTTGCATCATCATTCTGGTCAGCTTTGCGGTGCGCGCGTCGTTCGGGCTGTTCCAGCTGCCCATTGCCCAGGAATTCGCCTGGCCGCGGGAGTCCTTCTCGCTGGCGATTGCCATTCAGAACCTGTTCTGGGGCATCGGGCAGCCGATTTTCGGCGCGCTGGCCGAACGATTCGGGGATAGAAAAGCCATTCTCGGCGGCGGCGTTTTTTACGTGGTCGGGCTGGTGTTGTCGGCCTACGCGATTACACCGGGTCAGCATCAGTTGCTGGAAATGCTGGTGGGCTTCGGCATTGCCGGCACCGGCTTTGGGGTGATTCTGGCGGTGGTGGGGCGCGCGGCGCCGGACCGGCATCGGTCGATGGCGCTGGGGATTGCCACCGCAGCGGGCTCCGCCGGCCAGATCGTCGGCCCGCCTGTAGCCAATGCCCTGCTCAGCCAGATGCCCTGGCAGTCGGTGTTTATCGTCTTCGCCGGGTTCATCATGCTGTCGATGATTGCGCTGCTGCTGATGCGGGCTCCGGCTCCGCAGTCGCCCGCCGCCAATGAGGAGCCGATGGGGTCGGTGATCCGCCGCGCGGTCAAAGACCCGACATTCCTGCTGATTTTTATCGGCTTTTTCTCCTGCGGCTACCAGCTGGCGTTTATCACCGCCCATTTCCCGGCGTTCATCACCGAAATGTGCGGCCCCATCGCGCCCGACAGCCTGCTCTACGCCGTGGGTGTCACGTCGGCCTCCGGGCTGGGTGCCATTTCCATCGCGCTGATCGGGTTATTCAACATTGGCGGAACCCTCTTCGCCGGCTGGTTGGGTAACCGGTACTCGAGAAAATACTTGTTGGCCACCATCTACCTGCTGCGGACCCTGGTCTCGGCGGCCTTTATCATGGCGCCGATCACACCGGAAACCGTGGTGCTGTTCTCCGTGGCCATGGGTTCACTATGGCTGGCGACGGTGCCGCTGACCTCCGGCCTGGTGGCACATATCTACGGCCTGAAGTACATGGGCACCCTTTACGGTCTGGTGTTCTTTTCTCACCAGTTGGGCGGGTTTCTCGGGGTGTGGCTGGGTGGCGCAATGTACGACATCTACCACGATTACACGCTGGTGTGGTGGGTTGGCGTTGGCGTCGGTGCCCTGTCGGCGGTGATTCATCTGCCGGTGAAGGAGTACCCCTGGGCGCAGCGGGGCAAGGTGGTTGCTGCTGCGTAGGGATCGGAATGGTCGGGTCTTCCGACCTTTTGATCGTTCCTTTTGTTCCTCATTTGAGCTAACGTAGCTTGCGAACATTTTTTCCTGTTTTTGGGCCGCCGGGTTTCCGAATGCAAACTGGTTTTTACATCCTCCCTTCCATCTCCTCAACGGTGCCATTTCTGGCTGCCGGGCTGCGCCGTATCGGCCATTCTTTACGCTGAATTCGTCGCATCACTCGTCGAATTCGGCGAGACCCCCTGAACACCTTTCCTAACAGAACGATGCCTTCCTGGCTTTGAGGAGTCGGTATGTCCGAACGTCCAGCTATTTATGTTTTAGAGCATGATTTTGATCGTTTATCCGCCATGTTGGAGAAACAGCCACAGGGCAATGAAACTGCCGCGGCGCTTGAGCTGGAGCTTGATAGGGCCACGCTGGCTTCGCCAGAGAAGTTGCCCCCTGGCACCGTGACCATGAATTCCCTGGTCCATTTCAGAAATGAGGGTAACGAAGCGGAGTACACGCTAAGGCTTGTTTATCCGACCCGGCAAGAGACAGATGAGGAGTGTGTGTCTGTGCTGGCTCCGGCGGGCGCGGCCCTGTTGGGCCTGCGGGTAGGCGATCGTATTGATTGGCCTCTGGCCGGCAAGAACAAGCTCAGCCTGAAAATCATCCACGTGACTCACGCACACTGAACCAGGAAGACGCATGCATCAGAAAGATACCCTTGGCGAGCTTTACGATCAGGTTGTCCTGAGAAATCCTGCGGAACCGGAATTTCATCAGGCCGTTCTGGAGGTTCTCGAATCGCTGTCGCCGGTCATTGCCAGGCATCCCGAGTATAAGGAAGCGAAGCTTCTCGAGCGTATTTGCGAACCCGAGCGGCAGATCATTTTCCGGGTCCCCTGGGTGGATGACTCCGGCACCGTGCAGATCAACCGCGGGTTCCGGGTGGAATTCAACTCCGCCCTCGGGCCCTACAAGGGCGGCTTGCGGTTTCATCCCTCCGTCAATCTGGGGGTGGTGAAATTTCTGGGGTTCGAGCAGATCTTCAAAAACTCCCTGAGTGGTATGCCGATCGGCGGCGGCAAGGGCGGTTCGGATTTTGACCCCAAGGGTCGATCCGACAACGAGATCATGCGGTTTTGCCAATCCTTCATGACCGAACTGTATCGGCACATTGGCGAGTACACCGACGTGCCCGCCGGCGATATTGGTGTCGGCGCCAGGGAGCTGGGTTTCCTGTTCGGCCAGTACAAGCGCCTCACCAACCGCTACGAGTCCGGTGTGTTGACCGGTAAGGGCCTGGGGTGGGGCGGCGCCCGTGTTCGCAAGGAAGCGACGGGGTACGGAACGGTGTATTTTGTCCGCGAGATGCTGGCAGCCCAGGGCGCTGAGCTGGAGGGAAAAGACGTGGTGGTCTCCGGTTCCGGAAACGTTGCGATCTATGCCATGGAAAAAGTCCGGAAGTTCGGAGGCAAGGTGGTGGCCTGCTCCGATTCCAGTGGTTATGTGTACGATCCGGCCGGCATCGATGTGGGCCTGGTTCGCCAGATCAAGGAAACGGAACGCGGCCGAATCAGTGACTATGCGGCGCGTCGTGGCAATGGCAGTGATTTCGTCCCTGACGGGTCCATTTGGGGCGTGCCCTGCCAGGTGGCCCTCCCCTGCGCAACCCAGAACGAGCTGACGGCCCCAGACGCGAAGGCGCTGATCCGCAATGGCGTCATGGCCGTCGCCGAAGGCGCCAATATGCCGTGCACCCCGGACGCCGTGAAACTGTTCCGTGAGGCAGGCACTTTATTTGGCCCCGCAAAAGCCGCCAATGCCGGTGGCGTGGCCACCAGTGCGCTGGAAATGCAGCAGAACGCCTCGCGGGATTCCTGGAGTTTCGATTACAGCGAGCAGCGCCTGAAAGACATCATGATCGAGATTCACCGCGCCTGTTTCGAAACCACGGAAGAATATGGGCGCCCTGGGGATTATGTGTTTGGCGCAAATACGACAGGGTTCTGTCGGGTGGCTGATGCGATGTTGGCGTTTGGGGTGATTTAACTCCCATCACCGGAGGCCTGGTGACAGTCGTCATCGCCCGCTTCATGCGGCACCTGTATCAGCCGTTTCTGGTGCTGGATGCCATAGGCCTGGTGGCGTTCAGTCTCGGGCTGCTTCTGCGAATGGCGGCGATTCGCTGGAGGCTGTCGCTGCCCCTGTTCAGCTATTCGCAGACCCGCTGGGAGTGATCCCTGCCCTGATTATGACTCAGTGGGTGGGTCCATTGAGGCCAATACTTCATCTACCTGGAGCCGAATGCTCCGAAGTCCACCACCGGAGAGATACCAGAGTCCCGGGGAAAGAATTGTCACCTGCGAGTCCGCAGCGCCCAGTTCCGCCAAACGCTCCGACAGTTGAATCGCATTCAAAGGGGTGCTGCCTATAGCCGCGCTGCGATCCACCACAAGAATGATGTCCGGCGCCAATACCGCCATCACTTCGGGCGTCAGTGGAGTGAATGTCCGGGCACCCCGGGTGATGGTCTCTGTGCCTTTTGGAACCTCTGGTAAACCGAGTCCCAGTAGTTCGGTCACGGTTGGCTCCGACCGCAGGCTGTACTTGCCGTCGTTGTGGGTGACGACCAGAACCTCGAGCTCTCCTTCAATTCGTCGTTTTTGTTTCGCCACATAATCCCAAAGCTCCTCCAGAGCGGTCCGGGCCTTTTCACTGGAACCGAATCGTGAAGCCAGATTCAGCACCTGCTCAGTGACGCCTTCGGCAAAGCTACCCTCGGGAAGTCCCACATCAACCACGGTAATGTCGTTCGATAGTTGGTCGAGTAAATCGCCCTGGCGATTGGTAATCAGGACCAGGTCCGGTTGCAGTTTGGCGATTGTTTCAAGGTCTGGTGACTTCAGACCGCCGGCGTCCGGGTACTCGTCGCCAGCGTAGTGGGCGAGATAGGCTGGGAGACTCTGCTTGGGTACGGCAAGGATGTGGTCGTTCAGGCCAAGGGTGTCGAGGGTATCCAGGCTGCCATGGTCGAAGCTGATCACGCCCTGGGTGGTATCCGCTGCCATGACCGCGGCAGGGAAAGCCATCGTGGCGCCAATGGTTGCCGCAAGGGTCATGCGCTTAATGAGTTTCATGGAGAGCTCCTGATGCACTTGTTAAATGGGAATGAGTATCATGCTCAGGAGGCTACCATGATGATTCTGGCAAGTGTTTGCACATGCCGTTCCGGAAAATGCAACGCTTTGACGGCATCATGCCGCTCGTCGGTTACTCCAGGTGGTGGGAAGGGATTCCCTGAGGTGTGTGAGGAAAGCCCGTGTGCGTCTTGGCAGGCTGCCATAAGGGTAGAGTAGCCATACGGGCAACGATGGGCCCTGCCACTCGGGCAGGCAGAGTTCCAGTGTTCCCGGGTGGGCTTGCAGGCGGCGCTCCACCACCCAGTGTGGCATAAGCCCGAGGCCGCGCTGACGGATTATGGCATCACCCTGGAGGCAAAATTGGTCGAACCGAAGGCACGAAGCCGCTGGCTGCAGGGGGTAGCTGCCGTGGACGCTGTGATGAAGGGTCACAGGTCGGGCACCTTCACGCTGACCCAGCAGATCCACCCACCGGTGTTGCTTAAGGTCTCCCGGTGTCTGCGGTCGCCCCCGGTTCTCAAGATAGTCCGGATGGCCGTAAATCCCCTGGCTCAAAGAACCCAGCCGTTCCTGGCGCAGTCGGTTCTCCCCGGGCTCGCCCAGCCACAGGCAGATGCCGTCAGTCTGGTCATCCGGTGTCTGTACCTGCGTTTGCACCCGCACATTGACGTTGTTGTGCCGTGCCAGGAATGTTTCCACTACCTGAGCGAACCAGCCCCGGATGAATGCTTCATGGGACCTCAGCACCAGTTCACCCGTAATGGCCTCATGTAACTCGTTCAACGCTTCCGACCCTTGCCTCGCCAAACCCAGTATCTCGTCGCAATAGCGATAGAACACATGCCCGGCCTCGTTGGGTATCAATTGATTTGATTCCCGCCGAAGCAGGGGTTGCCCTACTCCGGCCTCCAGTTGTCGGATGCGGCGGCTCAGCGTGGATTTGGGCAGATTCAGTTCCCTGGCAGTCAGGGTCAGGCTGCCTGAGCGGATAACGGCGGCAAAGGCTTCGAGTTCTTTCAGGTCATACATGGCGGGAGGGTTCCACTTTTTGCAACAACGCGTGCCAGAGTATCACCTTCTGGAAGGTAATGCGAAATATTATCATTCGCGCACTTTCCAAGCCTGATAAGGATACTTTCATGAGTGATTCACGCCTCGCTTTTCGCAGCTGCCTGGCACGCCCATCGGCAGTGCTGGCCCTGGCTTTCAGTGCGATGCCGGTATGGGCTGAAGGACCCCGCGAGTTGAACGAGTTGGTGGTGAGTGCTGCCGGTTACGAACAGGAGCTGACGGATGCGCCGGCGTCCATCAGCGTGATCAGCCGTGAGAAGATTGAACGCGGCGCATACAAAGATATTACCGACGTCCTCCGTGATGTGCCGGGCGTGATCATTACCGGTGGCGGTTCCGGTGATAAAGGCGCGGATATCACCATGCGGGGCATGCCCGCTGCCTACACGCTGCTGCTGGTGGATGGCAAGCGGGTGTCCGGTCGGGAGAGCCGCCCTAATGGCAGTGCCGGCTTCGAACAGGACTGGCTGCCACCGATGGGAGCTATCGAACGGATCGAAGTGATTCGCGGCCCTATGTCGACCCTGTATGGCTCCGACGCCATTGGCGGTGTCATCAACGTGATCACCCGCAAGGTACCAGAGACCTGGGGCGGGGAACTGCAATTGGATACCGTTCTGCAGGAGGATCAGGACTCCGGCAATATCTTCCAGACCAATTTCCACGTGGGTGGGCCGCTGGTGTCGAATCTGCTCGGCCTGCAGGTTTACGGTCGGCAATACACCCGTGAGGAAGACCAGATCATCAACGGCTTTGAAGAAAAAGAACTGCAGAGCGTAACCGGTCGCCTTTCGTTTACGCCCAACCGAGACCACGACATCGTTCTTGAGACCGGTATCGTTGACCAGCGCCGGCGCTCGTTCGTGGGTGTTTCAGGGCCGGTGGACGGTTGTCGGGGTGGGTGTACAGATTCCGATGTCAGCCACTTCCGCGAATACTACGCGCTGTCCCATACCGGACGCTGGAACGTGGGAACCACGAATTCCCACGTTCAGCAGGAATCCATCAGGAATGAAGATCGCCAGATGGAAATAACCAACACGTCGGCGAAGAGCAGCGTGGTAGTAGCGTTAGCTAATCATATGGTGACGCTTGGGGCCAGCTATGAAGAAGAGTCGCTGGACGACCAGACGTCTAACCAGCTGTCCGACCGGACGGAAGTGGAAGGCTCGAAGTGGGCGCTGTTTGTTGAGGACGAGTGGATGATGACCGAGGACTTCGCCCTGACAGGCGGGGCCCGCCTGGACGACGATGAGAACTATGGTAGCCATGTCAGCCCACGCCTTTACGGCGTCTGGCAGCTGGCGCCGCGCTGGACCCTGAAAGGCGGTGTCTCCACCGGCTTCCGCTCACCAAATCTGCGTGAAACCATTCCCGGCTGGGGCCAGGTCAGTCGAGGCGGCAATATCTACGGCAACCCGGACCTGGAACCGGAAACCTCCATCAGCAAGGAAGTGTCCGTGCACTACACCGTTCCCACAGGACTGCGCGGCAACGTGACTGTGTTTCATAATGACTTCGAGGACAAGATTACGCGTATTGCCTGCCCCATCGACATCTGTAGCGACGGCCCCAACCAGTTCGGCTCCGACCCCACCTATCGCGTGAATGTGGATGAGGCGGTCACTCAGGGTGTGGAAGTAGGTTTAAGCACTCCACTTGGCAACACGCTGGATCTTGGTGCCAGCTACACCTACACCGATTCCGAGCAGAAGAGCGGCGAGTTTGAGGGCGAGCCGTTGACCCAGTTACCTGAGCATCTGGCGACACTGTCACTCAACTGGTTCCCGACCAATCGTCTGTCGCCCTGGATCAAAGCCACGTATCGCGGCAAGGAAAGCCAACCCAACACCGGGCCTTCGCAAGATGCCCTGATCGCGCCCTCCTACACACTGCTGGACGCGGGCCTGGGGTATCAGCTGACCGATGCGGCGCAAATCAAAGTGGGGGTTTATAACCTGTCCGATAAAGAGATTACCGACGCAGAGTACGGCCTGGTTGAGGACGGCCGTCGCTACTGGGTGGCCCTGAACATCGGCTTCTGATGTTTGATACTTTGCGGAGACCTGATGACCATCACCTATGTTTACCGTCCTTTGAAACGTCTGTTGATCATGGCGGCCTGGCCCGGTTTGTGGTTCTAAAGCTGCGCCTGCCCCGACCATGCCAACGGACGGTTCCGTGAAGGTAGCGAAGGTCAGCAAGTCGTAAAAGATACGTAAAGCCACCCGCCGGCCATACTTCGGGCCGGCGTTATTACTCATAATCCCTTCTCGCTTTCACTTTCACGGATGGTCATCCGTGCGCCCCGGAAAGGGTTGGCTGAATTGGATCTTTTGCGAGGTATATATGGCTCCCCCGGCTGTCAGGGTTTCCCGCCGGAAACACATCCGATTTCTATTGATTATGGTTCTGGTCACGGCGTCCATAGCTGGCTGGTGGGTCCAGGCTGACAGTGCGCCGAGTCCGAATCTGCTGACGGTGGCGGTGCAGCGGGGGGATCTGCAGGACCTGGTGACTGCCACGGGCGTGCTGCAGCCAAGGGACTATGTGGATGTGGGCGCCCAGGTGTCTGGCCAGCTTGAAGTGCTGCACGTGCAGACCGGGGATGATGTCAAGGAGGGAGACCTGCTGGCGGAAATAGACCCTACACTGTACGTCGCCCGGGTGGATGCCACCCGCGCCCAGTTACGCAACCAGAAAGCGCAGTTGATGGAGCGCAAGGCCCAACTGACCCTGGCGGAGCTGCAGTACCGCCGGCAACAGAATCTGTTGAAGGAGGAAGCCACCAGTCGAGAAGCGGCGCAAATTGCCGAAGCCACCTTGCAGTCTGCCCGGGCGCAGATTGAGGCCATTAGTGCCCAGATTGAACAGACCGAATCCACGCTTCTCGCCGAAGAAGCCAACCTTGAGTACGCCCGGATCTACGCCCCGATGGACGGCACTGTGGTGTCCATTGAAGCGCGGCAGGGCCAGACCTTGAACGTAAACCAGCAGGCGCCGGTACTGATGCGAATTGCCGACCTATCCGCCATGACCGTGGAAGCCCAGGTGTCGGAAGCGGACATCGGCAAACTGACAGCCGACATGCCGGTGTACTTCACCACCCTGGGCAGTCAGCAGCGGCGTTGGGAGAGCCGGCTGGACCGGCTCGAGCCCACCCCGGTGGTGGAGAACAACGTGGTGCTCTACAACGCGGTTTTCGAGGTTCCCAATCCCGAAGGCCGGCTGATGACGCAAATGACCGCTCAGGTGTTCTTCGTCAACGCCGAGGCCAGGGGGGCTTTGCTGGTGCCGGTGACGGCGGTTCACGGGCGAGGCCCGGATGCCACCGTTCTGGTACTGGGCAGCAACGGGCAGCCGGAGCAGAGGGCAGTGACGGTCGGTGTCACCAACCGGGTGCAGGCGGAAATTATGGATGGCCTGGAAGAGGGCGAGCGGGTTGTCAGCAGCCCGCGGGGCGCTGGCAGCACTGAGAGTGGTGATGGCCCACGCCGGATGCTTGGCATGAGGATGTAGCCTTGCCCCAATCATTGGCTCAACCATTGATAGTACTGAGGGATATCACCCGCACCTACCACAACGGCGAAGTGGCCGTGCCGGTGCTGAGGGGCATCAACCTCACCATTCACCGCGGAGAATTCGTCGCCATTATGGGCGCTTCGGGCTCCGGTAAGTCCACCCTGATGAATATCCTGGGCTGCCTGGACCGGCCATCGACCGGCGAGTACCGCTTTGGTGGGCGGGACGTGTCCACTCTGGACAGTGATGGCCTGGCCCGTTTGCGCCGGGAATCTTTCGGTTTTGTATTCCAGAGTTACAACCTGCTGCCCGGTATTTCCGCTCGTGAGAACGTGGAAATGCCCGCCAGCTACGCCAGCCTCAAGGCCCGCGACCGTCAGGCGAGGGCTGCGAAACTGTTACAGCGGCTGGGACTGGATGAACGCATGGGCCACAAACCCGGCCAGCTGTCCGGTGGCCAGCAGCAGCGGGTGTCCATTGCCCGCGCGTTGATGAACGGCGGCGAGATTATCCTGGCGGACGAGCCCACGGGCGCCCTCGATAGCCACAGTGGCCGGGAGGTTATGGCACTGCTGAAGGAGCTGTCCGCAGAAGGCTATACCGTTATATTGATTACCCACGACAGCCATGTGGCCGAACATGCCCATCGCCAGATTGAGATTGCCGATGGCCAGATCGTCAGTGATCCGGGCCCGGCCGGGTCGCTCCCGGGCGCATCATTGCAACGTCAGCCCCTGGCGCACCGGCCATCCCTTGCAAGGGAACTGTACCAGGGCGCCCATACCGCCGTACGCTCGATGGTCGGCAACCTGTTCCGCACCGCTCTGACCCTGTTAGGGATCGTGATTGGCGTGGCCTCGGTGATCACCATGCTGGCCATTGGCGACGGTGCTCGGGAATCGGTGGTGGAGCGGATCAGCGCCATGGGCAGCAATCTGCTGCTGGTTCGCCCGGGCGCACCGGGGCAGCGCCGCGGAGGCTGGAACATTGCCACGCTGGTGCCGGAAGATGTCCAGGCCATCAACACGCTGCCCAATATCATCGCTGCCATTCCGGAACTCACCGGCAGCCAGACCCTGAGATACGGCAACGCGGACCATCAGGCGGAGGTGAATGCCACGTCCTGGCAATTCCCTCAGGCACGTCAGTGGCCGGTGGTGCAGGGCAGTTTCTTTAGCGAAGCCGATGAGGCCGAATACGCCCCGGTGGCGGTGCTGGGCAAGACCGCGTCGGAAGCACTGTTCGGCGAGGCAGACCCGGTCGGGCGCTATATCCTGATGAACAATGTGCTGTTCCAGGTGATCGGCGTGATGAGCGAACGCGGTGCCTCGCCCATGGGGCAGGACCAGGACGACGTGGTGCTGGTGCCCTACACCACAGGCAGCATGCGGATCTTCGGCCAGCGCCACCTGCGCAATGTCACCATTGCGGTGCACGATACCTCGCTGATGGATGAGGTCCAGGCTCAGGTGCATCAATTATTACTCCAGCGCCACGGCGTGGAGGATTTTCAGATCCGCAACATGGCCTCGCTGATCGACACCGTTTCCGAGACCCAGGATACCTTTACCTGGCTGCTGGGCTCGGTGGCTGCTATCTCCCTGCTGGTGGGCGGTATCGGCGTGATGAACATCATGTTGGTGAGCGTAACCGAGCGCACCCGAGAGATCGGTATTCGCATGGCCACCGGCGCCCGGGCCCGGCACATCCTGCAACAGTTCCTGCTGGAAGCTCTCGCCGTTTCGGCGCTGGGCGGCTTGATTGGCGTCGGGCTGGGGCTGGGTGCCGCGGCGCTGGTGGCCCATTTGGGAACGCCGGTGAGCTATTCGCTGTTACCGGTGTTGCTGGCCTTCGGATGTGCGTTCGGTACCGGCCTGTTGTTCGGATTCCTGCCGGCGCGCAAGGCGGCACGGCTGGACCCGGTAGCCGCGTTGGCAACGGAATAAGGTGTTACTGAATGGCTATTGGTATGAGAAAGACAGTGTGTCGCGCGCTTATCCTGGCCCTGGCAGTTGGCACATTCTCCGGCTGCGCCACGACAACCCCGATGGAGCGACCCGAGCTGGCGATGGGAGAGGCCTGGAATGCCCCGGACGTTATCACAGAAAACACTTTGCCGCCGGATTCCCTCTGGTGGCGGGCCTTTGGTTCGGTGGAGCTGGAGCGGCTGATCCAGCAGGCGTTTGACCAGAGCCCGGACCTGGCCGCCATGGCGGAGCGGATGTTCCAGGCAGAGCAGCAGGCGCGTATTGCCGGCAGCAGCCTGTTCCCCTCTTTGAACCTGAACGGCAGCACCGGCGCCCGGGTGGCTGATGGGGAGGGGGCATCCCGGCGCAGTGAATCCACCTCCGCCACGCTGACCGCCAGTTACGAACTGGATGTCTGGGGCAATCTTGCCGCCGGTCGGGAGGAAGCGAAAGCCTCGTTCCGGGCGACGGTATTCGATTACGATACCGTTCGCCTGACCCTCGCCAGCAGCGTAGCCACCACCTGGTTCCAGTTGCTGGCCCTGGAAGAGCAACTGCGGGTGGCGCGGGAAAACCTGGATATTGCTGAGCGCACCGAGCAGATCGTGGATGCCCGTTATCGCAACGGTGCAGCCAGCCGGGCGGAACTGTTGCGCCAGCAGACGGAAGTGCTGAATCAGAGAGCCAGTCTGGTGCCGCTTCAATTGCGGTACCGGCAAACCCGATCCGCGCTGGCGGTCCTGGTGGGTGCTTCGCCTCTGGGATTCAATACGGATACCGCTGACAAGACACTGCTGGCTATGGTGCTGCCTTCCGCTGATGCCGGCGTCCCATCCGACCTGCTAGTCCGACGACCGGACCTGGCCAGGGAAGAAGCCCGGCTGCAGGCGGCGGATGCCAATGTGGAACAGGCCCGCACCGCCTTTCTGCCCTCAGTCTCCCTTGGGATCAGTGCCGGTGGCAGCAGCGCTGACTTGCTGAGCCTGGCAAACCCGGTGGAAGCCGCTGGCTGGACCCTGTCGCTGGCCCAGACCCTGTTTGACGGCGGGCGCCTGGATGCCGAACAGGCGGTCAGTGAATCACAACGACTGGAGCTGGTGGAAAACTACCGCAGCGCCATCCTCACCGCGCTACAGGAGACTGACGATGCGCTCGACCGCCTGCAGACCAGCAAGCACCGAGAGGAACTGCAACAAACCGTCAACGAACGCGCCGCCTGCACCCTGGAACTGACGGAACTGCGTTACCGCGAAGGCAGTGATGAGCTACTGACCTTGCTGGACGCCCAGCGCACCCTGTTCCAGACCCGTGATCAACTGGTGCAGCTGCGCCTGGCGCGCCTGGTGGCGACGGTGGATCTTTACAAGGCGTTGGGTGGGGGGTGGCGTTATCCAGTCAGGACTTTCTGACCGTGGCTGCGACAGTTCCAGGGCGTGGTGAGACACAAAAAAGGCCCGCGTTTTCACGCAGGCCTTTGAAATAATGGCCCGCCCGAGAGGATTCGAACCTCTGACCTCTGCCTCCGGAGTGCACCTAAGGGCTGTGGTGTGAGTGGGGGACTATTGGTGTAAAACGAGGTGGTTCAGGAAGTTGCTCATGGAACTTGGGTCTCTGAGAAAGCCTTTTAATACCGAAAGTTACACAGTTGTAGCCAGTTTTGGGCACAACCTTGTCCGGTTGTAGATGTCTCGTATTGGTCAGAATGACCCTTGCCTGACCAGCTACACTTGTAAGGCTATATGCCTGTCCTCGTGTAAGCAATGCTTCAGATTCTGTCTGGTTTGAACTGTCCGGAATTAGACGTTTTGCGCAAAGGGTTCAATTTTTCGTGTGCGACTTTGGGTACCTTCCTCTCTACCTTTGATTGCAAAAGAGTTCACTATGAAGTCAGTGATTGGAAGGATTAGGCGAGAGCCCTTCTTGGCGTCTAGGATGCCTTGTGGCGATACAGAGCGTTGGGTGCTGAGGAGATAGACTTAACTGTTTTGACCATGGAATGGAGGACGAAAGTATGGGCTTGGAAAGGCGTGGCATATTTAGTTTATCACTGGGTAATAGGTCCCTACTCCAACCTTTTTCCGTGTCACGGTAACCTTTGTTTTAGCCCTGCACAGACTATTCAGATCCCTCTTGAAGCGCGTGATTGGTAATGTTTGTCCTGGCTTAAAGTCACGATACGCATCAAGTCCCTCGGGCGAGCACAGCCACTCAAAGTGAGCCAGAACATAACTTCTTTCATAGTCAGTAAATCGAGAAGGTGAAAGCCAGCGGAGAAGCTCGGTAGCTCTCTCGTGCTTCAGTTGGAGCATTCCTATGGCTTGCATTGGAGTAGAGGGGGCGCTGAGCTCTACCTTTGGCTGATAGCCTGCTCTTTGTCTTCGTTCCTCCAGCATGTTTGCTTGCTTCCAGACTGGTTCAAAGTGAGCAATTCGATTCCTTAATCTGTTTACCAGGTCCAACCTGGCGTAAAAAGCATCTAGATGTTTTTGCTTTTTCCAGTAATTTGCAGACTGGTGTCTGTGGCCTCTTACGATTGCTGGCACTAGGTTTTCCCAGGATAGTGGTGCATCGAGAAGTTTTGGCCAAAATCCAAACGTCATTTTAGATACGACATCATTTGGTGTTGGCTGTCTCGGTCTAAGAATGTAGTTTCCATTTTTCCGGTAGTGCGTTTGTTGCTTGATCTTGTCGGCTGATTTCGGAGGGAGGGTAACTTGGTTATACCAATCGTTGGAATGAGTGGTGCCAATTGAGGCGCTGGGAGAATATAGGGCTTGGCTCAGTGCAGAGTGGAATCGATTCCGCATCACCACTTCGGTGATTGCTATCAGACGAAAAAGAGCAGCCGATAGCGCCTCGTTCCAACAGTAGACCCCGTAAAGCTCTTGATCGTCAGTTCCTACGAACATGCTCTTGTAGCTAGAAAGCCTCGCGACTGAAATATCCTGGTGGGTTTGCGTAATATTCTTCGGTTGCATAGAGGCGACCCTTTAGCTAACATGATTCGCGTAAGCACTTGGGCACATATCTTCCATGATCTCGCAATTGCCAGGCATTGAAGATCCAAGTTGCAAAGATGTTATCAAAAAGGCTTCTCGAAAGAGAGGCCTTTTTGCTTTTTAGATCAACACTCTATGCTGGAAATCCTTCAGCTTCTAGATACTTTCTCGCTCTCGAAGGCTGGGTCCATGGTTTCAAACTGCACCAGTCAATGTAATCGATGACCTGTCATATATCTGCCAAACGAAAGCTCGAGAGATATCTTAAGGGAAATCCGCTTTCGACTATGATGATTGCGTACTTCAATAGGCATAGGAATAGCCTGAGAAAGGAATTTACAAGGCTGCTTTGGGAGGGGTAGCGGGGCTGGCAGATTTATAAAATTTCCCGTTACGACTCCCCTCCCAGAGAAACAAGACTCCTGAGAAGATAGGAATCCTGATCTTAGAGATCAGCAACATTGTCAATCACAGGAGAATCATTATGTCGAAAAAATCTGGCTCTGCGGGCTATCCAAGCACCACCGGCAACCCCTCAGGGGGCGGTCGTGATAATGGGCCGCGAAAATAACACGAGTTGGATCAGGTCGCCATCATGCTGGCGGCCTGCCCCTTATAGTGCTCCCATACGTCCTCAAACCGGAAAAGAAGTCCTTTCTCAATAGGAAACGCAGCGTCCTCAGGCTTGGAAGCTTTCATCTCGCCATCTATCAAGCGTCCCCAAGATATGGCGATATCACCGATAAACCAGGCCGGAGTGCCATTAAGCCCTTCAGGAACGAGGTTTTTTACAAAGCCGATTAGTTGGTCGGTCTGAGGTGAAACACCGCTTCTCCATTCTTGCAGCCGCTTTTTCTTAGTTTCCATCGCCACATCACAGACATCCCTATACTCCTGAGAACGAGGGTCGAGTTTTTCCAATTTTTCATCGCTAGGGTGTGGTATCGCACGAGCGATTTCGCGCCATGAAAGAGGTTTGTCTGGTGTGTCAGAGAATATGTACTTCCAGCGCTCGAGGAGTCTCGCGAACGGATAAGTAACCTTGCCATCATCCCCTATCTGAGGAGCAATTAACCCAAAGATTCCATGATCGGCATACTCATGAAGTGATGCGGGACTCCCGGAAACCGCTTGCGCAAAAATTGGGAGAGCGTCCAGGGAGAGATTTGAGAGTAAGTTGTAGTAGAAATCGATTCGAACTTCTTGCAGAAACCTGTTTTGGATTTTTAGGGCATTTGGGCTGGATGGTTTGATAGTGTTTGCCATGTTGATCAGGTGCTTATCAACAAAGGTATGCTTGGCAAGTAACTGTAGGACAAGTTTTGTTCCGAATCGCTGATGTTCGTTACTAAGATTCTTTGAAGTTGATGAAAGTTCTCTGATCTTGGTAAGCAGCTCGAGTGACCTGCCCCCAGTCGTTAATCCAACTGCTCCCTAGTAATGTCCGTTACTTTTGAATCAGTTTTTCCAAGTCGGAGAGCGGAGGCAAACTCCAGGGGTGTCTGATACCCCAAGGATGAATGCGGACGCTGCTCATTGTAGTCCAAGCGCCAATTGCTGATTTTCTCCCGGGCGTGAGCGAGATCCCGGAACCAGTGTTCATTCAGGCACTCATCCCGGAATTTTCCGTTAAAGCTCTCGACGTAACCATTCTGCATCGGCTTGCCGGGCTGAATCAGCTTCAGTTCAACGCCATGGCGGTAGGCCCATTGATCGAGTGCTCTGCCAGTGAATTCCGGCCCTTGGTCAGTTCTAACGGCTTTCGGATAGCCTCGGAAGGCAGCGATACCATCCAGGGTGCGAACTACCTGTTCACCTGAGATTCCCATGGCCACGGGAATATCGAGGCATTCCTTGGTGAAGTCATCCACTATCGTCAGACATTTGATCCTGCGCCCGTTGGCCAATGAATCCATCACGAAATCCATTGACCACGTATGGTTCGGCGCATCAGGCAACACCAGGGGCTGCCGCTCGACCATCACGCCTTTACGGCGCTTGCGTTTTCGGACGGCCAGGCCGGCCTCCCGGTAAAGCCGATAAACCTTCTTGTGATTCACCTCAGCACCCTCACGACGCAGCAACTGGTGGACACGCCGGTACCCGAACCGGCGACGTTCGAACGCAATGGCTTTGATGCGCTCCGTCAGCTCACGCTCTTCAGGAGAACGCTGAGACTGATACCGCATCGTTGCGCGGGATAACCCGACGAGTGAACAGGCTTTGCGCTCGGATATCGTCGTCTCCGACAGCATGGTGCGCACAGCCTCGCGCTTGTTCCCGACGGTCAGTACTTTCGGTTGAGGGCGGCCTTCAGAGCTTCGGTGTCGAGCATAGACTCGGCCAGCAATTTCTTGAGCCGGGCATTCTCTTCCTCCAGCGCCTTCAGACGACGGGCTTCAGAG
This sequence comes from Marinobacter lipolyticus, assembly GCF_018424605.1. Lineage (GTDB taxonomy): Bacteria > Pseudomonadota > Gammaproteobacteria > Pseudomonadales > Oleiphilaceae > Marinobacter > Marinobacter lipolyticus_B. The sequence continues at coordinate 29,196 of NZ_QTKT01000011.1, read as the reverse complement.
ACTTCCAGGCCGCCATACTTCTTGCGCCAGGTATAGAAGGTTGCGTCCGAGATGTTGTACTTCCGGCACAGCTCTTTGACCGGAAGGCCAGCCTCGGCTTCCTTCAGAATGGGAATAATCTGTTCTTCGGTGAATCGCTTCTTCATGTTCATCGTCCTCTCTGGTGATGAACATTACTAAGATCACGATGGATTAGAAAGTTGGGTGCAGGTCACCACCACTGTGATCGCCAGAGATTGGTCGACCATTACCTCCATGTTACCCGTCGGTGGATGCGGTTAACGGGGCCGGGAGCGCTGTGTCTGCCTCCACGCCAGGGAGAGCTGATTGATGGTGCTGTTGGCTCGGATCTGGTTCTGACAACGCCGGTTTTGATCAAACTGTTCGCTGCATTGCGGGGGCAGGTCAAAAACGACCGGATGTTGCTCGGGACGTCGGATGGGCTGAGACATTTCCATAACTCTCTGACCAATTACGTGCTGATGATGGCGTATTGGCTGACTGGTTATCGGGCTGTTCGGGATCCCCTCGGAGCTATCACGGAATACAACCGGGAACGCCGGTTGCTGTTGATAGCGGATAAAACCGGGGATGGATACGGGCATGCCAGAGTTGTGCCCGTGTGCTCGTTATTGGCGGAGCAACTCGATCTGTACGAAAAACACATTCAATGGATACGGAACCGACTATCGCTGGCGAATCGTGGTTGTCGTGGCGTGCCAATGTTTTTTCTGGACAACGAGTTCAACGAGGTTCAGGTACGACCGGCCTCTATGGAGGCGATGCTGGAATGGGCCTACGTGCTGCCGTTGAACCTCAATCGGCACTGGTTGCGAGGTGAACTCCGTCGGCTGGAGGTACCCGGTCCACAGGTAGACCGGTATATGGGGCATTGGTCCATCGGCCAGGAGCCGTGGGGACGCTATTCGGGTGTCGATCCACTCGATTTCAGCCAGGCGCTGGAGCCGGCATTGGAGCAGTTGGCAGCCATGCTGAAACTGGAAATAGTGCGGGGAGTTGCGTGATGGATGATGCAAACATTCAGGCATGGGATGGCTGGCTGGAACCCATCATGGCACTGGAACGGAAGGTCTCCCGGAAATCTGCAGCAGCCCCCGGAGCCGAGCAACGAGAGGTCACCAGAGTTGAGCAGAAACTGCGTCGATTGCGAACAGCTCTGGATCGATTAGGAGTGGCATTTCCTAACCTGTACCGAGGGGAGGTGGATCTAGATCTCTCCGCTGAACAGGTTGAGCAGCTGATAGCTGAGATTTGCGGAGATGAGGGTGGGTACGAGCTGCGCGATATTCAGCGCTACCTGGTTTCCGGGTTGGCCAAGGGGATTGGCGATCTCGGGTGGCAAATGCCACTTCCTCCGCCCATGGTGATCTGCGGGGTTGAATCCTCGAACATGAACCCGGACACGTTCCGGCGGTTGGCCGAATTTGATCAACTGAATGCGGCGTTTTTCGGTGATCTGGAGAGCACAGACACCGATACAGAGCCGGATATCCTGGATGATTCAGGCCAGTTGTTACTATCACTTTGTCTTCACTCCGGCGTGTGTAAAAAGACGTGGTTAACAGCACTGCCTGCAGCGATTATCGACGGCTGTGGGGTTCATGAAAGGACCGTCTGGTTAGAGCTGGGAACAGACGGCAACTTGGACAAAACGGACTATACCGAGCGACGACGCAGGCTGTTTCTGGCCCCGGTCACGCAACTGCTGTTGAGGCGGTGGTGCGGCCGCTGGGGACGTCGTTGGCCTCATGAGGAGACAACGGGTAAGCGCCGGCCGGTGGATTTTTTGATGAAGCGGTTTGCCAAAAAATTGTGTCGTGATTCGGACTTGCCCTCACACATAGCGGATCGTTGTTTACGTCTCTCCGAATCAAATCTCGTCACTCAGCTCCCGAATAGCCTGGTGCATTATCTGAGTAGTCTGCGCGTGGGTGTGCCTCTCCCTGAGCAGAACTGGCTTCGATTGCTGACGGATCGTCGTGGCTATAGTGACATGGATGCAGATGAAGCGACTCCGCTCCGGTCACCGGAGGGACGACAGATAGCAACCGGGCACCAGTATCCAGACCAACAGGTCTATTTTGGCGATCTGCGCCGAGCTGTTGGAACACTGAACAGTTCCGAATTCAGCGAGTTTGTTGTCGAGTTTTTGGGGAGATCAGAGGTGTCCCCGGTTCTGCAGTTAATGGCCCAGTGGGCTGAGTATCTGCGGGAACGAGGAGGGGTTGTCAAACGCAAACTCGCGAAGAATTCGGTTGTACGCTACCTGAACTGGATAAAACCAATGGTGTTCTATGCCGACGAGCTAAACGATCCCATCAACCTGGATGAGGATAGCTGGCAGGCCATTTACGATGAGATCATCGCGAATGCCCACGGCATGATCTCTGATTGTGCGGGGCGGCTGTCCGCGTTTCATCAATTTCTGGTGGATGCCCATGGAGTACCTCCGGTTGATATTGCTGGCATGAGTGCAGACCGACAGGTGGATGCGCGATTGTTGACGCCACGAGAGTATAGGCGAGTTCGAGCCCTGATCCGGAATCGAGCGGTCGATGAAACGATGGCGGACAGTCAGGAACTCATTCTGATTTTCGGGTATCGGCTCGGCCTCCGACGAGGAGAGGCCTATAGTCGTTTGTTTTCGGATTTTCCCGGGCTCGATATTCCGGAATTGGAGTCCGCAGAACTGCTGGTCCGCCCGAATAAAAATGCCCGGATCAAATCAGACACGTCAACGAGACGCCTGCCGCTGAACGTGTTGTTGATGGACGATGAATTGCGGAAGCTCGAGCAGTTTTATCAACGTCGGCGAGACCTGGTCCCGGGGAACCCGAGAGGGAAGGCGCTGTTTGGGGACGTGGTCGGTACCCACTGGCCCGCCATCATCGCCCGGTTGTTCGATCCTGTCACGCGGGCATTAAAAGAGGTGACTGGTGATAGCCGATTCCGGTTTCATCATTTACGGCACTCGTTTGTCACGCTGACATTTCTGAGGCTGATTGAAGGCTCTCCCTGCGAGTTCATACCGAGCGCCTGGAGGGAGGGGGAGCGAGGCGACCCATTATTGCCTCACACCGACACGGTTTTTGGGCGTTTGGCAAGGCTTTCAGATACTGGCCAGGCCCTGTGGCAGCTCGCCATGTGGGCAGGCCATGCATCACCCCAGGTGACGATGGAGTGCTATCTCCACCTGCTGGATTGGTCAGTCGGCCGTTTTCTGAATAAGCGTCACAATCCCGAGTTGTCTATACGTGCCCAGCAGGTGCTACTGGATAAACGCCCGGCTGCACTGGAAAAGTTCCGGTCGCGGAAAGCTCTGAGTCGTGCGCCGACACCTGCACACGAGATTGCTGAGGTTGTCAGTGATAAATGGCCGGAGACTGGTTTGAGGGAGTCGCCGCGACTAGAGCGGCATGTAGCTCTACAAGAGAAGGTTGCCTTGCCTGCACAACGAGTTCGGTGGCTGGACCCCTACAAATTGCAGTTTTTGGCTGCCGGGACCGAGACTGTGGCGGGAGCTAGACGTATACGAGGACTGGAATCGGCAGCACAAATGCTAGGTATTGCGCTGCACGATGCGGAACGTTGGGATAGACGCGCAAAACACATCATGTCGTGGGAAACGAATCGAATGACGCTCCAGCGCAAGGCGTCACCTCCAGGGTTGCCGATGATTACCTCGCGTACCCGTATGTCTCGACGAACGCCGGCAGTTTTGAGGAGTCTGGATAGAAAAGACCTATCTCGCGGCCTGCCTGAAGTACCTGGTCGCTTCATAGCTCCGCCCCACACAAAGGATGCCAAGAGCTATTCCGAACTCTATTTTAACCGGCTCATGGCCTGGTTTGAGGGCGACCCGGATTACGCACTCACGTGCATGCGTTCGGTGTTGGCATGTAGCCAACGTAGCAAAGCCGAAATAAGGCCACGAGATCCTAATGGCAACCAATGTCTTTATGAGCTATTACGCAAGCTTGAACTCGCAAGCCGAACCACAATAACGGTCAAGCTCCGATCAGACGGGAGGATTCAGTCTGAGAAAGAGTCCTGGGCTGATTTTTTTGCCGTACCCTCTCAACAAATTGAATTCGCACTAGTAGTGATACCGAAAAATCAAGGTGTGAATGGGCGATGTCGTATCTCCGTTGACCCTCCGCCTGCGCTCAATAGGAAACAGAACCTGTTCTGGTCAGTACTGCGGTTTGCGGTATTTTCTGCGTATGTTGCGTGTGCGTACGATGTGGAGGGAGAACTGGGTAAGGGGTGAGCTCCCCAGGAGCGCGGACTCCTCGGGAGCATTCATGGGCTAATACGGTGACAGAGTAGCCAGCAGTGCTGTCACGATGTTCGCTGTCAGTGCAAGTCCGAGGTCATAGCAGACAAGTCGGAGCAGGGCCCAGCTGCCATCACGTGGGATGGTTTGTTGGGGTAAATCATCGACAACCCACATGGCTGAGGTTGGCTGACCGTTGGTGTCAGTTAGGTCGAGCATCCAACAGGCTCCGATGGAAGCCGGTGAGACCAACTGAATCCCGTCTACGCGGTACCACTGGTGACGCTCATGGGTGTGGCCGCTCATAGTCCGACCTCCGTATGATCCACTAGCCGTCTCTCCAGCCTTGAAAGCAACTCGCCTAATTGCTGTTGACTCGTCATGCTCCCCAGTGACGTCAGCTCAATCCTGACCCAGGTTTCGAGCGCCTGCAGATTAGAGCGTTCATCTCCGGCGCCGAGTGACATGATCAACTGTGTGCCAGGTGTGATATTCAATGCAGAGGACAGGGCTGCTGCGAGGTTGCGTACATGGCGGTCGTCGTTTGCGCAACGAAGGATACGTCGACGACTGTTTGGTGCATTACTCCTCATTGGAGACCTCCTCAATGGCATCGGGCTCGATATTCTGGAACTGGGTAATGAGCAGTCGCTCAAAAGCGGATCCATCTCGCCGGGTCAGGTTGGGCACGTAGCGGCTATATACGCGGAACAACATTTCCGTGGTGGTGTGGCCCATCTGCCTGGCAATCCATTCCGGGTTCTCACCGGCGGCTAGCCATAGGGTCGCTGCGGTGTGGCGGGTCTGATAAGGCCGCCGTTTACGCAACTCAAGATGGCGGAGCAGCGGGTACCAAACCCTTTTCGTGACGTTGTTGTGATTCAACGGCCCACCGGTGCGGGTACAGAAAACAAACTCCATGTTCCCAGTAGCCTTTTTCTGGTCCTCAAGTGCGTCGACGACCAGTTGAGACATCTCAACGTGACGGTAGCTACCATCGGTTTTCGTCTGTTCGATTTCACCTTTCACCAGGGCCTGGCGAACCAGAATTTGCCGGCGCTTGAAATCGACACAATCCCAGGGCAAACCATCGATCTCACCGGTCCGGAGACCGGTAAAGAAGCGAACGGTGTAGTAATTCCTGAAATCTTTTCGAACTGCATCCAGAATCAGCCGAACCTCTTCCAGCGAGAAGGGCTCCACATCGGACCGGGGCACCTTCAGTGATTTGATCCCCTGATAGGGTGAGGTAAACTCATACCGGTTGGCTGCCTCTCCCAGAATCATGCGCAATGGCGTCATGATGCGGTTGATACGGCTGGCGGAAAGTGGCTTTTTGCTCCGGGTTTCTACTTTGGCGAGTGACGCCCGGAACGAAAGAATTTCCTGCCTGGTGATGTGGCCAACCTCCGACTCTCCGAACTCTGGAATCAGATAGTTTTCCAGCGTTCCCTCAATCGTCGCGATGTAGGAACGGCGCCACTGAATCCTCATTTCGTCCAGCCATGTTTGTGAAAATCCACTGAACAGCGGTGTGTCATGGGCTCCCCGAGCGCGCTGCAATTCAGCTTGCCGAGTAAACTCCTGAGCCTTTGGGCTATCGGGGAAATACTTGTGATACTCGAAGGTCCCCAAAGTGATTTCGGCTTCGATCCTTTTCAAGAGTGACTGAAGTTTCTTCCGATTTGCTGGCGTGTCGTCGAGCGCGGTCTGCTCTCGGCAACGGGTTCCTCGATACTTGAAATCGAAAAACAACTTTTGCGTGGAGGCACGCACTCGAACGCTACCCATTCATTCGTCCTCCATTAGCCATTGGAATTGAGAAAGACTGGTTTCCTGATTGGATTCCCATGTCCCGCTCGATGGGCTCCCACATATACAAGATCTTTCTCCCGCCAAATGGGCGGATGTAATGAATGCCCTCGAGCAAGACGCTGTCTTTAAGCCGCTCCCTCACGGTTCGGGCGTCATAGCGAATTCGAGACGCAAGCTCTTCTGTGGTCAGGTATTCGGTTTTCGACATAATTAGCTTTTAACCTCTTTTTGTAGCGTACAAGCTACATATTAATGCTGAGGTCATCGCTGTCAAGCATCTTTTGTAGCGTAAGGGCAACATTGGATGTGATTGTGCGTCGATTTTGGTAAGCTAAAGCCTTGCAAAGGGAGGGGAAGCGCAATGATCAGGTTTCGACTGAAAGAACTGATTGCCGAGAAAGGATTTCAAGAAAATCGAAGGGTTACGCTGGACGAGATTTCCAAGGAGACAGGTATACACAGAACGACACTATCCAAAATAGCGAACCAACGTGGCTACAACACCACGACCGAAATTCTGGACAAGCTTTGCATGTACTTCGATGTGGAGCTGCAAGAAGTAGCGCAGTTTGTTGAGGATCCGGAGGATCAGAATTGATCTTTTCCCAATGGGCCAATACTTTAAAGCTTCCCCTCTTCTTTCATAGATAGGTGTGGTTAGAGCTCAACTTATCGCCTCCCCCCCCAGAGTCCGACCAATTCAGTAATTCTTTCCCCGGCCTAGAGGCCTATGAATTGTTTGCTCGTAAACAAAAGCGGACATTCAAGTTAGCCTCCGCTCAGGGCCGACGAGCAAATCACTTATGCTTCATACAGCCTAATTGATGGAGCAAATCACGGACGCCAGACGATCACATGGAAAGGAAGCTGGGTGCAGGTCAGGGGTTTCAGCTAGCTTTGGGATGCCTGAACCAGTCTAAACTGTGGGGCCGATCTAATCTCAGCGTTCGTTCTTTAATCGAAACCAAAGGGCATAAAGCGCCGGCACAAACAATAGCGTGATCAGAGTGCCGACCGCCACGCCACCGATAAGGACATAAGCCAGCGGCCCCCAGAACAGGTCAAAGGTCAGAGGTACAAACGCCAGAACGGCCGCCAGGGCGGTGAGTACCACGGGGCGGGCACGTTGGACTGCCGCTTCGACAACGGCTTCCCGGGCAGCCATTCCTGCTTTGAAGTTGTCCTGCACCTGCTGCGTCAGAATCATGGTATTTCGCATCAGGATGCCGCCCAGGCCAATCAGCCCCAGCAGCGCGGTAAAGCCAAAGGGTTGATTAAACAGCAGCAAAGCCAGCACAGCCCCAATCAGCCCCAGTGGCGCGGTGGCAAGAACAGTCAATGTGCCGATAAAGGAACGCATCTGAAGCATGATAAAGATCAGCATCAACGCCAACATCACCGGTTGTAATGTCTGGATTGAAGCATTGGCTTTGGCTGATTGTTCCACCGTACCGCCGATTTCAATACGGTAACCCTCCGACAACTGTTCGCGCAGGCCCGTCATCGCACTCCATATCTCCTTGGTGACATCCGGTGGCTGGGCACCTTCTACATCGGCCTGAACGGCCAGGAAGGGGTCACGGTTGTAACGCTTTATGACGGGGTCCTCGTAACGAACCTGCCACTTGCCCAGTTGCTGTACGGAAAGTTTGCGGCCGTCGCGGGTTTTGATCTCAAGATCTTCCGGCATGATCACTTCGCCACGTGCATTACGCGCCACCAGTTGAACGCTCCTTATGCCCTGGCGCAGTTCGGTGACGGCCACTCCGCGGAGTTGGAACTGCAGTTGCCGGGCAACCTCTGCCGGAGTCAGGCCCATCCAACCCAGATTTTCCGGATCCATATCAAGATAGAGAGTGGGCACACGCTCATCCCATTCGAGATGCGGCATGACGATGTTCGGATGCCCGGTCATGAGAGTGCGGATCTGGTGCGCGATCTCTCTGAGTTGATCGGATTCCGGACCCAGCACACGAAAACTGACCGGCCAGACCACCGGGGGACCGTACAGCAAACGCGTCACCCGCACTCGTGCCTCCGGAAATTCACCCGCCGCGATTCTGGTTTCCAGCGCCGAGATGATGCGATCGCGCCCTTTAACGTCCTGCCCAATGGCAATCAACTTGGCAAATGCCGGGTCCGGCTGCTCGGGGTTGGCCGATACGAAGAATCGGGGCGCACCGGCACCGATGTAAGCGGAAAGGCTTTTCACCTCCGGCATGTCCATCAGAATCGCTTCCAGGCGTCTGACACTTTGATCCGTGGTGGCAATAGCGCTCCCCTGCGGAGCGTAGACACTGATCAGAACTTCGGGGCGATCAGAACTGGGAAAAAATTGCTTCTGCACCTGGGTTGCCATCCCGAAAGCACTGATCGCCAGCAAACCCACTGTGATAAAAACGACGGTTTTCCGGTACTGAACACACGCTGTGATCACCCCACGCAACCGCTGATAAAACGCGCTTTGGTAAAGGTCCTGGCCCATATGCCCGGTGTAATCGGGCAAGAGCTTGACGCCCAAATAAGGCGTAAAAGTTACCGCCACCACCCAGGAAATCAACAACGAAAAAGCCAGCACCCAGAAGATGTTGCCGGTGTATTCTCCCACTCCGGACTGGGCAAATCCGATGGGGACAAATCCGGCCACCGTCACCAGCGTACCGAACAGCATGGGCGCGGCGGTTACGCTCCAGGCATGACTGGCTGCCCGTACCCGGTCCCAGCCGCTCTCCATCTTCACGATCATCATTTCAATGGCGATGATCGCATCGTCCACTAACAGACCCAGTGCGATAATCAACGCACCCAGGGTGATGCGGTCCAGGTTTATGCCCGCCATTTTCATCAACAAGAAAGTCAGGCCGAGGGTCACAGGAATCGCAATGCCCACCACCAAACCCGCGCGCAGACCGATCGCCAGTATGCTAACCCCCATCACCACGACCAACGCAACCAGAAACTTGACCTGAAAAAGATCAACCGCCTGAGTGATGGCTTCCGCCTGATCGGTCAGGGTCTGTATTGACATTCCCAGCGGCAGCCTGCCCTGTTCGGTACTGACAAACTCGCGCAGCCGCGCGCCAAATTCCAGGCCATTTTCACCCGCACGCATGACCACACCCAGGAGGATCGCATCCTCACCGTTGGAGCGGACGATGTAGCTCAAAGGATCTTCATACCCTAAACGCACCTCGGCCAGATCAGATACGGTAATAAGCTGGTCGCCGATACGGAGAGGTACTGAGGTGAGGCGCTCAAGGTCAGACAGGTCGATGTTGCTGCGGACATAAACCCGCGGGCCGGCAAGATCAACAAAGCCAAGAGGCTGAAGACGGTTGTTGGCCTCTATCGCCTGCAACACCTCTTCTGCCGACAAACCGAGGTTGTTGAGCCGGTCCTGATCAAATTCGAGATACACCCGCTCAGGACGCTCCGCCAGGAGCTGTGCTTTTTGCAAGCCGGGCAGCCGTTGCAGGCGATCCCGTATCGATTCTGCCTCGCGGGTCAGTTCACGCATTGGCATCCCGGGTGCCGTCAGCGCCAGCAGGGAGAAATACACATCCGCGAAATCATCGTTGACGATGGGGCCGATCACACCCTGGGGGAGGTTGGGTCGCTCATCGAGCATGCGCTTGCGGACTTGATAGAAGAGGTCCGACACTTTTTCACTCGGAGTAGAATCCAGGAATCGGATAACCATGGCGGCCTGCCCGGGCCGAATGGTTGTCTCAATATTATCGAAATACACCACCTCCTGGATTCGCTTTTCCAAACGATCCACGACCTGGTTCTGCAGCACCTCGGGGGTTGCCCCTGGCCAGACGACAGAAACCACCATCGCCCGGACGGTGAACGCAGGGTCTTCCGCCCGACCCAGGGACGAGAACGCGTAGAAACCGGCAACAACGGACAGCAAAAGAAAAAAGAGGGTGACCGAACGCTCGCGCACTGCCAGCGCGGAAAGATTCGGTAAGCTCATTGAACCAGCTCCCGCACTGCCATGCCAGGCGTGAGCAGGTGTGTCCCCAACGCGACGATGGGCGTTCCCGCCTTGATGTCGACCTTGATCTTCGCATACTCCTCACCCAGATCGATCACCTCGACCGCCAGGGGCGTTACCGTGCCGTCGGAAACCAACCAGATCTGCGGCGTTTGCCCTCTCTCATCCAGGGCACCCAGCGGTACGCGATGGCTGGGGGCGGTTTGCTTCTGCGCTAACCGCACACTCACCACCGACCCCAGGGTTAAAGACGAGGGGTAGGGCCCCTCCAGGCTGTATCGGGCACGCCAGCTCCGGCTTGCGGGGTCGGCAGCCCCGGCAATCTCTCTCAAGCTCACAGCAAGCTGTTCGCCATTGGGTAAAGGGACATAACCGCGCATGGACGGGTTACTGCCCTCTGGTAAAAAAACCTCGACTTCCAGCGATTGATCTTCGGCCAGAACGGCAAGGGTTTGTCCGACACCCACAACCTGGCCAGGTTCAACGATGACCTCAGTGACCACGCCTGCATGGGCGGCTTTCAGTTCCGCATACCCCAGGGCATTCTGAGCCTGCTGATTGCGTGCAGAAGCGGTTTGCACCTGGCTGCGCGCCTCACGCTCTGCCAACTCAAGGCGTTGCAGGGTTTGTTCGCTGACAAACTGATGCGCCACAAGTTGCTGCTGGCGCTGGAGTTCATTGGTGGCAATTGCCAGGGCCGCTTTTGCACGCTTAAGATCCACGGCGGCGACCCCTGCGGCTGCCACCAGGTCCCGTGTATCGAGCTTGAACAGTAAGTCGCCTTTTTCCACGCGCTGACCGGCATCGATATAACGATGCTGAATCCGACCGGCGATCTGAAAGGCCTGAGGAACTTCGTGGCGGCCTCGCAGGGTTCCTGAAAATCTCTGCGCTGTTGGGCCGGCGTCCTTTAGTTCAACTGTTTTTACCCAGGGGATAGGGGCGCGGGCATCTGGGGGCGGTTCCGAAGACTGCTGACAACCAGACAGCATGAGCAGCGAGATAAACAGGGTCAGCATACAGCGCATGGCAGGTGTCCCGATTGGCAAAATCCAGATTTGAGTATCAGCTCTCACGGTAGCCGGACAAAACAAGTTGCAGGATGGCATCGCGAACGGTTTCCCTCCGCTCCATAGGCAGAAAATGAGTCGCCTCGCCGAGGACATTTACGTCAGCCTCAGGCAGCAGGATCTGCAGGCGTTTTCGCGCGGCCGGCGAGAAGGTTGACCCGCGTTCCGCCGCCAGCACGATAACCGGGCACCGCAACTGACGAATACCGGGCCAGGGGTTGTGTTCGGTATGGGCAAAAGTGGTGCTCTCCCACTCCGGCGCACACGCCAACTGAACTTGATCTTCCTGCGGTTCGAAGGCGTGCTGGATATAGGCTTCCAGCCATGCTTCGGGCCAGGTCTTGAAGCCACCGCGGCCCCGATAGTTGTCCAACGCAGCAGCGTGCGAGTCGAATACCGGGCGCCGACGTGCGGCTCCGGCGGCCAGTGACAACCGATGTGACTGGCGTAGCAGCTTGGCCAGCCACAACCTCAGGCCCTGCCCCGGATCCATGATTACGGGTTCCGCCAGAATCAGGCCCAGCACTTTGTCTGGCCGTCGGGCAGCGGCCATGATGCTGGTGGTGGCCCCAATGGAGTGGCCGGCAAGCCAGACCGGCTCATCCAGGCTATCCAGCAGAGCGGTCATGTCGCGATAGTAGGTTTCCCAGCCCCGGAATGTCGAAAAGTTCGCCGCACCGGCGCTGGCCCCGTGCCCCCGCATGTCCCAGGCCAGGACATTGACGTCCGTGGCAAGCTCATCAAGGAGGGGGCGGTACAGGCGGCCATGGAAACCCGTTGCATGCGCCCAGTGCAACGTGGGGCGCGCTTTGGATTGCGGCCAGCGCCACAGGGCGATCTCCGCGCCATCCGGCGCCTGGAATTGGTCGCGTTCAGGGTTGTTGTGCTTATTGTCCATGAAGATCTGCTTCTTTGGCCGCCATTGTCGGGAGCAACAACTGAACCTGACCGCTGGCGATCGGCTTGCGCTTATCGCCCTGCCAGCAGGTCACCCGGACCAGGCTGCTCCGCCTGCCTTGCCGGACAATTTCGGCGCTGGCGAACGTCGATCGGGCCTGCGCGGAGCGGAGGTAGTTAATGTGGCTGTCGAGAATGCGTGGGCAACGTTTGTCTGTATCCTGGCGTTGCGCAGCGACCCGCGCGGTAAGCTCCATCAGGGCGCCAAGCACGCCGCCATGGAGAGCAGGTAGCATAAAGTTGCCAATCAGCGCTTCACGACACGGCATATGAACCACTAGACCTACATCGTCGCGTTGAACCTCAAGACCAAGGTGCCGTGCGTAGGGAGTGCGCTCCAGCAGGGCCTGCCAGTCGGAACATTCTTTCCCGCTTTCTTGCCCGCTTTCGGAAGGGCCTGAGATGGGTTGTGCCGAATCGCCAGTCGTACTCATGCGCCCTCCTTTTTTCGTCCACCGGCCTGAAATTGCTGGCCCTGGGTGTTGCGCATGAAGGTGGCGCTTGCCGTCGCTAACAGCTCACTGTCACTCTCGCTGAGGATGTCGCAATGGATGAACGCGACCTCGTCCGTTAAATGACGACAGGTGGCCACCGCTACCAGGGCACGGTCGCCGCTGGCAGGCCGCAGATAATCCATGCGCAGATCCAGCGTGGCAATGGGCATCAGCTCCAGGGCCCCCGCAAATACCGCCAGGCCTCCGGCGGAGTCTGCCAGTGAGTAGAGCACGCTGGTGCAGATTTCTTTTGTATCCTCTTCGGCGAACATCCATGGCTGTGGGGTCAGGCGCATACAGACCTGGCCCTTATCGACAGAGACAACCTGCATACCCAGATCCCTGCCGTGGGGAACCTGTTCGGTGAACTGCCACGCCGTCGTCACAGCGTCACTGTGCTGAGCTCTGTTCGACTCCGTCATCAGATCTGCCCACCCCGGTTTGCATTTCGCGCAGGGGTGGAAGTGGGGGGAAACAGCTGATTTTGATAGGTCATTGCCATGTCAGTTTCTTCCGAATAACATTGTTGCTGGATTTTGGTTGGTTAACCAACCAAATGTCAAGAATCTGTTGTGGCAAATGGCACGCCACCCGTGCGATGGCGCACCACCAATGCAATGAGTCAGGTGGTTGCCGCTCTGATGAACAAATAGCTGGCTTGCTGAGGAGATGTTTAAGCCATGGTTAACAGACAGATGACTCCTGCAAGCAAACTGGGCGACCAGGGCGACGTTTTGTCTAACGCAGCCCGGCTTTTTCGTGAGAAAGGCTTTGAAAGGACGTCGCTCAAGGAGATTGCCGAGGCCTGCAATATGCTGCCCGGAAGTCTGTATTATCGTTACAACAGCAAGGAAGCGCTGCTTGTCGAGCTGATGCGCCGGGGGGTGGACCTGGTTACCGCAGAGGTCGAGTCGGCTTACGCCAGTTCGGATGACCCGGTTGAACGGTTGCGTCTTTGTATCAACGCGCATCTGCGAGCCCTGTTGGTCGATTCGGACGCGGTTTACGTGCTGCTGTTTGAATGGCGAGCGCTGGGCCCGGAGGCCCGCGAGGAAATCATCGAACTGCGTGACCAGTACGAGTCCTTGTGGGCCGATATCCTCGAAACGATGATTGCACAGGGCGTGATCCGGAAGAATGTTGACGGCCGTTTGCTCCGCCTGATCGGCCTTGGGGCGCTCAACTGGGTTGCAACCTGGTTCGACCCGAACGGGGCTCATTCACTCGACGCCATTGGCGACTTGATCTGGCAGATCGCGATGGACGGTGTGATCAATAAAGGGGGGCAGGCATAGGTTCTGGCTTCACAAACGCAAGCAAGTAGCCTCTGTTTATGATCGCTAATCATGCGGATGCACGGTTTGTCATCTGACATTTTGCCTGAACTGCTCAGGCGACTGGTCAAACCAGCGCTTGAAGGCGCGTCTGAAATTGGCAATGTCGTGATAGTTCATCAACGCGGAAATGGCCTCGATTGACAGTTGGCTTTCACGCAAATAGGTCGCTGCCTGCTGGGACAGAATCTCGTCGCGAACTTTCCGAAAACCGCTGCGTTCCTGCTTGAGTTTGCGTGCCAGAGTGCGTTTGCTCATGAACAACGAGGCCGCTGCTTCGTCTTCACTGAGCGTTCCGGGCGGTCGGGACAACATCATCATCTTCAGCTGGGTCTGATAGCTCGGTTGATCCGACTGAAGTTGCACAAGCATCGATTCACACTGTTGCAAGGCCAGACGATAGTTTTCGTGATTGGCGGACGCATTCGGTTCCCGACACAATGACATCGGCAACGTAAGTTTTACCTGATCGCAATCATAGTGAATCTGCCCGGATAAAAAATCGGCATACATTGCCTTATACTTTGGTTCAGGATGAGCGAAGTATATTTCAGCCTCATGCAAAGGGCGACCAATTATAAATTCGCCAAATTCAAAAAGGGCCTTAATCATCGCATCCGACAGGCACTGCTGTATGTCATCGTCCAGCGACTCCTGATAGTCCAGAATACACTCCAGGCGCTCGTTGACTTGCTGCAAATGCAGGTGGATGAAGCTAGCACGCGTGGGCAGAAAAGTATGAATCGCCTGCAGCGCAGTGAGAAAGTCGGGGCTGCTGTAAGCAACGAACCCCATTGCTCCATGGGTTGCCGGTGTCAGTCGCTTGCCGAGCCGCAACCCGAATTCCGGCAGGCCGGACAAGTCCAGTGCGTTGCGCAGAATCCGCATCTGCTGAGCTGCGGTAAGCAGGCTTTCCTCACTCAATAATTGCGCCACACCAAGCCCGGTGCCGAGCAGCAGACGTGGCAGTTGTTTGGCTGTTAAATCAAGCTCACGCGCAATTAGCCGTGAGTAATTCGATGGAATACCTGGACCGGTTTTTTGCAAATCACCCGCCTTCTGCGTCGTCATCATTGATCATCTCCGTCCTGAACGACCACTATTTTGTCTTTAAATGACTCTATGTTGTCAAGAAATGACCTGACAGAAGTATCGCCAGACAGCCAATATCTATCGGTGAATACTACGGGCAGGAGAACAACAATGGGTAAGATTACTTTTATAGAACATGATCAAACTAAACATGTCGCTGAGTTCAAAACTGGTTCCTCGGTAATGCAAATCGCCGTTGACAATCTGATCCCCGGTATTGACGGGGACTGCGGGGGGGAATGTGCCTGTGGCACCTGCCACGTCATCGTCTCGGACGATTGGTTCAGAAAGACAGGTACGCCTGGTGGTGAGGAAGAGCAAATGCTGTCAATGACCCCGGAGCGGGAGAGCACTTCGCGCCTGGGCTGCCAGGTGGTCATTACTGATGAAATGGACGGCATGACCGTGCATTTACCCGAGTTCCAGATGTGAACATAGGAGGACGCATGCCAACACTGTCTAAAACATTTGACGACATTCAATCCCGAGTGATCAATGCTACCTCCAGGGTGGTACCGATGCACAGGCAGATCCAGGGGCTGAAACTGTTAATGAGCGCCAAGAAGAAGGCCTTCGGCCCACGCCGGCCGGTGCCCGAATTTGTTGAATCAGTCATCCCGGACGTTAACACGCTGGCCCTTGAGGACATCGATGTCAGCAATCCATTTTTGTATCGGCAGGATCAGTGGCGCGCCTATTTCAAACGGTTGCGCGATGAGGCTCCGGCGCATTACCAGAAGAACAGCCCCTTCGGCCCCTTTTGGTCGGTGACTCGCTTTGAGGACATCATGTTCGTAGACAAGAGTCACGACCTGTTTTCCGCCGAGCCGCAAATCATATTAGGCGACCCTCCAGAGGGGCTGTCGGTGGAAATGTTCATAGCCATGGATCCGCCAAAACACGATGTGCAGCGCAGCTCGGTTCAAGGCGTGGTGGCACCGAAGAACCTGAAGGAAATGGAGGAGCTGATCCGATCGCGTACCGGCGATGTGCTTGACAGCCTGCCTCTGGGCCAGCCCTTCAACTGGGTGCCCACTGTATCGAAGGAACTCACCGGTCGCATGCTCGCAACCCTTCTGGATTTTCCTTACGAGGAACGTCACAAGCTGGTTGAGTGGTCGGATCGGATGGCCGGGGCAGCATCGGCAACCGGCGGCGAGTATGCCGAAGAAGAGATCATGTTTGACGACGCGGCTGACATGGCCTGGTCCTTCTCCAGGCTCTGGAGGGATAAGGAAGCGCGCCGCGCGGCGGGCGAAGAGCCCGGTTTCGATTTGATCAGCCTGCTACAGAGCAACGACGACACCAAAGATCTGATCAATCGCCCGATGGAGTTTATCGGCAATCTGACGCTGCTTATCGTTGGCGGCAATGATACCACTCGCAACTCAATGAGTGGTGGCCTGGTGGCCATGAACGAATTCCCAAAGGAGTTCGAAAAACTGAAGGCAAAACCGGAACTGATTCCGAACATGGTGTCGGAAATCATCCGCTGGCAAACGCCGCTGGCCTATATGCGCCGAGTCGCCAAGCAAGATGTTGAGCTGGGCGGCCAGACCATCAAAAAGGGCGATCGCGTTGTGATGTGGTACGCCTCGGGCAACCGTGACGAGCGCAAGTTCGAGGACCCCGATCACTTCATTATCGATCGCAAGGACGCACGAAACCATATGTCATTTGGCTACGGTGTTCACCGTTGCATGGGCAACCGCCTGGCCGAATTGCAACTGCGTATCCTATGGGAAGAGATTCTCAAACGCTTTGACAAGATCGAAGTCGTCGGCGAGCCGGAGCGCGTGCAGTCCAACTTCGTGCGGGGCTATTCGGAGCTGATGGTCCAGCTGACACCAAAAAGTTAATGAACAGGCTAACCAGGATGACGACCGAACAATTTGACTATGTCGTGGTTGGCGCGGGCTCGGCCGGATGTGCTGTCGCCAGCCGCCTGTCGGAGAGCGGTCGCCATTCTGTGCTGCTGCTTGAAGCCGGTCCGGAGAGCCGCCGCAACCCTTTCGTGAACATGCCGCTGGGTTTCCTGCAGCTAATGTTCAGCCGCCGCTACAACTGGCAGTTCAATACCGAACCGCAGCGTCACATGCACGACCGGGCGCTTTTTCAGCCGCGGGGCAAGATGCTTGGCGGTTCCAGCGGCATGAACGCGCAGGTCTATATTCGCGGGCATGCCCGGGACTACGACGAGTGGGCACGGCTGGGGTGCAAAGGGTGGTCATACGCCGAGGTGTTGCCCTACTTCCGCCGATCGGAACATTTCGAGCCCAAACTTACGCCGAATGAGGCAGAATTTCATGGTCAGGGTGGTCCGCTGAACGTTGCCGAGCGCCGCTATACCAATCCGCTGAGCACGGCGTTTGTCGAGGCGGCGACCCAGGCAAAGTACCGGCTCAATACAGATTTCAACGGCAGTGAGCAGGAGGGCGTGGGCTTCTACTACGCCTACCAGAAAGACGGCACACGCTGTAGCAACGCGCGGGCCTATCTCGAACCCGCCACGGCGCGTTCCAACCTGACGGTTTGCAGCGGCGCGTATGTCACCCGGGTGCTACTCGAAGACACCCGCGCCACCGGTGTCGAATACCGCGATACAAAGGGGCTGACGCAGGTCCGTGCCGGGCGCGAAGTTGTGCTCTGCGGCGGCGCGTTCAACTCGCCGCAACTGCTGATGCTGTCCGGGATCGGTCCGCGGGAGGAACTGTCCCGGCATGGCATAGAACTGCGCCATGCGTTGGGGGGCGTCGGGCAGAATCTTCAGGATCATATCGACGTGTTCGTGCGCGTCAGCGCCCGCAGCCGCCAAAGCATCTCGATGCATCCGAGTTACTGGCTCAAGGGGCTGTGGGGCGCTCTGACGTATCTGAGCGGCCGGCGGGGCGTGCTGTCGAGCAACGGCGCCGAGGCCGGCGGGTTCATCCGCTCCCGGCCCGAGGAGCCGGTACCCGACCTGCAGCTGCACTTCGCGCCAATGCTGTACGACGATCACGGGCGAGACCTGAAGACCGCGATGAGCGGTTATGGCTACGCGGTGATGATCTACGGGCTCAGGCCGTCGTCGCGCGGGCGCGTCGGTCTGCACAGTGCCGACCCGTTTGCCGCGCCGCTGATCGACCCCAACTACATGGCCGAGTCCGCCGATGTCGAGCGACTGGTGCGCGGTGTCCACCTGGTGCGCAAGATCCTGGCGCAGGCGGCGTTTGCCCCGCACCACGAGGTTGAGGTCTTGCCCGGGCCGGCGCTGCAGAATGACGACGATCTCGCCGCATGGGTACGGCGCAGCGGTGAATCAGCGTACCACCCGGTTGGCACCTGCAAGATGGGTGTTGATCCGATGGCGGTGGTCGATCCGCGCCTGCGCGTGCATGGCCTGCAATGCCTGCGGGTGGTCGATGCCTCCATCATGCCGACGCTGGTCGGCGGAAACACCAATCAGCCGGCAACCATGATCGGCGAGAAAGGTGCCGCGATGATACTTGAGGATGCCGGGGAGATGGTCGGCTGAGCTCCGCGCGCGCGGGCGTCACAGGGCTCAGTTGGCATCTGGACTTCTGATCAATCTGATTCCAAAGAACAGTAGAAAGAGACAGGCTATGGCAAACCAACAGAAAGAGACGACAGTCATCGTTGGCGGCGGGCACGCAGCAGGTGCGCTCCTGACAACCTTGCTGCAAAAGAAATATCAACATGAAGTGGTCCTGGTGGGCGAAGAGCCACATCCACCCTATCAGCGGCCGCCCCTGTCCAAGAACTACCTGGCAGGCGAGGTGGATCAGGAGTCGCTGTACCTCAAGCCGCGCTCGGTGTACGAGAACGCCGGCCATCAGTTGCGGCTCGGTGTACGTGCCGAACAAATTGATCGGGACAACAAGACCATCAGTTTGTCGGACCAGAGCACATTGAAATACGATCGACTGGTCCTGGCCACGGGGTCACACGTTCGACGCCTGAACGCACCCGGGGCTGACTTGAAGGGCATTCATTACCTACATGACATAGCTGACTCGGATGCCCTGCGTGAACAACTGGTTCCGGGGAAACGCTTGGTCATCGTGGGTGGTGGTTACATTGGCCTTGAAGTGGCATCCAGCGCTACCAAAAAAGGCGTTGATGTCACGGTACTGGAAGCGGCCGAGCGTCTTATGCAGCGTGTAACAGGCCCGGAAATGTCGGAGTTTTTTTACACCAAACACAGTAACGCTGGCGTGGATCTACGCCTGAACACGGCGGTAACCGGTTTCGAAGCTAGCGATCAGGGGCATGTGGCTGGCGTGACATTGGCGAGCGGCGGCACTGTACCGGCCGACATAGTGCTCGTTTCAGTGGGTGTGGCGCCAGAAACCGCCCTGGCTGAGGCCGCCGGCCTGCCCTGTGATGACGGCATTATTGTTGACGAGTTTACCCGCACAGAAGATCCAGCCATCCTGGCGATCGGCGACTGTACCCGCCACCGGAATCTTTTCTTCGAGAAGATGCAGCGCCTTGAATCTGTCGCCAACGCGGTTGATCAGGCCCGGACAGTGGCGGCAACCCTGATGGGCGAGAAGAAACCCTATAATAGCGCTCCATGGTTCTGGTCGAACCAGTATGACGTGCGTCTGCAGATGGTGGGGTTGTCGCAATATCATGATCAGCGTGTGCTGCGCGGAAGCCCGGAAGACAAGGGATTTGCGGTGTTTTATCTCCGCGACGGCTGTGTCATTGCTGTTGATGCGGTTAACCTGCCCATCGCTTTTATGGTCGGCAAGACCCTCGTTCAACAACGCAGGCAGGTCAATCCTGAAATGTTGAAGGATCCGGATATTGAACTGAAGTCCTTGGTGAGCGGTCAGTCCATAAATTGAAATTGACGACCGAGTAGAGCTGTGCCCTTAGTTTGCCCAAAATTGCGAAAGCAATGCACAACTCATACGGCCTATGGATATCATATCCTACGACCGACAGCTTTCAGTGAGCGCAAAGAATGCGTGAGCCACAACCGGCGGAATTTCCCGTAGCCAGACACATTACTGTTGCTCTGGTAAACCGAGAGCACCATAGCGGTGAAATAATTCTCTATATATCCCACTAATAACCTCACCTTGCAATTACCGACGAAAATATGAACTTGATTTTATCCACAAAGATAAAGCGAAGTCTCTATCGGCCATTATGGGTAGAGGTTCCGATCACTCAATCCTTCATAAGCAACATCGCCCATTCGGTGTCGACCTCTTGTTTTGGTTCATCTGAGCATATGCTTTTTCATGCGGATGGGTGGTGGCAGCCAAGACAGGGCTTTTCAGACTGCAAGCTTCAAGCGGTGTGTAAATCAAACACAGTAAGATTCCGGCTTATTGATGGTGGACATCAAGAACCGATAGTTACGAGCGGTATTAATGTTAAGACACTTGCTCGATTAAATGAAACTTGCGGGACTACTGAAAAGGTTTTCTATAGTAAGGACGTGCCGGTCCTGATGGCTATATACTACTCGACTAAACGATACGAGACCTTTAAATGATGTATAAGGCTGGGGCTATATACCTAAGGAAGATCTGAATAACCGCTGGTTTTTGCCCCTTTTCCGCAATCTTGGCGGAAAAGGGGCGCATTGGTCTTACGCTGCAGGTTTTTTATCAATCAGCAGGTTGCTGAAAGCGACCAGCAAATGCAGACGGTTGGTATACTTGGCATTTAAAAGCGATATGCGACTCCGATGCTCACGATAGTGGGGTCCACTTCCACTTCTGCCTGAACAGGGGCCGGGCCCAGGTTACCGGTGATATCCGCCTTGAAGGGTGCATATCTAACGTCAAAATTTGCCGACCAGTTATTGTGTATCTTCCAGCGAAAACCAGCCTGAACCGCAGGGGCCCATGTATCTTCGACGTCGAAGTCGGTTAGTGCGCGATCCTTTTCATCTAAAAAGAGAATCCGTCCTACACCCGCTCCAAAGTACGGAGAGAAGTTGCTACCCGTCAAGACATGATACTGAAGCGAAAGAATTACCGGACCATAATCTGTTTGACCAAGAAAAAGACCGGAGAGAGACTCTTCGCCCTGGAGGTCCGCACTAGCGGGAATGCCGCCAAAAATGTTGAATGCCAGCTGATTACTCAGAAAATACGACACGTCGAATGATATGGTCGTATCGTTGTTAATAGACAGGTTGGAATTTGGAACGGGGGCACCCCCCGCAGAGGCTGATCGCAAATCTTCATCGGTTAGAACTCTAGTGGCATTCAGCCCAACCACCCAGTCGCCTCTACTGTAAACCGGCTCAGATTGAGCGTTGGCCAGGCTCGCAGCAAGTGAAAGTAAAAGGAACGCCACTAACGAGACTTTACTAATTATTTTAGGTTTCATTTTTTTATTATCCTTTTTGGTATTAAAACAAATTGGCTTTAGGTAAAACTGCAATTTTTCGTAACACAAATGTCACTCATTGATGCTAGCTTGCCGGTTTACTGACTAATACTTCCCCATACTCAGAACGCAGCTTGTTTTTTAATACTTTCCCAGTGGCATTGCGTGGCAATCCTTCCACAAAGATCGCGCGATCCGGGATCTGCCACTTGGCGACTTTCCCCTGATAATGAGCAAGAAGTTCCTCCTCAGTAATATTTGCGTCGGGTATTTTTACTGCCAACAGGATCGGTCGTTCGTCCCATTTATCATGGGAGGCCGCCACTACGGCAGCTTCATTGATGGCAGAATGGCCCATTGCGATTCCCTCCAATTCGACTGTAGATATCCATTCACCACCAGATTTAATAATATCTTTTGAGCGGTCACGTATTGTCATAAATCCATCATCATTGATCGAAGCAACATCACCTGTCTCGAACCAACCGTCTTCCTCAAGAGTCTGATTTGGTTCAACACCGAAGTAATCGGCTACCACCCAATGACCACGGATGCGGAGATTTCCCTGAGCAATGCCATCTTCGGGCAGTTGATGACCGTCTTCTCCTACAATTTTGAGCTGCACCCCGTAGGGAGGCCGTCCCTGGCTTTCACGGATTTTGTTTCTTCCTTCCTCCGAAAGAGTATTGTGTTTCGACAGCAGTGCGTTGACGGTCCCGATCGGTGATGTTTCTGTCATTCCCCATGCATGGACAACTTCTACGCCATACTTACCACGAAACTCCGACATCATTGAGGGCGGACAAGCGCTACCCCCTATCACCGTCCGTTTAAGCGACTGTGCCGAGGAGCCAAGCTCGTCCAAAGCCGAGAGAAGTCCCTGCCAAATCGTAGGCACACCCAGCGCAATCGTTACGCTTTCTGAATCGATCAGCTTGACCAAACTTTGCCCATCCAGGCCAGGACCAGGCAACACCAGTTTGGCTCCAACCATCGCCGTAATGTAGGGTACCCCCCACGCATTTACGTGAAACATAGGAACAACCGGCATCACCACGTCCCGTGCCGATAAATTCAGTGCGTCGGGTTGAGCAGCTACCAGCGCGTGCAGAACGGTGGAGCGGTGTGAATAGAGCACCCCTTTGGGATTTCCGGTGGTGCCCGATGTATAGCAGAGGCTTGAGGCCTGGTTTTCGGCGATTTCAGGCCAATTCGCGTTAGGCGTTCCTCGCTGGAGAAACTCTTCATAAAACAACAAGCCTGGAAATTGCGCTGCAATTTCTTCGTCCGGTTCGGACATCAATACAAATTTCTCAACCGTCTCCAGTCGGTCTCGGATATTTGAAACAATGGTAAGGAACGTTTTGTCAAAGAATATGACTTTGTCTTGAGCATTGTTGATAACGTAAACGAGTTGTTCTGGAAACAGTCGCGGGTTAATGGTGTGACACACCATCCCGCCACCAGAGATGCCAAGGTAACATTCCAGGTGCCCCACGTTATTCCAACAAATGGTCGCGCACCGATCCCCCTGGACATAGCCTGCCGTTCGAAGCGCTGACGCAAGTTGTCGCGACCGCTCCGAAACAGTTGCCCAGTCAGATCGACTGGGATTTCCATCCGTTCCTATCGACACAATCTCAGCGTCTCCATGGTAGCGAGCAGCATGGTCGATCAAGGAATTCACGGTGAGCTCCATGTTCATCATTTGGCCAAGCACGTTTATCTCCTGTCGTTTTTGTAGTTGGTTGACGCGAGTATCTGGCGTCATTAAGGTCCAATGTAGAAGGCATAATCCGGGTTTGAACCTAAACATTTCCCAAGAGGATGTCGGCTGCATTTTCGGCAATCATCATGGTGGGTGCGTTGGTGTTACCGGCAACCAAACTGGGCATTATCGAGGCATCGACAACTCTTAGCCCTTCAATCCCTCTGACTTTTAATTCCGGATCAACGACTGAATCCGGATCCGCGCCCATACGACAAGTGCCAACGGGGTGGTAAATAGTCTCTGCATTTTCCCGGATAAAGTCCGCAATCTGACTGTCCGAAGACACCGAGTTTCCGGGCTTAATTTCTCGTTTACTATGTAAAGCCATTGTTGGTGCCCCGAGTATCCGTCGTCCAAATTTAACGGCCGAGATCATTGTTTTGATGTCTTCGGGGTTACTGAGATAATTGGGTTGAATCAACGGGTCGGCCAATGGGTCAGGGCTTTTGAGACCAATAAAACCGCGGCTTCTGGGCATTAGATCGCAAATATGCAAGGTGTACCCATACCCGGCCATCACTTTTCGTCCATGATCCTTCAGGTAAGTTGGCAAAAAGTGGAATTGCACATTTGGCCGTTCGCACGAGCGCTCGGATTTAACAAAGCCTCCGGACTCGGCAACATTACTGGTAAGAAATCCACGTCGCGCAAAGATATATGAGAATAATGCGCTCACGCCCCGAAACAGGAAACTGGGAGCAACGCCAATGGGCAAACGTGAGTTTGCCGCGTGCATGATCGTAATATCCAAATGATCAACCAGATTCTGGCCGACCTCAGGAAGATGATGCACAAGGGGGATCCCGTGTTTTCCAAGCTCTTCGCTATCACCGATTCCCGAAAGCATAAGTAGTTGTGGTGAATTAACCGCACCACCAGACAATATGACTTCACCGCCGTTATTGAGTCTAAGCTGGCGATATTCGCCCCCCTGGTTCAGTGTCACGCCGACTGCCCGCTTACCGTCCATTACCACCCGGGTTACCCGCGCGTCCGTTAGCACATCAAGATTAGGCCGGTTCTCCGCGACACGCAGAAATGCCTGCGCTGAACTCCAACGGCGACCATTTTTTTGTGTCACCTGGTAGAGTCCCAATCCCTCTTGCGTCTCTCCATTAAAGTCCGTGTTTATCGGGAGCTCTACATGAGGTGCCGCTCGAACAAAATCTCGACTCAACGGATTGACTGATTTGAGTTCACTTACGGTGAGCTCACCGCCCTCCCCATGGTAAGAATCTGCGCCAAAACGTTTATTATCTTCCAGTCGACGAAACAATTTTAAAGCGCGATCCCATCCCCAGAGGTCGGTCCCGGCAACTTGACCCCAGTGGTCATAATCGGCTTTGTGACCTCTGATATAGACCATGGCGTTGATAGAAGAGGACCCGCCAAGTGTTTTCCCACGAGGCCAAAACAGGCGGCGCTCCTTCAGATGTTCTTGAGGTTCGGTTTCAAGAGCCCAATTCAGCTTTTTACTATTGGAAAGGAGTGCTATACCTATAGGCATATGTATGAGTGGATTTTTATCCTTTGGGCCCGCTTCTAGCAACGCTACTCGCTTTGAAGAGTCCGCCGTAAGCCGATTGGCCAATACACAGCCCGCCGATCCCGCACCGACAATAATGTAATCGTACATAATAACTCTCTTATTATTTGATTATACTCAGCCCAGAATACGAACAGCAGCCTCTATAAGACGCCGGACCCAGGCTGTATAGGGTGGAAAAAGAAGATGCATAAGAGAATGTTTATCCTCCATCAACGCCTTTTCATGCGAAAAAGCGCGGAAACCGTATTCACCGTGTGCCGCCCCTATCCCGGAATTATTAACTCCACCAAACGGCAGGCCCGGATGTAGAAAATGCACAACTGTAAGGTTGACTCCTACAGCGCCGGAGCTCGTTCGCTCGATAATATCCGTGGCAAAAGCCTCGTTTTTGTCGAATATGTAAAGCGCAAGCGGTTTAGGGTTATCGTTGATTTTCTTGATAACCAGATCAATATCGTCGAATTCAATAACGGGTAAGATCGGGCCGAATAACTCCTCACGTGAAATATCCATGTCGCTCGATACATTTGAAATCAACGTCGGAGCAATAAAATTCTCTTCAGCATCTGTAACACCGCCTTCAAAGACTCTTGCACCTTTGTTTTTGGCATCATCTATCAGGTTTGAAACTCGCTGGAAATGACGTCGATTTACAATCCGGCAATAGTCGGCGGTCGATTTCTGGGCTTCTGGTGTTTTTCCATAGACTCGCCCAATTTCCGTTTTAAGTGCTTCATTGAATTGATCTGCGATATTAACGTGCACAAAAACATGATCTGGGGCGATACAGGTCTGTCCATTATTGGCAAACTTACCCCAGACAATGTTTCTCGCAGCCCTCTTTATGTTGGCATCTGGGCCAACAATGGTCGGGGACTTACCCCCCAATTCCAGTGTCACTGAGGAAAGGTTCTTGGCGGCAGCCTCCATGACCACCTTGCCTACCGCAGGACTGCCCGTGAAGAATATGTGGTCGAAGGGTAAGGCCAACAGTTTCTGCGCTACCGCGGCATCACCCTCAATCACGGAAACCAGATCGGGAGGGAAGGTTTCGGCGACAATGTTGGCAATCACCTTTGAGGTATGTGGTGTCATTTCCGAGGGTTTAATGATGGCTCCGTTCCCTGCAGCCAACGCTGAGACGAGAGGTCCGAGCGCAAGATTGAGCGGATAATTCCACGGTGCAATAATCAGGCACACTCCCTTTGGTTCTGGCCGAACATAAGATTTCGTGCCCAGAACACCAACGGATGCAGCCACTCGCTTCGGACGCATCCATTTACGCAAGTGTTTTTTAGTGTGTCGAATTTCCTGAAGCACCGGCAGGAGTTCAGTTAATTTGACTTCTGGAGCGGGTTTTCGAAAGTCCGCCGCGCAAGCCGCAATGATGTTTGATTCGTAGCGTTTAATTGAATCCCGCAGCTGGTCGAGCTGCGCTATTCGAGCCTCCAAGGTAAAACTTCCGCGACGCGCAAGTTGTGCCCGCTGTAGGGCCGCGAACGTTGAATCAATCGTATCGCTGGTTGACACATTGGGCAGCCCAACCTTCGCCAGACTAGCAATCTGCATTATAAAATCACCTCTTGCCGAACGAGACTGTTGTTATTTTCCATCGGATTACTAGTCTTCATAGAGGACATAGTCCTCTTTTGTGGCACCACAGTCCGGACAGCACCAATCGTCTGGAATATCTTCAAAACGAGTGCCGGCAGGGAAGCCTTCGGCTTCATCTCCGAGAGCTTCATCGTAGATATGGCCGCAAGTGATGCAGACCCACTTCCGATAGGTATCTTTTTGAGTCGAGTCTTTCGGCGATTTTGAAGAGTTAGGCTTGGGTTTCGCTTTGGGCTTTGTTTTATTTTTAGCTGAAGGAGTAGATGCGCCCGTTGCTTTCTGCGATGCTCCCTCGGTCTTAGCTTGGCTGGCAGGGCGGACCGCTGTATTGGTTGCGGACACCGAAAGTTCCGGGTTCGCTTCTTGAAGCGCAACGAAGTCAACCTTATCCCTGACGGCACAGTCTGGACAGGACCAGTCTTCAGGAATTTTTTCCCATGTCGTTCCTGCAGGAAAGCCTTCGTGCGGATCACCAACCACTTCGTCGTATACATAACCACAATCAGGGCATTGATACTTAGCCATTTAGAGCACCTTTCAAACGATATTATTGTCTTTGTTTTGGTAGCGCCCGACGCGCACCCTCTTTCAGGTGCACGTCAGAGGCTCTTTTTCTGCAACGTAAATAAAGTAAACGAGGTATATAAGTTCCGATTAGCCGATCATTTAGCCGCGGCGGTATCGACTGATTCAGAATCAGTCCCACCAAATTTACGCTCATAGAATTCACGCTTGCCGGGTTGAATCTGAATCTTATCGAGATCTCCTTTAGCCCAATCCAGCACCCGGTGGTCCATTATCGAACGAAACCATGAGGGAAACATTGCGGCCAGGAACATCCCGGGATATCCCGATGGTAAGGAAGGCAGGTCTTTGAAGTCGCGAAGCGATTGATAGGACCTTGTAGGATGGGCGTGATGGTCGGAATGTCGTTGCAAATGAAACAGAATCAGGTTCGACATAATATGGTTTGAGTTCCATGAGTGGTGCGGTTGTTGACGCTCATAACGTCCATCCGACATCTTCTCGCGCAGCAATCCGTAATGCTCAATGTAGTTGGCGCTGGTCAGCTGCCACCAGCCAAAGGCCATTTGAATGGGCAAAAAGATCAGCATTAAGGGACCAAAAAACGCCAGCAATCCCGCATAAAGCACAGCGGTCAAAATCATAGGCTGAAGAACTTCGTTCTCCAGGCTCCAGACACTTTTTCCACAACGACTGAGGCGCTGTTCCTCTAAATCCCATGCCCGCTTGAAAGCACCGGGAATTTCACGCAGTGAGAATGAGTAAATGGACTCACCCATGCGGGATGTCGCCGGGTCCATCGGCGTAGCCACATCACGGTGATGCCCCTTATTGTGCTCAATGAAGAAATGACCATATCCGACCACGGCGAGGACAAGCTTCGCCATCCAACGGTCAAACGTTTCTTTTTTATGGCCAAGTTCGTGGCCTGTGTTCAGAGCCAGACCATTCACGATTCCCAGGGAAAGGGCCAATGCCAGAAACTCGAAAACATTCATTGGTTGCGTGGATACCCACCAGGCACTGACAATCAAGGCCGCATAATGAATAGGAACAGTTAAGTAGGTCAGTACCCGGTAGTAACGATCCTGTTCAAGCCGAGGCACGGCCGACTCGGGGGGGTTGGAAAAATCCTCTCCAAACATGGCATCAATCAAGGGAACTGCGCCATACCAAAGGATCAACACCAATCCGTACCAAATGCTCCATCCAGTTTGGGATACCAAATAAAGGCCAATAAGAGGCGTCGCTGGCCACAGCACAGAAAGGACCCACAGGTGGCGTTTTCTGTCCACATAACCTTCGGCATCAGGGTCTCTCTGAAGAGACTCTGTTGTTAAGACATTTTCTGACATTGACATTAGGATCACCTTATTGTTTTTCAGCTTGATCATTTTTCTACATTGTGCGAACACCGAGTCCCTCAGGTGAACGGACAAGTTGTAGGCATGAACAGGTTTGGCCAGAACCGGAGATCAAACAACTACTCTAAGGGGTAGTTTTCGCACTAGACATCTATCAATATGCTTTCACCCCATAGCGCCCTCGCGTTTCGGGGAGACGAAGCAGGAGATCGGATTGTCATGACCCGCCATAGCTTGGAAGACTGGTGTCGGAGGATGTCTGAAAGGATGTGGGCTCGTCAGTGTTTCATTACTCAAGGGTGTTTAGACCGCTATTGCCTGAGCGCTTCTGCTACGCCTGAATCAAAGGTAGTTCTGTATCGGGCCCCGCCAGGCTATGGAAAATCTGTACAAGTGGCCTTGGCAGCAAACACTCGCGAACTGGAACTTGAGAGCGCCGTTTATATCAATACCCGGTCGTGCCCTGACTCATGTGACGTTAATGGCAGTTTGTTTGCAGCGTTAGTTTTATATCAACTCGAAGGAGTTGAATCCTGGCGCACGATAAAAAGTGACATCGACACCATCGAAGTTCTTCGAAACGCACTGTGTAATGCAAAAAAGACGATAAGAATTTGCCTTGATGGGGTTGGCGAGGCTAAACATACCGCGGATTTGATTGAGGATTTAATCTGTGAAACACCGAGCAATGTGAAATTTTTCATTGCACCGAGTCGCGTCGGGGCGTTGCCACGTTTGTCTATGATGGCGGGTGTTGTAACGTATGGTGCTGATGAACTTGTATTTACAGAAGAGGAGGTTAGTGAATTATCGGGTATGGGTGGCCCCGAAGAGCCTGTAAACCAAATTGTGTAACTGCCCACGACTGAGTAATCTTTTCAAAAGGATACCATCGTGGGTACACAAGTGGACCAAGAAAAACTCAAAGCCATGGCCGCAGAGCTGGCCAAAGATATC
>NZ_QTKT01000010.1 GCF_018424605.1 Marinobacter lipolyticus | reverse complement strand
TTCAACGCTGGGCGGGAGCAGCAGCGTCTGACTGCGAGGGGTACCTTCCAGATGTCTCATAAAAAAATAACCGCGAGCCATGTCGCGGTTATTTTGCCAGTTTGGGAGGCTGTTTTCACACAGCCTCCTTCAGCCGGCTTTTTTGTTGGACATGGGACAAGCCTCAGGCCTCGTCAGAAGCCATCTCCGGCTGCGAGACCGGCGCATCGGCAACCTGGGCAACGGCGGAGAACAACGCCTGCAGCGTTGCCGAGGTGGTGTCTTCCGCCAGCGCAGCAGCACTGCAGTGTTCTCCATCCACCGTCAGGCGGATACAGGCCAGGGCATTGGCCGTGGTACCCTCGCCCAGGGCAAACTCATCGTAGGCCTCAACCGCGATCGACACACCACACGCCACCTCCAGCGCAGCAGAAACGGCTTCCACGGCGCCCAGCCCCCGTCCTTCCAGACGCACGGCGTGTTCGGCGCTGCCCATGGTGAACGATGCTTTAACACCGTTATCGTCCCGGTGCAGATCGTAGGATTTAAGCGCCCAGGGTTGATAGACCTTGAGGTAACGATCCTCGAACAGCCGATGAATGGTCAACGAATCAATCTCGCCTCCGTTGATTTCGGCTTCCCCCTGTACCACCTTGCTGAATTCGATCTGCAGCCAGCGTGGCAGGCTGATGTTGTAATCCCGCTCCAGCACGTAGGCAACGCCCCCTTTACCGGACTGGCTGTTGATGCGTACCACTTCCTCATAGCGACGCCCCAGATCCCGGGGATCAATCGGCAGATAGGCCACGTTCCAGGTGTCGCCGTCCTTGCGCCTCGACAGGCATTTGCGAATGGCGTCCTGGTGACTGCCCGAGAACGCGGTAAACACCAGCTCACCGGCGTAAGGGTGGCGGGGATGGGTGGAGATTTCGGTGCACGCCTCGACCACTTCGGTAATCTCCGCCATGCCGGACAGATCGAGCGTGGGGTCGATACCCTGGGAGTACAGGTTCATGGCCATGGTAACCAGATCCATGTTGCCGGTGCGCTCCCCGTTGCCCATCAGGGTACCTTCTACCCGGTCCGCGCCGGCCATAACGGCGAGCTCGGCCGCTGCCACTGCACAGCCACGGTCATTGTGGGTGTGTACACTGATGCTGAAATGCTCACGGTAACGAACCCGGTCGCAGATCCATTCGATCTGATCGGCAAACACGTTCGGGGTTGCCATTTCCACCGTCGCCGGCAGGTTGATGATCACCGGCTGGCCCTGATCCGGGCGCCATACCTCGTTTACCGCGTCGATCACCTCTGCGGCGAAATCCAGCTCGGTGCCGGTAAAACTCTCCGGGGAATACTGGAAGGTCCACTCCGTTTCCGGATGACGGGCAGCAATGTCCCGAACCAGCCGGGCGCCGTTCACGGCAATGTCCCGGATCCCGTCCCGATCCAGCCCGAACACCTGTTCGCGCTGAACCGTAGAGGTGGAGTTATACACGTGAACAATGGCTCGCGCCGCCCCCTTCAACGCTTCGTAAGTCCGTTCGATCAGCTCCGGACGGGCCTGCGTCAACACTTGGATCTTCACATCGTCCGGAATACGGTTCTCTTCAATCAGCTTGCGGCAGAAATCGAAATCCGGCTGGCTCGCTGCGGGGAAACCTATCTCAATTTCCTTGAAACCGAGCTTGACCAGCAAATCGAACAGACGCTGCTTCTGGGCAACGGACATGGGCTTGACCAGTGCCTGATTGCCATCACGAAGATCCACAGCGCAAAAGGCCGGCGCCCTGTCGATGACCCGGTCAGGCCACCGACGATCTTTCTTGGCCACGGGTTTGAAAGCAACGTATTTGCGATGATCGAATGCCATGATGTGTTTTCCTTGCGCGTTACAGGTGCCAATCAGCGTATGGTGTACAGAATACCCGCGATTACGGGAAAAATGATTGCTATTTTTACGAACAGGCCTGATATTTTAACTTTTTATAGCCTATATAAAACAAAAGAAGCAATATTATGCCTAATTCAAGCGCCCCGCTCGTTAAAATTGATAACACCGACCGCAGAATCCTCGAACAGCTGCAGCAGGACGGCTCGCTCACCAATCAGGAACTGGCAGACAAGGTCGGTCTCTCACCTTCCCCCTGCCTGCGCAGAGTAAGGGCCCTTGAAGAGGCAGGCATTATTGTGCGGAAGGTGACCATACTCGATCACAAGAAACTCGGGTTATCGCTCACCGCCATCATACTGATTGGTATGGACCGCCATACGCCTGAACGGTTTTCAGCGTTTGAGGAACAGGTTGCAGCGTACCCGGAGGTACAGGAGTGCTATCTGATCACCGGGCAGGATGCAGACTACATGCTGAAAGTGGTGGTACCGGACATGGACCATTACCACCACTTCCTGCTCAACCGCATTACCAGAATTCAGGGCGTGAGCGGCGTCCATTCGAGTTTTGTACTGCGGCGGGTTATCGACAACACCGCCCTGCCACTGGGGTATCTTTCGTAAGCGCGGGCGGTCAGGGGCGAACCAGCGCCTTCATGTACGCGGCGACCATGCCCTTGAGCTCGTCAACCAGACGGCTGGCCTGATGATCCGGAAGCGTGACCGCTAACCGCAGGATACTGCCGGCCGAGCGGGGCAACATCAGGCTGGCGGTCCAGCGTCGGTCACCATCAAGCTGAGGAAATTCCTCCTGCAGCCGGGCATCCAGATCACGGGCGTTACTGTAGAGTTCCCGCAAATCCAGCTCCCGTAATTCGGGCATGGACTCCACGCCACTCCAGATGGCCGAATACGCCGGCTCGTCACGGTAGAACTCGTAGAACAGGTCAATCAGCACATCCACCGCATCTGTCAGACTGGTTTCTCCAAGACGATCCCGCAACGCGGTCTCCATCTTTTCCACCTGGCGCTCGGCCACTGCCTTCACAATGGCTGGCTTGTTCGGAAAATAACGATACAGGGAGGCCAGCGACATACCCGATTGCCGGGCGATGGCGGACATGCTGGTTGCGTCGACACCAACGTCATGAAAAATGGCGGCAGCATGGTGAAGAATGTTGTTGACGCGCTCGCGGCTGCGAGCCTGAACGGGTTTCCGCCGAGGCGTAACATCCACGACGAACTCACTGCTCTGTAAACTCATAAGCGGGGTGCACCTACTCGATCTGTACCTTATGTGACAGGCTCCGTACAATATCCACCACTTTACGACAATTGAAGGGGCTGGCGCGCCATCCGCGGCCTGTCCATTAGTCTAAGAACCTTTTACAACCTCATACGGAAGACACAATGCGAGCAAGCCGTTTCCTGATTGCCACTCTGAAAGAAACACCGGCCGATGCGGAGGTTATCAGCCACCAGCTGATGCTCCGCTCCGGGATGATTCGCAAGCTCGCCTCGGGACTTTACACCTGGTTACCCATGGGCCTGCGCACCCTGCGCAAGGTGGAACGCATCGTGCGCCAGGAAATGGACAAAAGCGGCGCCCAGGAACTGCTGATGCCAGCCGTGCAGCCGGCGGAACTCTGGCAGGAGTCCGGACGATGGGAACAGTATGGCGGCGAACTGCTGCGCATGAACGACCGCCATGGCCGTGATTTCTGCTACGGCCCGACTCACGAAGAAGTGATCACCGACCTGATCCGCAACGAACTGAAAAGCTATAAAGAGCTGCCGGCCAACTTTTATCAGATCCAGACCAAGTTCCGCGACGAACGCCGGCCGCGATTCGGTGTCATGCGTGCCCGTGAGTTCCTGATGAAGGACGCCTACTCGTTCCACGTCACTGCGCAATCCCTGGACGAAACCTATCAAACCATGCACCGCACCTATTGCGCGATCTTCGACCGCATTGGTCTGGATTACCGGCCGGTCCAGGCCGACTCCGGCGCCATCGGCGGCAGTGCCTCTCACGAGTTCCATGTTCTGGCGTCGTCGGGTGAAGATGACATTGTCTTCAGCACCGACAGTGACTACGCGGCAAACATTGAAAAAGCCGAAGCCGTTGCGCCGGCGGCAGAGCGCGCGGCAGCAACCGAGGAACTGAAGGAGATTGCCACTCCGGACCAACGCACCATCGCGGCTGTTTCTGAGTTCCTGGGCATTGCTCCCACCCGCACGGTGAAAACCCTGCTGGTCAAAGGCGAGGCGGATGACGACGGCGACGCCGGACTGGTAGCGCTGATCCTGCGCGGCGATCACAGCCTCAACGACATCAAGGCCGAGAAACTGGCCGGCGTTGCCGAGCCACTGACCATGGCCACGGACGAGGAAATCGAGCAGGCCGTTGGCTGCTCACCGGGGTCCATCGGTCCGGTCAATCTTCCGCTACCGGTGATTGTGGATCGCAGCGCCGCCCAGTTGTCCGATTTTGTCTGCGGCGCCAACCGCGACGGTTTTCACCTGACGGGGGTCAACTGGGATCGTGATGTCAGCGCCGACCGCATCGAAGACATTCGTGATGTGGTGGAAGGTGACCCGAGCCCGGATGGAAAAGGCACCCTGGAGATCCGACGCGGTATCGAAGTGGGCCATATTTTCAAGCTGGGTAACAAGTACAGTACCGCGATGAACGCCAAAGTGCTCGACGAGAATGGCAAGAGCGTGATCCTGGAGATGGGCTGTTACGGTATCGGCGTGTCTCGCATCGTGGCAGCGGCAATCGAGCAGAACCACGACGACAAGGGCATCATCTGGCCGGACGCCATTGCCCCG
Source organism: Marinobacter lipolyticus (assembly GCF_018424605.1). Taxonomy (GTDB): domain Bacteria; phylum Pseudomonadota; class Gammaproteobacteria; order Pseudomonadales; family Oleiphilaceae; genus Marinobacter; species Marinobacter lipolyticus_B. The sequence continues at coordinate 153,351 of NZ_QTKT01000010.1, read as the reverse complement.
TTCGAAGTGGCGATCGTTACTCTCAACGCGCACAAATCGCCGGCAGTGGCTGAAGCGGGCGACCGCCTATACGATCAGCTGCGCCAGGCTGGCTTTGACGTTTTGCTGGATGACCGCAATGAACGTCCGGGCGTCAAGTTTGCCGATATGGAGCTGATCGGCATTCCGCACCGGTTTGTCATCTCCGAACGTGGCCTGACTGCAGGCACGCTGGAGTACAAGGGACGCCAGGATGACGACAAGCAGGACGTCAGTATCGAGGAAGCGCTACCGTTCCTGCTGAAAGCCTCTCCCCGCAACGGCCTTTGAGGCAGCCGCTGACGCCGGAGATCACTTCTCCGGCGTCAGCACAGCAGGAATAACGCCAGGCTCCATCTCCAGGGCAACACCAAAACGCTTCACCACGTCCTTGCGGATTCGCTCAGCGAGGGTCAGCACATCGGTGCCATTACCCCCGGAATGATTGATCAACACCAGCGCCTGGCGATTGTGCACACCCACCCGCTCATTGCGGTAGCCTTTCCAGCCGCATTGATCAATTAGCCACGCTGCCGCCAGTTTGGCCGTTTGCGCGCCAGGGTAACCGGGCATATCCGGATAGTCAGATTTCAGCTTGTCCCAGGTCGCTAACGACACCACCGGATTCTTGAAGAAGCTACCGGCATTCGGCACTTGCTGGGGGTCCGGCAATTTGCGGCGCCGCACCGCCATCACGGCCTGGGCGACATCCAGCGGCGTCAGTTCCTCCGTGTTCTGGCCATCGAAATAGTCAGCCAGGTCAGCGTAGCCCAGCACCATTGGCCGTGAGCGGCTCAGGCGAAGCCGCAGCTCCGTGATGACAAACCGCCCCGGTTGGCGCTTGAACAGACTGTCCCGATAGGCAAAGTCGCAGTCTTCGTTGGCGATCACCCGCCATTGACCGGCCTCACGGTCCAACACCGTGACGCTGACAAGACTGTCCCCGAGCTCCACGCCATAGGCACCGATATTCTGCACCGGCGCCGCACCTGCGGTACCCGGAATCAGCGCCAGATTCTCAATGCCCCGATAGCCGGCCGCCGCCGCATAGAGTACAGACTCATGCCAGTTCTCCCCTGCCCCCAGCACCAGCACCGCCGAATCCGCCTCGACCTGTTCCCAGCGCCTGCCGGCAATCGCCATACGCACCACCAGCCCGGAATAATCGTCGGCAAACACCAGGTTACTGCCGCCGCCCAGAATCAGGGTAGGCAGCCCCTCTCTGTCTGCATAATCCAGTATGGGGCCAAGCTGGGTATCGGAGTCTACGTCCACAAACCAACGGGCACTGGCCGCAATGCCGAGGCTGTTCATGGCCTGCAGGCTGACGTGCTCCCGGATGTCCGCAGGCAGGCTCAAGCCAGCCTCTCCCGGATGGCTTCCAGCAGCCCGTCACTGGCCTCTTCAATCAGGTCCAGCACTGCCTCAAAACCTTCATCGCCACCGTAGTAAGGGTCGGGAACCTCATCGTGGGAGCTGTTGCCGTAGCTCAGGAAAAGCTCAGGTTCAGTGCCGCCGTTGCGACGCCAGATGTCCCGGATATCCGACAAGTTCTGACGGTCCATCACCAGAATGAAATCGAAACGCTGCAGGTCACTGGCATCAAACTGTCGCGCCCGCAGCCCGGAGATGTCGATCCCCCGCTGCCGAGCCTTGTCCTGCGCCCGTGCATCCGGCGCCTTGCCAACGTGCCAGTCGCCGGTACCACAGGAATCAATGTGGATGTGGGCGGCCAGGCCGGCACTGTGAACGGCCTGGCGAAACACCCCTTCGGCACTCGGAGAACGGCAGATATTGCCAAGACAGACAAACAGCACGCTCACCGGTTTGCGATCGCTCATGGTTGATTTGCCTCCATCCACTGACGCAGCCGCTGAAGATCCGCCTCGGTATCAACGCCCGCCGGCGGCTGCTCCACAGCCTCTTCCACGTGAATCTGCGCGCCGTTATACAGGGCGCGCAACTGCTCCAGGGATTCCGTGAGTTCGGTGGGCGCCGGTGCCCAACCGACAAAATCGCTCAGCAACCGCACCCGGTACCCATAGATGCCAATGTGACGGAAATAGTTCACACCGGAAGGCAGGGTTTTCTCACGGGGCGGCCAGTGGTCGGTTTTCCAGTGGTCCCGGGCCCAGGGAATGGGCGCACGGCTGAAGTAATGCGCCATCCCCTGATGATCGGCAACCACCTTGACCACGTTGGGATTAAACACGCTGTCGGCATCCGTAATTTTCTCGCACAGGGTGGCAATGGCGGCGCGGGGAAAGCGCTGAAGATTGTGTGCCACCTGATTGATCAGGGCGGGAGGAATCAGGGGTTCGTCGCCCTGAACATTGACAATGCGGTCATTCGCCGCAAAACCCAGTGTGCGGGCCACCTCTTCCAGCCTGTCCGTGCCGCTGGCGTGATCGGGCGAGGTCATGACCACCTCGGCACCGAACGCCTGGCAGGCGGCCTCAATGCGCTCATCGTCGGTCGCGATCACTACACGGCTCGCTGCACTCTCATTGGCGCGCTCGTAGACATGTCGGATCATCGGCTTGCCGGCCAGGTCCGCCAGGGGTTTTCCCGGCAACCGGGTGGATGCGTACCGAGCGGGAATCACCACGGTAAAAGACATGACGCTCCCCTAGCCGTGTTTGTCGAGACGTTCGTCTGTTGACAGCGTGCGTGCCTCCGTCGCCAGCATCACCGGAATGCCTTCGCGGATCGGGAACGCCATTGCGTCCTGATAACACACCAACTCGGTCTTGTCCTGATTCAGCTTCAGCTCGCCCTTGCACACCGGGCAGGCCAGCATGGCCACCAGTTTCTTATCCATTTCAGGTTCTCTCGGATTGATGATTAGGAAATAAGCCTTGGCACTCCCGTACCCGATCCAGAAATGCTTCGGCGAATGCTTCTGGCAGCGCTGCCGTCACCGACAGCACCCAGGCATTGTCCCCGGCGATCCCACGGCATTTGACCGCATCCTTGGCGGTCATTACCAGCCGGCTGCCGCCAGGCGTCTCCAGGTCCGAGGCGCGGAAGTTATGGTGGTCGGCAAACGCCCGACCAGACACCTCCGCGCCCAGCGACTCCAGTGTAGCGAAAAAACGCCCGGGATTGCCGATGCCCGCTACCGCAAACACCGGCTGGCCGCGCAGACTTTCGAGCGGTGCTGTTTCCCCGGTTTTCAGGTTGCGAAGTTCCGTGGGCTCCAGCGTCATGGTGAACTGGGCCGGGTGTTCCAGATCCTCCAGGGCTCCCCCGTTGGTGATCACGAAATCCACACCAGACAGACGCTCCAGGGGCTCCCGGAGCGGGCCGACCGGGATGCCCGCGCCATTGCCAATGCCGCGGGCGGCGTCGAACACGGCCAGCTCAATGTCGCGGGGCAAGGCGTAGTGCTGAAGGCCGTCGTCGCAGATCAGGATATTGCCCAGCCGCTGCTCGAGCGCCCACAGGGCACCCCGCTTTCGCTGCGGGTCGACCACCACCGGGCACCCGGTTTCCAGGTGCAGCATCACCGGCTCGTCGCCGGCGAGATTGGCGCTGGTGGTTTCGTTCACACACAGAGGATAGGAATCGGATCGACCGCCGTAGCCACGGCTCAGGATGACCGGTTGCCAGCCGTGGCCCCGCAAGAGGCCTACCAGCCGCGCCGTCAGCGGCGATTTACCGGTACCGCCGGCCGTCAGGTTGCCGACCACGATCACCGGCACCGGCAACGGGGCATCCTTCACCTTCCAGGCCTTTCTGCGCCGGCTCTCCGACACCATCCGGTAAAGCCAGGCCAGCGGATACAACAACCACAGCGGCCGCCGGGTACCGTACCAGAGACGGTCAACCAGCGAGCTCATGCGTGCTCGCTGAACTGCATCTGATGTAGTTGGGCGTAGGCGCCGCCGGACGCAAGCAGCTCATCATGACGCCCGGACTCGATGATCTGCCCGGCATCCATCACCAGAATGCGGTCTGCTTGCTCGATGGTGGACAAACGGTGGGCGATCACCAGTGTGGTGCGGCCCTGCATCACGGTTTCCAGGGCTTCCTGGATGTGGCGCTCGGATTCCGTATCCAGCGCCGAGGTGGCTTCATCGAGGATCAGTACCGGTGCGTTCTTGAGCAGCGCGCGGGCAATGGCGAGGCGCTGGCGCTGACCACCGGACAGCATCACGCCGTTGTCTCCGATCATGGTGTCCAGCCCTTCCGGCATACGATCGATAAATTCCAGCGCGTGAGCTTTGGAGGCCGCTTCACGGATTTCCTCCCGCGAACAATGACGCAACGCGCCATAGGCGATGTTGGCGGCGATGGTGTCATTGAACAGCACTACGTTCTGGGTCACCAGCGCGATCTGAGCGCGCAATGCCTGCAGACTGAAGTCCTTCAGCGAGTGACCGTCTATGCGAATATCGCCACCCGTGTATTCATAGAACCTGGGTAGCAGGCTGACCAGGGTGGACTTGCCGCTGCCGGAGCGGCCGACCAGGGCCACGCTCTGCCCGGCAGGAATATCCAGGGAAATGGCCCTCAAGACATCATCCAACTGGTCACGGTAGCGGAAGGAGACATTATCGAAGGTAATATCGCCGTTCACCCGTTCAGGGCGATAGCTGCCATTATCGTGCTCGGGCTCTTCATCCATGGTGCTGAACACGTCGTGGGCGGCAGCAACCCCCTTCTGAATCTTGGCGTGCACCGACGTGACCTGACGGATGGGCTTAGCCATGGTGGTCGCGGCAGTAATAAAGGCAATCAACTGGCCGGTACTCATTTCGCCGCGGATTTCCGGAGCCAGCATGGTCCACACCAGGGCCGCTATGGCCACCGCAACCAGCACCTGGATGACCGGAATGCTGATTGCCTGGGTGGAGGCCATTTTCAGACTCTGTTTGAGATTCTTCTCACTGACGTCGCGGAAGCGTTCCCGTTCATAGTCCTCACCCCCGAACGTACGCACAACCCGGTAGCCGGAAATGGATTCGGACGCAACATGGGTGATATCCCCCATCGAGCCTTGAATGCGCTTGCTGATCTTGCGAAATCGCTTACTGGCATAGCTCACTACAAAGCCGATGATGGGTCCGACAGCCACGAAAACCAGGGTCAGCTTCCAGTTGGTGTAGAGCATGAACCCCAGCAAGCCCAGGATGGTCAAACCTTCCCTCAGGGTAATGGTCACCGCATTGGTGGTGGCCTCGGCAACCTGCTCCACGTTGAAGGTGAGCTTGGACACCAGACGGCCGGAGGCGTTGTCATCGAAGTAACGTGAAGGCAGGCTCAGCAGGCGGTCGAATACCTGATTTCTCAGGGCATTGATCACTTGCCGCCCAACGTAGCTAATAAAGTACTGACTGAGGAAGGTACCGACGCCCCGGAACGCAAAAACGCCGACAATCAACGCCGTCAGCAGAATCCGGTTTTGTTCGGTGGGGTTCTCGATCGCTACGATGACGTATTCCATGGCAGCGGCCATACCGGTCGACGCCGCTGCGTAGATCACGTTACCCAGCACCGCGAGCGAGAACGCCAGCCAGAACGGTTTGACGTAGGCGAGCAGGCGCTTGTAGGTGGCCCAGTTGGAGGCAGTCGGGGCTTCCGCCACTACCGCCCTGGCGGATTCACTCACTGGCCGTCAGCCTCCCGCTCGGTGGTAATGCTCAGCTTGGCAAAACCGAGACGCCCGGCCACATCCATGGCACGCACCACAAATTCATGGGGTGTTCGGGCATCGGCGGTGATCACGTAGGGCAAGGAATTATCACCTTCGGCCAGCTCGCGCACCGCCCGCTCCAGCGTCTCCCGGCGGTTGTTCACCAGCGTGCGTTCATTGAGGATGTACTGGCCCTCGGCGTTAATCACTACGTCGATTTCCCGCACCTCGGTTTCAGCCCTTGCCTCGGCGCTGGCTTTCGGCAGCTCTACCTGCAAGTGGCTCTCTCGGGTAAAGGTGGTGGAAACCATGAAGAAGATCAGCAGCAGAAACACCACGTCAATCAGCGGTGTCAGGTCTACTCCCACTTCCTGGCTTCTCTGGCGCTTGAACTTCACGACGTTCAGGCTCCTTCGACATCAATTTCGCGGTCGCCGTGGACCACTTCCACCAGCTTGATCGCCTCCTGCTCCATACCCACGACCAGCTCATCGACGCGACGGATAAAGTAGCGATGACAGATCAACGCAGGAATGGCGACACTCAGGCCGGAAGCTGTTGTGATCAAGGCTTCGGAGATGCCACCGGCAAGGTTGCCAGCATCACCGACACCGGCCAGCTGGATTTCTGCGAACACCTTGATCATACCGATCACCGTGCCCAGCAGACCCAGCAACGGCGTAATGGTGGCGACAGTACCAAGCGGGTTGAGAAAGCGCTCCAGATCATGGATGACCTGACTGGCCTCATGTTCGATGCTTTCTTTCATGATTTCACGGCCGTGTTTGGCGTTCATCAATCCGCCCGCGAGAATCCGGCCGAGGGGAGACGAGCCCTGCAGGGCTTTGAGTTTGCGGCCATTGAGTTCTTTTTTCTTGATCCAGCGCCACAGTTCATTGATGGTCTGGGGGGGCGCCACCCGCGACGCTCTCAGCGTCCAGAAACGCTCGAGGACTATGGCAAGCGCCAGGATGGAACAGGCAACAATTGGCACCATCAGAATGCCACCGGCTTTCAACAGCTCGAACACGCTTGGTCTCCCTGATTGTTAACAAGCCGCGCTACTTTAGCATAGCTGCCGCCCCAGGCCACACCCGTTGTGTCACGGTATTTTACAATACTCCGTCATCGGTTACGGGCGGTCTGATCCAGAACGCAGCGCCTTCTCTCTGCAGGCCGATACCAATTCCTGTTTGCCCAAGTTCCAGGCGAATCGCGCCTGCTTCGGCCGTGTTTAGCTGGCCGCTGGTGGCTGCCCGATACCGCTCAACGACCGAGGGATGCGGATGCCCGAAACGGTGCCGGTAACCCGCGCTGTATATCACCCATTGCGGAGCCAGCGCCGCCACCCAGGCCTCGGATGATGACGTGTTGCTGCCGTGATGCGGGGCAACAATGACCCGTTGTGCGGCAGGCGCAATGGCAGGGACTTCGGCTTTCTGAGCCTTCAGCAGGCGCTTTTCAGTGGCGCGGGTGATATCGCCGGGCAGAACCACCTGCGCGCTGCCATCGGACAGCGTGATGGTAACCACGCATGAGGCGTCGTTGGCGGTATCGGGTTGCGGATGCTGCCAGAACCCCATGATCATTTCCCCGACGGCGCGGGCACGGACACTAGCGCATGGCCTGACTGCCGGCGCAGCCACAACGGGGCTCAACATCCCGCGCAGCCGCGCGGGCTCTCCGGAAATCACCTCACCCACAGGAAATGCCTCGAACAGGGCTGCCAGCCCACCGGCGTGGTCGCTGTCGCCATGGCTGACAATCAGCGTGTCGATGCGTCTCACACCCAGATGCCGCAGGTTTGGAATCAGCACCGATTCCACGGCGGAGAACACGCCAGGTATGGCGGGCCCGGTGTCGTATAGGATGACCCGATCCTGGTGACGCACCAGCACTGCCAGCCCCTGACCAACATCCCAGACACGGATTTCCACGGACTCCAGCCACGGATTCGGGCTTCGATCAGCCACCGAGGCGCCGCCAAGGAGCAAGGACACCGCTAGCCCGACCACCCATCGCACCCGATGGGACGGCAATACGAGCGCCGTGAGCATCAACAGCGACATCCCGCCAGCCACACCGATGCCCGGATTGCTCACGGGCATGTCCAGCGATGCCAGCCAGCTCAACACCTGCCAGAGCACTTCCAGCACGCCATCGAAGATCAGAAGCACCCAGCTCTGACAGGCAGGAAACAGCCACAGCAAGGCACTACCGGCTATCAATACAGGCATCACCACGATCGATACCCAGGGAATGGCAAACAGATTGGCAAGCAAGCCGGAATATGGCTGCCCATGCCCCAGAAACGCAAGGATCGGCCACAGCCCCGCGAAGACCGCGCCCTGGGCCAGAAGCAGCGCCGCCCACCAGTTCGGAGAGGCCAACCGCCCGGCAAAAACCGCCACCAATACCGTTACCGCACCGAAGGACAGCCAGAAGCCCTGATCCAGCGGGGCGAAAGGATCCAGCAACAGCACCAGAAACAGAGCCAGCGCGAGGCCTTGCCAGGCTGACACCTGGCGTCCTTTGAGCAGCACCCAGCTGGCGACCAGAACCATGATCAGCGCCCGACGGGTGGGCACGGTGAATCCTGCGGCAAGGGCATACACCAGACTGGCAAAGGCTACAGCCGCCAGCACCAGATAGCGTCCCGCAACCGGGGCCAAGAATCCTGCCGGCACCGCACTGACCAGACGCCTCGCGACAAACCCCGCGCCGATGGCGACCAGACCAAGATGCAGGCCCGAAATCGCAACCAGATGGATAGTTCCGGTCGCCTGCAGAACCTCCCAGTGCTCTGGCGTCATCTCGCCACGGTGGCCAATCAGCAGCGACGCCAGCAATGGATAATGTTCCACGCCGGCCATGACCGAGGCCACAGTACCCGCCAAGCGATGGCGCCAGGCCACGTAATAACAATGCAGACCGCAGGTTTCAGTGGTGTCCGCTGCTACCGCCCTGACCGTACCCGTTGCCCGGAAACCCTGCCGGAACAGCCAGGTTTCGTAGCGGAAACCCGCCGGATTGACCGCGCCATGGGGTTTCTTGAGCACAACGTCGAGTTTCAGCCGATGCCCGGGCAACGTTCGCCCTTCCACGCCATACCAGGCCAGCCTGATCTTTCCGGGCAGCTCGGCCTCGCCCGCCCCGGACGTGTGAGCGAGGTGCCAGCGAGTGACACAGAAATTGAACCGCAGACTATCGAAACTGCCCTGGGAGGGTATTCCGCACAGATAACCGGACACCGGCAACACCCGCCCCTCCAGAGCTACAGGCAGGGCTTGCTGCAGTCTTTGCGAGGTGTGCCATGTGGCCCAGGCCAGCCCAACCGCCAGGGCCAGAAGCAGACCGGCCAATGCGCCGATTCGCTGCAAGCGGAACCGGAAGACGGCGAACACTGCGGCAACGACGGCCGCAATCGGCCACGCCAGAGGTGGCACGACCGGGAACGTATAAAGTAAGATAACGCCGCAGGCAAATGCGACAAGACATCCGGACAATCCTTGTCCTCCTGATATTCCAGAGTTCCGGCACCACGCCACACCCCGGAACTGTCAATCTGAACAGGCAGAACGTCCAGATGCCAAAGAAGTTCATGAAACGCTACCTACCAAGGCCGGAGCGCGTCCGTTCGATGGAATCGCTACAGTTCCTGGGCGATATCCTTCATGAACCCAACCTATGGCACATTAACCGTCACAGTGTTTCCCGCGCCTTTCTGGTTGGCATCTTTCTGTGCTTTATTCCCATGCCGTTTCAGATGCTGGCGGCGGCTTTTTTTGCCATCTGGTTTAACGCCAACCTGCCCCTTTCCGTGGTGCTGGTGTGGATCAGCAATCCGCTGACCATGCCACCGATTTTCTATTTCAGTTACAAGGTCGGGGCCTACGTGCTTGACCGCCCCGTACTGAATTTCGAGTTTCAGGCATCCTGGGGCTGGATCAGCGAACGGTTACTGGACATCGGCATCCCGCTGTATTTCGGTTCGCTGATTGTCGCCACCCTGTCAGCCTGCTTTGCCTATCTGTTGATCCAGTTCCTTTGGCGCCGCAAGGTTCGCTCTGACTGGCAGGAACGCCGCAAATACAGGCGCCACGGACACTAACGCTCGGTCAGCAGCCGGCCCTGTTCCAGCCTCAACACCCGACCAAGACTGCGAGCCATCGCCATGTCGTGCGTCACCATGACAAAGGCAATGCCCAGGCGATCCCTGAGCGACTCGATCAACTGCTTGACCCCTTCCCCGGTATGCTCATCCAGATTCCCGGTCGGCTCATCCATCAACACGCACTCGGGTTCGTTCACCAGCGCGCGGGCAATGGCGACTCTCTGCCGCTCTCCACCCGACAGTTCGCCGGGCTTGTGGGTAAGCCGTGCGCTCAGCCCCACCTCCGCGAGAACCGCTTGCGCTTTTTCCCTCGCGGCCCTGACGGACATGCCCCCGAGCGCACACGGCATCATCACATTTTCAAGGGCGGTGAACTCCGGCAGCAGGTGGTGAAACTGGTAGACAAAGCCCAGGTGCCGGTTGCGGAAGCGCGCCCGCCCGGCCTCGCCCATGGCGTGAATATCCTGGTCACAGATGGTGATGTGGCCGGAGGATGGCTTATCCAGCCCCCCCAGGAGATTCAGCAGGGTGGTTTTGCCGGCGCCGCTGCTGCCGACAATGGCCACAGTTTCCCCGGCGCAGACCTGCAACGATATATCGGAAAAGATGGTCAGCTTTTCCGGGCCCGCATTGTAAGTTCGGGTCACCTGCCGGCAATCAATAACCAGGGCGTTCTCCGGCGTCGGTGCTGGGTGATCATTCATAGCGCAGGGCCTCCGCCGGATCCACTCGTGATGCCCGCCACGCGGGGTAGATGGTTGCCAGCAGGCTCATGGCCAGGCCAGCTCCGCTGATAATAAACACGTCCTGCCACTGCAGTTGCGATGGCAGGTAGCTGATGAAGTAAACATCGGCGCTGAGGAACTGGTGCCCCAGCGCACCCTCCAGCCAGGAGATGAATCCACTGATGTTCAGCGCCCCGAAAACACCGAGCGCCGTACCAACCAGGGTACCGAAAATGCCGATGACCCCACCCTGAATGATGAAAATCCTCATGATTCGCCCCGGCGTGGCGCCCATGGTGCGCAGGATGGCAATGTCTGCTGTCTTGTCGGTTACCACCATGACCAGAGTCGACACGATATTGAAGGCGGCCACGGCAACGATGAACATCAGCAGCAGCCCGATCATGGTTTTCTCCATGCGGATTGCCTGGAAAAGATTGCCGTGGGTCCGGGTCCAGTCCGAGATGAAATAGCGTCCACCCAAACCCCTTGCTGCCTGTTCTGCAACCCGCGGTGCGGCGAACAGGTCGTCCACCAGCAGCCGCACACCCTGGGCCTTGCCGCCGGTTCGCATGAGTTTGGCGGCGTCGTCCATATGAATCAGGGTGTAGTTGCCATCCAGCTCCGCCCCGACACTGAAAATACCTTTCACCGTAAACCGCTTCAGTCGCGGCAGCACACCGGCAGGGGTTACCGAGGCTTCCGGGAGGACCACCGTGACCTTGTCACCCGGTTGCAGGCGCAGGCTGGCAGCCATGATGCGGCCCACAATGATGCCAAACTCGCCGGATTTGAGATCGCCCAGGCTGCCCTCAATCATATGGTTCTCGATGATCGACACGTCGCGCTCCTGCTCGGGCAACACCCCGTTGAGCAGCACGCCGCGCACATCGCCGCCGCCGGTAACCATGCCCTGCCCCTGGATGAACGGCGCGGCAGCCAGTACCCGCGGGTGTTCCTCCACACGCCGGACCACGTCCTGCCAGTCCCCGATGTGGTCAGCTCCCTCAATCACCGCGTGTGGCACCATGCCAAGAATGCGCTGCTTGAGCTCGCGGTCGAAGCCGTTCATCACGGACAGCACAATAATCAGCACCGCAACACCGAGCATCAGCCCGATCATCGACGTCAGTGAAATGAAGGAAATAAAGTGATTGCGTCGCTTTGCCGCGGTGTAGCGCAAACCAACGTACAACGATAAAGGTCTGAACATGAGAAGAGGTGCCTGTTGCTACCTTCGGGTCATTCGGATTTCCACTCACACGGAATGAACGGAAACTGCTAAACTTTTCTTCATTAACAAAAAATGCTGCGCTTAAACGGAGCCGCAATGCCGTCACGCCCCCCTGCCAACGCGCCCTCTGCTCCGATACCATCTGCCGCCGGAGACCGTCGTGATTATTACCGGATAGACGACCGTATCGGCCTAGAAATCCAGCGAGCGCCCGCAGAAACCGCGACACACTCCAGCCCCTATAACGATGATCACCTGGGGAGTCTCCGCGCCGAGCTGAGGCGGCTTGACCAGGACGTGCGCTCGCAGCTTGCCACACTGGCTGAGCGTGACCGACTGCTGAGCTCGTTGATCAAGTCGTTGAACGGAAAGCTCGATACGCTGGCGCGCATTATGGCCTTTGAGCAAAATCCGTTGCAACCGGAGCACTGGCAGGATGTCACCCTCAGCGAAGGTGGCGTTGCCTTCACTGATGACGAGCAGGCGTGGGGCGAAGGGGATTTGCTGGCGATACGGATGACCCTGCCCCCGGAATTATTCCAGCCCCAGGCCGTTGCCCGGGTCATCGCCATAGCGGCCGGGAGCGCCGGGAAAGCACGGTTTCACACCGAGTTTACCGAGATCCACGATAGCGACCGTCAGCAAATTGCCCGTCATGTGATGCGGTGGCAGATCCGTCAGCGGCAAAAAGAGTAAACTGTCGGAATCGTGTGACTTTTGCCTGATTTTTACCGATATTACCTTTTATCCATGTCCTTCAGGGGCGCTCAATCACCATCGAAACCCACAGTCCAGGGAGATCCATACCGATGACAAAACCTGTACCAAAGCTGTTCGGCACCCTCACCTTGGCAGCGGCAATGGGCCTGACCCCACTGAGCCCTCTCATGGCCGAAGACATCACCATTCCCGTAGGCTCGCAGGCCGAGCGCAACCAGGCCGATCTGCCGCGCACCGGCATGACCCAGGCCAGTGTGCGAGACAACTGGGGCACCCCGTGGGAAATCCGCGGACCGGTTGGCGAGCCTCCCATTTCCCAGTGGCACTACGATGGATTTGTGGTTTACTTCGAGGGCGACCGGGTCCTGCATGCGGTATTGAATCCACAGCGCTAGGCACGAGACACTCCATCCCGGGGCGCGGTGCTACAGCACACCGCGCGGTTTTCCTTCATCCATATCCTGACGCAACGTCGTCCGTTGGTTAGAATGACGATTTTTTTTGCAATAGGTGGCTTTAAATTGACTAGCAAACGTGTGTTGCCCGCCGAATGGGCCCCTCAAAGCGCGATCATGCTGACCTGGCCGCACCCCGGCACCGACTGGTCCGGCATCCTTGACGACGTGGAGCCGGTTTTTCTGGAGATCGCCACGGCTGTTTTGGCGAGGGAGAACCTGATCGTCAGCTGTGAGCACGTTGCCCGGCTGCAGGAGCTTGAGCGGGAACTCTCCGCCTATGCCCGCGAGCGTCAACTGCCCGGGCGCGTAATCGCCGTGCCCGCTCCAGCGAACGACACCTGGGCCCGGGATCACGGTCCGATCACGGTGACCACAGACAGCGGCCCGCTGTTGCTCAATTTCCGTTTTAACGCCTGGGGCGGCAAATTCCCGTGGGAAAAGGACGACGCACTCAACCAGCACCTCTGCAATGCCGGCAGTTTCGGCACCACCCCCATGGCAAACGTGGACTTCGTTCTCGAGGGCGGCTCCATCGAATCCGATGGTGCGGGCACTTTGCTCACCACCAGTGAATGCCTGCTGACCCCGAGCCGGAATGCAACCCTTGACCGGGGCGCTATCGAGAATCTTCTGGGCGAAACCCTTGGTGCCGAGCGCATTCTGTGGCTCAACCACGGCTATCTTGCCGGTGATGACACCGACAGCCACATTGATACCCTGGCACGTTTCTGTTCCGAAGATCAGCTGTGCTACGTCGCCTGCCCTGACGTTGCAGACGAGCACTACAGCGCCCTGGCCGCCATGGAAGAAGAGTTACAGCAGTTCCGCCAGGCCGATGGCCGCCCCTACCGGCTGACGCCCCTGCCCTGGCCCGACGCCATCCATGACGATGACGGGCATCGCCTGCCGGCCACGTACGCCAACTTCCTGATCATCAACGGTGCGGTTCTAGTGCCAACCTACGACGTACCCCAGGACCAACAGGCGCTGGACATCCTGCAGGGGCTGTTCCCGGACCGCGACATTGTTCCAATCAACTGTCGCCCGCTGATTCGGCAGCACGGCAGCCTGCACTGCGTCACCATGCAGATTCCGGCCGGAGTGGTCACCCTATGAACCATGCTGCCCCTCAAACCTCGAGCACACTGAAGGTTGCCGCCATACAGCAGACCTGCAGCGACGACAAAGCCGTCAGCCTGGCGACCAGCGAACGGCTGATACGTGAGGCAGCCGCTGAAGGCGCGGAACTGGTGATCCTGCAGGAGCTGCATGCCACCCTGTACTTCTGCCAGACGGAAGATACTTCGGTGTTCGAACTTGCCGAACCGATACCGGGGCCAACCAGCCACACGCTTGGCGCACTGGCCGCCGAACTCGGCATTGTGCTGGTGGGCTCGATCTTCGAGCGCCGCATGAACGGCGTCTACCACAATACGGCTGTGGTGTTTGAGCGCGACGGCCGCATTGCCGGCATCTATCGCAAGATGCACATACCGGACGACCCCGGTTTTTACGAAAAATTCTATTTCACCCCCGGCGACGCCAGCTTCAACGACGGGCGCAGCGGCTTTACACCGATCGAAACGTCCGTCGGAAAACTTGGTGTGCTGGTCTGCTGGGATCAGTGGTATCCGGAGGCCGCCAGGCTGATGGCACTGGCCGGTGCGGAGGTGCTGATCTACCCCACCGCCATTGGCTGGGATATGACAGACGAGGCCTCCGAGCAGGCCCGCCAGCTTGATGCCTGGGTGACGGTGCAGCGGGGCCACGCGGTGGCGAACAACCTCCCGGTTATCGCACCCAACCGGGTAGGCACCGAAGCCGACCCTTCCGGGCAGTCCGGTGGTATCCGCTTCTGGGGGAACAGCTTTATCTGTGGTCCGCAGGGAGAGATTCTCGCACGGGCAGATGACGCCTCCGAGACCATTCTGCACGCCGCCATTGATCGCCACCGCAGCGAATCGATTCGGCGCATCTGGCCGTATCTGAGAGACCGACGCATCGATGCGTACGGCGACATCCTCAAACGGGTACGGGACTGACTCCTGCATGAAAAAAATGATCGACAGCGTAGTAACCGAGCTCAACACCATTCTGTTGGGCAAGGAGCAGCAGGTCCGCCTGGCCATCTGCGGCCTGCTGGCGCGGGGCCATCTGCTGATTGAAGATATCCCCGGCATGGGGAAAACCACCCTGTCCCACGCACTGGCACGGATCATGGGGCTGAGTTACCAGCGCATCCAGTTTACCAATGACCTGCTCCCGTCCGACGTACTGGGTTACTCCATGTACGACAAGGAAGCAGGTTCACTGGTCTTTCATAAAGGCCCGATCTTTGCCCAGGTTGTGCTGGCAGACGAAATCAACCGCGCCTCACCACGCACCCAGAGCGCCTTGCTGGAAGCCATGGAAGAACGGCAGGTGTCGATTGAAGGCGAAACCCGGCCGCTGCCCCACCCCTTCTTCGTGATCGCGACCCAGAACCCCATTGAACAGGGCGGTACCTATCCGCTGCCCGAATCCCAGCTGGACCGCTTCCTGATGCGACTGCGCCTGGGCTACCCCGATCCGAAAGCCGAGCGGGAGCTGCTGGAAGGTGAGGATCGCCGCACCCTGACGGACAAGCTGCCGACGTTGCTGAGCCAGCAGGACCTTGAATCCCTGCAGGAGTCCATCAGCCGTGTGACCACCAGCCCGGCGTTGCTGGATTACGTTCAGCGACTGCTGGAACAAAGCCGCCGCATGCCGGGACTGCTTTACGGACTGTCTCCTCGCGCCGGCCTGGGATTGGTGCGCGCCGCCCGGGCCTGGGCCCTGATGGACGGCCGTCATCACGTGCTGCCCGACGATATTCAAGCGGTTTTTCCGGCCGTTGCAGAGCATCGGCTGGAACAGGGAGAGTCCGGGAAGAGCAAGGAACGGGTCAGGCAACTTCTTGCCTCGGTATCTGTCATTGAGTGAATAGCATTCGTTAATGACAGGAATTGCCCAAAATTACTGGAACATCACCCGGTTCGTGATAGCCTTCAGCACTTTCCAGAACTGTATCGATAACGTTTTCCACCCTGTTGAATCGAGATTTTGACGAGAGACCCACAATGAGCGAAACCAAACATTCCCGACTGATCATCCTTGGCTCCGGCCCCGCAGGCTACACCGCAGCGGTTTACGCCGCCCGGGCCAATCTCAAGCCGACACTGATCACCGGTATTGAAGTGGGTGGCCAGCTCACCACCACCACCGACGTGGACAACTGGCCCGGTGACAATGACGGCGTTCAGGGTCCGGAGCTGATGCAGCGCATGCTCAAGCACGCCGAGCGCTTTGAGACCAACGTGGTCTACGACACCATCAACGAAGCTGACCTGCGCAATCGCCCCTTCCGCCTCAAGGGCGATAGCGGCGAATACACCTGCGACGCCCTGATCATTTCCACCGGCGCTTCCGCCATGTACCTGGGCCTGGAATCCGAGGAAAAATTCAAAGGCCAGGGCGTATCCGCCTGCGCCACCTGCGACGGCTTCTTCTACAAGAAACAGAAAGTCGCGGTTATCGGTGGCGGCAATACCGCAGTGGAAGAGGCATTGTACCTCTCCAACATCGCTGACGAGGTCACCCTGGTACACCGCCGCGACAGCCTGCGCGCTGAGAAAATCCTGCAGGACAAGCTGTTCGAAAAGGCCGAGAACGGAAACGTCAACATCGTGTGGGACCACACCCTTGACGAGGTACTTGGCGACGGCACCGGCGTCACCGGCATGCGCATCAAGAGCACCAAAGACGGCAGTACGCAGGATCTGGATCTGGCCGGCGTCTTCATCGCCATCGGTCACAAGCCGAACACCGACCTGTTCACCGGCCAGCTCGACATGGAAAACGGCTACATCAAGATCCGTTCAGGCCTTGAGGGCATGGCCACCCAGAGCAGCATCCCGGGCGTCTTCGCCGCCGGCGACGTGGCTGACCACGTATACCGCCAGGCCGTGACCTCCGCAGGCTTCGGCTGCATGGCGGCTCTGGATGCAGAGAAATTTCTGGACCAACAGGACTGATCTACACTGAGGAAAGCAACTCAGAAGCTCGACGAGGGCCTCGGGTGCAAGCGGCTGAAACTGTGCGGAGCCATGGATGGCGGAGCCAAGCGTACAAGGACGTATCCACAGCGTGTTTCAGCCGCTTGTACCCGAGGCCCGCTACTCCGGAATTCGGTTTGCAAGTCACTGAAAGCAACGGATCCGAATGACCTCACTACCCTGGATAGACCCTGACCACCTCTGGTTTCCTCCCGCCGAAGAAGCCCTCGACGAACCGGACGGGCTACTCGCCCTGGGTGGCGACCTCTCTACCGAACGCCTGATCCTCGCCTACCGCAACGGCATTTTTCCCTGGTTCAGCGACGACCAGCCCATCCTCTGGTGGTCTCCCGATCCAAGGTGCGTGTTATTTCCCGATGAGATCCACGTATCCCGCAGCCTCAGACGCACCCTTAACCGTGGCTATTTCACGGTGACCTGCGATCAGGATTTCCGCAAGGTTATCCGGCTGTGCGCGGACACCCGAACCGAAGGCACCTGGATCACCGACGACATGATCCATAGCTACACCCAGCTGCACCAGCAAGGCATTGCCCACTCCATCGAAGTGTGGAATCCCGGCCGGGAACTGGTGGGCGGCATGTACGGACTGGGCATCGGCCAGTGCTTTTTCGGGGAATCCATGTTCTCGCTGGAAACCAACGCCTCCAAGGTGCTGATGGTTCACCTGGCCCATCAGCTTGATCAGTGGGGCTACCGCGTTATGGACTGCCAGGTCGAGAGTTCTCATCTGCTGAAAATGGGTGCACGAAGCATTCCCCGAAGCGAGTTTTTATCTATACTCAGAGCAGGTGTCGACCGCTCTCCGAACCAGAGCTCCTGGCAACTCCAGTGGCAATGGCCCGGGCCCGGAGGAGTGCATGAGTAATCTCAGAACCCTGGTATTTTTCGCCACACCACCCCACGATTGCAGTTACCTGCCGAATCGTGAGGCCACCACCATGTTTGTGGATCCCAGGGCGAATATCGACAAGAAACTTTATAGCCAGCTCACAGCGCTTGGCTTTCGCCGCAGCGGCTCGCATTATTACCGGCCCCACTGCGAATCCTGCAATGCCTGTATACCGGTTCGACTGAGGGTCGACGACTTCCTCCCGGACCGCAGTCAGCGGCGGGTACGTGACCGGAATGCCGACCTGACCTGCGAATTGGTGCCTGCAAGTTTCACCGAGCGTTACTATCAGCTCTATGCCGATTATATCGAGCAGCGCCATGCCGACGGTGACATGTACCCGCCTTCCCGGGAGCAATTCACATCCTTTCTGGTGGAAGGCGCCACCGACTCCTGGTTTCTGGAGATACGCCTGGCCGACAAGCTGGTCGGCCTCGCCGCCGTTGACCTGCTCGACGACGGGCTGTCTGCCATTTACACGGTTTTTGATCCAGCGTATGAAGCCCGCAGTCTCGGCACCTTTGCCATTCTCTGGCAGATAGAGGCCGCCAGAACCCGGGGATTGCCACACCTTTACCTCGGTTACTGGATTCGCCAGTGCCGGAAAATGAACTACAAAACCCGTTTCCGGCCCATAGAAGCCCTGCGGGATGGCCAGTGGCAGGTACTGGAGCGCAACTGATTTTGCTAAATGGCGACAATTCAGGCAGAATTGCGCAATTTAAAATCAAGGCAAGTTAATTCCAAACGAGGTTTCTACTGAATGGCGAAATCAGATGTCATTGAAATGGAAGGCGTTATTGTTGATACCCTTCCGAATACCATGTTCCGTGTGGAGCTGAGCAACGGCCACGTTGTGACCGCCCACATTTCAGGCAAGATGCGGAAAAACTACATCCGTATACTGACCGGCGACAAGGTAAAAGTTGAGCTGACCCCATACGATCTCAGCAAGGGACGCATCGTTTACCGCGCCCGTTAATCGTCAGCGTGACATCTGAAAAGCCCCGGATCCGGGGCTTTTTCAGTTTTGAACGCACTCATTCCCGATCTTCAGCACTGCACTCTCCCGCTCCGGGGTTGGTATAACACCGGACCTTCCTGAGGATGGTCATCATGCTGTCGTCGTATACACCCGCCGCCAGCATGCCACCGCCCTCCGTCGAATTCTGCATGTCGATACGCACGCTGCGCAGCATCTCCTGATACCCGCGAATGGACGCCGGTGAGATATCCACCCAGCGCTCGTCGGGTATCGATTCTTCGTACTGGCGAATCACCCGGATCGATTCCGGATAAAGACGGGCAACATTCTTTCGAGACCGGCGCACAAAACGTTCATCGAACTCCCCCTCCCTGGCCACCAGTTGCACGGTCACCTGGCCTACCGGATATTTTACGATGCCGCCCTGGTCACCCATGCCGCGAAACATCTCGAGCACCTCGTACGCCGCGGCCGGCGCGTAACTGATGTCAGCCTCACCGGAATTGAACAGTCGGGCAAAGTTCGAGATTTTCGCGTTCACCGGTATAGCGCCAACATACTCAACCATGTGGCGGGCATCGTGGTGACCCTCGAACACGGTAATACGCTTGCCCTCAAGGGCATTGACGTGATCGATCCGGCGATCATTCACAAACAGGTAAGCCGCACCCATCGGGGCGACCCCCAGTATCTGGAAGCCGTTCTGGGCAAGATGCTCGTCCACCCGCGGGCTGGACAGGATATGCATCAACACCCGCAAATCCTCGTAATAAGGCACCGCCCCTATGGCGCTGATAGAGCCTGTAAAATCGTTGAAATGGCGAACACCCATATCGGTGAGTGCAACGATATCGCAATACCCCGCCCGAAAATCGGCAACGGCCCGGTCCTCGTCGGTGTAGGGCTTCATCGTCAGCTTCACGCCCGTCTCAATCATCTTGCGCTGGTATTCCTGCAAGGTCTTGTAAACAAAGCCACCGGCACCCGCGACGTCAAATACACAGAACTGTTTCTGTTCAACAGCCACTGCCGGGGTCCAGACCAACAGACCCAGTGCGCCTGCCAGCAATGCAGCGAGAAACCTCATTCGTCTGATTCCTTGTCATTGTTGTTAGTGAGCCCCCTCGGAAACCGCTTCATCCGGCGGAGCTTTCTAAACTGACAGAGATCAGCCTTGAATGGATTGACAGGGCCGCCATTGCATCGGTTAAAAAGCGGTCAACTGCAAAAGGCAGGGGCATAAAAAAACCGCGCCCGGAAAGGCGCGGTTTCTGCTTTACACTCCAGAGGCGGATTTACACCGCTTCGGCGGGCTCATCCTCGTAGTCGAACACCAGCTCGTCGTCCCGCAGGTGAATGTGCACGTCACCACCCTTCTCTGACAGGCGACCGAACAGGATCTGCTCGGCGAGAGGGCGCTTGATCTTGTCCTGAATCAGCCGGGACATCGGTCTTGCACCCATAGTGACGTCGTAGCCTTTCTCGGCAAGCCACTGTTTCGCTGGCTCGTCCACGTGGAGTACCACGTGCTTCTCATCCAGTTGCGCCTGCAGCTCGGTAAGGAACTTGTCCACCACATGGGTGATGGTTTCCTTCTGCAGATCGGCGAACTGAATGATGCCATCGAGACGGTTACGGAATTCCGGCGTGAAGGTCTTGCTGATAATTTCCATACCGTCCGAGCTGTGGTCCTGCTCGTTGAAGCCGATGGACCGACGCGCCATGCTCTCGGCACCGGCGTTGGTGGTCATCACCAGAATCACGTGGCGGAAATCCGCCTTGCGGCCGTTGTTGTCCGTGAGCGTGCCGTGGTCCATCACCTGCAGTAACAGGTTGAAGACTTCCGGATGCGCCTTCTCGATCTCATCCAGCAACAGCACACAGTGGGGATGCTTGTTGACCGACTCGGTCAGCAAGCCACCCTGGTCGTAACCCACGTAGCCCGGGGGCGCACCAATCAGGCGGGAAACTGTGTGGCGCTCCATGTACTCGGACATGTCGAAACGCACCAGTTCGATCCCCAGAACCTTGGCCAGCTGCTTGGTGACTTCGGTTTTGCCGACACCGGTAGGACCGGCAAACAGGAAGGCGCCCTCGGGTTTCTCCGGTGCTTTCAGGCCAGCACGAGCCAGCTTGATTGCCGTGGACAGCGATTCGATCGCCGGGTCCTGTCCGAAGACCACCATCTTGAGATCCCGCTCCAGATTGCGCAGCAGGTCCTTGTCACTGGTGGACACATTTTTCGGCGGAATCCGGGCGATATTTGCCACCACATCCTCGATATCGGGCACGTCGACGGTCTTCTTGCGTTTACCCTCAGGCATCAGCCGCTGGCGCGCGCCGGCCTCGTCAATCACGTCGATTGCCTTGTCCGGCAAGTGACGGTCAGTGATATAGCGATCCGCCAGTTCCGCCGCCACCCTGAGGGCCTTGTCGGTGTACTTGAGGTCGTGGTGTTTCTCGAAGTTCGGCTTCAGGCCGCGAAGGATCTGGTAGGTGTCCTCAACACTCGGCTCGTTGACGTCGATTTTCTGGAAACGCCGCGCCAGCGCGCTGTCCTTCTCGAAGATACCGCGGAATTCCTGGAACGTGGTGGAGCCAATACAGCGGATCTCTCCAGAGCTCAGCATGGGCTTGAGCAGGTTGGAGGCATCCATGACGCCGCCGGACGCCGAACCCGCACCGATGATGGTGTGAATCTCATCAATGAAGAGAATGGCGTGCTGCTCTTTCTTCAGTTCCGCCAGCAGGCCTTTCAGTCGCTTCTCAAAATCCCCCCGGTACTTGGTACCGGCCAGCAGCGCGCCCAGATCCAGCGAGTACACCACGGCGTCCGAGATGATTTCCGGCACCTGACCGTCCACGATGCGCTTGGCCAGGCCCTCGGCGATGGCGGTTTTGCCCACGCCAGCCTCACCTACCAGCAGCGGGTTGTTCTTGCGGCGGCGCACCAGTATCTGGACGACGCGCTCCACTTCGTGTTCGCGACCGATCAGCGGATCGATCCGGCCTTGGCGGGCCTGCTCGTTGAGATTGGTGGCGTAGCTTTCCAGCGGGCGGGACGCGCCGCTCTCCTCGGCGCCTTCCTCGTGGGAGGCCTGGTCATGGCCTTCCTGGTCTTCGGCGCCCTGCACCCGCGAGATGCCGTGGGAGACAAAGTTCACCACATCAATCCGGGCGATGCTCTGCTTCTTGAGCACGTACACCGCCTGGCTTTCCTGTTCACTGAAAATAGCCACCAACACGTTGGCGCCGGTCACTTCTTTCTTGCCGGAGGACTGCACATGAAACACCGCGCGTTGGAGTACGCGCTGAAAACCCAGCGTGGGCTGGGTTTCCCGCTCACTGTCGCTGCTCGGAATCAGGGGCGTTGTGGAGTCGACAAATTCGACAAGCTCTTCCTGCAGCTGCTTCAGGTCTGCACCACAGGCTTTCAGGACACCCACCGCCGATTCATTGTCCAGCAGGGCCAGCAAAAGATGCTCCACCGTCATGAACTCATGGCGCTTGTCGCGGGCATTTTTGAAGGCCGTATTCAGCGTAATTTCAAGATCTTTGCTCAGCATGGGCCACCCCTGGGTCTATCAGTCCGCACGTTCAATCTCGCAAAGGAGCGGATGTTCGCATTCCGAAGAATACTGATTCACCTGTGCCGCCTTTGTTTCTGCGATGTCACGGGTATATACCCCACATACGGCTTTTCCTTGCGTATGGACGAGCAGCATCACCTGCGTCGCCTTTTCTTCGTTCATACCGAAGAATTTCATTAACACATCCACCACAAAATCCATGGGGGTGTAATCGTCGTTCAGGAGCATCACCCGAAAGCGCGCAGGGCGCTTGAGGGCTGGCTTCTCGGGAGCAACACTGAGGTCGTCCTGACGCCCTGGCTGTTGTTCGTCCTCCCCCTGATTCAATACTAGTAGAGAATTCTGGATAGTCCTCATGATTCTTTACCGGAAGTCGGTGCCCTTGCCTGTAATGTGGTTGTGAGTCGTCCGCTTTTCAAGCTTGCAAGCCGAGCGGACGTGCGCTGGTTATCAATACGCTCATGATAACGCTTCCGCCCCCTCTTCAACCATACATTCGAGCAATGTCCGCTATTGACTCGCAGACGATATTGGTCAACAGTACAGGTGCAATGTAAAATTATGTAAATCGGTGTAATCTATTTGTATCCACGGAAGCATCCGTATCAGGTAACCCGATATCACCCGTGCAAGGCTCAACGCATGGCAATAACACCAATAACAGTGATTGACAGTGAAGGAACAGGGGAGTTCATCATGCCAAAGGGCAAAGTAAAGTGGTTCAACAATGCCAAGGGTTACGGTTTCATTATCGAGGACGGCTGCAGCGATGATCTGTTTGCCCATTTCTCCTCGGTGCAGATGGACGGCTACAAAACCCTGAAGGCCGGCCAAACCGTCACCTTTGACAAAAAACCCAGTGACAAGGGTATTCACGCGGTCAATATTGTGCCGGATGAGCAGCCACAGAAAGGCGCTCAGGCCAGCGCAGGCGATTCCCGGGAAAAGCAGTCTGACGCGGAAGCAGGATCGGACCGCGAAGGCAGCGACCGCCCGACCGAACCGCGAGCCGTGAACGCCTGAATCTTCGCCGGCTCCCTGACAAGCCGGCCAGATCAGATTCGGCAGACTCTCTGGCCTCGAATCACCGAGGCCCCAGGCCGGTTTGTGTAACGACTCGGGATTTCTTCTTTTCCTCTGCAATGGCTTCGGCTACCCTCTAGCCATGGCAACCCTGATACTCTTCAACAAGCCCTACCAGGTCATGAGCCAGTTTACGGATTCAGATCATGAGGGCGCTCCCCGCGCAACCCTTGCAGACTGGATCTCCGTCCCCGGCGTTTACCCTGCCGGCCGGCTGGATTACGACTCGGAGGGGCTGCTGCTGCTTACGGACGATGGTCAGGTGCAGCACAGAATTGCCTCTCCCCGCCAGAAAATGCCCAAAACCTACTGGGTGCAAGTGGAAGGCAGCATCACCGACGAAGCCCTGGCCAAATTGCGCAACGGCGTCGTTCTGAAAGATGGCAAGACATTCCCTGCCAAGGCCGAGGCCATGCCCGAACCCGAGCTGTGGCCCCGTCAGCCACCGGTGCGGCACCGAGAGTCTATACCGACATCCTGGCTGACCCTCACCATTACCGAGGGCAGGAACCGCCAGGTCCGGCGGATGACGGCTGCGGTCGGCTTCCCTACCCTGCGACTGATCCGCTACCGCATCGGTGACTGGACACTGGACAATCTGCCACCGGGCCAATTTCGCAAACTCAGCATTCACGCGCCAGCCCCCTCACCGGTCGCCCGCCGCCGCGGTACTCGGCGATCTGGCTCTGGCAGATCAACCCGGAGACATTCATCGCCATGACCTGGAAACCCCATGCCACCGTCGCCGTGGTGGTTGAAGACACGGAAGGCCGGTTTCTGCTGGTCGAGGAAATCAGCAGTGGCCTGGTCGTATTCAACCAACCCGCAGGACACATCGAGGAAGATGAGGCCATTCTGGACGCCGTGCGCCGGGAAACCCTCGAAGAGACCGGATACAAGGTAGAACCGACCCACTTCCTTGGGCTCTACACCTACAAGGCGCCGGCCAATGGGGTGACTTATCACCGATTCTGCTATTCCGCCAGGGCACTGGAAAAGGTCACCGATCAACTCGACGACGGCATCATCGCCGCGCACTGGCTAAGCCTCGAGGAGATCGCCGGGCTTGGAGACCGGCTCCGCAGCCCGCTGGTTCTGAGATGCATAGAAGATTACCGAAACGGGCGGCGCTTCCCGCTGGATGTGGTGGTCGACGCTGAGACGTGAGTGACCAACAATGGTAAACTGCTGCGCTTTGAGCAGCACGGTTCGACTATGACATACGTTCCTGAAAACACCCGAGTAATTGTTGGCATGTCCGGCGGGGTCGACTCCTCGGTGGCCGCCTGGCTCTTGAAGGATCAGGGCTATCAGGTTGAAGGCCTGTTCATGAAAAACTGGGACGAAGACGACGGCACCGAGTACTGCACCGCCATGACCGACCTTGCGGACGCGCAGGCGGTCGCCGACGCCATTGGCATTCCCCTGCACACCGCCAGTTTTGCGGCCGAGTACTGGGACCGCGTGTTCGAGCATTTCCTGTCCGAATATGGCGCTGGCCGCACCCCCAACCCGGACATTCTGTGCAACAAGGAAGTCAAATTCCGGGCGTTCCTGGATTACGCTGTCACCCTGGGCGCCGATTTCATTGCCACGGGCCACTACACCCGCCAACGCCCGCTCAACGACGGTTCCGGCAAGGCCCAACTGCTCAAGGGCCTGGATCCGAACAAGGATCAGAGCTATTTTCTCCACGCTGTTTCCGGCGACCGCATCGCCCGCACCCTGTTTCCGGTCGGCGAGCTTGAAAAGCCGGAAGTGCGGCGCATCGCCGAAGCCCAGGGCTTTATCACCCACGACAAGAAAGACTCGACCGGTATCTGTTTCATCGGCGAGCGCAAGTTCCGCGACTTCCTGAAACAGTACCTGCCCGCCCAGCCCGGCGACATCGAGACCCCCGACGGCACGGTGATCGGCCGCCATCAGGGCCTTATGTATCACACCATCGGTCAGCGCCAGGGCCTGGGTATCGGGGGCCTGAGTGAATTCGGTGACGAGCCCTGGTACGTGGCCGAGAAAGACCTCAGCCGCAATGTGCTCATCGCGGTACAGGGCAAGCAGCACCCATTGCTGTTTTCCCGCGGGCTGGTCAGCGGCGCTATCGACTGGGTTGCCGGCGAGGCGCCGGCCCCGACGTTTCGCTGCAAGGCCAAAACCCGATACCGCCAGCCGGACCAGGACTGCACTGTGACCCTGGGTGACACAGGCGTTACGGTGATCTTCGATGACGCCCAGCGAGCGGTGACCCCCGGGCAGTCCGTGGTGTTCTATCAGGATGACATCTGCCTTGGCGGCGGTGTCATCGAGCAGACCTGGCGCGACGGCGAGAGCCTTCCAGATCGGGCGGCCGCCAACGGGGAGCCCGCATGAGCCGATCCCTGTACGACCAGACCCTGGCCCTTGCAGGCGTGTTTCAGGCCGCCGCCCAGGTCCAGCAGGTGGCCCATACGGGCCAGTGTACGGATTCCAGTTTCGAAACCTCGGTGCGATCCCTGTTTGCCACCGATCCCGACACGACGTTGGACGTCTATGGCGGGGAACTGAAAGATCTTCGCGAGGGGTTGACCACGCTGGCCAATGTACTGAGCCAGCAAAGCAAACCGCAGGACATCGAAGTGCTTCGCTACGCGTTGAACCTGATTCACCTGGAATCCAAGCTCAACCGTAACAAAGACATGATGTCCGTGCTTGGCAGCCGCATCGACCAGGCCCGCCATACCGCCAGCCACTTCGGCTATCTGCACAGCAACCTGATTGCCAATCTGGCGTCGATCTACACGGACACCATCAGCACCTTTCGCATGCGGATCCAGGTAACCGGCGACCCCGCCACCTTGCAACGGGAGGAGAATGCCGCCCGGGTCCGTACGCTGCTGCTTGCGGGTATCCGTTCGGCGGTGCTGTGGCGCCAGAGTGGCGGGCGCCGCTGGCAACTGGTCATTTCCCGGCGCCGGGTTATCGCCACCGCAAAAGAGCTGGCCGAGAAGGCGAACCGGGCGGTTTACGACTGATTCGCATGCAGTGCTGGTGTATCATAGGCACCAATCCTTTTATGACCCATTCCCAGTTGATTTGAGAGGTTTTCGATGGAACTCACCGCCCTGACCGCCATTTCCCCGGTCGACGGACGTTACGGCAGCAAAGTCACCGTCTTCCGTGACATCTTCAGTGAATATGGCCTTATCCGGAACAGGGTGACCGTCGAGATTCGCTGGCTGCAAAAGCTGGCGGCGCACCCGGAGATCAGCGAGGTGCCCGCGCTGTCCCCTGAAGCGACCGCTTTTCTGGATCGAATGGTCAGTGAGTTCAGCCTGGCGGATGCGGAACGTATCAAGGAGATTGAGCGGACCACCAATCACGACGTCAAAGCCGTCGAGTACTTCATCAAGGAAAAAATCGCCGAGGTTGCCGAGCTGCACGCGGTGACAGAATTTGTTCATTTCGCCTGCACCTCGGAAGACATCAACAATCTTTCCCACGCCTTGATGCTGCGGGAAGGACTGGATCATGGCTTGTTGCCGGCTATGGATCGCGTGGTCGACAAGCTGGCACAGCTGGCCCACGATCACGCCGAACAACCCATGCTGTCCCGCACCCACGGTCAGACGGCCTCACCATCGACCGTGGGCAAGGAGCTGGCCAACGTGGTCTACCGGCTACGGCGCCAGCTTTCGCAAATTCGCGCCACCGAGCTTTTGGGCAAGATCAACGGCGCCGTCGGTAACTATAACGCGCACCTGTCCGCCTACCCGGCTATCGACTGGGCACAGAACGCCAAAGACTTTATCGAGAGCCTGGGGCTGGACTGGAACCCCTACACAACCCAGATCGAACCCCATGACTATATCGCCGAGCTTTACGATGCGATTGCCCGCTTCAATACCATTCTGATTGACCTGGACCGGGACATTTGGGGCTACATTTCTCTCGGCTACTTCAAGCAGAAGACGGTAGAAGGCGAAGTGGGCTCATCCACCATGCCCCATAAGGTTAACCCGATTGATTTCGAGAACTCCGAAGGCAACCTCGGTATCGCCAACGCGCTGTTCAGTCATCTCTCCGCGAAACTGCCCATTTCCCGCTGGCAGCGCGATCTGACCGACTCCACCGTACTGCGTAACCTCGGCGTCGGCTTCGCCCACAGCCTGATTGCCTATGAGGCATCGCTGAAGGGCCTTGGCAAACTCGAGATCAATCCGGCGCGGCTGAACGAGGATCTCGACCACGCCTGGGAAGTTCTGGCGGAGCCGATCCAGACCGTGATGCGCCGCTACAACATCGAAAAACCCTACGAAAAGCTCAAGGCGTTGACCCGAGGCAAGGCTATGACGCCGGAAGTGATCCAGAATTTCGTGGAGTCTCTGGCTATCCCGGAGGCTGCCAAAGCAGAATTGATGGCGCTGACGCCGGGATCGTATATCGGCAACGCTATCGATCAGGCACAAAACATCTGATATCGGGAAACGCTTTATGGATATGCTCGGCGGACGCTCAGCGGCTGATTTCCTCAGAGATTACTGGCAGAAAAAGCCGCTGGTGATCCGCCAGGCGTTTCCGGAGTTTCGTTCTCCGGTTTCTCCGGACGAGTTGGCGGGCCTGGCCTGCGAAGAAGGGGTGGAGTCAAGACTGGTCATCGAAAACGACGATGGCAAGCCCTGGCAACTGCACAATGGCCCGTTCGACCCCGAACGCTTCAGCAGCCTGCCGGAGCACGACTGGACGCTGCTGGTGCAGGGGCTCGACCACTGGGTCCCGGACGCCGCCGATCTGCTGGAGCATTTCCGCTTCGTTCCCAACTGGCGGCTGGACGACATCATGGCCAGTTACGCCCCCAAAGGCGGCAGTGTCGGGCCGCACTACGATCAGTACGATGTATTCCTGCTGCAGGCCCAGGGCCATCGTCGCTGGACGTTCGGCGGCCATTGCGATCACACCTCGCCACGGGTGGATGGCACTCCCCTGCGCATCCTGAGCAGTTGGGAAGGCGAGGAAACCGTCACCCTGGCACCCGGCGACATGCTCTATCTGCCCCCCGGCATTGGCCATCACGGCGTAGCGGAAGACGACTGCATTACCCTCTCGGTGGGCTTCCGCGCACCAACCGTTGACGACATTCTCACCGGGTTTACCGATTTCCTGTGCGGCCAGTCCGACGCTTCTGATCATCTGGACGATCCGGATCTGCAGATTCAACGCAATCCCGGCACCATTGCCCCGGAAGTCATTGACCGTGTTGCAGACGTCATTCACCGCAAAATGTCGGACCGCCGCCAACTCACGTTGTGGTTTGGCCAGTTCACCACCGCACCGAAAAGCATGGACATCGTGGTGCCGTCGGAAGAGCCCATTGCCCCGGAGGTATTCAGCGACCTCGTACGCGAAGGCGCACAATTACGCTGGAATGAAGGCTCGCGGTTTGCGTTTCACGAGTTCGGGGACGAAACCGCGCTGTTCGTGGATGGCGAGCAGTATCTGCTGAAAGGGGATGCCCGGCCCCTGGCGCCACTGATGTGCGCCGGCGCCCGAATCGACATGACCGAACTGGCCACCCTGGTGGACGATACCGCTATCGGCGGTTTGCTCAGCCATCTTTACAATCAGGGGTCGGTTTACTTCGAATGACGCGGATACGCATACGCAAGTACAGCTGGCAACTGGCGCCGGGGGACCTGCGCGATATCCGGCAACGGGTGTTTATCGAGGAACAGCAGGTGCCGCCTGAGCTGGAGTGGGATGCGAGGGATGAAATCGCCGACCACTATCTGGCCGTCAATGCGGATAATCAGCCCGTCGCCGTCGCCCGCCTGTTTTCCACCCTTGAAGAGACCGGCCACATTGGCCGCATGGCGGTGTTGCCGGCCTGGCGCGGTCAAGGTGTCGGTGAGGCGTTACTCCACCACCTTATCCGTGACGCCGGCGGTCGTTTCCGCGAGCTCAGACTGTCGGCCCAGCAGCACGCCATCGCCTTTTACCAGCGTTCCGGCTTTCACGTGTGCTCGGGCGTTTATGACGATGCCGGCATCCCCCATGTGGATATGCGCTGCCTGATGGCAGAATTGATTGCCCGCGACCCGGGCCAACGCCACTGCCCGGCTATACTGGGGAACGACCGCGACGCCTGGCTGTTCTCTTCCGAACAGCCCATGACCCAGTTGCTGGATTCCCTGACAGCGCAGGCCTCCCAGCGCCTCTGGCTCTATGACCGGGTGCTGGACCATGACACCTACGACCGCCCTCAGTTCCGTGAACTGCTGTCGGCGCTGGCACGCCGCAACCGGTTAAGCGAAATCCGCCTGCTCATCCACGACGACAAACCACTGGTCAAGCGACGGCACCAGATTGTTGAACTGATGAAACGACTGCCCAGCCGTATGGAACTGCGGCTGGTGCATGGAGATTACCCGGCCACGGATCAACCGTTCATGCTGGTGGATCGCGCAGGCGTCCTCTACCGCCACGATTTCTTCAAGCCCGAGGGTTTTGCCAGTTTCGCCGACGGCGGCAGAGTCAAACTGCTCGCGGAAAATTTCCTTCGCATGTGGGAAACCGGGCGCCCCTCGCTGGAATTGCGGGACTTACCGCTCTGAGTGAAAAGGCGGCGAAACCTCCGCAGATTCGAACTGGGCGCCAAAGGGTGCGAACTCGGCGTCCACCTCTCCGGCCACTTCCGCGATCAGCTTACGCAACCATTGATGGTCGGCGTTGTGCTGAAGCAGCGGACTCCAGGCCATCTTGAGTTCAAACGGCGGAATCTCGAACGGCGGCACCTTGACCACCAGGTTGGCGTTATCTTTCTGCAACCACGCCGCACGGGATGGCAGGGTGGCGATCAGGTCATGCTGCTCGGCCAGCAGCATCGCCACCTGATAGTGGCGGGTGAACACGGATATCTGGCGCTTGCGACCAATCAGTGACAGCGCTTCGTCGACCCACCCGAGGCGCTGGACGTCTTTCGGGTTCACACCCACGCCCACCCCGAAACCGGTTTTACTGACCCAGATATGACTGGCGGCCAGGTAGGTATCCAGCGTAAAAGGCTCCCTCAGAATCGGGTTCCGCGCATTCATCAGGCAGGCGAAATACTCGGTCCACAACGTCTTCTGGTGGAACGATTGGGGAATCTTGTCGAAGCGGTTGATGGCCATGTCGAGCCGGCCCTGCTCCACGTCCAGAAAGCTGACGTCACTGGGCGTCAGGACATCCAGGGTTACGTGTGGCGCTTCCTGGCGAATGCGGCGCAGTACCCGTGGCATCAAACAGGATTCCGCGTAATCACTGGCCATGATGCGGAACACACGCTGACTTTCCATTGCCGAGAATGGCGTCTTTTCCTGCACCGCCTGCTCAATGTCCGAGAGTATTCCGCGGACCAGCGGCTGCAGTTCCCGCGCGCGCTCGGTAGCCGACATGCCCTCGCTGGTGCGCACCAGTAATGGATCGCCGAATACGTCCCGCAAGCGCCTGAGACCATTACTCATGGCTGGCTGTGTGATGCCCAGGTGGTTGGCCGCTTTGGTAACGTTGCGCTCCCGCAAGAGAACATCGAGGTACACCAGAAGATTGAGATCGACCCGGGAAATATCCATTCATCCACTCCAGACAGCTTCGTGATACTGAACAAAGGCGCCAGCATTCACTGTGTTAATGTACATGATCATACAGATTCATGAAATCAATATAATGAGTCAATCTTTCACACTTGGAAACGGATTCGGGTCTCGTTTTCTGCTAGTCTTTCGGTTACTTGCGGAAAAACCGGAACCTCCATTGCCGGTTTCTTCGCCATTGGTACTGTCACCGGAGTCGTTGCCAATCTTATGGATACCACTACGATCGTTCTGATTCTCGCTGCCCTGGTTGCCATTTCGATCATCATTATTGTGGCCATTCAGATGCGTGAAAGGTCGAGAATCGAACGGGCCCGAAAAACCGCTGCCCTGGAAGACCAATACAACCGGGCCAACCGCCTGCTCAACGAAATTCCCGGTCAGTACCTGACCCCGGATCTCAAGTTGTTGCTGATCAAACGTATGGAGGAGGCCAGTCACGAGCTGGCCGCCCTGAAATCAGCCCTGCCCGCCAGGCAATGGCTTGAGGCTGCACAGCAACTCAAGAAACACGTGCTGGACGGTACCGACAACCGCTCTCCGATAAAAATCGATTCCGCTGAAAAATCAACCTATGTCAAAGAGTTACTTCAAAGTCTTTTCAAGATGATTGAAGGCATGCACAAGGCTGGAAAACTCGACAACGCCACGGCGAAGAAGAATCTCAAACACGTGCTGTTCCTGGTGCACAAAACCCACGCCGACCTGCACGTGTTCCAGGCAAGGGACTACGTCAGACAGAACCAGATTCGCAAGGCCATTCACGCCTACCACCTCGCCAGTACCGAGATGGGGAAATCCCGCGACAATCCCCTGGCGATGAAAGCGGTCAAGAGTTTCCGAACCCGGATCAAGGAACTGGAAGCCATGAGCAACGACGGCGAACAAACCGCCGGCAGTCAGGACGACCAATCCAAACTGGACCGGGAATGGGATACCTTCCTCCATGATGACGAGTGGAAGAAAAAAGCCGACTATGACGACTGAGCGACGGCCCGCCACTCGCTTCTGAACTGCCTCCGGACAAGGATTGTGAACACTGGTGACCAGGCTATTCCGTAAACGTCTATCCTACCGCCTGACCCGCGATACGGTGCTGCTGGCCATGTTGCTGGGCCTGATACTGAATCTGGTTCAGGTTGCGCTGGAATTTTTCAACGCCCGGGAATCGATGGAAAACGAAATCCAGGCGCTGATTGAAATCAGTCACAGCCCAGCCTCGCAGATCGCCTACAACATCGACGTCCGTCTCGCCGAGGAGCTGCTGGACGGCCTGCTGCGCCATCCGGCCACCATAGACGCCCGTATTATCGACAACGACGGGCACACCATGGCCGCCGCCAGCCAGAGCAGCCCGACCTCCCCCTATCGCTGGATCAGCGATGCCCTGTTCGGAGCAAACCGGACCTTCAGTGATGAACTGCGGGTCCGCCAACTGGCGGATCTGCCCCTCGGCACGCTGAACGTCACCATCGATACCTACCATTACGGGTTGCTGTTCCTGCAGCGGGCGGGCTACACCTTGCTCAGCGGCTTCTTCAAGAGCCTGATCCTGACGGTGGCGCTGCTGGGTATTTTCTACTTTGTACTCACCCGGCCAATGATGAACGTGATCAATGCGTTAAGCCGGGTGCAGGCGGACAGCCCCGAAAAAGTGCGAGTGCCGATCCCGGTCAACCATGAGGACGACGAAATCGGCACCATGGTGGGCATCATCAATCAACACCTGCAAACGCTCGACTCCAGTCTCGCCCAGCTCCGTCACGCCGAGAGCGCCATGAAAAATTATTCCAGCCAACTGGAACGGGAAGTGGACGATCGCACCCGGGAAATCTCGGAAAAGAATGAGGCGCTGCAGCGGGGTAATCATGCGCTGGTGAAGGCCAAGGAGGACGCTGTGCGGCGTGCGCGGTCCCGGGCCAACTTCCTGGCCAGCATGAGCCATGAGATCCGCACTCCGCTGAATGGCGTTCTGGGCATGCTGGGGCTGGCGCTGGAAGGCGATCTCGACCCGGAACAGAGAAACCGGCTTGAGATCGCGCTCAATGCGGGTCAGAGCCTGCTGGGGCTGCTGAACGATATTCTCGATATTTCCAAGGTCGAAGCCGGCAAGCTGAGCCTGGAAAACATCCCATTCAGCGCCCGCGGCCTCATCGAGGAGTGCGCCACCCTGCACGCCCAGCAGGCGCGTCGCAAGAACATTGATCTGTTCACAGACATCGACCGCGAGCTGCCCGAGATGGTCCTGGGCGATCCCACGCGCACCCGCCAGATTCTCAATAACCTGCTGAGCAACGCCATCAAGTTTACCGAGAACGGCAGCGTCAAAATCCGGGCCGGCCGCGTCGGCGGCAACATCAAGATCGAGGTGATCGATACCGGCATCGGCATGTCGAGGGAGAGTTTGCACCGCATATTCTCGCCTTTCTCGCAGGCCGGCAGCGATACTACCCGACTTTACGGCGGCACCGGGCTTGGGCTGACACTTTGCCGTCAGCTGGTAGAGCGCATGCACGGGCAGATTCTGGTCGATTCCGATGTGGGCCACGGCACTCACTTTACCGTGACGCTTCCCCTGCCAATCTATGAACAGGCTGTCCCGATAACGGAACCGGCTGTGGTACCGGAAGAAGAACACGCCCCCATCCCTGCGCTCGACATCCTTCTGGTCGAGGACAACCAGGTCAACCAGCTGGTTGCCAGCAGCCTGTTGCGTAAGCTCGGTCATCACGTGGATCTTGCGGAGAATGGCAAGCGCGCTTTGCAGGCGCTGACGAACAAGAACTACGACATCGTGCTGATGGATTGCCAGATGCCCGTGATGGACGGATACGAAGCGACCCGTCGGATCAGGGAGAACCCGGACTGGCAGGCATTGCCAGTCGTCGCGGTGACGGCCAACGTCATGCAGGGCGACCGTGAGGATTGCCTGGCCTCCGGCATGAATGACTACATCACCAAGCCCTATAACCGTGACGAGTTGAAGGCCGTCATTGCCCGTTGGGCGCCGGGCTCTCCAGTTGGGCAAGAATCGACCTGAGTTCGTCACGCAGTGCCACCAGCCTTTCCGGCGCCACACCGGTGGCGCACAGCAACTGCCCCGGGATGGCCCGGGCCTGCGCCCGCAGGTCCTTGCCCGCGTCGGTGAGCCCGACGCTCACGATTCGCTCGTCTTCCTTACTCCGCGTTCGGCTAATCAACCCTCGTTGCTGCAGACGCTTGAGTAGCGGCGTCAGCGTTCCGGAATCCAGCCGCAGCCGGCCACCGAGATCCGACACGTTCAGCCGTCGCCCATCCGAAGCGGCCTCCCACAGCACCAGCATGACCAGGTACTGCGGGTAGGTAAGCCCGAGCTCGCTCAGCAGCGGCCGATACCGGGCCACAACAGCCCGGTTGGCGGCATACAGCGCGAAACACAGCTGGTTGTCCAGCCCCATGTCATCGTCGGACGCCATCATCGGTTACAACAGCTTCTCGATGTCACTGCGAATGGCTTCCGGCTTGGTGGTCGGCGGATAACGGCGCACCACCTGGCCGTCCCGGTTCACCAGGAACTTGGTGAAGTTCCATTTGACCTTTTCGGAGCCCATCAGCCCTTTGGCCTGCTGTTTCAGAAAAGCGTAGAGCGGATGAGTGCCGGGACCATTGACCTCGATCTTGGCGAACATCGGAAAATCCACGCCGTAATTCAGACTGCAGAACTGACTGATCGCGCCGTTGTCCGCCGGATCCTGATTCATAAACTGGTTGCACGGAAAGCCAAGCACCTCCAGGCCCTTCTCCTTCAGATCACCGTAAAGTCCCTGCAAACCCTCGAACTGGGGTGTGAAACCGCATTTGCTCGCGGTGTTCACAATCAGCAGTACCTTGCCCCGGTACTCGCCCATGTCGTGTTCGTTTCCCTGTATGTCCTGCACGGTAAAATCGTAAATGCTCTCGCTCACGCACTGTCTCCTTTAATTGTTCGTGATTAGATTGTGCACAATACATTATTTGTCGACGGATGTCTGCTTTCGCCACAATTCATCATAATTGCCCTGTTGTCGGGCGGTCATGCTCCGTTAGAATACCGAGCTGATGTTATTATATTTTTTTCCGATAACGGGTTAAGGAAACCAGGGTCCTATGCAGAACTTCCAGAAGTCCGCCAAGCTGGATAACGTGTGCTACGAGATACGTGGCGTGGTTCTGCGCGAGGCGCGCCGGCTGGAAGAGGAAGGGCACCGGGTATTGAAGCTCAACATCGGCAACCCTGCGGCATTCGAGCTGGATGTACCTGAGGAGATTCAGCAGGACGTTATCTACAACATGCACCTGGCGCAGGGCTATGTGGAATCCAAGGGCCTTTTCTCCGCCCGCAAGGCGGTCATGCATTACTGCCAGCAACGGGGCATCGACAAGGTCGACATAGACGATATCTTTCTCGGCAACGGCGTCAGCGAACTGATTGTCATGTCCATGCAGGCCATGCTCAATACCGGCGACGAAGTCCTCATACCCGCTCCGGATTACCCGCTCTGGACGGCCGCCGTCACCCTGTCCAGCGGTAAACCCGTGCACTACCACTGCGACGAGGCCCAGGACTGGTTCCCGGACATTGACGACATCCGCAAGAAAATCACCAGTCGTACCCGCGCGATCGTGCTGATCAACCCCAACAATCCTACCGGGGCGGTCTATTCCACGGAGTTGCTGGAGCAGGTCATTGAACTGGCCAGGCAGCACAACCTGATCATCCTGTCCGATGAAATCTACGACAAGATTCTGTACGACGGCACGGAGCACGTATCCACCGCGTCGCTGGCCGACGACGTGCTGTTCTTTACCTACAACGGCCTGTCCAAGAACTATCGCGCGGCGGGATACCGCTCTGGCTGGATGATCATCAGCGGCGCCAAACATCGTGCCCGCGATCTCATCGAGGGCATCGAGATGCTGTCGAATATGCGATTGTGCGCCAACGTCCCGGCTCAGCTTGCTATCCAGACCGCCCTCGGCGGGTACCAGTCAATCGACGACCTGGTAGCGCCCGGTGGCCGCCTGTACGAACAACGGGAAACCGCCTGGCAGTTGCTCAACGATATCCCGGGGGTCAGCTGCGTCAAACCCAAAGGCGCGCTCTACCTGTTCCCGAAGCTCGACCCCAAGCGTTTTCCGATCGTCAACGACGAGAAGCTGGTTCTGGACCTGCTGCTGCAGGAACGAATCCTGCTGGTTCAGGGGTCGGCGTTCAACATCAACGACCGCCAGCATCTTCGGGTGGTCTTCCTGCCGCGGGTGGATACCCTGGAGGACTCCATGAAGCGTCTTGCACACTTCCTATCCACCTACCAGCAGTAAGCGGTACCAGACATGGCAGACATCCACATAGAGGAATTCTACAAAGACGCCGCTATTGCGCTGGTCCAGCTTTTCAACGCCTTTCCACGGCGCATCAACCTGTTTGTCGAAGACATTGCCGGGCCCGACGAACCGGATGAATTTGGCCTCCACAGCAAGCGCCACATGGCGTGCTTCGGCGCCCTGCTCTGGCTAGAGGAAGAAGGCCTGCTGCGCTATGTGGACACCATTCGTCAGGAAACCCTGGATCAGGCGGTGCTGACCCGCCGCGCCTTTGTTCGCCTGAGCATGCCCGCCAGCGGGACCTTGCCGGGCACTCTGGATACACTGACTCCCGATGAGCGGGACCAACTGCCCGATTCCGTCCGCCAGGATCTCTCCACTCACATCCACCTGATACGCAACGCCTTGCGCAGTGGCAGTTCCGCCACCATCAGCCAGGTGATGCAGGAGACCTTCTTCAGCAATACCCTTGCAGGAACTTCTGTCGCCCCGGGCGATCATTAAATCCGCGTTAGTCGCTTGAACGGAGTTGACCAGACCACGTATTCCCTCCGTGGCACCTGTGCCGCCCATGTGGATTGAGACTGATAAAAGGAACCGATAATGCGTATTCTGCTGTTTCTCGCCACTAACCTGGCCGTAATCATTGTCGCCAGCTTCACCCTGCGTCTGCTCGGGGTGGACAGCTATCTCGCCCAGAACGGTATCCAGTACGGTTCACTGCTCGCCTTTGCCGCTGTGTTCGGCTTTGCCGGCGCCATTGTCTCGCTGCTCATCTCCAAGCCCATGGCGAAATGGAGTACCAAGGCCCGTGTCATCGACTCGCCACGCACCCCGGCGGAGCGCTGGCTGGTGGACACCGTTGGCCAACTGGCGAAGAACGCCGGGATTGGCATGCCGGAGGTGGCAATCTTTCCAGCGTCGCAATCCAATGCCTTTGCGACTGGCTGGAACAAGAACGATTCTCTGGTCGCGGTCAGCGAAGGGCTTCTCCAGCGATTCGACAAGGACGAAATCCGCGCGGTGCTCGGCCATGAGATTGGCCACGTCGCCAACGGTGACATGGTCACGCTGGCGCTGATTCAGGGCGTGGTGAACACCTTTGTGATCTTCGCGTCACGGGTCATCGGGTCGTTTGTGGACCGGGTGGTGTTCAAGAACGAGAGTGGCCACGGCATCGGTTTCTTCGTGGTCAGCATTATTGCGGAAATCGTGCTGGGCATACTGGCCAGCACCATCGTGTTCTGGTTCTCCCGCCGTCGGGAGTTTCGTGCCGATATTGCCGGGGCCCAGCTGGCCGGGCGCGGCGCAATGATCAACGCGCTGGCGAAACTGAAGCAGGAAAGTGAGGTGCCCGACCAGATGCCCGATTCACTCCAGGCGTTCGGCATCATTCGCGGCGCCCGCGCTGGCCTGAGCGCCCTGTTCATGACTCACCCGCCGCTGGATGACCGCATAGCGGCGTTGCAACGGGCAAGCCTCTGATCAGATCTTCAGCTTGAAACCCAGGGCACGAAAGGTGTCCTGGAGCGACTTGCTGGTGCCTTTGAGCTGAATCTTGACGCTTGAGAACTCGCGGCGAACCGGGTAGTTCTTCCGCAGGCGGTCAAAGGCCCCACCACGATCCTCCGCTGGCAGATCCATGGTCAGCCTGAGCCGGGCATCGTCCC
Organism: Marinobacter lipolyticus; assembly: GCF_018424605.1. Taxonomy (GTDB): domain Bacteria; phylum Pseudomonadota; class Gammaproteobacteria; order Pseudomonadales; family Oleiphilaceae; genus Marinobacter; species Marinobacter lipolyticus_B. The sequence goes on along the minus strand of NZ_QTKT01000010.1, from coordinate 115,180 downwards.
GACGGGGATCGTAACAGGACCGCATGGCGATATTGCCCGCCCCCGTTTCCTCGGCTGCGCTGGTGAACGAGAGTTTGCTCAGGGCCGGCTCCGGCAGATACTGGCCGGCTTTCTTGCGCACGGGAAGCCCCAGGAAACGACACAATGCCTGATACACCATTTCGGTGCCCTGCACCTTGCCCTCCAGGCTGTAACCGGCGATATGCGGGGTCGCCAGCCACACCCGATCCACCAACTGCGGGTTGATCCGCGGCTCCTGCTCCCAGACATCCAGCACCACCGTGGGCGCATTCGCTCCCTGGAGCCTTTCCAGCAGTGCTGCAGAATCAATGACCTCACCGCGGCTGCTGTTGATCAGCAATTGCCCTGCGGTCATCCGCTCCAGCTTTGCGGCATCGATCATATGAAACGTGGCGTGCTGGCCGTCCCGGATCAGGGGGGTGTGGAGCGATACCACATCGCACTCGAGGGCCTCGTCGAGACTACAGAAAAGCTCCTCCGCGCCTTCTTCCCGCTCTGCCCTGGGGGGATCACACAACCGCACGGTAAAGCCCAGCCTGTCCAGTTTGCGAGCGAGCTCACTGCCCACGTTGCCGGCGCCTACAATGCCCACGCTGAGCGTTTCCCAGTCGTCCCGACCCTGTTTCTCGGCATACAACGACAACACCGACAGCACGTATTCCGCAACACTGTTGGCATTGCACCCGGGCGCCGCCGAGAACGCAATGCCCCTGGCCTCCAGCCAGGCCACATCGACATGGTCGGTGCCAATGGTCGAGGTACCCACATACCGCACCCTGCTGTCTTTCAGCAACGCCTCATTAACCCGCGTAACCGAGCGGACCAACAGAATATCGGCGTCGTTGACATCATCGGGCGACAGGGTTCGCCCGGACACCCGTCGAATCTCGCCAATATCCGCAAAAAACGATTCCAGCAGGGGGATGTTTTCGTCTGCTACGATCAACATAGTCTGAGCTGTCCGCTTATTTTAATTCCGGCGCGCGCGGGAGGGTCGTCCACCCTGACTGCGCCCGCCCTGGCCCCGGCTACCCTGAGGTCGCCGGCCACCGCGCTTTCTGGTGATCGGAGGGTTCGTCATGGCCGCCATCAGTTCCTGATCAGGCACCGCGGTTTTCAGCTTCTGGCTGATGTAGGATTCAATCGCCGGCAGCGAAAACGCGTCGTCCTCACTGGCGAAGCTGACCGACACCCCGGTCTTGCCGGCGCGACCAGTCCGGCCGATGCGATGGACATAGTCTTCAGCGTTTTCAGGAAGATTGTAGTTGAAAACATGGGTCACGCCGTTGACGTGAATGCCGCGCCCCGCCACGTCCGTTGCCACCAACACCTGAATCGATCCCTTCTTGAACTGCTCGAGGGTCTTGAGGCGCTTGTTCTGGGCGATTTCCCCGGACATCAGGGCGACCTTCACCCCCTGATTTCGTAAATCCTCTTCCAGATCCCGGCACTGGTCTCGACGATTGGCGAACACAATGGCCTTTTCAACGTCCGGGTTTTTCAGGTAGTTGACCAGCACCGGCAGCTTTTCATCCTCGCCGACCAGATAGACCGTCTGTTCAACCCGTTCCGCCGTCTTCTGTTCAGGCTCGATCTCCACAAACTCTGCGTTCTGGGTCCACATTGACGCAAGATTCAGCACATCCTGATTGAACGTGGCACTGAACAGCAGCGTCTGGCGCTCTTCCTTGGGTGTACACTTGCGGATAATGCGCTTGACGTCGGGGATGAACCCCATATCCAGCATACGGTCGGCTTCATCCAGAATCAGGATGTCCAGCTGGTCGAGAAACACGTCCTGGGACCCCAGAAAATCAATCAGCCGCCCGGGCGTTGCCACCAGGATATCGACAATCTCGTTCTGCAACTGGTCCCGCTGCTTATCGTAGTTCATACCGCCCACAACTGTTACGACGTTATGGCCGGTGTAACCACACAGCTGCTCTGCGTCTTTCGCTATCTGCATGGCCAGCTCCCGGGTCGGGGCCAGTGCCAGCACCCGGGGCTCGGAGGCGAAGCGGTCCTTTGGCGGCACCGGGGTTTCCAGCAGACTCTGGATGGCGGTGATCAGGAACGCCGCGGTTTTGCCGGTCCCGGTCTGGGCCTGCCCAATCAGGTCCTGACATGCCAGGGTGAAGGGCAGAGTCTCCGCCTGAATCGGGGTGCAGTGTTCAAAACCGATGTCGGTAATGGCATCCAGCAGGCGCTGGTCGAGATTGAGATCCTTGAACAGCGTCTTGCTGGTATCACGTGAGTCAGATGTCATAGGTATTCAGTCTTCCTTTATTACTGATGTGGAATCGGAGGTAGAGTGCGCCGGGTCTCTTCGTGCCAGGCGTGTTCAAACGTTTCCCCGGTTCCGTAAAATGTGGTGAGCGTATCGAAAAATGCCCGGGCGCGAGCCGGCATTCCGACGTCCAGATAATCATTGGCCTGCGCCCTCACCCGGCGGCGGAACCCGGCTTCGTCGGCTGCGCCCTCGCCTGACAGGTTGTCGACGCTGATGTGAAAACGGGAGCCCGCAGCCACGGAAAAAAGCCATTCAAGCGCCTGAGGTTTCACCTCCACCTGCTCGAAAGCCTGCTGCTGGCTTGCCGTACGACCGTCGGGACAGTACCAGTAGCCATAATCCCTGAGGGTGCGGCGCTGCGCCCCGGCAATGCACCAGTGACTGATCTCATGCAGGGCGCTGGCAAAGTAACCATGGGCGAAGATAATCTGTGCCACACCACCGGCCTCGGCGGCGGGCAGGTACTCAGGTTCCTCGCCACCCCTGACCAGGACCGTCCGGCAGTTTTCCCGGAACAGGTCATTGAACAGCATGATAAGATCGTCTGGATTGTGATTCATTGGGACGCTATTGTGCGTCTTTAAACCCTTCAATACCAGAGGGAACTTTAGGGTGCTACCGGTGTCCACTGCTTCCTGACAACCGCTGTTCCGGGGGCCTGTTTCTCCGGTATTCCAGCCCGGCCAGTAACACCCAGGACCTGATATACGCTATGACAGAGCACGCTCAACCCGATTCACGCCTACCCACTCTGGTCTCTGCCCGGCAGTTGCTGCTTACACTGGTACTTTTTCTGCTGTCGGCCACGGCCTGGGGGCTGGGTGGTTCGGGCAACTCGCTGTTCGGTAACGGTAGCGACTTCCTGCCGGTGGATGAAGCACTGCCTTTCAACTACACCACCGACACAGGCAGCATGGTTCTGTCCTGGAATATCGCCCCTGACCACTACCTTTATCAGTCGCGGGTCTCTGTCGAATCACTGACCGCGGGCGTCACCCTCGGCGCGCCCGAATTCTCTGACCGTGGCACCACCACCGAAGACGAGTTCTTCGGTGAAGTCACGGTATTCTACGACCCGGTCGAAGCCCGGGTTCCGGTCAGCCTCCCCCAGGGTATCCGGGAGGCTGAGCTGCAGGTCACTTATCAGGGCTGCGCGGAAGCCGGGCTTTGTTACCCGCCGCAGACCCGCACGGTGCTCTATTACCCCGGTGACGGCGGCAGCGCCTCAGCAACGGCGGCGGCCTCACCCGTATCACGCACCACCTCCAGCACCGGGGCCAGTGCCATGTCGGGTTCCGACACCCGCTCGGCCACCGGGCTGGCGGGCTTTCTGGCTGAGCAATCAGCACTGACCATTGCCGCCCTGTTCCTGTTGCTGGGTCTCGGGCTGACGTTCACCCCCTGCGTATTGCCAATGGTACCGATCATCTCGGCGCTGGTATCACAACGTAATACCCGCACCACCGGCCACGCGCTGATGCTTTCCGGAAGCTACGTGCTCGGCATGGCGCTGACCTATTCGGCAGCCGGTGTTGTGACCGGCCTGCTCGGGGCCAGCTTCAACCTGCAGGCCCATCTGCAATCACCATGGGTTCTGGGCGTTTTCGCCGCGTTGTTCACGCTGTTCGCGCTTTCCATGTTTAACCTGTTCGACATTCAGCTGCCGCGCTTTATCCGGGAACCCCTGAACGATGCCAGCCATCGCCTCTCCGGCAGCCGGGTGGCGGGGATTTTTGGTATCGGCGCGTTGTCGGCGCTGGTGGTGTCGCCGTGCGTATCGGCACCGCTTGCGGGCAGCCTGCTGTACATCAGCACCACTCAGGATGCCGTTATCGGCGGCATCGCGTTATTCTCGCTTGGCCTCGGCATGGGCATTCCGCTCATTCTGGTCGCCGTGGGCGGCCGCAAACTGTTGCCTGCAACCGGCCCCTGGATGAACGTGGTCAAGGCGTTTTACGGCATCATGCTGCTGGCCGTCGCCATCTGGCTGATTGAGCGCCTGGTGCCTGCCTGGCTGGCACTGACGCTGTGGGGCTTGCTGGTGGCCATCACCGGTGTGCAGCTTGGCGCTTTCGATGCAGCCAAAGCCGGCTGGGGCCGAACACGCAAGGGTGTCGGGCTGGTGATGTTTGCCTACGGGCTGGCGCTGCTGGCTGGCGCGGTCGGGGGCGCTACCGATCCGTTGAAACCGCTGGCGCCCTACACCGCCTCGGCATCCGGAACACAGCAAGGTAGCCAGAGCCATGCGGCGTTCCAGCGGGTGACCACGCCAGAGGAAATCCACACCATGATGGAAGCAGCCAGTCGCAACGGCCGGCCGGTCGTGCTGGATTTCTACGCTGACTGGTGTATTTCATGCAAGATCATGGAGCGCAACGTGTTCAGTGCGCCCGCCGTGATCGACGCACTGGCTCCCTACACGTTGCTTCAGATTGACATGACCGACAACACGCCCGCCCAGCAGGCGTTTCTGGAAGAGCTCGGCCTGTTCGGCCCGCCGGCCATTCTGTTTTTTGCCGCCAACGGCGAGGAACTGCCCGACGCACGGGTTCTGGGCGAGATGGACCGCGCTGAGTTCCTGACGCACCTCAGCTCCCTCGACGGATAAAGAACAGGAACTCCTTGCCGGTTTCCTCACTGTGAATCAGAGGATGATTCAGGAACTGGCAAAAGCGCGGAATATCCCGGGTGGTTGACGGGTCAGTGGCCACCACTTTCAACACACCGCCAATCGGCACCTCCGCAATGCGGTTGTGCAGCAGCATAACCGGCTCCGGACAATACAGCCCGCGGGCATCAAGCTCTTCGTCAAATTTTATCGTGCTCAAGACTGCTTCTCCGTTACCTTCACCGCTGCGTTTCTCAGAATACATGCTAAATTATTGTTTATAGCTGTCAAAATGTTACGAGGTAAACAATGATCCGGGTACTGATTCAACGTCATATTGCTGAAACCCTCGAGTCCGCGTACGAGGAACGGTCCCGCAAGGTGCTGCAGCAGGCCGTCAGTGCGTCAGGCTTCATTTCCGGCGAAACGCTGGTAGATGCTCATGACCCGAACCACCGTCTGACGCTGGCGAACTGGCGCTCAGAAGCAGACTGGGATCGCTGGTATCACTCCGAGGACCGTAAAGCACTGATGACGGAACTGGCGCCAATGATGGATCGTGACGAAATCATCACCGTTATGGAGCAGAGTTGACCCGCTGCTGGCGGCCTCTCAATCCAGACGCTCTATAAAACAGGTGATTTCTTCGCGATCGTGATACAGGTGGCTTGCTCTGAGGCGAAAACCGCGCTCCGCTTCCGCCAGCGCGTCCTCCATGATGCCACGGCAGATCAGCCATTCTTCGTACCTTTTTTTCATGGGCAGTTTGAGATTGAAAACGGTGTAACGACACAAGCCTGACATCAGCCAATCGACCACCATGTGCGACGTGCGTCGCGGGTGATCCACGATGTCACACACCATCCAGTCGACTGCCCGCTTCGGCTTCCAGTGATAGCCATCGGCCTCGACGTGCGTCACCTGCCCAGAGGCCATGAGGTCGGCATTCATCGGCCCGTTGTCCACCGCCGTGACCATCATCCCCTGGCGCACCAGTTGCCAGGTCCAGCCGCCCGGCGCTGCACCGAGATCGACCGCGCTCTTGCCACCCCCCAGGTAATCCAGTGCCTGCTCGGGGGGCAGGAACACTTTCCAGGCCTCTTCCAGCTTCAGTGCCGACCGGCTTGGGGCGGAGGCCGGCAGACGCAGCCTGGCAATGCCACCGGGGAAACGCGCCCGGTTATTGGCCGGGCTGACGCCCACCAGGGCCCGCTCGAAGTTCACCAGCAGGATATCGAGCCTGGCCGGCGCCTGGGCGCTGGCATCTGGCTTGAGCAAACCCGCCCCTCTCAACGCCCGGGAAAGCGGCGCCACCCACTTGCGTGCAAAGTTGCCGAGATCGCCATCCGCGTTGTCCTCCGGCAACCTTACTTCCACCCTGGCGCAATTCGGAAAACCGGAGGCCACCGACTGCAGCGCTTGGATAACGGCGCCCACCCGGTCGGTTGCCGGCAACTCGAGATCTGCAAGGCCCACCATCCAGTCGCGGACAAACACCAGGTCCAGCAGATTCAGGCGCTGCAACAAGGTTGCCGTGCCCTCCGGCCCGGTCAGACAGAACAGCAGGTGGCCCTGACGGGCACCGGGTTGAAAATAGCCAAACACGCCTACTGCCGCGGCCGCGTCAGTCATTTCGCGCCCGGCCTCGGTTTCGAAGCCTGGTCGGCAGAAGAGAATCATGTATTCCATGGCGTACCTTATGTCGGGTTTCCCGCCGGGGAAACCATCACGAATTTCAAACTGTTTAACAGTGCTCCCGGCCGTCTGGGGTTACACTGCGTCACTACTTTTCTGCAGGAATTTTTGAATGCCGCTGTACCTGCGCACCATCGCCATGCTGACTTTTCTGGCCTTTACCGGCGCCGCCATTGCCCTGGAGGCGCACCCCGGCAACACTTGCCCGGCTCTGGATGCCAGTAATGCGGCCCAGCGCGAGCGGCTGATGGACTATGTCTGTTTCCATGCGGCTGACCCCGACGATCCTGTGCACAAGGCCGTCGCCCCGTCCGAACTGCCGGAAGATATGGACTGGCAGGCTGCCCAAGGCCATGACCTGGTGTTCAGCCATACCGACTCGGTCTACTGGGTGCACCTGCATCTGGTCAACAATGACTCCCGGCAAGGCTTCTGGTATCTGAAGCTCAACTATCCGCTGCTTGATGACGTTACCTTCTGGCAGACCGACGCACGCCAGACCCGCACCCTGACCACCGGGGACCAGCACCCATTCCACTCAAGGGGCATAGATTACCGGTATTTCCTGCTGCCCGTCACGCTGGAAGCGGGCGAGACACAGAGGGTCACCCTGCGCATCCGCAGCAGCGGCGCACTCAACGTACCATTGTCGCTGGAAACGCCGGACAAGGTGGTTGCCGAGAGCAATCACCTTACCCTGACTCACGGGCTTTTCTATGGCGCACTACTGGTATTCGCGGTCTTCAATCTGCTGCTGTTCTTCAGCTCCGGTACGGTTTACTACTTCTACAACGCCTTCTATATGGGCACCATGGGGCTGTTTCTCTTTGCCATGGGTGGTTTCGCGAATCAGTATTTCTGGCCCGACAGCACCGGCTTCGCCAACACCTCCATCCCCCTGCTGATCGCCTTGTGCGCCCTGGCGATGACGGCCTTCGGGCGTTCCTTTCTCGAGATCTCGCCGGGAACACTGTCGTCTGCCACTCTCAGGGTCCAGGCCTGGGCATCCGCCGCGCTGCTGTTCACCACCTTTTTGCTGCCGTACAACCAATCAATACTGCTGAACACCACGCTTGCGCTCACCATCATTACCAGCCTGTTTCTGATTGGCGTGCTGCGCTGGCGTCAGGGCTACGCGCCCGCGCTCTGGTATGTGGTGGCCTGGTCAGTGATGTTGGTGGGCGCACTGATCTATGCGCTGGCAGCTTTCGGCTACCTGACCGATTTTCTGGCCCGTGAGTTCTTCATGCTGACGGCGATCGGCGCCCAGGTGGTCCTGTTGAATTACGCCATGGTGCAGCGATGGCGGCTGCTGAACCAGAAACTGCTCGACGTGGAACACAACGCCCGCACCGAACTGGAAGTCAAAGTCCATGAGCGTACCGCGCAGCTGCGCAACACCATGCGCGAACTGGAAAGGGCAAACCGCAAGCTGGCCACCCTGAGCCTTAACGATGCGCTGACCGGCCTCCACAACCGGCGCCACCTGGACAATATCCTTCCCGAACTCTGTGCAGAGGCCCGCAGAACCGGTCAGCCGCTGTCCCTGGCATTGATTGACGCCGACCACTTCAAACGCATCAACGACACCTGGGGACACGGCTTTGGCGACCTTTGCCTGCAGCGCATTGCCGACATTCTAAGCCGCCATGTCAAACGCCCGCGGGACGTGGCCATCCGCTTTGGCGGCGAGGAGTTTGCGCTGCTGCTGCCGGGCACCGATCGCGACGGCGCCCGCCGCGTGTGCCAGCACATTCTCGAAGACATGCGAAGCACCGAAATTGAAGCGGCAGACGGCGCAGGCGTCATCATCACCCTGAGCGCCGGCGTGGCTACAATGTCACCCGGTCAGAGCGAGCAGGAGCTGTTCCAGCAGGCCGATGAAGCCCTGTACGGGGCCAAAGCCTCCGGTAGGGACCGGGTCACCACTGCAGGTGTAGAGACAGTTCAGTGATCCGTCTTTGGGCGCAGCACTGACTGTATAAAGGCAGCGGCAGCACCCGCCGCCCGCTCAAGCAACATGGAATGACTCTCCGGTTGCCGTGCGAGCGGCTTGAGATCGTGATTGCCGCCCTCCAGCCAGACCAGTTTCAGGTTGGCTGGCCGCTGCAACTCCTGCTCCACTTCATCACGCTTGCCAAAGGGGTCCCGGGTGCCCTGAATCACGCAAACGGGGCACCAGACATCGTCAAAATGCTCGATACGCCAACGGTCAGGCCTGCCGGGCGGGTGAAACGGGTAGCCAAGACACACTACGCCCAAGAAGCGTCCGGCAAGCCGTGACTGGGCCGCCAGCAAACTGGCCATCCGCCCACCCATTGACTTGCCGCCGATAAATACCGGACGTCCCTCACCCAGCGTTGAGGAAATCTCCGTCAACACCTGCTCGAAACTCTGCAGCAGCGCCGGCTGCCGATCTGGCGGGCGCTTTCTGCCATCCTCCCGGCGCTTCACCATGTAGGGAAATTCGAAACGAACCGAGGTGATGCCCTGCCTGGCGAGGCATTCGGCCATCTCCTCCATGAACGGGGAATCCGCTGGCGCGCCCGCACCGTGGGCCAGCAGCAGCACCGGACCATCCGGCTCGCCACCGTGGGTGGTAAAAATCGCCATTCATTTCACCTATGCAGTATGTACTTCTACTATGGAGGGGTCGGATAGCAAATTCCGGCCAGTATAATGGTGCTTGCCGTACCGGTAAAACCAACCGTGAATAAGCGCTGCATGCTGCTGATTTGGGCGTATTTGACGGATATCAGGAGTTGACCTGAGTCATTGCAAAGCGCTAATGGTTTCTCCATACTTGCGCCCGCATAATTCCCCACTCTGAACCCATTGGTAAGGCTATGAGCACAGTAAATGCAAACCTGACATACAACTACAAGGTGGTGCGGCAGTTCGCCATCATGACGTTGGTCTGGGGCATTGTTGGCATGGGCATGGGCGTGCTGATTGCATCGCAACTTGTCTGGCCCTCAATGAACCTGGACTTACCCTGGACTCACTTTGGTCGGCTCAGACCTCTGCACACGAACCTGGTAATCTTCGGGTTTGGCGGTTCCGCTCTGTTCGCCACCTCTTATTACGTGGTACAGCGCACCTGTCAGGCGCGCCTGATCTCCGATAGCCTTGCCGCCTTCACCTTCTGGGGCTGGCAAGCGGTTATGGTCGCCGCCATTATTACCCTGCCAATGGGGCTTACCTCAACGAAGGAATACGCCGAGCTGGAATGGCCGATCGACATCCTGATTGCGCTGGTCTGGATCACTTACGCACTGGTGTTCTTCGGCACCATCACCAAGCGCAGCACCCCGCACATTTACGTTGCCAACTGGTTCTACGGGGGCTTTATCCTCACCGTTGCGGCGCTGCACATCGGTAACAATCTGGCACTGCCCGCCACCGCGTTCAAATCCTACTCCGCCTACGCTGGTGTCACCGACGCCATGATGCAATGGTGGTACGGCCACAACGCCGTGGGCTTCTTCCTGACCGCCGGCTTCCTGGGCATGATGTACTACTTCGTTCCCAAGCAGGCCAACCGTCCGGTTTACTCCTACCGCCTGTCCATCGTTCACTTCTGGGCGCTGATTGCGACCTACGTGTGGGCTGGCGGCCACCACCTGCACTACAGCGCGCTGCCCGACTGGGCCCAGACAGCTGGCATGGTGATGTCCCTGATCCTGCTGGCACCGTCCTGGGGCGGCATGATCAACGGCATGATGACGCTGTCCGGAGCGTGGCACAAACTGCGCACCGATCCGATCCTGCGCTTTCTGGTGGTTTCCCTGTCGTTCTACGGCATGTCTACCTTTGAAGGCCCGATGATGGCGATCAAAACCGTCAACGCGCTGTCCCACAACACCGACTGGACCATTGGCCACGTGCACTCCGGTGCCCTGGGCTGGGTAGCGATGATCAGTATCGGCGCCGTCTATCACCTGATTCCCAAGCTGTGGGGCGTGCCGGCCATGTACAGCACCGGCCTGATCAACGTGCACTTCTGGCTGGCGACGGTCGGCACCGTGCTTTACATCGTGGCCATGTGGGTCAATGGCATCATGCAGGGCCTGATGTGGCGCGCCGTGAACCAGGACGGCACCCTGACCTACAGCTTTGTTGAGGCCCTGGAAGCGTCCTGGCCGGGCTACCTTGTCCGCTTCATCGGCGGCGCGATTTTCCTCTCCGGCATGCTGGTCATGGCCTACAACACTTATATGACCGTTCGCCAGAAAGACGCCGTCGCTCTGGACAACGCGGCCGTTCAGCCGGCGTAACGGGAGACCTTCAAGATGAAACACGAAATTGTAGAAAAGAACCTTGGTCTGATGATCGTGCTGATCATCCTCACCATCAGTGGCGGTTTCCTGGCCGAAGTCGTGCCTCTGTTCTTCAGTAAGCAGACCAACGAGCCCATTGAAGGGCTTGAGCCGCTGTCGGCGCTGGAACTGGAAGGTCGAGACATTTACATCCGCGAAGGCTGCCACGTGTGTCACACACAGCAGATCCGTCCGTTCCGGGCGGAAACCGAACGCTACGGTCACTACTCCGTGGCGGGCGAGTTCGTTTACGACCGCCCGTTCCTGTGGGGCTCCAAGCGTACCGGGCCGGATCTGGCCCGTGTGGGCGGCCGGTACTCCGATGCCTGGCAGCGTCAGCACCTTTATGACCCGCGCAGCGTGGTTCCCGAATCCAACATGCCAGCCTTCCCCTGGCTGTTCGAGGATCGCGTCGACCACACCGACACTGAAGCGAAGATGAAGACACTGCAAACGCTGGGCGTGCCCTACACCGACGAGCAGATTGCCGAGGCAGCCAGCGCGGTGGAAGGCAAGTTCGAGATCGAAGCGCTGGTGGCCTACCTGCAACAGCTGGGCACAGTGATTTCTGAGAAACGGTGATCCCCATGGATTTGAACGAGTTACGCGGCATTCACACCCTTCTTGTCATGGCCATGTTCCTCGGCATCGTCTGGTGGGCGTACAGCGCCCACCGCAAGAAGCCGAACGACGAGGCGGCCCACCTGCCCTTCGACGATGACGAGGTGGAAAAGCGTACTCTTGAACAGGAAAAAACGGAGAAAAAGCAATGAGTACCTTCTGGAGCATCTGGATCAGCGTGATCGTGCTCGGTACTATTTTCGGGTGCTGGTGGTTGCTGATGGCAACGCGCAAGAGTCAGACCACCGACACCGAAACAGACCGGACAACTGGCCATTCCTTCGATGGCATTGAAGAGTATGACAACCCACTGCCCAAGTGGTGGTTCTATCTGTTCATCGGCACCTGCGTGTTTTCACTGGGCTACCTGGCGCTGTATCCGGGCCTGGGCAACTTCCAGGGGCTGCTCGGCTGGAGTTCCACCAACCAGTGGGAAACCGAGATGCAACAGGCGGATGCCCGCTACAGCGAGCTTTACGCCCGTTACGGCGATACGCCAGTGCCGGCGCTGGCGGACAACGAAGATGCGATGAAAATGGGCCAGCGCCTGTTCGCCAACAACTGCGCGGTGTGTCACGGTTCCGCGGGGCGTGGCTCCCTGGGCTTCCCCAACCTGACCGACAACGACTGGCTGTATGGCGGTGAACCGGACAATATCCTGACAACGCTGCACGAAGGTCGTAACGGCAACATGCCTGCCAAAGGTTTCATGCCGAATATGAACAACACTCAGGTTGATCAGGTCGTAAACTACGTTCTCTCTTTCAGCGACCGCGAGAAGAGCGCGGAGGCGGCCGAAGCCGGTGAGGCGGTATTTGCCCAGGCCTGCGCCGGTTGTCATGGGACGGACGGCAAAGGCAATCAGGGCATGGGCGCGCCCAACCTGACCGACAATATCTGGTTGTACGGCTCCACCTACGACTGGATCCGTGAAACGGTGGTCAATGGCCGCCAGAACCAGATGCCGGCACAGGGCGGCCGTCTTTCCGACGACCAGATTCAGATCCTGGCGGCTTACGTTTACAGCCTGTCCAATTGAGTATTCGGCCGGAACCCCGGTTCCGGCCAGGTCTGCTCACCCCTGTGTCTGCATCGCGGGCACAGGCTTGAGAAGATCTGAAGCCGCTGAGCACCCTCAGGGGCTACTTTCATCGGGAGGTAACGATGAGCAGTGAGATTCCGGTCAGACAGATTGACCCATCCTCTGACGCCTCCGACAACAAGAAAAAATCCGGAACCGTCGAGCTATACGCCAGCCGTAAAAAGATCTACGTGAAAGAGGTCAAGGGCTTCTTTCAGCGCATCCGCAATGTCAGCCTGCTGGTGCTGATGGGCATGTACTTCCTGTTCGTCTGGCTGACCCTCGATGGCCAGCCGCTGATTCATTTCGACCTGCCCGCCCGGGAGTTCCACCTCTACGGCGTCACCTTCTACCCGAAAGATTTTTTCCTGCTCTCCGGACTACTGATTATCAGTGCCTTTGGGCTGTTCTTCATTACCACGCTCTTTGGCCGGGTGTGGTGCGGCTACACCTGCCCACAGACGGTCTGGACCTTTATTTTCATGTGGGTCGAAGAGCGCATCGAAGGCAGCCGTAACCAGCGTATGAAGCTCGACAAGGCCCCGCGGTCTTCGGGTAAAGTGATCAAGAAGTCGCTCAAGCACACGGCCTGGCTGCTGATTGCTCTCGCCACCGGCCTGACCTTTGTCGGCTACTTTTACCCGATCCGTGAGCTGATCGCCGACCTGTTTACCTTCCAGGCAAATGGCTGGGCCTACTTCTGGGTGGGCTTCTTCACCGTCGCCACCTACCTCAATGCCGGCTGGATGCGTGAGCAGGTATGCCTTTACATGTGTCCGTATGCCCGTTTCCAGTCAGTCATGTTCGATCCCAACACCCGGGTGGTGTCCTACGACCCCAACCGTGGTGAACCCCGTGGCGGACGTCGGAAGGATGCCGATCCTGGCGAACTGGGCCTGGGAGACTGCATCGATTGCGGTCAATGTGTGCAGGTCTGCCCCACCGGCATTGATATTCGCGACGGTCTGCAATACGAGTGTATTGGCTGCGCGCTGTGCATCGATGCCTGCGACGAAATCATGGACAAAATGGACTATCCCCGAGGGCTGATCCGTTACACCACGGAAAACGAGCTGGAGGGCAAACCGTCCAAACTGCTGCGGCCCCGCACGTTCGGATACGGTGCCGTGCTGGCCTTGATGATTGGCGCCATCGTTTTTGTGCTTGCCACTCGTGTGCCGGCGCAACTGGACGTACTGAGGGACCGTGGGGCCCTGTTCAACTTCAACGGAGAAGGCCGGGTCGAGAATACGTACACTCTGAAAATTGCCAACATGACGGAAGTGCCCCAGACCTTCACCATTTCTGTTTCCGGCATGGAGGATATCCGGGTCCTGACCGATACCCGGGTCACTGTCGGTAGCGGAGAGAATCGTGCACTGCCCACGGTGGTGGATGTATCGCCCGAGGTGATCACCGAAAGTAACAACACCATCCGATTCGAGATCCGGTCAGAAACCGACGAGTCACTGATTATTGAAACTGAAAGCCGTTTTGTCGGTCCTACCCGCTAGCCCGTTGGCTACGCGGCGCCACCCTGTTCAAGAGATTGCTGTTATGACCGAAGAAGCTGTAAAACCCTGGTATCGTCAGCCCTGGCTGTGGTTCCTGCTGGCCTTTCCGCTGGCTTCAATTACCTGGTGCACCATCGCCATTACCGTGGCCATGAACACTGAAAACGCCATGGTAACGGATGACTATTCCAAAGAAGGCCGCGGCATCAACATGCAGATCGCCCGTGACCAGAAGGCGAAGGCACTGGGACTTCAGGGCGAGTTTGCCTTTTCCGGACGGGATATCCGGCTTACCCTGTCCAGCAGCGAGGGGCAGGCGCAATACCCCTACCTGATCCTGAACCTGTTTCATCCGACGATTGCGGAAAAGGACCAGACCGTTCAGTTCACGCGGACCGGAGAGAACACCTACCGAGCCACTCTCAACCAGGATGTCAGTGGCCGCTGGTATTTCGACCTGCGCAGTCCTGAGAACGACTGGCGCCTGAAAGGGGAAACCTCACTGCCGTCGGATAACGCCATCCAGATCGGCGCGGCCAGCCGCTGAAAAAGTGACCACACGGCCCTGTTTCCACTGCGGTGAACCGGCGGACGGCGAACCACCAATTACGCTGGAGCTTGACGGCGAACGCCGGTACTTTTGCTGCCGGGGCTGCCAGGCGGTGTGTGAGACGATCCGCGCCGAAGGGCTGGGCGGCTTTTACCAATACCGTACCGAACCTGCGGTGACGCCAAAACAGCTGACCGCCACTGAGCTCAGCCGTATCCGGGAACTGGATCACCCCCTCGTTCAGAAATCGTTCGTGGTTCCCACCAAAGGGGGCGAGGAAGCGGAATTATTGATCGAAGGCATCACCTGCGCTGCCTGCATCTGGTTGCTCGAACATCACATGGCGAAGCAGCCGGGTGTGCTGGCGTTCTCCGTCAATCACAGTACCCAAAGGGCTCGACTGGCATGGTCTCCCGAGAAGAGCCGACTCAGTGACCTGCTCATTGCCATCCACGAACTGGGCTACCGCGCCCGCCCCTATCAGGCGGATGACGCAGAGCAGGCCCTGAAGGCCGAACATCGCACCACC
This sequence comes from Marinobacter lipolyticus, assembly GCF_018424605.1. GTDB lineage: Bacteria > Pseudomonadota > Gammaproteobacteria > Pseudomonadales > Oleiphilaceae > Marinobacter > Marinobacter lipolyticus_B. The sequence goes on along the minus strand of NZ_QTKT01000010.1, from coordinate 99,952 downwards.
CTGATTCGGCTTGCTGTCGCGGGAATCGGCATGGTTCAGAGCATGATGCTGGCCTTCCCCCTGTACTTCGAGCTGGTCAGTGACCTGTCCGCAGATTTTATTGCGTTTTTTCGCTGGTTCAGCCTGCTGGTTGCGACACCGGTGGTGCTGTTCAGCGCCCGCCCCTTCTTTCGCAATGCCCTGCGGGATCTGCGCAGTCGCCACCTGACCATGGACGTTCCGGTTGCCATCGCCATCGGCCTTGCCTACACCGCCAGCGCCTGGGTGACCGTAGCTGGCGGCGACGAAGTCTATTTTGAATCGGTGTGCATGTTCACCTTTTTTCTGCTTCTGGGGCGTTACATCGAGATGCAGGCCAGATACCGCGCCGGACTCACCGGCAACGCTCTGGCCGGCTTCCAGCCCGGGGTGGCCACCCGGGTCGAAGGCGGAGACACCGACGTGGTGGCGACCCACGACCTGCGCACCGGCGACACCGTACGGGTGCGCCCCGGTGAGACTCTCCCGGCCGATGGTGTCATTGTTAGCGGCCAGTCCACCCTCAATGAGGCGGCCCTGACCGGCGAGTACCTTCCGGAAACCCGGCATCCCGGGGACCGGGTGCATGCCGGCAGTGTAAACGGCGAAAATCCACTCGAGATCCGTGTCATCCGCGCCGGCGCCCAGACCCGCCTGTCCGGAATTCTGCGCATCCTTGACCGGGTGCAGGCCGACAAGCCCCCGGTGGCCCGAATGGCCGACAGGATTGCCGGCACATTTGTCAGTCGGGTGCTGATTCTGACCCCCCTGGTCTGGGTGGGCTGGTGGCTGGCGGGCGCCGACAACGCTTTCGATATCACCCTGTCGGTTCTGGTGGTGACCTGTCCCTGCGCGCTGTCGTTGGCAACGCCGACCGCCATCACCTCCGCAACCGTCAGACTGCGTCGCTTGGGGTTCCTGCCGACCCGCGGACACACCCTGGAGTCCCTGAACGATGTGGATACAGTCATTTTTGACAAGACCGGCACCCTCACCCGTGGCGAATTGAGCCTGATTGCCACCGACGTCACCGGCTCTATGGATGCAAGTGACTGCCGCCGGCTCGCCACGGGCCTGGAGCGACACTCCGAGCACCCGATCGCGCGGGTATTTCACGGCGGCGCCGGACACACCGTGTCCGCCGTCACCAATCATCTTGGCGGCGGATTGTCCGGCCAGTGGAACGGCACACCGGTGTTTATCGGCCACAGCGAATTCATACAGCAACATACCCACGCCATCCCGCCCGACCTGCCCCGCGGGTCCGGCATGGAAATCTGGCTGGCCTCCGACAAGGAATGGCTGGCCCGTTTCACGCTGGATGACGAGCCGCGGGCGGATGCCCGCGAAACCATTGACCGGCTCCGTGCCGCAGGCATCCGAACGCTGCTGCTCAGCGGTGACCGGTCCGGTCACGTGGAGCAGATAGCCCGCCAGCTCGGTATTGATGAGGCGATCGGCCAGGCGTCCCCGGAGCAAAAGCTCGGCGTGCTGGAAAAGCTGACGGCAGACGGGCACAAAATCATGATGGTCGGGGACGGCCTCAACGATTTGCCATCCATGGCCGGAGCCGGCGTTTCCGTCGCCATGGGCACCGCTGCCGACCTGACCCAACTGAAAGCCGATGCCGTGTTGCTCAATGGACAACTGATCCAACTGGTGAACGCCATGGAAGCCAGCCGCCTGACGCGCCGCATTATCCGCCAGAACATGGCCTGGGCATTGGGTTACAATGTGCTGGCCTTACCACTGGCGGCCGCAGGCATGGTGCCTCCATGGCTCGCGGCCATCGGCATGTCGTTGAGCTCTCTGGTGGTGGTGCTGAATGCGCTCCGGCTGGGCCGGGAACGCACGGCTCGCCAACCGGATTCGCGGATGGTTGGCGCACCAACCACCTCCTGATACCGTAGAAGCGTCACCCTTTGTTTTCCGAGGTTCACCGTGCAAATTGTAATGATCCTGGTCCCAGTCATGCTGATTCTCGTGGCATTGGGCGTCGTGCTGTTCTCCTGGGCAGTCAAGAACGGCCAATACGATGATCTCGAAGGCCCGGCCCACCGCATACTGTTTGACGACGACAAGGACATGATCCCGGACGACGCCAAAACCAGCGCCGAGCGCGAACGCGACGACACTCCGACCGACACCGATGAGAACCCCCGGCACTGATGACCGACGGCCTCTACCTCAGTTATTCCAGTGCGTTTCTGATTGGCTTGCTGGGCAGCACTCACTGCCTGGGCATGTGCGGTGGCATCAGTGCATCGCTGTCAATGGCGCTGCCGGTGGGCAGGGGATTTCGAATTCGCCAGACCCTCATGCTGCTCGCCTTCAATGGCGGCCGTATCGGCAGCTATACGCTGATCGCCACACTGGTGGCGGTGCTCAGCACCAGCGCCGCCGCGCAATGGAACGAGCTGGCCCCGGTTTTACGCACTCTGGCGGGTATTCTGTTGATCCTGATGGGACTGTCCATGGCGCAGTGGTGGCAGGGTATCCGGCATATCGAGCGCATCGGTGCACCGGTGTGGGCGAGACTGTCGCCCCTGACCCGGCGCTTCCTGCCGGTTCGCAACGGCTGGCAGGCCGTTGCGCTGGGCGGGTTGTGGGGCTGGCTGCCCTGTGGTCTGGTCTACAGCACGCTTGGCTGGGCCGCGCTTCAACCTTCAGTGGGCAGCGCCGCAGCAACCATGGCTTTTTTCGGCCTGGGCACGCTGCCTTCGATGCTGGCCACCGGGTACGCGGCAACCTGGGTACGCAAACTTCAGGGGCAAAAACGCATCCGGCAGCTGACCGGCATCCTGCTGATTGCCTTCGGCCTCTGGACCCTGCCCCTCAGCCTGGTGCTCCATGGCGGACACCCCGGCTGAGCCCGTCAGATATTGAGAACGTCCAGGCGTCCAAACTCTACTGATTCCGGTTCCGACATTTCGACAGACGATGCCGACGCACCGCCGATGCGCTTGCCCTCTCGGAAATCATAAAGCGCGTTGTCGGCCAGATGCGACGGCTCGACATTGCGCAGTGCCCTGAACATGGTTTCCAGCCGGCCGGGGTGCTGTTTGTCCCAGGACTGAAACATCTCCTTGATGACCTGGCGCTGCAGATTTTCCTGGGACCCACAGAGATTGCACGGAATGATCGGGAATTCCCGCAGCGCGGCGTAACGGGCAATGTCTTTTTCGCGGCTGAACGCCAGCGGCCGGATGACCGTGTTGCGCCCGTCATCGCTGTGCAGCACCGGCGGCATGGACTTGAGCTTGCCGCCGTAGAACATGTTCAGGAACAGGGTTTCCAGCAGGTCGTCCCGGTGATGACCGAGGGCAATCTTGGTGACACCGTGCTCTTCCGCAAAATTATAGAGAATTCCACGACGTAGGCGCGAACAAAGACCACAGGTGGTCTTCCCTTCCGGCACTTTTTCCTTAACAATACTGTAGGTGTCCTTTTCGATGATGTGGTACTCGATCCCCATGGTTTCCAGGTAACGGGGGAGTACCTCTTCAGGAAAGCCGGGCTGTTTCTGGTCAAGGTTCACAGCAATCAGCTCGAAGGATACCGGCGCACTCTTCTGGAGATTCAGCAGGATATCCAGCATGGCGTAGGAATCCTTGCCGCCACTGAGGCAGCACATGACCTTGTCACCGGCTTCAATCATCGAATAATCGGCAATGGCCTGACCTACTTCGCGGCGCAGACGCTTCTGCAGTTTGTTAAGTTCCAGCTTCTTCTTGCGATCGGCATCGGATGCCGGTGAATCGGAAGGCTGAGAGAAGGCTGGATTGGCGGTCAATGCATCGGACATAAAAACACTACGTTCACAGGATTGGTGGGCACAGGATTATACGCGTGAGAAACACGCAGGGACAGGATAGCGACATGGATATGTTACAGCACACGGATGAGGCTCTGGGCAAGCGGGAATCCAACCGGATACGCAACCGCAACGCCATTCTGGTAGCCGCCCGGGAATGCTTCCGGGAGAAAGGCTACGACAACTCAACGATCCGCGATATCGTGAGAAAAACCGGCCTTGCCGCCGGAACCTTCTACAACTACTTCTCGAGCAAGCAGGACATCTTTGCGGCCCTGCTCACCGATTTCCTGAACCATCTCAATCTCAACCTGACCCACTACCGCAAGACCGCCGGTACCGGGGAAGACTTTATCCAGTCTGCTTACCTGGCGCTGTTTCGTGCCACCGCAAACGATCCGCTGGTGTACGAACTCGCCCACCGTAATGACCACGCTATTCGCGAACTGTTTGGCTCGGACATTCTTGGGCTGGCAATGCTTTCGCTGGAAGAAGACGTGCGGGATGCCGTGGACAGGGGCTTGCTGCCGAACGTTGATCAGGACTACCTGTGCGCCGCGTTTTTTGGCGCCGCTTATGAAATGAGCCTGCGTGTTGCCCGACGGGCCCACGCCGCGCCCGACAATGGCGAGCAGGAAGCAGAGGCAGCTGCTCATTTCGCGTCAACACTGTTTCTGGGCGGGCTCGGCAGGCTCAACACCCTTTCCTAACCGATCACAGTCCCCTAACATGGCGACATGAAAAAACCCATTCACACGGGCCGGGCCCAGACCGGACACCCGGACCCTGCACAGACAGACGGCAATCCAGTGCTGGATCTCCACATCCAGCACCTGCTGGTGGCAGTAGAGCACGAACTGCGACAATGCCCGGAGGGTATGAGCGAACTTGCCCTCATCAAGCGCCTGCAGGGGCAACCCTGGGAGCTGATCGGCGACGTGGCATTCGGTGAACCCGAGAAGCTCTATCCGGTGCATTTTCTGCTCTTCCATACCCTGTACCGCCTGCGAGATCAGCTTGCCGGCCAGGGAGAGACCGTCAGCATCTCTCCCTTGAGCCTGCGTCTCCAAAACTGCGCCGTGGTGGCCGGCGCGGGGCTGGCGGGCGAGGTTGACGAACTGCGCACCTTTTATCTGGATCTGTCTCAGTACCAGCTGTCTGACGAACACATCCAGTCGATGATGGACGATTTCTGGAATGGCCGGCAGCATCGTCGCCCCGAAACACAGGAGGTCCACGAGGCGGCAAACGTATTGGGACTGGAGAAAATTCCTGACAGTTTCAGCGTGGTGAAACAGCGGTTCAGACGAGCGGTCATGCGAGCCCACCCCGACCGCGGGGGCGACACCCAAGGCATTCAGAACCTGAATCAGGCGTTCGCCGTACTCAAGGCGCATTATCAATAAACAGATCGAGGACCCATTGATGGCAAGGCAAACCTTACGTGTTGCATCCGCACTGTTGTGTGCCGTCGCGGCGCTCAGCGCGCGAGCGGATCTGGTCGTACTTCAGTACCATCACATCAGTGACGCTACCCCACCGGCAACCAGCACCTCAATCTCCCTGTTCGAGGGCCAGCTGGAAATGATTGCCAGCGAGGGACTGGAGGTGGTGGCCTTGCAGGCGGCCACGGAAGCGGCGTTGAACGGGGAGCTCGCCACCCGCCAACAGGTCGCCATTACCTTCGACGATGCCTACGAGTCGGTGTATCAACAGGCAGCGCCCATGCTCGAGCAACGGGGCTATCCCTACACCATCTTCGTGAATACCGATGCCGTTGGCGGCAAGGGATACATGACCTGGGATCAACTCAAAGAGCTGAACCAGAGTGAACTGGTGACCATTGCGAATCACAGCCATGACCATGGCCACCTCGCCCGCCGAATCGACGAAAGCCAGGCCGACTGGGAGCAACGTGCCGACAACAGCCTTGACCGTGCTCAGGCGATCCTGCAGGACCGCCTTGGCATCGATGTGCCGATGTTTGCTTACCCCTATGGCGAATTCGATGCCGCATTGGAAGAGAAGCTCTCGACAAGGAACTGGATTGGCTATGGCCAGCAGTCCGGAGCCGTGGGAGCCACCTCCGGCAAAACCCGCCTGCCCCGCTTCCCGATGGCCAATGCCTACGGCCAGCTGGGCAGCCTGAAAGACAAATTGCTGAGCAAGGCACTCCCGGTGAACGCAAACGACTTACCAACCGGGGTCTCGGCTGACAACCCGCCAACACTCGAATTCAAACTGCCGGAGACCCTCAACGTCAGCCAATTAAGCTGTTTCGCCTCCGGTCAGGGTCGCATCGAGATCGAAGAAGGGGACAACGGCATCGTGCGCATCCAGGCTCCCGACGGTTTCGACAGCCGCCGGTTTCGCTATAACTGCACACACCCTGCCGGTGACGGGCGATACTACTGGCTGTCACAGCAGTGGCTGGACCTGCAACAGCCCGAGGACTGAGATCAACGCTCGTCGAGCTCGGTCAGGCTCAACTCCCCCCGGGTAACATGAGAAATCGCCCGGGGGCCCCGCTCATCTTCAATCACGGTCTGCCCCCGGACGTCTTCGTCCCGGGTAAAAATCACCAGCCAGCGTTCGCCATGCTCGGGAAAAACCGGTATGAACGCCTCGAGGAACCCACGACGGTGCCAACTCTCCGGGGTAAATTCGGCCACCAGATCCGTCACGATCCGCGCCGGGCGCATGTCACGATCGAGGAACGCCACCGAGGGCACGAAGAGCCCGTCCCTGGCAAATGATCGCAACCTCAAAATAAACCCTGTTTCGGTCTCGCCTGCTGGCAACTGCACCAGCACATATGGGCTGTCACCGGAGGCGAAACGATGAACGGGCGACGCCTCGTCGAGTGTCAGACCGAATTCACGCCCACTGTGCCTTTGTTCAACAGCGCCGGTTTCCAGTTCGGTACAACAGCGCGCCGCCCATTGCTCAAGGTAGCTCTGCTCCGCTTGCTCAATACCCAGAACGGCAAACGCGTCGGGGTCGCCACCCTCGCGAGAGGCTTCTGGCTCCGCCACGCCCCCCTGCTGGTAGATACTGGCCGGGGTCAGCTGGACAGGAGGCTTTATACGACCCTTTTCCACGGCGGAACGGGTATCGGGCTGGTAATAACTGACCCGTATGTTTCCTTCGGCATCGCGCCAACTGAAATAGGGCTGGGGTTCGCCCGGACGGATGTAACCATCCCGCTCAAGCTGGTCACCATCGGGATAGTTTTCGAGGTTGAACTCCGAATCCGCCGCCTGTTCCGTGGGCGAACCGGATTGCGCCGACGACGCAACGGTTCCGGCAGGCACGCCGTCGTTGCTCTCGGCAGAGGCCGTCTCCTCCCGCGCCGCCTCTTCCGGCTCGCGGATGATTGGCGACTGCTGCACACGCCCCTGGTCATCCACCCAGGTAAAGTATTCCTGCGTTCCGGAAGACGGGCCACCGGCGCTCTGGCACCCTACCAGCAGACTCCCTGACAGCGCCAGCAATACAACCTGGCTTCCGAATCGCTTGCTCCGCATATGCATTCACTACCTGACTGACGCAATCCGGTCGCGTCGTGACCTCAGAATTTGGTCCGGAAACTGAGCCCGGCCATCACCACCCTCAGCGAGGTCTTTACGTCCAGCCCGGCGTATGGGTTGTAGATGATGTTCGTTATATTGTCACAGTTCAGGTTACAACTGCCATTGGCGGGAACGGTTTCAATGGATTGCAGGTAGCTGAGGTTCATATCGATCTCAGTGTCCTTATCCCACTTATACCCCATACCGACACTGTAGAGGTTGGCGCCGCCAAACGGGGCCATGATCGAGCGCTGATCGTCCGGAATCACCGAGTCGCGAATCTCCACGCCGGCCCTGAGATCAAGCCGTGACGAGGCATGGAACTCCAGGCCGAAGGCCCAGTTCCACTGATCGGTAAAGCCCAGCGGCAACCGCAGAGTGCTGGGCGTGGCGTTGTCCGGCGACAGAATCCGGGCCGCATTAAGAAATTCGAGGTTACGGTCGAACCGGAACACAAAGGCATCCCACTGTTTGTAATCGGTCCAGCCCACGTCCACATTCACGGTCAGCTTTTCATGTACGTCCACGCTGATGCCGGTCTGGAAATGCTGCGGATAGACCAGATCCATGCTGACGTTGCCGGCTTCCCTGGGCGCACCGGATGGCAGGCTGAGAATGGCGGATGTGATCGCACCCAGCACGGAACCGTTCACGCTTTGCCAGAAGCCCGACCAGTCGTCGGTGTACTCGATCTCGAAAGTGCCCTTCAGGTTCATGTCGGCTTCCGAGGTGTAGCTCGCGCCCCAGGTGAACCAGTCGGTGGGCTCCCACATCACACCGAGGGTATAGGTGGGTGACAGAGTTTCCTGAACATTGATACTCAGTGCACCGATATCATCCCAGGGCCCCACGTTACCGCCACACAGAGCGAGCCAGGGCTGCAGCGGTTCATCGCCGCTCTCACAGTTAAAGGCGTCCTGCAGGACCTCGGCCACCCCCAGCAGCATGTTGGGCGCGCGCATGTACTGATCCGCCGCGATCCCCATATGGGACAAATGGATACCGGCCCCGACCGACCACTCGTCGTTGATTTCATAACCAACGGTCGGCGAAAGGTATGTGGTTCTCTGCAGCGCAGTCGCCTGCGGCATGTAGCGGCCCGGATCATCTTTATCGCGGTAGAAGCCCGCCGCCAAAGGCAGGTAAAAGGCGTTGCCGAAGGTCAACTTGGAGCCCGGAGGGTTGATGCTGATACCGGCGGAAGGCGCAACGGCCGGGCCGGGGGGCGCGCGCAGGATACCGTATCCCGGCACATACAGAGCCACGTTGTTGGTGTGACTGTGCTTGTTGGCAACCGGATCCCGCTGCTTACCAGTCAGCGGGTCGGTTTCCAGGCCCTTGATACCAAAGATCTCGTAATCTTCATCGGCGTAGAAATCGGCGTCGATGTCGAGGTAAACGCTCATCAGGTTTACCTCAAGCTGACGCCCTTCCAGTTTGGTCAGGCCCGCCGGGTTGTAATGGATCGCCATAATCCCGGGGGGATCAGCGGTCACCGCGTTACCAAGTGCCAGAGCCTTAGGATGGATCGTCAGGTTCTGCGCGAGCTGGGCCTCGGCACCACACGAGATGGTCGCGGCGATCACGGCCCCGAGAATCTGCTTCTTGTGGCTGGTCATTCCCATGGAGTCTTCCCTTCCCGTAAAACGTCAGCGGCTCCAATCACTCTTTGAGGCCGGAGAAATTAATGGGCAGAGACACTCCCAGAGAGAAGTCCGGAGCGTCCTCGGTCAGACCAACACCCAGACTGGTATTTACGATGGTGGTATCGCTCACCCGGGTGCCGAGGGAGAAACTGAGAAAACCGGTCATCTGGTCCTGGGCCACCGCCTGGTCGCCATTGGAGAACGTCAGCACCGTTTCATCGCTGTAGCTCAGCTGGGCCGAAACGCTCAGGGAAATATCGTAGGACAGTGAATAGGCAAAACCGGCTGATCCGGACAGACCAAAGCCCGGCTCCACTTTCTCCAGCAAGCGGGCACCACGGACCTGCTCAAGGCCCGACTCGGTCACGTTATAGGTGGCGCTCACGGAGCCGAACACCACCACCGGATCCAGAACCTTGGACAGGCTGGCGCCCCCACCGATGGAGTAATAGCCGCTGCCGGTGGAGAGCTGTTCGTTGATGTCGATCTCGTAGGGGCTGACACCGGTTTTCGACGTCAGGGTGCCAAAAAAGGTGGTGGACATCTTACCCGGCACATAGGCGAACGGCTGCCAGCGTGCGGTAAAGGAAATATCCCCGAAATCAGACACGTTGAGTTCGTCCTGGGTGTCGTATTTCACCACCAGGGGAACCCGCGTACCCACGGTCAGGTTATTCAGCAGGCCGTAATCGTAGGAAAAGGCGTTGGTGAAACTGTGGGTTGCCGAGGGCACGACGTCGAGATTGCGCACCGAGCCATCGCTGATGGCCAAATCCAGGCGCTGGTCGGCGGTGTAGGTGTAATCGAAGGAGTAATTGAGGGCGTGGGATCCCTTCTGCTGCAGAGAATAGTTCTTCTCCGAAGCCTGGAACACTTCCTCCAGCTGACGGGTGGAATCCTCATCCCCTTCCTGCTTTGCCAGCGCTTCCCTCGCCTGATCGACATTGCCGTCCTGGGCGATTGCCATCCCGGGCATCAGACCGGCTATCGAACAAAGGATAAAACCTCGCGTGAACCAACGATTCATCCTGACTCCCTTAATTCTAATTGTAGTATTCCTGATCCCCGGCGGTTGCGTCCGGGCCATTAATTTCGGCGGTAGTGAAGCTGCTTGCGTGTGTTCTCGACACTGCCATCCGGGTTGTTTTTCTGGCGTTCAAGCAGGTTCTGGATACGCCGGGCCGTCGACTCATGAAACTCCGGGACCTGTTGAAGGGCCAGCAGGGTCATGGTCTGGTCGTCAACAAACCGCAGGTCCTCTTCCTTGAGCTCGAGGTAATCCAGTGGCTTGTCGCTCCCCGGAAAAACGATAAAGAGCACGTTGTCGTCCCACTTCTCCTCGAACTGGGCAAGCGTGAAGGAAATATTCCCGACGGCCGGGTCCGCCAGATAAACACGTCCGTCCCTGATCGCCCGAAGCACCACGAAGTGCTTGAAGCCGGCATGCTCAATCGGAACGATGGCGGGGTGATCAAGATCGATCAGATCTTCAATGGAGGCACGGAAACCACCGGAGGGGTATCCCAGCGCGGTCACCAGACGCTTCATATCAAGCATGGAGAAGGCCCGCCGCTGGACAATTCGCTCACTTTCGCCGTAATGCAGCAGACCTTCCATCACCTGACGTTCGTTGAGCGTTCGCCCCAGATAATGATTCAGAACGGTGGTCAGTGCGGCGCTGCCACAGCTGTAGTCATAGGCCTGACGGACGATATTGCGGAATTTCTGCTCAACCAGCGGCTCGATGCTCACATCGGTCCGAAGTTCGACCGGACCGCTATCGATGTCCTGCTCGATGACCACTGCTCCCCGGTCGAACGGCTCCACCACGGTGGCTTCCTGCACCATGGTGAAAGTAAGAATGGATCCGGCCAGCACCAGCAGCATGTCAGAAGAAGTCCCTGTTATTATTAGTCATGGTCTTGCGCACGCGTTCTTGCGTTACATGTTGTTACGGTAAGATACCGAAAAGCCCTGGGCCTTAAAGATAACTGTGCCTCAAATCTGTCGCTGCAGAAGAGGCCTGACGTCATGGTTTTGAGAACTGGTTCAAGGCGAGACCGGAGCGCCGGTTACGTCAATGGCGTCCCGCGGTTTTAGCGGAAAGAAGCGGTTTCTAAAGCGTGAAGACCAACCCGAGCAGAAAGTAACTGGCGAGCGTGACCACGACGATGCCCATCAGGTTGAGGGCGAACCCCGCGCGGATCATGTCCTGAATTTTCATGTGGCCACTGGAAAATACAATGGCGTTGGGTGGAGTGGCCACCGGCATCATGAACGCACAACTGGCGGCAATGGCTGCAGGCACCGTGAGCAGAAGGGGTGAAACGTCCTGGGACATCGCCAGGGCACCGAGTAACGGCAGGAACGCCGCGGCAGTGGCGGTATTACTGGTCACTTCGGTCAGAAATATGATCACGCCGGCAACCAGCACCATCATCACAACAACCGGCAGATGACCCGCCACGCTCAGGCTTTCGGCAATCCATTCCGCCAGCCCCGAACTGCTGATGACCCCGGCCATGGCAAGGCCGCCACCGAACAACAGCAGCACCCCCCAGGGAATACCCCGGGCGGTCTCCCAGTCCAGCAAGAACGTCCGCTCCTTCGCGTTGACCGGAATCAGGAACATGGCCACAGCTGCAGCGATGGCAATCCCGGTATCGCTGAGCCAGGGCATCAGCGTGCCCGACAACAGGGGTCGGAAAATCCACGCGGCCGCTGTCGTCACGAAAACCGCCGCGACCAGCTTCTCGCCTTTCTTCAATGGGCCCAAGGCCGCAAGTTCGCTGCGGATCAGGGCGTCGCTGTCGCCCTGACCAGAGAGCCCAAAATCCGTTCTGGTCAACCACCACCAGGTCAAAGCCAGCATCCCGAGGGTGACCGGAACGCCAATCAGCATCCACTGGGCAAACCCGATGGAGATGCCCTGACTCTCATTGAGATAGGCCGCCAGCAGAGCATTCGGGGGCGTGCCAATGAGGGTGGCAATGCCGCCGATGCTTGCGGAATAGGCAATCGCCAGCAACAGCGCCGTGGCATATCGTCGCTGACCATCGGAGTTCTCGCCGCCCATCATTCCGATCACCGACAAACCGATGGGCAACATCATGATGGAGGTTGCGGTGTTACTCACCCACATACTGAGGAACGCCGTGGCGATCATGAACCCGGCAATCTGGCGTTTCGGCTGGTCACCCACCGACCTCAACGTCAGCAGTGCGATTCTGCGGTGAAGGTCCCAGCGTTGCATCGCCAGCCCCAGGGTGAAGCCTCCGAGAAACAGGAAGATGATCGGATGGGCGTAAGGCGCCGTCGCTTCGGCAGCCGTGCCCAGCCCCAGCGCCGGCACCAGCACGATGGGCAGCAGCGCTGTGGACGGAATCGGTATCGCCTCTGTGGACCACCAGGTGGCCATCAGCAGCATCAGCCCCGCCGCTGCCCAGCCGGCATCACTCATACCCTCCGGGGCCGGCAGCACCAGTGTAAGCAACAGGAACACCGGACCCAGTAGCAAGCCCGCCAGCTGACTCTTGGGCAATCCTTTTTTCCGATTATCCCGTTCGGTCAGTGCCACTCAGTCCTCTGCACACGCCACGCAGACGGTGGTGTACGGCAACACCTGAAGCCGTCGCGGATCAATCTCCTCGCCACAGCCCTCACACTCCTCGCCCACACCATGACGGATGCGTTCCAGGGCATGTTCAATCTGTATCAGCTCCGCGCGCGTTTCGGTTTCCAGGGAGTCCACCACTTCGTCGTTCTGGGTCTGCACCGCCTGCTCTTCGAAATCCTTCTCCAGAGCGCCGTCCTCGCGGTGCTGATGCGCCTCATAGCGTGACAACCTGGCTTTCAGATCCGCTCGCAGGGTTTCCAACTCGGATTGTCGGTTATTCATCATGCGCCTCCCGCCATGGCCATCGGTGATGGCTCTTTTTCCTGAGAACCCACAGTAAATCATAGGCCGGACTCTGCTTTGATGCTCGTCAAATTGGGTGCGCAACTGCCCAACGAGCACTCTAGCCCAGCACTCTCGCCGCCCGCCGCGGAATGTGGCACCATCTCGCACTTCTCACCTGCGGAGCGAACCACCATGTTCTACACCACTGCGGCTGCTCTGGCCGTCGCCCTTATACTGTTTACCTGGCTTGGCGTGCGGGCAAGGCTGGCAGACGGCGGCCTCGACGATTTCGTCACCGCGCGCAACAGCCAGGGTGCCACAGCACTGGGGCTCAGCTTTCTGGCGTCCGGCATGGGAGGGTGGATTCTGTTCGCGCCGCCGGAAGTCGGCGCACTGGTGGGCCCGCTGGCATTGGCGGGGTACGCTGTTGGCGCCGCCCTGCCCTTCATTGTCTTTGCCGCCTGCGGGCCGGCGATTCGTCGCTTGCTTCCCCGGGGCCGCAGCATTGGTGAATTCGCCCAGGCCTGCTACGGAAACGCCGTTCGCCGTTACGTATCCGTTATCTCGGTTCTCTATATGCTCTGCTTCCTGACCGCCGAGCTGACCGCCATCGGTGCCATCACCTCACTGCTGTCAACCATTAACGGCAATCTGGTGGTGGTGGGTATTGCCATCGCCACGCTTATCTACACCGCCTGGGGCGGTCTCCGCGCCAGCTTGATCACAGACCAGTGGCAGGCGTTCCTGCTGATCGCATTGCTGGTGATGGTCGGCGTGGTGGCCACCCAGCGCCTGCCAGAGATCAGCATTGAGCATGCAGCCAACACGCCCGTTGGCAGTGCGCTGAGTGTGGCCCTCACACTGGTGATTGCCGTGACGGCCGCCAATCTGTTCCACCAGGGCTACTGGCAACGACTGTGGTCCGCGCGGGACGCCTCTGCACTGCAGCGAGGCGCCTTTCTCGGCGGCATCATCACCATTGCCGCTGTCGCCCTGGTGGGCTCACTGGGGATTGCCGCCGCCATGAGCGGGACCGATCTGGGCTCGCCCCCGATACCCTTCTTCGCCATGCTCGCCGGTGCGCCGGCGTGGCTGACCATTCCCGCTCTGGTACTGGCACTGACACTGGTGGCCTCGTCAGTCGACACCCTGCAGAACGCCCTCGCCTCCCTCGCGGTGACTGAAAAAGCCGGGATGTCACTCACCTCTGCCCGCTGGCTTACCGTACTACTGATGATTCCCGTGGTGCTGGTCGCGCTGCAGGGCATCTCTGTGCTCAGGCTGTTCCTGATCGCGGACCTGCTATGCGCCACCGCGGTGATCCCGGTTCTGATGGGGCTCTGGCAGCGGATGTCGACTATCGCCGCCGTTGGCGGCGGCCTCGCCGGCCTGCTGGGTGCCATTCTGCCAGGGTGGATCAGTGCCGGTTCGCTGAGCGCAGGGCTTCACGCCGCCAGCTTCCCCGGCGCCATTCCAACCCTTGCACCGTTCCTTGGCGCACTGGTTTGCTCGGCTGTGGTAAGTGTATTGCTGGCCCTGGTGGCCAGTCGACGCCCGTCTTAACGAACCTGGTGAGACTCACCTGAAACCTGGAACTGGCCGGTCAGGCGCTGCAGTTTGCGGGCAGCGACCCGGGTCTGCTCGGAACTGCCGGTGAGTTCCTCGATTACCCGGTTCATGACTGCCGCGCTCTCCGCCACTCCTGACGTCTGGCTGCTTTGCTGGCGGTTGGTGATGGCAATGCCAGTGATGGCCCGGAACAATTTCTCCACCATATGGTGCAGCGCCGAGTTATCATCCGCTGCCGCCTCGGCCTTCTGCAGCCGCGCCTCCATTTCTGACATGCCGTCTTCCATCGTGGCGACGGCGCGGCGCGTCTCCTCCTGCACCCGTTGCAACCGCTCACCGATCTCTTCGGTCGCACTGGCGGTCCTGCCCGCCAAATTGCGCACCTCATCCGCCACCACGGCAAAGCCGCGACCCGACTCACCGGCACGCGCCGCTTCAATGGCGGCGTTCAACGCCAGCAGATTGGTTTGCGCCGCGATATCGTTGATCACCAGCGCCGTTTTACTGATTTCCTCGGTGCGCTCGTTCGCCGCCCGAATACTCTCGGCCGACCGGTTAATCACGTCACGGATACCCTGAGTTTCCTGACTGACCCGGGCAAACTGCTCCCGCGAGCGGGTAACCACCTCTTCCATGCCTGCCCGCATTTCCTGAGCCGTTGTCGAGGCATTACTGATTTCATTTTCCTGCAGGTTGGCGCCTTCGAGCATCTCGGAAATGTCAGTCAACACCGCCCGGATGCGCTCATCCGCCAGCCGGTTCTGAGCCATCAGATGCTCACTGGCGACACCGGAATCCCGGGCCAGGGAAATGACCTGGCCCACCATGCCATCGAGACTGTCGATAAAACTGTTGGTCCATCGGGCCAGATCGCCGGTTTCGTCACGCCGCATTCGCGACAGATCCATCCTCTGGCGCAGATTACCGCCACCCTCGGCAATGTTACGGATAACGTCGGCCATGGTGGCCAGGTTGGTGGCCAGCGGTTTTGCCGTGGTGGCGCGAAACAGCCACACCATCAGCAACGCTGCCAGCGCGGTGGTGGCGCCCTCCAGCCACAATGGCACGCCGCTCCAGGCCATGGACAGATTGACGCCCCACAGCAACAGCACCAGCAGCGCCAGCCGCACGGACACGCGGTAGGAAACCGAACGGCGGCGGTAAACCTCTTCCAGGTCCCCCTCGCACATCATGCCCCAGCGGTCCGGGGAGCCCGGCATCTGGAAGGTCACACCCTTGCCGATCACCGGTATGTGGCGGTAATCCGAGTATCCCGGGTATTTAACATAGAGGTTTTCACCCCGGGCAATGGTCTCACGCACACCGGGATGCAGTTGCCCGGTCGCCGGGTCGGTAAACCGGATTTCGAATTCGGTGTGATCGCGGATTCCCACTGTTCCGAACCCGGTGCGGATGCCGTCCTTCAGATTGTCGCCGTGGCTGAAAGTGGCATCTTCAAAGCGGGATCGTGACAGCGCGGTCCCTGGCAGTATGGAAGAATCAAAACGGCTCTCCACCATGAACAGGTAATTATCACCGGACTCTTCGAAAATATGGCCGGCTTCGCGCTGGATCAGGTCGCTGAGTACGTCATTGGGCACCCGCGCACACACCGCCGCCTTGCCGCCTTCCAGCACCACCGGCTGGTAGAACATCAGCGTGACATCGTCGTGAAAGCGGGACGTGGTTCGCCCCAACTGGCGGGTAACCGGATCTTTATAGGGGCCGTGCAAGAGCGGAGAGGCCAGGCCACGTTTGACCGCCATAGCTGGCAGGTCCTGTGTACCTACACGCTGCCCGGCCGTGGAGGCGAGCACCTTGCCCTCGTCATTCACCACCAGCAGCTCCGAGATTTCCCGCAGGCGGCCGGACGAAGCCTGGAGAAG
This sequence comes from Marinobacter lipolyticus, assembly GCF_018424605.1. Lineage (GTDB taxonomy): Bacteria > Pseudomonadota > Gammaproteobacteria > Pseudomonadales > Oleiphilaceae > Marinobacter > Marinobacter lipolyticus_B. The sequence continues at coordinate 83,546 of NZ_QTKT01000010.1, read as the reverse complement.
ATCGTCCAGGCTGTCTGCACTGACCGAATCCATACGCTCCGCCAGGGACTGCAGAAACGACCACTTATGCTCGGCCCAGCCAATCAGCGCCTCCCGCCGGGTGCGCGCGATGCTTTCGAAGATCTGTTCGTTGGTGCTGTACATCCGGCGGTTAACGAAGCAGGACCACCCCATCCGGAGTTTGCCCGTCGTCCCCCACCAGGGTAACCAGCCTCGTTCTTTGCTGGTCAGATTCATGGAATCGCTAATCAGTGTCATGCCGCGTTGTCCTTCTGTTCCGTACATCCCGGTTGCGAATCAGGCACTGACCTGGTGCAACCGGACCGGTCAAACGGACATTTGCAAACATCGGGCCGTCGGCGGGGGCCCCACGGTTATCGTGACCCGGGCCAGCGATCACGGGTTCAAACCGGGCACACTGCCGCCACAGCGAAGTTGTCAATGCACCACCTTGGTGCGAGGCTGATCAATCTGCCATCAGCCGCGCACTGATACCGGTCGCTACCGGCACGAGGCGTCGCGGCAATGTGCGGGCAGTCACTTTCCGGCCACTCGCCTGCGGGTTCCGGTCGTTCGCCCCAATCAACGGGGGTATACTCGAGACCATCAATGCATGGATGTGCCAGGGAACGACCAGATCATGAAAGCAGAACAGACGGATTACGACGTTGTCGTCGTGGGCGGCGGCGTCAATGGGACCGGGATTGCGATGGATGCCGCCGGTCGCGGACTGAACGTACTGTTATGCGAGATGAACGATCTCGCCTCGGCCACATCCTCCAACAGCAGCAAGCTCATCCACGGTGGTCTGCGCTACCTGGAGCATTACGAATTCCGCCTGGTGCGGGAGGCGCTGGCCGAGCGCGAATCACTGCTGAGAAACTCCCCCCACATCATGTGGCCCATGCGTTTCCGGCTGCCCTACCGGGCTCATCTCCGGCCAGCGTGGATGATTCGCGCCGGTCTGTTTCTGTACGACCACCTGGCCAAGCGGGAACTGCTGCCCGGCTCGCGGTCGATCCGTTTCGATAGCGGCGGCCCGCTGAAGCCGGAGATTACCCGCGGGTTTGAGTATTCCGATGGTTGGGTGGACGACGCGCGGCTGGTGGTGCTGACGGCTCTGAAAGCACAGGCCAGTGGTGCGACTGTGCTCACCCGCACCAAGTGTGTCGGTGCGTCGCGGGGCAGCAATCTGTGGACCGTCACGCTGGAAAACACCGTTGATGGCTCGACCCGCACGGTAACCGCAAAAACCATTGTCAACGCCTCTGGCCCCTGGGTCAGCCGGCTGTTCAGTGAAACCCTGGCGATGCCCTCCCCCAAGGCCATCCGGATGGTCAAAGGCAGCCATATTGTGGTGCCCAGGCTCAACAAGGGCACCGAAGCCTATATTCTGCAGAACGGCGACGGCCGTATCGTGTTCGTGATTCCCTACGAGGATACCTTCTCGCTGATCGGCACCACCGACGTGGAATATGAGGGAGACCCTCAGAAGGCAAGGATCTCGCCAGAAGAAACCCGCTATCTGATCGACATCGTTAATGACCATTTCCGGAAGCAGCTGTCGGAAGACGATGTGGTCTGGTCCTATTCCGGTGTCCGCCCGCTGATGGATGACGAACAGCAACCCGCGCAGAAGGCCAGCAGAGACTACGCCTTCGAAGTGGATGCAGCGGCCGGTAAGGCGCCCCTGATTTCGGTGTTTGGCGGCAAGATCACCACCTATCGAAAACTGGCCGAGGCCGCTACGGAAAAGCTGTGTCAGTTCTTCCCGTCAGCGGGTGGGCCCTGGACGCGACAGGCGGTGTTGCCCGGGGGAGATTTCACCGACCACGGCTCACTGACCACAGAGCTCCAAGCCCGCTGGCCCTGGCTCCCCGAGAGTTTGCTGAGCCGGTACGTGCGGACCTATGGCACGCGCACCCAGAACGTGATTGGCCAGGCCCGCACCCTCGACGACCTGGGGCCGTGCTTCACCGGAAACCTCTATCGCAGGGAAGTGGACTACCTGATGGCCGAAGAGTGGGCAATGACAGCCGACGATATCCTGTGGCGGAGAACCAAGCAGGGTCTGTACGCAACGGATGAGCAGGTGCGTGAGCTGTCGTCCTATATCGCGCTCAGGGTCGCAGGATGCACCCAATCCGCCGCTGCAGTGTCGGAATGATTTGCTGCTCAAACCAGGGATTTTTCCGCAGCCAGAGGTTGTTGCGCGGGCTGGGGTGAGGCAGCGGCAGCATGACCGGCCACACGCTCCGCCAGTTCCGCACGTTATCCGTGACCGACCGCCTCGCCCCGGGCAGATGCCAGGCGTGGGCGTACTGGCCGATTACCAGCGTCAGCTCAATGTTGGTCAGCCGGGCCAACAGAGCCTCACGCCACGCCGGTGCGCATTCCGGCCGTGGCGGCAGGTCGCCGGATTTGCCGGTGCCGGGGTAGCAGAACCCCATAGGCAGAATCGCCAGTTCGCTTTCGTCATAAAAGGTGTCGCGGGTAACGCCCATCCAGCTTCGCAACCGGTCGCCACTGGGGTCATTGAAGGGTAATCCGGTTTCGTGAACGCGGCGACCTGGCGCCTGACCCACCACCAGAATCCGCGACGTCTCACTCAGCTGCACCACTGGTCGCGGCCCCAGCGGCAAGTGCTCGGCACACAGGGTACAGCGGCGAACCCGTGCCACCAGTTCATCGAATGACAGCGATGCAAAGGTTTCATTCATGGAACCACTCTCCCGCCTGATGAGCCATTGCATATCCCGGAGTTTGTCGTAACCTTAGGACCCATTCCCGGTTTTAACCAGCCGTTTGCCGACCCGCAACAGGACCCGCACCATGAACGCCAAGACCGACGTCAGTCCAGAGACCACCATCGACGAATTCAGGAAAGTGGTGCGCAGCCGACGCTCCGTCCGCCGATTCACCGACGAAGCCATCCCCGATGCCGTCCTCGATGACTGCCTGGAACTGGCCACGCTGGCCCCGAATTCCAGTAACCTGCAGCCATGGGAGTTCTATGTGGTGCGTTCCTCCGAACTGCGAGGCAAACTGGCGCATGCCTGCCTTAACCAGAACGCCGCCAGAACCGCCCCGGTTCTGATCGCTATTGTGGCGCGGCCAGACACCTGGCGAGACCATGCGCGCCAGGCCCTGCAGGAGTGGCCGGAGACCAGGTTGCCGGGCATCGTCGAAAAATACTACACCCGCATCGCGCCGATTCATTACAACCAGGGCCCGTTCGGCGTGCTCGGACTCGCCAAGAAAACCGCGGGGCTGTTCGTTGGCCTGACCCGGCCGGTTCCACGCGGCCCCTACTCACCGTCGGAGATGAAAATCTGGGCCACGAAGTCCACCGCGCTTGCGGCCCAGAACCTTATGCTCGCGTTGAGGGCCCATGGTTTCGATTCATGCCCGATGGAGGGGTTCGATGACTGGCGGGTGCGCAAACTGCTGAAAGTGCCACGCAAGGGGCTGGTGGTCATGGTGCTGGCGGCCGGCCGACGCGCCGACAACGGTGTCTACAATCAGCAGTACCGTTTCGACAAACGTCAGCTGGTGCATTATCTCTGAGCGATGTGGCCTTTGCGGGCCTTCTTGACCGCGTACATGGCGTCATCCGCCCTTGCCAGCAGGGCATCCGGATCACTCTCACCCGCGCGGCTGATCACAGCGCCAATGCTCGGGCCCGCGTAATCCAGTGCCATTTCGGGCAGGTCAAAGCGCCCCCGGGTCACCGAGCGTAGCCGGTCAGCAAAGGCCTCCAGTCCCGATTGACCATCCTCTGGCCTGGTCGAAGAGAGCACAACGAATTCGTCCCCGCCGTATCGGCTGACCAGATCGCCGGAGCGCGAAGCGCCCCGCAATGAACCGGCGATGCTTTGTAGAAACTGATCGCCTACGTCGTGACCGTGCTGGTCATTAATCTGCTTGAAGCCATCAAGATCGATGAAGGCAACGTAGACTTTGCCCCCATTTCGCTGGGCTGCCGCCAGCATCCGCGCGAGCTCCTCCACCAGATATCGACGATTGGCCAGCCCGGTCAGGGGATCATGAAGGGCGTAAACCGACAGCTCCTGGTTGGCCCGCTCAAGCTGGGTCAGAAACTCCACCCGCTCCGCTAACAAAGACAGGTAATTTGAACAGCTGATCACAACCTGCCCATCATTATCCAACTCGCCCGCGCAATCAACGGCCACCAGTAGGATGCCTCCCTTGCGCCCCGCCGGCACTTCCACGCTGACCAGTGCAACCACCGACTGGCTGGACAGATCCACCTCTGAGATACCGGCGGCCAGTGTCGCCGGGTCGGCGTAGGCACTGACAAACGGATCGGGATGCGCGCTGTCGAACAGGGCATCCGTTAACGGCACCAGCTCATGCGCCTCTTTGGCCAGTGTCATCCAGCCCGTATCCAGCTCCCGCACGGCACGAAGACTTTCACCCTGCAGAACAAACGGGACGGCATGATCCCATCCTCCCTGTGTCTGCAGCAACGAGGCCGATTCGGTAAGCGCGGAAGCCAGGTCCTCGGCACGAAAGCACAGTTCACCGATTGACGAGATCAACGCCAGTGACTCCATCCTTTCCTCGGCACGACTGGCTCGCAAAATAGACGCCTTGGCGGCGGCATCACGGGCAATCTGGTAGGCAATCAACTCGGAACAGAGCTTGAGTACACCGAAGGTCTCGTGGTCCACCTCTTTCGACTCGCTGCTGGCACCGCACAGGGTTCCGTAAATACTGCCATCCAGCTTCTTTACCGGCACCGTCAGATAGGTTTGCAGGCCAAGCTCGCGAGCTGCCGACGAATCGCCCCAGACCTCGGACACGTTACCGGTAAAAAAGGTCTCTTCTTCCATTGCGCGCTTGCACAGCGTGTCAAACCATTCAACCGTCAACCCCTCGGGCATATTCAGGCCCCCCGAGTTCTGGGAATAAAGAATGGTCTGTATCCCCTGTGATTCGTCGATGATGGTGAGATAGGTGGATTCCAGGCCGGTAATGCGCTGTAACAGCATCAGAATGGGGCGGGCGAGCTGTTCGAGATTTTCTGCGCCGGACAATGACCGGGCGAAGTGGGAAAGTAACAAATCCATGCCGAGGTAAAACTGCCGGTTACGGTGGATGGCAGGCGAGCCAGTGCTCTGGCCCGGCCTCTTTATGTGCAGAGTAGACCTTTCCGCCTGCCAAGGCCAGTCTCATCAGGCCTACACTTCAGGGTTGATCAGCGCCTGCGCCGCCCCCAGGAGGCCGGTGCAGGGTTCAGTGACCACGTACACGGGGGTGGAGACCATCACGGATGTCATCCGGCCCTTGGCTTCAAAACCGGCCTGGAACGGGCTTGCGAGAAAAAACTGCAAGATGCGGGGCAGGATGCCGCCACACAGGTAAACTCCGCCGGCGCTGCCAAGCGTCAGCGAAGCGTTGCCCGCCACCCGGCCAAGAATCCCGCAAAAGTGTTGCAAGGTCTGTTCCGCCAGAGCATCGGCATGGCCCAGTGCCGCCTCGGTGATCTGTTCCGGGGCCTTGAAGGGAGCCGGCAATCCCTGAATGTCGGCGTGGGCCTGATACAGGTTCAGCAAACCCGACCCACAAAGGATCCGCTCGACCGATACCCGACCGTAGCGGAGGGTCAGCAGACGCAGAATGGCGATTTCGGTGTCATCCACCGGTGCAAAATCAACATGTCCGCCCTCTGTCCTCAACGGCACCCAGCCCTGCCTTGTGGGCACCAGTCCGGAAACCCCCAGGCCAGTTCCCGGGCCCATCACCAGGCGCGGGCGCCCGGGATCACCGGGGCCGCCGCAAACGTGAACCAGTCGGGCTGCGTCTACCTGAGGCACACCAAGGGCCATGGCTGTGAAATCGTTAACGATCTTCAGAGACCGCCACTGGAACCGGCGGCGCAGGTCGTCGCGATCGAAACACAAGTGATTGTTGGTCAGCTGCACCCGGTTGCCGCGATCCGACGAGGCAACCGCCAGACAGGCCTCGGTAACCGCGTCAACGCCCACCTCATGCAGATAGTCACCGATGGCACCCGTCAGGTCAGTGTAATCACCGCACGGTCGCACCTGCACGGATTCAAGGCCGGCCTGCCCCCGCCTGACCAGTGCGAAGCGGGCATTGGTGCCGCCAATATCGCCAACCAACGCGTAGCCATCGCGGCTCATGCGTCGTGGTTCCAGAAAAAACCGGCGCCCTCTTCCGGACTGCTGGCGGACCGGCGCATCCAGCCAAACAGCTCTCGACCGTAGCCTTGATGACGAAGTGCCAGATCGGGAACTCGCACCTCACGGGCCGCCAGTTCCTGTTCTTCCAGCAGTACCTGCAGCTCCCCGTTGCCGGCATCGACGCGCACCACATCGCCATCCCGTACCCGCGCCAGCGGGCCTCCATCCAGTGCCTCCGGATACACGTGAATGGCCGCCGGCACCTTGCCGGATGCCCCGGACATTCGCCCGTCGGTCACCAGCGCCACGCGGAAACCCCGGTCCTGCAGCACCCCCAGATACGGGGTGAGCTTGTGCAACTCCGGCATGCCATTGGCTTTCGGGCCCTGGTAACGCACAACCACCACGCAGTCACGATCCAGCGCCCCGGACTCGAACGCTTCCTTCAGGTCGTTCTGGTCATTGAAAACCACGGCCGGCGCCTCAACCCGGTGGTGCTCGGGAGCCACCGCCGACACCTTGATCACCCCGCGCCCGAGGTTGCCCTCCAGCACTTTCAGGCCACCATCGGCTGCGAAGGGCCGAGAGGCGGAACTGAGCACCTCCGGGCGGAGACTGGCCTCCGGCGCGGGAGACCACACCAGTTCCTCGTTCTCCAGAGACGGCATGCGGGTATACGCCTCAAGCCCGGCTCCCATCACGGTCTGCACATCATCGTGCAGATAGCCACCATCCAGCAGTTCGCGGATCAGAAACGGGGTGCCGCCCGCTTCATGGAAGGCGTTGATATCTTCCTGCCCATTGGGGTAAATGCGGGTCATGGAGGGGACCACCGCCGAGAGTTCGGCGTAATCGTTCCAGTCAATCAATATTCCGGCCGCGCGGGCAATCGCGATCCAGTGAATGGTGTGATTGGTGGAGCCACCTGTCACCAGCAACGCCACCAGGGCATTCACAATGGCTTTTTCATCCACCATGTCGCCCAGCCCCAGCTTGCCGCCGTTTGGCCGTGACAGACGAATCACCTGCTCGGTCGCGGCCCGCGTCAGCTGATCGCGCAGCGGCGTGCCGGGATTGACGAAGGCCGCCCCGGGCAGATGCAGCCCCATCACCTCCACCAACAACTGATTGCTGTTGGCGGTGCCGTAGAACGTGCAGGTACCGGGGCTGTGGTAGGACTTGCTCTCGGCCTCGAGCAGTTCGTCCCTGCCAATGCGTCCCTCGGCATACAGCTGGCGGATACGCTGCTTTTCCTTGTTGGGCAAACCGGAAGGCATCGGCCCGGCGGGCACCAGCACCGTCGGCAGGTAGCCGAAACTCAGAGAACCAATCAGTAGTCCCGGCACGATCTTGTCACAAATGCCCAGCAACAGCGTGGCATCGAACATGTTGTGGCTCAGCGCCACCGCCGTGCTCATTGCAATGACGTCGCGGGAGAACAGGCTCAGCTCCATACCCGGCTGGCCCTGGGTCACACCGTCACACATGGCTGGCGTTCCGCCGGCAAATTGCGCCACCGAGCCCATGCCCCGGGCGGCTTCGCGAATAATGTCCGGAAACCCGTGATAGGGATGGTGGGCTGACAACATGTCGTTGTAGGCAGAGACAATGGCCACATTGGCCTGGTTCATGAACTTCAGCGTGTTCTTGTCGGACGGGCCGCAGGCGGCGAACCCGTGTGCCAGGTTGCCACAAGACAACGTACTGCGATGGGGCGACTGCGCTTTCAATGCCTCCATCCTGCCCAGATAGTCCTGACGACTGGCTCGGCTGCGCTCAGTGATTCTGCGTGTTACCTGGTCAATCACGGGGTGCATGCGGCATTCTCCCTGCTCAGTAGTTTATCCTGGCTAGCGAAGTAACTTTACGTTCTTTCTCAGTGGCTTTCACGCCATACTCGTGCATTCATCGCGACTATCTTGATACATTTACTACATCACTGGCCCATCGACCGGGGCTCGTCCGTCATGAAAAGGTCATGACGTGATACCATAATCAATGCCGGCAGCGGCCACTCCGCGGGCTGTTCATACAGTAACAACGGACTTTGCAGAAGGACATTCAAATCATGCTCAGGCGTACCAAGATTGTCGCCACCCTTGGCCCCGCTACGGACTCCCCGGAGTCACTGGCCGCTATCATTGCTGCAGGGGTTGATGTCACCAGACTGAACTTCTCTCACGGGAGCGCCGAAGAGCATATTGAGCGGGCCCGACGGGTAAGGGAATCAGCCTCCGCCCAGGGACGCTTCGTCGCCCTTCTGGCCGATCTGCAAGGACCGAAGCTGCGCATCGCCCGATTCCGCGACAACAAGGTCACCCTGAAAGCGGGACAGGAATTCGTGCTGGACGCCGACATGGACAAGGAACAGGGTGATGAAACCCGCGTCGGTATCGATTACGAACAACTGATCAATGACGTCGGCACCGGCGACATTCTTGTGCTCGACGACGGCCGCATCGAGATGGAGGTCACCGGCGTTGAAAACAAACGCATAACCTCGCGGGTACTGATTGGCGGCCCGCTGTCGAACAACAAGGGCCTCAACAAGCGCGGCGGCGGACTGTCGGCGGAAGCGCTGACCGAAAAGGACAAACGGGATATCGTAACGGCGGCGCGTCTCGGTGCCGATTACGTTGCCGTGTCGTTTGTGCGAACCGCCGAAGATATGCACACCGCGCGCCGCCTGCTGAACGAGGCCGGCTCCGAAGCCCGCCTCGTCGCCAAAATCGAACGCGCTGAACTGGCCCATGATACCGCCGCTCTGGATGCCGTCATCGAAGCCTCGGATGCGGTGATGGTTGCCCGCGGTGACCTGGCCGTGGAAATAGGCGATGCCGAACTGGTTGGCGTGCAGAAACACATCATTCAACGATCCCGGGTGCTGAACAAAGTGGTGATCACCGCCACCCAGATGATGGAATCGATGATAGACAACCCCATGCCCACCCGGGCTGAGGTATCCGACGTCGCCAACGCGGTGATGGACTATACCGATGCGGTGATGCTGTCGGCCGAAACCGCCGTGGGCGACTATCCGAAAGAAGCCGTGGAAGCCATGGTGCGCATCTGTCTCGGTGCCGAAAAACACCCGTCCATGCACCAGTCCAAACACCGCATCCACGAGAGTATGACACTGGTGGACGAAGCCATTGCGCTGTCGGCCATGTACGCCGCCAATCACCTTGATGGAGTGACGGCCATCATCTGCATGACCGAGACCGGCGCCACGCCCCTGCTGATGTCGCGCATTAAATCGAGCCTGCCGATCTTTGCGTTCTCGCGGCACCACTCCACTCAGCACCGGGTCGCGCTGTTTCGGGGCGTGCAGACGGTGCCTTTCGACTCCGCCAAGATTCCCAACGAGCGCACCAACGCACTGGCGGTGTCAGAGCTGAGGAATCGCGGCGTAGTCAGTGAGGGCGATCTGATCGTCATGACCAAGGGCGATTACGTGAACGCCCAGGGCGGCACCAACACCATGAAGATTGTCCGCGTGGGCAAAGACATCCGCTGACCCTGGCCCTGCCCGCCGCTGGCGGGCTCGCATCAGTTTTCGACCTGCAGATCCGCCAGACTGTCCTGTACCACCCTGGAGATGGCATCCCAGTCTTTCGCGGCAACTGCCGCCTCCGGCATCAACCAGGTGCCGCCGACCGCCGAGACATTGGCCAGTGCCAGAAAGTCTCTGGCGGTCGTACGGCGGATACCGCCGGTCGGGCAGAAGCTGACATCCGGGAACGGGCTGGCAAACGCCTTGAGGGCGGGAATACCACCGGACACCTCTGCCGGAAAGAACTTGAACTCCCGGTAGCCCAGGCTGTAGCCCAGCATCAGCTCGGAGATGGTTGATATGCCGGGCAGCAACGGTGCCTCGGAGGTCAGGCCGAACTCCAGCAACGCCTCGGTAACACCGGGGGTAATGACAAACTGGGCGCCGGCGGCCTCTACCTCCCGATACTGGGCCACGCCCGTCACCGTTCCGGCACCGACCCAGACGTCCGGGAGCGCCTGCCGCACGCGCTCGATAGCCCGGACACCGTGCCGGGTTCGCAAGGTGATTTCCAGCACCCGAAGACCACCCTTCACCAGCGCCTGGCAGAGCGGCACCGCATCGTCCGGGTCGTTAATGGTAATGACCGGAATCAGCGGCGAGGCCGCGAGCACCGCGCGCACACGGTCCCGGTGAAAATCAGACAGTTGGTTCATCGCCTTCTCCAGAAGAATGGGCCTCGTCAGGGACTCCAGAAAATCTGCAGGCCGGCCTTCAGAAAAGCACGGACCGGCATGGCAGACAATTCAGCGGGATGCGCCAGCGCAGTACGAAGGGTGACCAGCTTGTCCGCGCCCTTGATATGCAGCGCAGTAAACCGCGCGTTACACAACACCGGCCAGGTCAGCGTGATCCGCGCCCGATCCTGGGAGGGCGGCGTCATGGCCGCCACCGGATCCGGGCAAGCCGGGTCCATTGCAACACTCAGCTCGGGCGCATCCGGAAACCATGACGCGGTGTGACCGTCGCTACCCATGCCCAGCACAAGCACATCCACCGGCGTCCTCAGCCGTGCAAGCCCGGCCTTGACCGCATCAAGGCCCTGTGCCGGCGTTTCCCCTTCCTGCTTGAGCGGCAGGAAACAGGCCGCTGCCGCTCGGTTCCGCAGCAACGACGACTTCACCAGCCCGGCATTGCTGGCCGGGTCCGGCTCGTCGACCCAGCGCTCATCCGCCAGCGTGACTATGACCCGCGCCCAGTCAAGCTCCTTGCGGGACAGCGCGGCGAAAAACGGCCGCGGGGTTGAGCCGCCGGAAACCACCAGTGTGGCCTCTGCCGCTTCTGCGAGTCGCCGGCGCAGCGCGTCCGCCACCGTGTCCGCCAGTTCTTCCGCAACCTGTTGGGGATTCTCGCCAAATCTGGCCGTCACCCCGGGCGGCAGCGCAATGTCAGGCATCTTCATACCAACTCCTGCCGTCACGGGTAATCATCGCAATGGCGGCCACCGGTCCCCAGGTTCCGGCGGCGTATCGCTTGGGAGATTCGCCACTGTCGTTCCAGTTGGCAATGACCTGATCCACCCAGCGCCAGGCGTGCTCGACTTCGTCCCGGCGCACAAACAGATACTGGTTGCCTTTCATCACTTCCCACAACAGCCGCTCATAGGCGTCGGGGATGCGGTCGGTATCGAAGGTTTCCGAGAAAGTGAGTTCCAGAGGCCCCTGCCGCAGCCGCATGCCCTTGTCCAGCCCCTGATCCTTGGTGAGTATTTTCAGCGACATGCCTTCATCCGGCTGCAGCCGGATGATCAGCTTGTTGTTGGCGAGGTGCTTCTGATCGGGATCAAAAATGTAATGGGGTGCCGGTTTGAAGTGGATGATAATCTGCGAGAGTTTTTCCGGTAGCCGCTTACCGGTGCGGATGTAGAATGGCACGCCGGACCACCGCCAGTTTTCGATCTCCGCTTTGAGTGCCACGAAGGTCTCTGTGGCGCTGCCCTTGTTGGCGCCCTCCTCTTCCAGGTACCCAGGCACCGGTTTGCCGTTACTGGTGCCCGCCGTGTACTGGCCCCGGACCACGTGACTTTCCATCAGATCGGGCGTGATTTCCCGCAGGGCTTTCAGCACCTTCACCTTTTCGTCACGAATGCTGTCTGCCGACAGGTCCGATGGCGGATCCATTGCGATCAGACACAGCAACTGCAGCAGATGATTCTGGATCATGTCGCGAATCTGACCGGCTTTGTCGAAATACCCCCAGCGACCTTCGATGCCAACACTTTCGGCGACCGTGATTTCCACGTGTGAAATATGATTCTGATCCCATTGCGAGGCAAACAGGTTGTTGGCGAAGCGAAGGGCGATCAGGTTTTGCACCGTCTCCTTGCCAAGGTAGTGATCGATGCGGAACAACTGGTTTTCGCGGTACACCTCCCCCAGCTCATCGTTGATCACCTGGGACGACGCCAGGTCATGACCAATGGGCTTCTCCACGACCACCCGGGTCTTGCTCGAACAGCAATTGGCGGCGCGGAGATTGCGCGCAATCACACCGTACATGGACGGCGGCGCCGCCAGGTACACAATCAGATTACTGTCCGGGGCGCCACGCCAGCTGTTCAGTGACTGATAGCCATCGGCGTCGGTGAAATCCAGGTACAGGTAGTCAACCCGCTGCAGAAACCTGCGCAGCAGGACCTCATCACATTCTTCCGGCTTGATGTACTCCCTGAGCTTCTTGTCGAGTAACCGGCGCAACTCTCCGGTGTCTATGCTGTCCCGGGCAATCGCCAGAATCCGGCTGCCCTGATCAAGCAGGCCGGAGCGATCGAGCTGGTAAAGCGCCGGGAAAAGCTTGCGCTGCGCCAGATCGCCCAGCGCCCCGAACAGCATCAGATCGGACTGGGTGTAGTTACTCTTAGCCATAGTTTCCTTCTCGCGCAGCAACACGTCATGTAGTAACTTTTACCAAATAATGACACTTAAAATGGGCAAACCCAAGAGCCTGTTCGGAGCTGTGACATTTTTACTACCACAGAATGGCCCTAAACCCGTTATAATGGCCGCACTTGGCACGAATACCCCGTCACACCGAACGCCTAAGCTGCAGGGAGTACCTTTTGATGGCCGCGAACCAGGCGAACCGCGACGACAACCTGATCGAAGACATACAGGCCCGGCTGGAGAACCTCAACAAATCCGAGCGCAAGGTCGCCGAAGCCATTCTGCGCGACCCGACGGCGGCGACTCGCTACAGCATTGCGGCACTGGCAAGGGCTGCCGATGTAAGCGAGCCGACGGTCAACCGGTTTTGTCGGGGCTTCTCCGCGACCGGCTTCCCCGACTTCAAGATTCGCCTGGCCCAGAGCATCGCCACCGGCACACCCTATATTGGCCAGAATGTCGAGCCGGACGACACCGTTGCCGAGTTCGCCGACAAGATCATGCTCAGCACCATTGCCAGCCTGGACAAGGCGCGTCAGGCGCTGGATCCGAAAGCCCTGGCCACTGCCATTGACTATCTGATACAGGCCAAGCAGATCAACTTCTTTGGCGTGGGCGGTTCGGCACCGGTGGCCCTGGACGCCCAGCACAAGTTTTTCCGTTTCAATATTCCCGTCATGTCCTACGATGATGCGCTGATGCAGCGGATGGTGGCCGCCGGCTCCGCGACAGGGGATGTCATTGTGGTGATCTCCTACACCGGTCGCACCCGGGAAACCGTCGACATCGCGAAGATCGCCAGGGCCAATGGCGCAACGGTGATCGGTATCACCAACCCGGATTCGCCCCTCGGCGACGCCTGCACGGTTGTTCTCGAAGTGACCGCTCCGGAGGACACCGAGGTCTACATGCCCATGTCGTCCCGCATCATCCACCTGACCGTGATCGACATCCTGGCGACCGGCGTCACCCTCAAACGGGGTGCGGACTTCCTGGGCCACCTGAAAAAAATCAAGGAAAGCCTTAAGCCGACGCGATTCCCGCTGGATTAATCCCTCCTTTCAGGATAGTCAATCCGCCATTCCTGTGAATACGGAAACGAAAAAGCCCGGCACAACGGCCGGGCTTTTTCTGTTCAACGTGCCAGCGATCTGGCAGCGCGAGCGCCTCAGGGGCGAGACACTTCCGCCCTTTCCCTCAGGTATTGCTGGTAGGCGGCGTATTCACGCTGACCTTCCATTGAGGAGAGGAACCCGGCCAGTTGCGCCAGCTCACCAGAGCCTTCAGCGATCTCACCCTCATTGACCTGATCCAGGGCAATCACCGCCACGCCCTCCGCGGTGAGCGCCTGACCGTAGCGAACGGCGCCGTCTTCCGGTCGCTCAAGCGAGAACGCAGTGGCAACGATCGGGCGGCTGACGTCGGCTGCGTTGCGGGACGCTTCCGTATATTCCTGCCACTCGCCGGCGTTCAGCTCACCGGCCTCGGCACCGGCTTCGAGTTCGGCAATCAGGGTATCGGCACGCTCTCTCAGCGCCTCACGGGTTTTCTGCGCCAGCAGTTCGGCACGGATATCCTCGCGCACCGCTTCCAGAGGCTGCTCCTCGGCCTCATAGTAGGTCTTTACCCGCGCCACCACGGACACATTGTCGCCAACATCGATCAGCTCCGTGTTGAACCGGTCATTCAGGACGTCTTCCGAGAACAGCTGACGCACCAGGCCCGCGTGATCGAACGGCGCCTGTCCGCCCTCACGGGTGACATTACTGGCCTCACGAATCTCCAGGCCCAGCTCTTCGGCAGGTGCGTTCAGATCGTCGGCCGCATAGGCGGAATCCGCCAGTTGCGTGCGCACCTCGGCAAACCGGGCCTCGGCCTGACGCTCCGCCAGTTCACGCCGCAGGTCGTCTTCCAGCTCGGCCAGCGTGGGCACCTCAGACTTGCGCACGTCCAACAACTTGATCAGGTGTACACCAAAGCTGGTATTAACGGGCTCTGACACCTCACCCTCATTCAGGGCGAACAGGGCTTCGTCAAAGGCTTCGCTGTACACACCGCGCCCGGCAAACCCGAGATCGCCGCCTTCCGATGCCGACATGGTATCGGCGGAGAATTCCTCAGCCAGCTCGGCAAAGGCCTCACCGTCTTCCAGACGCTGCTGAATCGTGGCGATCGTCTCAGACGCGTTGTCACCATCTTCTATCAGTATGTGCGCTGCCCGACGCTCCTCGGAGGCCATATCGGCGGCACGTTCGCTGTAATAGGCTTCAAGCTCTTCGGCACTGACTTCAATGGTCTCGGCCAGCGCTTCCTGGGAAAGGGCCAGGTATTCGGCATCCACTCGCTCCGGCAAGCGGTAATCTTCAAGGTTAGCCTGGTAATACTCACCGATCTCGGCATCACTCACTTCGATGCCCTCACGCACCGCGTCGGCAGCCACCGTCAACACGCGGAAGTTGCGAGTCTGGTTCTGGATACGCAGCAGCTGGGCAACATTTTCGTCGGTGACCACCGCACTCTGTACAATGCCCGCACGGATCTGGTTAACCACGTATTGCTTGCGCATGGCTTGGCGAAACTCTCCCACGCCCATGCCCATGTTGCGGATGGTGGCGACAAAGCGGTCGCTGTTGAAAGTTCCGTCGACCTGGAACTGCGGCATCTGGGTGATGAGCGAATCAATATCCTGCTCAGACAGCTCCAGCCCCTGGGCGTTTGCGTCCTGAATGAGCACCTGCTCCCGGATCAGGGACTCGAGCACATCCTGACGAATCTGATCTTCGTCGAGCAGAGACGGATCCGGGTTCTCCATTTGCGACAACCTGCGCTGCCCCTCCATCTGAACCACCCGCATGAACTCACGCTCGGTAATATCCTCGCCATTTACCGTAGCCACTTCAGGCTCACCGGAAAACCCACCAACAATGGCATCCATCCCCCAGATGGAAAGCGAAACGATCAACAGACCGATGATGACTTTGGCAATGGTGCCCTGGGCATTTTCCCGAATATCTTGAAGCATGGTTCTCCCGAATCCCTGATTTAGATCGAGCTGATTCTTGTCGTACGATGATTAGATTCAGACGCTTAACGTAAAAAGGCGCACCCTGATCGGAATGCGCCTTGAATTCATCTGGAGCTGGCTGGCGTCGGAGCTGACCCCGGGCCAACCGCTCCGGCAGCACCCGCATGACCGGCACTGCCTTAGAAAGAACCGTTTACTTAACGGCGTCTTTCAGGGCCTTACCTGCCTTGAACCCAGGCACTTTGGAGGCCGGAATCTTGATCTCGGCACCAGTCTGCGGGTTGCGACCGGTACGGGCAGCACGCTCTTTAACAGAGAAGGTACCAAAACCGATCAGAGTAACCTGATCGCCTTTTTTCAGGGCACCGGTAATAGAGTTGGTCATTGCGTCCAGAGCACGGCCAGCGGCGGCTTTGGAGATATCTGCGGACTCTGCAATTGCATCGATAAGTTCGGACTTGTTCACACTAAACCCCTTCGATTTCAGGTTGAAGATGTTATAGGTTGGATTGTTTTTTCTCGGACGTTCTCGACTATCGCATAAGCGGTCAGAGAATTCCATTCTTCAGTTTTTTTATTCCTTGCGGTTGTAAACCGGTGTTCGGAATAGGCACTTACTGCGCGGGAGCCCTTGGTATTGGCTGCTTCACGGCGAAACAGTTATACCAATGGGCTCTCTGGCGTGTCAACAACTCATCAAGGGTTTAATGTGTATTTATGCGTTCGGCAGCATCGGAATCATCATCTCTGGGTTTTCCGGAACCGGTTTTTGACGACGTGTCGGCGGTACGCGGTTCCGGCGAGTAGGCCAGCGCCACGTCCAGCACTTCATCAATCCACTTCGCCGGAACAATCTCCAGTGATTCCTTGATATTATCCGGTATCTCTTTGAGATCACGAACGTTTTCGTCCGGAATAATAACCGTCTTGATACCACCCCGGTGAGCAGCCAGCAGCTTTTCCTTGAGGCCGCCGATGGGCAGCACCTTACCTCTCAGGGTAATCTCGCCGGTCATCGCCACATCGGCTCGAACCGGGATCTTGGTCAGCGCAGAAACCAGCGCGGTACACATGCCGATACCGGCGCTGGGGCCGTCTTTTGGCGTGGCACCCTCGGGCACGTGCACGTGCAGATCGTGCTTTTCATGGAAATCATCGGCGATTCCCAGTCCCGGTGCCCGGCTTCGAACCACCGTCAGGGCGGTCTGAATTGACTCCTGCATGACGTCACCGAGTGACCCGGTTTTCACCACACGACCTTTGCCCTTGGTGAGGGCACACTCAATGGTGAGCAGCTCACCGCCAACCTGGGTCCAGGCCAGACCGGTGACCTGGCCGATCTCGTTGGTTTCTTCCGCCAGTCCGTACTTGAACTTCTTGACGCCGGAATAGTCTTCCAGCATCTCGGGCGCCAGCGTTACAGCGGCTTTGTCGCCGCTTTCCACGTGCTCACGCACCACCTTGCGGCAGATCTTGGCGATTTCCCGCTCCAGGCCCCGCACGCCCGCCTCGCGGGTGTAATAACGGATCAGATCCCGCAAGGTCTGCTCGGGAATCGTCAGTTCGTCCTTGCGCAGCCCGTTGGCCTTGATCTGCTTTGGCAACAGATAACGCAGGGCGATGTTGACCTTTTCGTCCTCGGTATAACCGGGGATCCGGATGATCTCCATCCGGTCCAGCAGCGCCGACGGAATATCCATCGAGTTCGAGGTGCACACGAACATCACATCCGAGAGGTCGTAATCCACCTCCAGATAGTGATCATTGAAGGTATGGTTCTGCTCCGGATCCAGCACCTCGAGCAGCGCCGAGGCCGGATCGCCACGATGATCCATCCCCATTTTGTCGATTTCGTCGAACAGGAACAGCGGGTTTTTCACGCCCACCTTGGACAGCTTCTGCAACAGCTTCCCGGGCAAGGCGCCGATGTAGGTCTTGCGGTGGCCGCGGATTTCCGCCTCGTCACGCACGCCACCCAGCGCCATACGGGTGTATTTGCGGTTGGTTGCACGGGCAATGGATTGCCCCAGCGATGTTTTACCAACACCGGGAGGACCCACCAGACACAGCACCGGGCCCTTCACTTTCTTCACCCGGCTCTGTACCGCCAGGTATTCCAGAATCCGCTTCTTGACCTCGTCCAGACCATAGTGGTCCTTGTCGAGGATCTCACGGGCCTTCTCGATATCGTGCCGCACCCGGCTGCGCTTCTTCCAGGGTACCGCCAGCATCCAGTCAATGTAGCCACGCACTACCGTCGCCTCGGCCGACATCGGCGACATCATTTTCAGCTTGTTCAGCTCCGCTTCGGTTTTCTTGCGGGCCTCTTCGGGAAGACCGGCCTCTTCCAGCTTTTGTTCAAGCTCTTCGAAGTCGTTATTGCCTTCCCCGAGGTTACCCATTTCCTTCTGGATAGCCTTCATCTGTTCGTTCAGATAGTACTCGCGCTGGCTGCGCTCCATCTGCTTCTTCACGCGGCCACGGATGCGCTTCTCCACCTCTATCAGGTCGATTTCGCCATCCAGCTTACCCAGCAGGAGATCCACTCGCTTGCGGATATCCAGCGCTTCCAGCAGTTCCTGCTTCTCCGGAATGCGCATTTCCAGGTGCGCGGCCATGGTATCCGCCAGACGTTCCACATCGGTGATGCCGGTGAGCGCGTTGGAGACCTCCGAAGGCACCTTCTTGGAGAGCTTCACATACTTTTCAAATTCATCCATCAGGGTTTTGACAAGTACATCCGATTCCCGGTCGGGCAAGGCATCCTCGTCAATCATCATGGCCTTGCCGGACAGGTACTCGCCCTCGGCAATTCCGCTCAGGCTGGCACGGGCATTCCCCTCGACCAGCACCTTCACGGTGCCGTCGGGCAACCGCAGCATCTGCAGCACCGTGGCCAGCGTCCCCATCTCGAACACATCGTCCGGTCCGGGCTCATCGGTCGAGGCGTCCCTTTGCGCGACCAGCAGGATTTCCTTGCTGCCCTCCATTGCGGCTTCCAGTGCCTGGATGGATTTTTCGCGCCCCACAAACAACGGGACGACCATGTGCGGAAACACCACCACATCACGCAGGGGAAGCAGCGGGTATTCTTGCACAGACTCTTCGGGTATCCGGGTCATAAGGAATCCTCTGACGACGTTTCTTTCAGCATATCACCCATCATTGGGGCGACCGCGAAAATTGCAATCTTTTTACCAAACGACACAGGCGGGGAAAGCCGGGTTACGGAACAATAAAAAAGGGCGTTGCCGCCCTTTTTCATAGATCCTGATAACCGGTGGCCGGATCAGTCTTCTGGAACTGCCTTGGCGTGGTCACTGCTGGCGTAAATCTTGAACGGCTCGGAATCGCCGCTGATCACGCTCTCGTCTATGACCACCTTGGTGACGTCATGCTCGGACGGGATCTGGTACATGGTGTCGAGCAGGGTCGCTTCCATGATGGATCGCAGACCCCGGGCCCCGGTTTTCCGCTCCATGGCCTTGCGAGCAACGGCTCTCAGGGCGTCCTCGCGGAAATCCAGCTCCACACCTTCCATGTCGAACAGCTTCTGATACTGCTTGGTCAGAGCGTTCTTCGGCTCGGTGAGAATCTGTACCAGCGCCTCTTCGTCCAGTTCCGTCAGTGTGGCAACCACCGGCAGACGACCAACAAACTCAGGGATCAGACCGTACTTCACCAGATCCTCGGTTTCGACATCCTTGATGATGTCGCCGGTATTCTTGGTGTCGTCCGGACTTTTCACCGAAGCCGAGAAGCCGATGCTGCTGCGCTCGGATCGCTCCTGGATGACCTTGTCCAGACCGGCAAAAGCGCCACCGCAGATGAACAGCATGTTGCCCGTGTCCACCTGCAGGAATTCCTGCTGGGGATGCTTGCGGCCGCCCTGCGGCGGCACTGAGGCAACCGTGCCCTCGATCAGCTTCAACAGCGCCTGCTGTACGCCCTCACCGGACACGTCCCGGGTAATTGAAGGGTTGTCAGACTTGCGCGAAATCTTGTCGATTTCGTCGATGTACACAATGCCGCGCTGGGCCTTGTCGACGTCGTAATCGCACTTCTGCAGCAGCTTCTGGATGATGTTTTCAACGTCCTCACCCACATAGCCGGCTTCCGTCAGCGTCGTTGCATCGGCAATGGTGAATGGCACATTCAGCATGCGCGCCAGTGTCTCCGCCAGCAACGTCTTGCCGCTGCCCGTCGGACCGATCAGCAGAATGTTGCTCTTGCCCAGCTCAACCTCGGCCTTACCCTCACCGTAGCGCAGGCGCTTGTAGTGATTGTAGACCGCAACGGAAAGCACGACTTTCGCACGATCCTGGCCGATAACGTATTCGTCGAGCGTATCGCGGATTTCAGCAGGAGTCGGAAGACGATCACTGGCCTCTTCCTGGGCATTCTCCTGAATCTCTTCACGGATAATGTCGTTGCACAGGTCGACGCACTCGTCGCAGATGAACACCGAGGGCCCTGCAATGAGCTTACGGACTTCATGCTGGCTCTTTCCACAAAACGAGCAGTAGAGCAACTTGCCGTTATCGTCGCCCCTGCCGTTTCTTTCATCTGCCATTGAAATACCTCTGATCTTGGTGTGCCGGCGCTACTGGCTAATACGCCGGCCAAGGATGATGCGATTACCTTCAGTATTATTTATTCGGTACGCGCTTATCAAGTATAGAATCAATCAGGCCATAGTCTTTCGCCTGCTGAGGATCCATGAAGTTATCGCGATCGGTGTCCTTCGCGATGGTATCGAGATCCTGGCCGGTGTGATGCGCCAGGATGGAGTTCAGGGTATGACGGATTTTGAGAATCTCACGGGTGTGGATCTCAATATCCGTCGCCTGCCCCTGATAGCCACCCAGCGGCTGGTGAATCATCACACGGGAGTTCGGCAGACAGGCCCGCTTGCCCGCGGCGCCGCCGGCGAGCAGGAAAGCGCCCATACTGGCCGCCTGACCCACACACAGGGTTGCCACATCCGGCTTGATGAACTGCATGGTGTCATAGATGGACATACCGGCAGTGACAGAGCCGCCCGGGCTGTTGATGTAGAGGTGAATGTCCTTGTCCGGATTCTCGGACTCCAGGAACAGCAGCTGCGCCACGATCAGGTTCGCCATGTGATCCTCGACCGGACCCACCATGAAAATCACCCGCTCCTTGAGCAACCGGGAGTAGATATCAAAGGAACGCTCTCCACGAGCGGTTTGCTCAATAACGATCGGAACCAGGCCGGAACTGGTTACCATTGCGGGACCATCAATTGGTTTTTGCGTCATGATGCGCCTGAACTCCTTTTGGACATTGGGGCGTGGCCTCAGGCCACTGCGTTATCAGTGATCTACACCCTATACTCTGCCACCACCGGGCCAAGATGAAAACAGCCGGACATGCCGGCTGTTTTCCCTTTTCGGCCAACCGGGACCAATCTAAGGCCCCGGGTGTCATCAGCGCTGCGGCTGACCAGCCTGCACGGCTTCTTCGTACTTGACCTTCTTCTCTTTGACCTTCGCCTGCTCGAGCACGTAGTCGACAACCTGATCTTCCAGCACCGACGACTCGATCTGAGACTTTTGCTCGGGGTTGCTGTTGAAGTGTGCGACCACTTCCTCTGGCTGTTCATACGTTGACGCGATCTCCTGGATCTTCTCGTCAACTTTCGCCGGATCGGCCTTCAGGTCGTTCTTCTTGACCACTTCCTGGAACAGCAGGCCGGTCTTCACGCGACGCTCAGCCTGCTCCTGGAAGATTTCCTTCGGCAGCTGCTGAAAATCCACCTGCCCCCCAAAACGCTGTACCGCGTCCTGACGCAGGCGATCGATTTCCTGGTCAACCAGTGCGGCCGGAATATCCACCTCAGTGGTTTCCAGCAGGCCATCAACCACGTCGTTCTTGACCTTGTTGGACACCGCCTGCTTGAGCTCGCGCTCCATGTTCTTCTTCACTTCCTCGCGGAACGTGGCTTCGTCTTCGGCGTCGATACCGAACTTCTTGAAGAACTCGGTATCCAGTTCCGGCAGCTGCGGCTCTTCCACTTTGTGGATAGTGATCGCGAACTTGGCCGGCTTACCCGCCAGATCTTCGTTGTGGTAGTCGTCCGGGAAGGTTACTTCAATCTCCAGCTCTTCACCGGTCTTGCCGCCAACGATGCCCTTCTCGAAACCGGGAATCATCTGGCCGGAGCCCAGCGTCAGGCGATGGCCCTCTGCGGCTCCGCCGTCGAATTCCTCGCCGTCGATGGTGCCCTTGAAATCGATGGTCACCACGTCCTTGTTCTTGGACTTGCGCTTGACCTCTTTCATGGTGGCCTGCTGACGACGCAGGTTATCGATCATGTTGTCGATGTCCTTGTCGGCAATTTCCGAGGTCAGTTTCTCTACCGAAATCTTGCTCAGATCACCCAGCTCAATTTCTGGCAGAACTTCGAAGGTGGCAACAAACTCGAGATCCTTGCCTTCTTCCATGACCGTCGGCTCCAGCTTGGGCCAGCCTGCCGGGTTAATGTCCTGCTCCTGCAGCGCCTTGATGTAGCTGTCACGCATCACCTCGCCCACCACTTCCTGGCGAACACTGGCACCGAAACGACGCTTGACCACGCTCATGGGTACCTTACCCGGACGGAAGCCGTTCAGACGGACAGTGCGGGCAGTTTCCTGCAGGCGCTTCTGGACCGCCTGGTCAATTTCCTGGGCGGGCACACCAATCGTCATGCGACGCTCGATGTTGGAGGTCGTTTCAACAGACACTTGCATGGAAGATCCTCAAATTACAGGTTCAGTATGTGAATGAAATTAAACCTAAAAATCCAACTCCGGGCGTTTTCCCGCAGAAGGACCGAAATTTAAAAGCCGGTAGTTTATCACGGTTTGCCCCGCCGAGAGAATCACCTGACAGGTGCACTCTTGCAGCAGCCACATACGGGCCGATCACACATCGACTAACCGCTGGAAACCATTTGGGGACGAATTGACAAAAAGAAAGGGGGGGGGTGGTGCGCGAGGAGAGACTCGAACTCTCACGGGTTGCCCCACTGGAACCTAAATCCAGCGCGTCTACCAGTTCCGCCACTCGCGCACAACGGCATGAAGAATAATCAACGGCTGCGAGGCCATTCAAACAGTTCGTCACATGCGGAATCAAATCAGAAAAGTGGGGTGGACGAAGGGGTTCGAACCCTCGACCGCAGGAGTCACAATCCTGAGCTCTACCAACTGAGCTACGTCCACCACATTGGGACATGCCTTGCGGCAATCACTTCTTTTACCTCAACTTTGCTGATTGGCGAGTCCGGTGCGGACCAGACCAAAGGCTTGATGGCGCGCCCGGCAGGACTCGAACCTGCGACCACCCGCTTAGAAGGCGGGTGCTCTATCCAGCTGAGCTACGGGCGCTTGACCGTTCGCCCACCTGAATATTCAGAAAGTGGTCGGGGTAGAGAGATTCGAACTCCCGACATCCTGCTCCCAAAGCAGGCGCGCTACCAGACTGCGCTATACCCCGTCTGAACTGAACAACAAGTGCCTCAGCAAAGTTGGCGCGCATATTACCGGCACCGACCCCTGCCGTCAACACGGATTTGGAAATTGATCATAACCACACACGATCAACAGACCGCCAGCCGCGGGAATAGTTCCCGGCGGCACCCTTCCGGCCGACCGCCAATTGGAGTTATCAGCGAAGCGTGAGACAATGCCCGCCCTCCATTTTTGCCCAACCGACAAGACAGAGACATGAGCGCCAAACTGATCAACGGAAAAGAGATTGCTGCCCGGGTACGCCAGCAGGTTGCCCACGGCGTGGAAGCCCGCCGCCAACAGGGCCTGCGCGCCCCGGGACTGGCAGTGGTGCTGGTAGGAAATGACGCCGCATCACAGGTCTACGTCGGCAACAAACGAAAAGCCTGCGACGAAGCAGGCATCCTGTCGCTGTCGTACGATCTGCCCGAGGACACCTCACAGGAGGCCCTGGAGGGACTGATCGAAGAACTGAACGAGAACCCGGCGGTCGATGGCATCCTGGTTCAGCTTCCCCTGCCCGCCCACCTCGACGCCGATCCGATTCTGGTCAAGATTCGCCCCGACAAGGACGTTGACGGCTTCCACCCCTACAACATCGGCCGCCTGATGCAGCGCAAGCCCGCGCTGCGCCCCTGCACCCCGGCGGGCGTGATCACCCTGCTGGACAGTATTGATACGCCCTACAAGGGCCAGCACGCGGTGATTGTGGGCGCCTCCAACATTGTGGGCCGCCCCATGAGCATGGAACTGTTACTCAAAGGCGCCACCACCACGGTCTGTCATCGCTTTACCCCGAACCTGGAGAAGTTTGTTGGCGAGGCCGACATCCTCATTGCCGCCGCCGGCAAACCTGGATTGGTAAAAGGCGAATGGGTGAAACCCGGCGCCACGGTGATTGACGTGGGCATCAACCGCATGGAAGACGGCAAATTGCGCGGCGATGTGGATTTCGAGGCCGCTGCGGAGCGCGCCGCCTACATCACACCGGTACCCGGTGGCGTGGGCCCGATGACCATCGCCACGCTGCTGGAGAACACGCTGTACGCCGCCAACGAGCTGCACAAGGACTAACAAAAAAGCCCCGCTCAAGAGCGGGGCTTTTTCTTTACTGCCGAAGCTTACTGGCCGTACTTGGCCTTCGCCTTCAGACGGTAAGCGTGCAGAAGCGGCTCGGTGTAGCCATTCGGCTGCTCGCGACCTTTCAGAACCAGATCCAGCGCGGCCTGGAAGGCAACACTGTCATCGAAGTTACCGGCCATTGGGCGATAGGCCGCGTCACCGGCGTTCTGCTTGTCGACCACCGCCGCCATGCGCTTCATGGTTTCCATGATCTGCTCCTCAGAACAGATGCCATGATGCAGCCAGTTTGCCAGCAACTGAGAGGCAATCCGCAGGGTGGCACGGTCTTCCATCAGGCCCACATCATTGATGTCAGGCACCTTGGAGCAGCCCACGCCCTGATCGATCCAGCGTACAACGTAACCAAGGATACCCTGGGCGTTGTTATCCAGCTCCTGCTGAACGTCCTCAGCGGACAGGGACGCAGGATCGTCCATAACCGGCACGGTCAGGATGTCGTCAAGATTCGCACGGGTGCGGCTTTCCAGCTCTTTCTGGATATCCGCCACCGAGACCTGGTGGTAATGGCTGGCGTGCAGGGTGGCAGCGGTCGGGGACGGTACCCAGGCCGTATTTGCACCGGCCTTCGGGTGGCCGATCTTGGCTTCGAGCATGCCTGCCATCAGATCCGGCATTGCCCACATACCCTTACCAATCTGCGCGACACCACGGAAACCGGTCTCCAGACCGATATCCACGTTCCACTGTTCGTAGGCATTGATCCATGTGGCCTGCTTCATCGCACCTTTGCGAATGAACGGACCCAGCTCCATGGACGTGTGGATTTCATCGCCGGTCCGATCCAGGAAGCCGGTGTTGATGAACACGGCACGCTCTTTGGCGGCGTGGATACAGGCCTTCAGGTTAACGGTGGTGCGACGCTCTTCGTCCATGATGCCCACCTTCAGGGTGAAGCGCGGCAGACCAAGGGCATCTTCGACACGACCGAAGAATTCATTGGTGAAGGCGACTTCTTCCGGACCGTGCATCTTCGGCTTCACGATGTACATGGAACCGGTGGTGCTGTTCTGGAACTTGCCGTTGCCCTTCAGATCGTGAATAGCGATCAGTGAGGTGATCAGCCCGTCCATCAGGCCTTCCGGAATCTCGTTGCCGTCGCTCAGCAGAACGGCCGGGTTGGTCATCAGGTGACCCACGTTACGGATGAACATCAGGCTGCGGCCCTTCAGGCTCAACTCGCTGCCGTTCGCCGCGGTATAGCTGCGGTCCGCATTCATCTTACGGGTCAGCTGCTCACCACCCTTCTCGAAGGTTTCCTGCAGGTCACCCTTCATCAGGCCGAGCCAGTTGCGATACGCCAGAGCCTTGTCGTCGGCGTCCACAGCCGCAACGGAATCTTCGCAGTCCATGATGGTGGTCAGCGCAGATTCCATCAGCACGTCTTTAACGTTGGCGCCGTCATCTTTTCCGATCGGATGGCTGGCATCGATCTGGATTTCAAAGTGCATGCCATTCTTGACCAGCAGAATGCCGGTAGGCGCATCGGCGGCACCGGTGTAACCGACAAAGCCGGCTTCGTCTTTCAGGCCGGTGCTTTCGCCGTTCTGCAGCTTGACCACCAGCTTGCCGCCATCAACCAGATACTTGGCGGCATCTTTGTGACTGCCGGATGCCAGCGGTGCAGAGCTGTCCAGCAGGTTGCGGGCCCACTCAATAACCTTGGCACCACGCACCGGGTTGTAACCGCGACCCTTATCTGCACCACCTTCTTCAGAGATGGCGTCAGTGCCGTAAAGCGCGTCATACAGGCTACCCCAACGGGCGTTGGCAGCGTTCAGCGCAAAACGCGCGTTCATGATCGGGACCACCAGCTGCGGACCGGCCATGGTGGCCACTTCCGGATCCACGTTTGACGTGGAGATCTTGAACTCGCCCGGCTCGTCCACCAGATAACCGATGTCTTTCAGGAAGGCTTTATATTCCGCCATGTCCAGCTTCTGGCCCTTGTGGTCTCGGTTCCAGCTGTCCATCTTTTCCTGAATAACATCGCGCTTGGCCAGCAGTTCGCGGTTACGCGGCGCCAGCTCGTTCACGATCTTGTCGAATTCAGCCCAGAATTTCTCTGCATCAACGCCGGTTCCCGGAATCGCTTCGTTGTTCACGAAATCATACAGATTCTTCGCGACCTGAATGCCGCCGACTTGTACGCGTTCTGTCATCGTTGTCTGCCTCAGTGGGTTAATTTCCCGACTCCCGCTGACACCGGGAGTTGTTCCAATTCGAGCGCCGGATTGTACGTGAAAATCCGTACCAGGTCAGCCCCGGCGCCAGGTTGTTCCTTCACGGGAATCGTCAAGAATAATGCCTTTTCCCGCCAGTTCGTCACGGATACGGTCACCTTCGGCGAAGTTTTTCGCCTTGCGGGCTTCTGCCCGGGCCTGGATCATGGCCTCGATATCCTCGGCCGTCAGCTCGCCGCCAGTGTCCGCCTGAAAGAAGGCTTCCGGGTCCTGCTGCAGCAGGCCCAGCACGCCGCCGAGGCGCACCAGTACCGCGGCGGCCTCTTTCGCCTCGTCTTCTCTGCCGTCACGACGATGCTGATTGATGTCATTGGCCACGGCGTGAAGTACTGCAATGGCGCCAGCGGTGTTGAAGTCATCGTCCATGACCTCCTCGAAGCGCCTGTCGTGCTCCGTTTCCGCCACATTCTTGGCCGGGATCACCCCTCGCAGGGCATGGTAAAGTCTGGTCAGCGTACGACCCGCCTCCGCCAGGCTCTCTTCCGAGTAATCCACCTGACTGCGGTAATGGCTGGAAACCAGGAAATACCGCACGATCTCCGGCGGGTACTTTTCAAGAATCTCACGGATGGTAAAGAAGTTGCCCAGGGACTTGGACATCTTTTCCTTGTTCACCCGAATGGCGCCGGCGTGCATCCAGGTGTGCACGAAGGTCTGGCCATGGGCGCATTCGGACTGGGCGATTTCGTTTTCATGGTGCGGGAACAGCAAATCGGGCCCGCCACCGTGAATGTCAAAGGTTTCACCGAGACAACAGTTGGACATGGCGGAGCACTCGATGTGCCAGCCCGGCCGGCCATCGCCCCAGGGCGAAGGCCAGCTCACCTCGCCCGGCTTGGCGGCCTTCCAGAGGGCAAAATCCGCCGGGCTGCGCTTGGCTTCCTGCACATCCACACGGGCGCCGGCCACCAGGTCTTCCAGCTTTTTCTTGCTGAGCTTGCCGTAGCCCTCGAACGATTCCACCGCAAAATAGACATCGCCGTTGTCCGCGGAATAGGCATGTCCGCTGGCCACCAGCTTGTGAATCATCGCCACGATCTCATCAATATAGGCGGTGGCGCGCGGCTCTTCCGTCGGCGACAGCACGCCGAGGCGGGCCTCATCCTCATGCATGGCGCGGATCATCCGGTCGGTCAGGTCGGTATAGACCTCGCCGTTCTCATCCGCCCGGCGCAGGATCTTGTCGTCGATATCGGTAATGTTGCGCACGTAATGCACATCGAAACCGCGATGACGCAGGTACCGGGTGATCACATCGAAGGCCACCAGCACCCGGGCGTGCCCCAGGTGACAGTAGTCGTAGACGGTCATGCCACACACGTACATGCGCACCTTGCCCGGCTCAATGGGCCTGAACTCTTCCTTTTGCTGCGTGAGCGTGTTGTAGATACGGATCACTTGCCCCCCTTACCCCAGGAATCGCGAAGTGTGACGGTGCGGTTGAACACCGGGCGACCGGCGGCGGCCGTCTGCTCCTGGTCGCAGAAAAAATAGCCCTCCCGCTCAAATTGGTAAGGCAGATCGGTGCGCGGCTGGGCCAGCCCCTTCTCAACTCGGGCACCGGTCAACACGACCAGAGACTCCGGATTGATATGGTCCACCAGGTCGCCGTCTTTGTCGCTGTCCGGAGCTTCGTGGTTGAACAGGCGGTCGTACTGGTTGATGTCCGCTTCAACGCTGTCGGTCGCGGAGACCCAGTGGATGACGCCATTGGGCTTGTAGCCCCCCGGATTGACGCCCAGGGTATTCGGGTCGTATTCGCACTTCAGCTCCACGATGTCACCGCTGTCGTCGCGGATGACCTCGCGACAGGTCATGACGTAACCGCCACGCAGACGCACGGCCTGATCCGGCGCCAGCCGCTTCCATTTGCGCGGCGGCTCTTCCACGAAGTCCTCGCGATCAATGAACAGCGTCTGACTCCAGGTCACTTCCCGCTCACCCATGCCCGGGTTTTGCGGATGCACCGGCAACACCAGGGTCTCGGCCTGATCGGCCGGATAATTGATCAGTGTGACTTTCAGCGGACGCATCACGCACATAGCGCGGGGCGCGCGGGTGTTCAGATCCTCACGGATGGCGTGCTCGAGCATGCCCACATCGACCGTTCCGCCAGCCTTGTTGACGCCGACCATATCGCAGAACGTGCGGATGGATTCGGGAGTATAGCCACGGCGCCGCATCCCGGAAATGGTTGGCATGCGGGGGTCGTTCCAGCCATCCACGAACCCTTCATCCACCAGGCGCCTGAGCTTGCGCTTGGAGGTAATGGTGTAATTCAGGTTGAGCCTGGCGAATTCGATCTGCCGCGGCTGGCAGGGGCCGGAGATGTTTTCCAGCACCCAGTCGTACAACGGGCGATGGTCCTCGAATTCCAGCGTACACAGGGAATGGGTAATACCTTCCAGGGCGTCGGAAATCGGATGCGTAAAGTCGTACATCGGATAGATGCACCACTTGTCACCGGTCTGATGGTGGTCGGCGTAGCGGATACGGTAAAGAATCGGATCCCGCAGGTTGATGTTGGGGGACGCCATGTCGATCTTTGCCCGCAGCACCAGTTCGCCGTTCTGGTACTTGCCATCGCGCATGTCACGGAACAGCTGAAGATTCTCCGCCACCGGACGGTCCCGGTAGGGGCTGTTCTTGCCTGGCTCCTTCAGTGAGCCGCGATACTCTGCCATCTGATCCGCGGTCAGCGCACACACATAAGCCTTGCCCTTCTCGATCAGCTCCTCGGCAAAGGTATAGATGGCGTCGAAATAATCCGAGGCATAACGCACCTCCCCCGCCCAGCTGTAGCCCAGCCACTCCACATCCTGCTTGATGGCGTCGATGTACTCCTGGGATTCCTTCTCGGGATTGGTGTCATCGAATCGCAGGTTGCACTCACCCGCGAAGGTTTCCGCAATTCCGAAGTTCAAGCAGATGGACTTGGCGTGGCCGACGTGCAGGTAGCCGTTTGGCTCCGGCGGGAACCGGGTCACCACCTGGCCGCTGTGCTCGCCTTTGGCAATCGCGTCCTCGATCAGGCTCTGGATAAAGTTGTGGGCTTTCTTTGACTCGGC
Source organism: Marinobacter lipolyticus (assembly GCF_018424605.1). Lineage (GTDB taxonomy): Bacteria > Pseudomonadota > Gammaproteobacteria > Pseudomonadales > Oleiphilaceae > Marinobacter > Marinobacter lipolyticus_B. The sequence goes on along the minus strand of NZ_QTKT01000010.1, from coordinate 53,945 downwards.
GCTCATAGGTTCTCTGTCAAAAGGGAGTGGATCTGAAACCGCGTATTATACTCATAAATCCACCCCTAACTCATGCACACGCACAAACTCTTCAGTACAATAGTTGCCCCGTACGCTTTCACTTCTCTACACAGGAAACCCTGATGATTCTGCTGAAAACTTCCCACGGTGATATCACTCTGGAACTGGACTACGACAAGGCACCTGAAACCGCGAAGAACTTCGAGCAATACGTTCGTGACGGCTTTTATGACGGTCTGATTTTCCACCGTGTAATCAGCAACTTCATGATTCAGGGCGGCGGCTTCGAGCCGGGCATGGCGCCACGCAAGACTCGCGATCCGATCCAGAACGAGGCCGATAACGGCCTGAGCAACATGCAGGGCACCGTCGCCATGGCCCGCACCATGGACCCGCACTCGGCTACCGCCCAGTTCTTCATCAATGTGGAAAACAATGGTTTCCTTGACCACACCGCCAAGAACGCCGAAGGCTGGGGTTACTGCGTGTTCGGCAAGGTGGTGGACGGCATGGACACAGTCAATGCCATCCGCGCGGTACGCACCACCATGCGGGCCGGCCACCAGGACGTTCCTGCTGAAGACGTGGTGATCGAGAAAGCCGAAGTGGTTGAGGGCGGAGGCGCGGCGTGACCACGCTGTTCATTTCGGATCTGCACCTTGAGGAGTCCCGCCCGGACATCACCGAGGCTTTTCTCGCCTTTCTGGAAAAGCGCGCGCAAGGGGTAAGCCGGCTCTACATTCTCGGCGATTTCTTTGAAGCGTGGATCGGAGACGACGAGCGCACGCCGCTGCAGGAAACCGTTGCGGGGGCCTTGAAGGCCCTCAGCGACGGCGGCACCGACATCTTCCTGATGCACGGCAACCGGGACTTTCTCATTGGCGAGGAGTTCTGCACCCGCGCCGGCGCTACCCTGCTGGACGATCCAACGGTGGTGGACCTTTACGGCACCCCCACCCTGCTGATGCACGGTGACAGCCTGTGCACCGCCGACGTGGAGTATCAGAAATTCCGCCAGAACATGCGTAACCCCCAGTGGCAGCAGATGATTCTGCAGCGGCCCCTGGCCGACCGCCAGCAAATGGCGCGGCAGTTACGGGAAATCAGCATGGCGAAAAACCAGGGCAAAGAAGAGTTCATCATGGACGTCACACCGGAGGAGGTGGTGAAGGTCATGGAGGAACACGGGGTTCAGCGGCTGATTCACGGCCATACCCACCGCCCGGCGGAGCATTCACTGCAAGCCAATGGCAAGCCGGCCAAACGCATCGTGTTGGGAGACTGGGACCAGCATGTATGGTGGCTCAGCGTCGAGCCGGGCAACGAGCCCGTGCTGGACAAAGCCCCTCTCTGAGGGGCTGTCGTCAGATACTGACATCGGCTGGCTCCCGGTACGTTTCCAGCCGTTTGAGCCAGCCCGGCAGCCAGCGCTCCCTTTCAATCGGCCGCTCGGCGTTGTCTGCGCGCCGGGTCAGTACCTGCGCCGCAGCCTCCCGGAATCGGGTGAGCGCCGGTCGGTTGGGCTCGGCGGACATCGCCTGCAGCACCTGCAACAGCCCCCAGCCCTGACCGTCATAGCGCTCCTGCGGCGACACCCCCTCACCCTTGAAGTTCACATAATCGATCAGCGCATAGGCGCCACCGGGCGATGCGCTCAATTCACCAAGCCGCGCCCGGATAAAGGCCCGCTCATTGGCCGGCGCAGCTGCCACCACCTTATCGAGGGAAGCACGGGCCCGGCGCAGGATGAAGTCGGCCTGCACAGCTTTCGTATCGGCCAGAAAATCCCGTAGCGCGGTGACCCGGTCACTGCCCGCTTCCGCCTGGAACGATGCGCGGTTGGGCCAGGGAGCATCGGGCACCGGGTCTTCGGCCAACCAGTCGGGCAGGGACACGGAGCGGGCCTTCATGTGGCTGATCAATGCCGGAAAGCTCTCCACGAACCGACCCTCCTGCCCCTGCGGGTACCAGATAAAGTGGCCAATACCCAGCGATGGAAAGGCCTCCCCCACGTTCCAATGGACCAGGCATTCGCGGCGCCCGGCACATTCGTTCTGAAACACCTGGTCACCAATCCACGCCAGTTCCGGCTCCGTCAGCGACAGCCGTGGGTCTGGCTGTCGGGCAGATGCAGCGGTAGCGATACACAACAGCAACACTGTAAGACCCAGTGACACCCCGATCCTGACCATGACACCCGTTCCTTTGCCCATGCTAAAACCGGTATTTAACCATTCCACCGCCTTTCTGCCAGATTAATTCTGGGACAGGGGGCCGGGCAAAGCCGGTCCAACAGTTGAAGCCTGAAACCACTGGCGCATACTGTATGGATACATCCGATACAGGAATACGCCCCCATGAGATCCCTCTCGGTTCTGACGGACCGTCGCTTTCTATTGACCTTTCTGCTGGCACTGGGCTGGCTCCTGTTGGTGCGCGCCGGCGTCATCCTGCAAAGTGGCGTGTGGCCCAGCCCGGTAGGCACCATCGGGGGCGACCTTGCCGGGGCGTTCATTCTTGCCGTGCTGCTGACGATCACCCGGGGGCCTTTCCGGGTCGCACTGGTGGTTCTGCTTGGCTGCGCGGCCTATGTCGCCGGCATGCACCTGACTGCCCACGGCACCCTGTTTCAACTCGCCTTTGCCGGCAAAGGCATGGACCCCACTTTCATTACGGGCAGTCTCGTTAACGTCTATTTGTTCCTGCTGCCACTCTACCTGTTTCTGGCCTGGGCGCTTCACCGTGCTCATCGCGCCCTGGTGCCGCAACCGCCGCGAGGCTTTACCGCGCTCACCGGCTGTGCCGTCGCGGTGGTGGCCATCTACTCGCTTTCCTTTCCCAGCCTGACCACCCCCGCCAACAACGTGGTGGCCAGCGTGTTCGCACAGATACCGGGCGCCATTCTCTATCCCGTGGGCACTGTCATCGGCGATGAAGCGGTGGAAGCTGACGCCAGCCTGGAGGCACGCACCAACTTTTTCCACCAGCAAATCACCTCCCGCCCCAGCGACAGCTCCCCCAACGTGCTGCTGATCATGATCGAAGGCATGTCCGGCGGTTACTTCCCCAGCATCAGCAGGTACCACAACCTGACACCCACTGTCGTTCTGGAGCAACTGGAAGCCACCCTGCTGGCCCAGGGTTTTCGCCTCTACCAGAACACCCTGAGCCTGGAACGCCAGACCGACCGGGGCACCTTCGCCATCCTTTGCGGGCGTTATCCGGATTTCCGCCGGCCGTCCAACAAAATGGCCGATGTGGCCGAGGAGCGGGCAACGCCCGAATGCCTGCCCAAAAAGCTGCGCGAGAACGGCTACCACACCGCTTACTGGCAGGCGGCGCCGATTGAGTACATGCAGAAAGACCAATTTATGCCCAAGGCCGGGTTCATGGACGTGACCGGTGCTGAACGGTTCGACCACGAAAACGCCGCCGACGGCTGGGGGCCGCCCGACCCGATCTATTTTGATGACGTCGAAAAACGGCTGCGGGCCCTCGACCAACAGACGAGCCCCTGGTTCGTCACCTTGCTGAATGTGGGCACCCACCACCCGTTTGAGATAGGAGAAGAGGCCGAGCAGGAAATCGAGGCCCGGCAATCCGAGCCGCTGGAAGACCCACTGGAAGCGGCCCTGCCGCAGCCCCAGCAGGCACGGCGTAACGCCATGAATGTAATGGAGACAACCCTCAGCGCGTTTCTCGAAAATCTTAATGCGGACGGCATCCTCGACAACACCCTGGTGATTGTGACGTCGGACGAATCCGGTGGGTTTGTGCGGGAGGACCACGAAACCCTGCCCCTGAACAGCAATCTGGGGGTACTGGCGGTGCGCCCGCCGAATCCCCAGAGCCTGAACCACTACGCGCCGGCCACCGCCATCACCGCGCAACTGGATATTCCCATGACCATTCTGGATGCCGCCGGGCACGGCGACCAGGCGGGGAAAATGGTGGGCCGCAGCCTGCTGGTGACCAACGACCGCAAACGTCGCGACATCATGCTCGCCGACACCTACACCGGGCTGAAATACTTCCTGCGCGAAAGCGGCCAGCTGCTTTCCTGCACGGAGATGCTGACACGATGCACCTCCTGGTCGTTTGATCCCAAGCGGGTGTTCGGCACTTTCCAGGAAACGGACGAACCACCGTTCCTGTCTCTTGAGGAGCGCATGGCGTTGTTCGAGAACACAACCCAGGCCGATCCAGTCACCCACTAGCCCAATGCCACGGCTAACCATCAGGAGCCCTGAAGTCACCGGCTTATGAAGACGTTGATTGCCAGCACACTGAACCTGTTGCACCGCCAGCGCCGGGCATTACTGACGTTCTATCTGTTCTTTTCCGGACTGGCGATGGCTGCGCTGACACCCGCGGTTACCTGGGCACTGGCCTCGCTGCGCCCGGTTACCGGGCGCGCCGCTGTCAGTACCGGCGGCATCGTTGAGTTCCTGACCTCGCCCGGTGGCGTCGTCTGGGTATTTGCAACTCTGAGCCTTTCCGTTCTGGTGATCCTGCTTCAGCAGGCCGGGATGACCCTGATTGCGGCATCGCCACCCTATCGGCACTATCGCACGGCACTGGGTGCGGTCTGGGGCACGGCGCGGAAGTTTCCGGCCCTGATTCAGCTGACCCTGCTGCAGGTGGTCACCCACCTGCTGGTGGCCATGCCCTTTCTGCTCGCGATCGGCCTGGGCTGGAGCTGGCTGCTGGAGCACCATGACCCCTACCTGCTTCGCCTCGAAAAGCCACCGGAATTCTGGTGGTTCGTTGGCGGCGCGCTGCTGGCTGCGCTTGGATTGATCACCTGCAACGGTACGCTTTTCCTGCGCTGGATACTGGCCGTACCCTGCCTGATGCTGGAGAGCTTCAGCCCTCTCGAGGCTCTGCGAGAAAGCAGGCGACTTACCCGTGGGCACCGGGGTCATGCCACCGGAGTGCTGACGACAGGGCTGGCGGCGGTGCTGCTGTTACCGGTTCTGGTGACGGTGGCGTTCGATCAGATCGCGACCGCGCTGTTCGCTATCCTGCCCGATCAGGCCGCTGTTCTGGCGCCGTTTGTTCTGGTGTTCATTAGCTGCTACATCGTTATCGGCGTCGCCGTCACGTTTTTCGGCACGGCGGCGTATGGCGCCTTCATCGTGAGCCTTTACCACCGTGCCAGCGGCAAAACCGTGACCGCGCCGGAACCGGCCCTGCAATATCCGATGCCGGAGAACGCCGGCCCGAAAGCCTGGATCGCAGAGGCTCTGGTGGTCATTCTGGCGGTGGGGCAGGCATGGTTGGTGGTGGACACCCTTGGCCAGCGGGAAGAAGTCACCGTGACCGCGCATCGGGGCAGTGCCTTCAAAGCCCCGGAAAACACCCTCAGCGCTATTGAGCAAGCCATTGCAGACGGTGCGGACTACGTCGAGATCGACGTTCAACTCACGGCGGACGGCGTGCCTGTGCTCTGGCACGATTCGGACATGACGCGGATCTTCGGCCTGGGGCAACGCATCAGCGAGACCCCGTTCGACGCCATCCGCAATCGCGATGCCGGCACATGGTTTGATCAGCGCTTCGGCAGCGAACGCATCGCCACGCTCGCCGAAGCCATTGAGACCGCCCGCGGTCGCGCCGGCCTGTTCGTTGACCTCAAACCGGATCGCAATACCCCGCAACTTGCGCGGGCCGTGGTCGACCTGCTGCAGGCAAAGAACTTTGTAGCCGGCACCATTGTGGCTGCCGCCGACTGGACAACCCTGCAGGAAGTAAAGCGACTGGAGCCGGAACTCAAGACCACGCTGCTGGCCCAGTTCGTGATGGGCCCGCTGTGGGACGATAACTACGATGTACTCGGCCTGCGTATGAACCGGGCCACGCCCACTGCGGTCGCGCGCGCCCACCGCGCCGGCAACGAACTCCACGTCTGGACGGTGAATCAGCCCGCGGCCATGTCCCGGTTCATCGATATGGGCGTCGACAATATCATCACCGATCGTCCGGACGTCCTCAGCGAGCTGTTGCAGGAACGCGCCAGCCTCTCGGATGCGGAGTTGCTGGCCGTTAAACTCCGCAACTGGCTGCGTTAATCGTCGGCTACGCGGTCGCCGGGCTCGCTGCCCTGCAGGCGCCGATACGCCGTCCACGTAACCCAGAGCGCGGCCGTAAAATAGGGAAACGAACCAAAAACCCACATAATCAGCCCCGCCAGCTGCTGGTCTTCGAGCGCATACTGATCACCATAAAGCGGCCTCTGTGCGAAGGTCAGTATCGCTCCCAGTATTCCTGTATGCATGAGGGTCAACAGGAGCGAACAAAGTGCCAGTCCGATATGGCGACTTGCGCTGTTCAGCACCGCCCACCAGAACAGCACTGCTGTAGCGATAAAGCTGATGTGCTCGATCAAGTGCAGCCAGGGATCCCGAAGTGCGAGCAGGTAGAAATAAGGCAGGTGCCAGAGCCAGATCGTCAGCCCATGCAGGTAACCCATGGCTAAAGGGCGATTCACGAACCGAAAAAACAGACTTACCGTTCGCGCGGGTGTGCCACCCAGCCCCCTGGTGATCTGCGGCAAGGCCCGGCTCAGTACCAGAAGCGGCGCCATCAGCCCGATAAACAGCATATGCTGAACCATATGCGCGCTGGCGCTCGCTGTTGCCCAACTGTCCAGCGGACCCCACATTGCGAACATACCAATCAACAGCGCGCCGGGAAAAAACCACGACCGCCGCCTGCGGTGAGGCCGCGGCCAGCCCCCCCTTAAAAACGCCCCCCAAAGCAAAGCGAAGCCCGCCATGCCGATGAGCGAGACCAGCCATTCGTCGCCCACATCACCCTTCACGCTATGACCAAACGCAGGGAGGGGAAGCGAACTTGCCAGTGCGACTGCAAATAGCTGAGCCATTCGGCCACTCACAGGCACGGTGGCAGCACCAGTGACGGAATGGTCAATGCGATAATCCCCGCCGCGGAAACAACGTACATGGATGAGGACATCCCGCGAATAAACGACCGGGCGGGGTCGTGTGTGCCGGTCAATGGCGCCGATCCCCCGTGAGTGCATCGGTATGACAGGTACACCAGCCCAACGGCGAGCAGCACGGCTGACGCAATCATCACCACGTTAATGGGCGTACCGGCTCCCTGTTCGGGGTCGGGAGGAGCAAATTCACAGGCCACCGATAAACCACCGTACAGCAGGACAAACCAGGCAGACCAGATGACCGGCCCGAGCACGAGGTGAACAGGTGCCAGGCTACGCTCATTCATGCCACTGTCCAGACCAGGGGAATCAGGAAAAATGCGGCCACGGTGAGCCAGAAAACGCCGAGGGTATAGAGCCAGAATGGCCGGATAACAATCGGCTCATATGGCAAAGCCTCACCAACATACCCGAACCTCACACGAGCGGCCTGCAGGGCTGTCATGATTAACGCCAGCCCGCTATGAATGGCCAGATACAATAAGGCCACAAGAATGACGGCATCGTGGGCGAGCTCCTGGGGCTTCAGCGAGCCCATCACGATGGTCAGAACAAGAAGCACCCAGTGAACGGTCGCCAGCCCCGCCACCCACCACAGAAGGGAACCGAGGCGGTCAGCGCAACCGCCTTTCAGGCGCGACACAGCTTTCTGGTAGAGCCCTGTCGCGACAGTCAGCAGCAGTCCGCTGGCCACCAAAAGAGCAACGGAAATTGGCTGCTTGTCAGGGACGGCCCATTCGGGGGCTGCGGTCCAAAGGTAGAACCAGCCAAAAAGGAGCGACACGTACAGCGTTCCGTCAGACATCAGCACTACTACCATGCCCCAGAGCCCGGGCCCATCTGAGGTTCGGGAGTGTAGGTGAGGCTCTTCCGGACTGGCATCTCCGCCGGGAGCAACCGCAGGGTGCGCGCCGTTTTCCCAGCTCCACCTCAGAATCACCGTCAACGACATCAACGCAGCCGCCAGAGCGACGTAATAGGCTTTCAGCAACAGCCCAAGGCAAACAATCGCTAACGCCCCTGCGGTAACCATGGGCAACCAGGAATTGCTTGGAAGAGGAACAATCGCCGAGACATGACCATTGACGGCATCCGACAGGTAGATTTCCCGCCGTCCGTGGCGCGCGTCGGCCAGACCGTATTCGCCAGCGGAGATCCGGTCAGTAAGCTCCGGCGTGTGCCATAACGGATGCCGGCTTGAAACCTCCGGCATACTCAGAAAGTTGTAGGAATTCACCGGCATGGGAATCGCCCATTCCAGCGTATCCGCCCCCCAGGGGTTCCGTGTTGCACTGGCGCCGAAGCGGAAATGAAGGAAAATATCGATGATGATCACCGCCACCCCAATCGCCATGATAAAGCTGCCCAGGGACGACAGCAGATTCAGCCAGTCCCAGCCGAGCCCGGATTCATAGGTATACACCCGGCGCGGCATACCCAACAGCCCGGTCAGGTGCATCAACAGGAAGGTCAGATTGAAGCCCCCGAAGAACAACCAGAAGCCCCAGCGCCCGCGCTGATACGAGGGCATCCGGCCGGATATATGGGGTAGCCAGTAGTAGAACCCGGCCACCAACGGAAACAGCATGCCGCCGACCAGAACATAGTGCAGGTGCGCTACCACAAAGTGCGTATCGTGCACCTGCCAGTTGAACGGAACCAGAGCCAGCATGACGCCGGTCAAGCCACCACAGACGAACACCACCAGAAATCCCACGATCCACAGCATGGGCAGATCAAAAACCACCCGGCCCTGCCACAAGGTCGCCAGCCATGCGAATATCTGGATTGCCGTGGGTACCGCCACCAGCATGCTGGCCACCGAGAAGAACGCCTGGGCCAGGTGAGGAATTCCCACTGTGAACATATGGTGCACCCAGAGCCCGAAGCTCACGAAGCCCATCGTAACAATGGCCAGTACAATCCACTGATAGCCGACAAGAGGGTGGCGGGCGAATACCGGTATCAGGGTCGAGACAATCCCCGCCGCCGGCAGAAAAATAATGTAAACCTCCGGGTGCCCGAACAACCAGAACAGGTGTTGCCACAGCAGCGGATCGCCGCCTCCGGTGGTGTTGAAAAAAACCATCCCGCCGGCTCGCTCCAGCTCCAGAAGCACACTTCCCAGAATCAGAGGTGGAAACCCAAAAACGATCATCAGCGCCATCGCCAGGATATACCAGCAGAAGATCGGCATCCTGTTCAGTGACATGCCCCTGGCCCGGGTTCGGAGGATCGAAACCACCAGCTCAACACCTGCTGAAATTGCCGAGATTTCCACAAAGGTGATGCCCAGCAGCCAGAAATCGGACCCGGGACCGGGCGAATATTCGCGGCTGCTCAGGGGGGTGTACATGAACCAGCCCGAATCCGGCGCGACTTCAAGAACCAGACTGGACAGCACAATAAGGCCGCCAAACACGTAACAGTAGTAACCCAATGCGCTGAGCCTGGGGAAAACCAGATCCCGGGTGCCGATCATTTTAGGGATCAGGTACATGGCCACCCCTTCCAGTACGGGAATAGCGAAGAGAAACATCATGACCGTGCCGTGCATGGTAAATAGCTGGCTGTACAGGTCCGGCTCAACGATTGTCTGCTCGGGAAGGGCGAGTTGAGTGCGCATGAGCATCGCAAGGAGCCCGCCGACCAGGAAGAACAGCAGGCCGGTCGCCATAAATCGCAAACCAACAGACGTATGGTTCACTGCCGCCAGAGTTCCCCACCCAGGAAGGTTGCCCCATACGTCGGCCATCTGTTCTTCCCGATTTCTGCCAGACCAGGCCGACGGCTCATTCATCCCGCCCCTCCTCCCATCTCCGGAAGTCCTCGTTACTGTGGGCAATGACCGTTAACTTCATGTGGGCGTGTCCTGTGCCACAGAATTCAGCGCACTGGCCACGATAGACGCCCGGGGCGTCTGCGAGCAGCCGCAACACGTTGGTGCGCCCGGGAAACATGTCCAGCTTACGTCCGAGCCTGGGCACCCAGAAGGAATGGATAACATCGGCACTGGAAAGGTGAACATCAATCGCCGTATGAGCCGGGATGTGGATCTCATCCACCAGCCGGATATCTGAGTCCGGATAGTGAACGTCCCAGTGCCATTGGTAGGCCGTAACATTAACGCGCAGCACATCGCCCTCGCCCGGGGTCGATGGCAACATGCTGTTCCCGGCCGGAATCCCGAACGCCAGGATCACGGCCATTGAAACAATGGGTAGCACCAAACCTCCCCCCACTAACCACCGCCTTTGATGTTGCCGTTCCCGATGCGCGGTCGTTCCCTCCGGGGATCTCATTATCGCGTATATCCATGATCCGACGAGGCAAATAAGCACCGCTGCGAACCAGAAGAACATGCCCCACCAGAGCGCGGCAATGCGCCCTGCATTTGTTGACGCCGGGGCCAGAATCGAAAAATCCTGATTACAGGCCGTCAACATCAAAAAGATGCCAGGTAACGCTGCCGCTGCTAGGCTTCTACAGGCGGAGGTCATCCTCCTTTGACCCTTCCACAGTCTGAGCACAGAGTCGCTATGGAAAAGGAACATCTCGTCAGCACCGTGTCGATTCTGGGCCATCCCATTCATCCGATGTTGATCCACTTCCCGGTTGCCGCGCTGATCGGTCTTATTGCGACTGACCTCGCCTACATGTATACACAGGACTTTTTTTGGGCGCGAGCCAGCCTTTGGCTTGCCGGTGTAGGGATGGTCGGCGGTTGGCTGTCCGGCGCGGTGGGCCTTGTAGACCTGCTGTCGGTGGCGCAAATCCGACGGCTGGTCATTGCCTGGTCCCACGCACTGCTCGCTGTCATGCTGCTGTCGCTTGCGACCCTTAACTGGCTTCTCCGGGCGGAAGGATCCGCGGACCTCGTGATTATTCCCTGGGGGCTCTACCTGTCTTTGCTGACGGGATTGTTGATCGGCTTCACGAGCATGCTGGGAGGAGAATTGATCTTTGACCACGCCGTGGGTGTATCGCCGGAGAAAATGGCCGAGCGCCGGGAAAAAAGCTGAAAGCTGACCTCTCCAGAGCACTGGCAAGCCCCACATCAGCCCAGGTCTGGCTTGGCCAACACTAACCAGAGTACGGCGGTTGCCAATGAACAGGTGGTCCCTGTTGACAACAAACACCATGATCGCAGAAACCGTTCATTCCCAGTTTCTGCGCGCATCACCAGCAGCCCCACCACGATATGGTTCACGACAAGCAAAACCACCAATGTCATTTTGACGATCAGCCATGGTTGAATAATCTGATAAGCGACAAAAACAAGAGTGCCGGCGATGATAGCCAACAGGGCTATTGGCGTTGCGACATGGGTAAAAAGCATGCGGGTGACTGCCGGCTCCGGGAAATCCGAGGCAAGCGAGGTCCGCTCTGTGTCAGGCGAAAAAGAAACCAGCGCGGGCAGATACAGCAGAAAGCCTACCCAGAACACAAGAGTCGATATGTGCAGCATGAGTAGCCAATTCACTTCTTCACGCCCCGACGAATCGAAGGCCCGAGCTCTTCACCGACGCTAAGTTTTTTCAACCACGACCCGAACACCACGACCAACAGGATTGCAGAGAGGAAGATACTGGCTGGTACGTGGTAAGGCAGCCATCCACTGACGCGACTGAACCCGAGTTGCGAAGAGGCAACCCAAACCAACACAGTCAGAACTGACAGCCCGAAAAGCGCAGGGTTTGAGAGCGACGCTATTCTCCGAGTTACTGCGCGCATGCGAGAAGGCTCACCAGAAGTGGGCTTGAAGTCTAGGTGCATAATCCTTTACTCCCGCTTCCGTGCAATTATTAATTGATGTTAAATCATGTGATCCTTTATGGGCGTTAACATAAGTTATATCCGACTCAAGGTCTCACGGTGCAAGGACAGCCATTTCATGAAGCTTTCTGAACCCTATTGTCCAGTACGCATGCTGTTGCCCTGGCTGGCGGGGATGGTTGCCCTTTTGGCCCTGGCGATGCCCGTCTATGCCGAACAAAGCCGCGATAGCAGTAAAGGCGATCAACCCGAAGAGGTCAGTGAGCAGAATGGCCAAGGGCAAGACGCAGAATCAGAGGATGAAGCCGAAACGCCCGAAGAATCCAGGCCCGCCGTCAAACCCGAGCTGGAAGCCGAGGCCGAGGGCCCGCCCGAGATCGAGCTTCCGGATGCGGAAACCGCAGATATCCGCCAGCAGATTGATACCCTGCAAACGTCGCTCAACCAGCGCCGGGTAGCCGTAGATTCCACACAGAATCGCCTTAACTACGCCGAATCACTGCTCAGCCGCCTGAAAGACGAATACAACAGCTTCGAGTTGCGACTGGAAAAGGCCGGGCTGAACCTGACAGGCGAGTATGCCAGCTTGCTGCAGCAAAGGCTGGAGCGGCTGCGACGCCAGGGCATTGCCATCGACCTGATCAGGGGCATCGAGGATCAGCTCACCACCGCGCGGGAGGAACAGCTGAGACTGGAAGAGTTTGAAGCGGTGATCGATCCCGGCGACGATGCCCGCGATCAGTTGCGACAGCAGCGCGCAGAGCTGATCCGCGCCCTCCACAAGGCCGTGACGGAGCACATCCAGGTTCTTAACGAATACTACAGTACCGTCTCCGCGCTCCAGGATCGGGTGATCGCCTACCAGACGTTGTTGCAGCAGCGTCTGTTCTGGCTGCCGAGCGCGCCGTCGGTGGGTGTCGGTACCCTTGCGGAACTGTTCAAGGCGGTGGCCTGGTTTGCCTCGCAGCTGAGGCTTGATCCGTTGCGCGAAGCCATCACCGAATCCGTCAGCGAGCGGGGTGGCCGCATTGCCTTCCTGATCACCGTGCTGGCGTTACTGGTCATCAAACGGCGCCGCATCAAGACCAACCTTGCTGCCAATAACCGGTATGTCGGCAACGTCGGCCGCGATCGCATTGCCTACACACTGTTTGCCTTTGCCAACAGCCTGATGCTGGCGCTGCCCGGCGTGCTGATTTTCGCGGTTGCCGCCCTCCTGCTGATGGAGGGAAACGATTTCTACGCAGCCCTTTCCAAGGGCTTTACGGCGGCCGCCCTGGTCACCCTGTTGCTTGCCTTTATTCTCAAGGTCGCCCGCCGCGAGGGGCTGGGCGAGACCCATTTCCATTGGCACATCGATTCACTGCGGGCGATCCGACGGGAACTGCCGATTCTGCTGGCGGTGATCATCCCGATCACGGTGATAACGCCGATCACTGAAACCCCGGAAGGGTCCGAATTTGACGACAGCCTCGGGCGCTTGCTGTTTATTATCGTTTCCGTGTCGCTGGCCACCTTCGCCCAGCGCATCATGAGCGCGGTGCGGTCAGACCGCCCTAACAGCAAGTTCCTGCAGATCCTCCATGTTCTGGCCGTCGCCTCACCGCTGGTACTGGCCGGTGCGTCCCTGCTGGGCTACCACTACACCGCCGTGGAGCTGGAACGCAACCTGTTTATCAGTATCTGCTGGGTGGCATTCAATGCCATGCTCTTTTATCTCGGCCTGAGGGCGCTGGCCGTGCGGGAGCGCAGGCTGACACTGGAGCGCCTGAGGGAACACCGGGCTGCCGAGCGCAAGATGGCCGAAGCCAGAGAGGCCGCCGAATCATCCGGCGAGGGCGTACCCCAGTCGCTGGACATGCCGGAGATGGACCTCAAGGACATTAATCAGCAAAGTACGTCCCTGTTGCGGATTCTGGTCTCGGTGATCGCCATAACCGGCCTGTGGCTGCTCTGGGCGAACCTGATTCCGGCCCTGCAACTGTTCGACAACATCACCCTCTGGACCATCAGCACCAGCCTTGAAGGGGGCGATCCCCTGCCCATCACCCTCGGTGATCTGTTGCTTGCCCTGCTGGTGGGCGTTGGCACCGTAATGGCCGTGCGAAACCTGCCCGGAACGCTGGAAGTCATGGTGCTGAGCCGCATGAAGCTTGAGCCTGGCGCCGGCTATGCCATCACCACCCTGACCACTTACATCCTGGTGCTCGTCGGCGTGGTGGTTTTTCTCGGGGTCATCGGCGTGCAGTGGTCGAAACTGCAGTGGCTGGTGGCGGCCCTGGGTGTGGGCCTGGGCTTTGGTCTGCAGGAAATCGTTGCCAATTTTGTATCCGGCATCATCCTGTTGTTTGAACGGCCGATCCGCGTCGGTGATACGGTCACCATTGGCGGCATCACCGGTACGGTTTCCCGGATCCGCATTCGCGCCACCACCTTGGTGGACTGGGATCGCAAGGAACAGATCATTCCCAACAAAACCTTCGTGACCCAGGATCTCACCAACTGGACCCTCTCCGATCCCATTACCCGGGTCATCCTGCATGTGGGTGTCGCCTATGGCTCCGATGTGGATCAGGTGCAGGAGATCCTTCAGGAGGTGGCCCACAGCAACGAACGGGTTGTCGACGATCCCGCCCCTGCGGTGTTCTGCGTCGGCCTGGGCGACAGCCGGATCGATTTCGAGTTACGCCTGTTTGTGAACGACCTGCTGGACATCATGCCGCTGTCTCATGAGATCCACGCTGCCGTCACCCTCGCGCTGCGTGAGGCGGGCATTGAAATTCCTTTCCCTCAGCGGGACATTCACGTGCGCACCCAGACCCCGATCACCCCAGAACAATGAGGTGATTGGGCAGCTCATTCTTTTCGCGGGTCGCCGGTACGTGACTCTTCAGATGGCCGCCACAACTGCCAATGCAATCGAGGAACCCCTCCAGGGTGCGACCCTGCCGTACTTTGGCGGTAAAATCGCTGACAATACCTTCCCAGACCCTGTTTTCGATTTTCTCCGAGATGCCCTGATCCACCAGTATCTCCACGTAATGCTCGGCTTCCGAGACAAAAATCAGTACCCCGGTACCACCGTCGGTATGATGCAGATTCTGCTCGAGAAACTGGCGCCGGGCCATATTCGACGCCCGCCAGAAACGCACTCGCCGGGGCACCAGCCAGTGGCTGGCACCGGATACCCGAAATAACAGGCACAGCGTAATGAACAGGCCCCACTGAGCCGCCAGCAAGCCGTTCACGCCCAGCCAGCCGCCGAAAAAATTCAGCGCCCCCGGCACCAGCAACGCCAGAATACCGGCCCACAGCAGGGGAATGTAGGTGTAATCATCGGAACTGGCCGCCAACACAGTGACCAGCTCGGCGTCTGTCTGCTGCTCCAGCTCGGCGATCGCTGCTGCCACCTGCTGTTGTTCGTTATCGGTTAATAATGTCATGGTTGATTTGGTCTCTTATGTTCCAGGGAACCCGTAATGCCCGGGGCGTCTGCACGTTGGCTCACCAGCCACCTGAAGCGCCGCCTCCGCCGAAGCCGCCGCCTCCGCCGCCAAAGCCGCCACCGCCAAAACCGCCGCCGCGGCCACCCATCATGGCGCCAGCGGCAAGGCCGCCGAGCAGCGCGGTGCGACCACGGCCACCCCGCATACCTCCGAAGAATGAAAGCATCACGATAATCAGGAACAGAATGCCCAGTGCCGGATGGGGCTTTTCTTCGCCGCGGCGCGAGCGGGTCTCCGGCACTGCCAGAGGCTGGCCGCCAAGCACCTGAAGCATCGCTTCGGCACCATTGACGATACCCGAGGGCATGTCCCCTGCCCTGAAGGCCGGCGTAATAACCTGGTTGATGATGGTGGCGGAAGCGGCGTCGGTCAGTCGGCCTTCCAGTCCGTAGCCCACTTCAATGCGGATTCTGCGCTCTTCCTCAGCCACAATCAGCAGCGCGCCATTGTCCTCGCCTTTTTGCCCGATGCCCCAATGGCGACCGAGCTGGTAGCCATATTCCTCGATCGGGTAGCCCTGCAGGTTAGGCAGGGTCACCACCACCACCTGCTCATTCGTTGCCTGCTCATGGGCTTCCAACAAGCCTGCCAGCCTTGCTTCTGCCTTACCGGGCAACATATCGGCATTGTCGACCACACGCCCGGTCAACTCCGGAAACTCGGGGCCGGACTGCGCCAGGGCCTGCGACGCCGTCAACACCGCCAGCAATACGAGCCCCGATAAACGATAACGGCCTGAAACCATCAGAATTCCACCTGAGGCGCTTGCTCAGCGTCCGGTGCCGTTGCCTCAAAGTTCGCTCGCACCTCCAGATCGCTGTAGAGGAAGCTGTGCCAGAGCCGGCCGGGGAAGGTGCGAATCTCGGTGTTGTAGCGTTCCACTGCCTGGATAAAGTCCCGCCGGGCCACCGCAATACGGTTTTCCGTACCTTCCAGCTGGGATTGCAGGGCAAGAAAATTCTGGCTGGATTTCAGATCCGGATAACGCTCAGACACCGCCATCAGACGACTGAGAGCGCTGCTCAGTTCGCCCTGGGCCTGCTGGAACTGCTGCAGGCGTTGGGGGTCATTGAGGATGCTTTCGTCCACCTGAATCGAGGTGGCCCGGGAGCGGGCTTCCATGACTGCGGTCAGCGTCTCGCGCTCCTGAGTGGCAAACCCTTTGACCGTTTCCACCAGGTTGGGCACAAGATCGGCCCGCCGCTGGTACTGGTTTTCCACCTGCGCCCAGGCGGCTTTAACCTGTTCGTCGTAGGTCGGAATGTTGTTGATTCCGCATCCGGTCAGTAAAAGGGCCAGTAATGTGAGAAGCGAGAGCCGCAAACCGGTGCGGCGCATCGGCAAAGCAGAATTGTTCACCATGGTGTGTCCGTTCCTTGAGTATGTGTGGGCCAGCCTGGGAAACCACAGGAGGTTAACGCCGAAACGTTAACACAATTGCTGCGTTTATGGGGTCGACAGGCTCTTTTGCAAGGCGTAGCATAACGAATACTGTATATTTGAACAGTATCGAGAGAGCCCATGAAAACCCGCGGCACAGCACTGAATCCCCACAACCGGTTCCGCACCATTGTCACGGATCGGGAAGCAGACGACTGGTATTGCGATCCCGATGATGAACTGAACCCCGATTCCCTGGCCACCGAAGTCACCGATGAGCAGGTCCGTACCATCATCAGCCGCAACAGCTCTCCGGACGTGCCTTTTGACCGGTCCATCAACCCTTACCGGGGGTGCGAGCACGCGTGTATTTACTGTTTTGCGCGACCAACCCACGCCTATTGGGATATGTCCCCCGGACTGGACTTTGAAACCCGGCTGATCGCCAAACCGGGGGCCGCCGCGCAATTGCGCAAGGAGCTGGATCGACCGGGCTACCGGCCACAGCCTATCGCTTTGGGGGTGAATACCGATGCCTATCAGCCCATCGAGAAACACCGGCGCATTACCCGGGAATTGCTTGAAGTCCTGAGGGATTATCAGCATCCGGTGTCCATCATCACCAAGGGCGCACTGATACTGCGGGACCTGGACCTGCTTTCGGATCTGGCGGCACAGGGGCTCTGCTCGGTCAGGGTCAGCCTGACCACCCTCGACAACAGACTGAAGCGAACCATGGAACCTCGAACCGCGGCTCCGGCAACTCGTCTGAGGATGATTCGTGAGCTAGCGGGGGCCGGCATTCCCACCGGCATCATCCTTGGGCCAGTAATCCCCTTCATCAACGACCAGGAACTCGAGAGCATTCTGGACGCGGCCGCCAACGCCGGCGCTGAGCGGGCCAGCTGGATCATGCTGAGACTGCCGCTGGAACTGGACGAACTGTTCCAGGACTGGCTCGAAAGGCATTTCCCCCAGCGCGCCACCCATGTGCTGAACCGGATCCGGGACCTACGAGGTGGCAAAGCCTATGACAGCCGTTTCGGCGAACGCATGACCGGTACCGGCCCCTACGCCGACCTTATTCGTCAGCGTTTCAACCGCAAAGCGCGGGCTCTGGGACTTGGCCGGCATGAGGCAGAACCCCTGCGCACCGATCTGTTTCGACGCCCCTCTGGCGAACAGATGAACCTTCTCTGACATTGCCAGTCATAACCGCCAGCGGCGATAGTAAACCCCACAGCAAGATGACCAAGGTGAACCGGCGTGCAGCAACTCCTGATGCTTTTCGTATGCCTGCTGATGCTCGGCTGCCAGTCATTACCGTCCGCACAGGAAGGGCGCGCCCGGGACGTGGTGTTTGTACAAGGGGAAACCTGCCTGAGCGACTATGCTGAGGACCTGAAGCGGGTTCATTACGGCCCCTGCCTGCGGGTTGTATCGATCGACGACCGGACGCCAGCGGTGCGTGGGGACGGTTTCGTCGAGGTGCCGGCGGGTGAACGGGTGACGCTGGGAGTGCAGTGCGTCTACCGCCACCAGGACGGAACCCTGCAACAGGACACCCCTCACAGCAACACTCTGATCGTGGAGGAAGATCAGTTCAGCGCGGCGGGCGAGCGCTGGTACCTCAACATCCGCGACAACATCCTGCGCGCCAGCGGATGCCGCCCGACCCTGTCGCGCTCGTCACGACCGCCTGACTGACCGCCCGCCCCGGCGAGCCGACGCCCATTGCCATCCGTCCATCCGGCTCCCCGGGGGCTTCCAAGGGGCCGGCGCTTCAACTATGTTAATGGAAGAGCAGTAGCGTTAATGCAAGAGCAATAGCGGCAACACAGGCCCTTCACTTCATTTGCAGGAGGCAGCTCTTATGGCAACCCCGAAAACCCGCATTGTCGTAGCCGACGCCAGCAAAGCCCGTTACTTTGATCTCGATCCCACAGACCGATCGCTCACCGAACTGGACGCCGACATCAACCCCGAGGGCCGCATGCACCGCGGCGACCTGACCCGGGATGATCGCGGAGAGCATCAGTCCTCCGATGGCATGGCGCAAGGCACCATGGAACCGTCAACAGACCCGGAAGATGTCCAGCTCGAGCGCTTCAGCAAAGCCATTGTCAAACGTCTCGAGGCCGCCCGTACCGGCGGTGAGATTGAAACCGTGTGGCTTGCGGCGCCCCCACGTTTGCTGGGCCGGCTGCGTGAAGATATGAAGCCGCCTCTACGCTCGGTCATCAGCAAGGAAATCGATAAAGACCTGACCAGCCTCTCTCCGGACGAACTCTACGGCCGCATGGCCGACCGGCTGACGTAATACAACGGCCAACTGGCGGACTTCAGCGGAGCTTACCGCGGCATGACCCGCAAGATGCGGCCCCGGGGGCTGTCTGTCAGCAGATAGATAGCCCCCTCGGGGCCGGTGACCACATCGCGGATACGCTCGTCAAGTTCGGTGAACAACGTCTGCATATCCACCGCGCCGTCGTCCGCCAGCACCACCCTGTGGACACTTTTCGACGCCAGTGCACCCACCAGCAGGTCGCCCCGCCATGCCGGAAACAGGTCTCCTGAGTACAACGCCAGCCCCGAGGGGGCAATGGAGGGCGTCCAGTGCAGTGCTGGCGAGGCCATGCCGATATACTCGGTGTAGGGTGATACCCGTGCACCGGTGTAATCGAGCCCCTGGGTGACCACGGGCCAGCCATAATTCCTGCCCGGCTCGATGATATTGATTTCATCACCGCCCCTGGGGCCGTGCTCATGGGCAATCAGCCGCCCGTGTTCCCGGTCGAACACCAGCCCCTGCACGTTGCGATGACCGTAACTGTATATCTCCGGCAGTGCATCGGGCCGGCCCACGAAGGGGTTGTCCTGCGGTGCCGACCCGTCGGGATTCAGACGCACCAGGGTGCCGATATGACTGCTCAGTTTCTGGGCTTCTTCCCGATAATCAAAACCGTCTCCCAGGCTCAGCGCCAGAGTGCCGTCCGGTAGCCACGTCATGCGCCCCCCGTAGTGCGCGTTGCCCTCTTTCGCCGGCTGGGCCCGGAACAGCTCCTCGACCTCCAACAGACCACCCTGCCCGAGCCGGCCCCGCGCCAGACAGGTGTGATTTGCGTCTTCCGTGCCGCAGGCATAAGCCAGGTACACCAGCCGGCTCTGCCTGAAATCCTCTGCGATAAGCACATCGAACAACCCCGCCTGCCCCGACGCATACACCTCGGGCACACCCGCCAGGGGTTCGGCGCCCAGCTCTCCACTGGCGCTGATCAGTCGCAGGCGGCCCGACCGCTCAGTAACCAGGGCGCGACCGTCAGGCAGAAAAGCCAGGGACCACGGGTGTTCCAGACCCGTAGTGAACACTTCGACACGATACTCAACCGCCTGCTCCGCCAACGCCGTGTCGGGCGGAAGCATGCCGCCACACAGTATCATCACCGCCCCCAGGACACTGACACCGGCGTGCCCGCGCCGCGGTCTGGTCAAGGCGCCGAACAACCAGCCGGCCATTGCGGCGGTGGCCAGCAATGCCAACAAACCGGTGAGACCGCGAGTGGCGGCAATCAAGGTCGGCATCGGTGCCAGCGCATCCACCAGCTGGAACGTTACCCAGAGACCCACGGCGCCACCCAACGCAAGAAACGGTGATCGTCGGGCCAGCGCGAATCGGCGAACCAGGAAAGCGGCGACACATTGCGAGATCAGAAAGCTGGCGCCAAACACCACGCCGTAGAGGGGGGCGAAATTGGTCAGGTCCTCAACGCTGGTTGTCAGCCGGGCGCCAAGACTGATGTCGATGCCAAGGCGTTGCAACGCCAGCAGATTGAACTGGGTTTGCACCAGGCTACCGGCAGCAACACCAAATGCCAGAGCCAGCAGAAAGCCTACCGTGATTCGCCGCCAGCCCACATGGTTCTCCATTTGCCCTTTTCTCCCTGCTGCCATTGTCGAGTGCATTAATAATCGGCCCGGGAGCGCCGGCCGGCCAGCGCAAGCAATACCGTCAGCATCCCCCGGAGTGCCATGATCGCCGGCACCAGCAACCAGCTTGCGATCCAGAGTAACGGTGCCAGAATCAGCGACCAGCCGACAACCTGGACAACCCAGGGCGTAAGCCCCAGGATGTCCGCGATTCCCGCAAACACATCGGTAATGATAGCCGGATGTCGGATCACCAGATAACCCGCGCCAATAACAAGTGGCCATTTGGCATATCTGGCACTGCCCAGAATCAACCTGCCGCCCCCGGCCAGCCTGGCCGCCAGGGTGGCAGAGCGGGTCGACAGGCTGGCGCTGCGGGTGGCGACGGCGGCCGTTCGGCCGGCCCTGAGCACTTTCACCGCACTGGCAAAAACGAGAACGTCCACGGAGGCCCAGCCAATGTCGCTGGCGGTAACCCCCTCACCGGTCCGGTAACTGGTTTCCAGCTGTCGCACACCGCCGGTAAAGAAAGCTGTCAGCTCTTCCAGTACACGCTCCGTCTGCACCCACTGGCTTTTCCCCTGACTGTCCACCACAAACTGGCCGAGAAAATCGTGGCCTTCGGCGCTGATAAAATTCACCGCATACCAGCCCCGCTCCTGGGGGGTTAACGCCGCACCAGTCGCTGCACTCTCCTGCATTAGCTGATCACTCTCACCTTCAGCATCCGAGAGGAACGCCCTGGCACGTTGATACTGATGGCGCAACTGACTCATCCACTCGATGGAATTGACCGGTTCACGCAGAAAGTAGTCGAGGGGTGGCAAGGCATGTTCGCCGTAACGACGCAGAACCTCGCGGAATTCCGGTTCCGCCGCATACAGTGGAAAAATCCGGCGTGCCATAGCAGGATAGCTCAGCATGGCCGCCTGCGCCTTCAGCAATACCAGCGGGTCATTCCCCAGATCAATGATTGCGGCCTGCATCTCCACTGGTTCGTTACGGAGGTCAGCAAAGCCCGGCAGCAGCTCGCGGGCCTGGATGGAAATCAGCCGTTCTTCCACGGCCATCGGTCGTGATGCCGCGCTGATGCCCAACGCCAAGGCCAACGCCAGGCATAAAATCATGTATGATCTACGCAAACTTCGGTCTCCGGTTGCGGTGTTACCCAGCATAGAACGAAACGCCGGTTATGTAACCGTCCGGAAAGACCGACTAGAAATTAATTAGATACTGGCGCTCGAAAGCCGCCGCGGGAATGGGTTTGCTGAAGTGATATCCCTGCAGCCCTTCACAGCCATTCTGGGCGAGGAATGCAAAAGATTCACCATTCTCGACCCCTTCGGCGATCACTCTCAGTTTCAAGCTTTCGCCCATGCGAATGACCGCTTCGACAATGGCAGCACTGTCCCTGTCAGACTGAATGTTGTGAACGAAGCTCTGGTCGATCTTGAGCTCATCAACTGGAAGATCTTTCAGATAACTGAGGGAGGAGTACCCCGTTCCGAAGTCATCAATGGCAATGCAAACACCCATATCTTTAAGCGTGCGGACCCGATCAGTTGCCCCTTCCACCTCGCTCATAATGATGGACTCCGTGAGTTCTAGTTGTAGTATATGCGGGCGCAAGTGGCAGTTATGCAGTAGGCTCTCCAATTGCTGCAGAAACTGGTCATCACGAAACTGGACTGCCGAGACATTCACCGATAGCCGCGGGATAGAATACCCTGCATCTAACCACACCCTGGCTTGCTTACAAACGTTTTCTAGCACCCAGTTCCCCAGGGAAACCATTAAATGGCCGCTTTCCTCGGCTATCGGGATAAACCTGGCCGGGGATACAAGCCCCTGTTGTGGGTGGTGCCAACGCAATAGAACTTCCGCCCCGATCATCTCAGCGGAATTCGTTTCGAGCTGCGGCTGGAAATACAGCGACAGCTGCCCCTTTGCAATCGCTGCCTTAAGATCCTGCTCCAGTGCATGGCGTTCGGCTGTTCGCTGGTTCATCTCCTGCGCAAAGAACTGGGTTCGTCCTCTTCCCAATGCCTTCGCATGGTACATCGCTGTATCCGCATGCAGTAGCAGGGTGCCTGCGTCATGCCCGTCGTCAGGAAAGATGCTTATCCCTACACTGGTTGAGATATTGACTTCTACTTCATTCAGGAGAAACGGTTCACTCAGTCGGTGTGCAATTTTTTCTGCGACCTCCCCTGCAAAGGCTGGCCGATCAAAATCAGTCAGTAGAATGGCGAACTCATCGCCACCCAGCCGGCTCACTGTATCCGTCCGCCGCACGCAGTTCTTGAGTCTGTTGGCTACCTGCTTCAAGAGGTCATCGCCAGCCCCATGACCGTGCATGTCATTGACCCTCTTGAAGAGATCCAGATCCAGGTATAGCAAAGCCAAAGTACTATGATTTCGTTGCGCGTGAGCGACTTCATGGGCCACTTGCTCATGCAACAGGGTACGGTTCGTAGCGGGAGGTGTTCAGGCTGCCTTCATATTGATCGGCGAGCTCATTCAGGATATCCGGGACGTTGTTTCGAAGTTGCTCACTTGTTAAAGCCCATGCCACGGCCAGTGTGCGACGGTTCAGGCTCTCCCACCGCTGCAAAATCGCTTCCCGCCCTCGCCTCAGGATTTCATGGAGCGGTTGCAAACCTGTCTCTCCATCATGCCCTGGTTGCATCTGAGTTCTCCCTTCCGTTCATCATTAACTACTCAGGAATAACTGCAAGATTCATGCACATGACTTTCTGCGTCTGACGACCTTTGTTCCAACACCATGATGCTTACACCCTCGGAAAAGTCCGCGATTTTTACTATAGCTTTCGTACACCTATTTACTTATTTGCGGCATCTGCGCCGGGGCAATCCGGGGTTCAGCACTAAGCCAGCCTGCCACACTTTTCAGCCCCTCGAGATCCAGAATTTCAATCCCATGGCATTGAGTTTGTGTCAGAGCCTCCTGCCGGAACTGGCGGAGAACACGGTTAACATGTACCACACTCAGACCCAGCGCATCGGCTATCAGCACCTGCGGAATGGAGACCAGGGCACTTCGACCGCTTTCGGGTTGTCCAATCTCGAAGATAGATGGGCGCGGAACGCGGGAATTGAAATTCATCGCTCGAGATGACCGGAAATGTACCTCAAGTAGGAAATGCGCCACTCGTTGCCGTGCGCAATGGCGGGAAACTCCCACAAGGCGCTCTGTCAGATTTGCCTGTTCCTGAGACATCAACTCGATAAAGAGGCGCGAAAGCGAGGGCGAACGTGAAAAGCGTTCTTTTATTTCAGCTTTGTCGTACCCGAGAATAACCGCGTCCGAAAAAGCTGTTAACCCAGAAGAGTGATAGGCACTGGATAATTCCCCGAGGGCAACCATCTCGCCCGGAAAATACAGATCGATGATCTGCCTGCTTCCGTCCTCGAGGTGGCGGTGGTTAAAACAGATACCATGCTCGACTAGCAAAAAAGAGTGGGCCGGCTCACCTTCCCGGAACACCACAGAACCTTTATCACAATGAATCCGTTGTGGTTCAATTTCACTCAGTATCAGCTGTTCCGCTTCTGACAACTCTGTTACGCATTCCACATTCCCAGCAAGTGCATTAATCAGCTCCCTGGCCATTCAGCAATCCTCATCAGCGGCTCTTAACGAAAAAGGTGTCCCGGAAGCAGCACCCAAAATGTTGCCAGAGGGAAGGAGGGCACCACACAAAGAAACGGGACCAATACCAGAATAGAGCACTGTACTGAGCAGTACCACGCTTACTTGAACAATAAGGTATGAAGGATAGTAAATCTTCGTTTTATAAACCTATCACTCTGTTTTATTTATCTTTTTTTAATATCACAAAAATAAGGGTCCGCCTGCCCTTATATTTTATAAGGCTATATATAAGTGCCGTCATTATGGGCGTATCTTTTTCGATACACATCGGTTGAATGTTTCTAGACAGAAAATATTACAAGTCACCTGTAAATATGGGCACATAGGTGCCCATGCCATTCGCGAAACGAACGTGAGGTCACGCTCTCCGATCGCAGTTTGGGAGCGAACGCTCGCCCATTTCTCCCTGCTCAGCTTCTCTCGAATCCTATTTCGGTAAAAAAACTGATGGCTCGGCCAATATTGGCGTGCTCTTCGCATTCTTCCTTTATGGGATTCAGAACCGGGATACCCGGAAGTTACGCCCAAGGTACCGAGACAAAGGAGTCAAACAATGAATGTTAAAGACGTAATGAACCCGAACGCAGAAACCGTGAGCCCGTCAACTTTGCTTAAGGATGCAGCAGCCATCATGGCTGAAGAAAACGTTGGCTTTTTGTTGATTGGAGCCAACGACGAACTCAAGGGCACGCTGACCGACCGCGACATCGCAGCGCGGGCCGTCGCCAAGGGTAAAGACATGGCCAGCACAACGGTGGACGAGGTCTTGAGCGACGACGCCTTATATTACTGCGAGGCTGATCAGGATGTGGATCAGGTAGCGCGCAATATGAGCGAACTGAAGGTGCGTCGCCTGCCCGTGGTGGGGGACAACAAACGGCTGGTTGGCGTTGTCAGCATCGGCGATATGGCGCAACACCTGAACAAGGAGACCGTCGGCGAGATCCTCAAGGGCGTCACCTCTGAAAGGCCGCGTGGCCACTGACCACTCAGAGCAGCCCCAGCTAGTTAAAAAGGAGATTCATCATGGTAGACAAAGACGTTCTTAACGCTTGCATTGCAGCCTGCAGTCGCTGCGCGGCTACGTGCGATTACTGCTCGGTCGCCTGCCTGGAAGAGGACAATGTCAAAGAGATGGTCCGCTGTATCCGGCTGGACGTTGACTGCGCCAATGTCTGTCGGCTGACCGCAGGTGCGCTGGCCCGTGAAAGCGAATGTTTGAGCACTATGGCCCGTGCCTGCGCAGAGGTTTGCCAGGCATGCGGAGACGAATGCGGCAAGCATGATCATACCCACTGTCAGGACTGCGCACGTGCGTGTAAGGAATGCGCCGAGCTATGTCGGGACATCGCCGCATAGGCGATTGAGTAAACGAAACAGTAGACGGAAGAAATGGAGATTCCTCATGAGCGAGATTTTGAACAAAGATTCGATCATCAATAAGTTATCCGACGTAGTCGAACTGGATTACGATGCTGTCGCGGCCTATCAGGAGGCCATACAGCGACTGGATAACACGACTTTCAAAAGCAGGTTGACGGAGTTCATGAAAGACCATGAACGTCATATCAGCGATCTGAGTGAGGTCATTCGCCAGGAAGGCGGCACTCCGCCAGACAGTGGAGATTTCAAGAAAATTCTCACCAAGGGCAAAGTTCAGCTCGCGGACCTGGCCGGGGATGAGGCCATCCTCAAGGCCATGAAAACTAACGAAGATCAGACCAACAGCAAGTACGAGAGTATGGTTGAGGAGGCATTTCCTGATCACATCCACACCATACTCACCAAAGGGCTTGAGGATGAGCGGCGACACCGGGCCTGGATCGTAACGACAATCGAACAGAAGACCTGACGTCTTGTTCAGACCCGTTGCGAGGGAATGGCATGCCTCCCTGTCTGATAAACACGTTCGAGCGAAGCGAGGAAGAGAACGTGAGAACTATCACCGGCGCCTACGCGATCCCAGCGGTTATCGCACTGCTCGTTACCGCTCAGTGGACGAAAGCGGACGAAACGGTTGACGTAGACATACACGAAGTCAGTGCAGAAGGGACCGGAAGTGCGATTGGTACGATCACCGTCAAAGAGCATCAATATGGCGTATTGCTCATCCCTGACCTGAAAGGACTTTCGCCAGGGTTACACGGTTTTCATCTCCATGAAAACCCGGACTGCCGTCCTGCCAGTCAGGACGGCGCTCAGGTCGCGGCAGCGGCGGCGGGCGGCCATTATGACCCCGATAAGACCGAAGCGCATCGAGGCCCGTTTGAAACCGACGGCCACCTCGGCGACCTGCCCGCACTCTTTTTTAACCAGCAGGGAGAAGCAAGTCAGCCAGAGCTAGCACCAAACCTTGAGTTTGCTGACTTTGCCGGGCGCTCTCTTGTCATTCATCACGGCGGAGACAGTTATTCAGACACCCCTGAACCTCTGGGCGGCGGCGGTGAACGCGTCGCTTGCGGTGTTGTTCAGGTGGAGTGATTTTCCACCGCCCGTTTATAGAGGAGAAACGCATGCAGCACGAGCCAATCGTCAGACATTTAAATCGCTCCGCTGTTTTATACCTCGTGCTGGCGCTAGGATCTGCTGCCACCCTCGCCTATGGCGAAAGAGAAGGGACCGGGAGCCCGGTGGCAATAACAGGCGAAACCGCTCTTCGCATCGAGATGAAAGCTGCCGGCTCCGAAGAACGTGAGGTTATCGGAGTGATTCGGGTATCCCAGCGTGCCACGGGTGTGGTTATTGAACCCGCTCTTGAAGGCCTGACCCCCGGCATGCATGGTTTGCATATCCACGAAGGTGACAGTTGCGAAGCGGGCGCGACTGAGGAGTCCGGCAGAGCTGCCGGATCTAGCGTTGAACCTGCCGAGGAAGCAGGTGAACACTGGGATCCTGGCATTAAAGGAAACCACGGAGGGCCTTGGGGTCACGGGCACCGCGGTGATTTGCCGAATGTGTTTGTGGATGACTCAGGTACAGCCGAAACCGCTCTTTATGCCCCTCGGGTCACCACCCGAGATTTCCAGAACCGGGCGCTGGTTCTTCATAGCAAGCGCGACAACTACTCAGACGAGCCCGATTCTACCGGGGGCACTGGACGTGCCATCGCTTGTGGTATCGCAGAAGACTGACGCCTATGCCAGACAAGCTGGTGAACTATCGTAAAAAGCGGAACTTTTCCCGCTCCCCCGAACCGGCCGGCCGCACCGCCGAAAACCGTGAATCCGGGCGATATGTAATGCATAAGCATGCCGCCAGTCACGACCATTTCGACCTGCGGCTGGAATGGGAAGGCGTGTTGCGCAGTTGGGCGGTACCCAAGGGCCCCAGTCTCAAACCGGGGGAAAAGCGCCTGGCCGTTGAGGTCGAGGACCACCCGCTCGATTATGGGGACTTCGAGGGTGTGATCCCCAAAGAGGAGTATGGTGGCGGAACTGTCATGGTATGGGATTGCGGCACGTGGGAACCCAGGCAGAAACCGACGCCGGACCGGATCGACTTCTGCCTGAATGGCGAGAAGCTTAAGGGGCATTGGACCCTGGTGCGAACCCACCTCAGAAAAAGTGCGGCAACAGCGAAAAAGAATAACTGGCTGCTGATCAAGCGCAGCGACCAGCACAAGCGCGGTCCCGCCCTGCCCCCTGACGATCTGAGCGTTAAATCCGGTCGTACCATGGAGCAGATTGCGGGGCAGCCCAACGCCGGCGAACGCGCAACACTACCGCAGAATCTAACCGTTCAACTTGCGACCCTGACAAGGAAGCCACCGGAAGGCGACCAATGGATTCATGAACTCAAGTTTGATGGCTATCGGCTTATCGCCAGGCTGGACAAACACTCGGTAACCCTGCTTACCCGCAATGGTAAGGACTGGACACGTCGGCTCCCTGCCATACGCACGGCGCTGGAACAACTGAATGTAGAAAACGCCGTTATCGACGGTGAACTGGTCGTGCCACGGGCCGATGGATCGACGAGTTTTCGCCGACTTCAGCAATGCCTTGGCAGTAACAAGCCGATACAGGCCAACCTTGCGTATCAGGCGTTTGATCTTCTGTTTCTGAACGATCACAGCCTTGTGGACGTACCGCTGCTTGAACGCAAGAGGATACTGAAAGAGCTTCTGCCCTCGGCAGAGGATGGCCGGGTTCGCTATTCGGATCACATTCAGGGGCACGGCGTCGGGTTCTTTGAGGAGGTATGCCAGCTTGGTCTGGAGGGCATGGTGTCGAAACGGATCGACGCGCCCTACAGGTCCGGCCGGCACAGCCATTGGCTGAAAACCAAGTGTATGCGACAGGCGGAATTTGTGATCGGTGGCTACCTTCCTTCCGACCGACGCCCGGGATTCGGCTCATTGTTGCTAGGGGCCTTCCAGGGGGAGGAACTGTTATACACAGGCCGGGTAGGCGCCGGATTCACGGGTCGCCAACTGCGGAACCTCCAGCAGCAAATGAGTAAGCTGAGAACCCCCGATAGGCCCTTCTCGGCAAAGCTACCCGACGCCCGGGACGCCTGCTGGGTTCGGCCAGAGATCGTCGTTGACGTGGAGTATTCGGAACGCACCAGCAGCGGCGTGTTGCGTCACCCCGTGTTCAGGGGTGTGAGAGAGGACAAGGCCGCAGACGAGGTCCAGATGATGGCTGACGACCACGACAAACAGCCTGACGGCAGAAACATTATCTCAAATGTGCCAATAACCCACCCTGAACGCGTGCTTTTTCCGGAAACAAACCTCACGAAGCTCGAGATAGCTCAGTATTACAGAGACGTCGCAGACTGGATGCTTCCATACCTGAGGCGGCGGCCACTGTCCCTCCTTCGGTGTCCCGGGGGGCTTTCTGGCGAATGTTTCTTTCAGAAACACCCGGATCAACATTTTGCTGTCCAGGTGCCGAGAGTAAAGGTTCCCGAAAAGCGCGGGGGCACGTCCGATTATGTGTATGTAGATTCGGTCAGTGACCTTGTATGGCTGGTACAGTTCGGCGTGCTGGAGCTTCACCCCTGGGGTTGCAGGCTTGATGACCTGGAAAGGCCTGACACCCTTGTTTTCGACCTGGACCCCGACCCGGAGCTGCCGTGGAAAGCAATAGCCGAAGTAGCCAAAGAACTGCGCGCACGACTGGACTCCCTGGGCCTGAACAGTTTCCTGCAGGCCACCGGCGGCAAAGGCTTGCACCTCGTCGTCCCGATCAGGCCCGGCCCCGGTTGGGACGAAGCCAAGGCGCTAACCAAGGTTATCTCTAAAGCCCACGCCCGTGATGAACCAAAAAAACTGACCACTAACATGGCCAAGGCGAAGCGCAAAGGCAAAGTGTTTATCGACTACCTGCGTAACGGAAGGGGCAGTACCAGCATTGCCCGCTACTCTACTCGTGCCCGCGGCAACGCGGGGATAGCTACCCCCATACGCTGGGAGGAGCTCAACAACCGCGCATCTGCTAACCGCTACACCGTGGATAATATTCGCCGCAGACTCAGCGCGCTCAAAGCGGATCCTTGGGAAGGCTATGAAGAAGCGCGCCGCACCATCACCCAGGCGGTGCTGAACCGGCTGAAAGTAGGAGAATCCACATGAAGATCAAATCCATGGGTGAATCGCCGGGCAGCGACCGTCAGTGGTGGCTGACCGGAGGCAGCGACGTTTGTGTCGCCTGCGAGGTGGCGACTCACCTGGAGGCACTGGCCTTCTGCGCCGTATGCGACCAGACCGTCTGTGCCATATGTGCCCGCTATGACGATCGCCAGGGCCCGGTTCTATGCCCTGGCTGCGCAGAAGCCTACTTTTCCGAGTGCAACGCGGGGAACCGGTGATGGCCGCCCGAGCAATCTGGAAAGGCATCCTCACGCTTGAAGCGATTGACATACCCGTCAAGCTTTATTCCGCGGTCGAAGACCGCAACGTACGTTTCCGGCTGCTGCATAGCCGGGACAGTCAGCCGGTACGTCAGGCCCTGGTGAACCCGGAATCCGGGAAAATCATTCCTTTCTCTGAAACCCGCCGTGCCTACCAGACCGATGAAGGTGCCCGGGTCATGTTCAGCAACGACGAACTTGAAACGCCCCGGCCGGAAAAATCCCGAACCATATCGCTATTGAGCTTCTTGCCGTATGAATCCATTGATCACCGCTGGTACGACCGGCCCTATTTCCTGGGTCCGGACGGCGCCGCCGAGCGTTACATGGCACTCACCGAGGCCCTGGCGAGTACAAAGCGTGAAGGATTGGTGCGGTGGGTAATGCGGAACAAGGAATATTATGGCGCCCTGAGACTGTACCAGGGCTACCCCATGCTGATGTCGCTGCGTTACCAGTCTCAGGTCGTATCGGTGGAAGAGCTCCGGGCTCCCCGGGGCAAACCTCTGGACACCCGGGAACTGAGCATGGCCCGGCAACTGATCAGCATGCTGGAAGCACACTTTGATCCCAAAGAATACCGGGATGAATACCGTGAACGAGTTCTGGAACTGATCGAGAAAAAGCAGAAAGGCAAGCGCATCAGTCGCCCCAAACCCAAACAGAGAAAAACGTCGGACGACGTGTCAACCGCTCTCGAAGCCAGCCTTAAGGGGCTGAAAAAGGAGAAAAGACATGGCTGAAGAATCCGAAAGTGCTCCTCCGCCCCGACCATTCTGGTCGGGCATTATTGCGTTTGGGCTAGTGAGCCTCCCGGTGAGCCTGTTCCCCGCGAACCGCGGGAAAAGTGTTTCACTCAGCATGGTTGACGAACAGGGCAATCCGCTACGCCGGCGCTACTACTGCGAAAAAGAAAACCGGCCGCTCGAGCAAGAGGAAATTGTACGGGGTTATCCGATAGAGAACGGCCGTTTCGTACTCGTGGAAGACGAAGAACTGGAGGCACTGGCACCTGAGAAAACCCGCGAAATCGATCTCAGGCGCTTCGTACCACAAAATGAGGTGAACCCTGTCTTCTTCGAGCGGGGTTACTTTCTCGCGCCCGACACCGCCTCCACCAAGGCGTACCGGCTGCTGGCAAGAAGCATGGAAGAAGAGCAGAGAGTGGGCATTGCGACGTTTGTCATGCGAGATAAGGAGTACATTATTGCTATCATGTCGGAGCGAGGCATCCTGCGGGCCGAAACCCTTCGGTTTTATGACGAAATCCGCACCCCCGAGCAGGTTGGGCTTCCGGAGCAGGAAAAAGCTGAAAAAAAACTCACCCGCATACTCAAACAGGCAATTCAAAAAAACTCGTCAAAGACCTTCGATCCGGGCCTGCTCGCTGATGTTCAGTCCGCCAGGGTGCTGGAAATGGTTGATGAAAAGCTTGCCACTGAATCCGATATCCTTGACGAGCCGGACGAAGCCGACGTCCAGGACGGCGAGGTGGTCGACCTCATTCAGATACTCAAGGAACGCCTGCAGGGGAAACACGTTAAGCAAGCCCGGGAGCCGCGCAATGACAACAGCGCCAGCCTCAGCCGCGACGAACTTTATGAGAAGGCCCGTCAGCTCCACATCCATGGGCGCAGCAAAATGAATAAGAACGAACTTATCTCGGCGCTGCGCAAGAATGGCGAGGAGGGGCGAAGGGCCTGATAACAGTAAGTCTACAGCCGATCCGCAGCCGTCTCCCTTCCCGCAGCGTGATAATCCCTCAAGCGGTTATAGAGCGTTTTCATGCTCACCCCCAGAATATTAGCCGCTTTCTCTTTTCGGCCTTTGCATTCCTCGAGAGTCGCAAAAATCAGCTTTCTCTCCACGTCAGCGATCGACGATCCCACACTCACTTTCAGGCATGGCCCTCTCGCCAGGTCATCTGACATCGGAGGGTTCACGATTTCGCGAGGGAGTTCCTGGCGCCCGATCGTGCGGTCCGCCATGATAAAGGCTCTCTGGATCACATTCCTGAGCTCTCTGAGATTCCCCGGCCAGAGGTATTCGTTCAGTATCGCGCATGCTTCCTCAGTGAGTCGCTTCTGGCAGCCTTCGCGTTCATTAAGCTCTGTAAGAAAACCCTCCGCCAGCGAGGTAATGTCCTCGCGCCGGTCCCGCAGCGGCGGTAATAGGATGGGAAAAACCTGCAACCGATAGAGCAGATCCGCGCGGAAGCGACCTTCCCGCACCTCCACATCAG
The DNA here is from genome assembly GCF_018424605.1 of Marinobacter lipolyticus. Lineage (GTDB taxonomy): Bacteria > Pseudomonadota > Gammaproteobacteria > Pseudomonadales > Oleiphilaceae > Marinobacter > Marinobacter lipolyticus_B. Next base: position 21,597 of record NZ_QTKT01000010.1, on the reverse strand, counting down.
GACAGCAGTTGGTCGCTGCCAGCACGCGGATGTCGGTTTCTAGTTCCCGGTCGCTCCCTACTCGGTTAAACCGGTGGGTTTCCAGTACGCGTAGTAGCCTCACCTGCAGCTCTATGGGCATTTCGGTAATCTCGTCAAGGAAAAGAGTGCCTCCGTTCGCGCGCTCAAAGACACCACGATGCTCTCTCACTGCCCCGGTGAAACTCCCCTTCTCATGCCCGAACAGTTCACTTTCAATGAGTTGAGGAGAGATGGCGCCACAGTTGACGGGGATAAAAGGCTTATGCCGGCGGCTACTTCGCTGGTGGATCGTTCGAGCCACTATTTCTTTCCCTGTCCCGCTTTCTCCCTGAATGAAAACCGTAGCCGAGGTAGGCGCTACCCGCTCAATCTCCCGCTCTACCTGCTGCATTCTGTTCGATGCGCTGAATCGGGAACCGAACGTTACACCGCTCATTCTGGTTTCTGCTCCGCAGCTGTTGAACTCGCTCATCTCTTCAGAGAGCGGAATGTTCAATGCACTGAATAAGCGTTTCACTGAAACCGGGCTGGCGAGATACTGGCTCGCTCCTCTGTTAAGACACTGTCGCGCCATTTTAGTGGACGTACCGGGGCCGATAACAATGACCGTTGCACCATGATTAACTGCCGCCTTTATGACTTCGAGAGGCCCGATCGCCTCTGTGTCCAGATATAACAATAGCCAAGAAGGCGAGGAATGACTGATAGTCAGCTGTGCGTCACTCGCCACTTCCGTGTACGTTATTTCAATCGGAGCAGGCGCCAATATTTCTGCCAACGAACGCCCCTCCTCGCTGTAGCTGACGATTAACAGGCGATCGCAGACGCTCTCCTCTACCGGCATAGATAACTCGGTCGAATCAGCAACTGTCATAACGAGCTCCTTGTTTAATTGCGTCATAGGATGATAACGACCCGAGACCCTGGCCCGGGACTATGCACTACCGCTTCTCAAATATAATTTCACCGTACGGGAACGCAACCATCATATTTTAATACATTACTAAAATGAGATGCGGTTTCGGAGGTAACGTCGGCAGGTAATTGATATCCCGTGCATTCGAATAAAAAACTCTCATCACACCCATTAATTACGAAAATTTATCATTAAGTGAAACTGACAATCTTTCTGCAATAACAAAAGGTTACAGCAAACCCAGATTTACTCAGTGAGTCTATTCGATACAACTAAACATATGCTAATGCATGTTTATTAGATGTATGAGTAATGAGCTAATTCCTTCTCCTATTTTTCAATTAGTACTGATCCCTTCGGTCTTCTTTTCGGAGCTTTTCTTTGTGTTCCAGCATTTTGAATTCAAGATCAAGGGGAGCGTGGGAGATAAGCGGGAACAGAAATCTCTGCTCCAACGCGACGTGCCGGATAAAATGTCGCTGCAAGACAGAAATTTTTGCGTGGAACAGTTCGTCATCAAAGCCTTGCCCATCCAGGGTTTCAAGCAGGATCTTGAGGCAGAAGTGCTCGACAACAGCTTCGTCAATCTGCGTGCTAAGGCTAGCTTCAGGTGGCAGGTTACGTAATGCAGGAAGGACAACCTCCTCCTTGAGGGACAGGTAGAGCGTAAACTGGTCGCATAGTCGCTGGATTAACGACACAGCCTCTTCTTCTGTCTGTGCTTCTGCTCCAATCCGATTAAAGCATTCCAGTATGGCTTCGTGTTCCGCCCTGATCAGGCCGATCGGAGCATGAGAGCCTCCATCCTCAGCCTGACGAAAATGGGGACTCGAGGCGGAAACGAGATGGCGCATTTCAAACTCTCCTGACAGTTGACTTTGCTACAGGCGAGGCAAACATCAGGCCAAGGTGAAAACGACGTCTGGTTGAATCCTGGGCGCAACCGCCACAAACGATTCGGCAATTTTTACCAGTTTTCGGGAAAGTTTTCCGGGTTTCGTTTTCAACGATCGTGACGTGCTGGCCCATGTGCCGTTTGCATCGCAGTTTCAGGCTGGACAAGACGTTACTGGCACAGAATCTGCTGCCCTGGAGTTACCGGCTCATCACCGGTGGTTTGTATCGAGTGTCTCTTCTTGAGCAAGGCTACGGTCTTGCTCTTTTTTTGTCTCTCTGGCGGGTTTACGTCATTATTCCCGTAGCAAAGCTTTAGCCAAGGGCCTTGTGTAAATTTTTCGAAGGCGATACACCCCCGTTCCAGCTAACTTCAGGACTTGTCCCTCACCCATGTATCGCCTTCTTTATGGTACTCGTTCTTCACTGCAGACCAGGCCACCTTGTGCGCGGTTTCCTCGCGGCCGGAATCTCCGCGGCGGTCGTTCGGGTCTTTGTACTCGTCCCACGCCGAATTGAAAGCTTTGCGGTAAATTTCCTGGGCATGGGACGGCAGGTTCCCACGCACGTTGTCAGGCAAATCCGAGTTCTTTTCGTAAGGCATCGTTCATCTCCTTTATGTGCCCGTTCTTAACTTTAGCAGTTGCGGCACGGCCGAACGTTACCCAACTTTATAGAACCACCAACTCTCTGAATGCTGGTGAGTGACAATAGCGGCATGCTCATTGCTAAAAATTCAGTTTGACGCAAATTCGGTACTGCTCTTTACTGAAACACATGACGCCGTTCTCAACGTAAAGAGAAAGGGGTGCTGACCAACAAGGAGGGTCACCATGTCACTGCCTCAAGCAGAGTTAAATTCACCCGAAGTCCATTCCGATTTTCCCATACCCGATCTTGTGCCCGTGCGAAGCTACCGGGCGATTCGTGCGGCAACCGAAGCGATCTGCGCACCTCTCGCTAATGAGGATTACGTGGTTCAGACTATGGATGATGTAAGCCCACCCAAGTGGCACCTGGCGCACGTTACCTGGTTTTTCGAGACATTTCTGCTTCGGCCTTTCTTACCTGGCTACGAGCCATTTAACGCGGTGTATGACCACCTATTCAATTCTTATTACGAAACCCACGGCTCCCCTTACCCTCGTCCGGCCCGCGGGTGGCTGTCCCGTCCGACGGTGGCGGAGGTTTATGCTTACCGCCACCACGTGGATGCAGCGATGGAACATTTGCTACTGGATTCACTACTTTCCCCCAACGGGGGAGGGGCATCGGACGAGATACTGTCTCGCCTGAAACTGGGGCTGCACCATGAACAACAACATCAGGAATTACTCCTGATGGATATCAAACACATACTCGCTTCGAACCCGCTGGCGCCTGTTTATCGAAGCGATGTCGCGCAGCCCCGGATTACCGAGCCTACCGGCCTCGAATGGATCGGCTATGCCGACGGCATGAAACCAGTCGGCCACAGCGGAAAAGCTGCCGATTTCGCTTTTGATAATGAAAGCCCCCGGCATCAGCAGTATGTCTCTGCGTTCTGGCTTGGCAGCCGACCAGTCAGCAATCGTGAGTTCATGGATTTTATCGATGATGGTGGCTATGAGCGCGTAGAGCTTTGGCTTTCTGATGGCTGGAGCACAGCACAGAACAATGGCTGGGCCGCTCCGCTTTATTGGGAACGATCAGGTTCAAAATGGTTATACCGCACGCTGGCGGGGCGCCAGACCGTCAACCCGGCTGCCCCGGTATGCCATGTGAGCTTTTATGAAGCCGACGCTTATGCCAGGTGGGCGGGCGCTCGCCTGCCCACCGAAACCGAATGGGAAGTAGCCGCCACTGAAAGTCCCCTTACGGGTAACTTCCTGGAAAACGACCAACTCCAGCCCTTGCCTCCCGCCAACGAGGAGCCCGGGCCGGTGCAGCTGTTCGGTGACGTTTGGGAGTGGACGGGAAGCGCCTACCGCCCCTATCCCGGTTTCAAGCCCCTCGGGGGCAGCCTGGGAGAGTATAACGGCAAGTTCATGTCAGGTCAGATGGTGTTGCGCGGCGGCTGTTGTGCCACTCCCGCCTCTCATATTCGCGCCAGTTACCGCAACTTTTACCCGCCCCACGCACGTTGGGCATTTTCCGGTTTTCGTTTAGCCAGGGAGGACTGAACCATGACAACCGCCGTTCATTTCTACGACCATGAACCCACTGAGGCTTATTCATTGTCGATGCGGGAGGACATTCTGAAGGGGCTTCGCGGCCGGCCTAAAGTCTCTTCGCCCAAGTACCTCTACGATCAATACGGATCCGTTTTATTTGAAGAAATCTGCCGGCAGCCGGAGTACTACCTCAGCCGTACCGAGGAAGCTATTTTGGCCTCCGTGGTGGATGAAATCGGGGAACTTGCCGGGGAGCAACTCTCCCTTATAGATATTGGCAGTGGGGCCAGCCGCAAGATCCGCCTGTTACTGGAGCAAATGAGCATCAGTAATTATCTCGGGGTGGATATTTCCCGGGATTTCCTGATTGAGAGTACCAGCAAGCTGGCCACCGACTACCCCTGGCTGAACGTGCACGCAATCTGCGCGGATTTCAGCAAACGGATCCCGTTTCCCGTTGAGCTTACAGATGGGCGGATTGTTGCCTTTTTTCCCGGTTCCAGTATCGGTAACTTCACTCCAGCCGAGGCCAGCGCGTTCCTTGCGGGGATCTATCATGCATTGCCTCCGGGTAGCGCCCTCCTAATCGGCGTCGATCTGATCAAAGATCCCTCCACTCTGGAAGCTGCCTACAATGATGCGGCTGGCATAACCGCGCTGTTCAACCTTAATTTACTGACGCGGCTTGAAACCGAGCTGGACGCCCAGCTTGATTCCGGGCGATTTTTCCATCGTGCTTTCTTCAATGAGAAACACAGCCGTATCGAGATGCACCTGGTGAGCACCGTGGAACAGGTTGTGGCCATTGCCGGTGAAACCTTCCAGTTCCGGGAAGGAGAAAGCATTCACACCGAGAATTCGTACAAGTATTCCATTGAAGGGTTCCAGACGCTGGCCCAACGCTCCGGTTTTACATGCCGAAAAGTGTGGACCGATGGCTGCGGTTATTTCAGCGTGCACTACCTGGAGCATCAGGGCTGACCGTAAGCGCGCCGGCGGGTTCTGACAACTTTCGGAGACAGCCAGTATGATCTTACTCATCGTTATTTTCATCATCTTCGGTGCCACTCTGTTGGCCGGAGGCGTCTGGCTCCTCCTAGTTGGCGGCAGCTGGTATTACTTGCTTGCCGGGACTGCAATGATGATTGTTGCCCTTCTGATAAAGAACCGACGGCCCGCTGCACAGGTGGCGTACGCCGCCCTGTTGCTCGCCACGACCGTGTGGGCGTTCTGGGAAGCGGGGTTTGACTGGTGGCCGCTGGCATCGCGACTCGGTGTTTTACTGCTGCTGGCAATCCCCTTGCTGTTCCCGGGGATCGGCAATCCACGGTGGGGGGCGGCAGTTCTGGGCGTTGTCTGGGTGGGTGTAGGGCTGTTTACTGTGGCCAGCTTACTTCACGATGCGCATCGCATCGACGGGGAATTGCCAACTGAAGCAGTTGTCACCAATCCCCGCCTCGGGGGTGTGCCCGAAGGAGACTGGCTAAGCTACGGCAGGAGTAACCTGGGACAGAGGTACTCGCCGCTCAAACAGATAACGCCCGACAACGTTGATCAGCTGGAACTGGCCTGGGAATACCAGACCGGCGACCGAAAAGGTCCCGAAGACGTGGTTGAAACCACATACGAGGCCACTCCCTTGAAGGTGGGCAATACTTTGTTCCTCTGTACCCCCCACAACTGGCTGGTAGCACTTGATGCCGATACCGGAGAAGAACGTTGGGTATACGATGCTCAGGTTCCCCCTGAGAGCCAGCGCCAGCACCAGACCTGCAGAGGAGTCTCCTACCTTCCACCCGCACAGAACAACCTGCCACCGGTAGAGACAGCCGAGATGCCTGCCGAACAACTGAACAGTGTGCATTGTGATGCCCAGCTGTTTCTACCAACGTCCGACGCCCGGCTGTTGGCCCTCGATCCCTCCAGCGGTGCCCGCTGTACCGAGTTTGGCAGCGATGGTGAACTGAACCTGATGCATAACATGCCCCACAAGCAGGACGGTTTCTATTACTCCACTTCGCCCCCTGTTGTTGCTAATGGGGTGGTCGTCGTGGCCGGGGCCGTGAACGACAACTACGACATCAATGCTCCATCCGGTGTCATTCGGGCCTACGACGTCAAATCGGGGGAGTTGATATGGAACTGGGACCCAGCCAACCCGGAACAGACTCAGCCAATCGCCGCCGAGGGGACCTACTCTACCAGTTCGCCCAACAGTTGGGCCGTTGCCAGCGCCGATGAGGAACTCGGCATGGTGTATTTTCCCATGGGCAATCGCACACCTGATCAACTCGGGATGTACCGCACACCGGCGGAAGAGACCTATTCTTCGTCGGTCGTGGCCCTGAGCCTCGAGACGGGCCAGGTTCAGTGGGTTCAGCAATTTGTTCACCATGATCTGTGGGACATGGATACTCCGGCACAGCCCAGCCTGGTTGACATTCAGACAGACCAAGGTCTCGAGCCCGGCCTGGTCGTCCCAACCAAACAGGGCGACGTCTACGTACTGAACCGGGAAACCGGAGCGCCGCTGATACCCATTACGGAGAAGAAAGCACCTCAGGGGACGATCGAGGGCGACTACGCCGCTCTTACCCAGCCTGTTTCCGGGCTGAGCTTCCGCCCGCCAGCCCTGAAAGGGTCCGACATGTGGGGTGCCAGCCCCATCGATCAGATGATCTGCCGGATCAAGTTCCAGTCACTGCGCTATGAGGGTCAATACACCCCACCATCTCTCCAGGGCACCGTGGTCTATCCCGGAAATTTCGGCGTTTTCAATTGGGGAGGAATTGCCGTCGACCCTGAGCGCCAGGTCATGTTCGGCATGCCGCTCTATATGGCGTTTACTTCCCGGCTAGTGCCGAAGGACAAGGAAGTTTCAGAAGAAGCCTCAAATAGCGGGGAACAGGGGCTCAACGAGAACGCAGGAGCCCCGTACGGGATTGAGCTTCAACCATTGATGTCGCCACTAGGGATTCCCTGTCAGAGACCGCCCTGGGGCTACGTAGCCGGGGTAAACCTGCGGACCGGGGAGATAGTATGGAAGCACAAAAACGGAACCATTGAGGATATGTCCCCCCTGCCGGTCCCCCTTGAGCTCGGCGTGCCGGGAATCGGCGGCCCGGTTATTACCAGAGGCGGCGTGGTATTCCTGGCCGCAACCGTAGATAACTATCTGCGCGCTTATGATCTGACGAATGGAGAAGTGCTTTGGCGGGCGCGTTTGCCTGCCGGGGGGCAAGCAACACCCATGACATACCTGAACAGTCGCGGGGAACAAATGGTTGTTCAGGTGGCCGGTGGACATGGGTCTATTGGGACGACTATCGGGGACTATGTACTTGCTTATAAGCTGAAATAAGAAGTATGTCGTGAAACGCGTGAGACCTCACACGCCGTAACCCAGAGTTACGCTCTGCAGTGGTTCTCAGGAGCTGGTTGGCCGATGATGCGTGCCAGCCAAGTCCGCCGGAGCCCCTCTGTATATGAATGCGAGAGTACGTGCTGAGAGTCACCCTTTTGAACAATCAGTCCCCACGATTGCAGGCATTCCAACTAACGATCTCCCTGCACTTTTCGATTACTGCAATCGTCAGTACTTCAGTAATGAACTGCAGCCCTCACCCGGATTCAGGTTGACCTTTTCCCGGTCCGTTCGCCTGTCTGGATGTTTCAGTTTTTGCCTCGAGAGCCACCTGGACTGGGGCATCACCATTTCGCGCCGACTATGTGATCACCCACGCGCCCTGCTGAGCACCCTCGTTCATGAAATGATCCATATGCTCGCCCACCAGCGTTTTCGCCGGTCGGGGGATCCTGCGCTTCTGGATGAGTCCCCTCTTCCGGGCCAGCCTTATGTGAACCGGGGCCATGGTGCCTTTTTCATGGGTGAACTGGAACGGTTGAATCAGCAATACCCGGAGCTGGGCCTGACCGTGAAGTCCACCTTCGGCGATCATCTTTATGACCATTCGAAGATCGCTCCGGTGCGGCTCCTGCTGGTTCATATCTGCCCCCTGGCAGGTAAAGGTATGGTGTATCGCCTCCACGATCAGGCACCTTTGGATTGGGAGCGGTTGCGCGAGACCGCTGGCAAAGTTCATGGAGTGAGCAGCATCAGACTACTGGAAGTACCCGGCCACCTGGCGGAAGGTTTGCCGGCATTACGGCGGGATAACGCCCCGCGAAAAAGAATGAAGCGATTATCTCTGCGCAATTTCGACGCCAAGGTGGAGAATTTTTTACGCGCTCCGGGTACTCGGGAATACGTTCCGATCTCGGGGCTCTCCTCGGTCACGGAGTAAGGTTGGTCTGGTGCGAAACCCCGTAAAAACGGCAATCCGAAGGCAAATCTGACACCCAAGCACAAGCTCAGCGGTTCGTTCAGATCAGCGACCCTGCCTGCGCGGGAGTTAGGAAGGAAAGGGACTGGGCGGGTAACTGGAGGGCGAGAAAAAGCAGGGCAAAGCGTGGCACAGAGGTTGCAAAGACCCTCTCGCGGCCGGCTTGACCGGCCACTAATATCTTTGCCCAGGAAACGGAGGATTACCATGTTAAAGGAAATGCTTTTGTCTACCGCGATCTGCACAGCTCTGGTTTTTACCCCTTTGCTGGCTCAGGGCATCGGCGGCAATACTGAAAATCCGCAAACCACTGGCCAGCAACCGGGACAGAATGATGCCGGCGGCCAGGCCAGTGCCTCGCCGAAGGGAATGGAGTTTGATGAGCTGGACCGCGACGGTGACGGTAAACTGAATGAAGACGAACTCAACCGCTATGGCAGCACCGCAGCGGGCAATCAGCAAAACCCGCCCGGCGATCAAGGCGAGCAGCTGCTTGACATGTACGACAGTGATGACGATGGTGAGTTGTCAAAAGACGAGCTGGAGCAGGCCCCTCATTAAAAAGGACGATAGATGAGTGATGGGCTCATGGGGGGGCGGCGGAAGGGCTATCCTCGCCCTCGCACTCACCAGACTCTACTGAGTCCCAGTCCCAACCTTCCTTGCGCACCAGCGCATGCAATCTGGCGCGCCGCCGGGCCAGGGTTTGAAATGACGCCTCAAGATTGTCCGCAACCGGTACGGCCAACCTCTTCAGATGGCACGTGGAAGGCACCGGCGGCGTCGGCGGATTCTGATCTTCCATCGGGAGCCCCACTCGCCTGAGATAATGCGTAATGACCGCCTGCGTCTTGCTTATCTTCAGAGAGTACCACCGATAATCGGCCTGGAGACCACTCCTCAGAACGCTTAGGGCTTCATCCAGTATGGTCAGTTGCAACCCAAGGGAGAAGCATGCCTGTTTTCCGTAAAAAAGATCCAGCATGGGGTAAGCAAGACGCTGCTCGGCGCATTCGATGACGTGCCCCGAAATGGCGTCAAGCTCATCTTCGAACGAACGGCGGTTCCCCGTTTGCCACGCGGTATGCACCACCTCCTGCGGATTGGCTCCGAGCAGTGACACCCTGAAAGCCACTGTTCGGCGTACAATAACTGCCTGCACCAACGGCAGTGCGTAGGTAATAATCAACGTCACCAGCACCAGCCCGTTGAAAGCAGCCACGACGGTTAAAAGTTTCGGCACCTCCCCACTGGGTTTGAAATCCCCCACACCCAACGTAGAGAGTGTAAAGCCGATAAAATAAGCCCGATCGGCGAGGTCCGCTGCCATACCACTTTGCGCATGCAAAATGCCTGACGGGAACGCCGAGAAGACCAGCCACCAGCCCAGCCACAGGAACAACAGCCAGAGTGTACCCAGCAGGACCATGGTTCCGGGGCCGACCGTAATGAGCATCTCTCGTGTGCCTGTCACGCGAAGCATCAGCTGTGAGACCGCGCCAGCGCCCGCGGTAACAACCTGGGTAATAGGTCCGCTACCCTGAGTGGTCAGCGTTGTGCATAGAACGTCCAGCATTACCACGGTAATAACGGTTGCACCACTTATGAGATAAACCAGGTCCTGATCCATGGGTATTCCTCATCGCTGTACCAAACAACGCCCGAGTATCCCTGAATACCATGCACGGTAATTAACACAGGTTAAATTCACCGCCAGGGGGGTCTGTTTAAATAGCTGTTCTCAGTAGCCGAAAACACCGACGGAGTTGGGCATGCATGACCATGAAACCCGAGATCCTCGTTATCGCTATCCCCGGCCTGAATTCCAGAAACAACCCCAAGCACTGCCGGGCCAGGAGGATGACATGTCCCCTGGCCCCGACCATGGCGAAATGACCTACACGGGCTCCGGCAAACTTGAGGGCAAAGTTGCCCTGGTCACAGGCGGCGATAGCGGAATCGGTCGTGCGGTCTGCCTCGCCTACGCGCGGGAAGGCGCCGCCGTTGCGTTCACCTACCTGAGCGAAGAGGCGGATGCAGCACAGACCGTACAATTGGTCCAGGACGCAGGGCAGGAAGCCTTGGCACTGAGACTGGACCAAAGCTCGAGTGAAGCGTGCGACAGAGTCGTGGAGAAAGTACTGGATCAGTTCTCTCACCTCGACGTTCTGGTCAACAACGCGGCGGTTCAGCTCAGTTACGACCAGTTGGACGATATACCTGACGATGAACTCCGTTATACGTTCAGTACCAATATCGAGGCCTACTTCTACTTCTGCAGAGCAGCACTGCGCCACCTTCCGCCCGGTGGCAGCATCATTAATACCACCTCTATTCAGGCATTTGCCCCCAGCATTCACCTGGCCCCCTATGCTGCGACCAAGGCCGCCATTGCAAATTTTACTCTCGCGCTCGCAGCGGATGCCATCAAGCGGGGAGTAAGGGTGAATGGCGTTGCCCCGGGGCCGGTATGGACACCCCTCATCCCGGCAACGATCCCTGAGGATAAAGTGCCCGGGTTCGGTTCGAACACGTTGCTCGAACGCCCGGCCCAGCCTGCTGAACTTGCTCCAGCCTATGTGTTCCTCGCTTCTCCGGAAGCAAGTTACGTGGTGGGCGAAATATACGGGGTCACCGGCGGGCGGATGCACATCTGACCTTTAACTGTTCTCTTCGACACTAGCAAAGGAGCGCGGTCATGGCCAAATCAAAGAACAGCAATCCGGAGTACCCCGTCGGTGCCGGTGGTGAGATTCATCAGTCCGCCACAGGTAAGTCGGACACCCTGACCACGCAGCAGGGTGTGCCCATTGCAGACGACCAGAACTCTCTGAGAGCCGAGCGCCGTGGGCCTACTCTCCTCGAAGATCAGGTCATGCGGGAGAAGGTATTCCACTTCGACCATGAGCGGATCCCCGAAAGAGTGGTTCACGCACGCGGATTTGGTGCCCACGGTTATTTCGAGAATTACGAATCTCTATCCGACATTACCGAAGCGGATATCTTTCAGCGTGCGGGCGAACAGGTGCCGGCGTTTGTGAGGTTTTCCACCGTGTTGGGCAATAAAGGCTCCGCTGACCTCCCCCGCGATGTGCGTGGTTTCGCCGTCAAACTGTATACGAAACAGGGAAACTGGGATCTCGTGGGTAATAACATTCCCGTTTTCTTTATCCAGGATGCAATCAAATTCCCCGATCTGGTCCACGCCGCCAAGCAAGAGCCTGACCGAGGTTTTCCACAAGCTCAGAGTGCTCACGATAATTTCTGGGACTTTGTAACCCTGATGCCGGAAAGCATGCATATGTTGATGTGGGCAATGTCAGACCGTGCAATCCCCCGCTCGTTCCGGTTTATGGAAGGGTTTGGTGTTCATAGCTTCCGCTTTATTAACAAAGCGGGCGAAGCAAGGTTCGTCAAATTCCACTGGAAGCCGGCTCTCGGGCTCCAGTCCGTTGTGTGGAACGAAGCCCTGAAAATCAACGGTGCGGATCCGGACTTCCACCGCCGGGACATGTGGGACGCCATTCAGCGAGGGGATTTCCCTGAGTGGGAACTCGGCGTGCAGGTGTTCGATGATGCTTTTGCCGATCAGTTCGAGTTTGACGTTCTCGACTCGACCAAAATCATTCCTGAAGAGCAGATACCAGTGAAGCCTATCGGCAAGCTGGTGCTTAATCGCGTGGTCGATAACTTCTTCGCTGAAACGGAGCAGGTGGCGTTCTGCACCCAGAACATTGTGCGAGGCATAGATTTCTCAAATGACCCGCTTCTGCAAGGGCGCAATTTCTCGTATCTCGACACCCAGCTGAAACGCCTGGGCAGCCCTAATTTCACCCAGATTCCGGTTAATGCACCAAAATGTCCGATCCATCATTTCCAGCAGGATGGGCACATGGCCATGACCAACCCACGCGGACGGGCAAATTACGAACCGAACAGCTGGGACAACGGCGAAGGCCCAAGAGAAAACCCCGACACAGGATTTCGCAGCTATCCGCAACAGATCGAAGGCGAGAAACAGCGGGTGCGCTCTGAAACCTTTGCGGATCACTACAGCCAGGCGCGGCAGTTCTATATAAGCCAGACCGATGTGGAGCAGGAGCACATCGCGGATGCGTTTGTGTTTGAGCTCAGTAAAGTCGAGCGGGAAGACATCCGGTTGCGGATGGTGAGCCATCTACTCAACGTAGATCAGGATCTGGCAAACAACGTTGCTCAGGGGCTGGGCCTGGCATCGCTACCTGAACCGGCCAAAGCAGCCATACCCACCCGCACCGATTTACCCGCCTCCCCCAAACTGAGCATTCTGCTTAACGGCCCCGGAAGCTTCAAAGGGCGGAAGCTGGGCGTTCTGGTTTCAGAGGGGGTTGACGCCAATCTATTCTCCGCATTGAAGGATGCCGCCGTTTCGGAAGGCGCCACTGTAGCGGTCGTCGCGCCTACGGTGGGGGGCGTTACCGCCAGCGATGGCACCTCTATAGCCGCAAACGAGAAAGTAGACGGAGGTCCATCCGTTCTGTTCGATGCGGTGGTCGTCCTGATTGCTGAAGAGGGAGCAGATAAGCTGATAAACCATGGCCCTGCCAGGGACTTCGTCAATGACGCTTTTGCGCATTGCAAATTTATTGGCTACACCATGGATGCACTTCCTTTATTCCAGTCAGCGGGCCTGGAAAGTAAGCTCGATGCGGGGTGTATTTCTATCCGGAAGGCCAGTGATGCGACCGACTTTCTAAACTCATGCAAAGAACTGCGGCACTGGGAGCGCCAGGGCAGTGTAAACAAGGTTTAACGCCTACCGCCCAGACACCCGGCGCCAACTTGCTGCGCCGGGTGGCGCGACATCATGCCCGATGATGGGGCGTCAGCGCTTCGGTTCTATCCCGCGCGGCCAGATAATGGGGCCTGCGGGGGGTGCGCGCGAACGGCTGCACCAAACGGTTGTCGACGCTGTTGTATACGAAGAACAGGTTGGCTCTCGGCCATGGCGACATATTCCGGTTTGAGGCATGCAGGGTGTTACACTCGAAGAGCAACAGAGAACCAGCCGGGCCAGTAGGGGCTTTAATACCATGTTTCTGAGCCAGAGTGCTGACTGCCTGCTGCGGAGGCAAACCCACGGTCTGCTGCTTCAAAGATTGCTCCCAATTATTGTCAGGCGTCGTGCCCGCGCAGGGAATGAAGTACTCGTGTGAGCCCGGAATCAACATGAGTGGACCATTGAAGGGGTTATTCTCGGTCAGCATGATTGAGGCGCTTATCGCCCGCATCTCTGGCATTCCGTCTTCACTGTGCCAGGTTTCGAAGTCCGAATGCCATTCAAAGCCATTGCCACTGAACCCAGATTTACTATTGATTCGCGATTGATGGATGTACACATCACCGCCGAGCAACTGCTGAACCATGTCCAGCAAGAGAGGATCCCGCGTCAGTTCGTCGAATGCAGAGGAAATCTCATGCATGGCAAACACCGAACGTATGCGTTCGCGGTTTGAGTCCATAACCACTTCCTCGCGCTCGCAAAAATGGCGGTCTTGCGCCATGACGTCCAGCTCCTCAAGAAAAGACGAGATCATGTGCTGAGGGAAGAACCTATCCAGCCAAAGGAAACCGTCGCGCTCATAATTCTTGATCTGCTGCGAATTCAGGAGGCCGCCTGCTTTCCCCGAACCGTGAACTACAGGCTCGTTCCTTGGATACATTGCTCCCGCAATGTCTTCTCTGCTCCGGTAATAGTCAGTTCGATCCAACATTGTTACCAATCTCCATCTCGGTTTATGTAGGAGTGACCGTACAGGCAGGAGCAATAGCCTGGCACAACATAGGTTATGTTATTAACGACGACACCCAGGGACGGGGTCAGGGGAACGGCACTGCCCCCGCAGCCGAAGATTACCTAACCCAATGACCTCAAAACATAAAAACGCCGGAGTACGAGCTGCGAGTAATCGAACCTTCGCCGCCCCCTTCTCCGTTTGGTAATGCCACCTTCACAATCGCTTTCGCCCGCCCCCCTGAAGCCCGTTCGCCCGTAACGGGTTGCCAGGTCTAACAGAAACGAGAATCCTGCCGGGATCATGAGCGTTTGGTCATTCTTACGGAGCAAAAAAGCACTTTTGGCTTAACCTAGGATAATTTCTCTCGGTCCTTGTGGTGGGCAAGATGAACGAGACTTCATGCACCTCAATCAGGGATCAGGAGGAGACCATGGCACCATCCAACCGTAGAATTTCGCGTTCACTGGCCCAGCACGGCGGCTCAGCCGGCGGAGGGTTGATCGCACTCGCGTCAAGGCGAGGGGGAGTCATGGGGGTACTCCTCGCAATCGTTGGGGCAGGCCTGTTGTATAAAGCCGTTTCTGCTGGCCGCGCGCAAACCAGGCGGCTCCCCTCCGCTCCCGATCGGGGCCGGGATATCCACCTGAGCAGCTCCGTCTCGATAAATCGGTCGGCTGCCGATATTTACAAATTCTGGAGAGATTTCTCGAATCTCCCGAAAGTGATGAGCTTTCTAGAGAAAGTGGAACCCAGAGAAGGTCGGATCAGCCATTGGGTAGCAAGAGTACCCAAGGGCCCAGCCCTTGAATGGGACTCGGAATTGGTTGAGGACACCCCCCAGCATCAGCTCAGTTGGCGTTCGCTGGAGGGTTCAGACCTCAATACCTGGGGAACAGTGGTATTCGAACCCAGAGGTGACGGTCGGGTAACCGAGGTCTCGCTCAGCTTCAACTTTAACCCGCCGGGCGGAGTAACCGGCAGCGCCACCGCAAACTTCTTGCGGAGTCTTGAGTCCTCGGTGCTGTCCAAGAACCTGCGAAATCTGAAAGCACAGCTGGAAACCGGTGAGATTCCCACCAACAGTCAATTCGATGGTAAAACCCATGCCGGCAGGAGGCCATCGTGAAAGCTGTCTGCTGGTACGGGAACGAAGATGTCTGAGTCGATACTGTTGCTGACCCGGGCGTCGTCCACCCCAGGGACGCCATTGGGAACTTGCTAGAAGCCAGGGGCCAGAGATCGTCGAGATGAAAGACGTGGACTCCGGCCTTCGTCAGGCCCTAATGGCGTCCCGCAAAGGTGGCACAGTATCAATGGCAGAGCTGGTGGTTCAGAGGCCCATGAAGCAACACGCTGGGCTCCCATAAGAGGGATGCCCAGCAAGACAATTAACGGGTAGGGCGAAATCCCGCTAGCGCCCCTTCCGGCTTTGTTGCCCGCCCTTTTTGCCAGCCTCTCGGGCTTCCTCTGAATCAAATTCGTGGGCATTGCCGGATTCATGCGCTACTTTTCCCCCTTTTTTACCGGCCTGTCGCGCCTCCTCAGAGTCGAACTCATGGGCGCTGCCCTGCTCGTGAGCGGCTTTGCCACCCTTGCGGGCGATGTCCTGTTGCTTATCCTCATCCATTGATGCAAAGCCCCTGGTATCACTCTGCTTCTTAGCCATAATAGACCTCCTGAAAATTGCTCTGTTGCGTAGCCGTACTTTCGTAGGCAAGTGCTGGGCACCTTTCCCCGGCTACACGGTTACTAACGCAAACGCCAGACCAATCCAGCTCGCCCGTTTTTCTGGCCTACTTTCAACGATGTGCGTTGCGGTCGTGACCGGGAGCGGGCTGATGCTCAGGTAAGATTTACACTAGGGCGGTAACTTTCTCCCAGTATGAAAACCCTCCGCTGCCAGAGGTAGGGGTTGGCGACAGGCAAGTGCGAGGGTGCAGGTACGATCAGTACCAGCACCTTGGGGATATCGAGGATAATCTGCTGAGGACAAGCAGTGAGAAGTGTCAGATAGGTTTTTGAACTATAGGCGCAAGAGGAGCAGAGAAATAGGCTGCCCCTCTCATCGCCCTTTCTACTTCACTGCTCCACGAACGCCCGCTCAATCACATAGTGACCCAGATCGCCACCACGGGCTTCCTTGAACCCCATGTTATTGAGGATGCTGCAGGTGTCCTTGAGCATGCTGGGGCTGCCGCAGATCATGAAGCGGTCGTTCTCCAGGTCGAATTCCGGAAGTCCCAGATCGCTGGTCAGCTTGCCGTTTTCCATGGCGTCGGTCAGGCGGCCTTTGTTGCGGAATTCTTCGCGGGTCACGGTAGGGTAATAGAGCAACTTGCCATCAACCATCTCACCGAAGAACTCGTTGTTGGGCAGGTCTTCGATTTCCTGCTGGTACGCCAGCTCGGAGATGTAACGAACACCGTGGGTCAGGATCACCTTGTCGTAGGCCTCATAGACCTCCGGGTCCTTGATGATGCTCATGAACGGTGCCAGACCGGTACCGGTGCTGATCAGCCACAGGTTCTTGCCCGGCAGCAGGTTGTCCATAATCAGCGTGCCCGTGGGCTTGCGGCTGACCAGGATCTCGTCCCCCACCTGAATCTTCTGCAAACGTGAGGTCAGCGGGCCGTCCTGCACTTTGATAGAGAAGAACTCCAGCTCTTCCTCGTAGTTCGCGCTGGCAATGCTGTAGGCGCGCATCAGCGGCTTGCCGTCGGTCTCCAGACCAATCATGGTGAAGTGGCCATTCTTGAATCGAAACCCGGGATCGCGGCTTGTGGTGAAGCTGAACAGGGTATCGTTCCAGTGGCGGACGCTGGTGACTTTCTCTTTGATCAGGTTGCTCATGATAACTCTCGCCTGTTCGTTTCGCGCCGTGTACTTCTATTGGCGCGTTAAGTGGAAGATCTGAATTGCATAAATTCTAACCCCCAGCTAACCTATCGACAAAATGGGATATTTTCATAACCTTATTCGGCTTAATCGATTACGGCAGCGTGTTTTATGAAATACAGTTTTCGTCAGCTTGAAGTTTTCCTCGCTGCAGCCCACTTCCAGAACATCACCCGCGCGGCAGAATCTCTGGCCATGTCACAGTCCGCCGCCAGCAGCGCGCTGAAGGAACTGGAAAGCCAGTTCGATATTCAGCTCTTCGACCGCGTTGGTAAACGCCTGCAGCTCAACGAGCTCGGGCGCCTGTATCGACCCAAAGTGGAAGCACTGCTGGCCCAGGCAGGGGAGCTGGAACAGGCGTTCAGCAAACACTCTGAGGTAGGCGCGCTGAAAGTAGGCGCCACCCTGACCATCGGCAACTATCTGGCGGTTGGTGTGATGGCCCAATACATGAACACCCCTACCCGAGCGAAAGTTGCCCTTGAGGTGGCCAATACCCGCACCATTGCCAAGCGGGTCAGTGATTTCGAGCTGGATATCGGGCTGATTGAGGGCGAACTGCAGTCATCGGAACTGGAAGTCATTCCCTGGCGGGGCGACGAACTGGTGGTGTTCTGTTCGCCCGACCATCCGCTGGCGGCGAAAAAGCAACTGGATGACGACGATCTGCGAGAAGCCACCTGGATTATGCGTGAACCCGGTTCCGGCACCCGCCAAAGCTTTGAGCGGGGTATGCACGGCCTGCTTCCGGATCTCAACATCCTGCTTGAGCTGGAGCACACCGAGGCCATCAAGCGAGCGGTGGATGCGGGCCTGGGCATCGGTTGCCTGTCTCAGGTCTGTCTGGCGGACGCATTCCGGCGCGGAAGTCTCGTGCCATTAAAGGTACCCGATTACCGGGCCTTTGACCGGCAGTTCTATTTCATCCTGCACAAACAGAAGTACCGCAGTGCCGGCATCGATCGCTGGATGGAGCTGTGCCGACAGCTATAGCACCGGTCCGCTGTGGAAACGGAATTCCGTGTCCGGCTCTTCGATCAGTGACTGTTCAATATCCAGAAACACCCTCACCCGCTCGTCCACCGGCCCGCCGTTGGCCTGTTCGGCCAGCGCAAGGTAGTCCTGGTAGTGGCGCGCCTCGGATTTCAGCAACCCCGTGTAAAACTCGGCCAGCCGGTCGTCCAGATGGGGCGCCAGTGCCGCAAAGCGCTCACAGGACCGGGCCTCGATAATGGCACCGACAATCAACACATCGACCAGGCGCCCGGGATCGTCGGTGCGCACCTCCCGCCGCAGGCCCGCGGCGTATCGGGCCGGGGTGAGATGGTCGTAGGTCACCCCACGCTTTTTCATGATGGCCAGTACCTGCTCGAAATGTCGCAGTTCCTCCCGCGCCAGTCGCGACATCTTGTTGAGCAGCTCGGTGTTGTCGACATACCGGTACATCAGGCTCAGGGCGGTCGAGGCTGCCTTCTTCTCACAGTGGGCGTGGTCAATCAACATCAGCGCCTGCTGGTCCAGAGCGTTCTCGATCCAGCGATGCGGTGTGCGGCAGGGCAGAAAGTTGTGAATCTCTTGTAGGGCGTCGTTCATATCGGGAGTACAGCAGTGGCGTCGGGACAAGCGAGTATAGCGCACTTAACAGATCACTCCGACCACTGTCCAACTTAACTTTATAAGGGCTTTCCTATAGAATGCTGCGCCAGTTTAAGGCCTTTTCCGCCATAAAACTCCCGCCAGGCACTGACGCCCACGGCGCGGGACATTCCAACTGATGAGGGTCCATATCGTGTTAGAAGCCTATCGTGAACACGTTGCCGAACGTGCGGCTCTGGGTATTCCCCCCAAGCCCCTGAACGCCGAGCAGACTGCCGCTTTGGTAGAACTGTTGAAGAACCCACCGGCCGGTGAAGAAAACACCCTGGTAGACCTGCTGGAAAACCGCATTCCGCCGGGCGTCGATGAAGCTGCCTACGTCAAGGCCGCGTTCTTGACTGCCATTGTTAAAGGCGAAACCGCCTCTCCCCTGCTCGACAAGCCCAAGGCCGTCAAGCTGCTGGGCATGATGCAGGGTGGCTATAACATCGCCACCCTGGTCGACCTGCTGGACGATGCCGAACTGGCCGAACTGGCCGGTGAACAGCTCAAGCGGACTCTGCTGATGTTCGATGCCTTCAACGATGTGAAGGAAAAGATGGACGCCGGCAACGCGGTCGCCAAGGCAGTGGTTGAATCCTGGGCCAATGCCGAGTGGTTCACCAACAAGAAGAAGGTACCGGAAAGCACCAAGATGGTGGTGTTCAAGGTCACCGGCGAAACCAATACCGACGACCTGTCCCCGGCACCGGACGCCTGGTCCCGCCCGGACATCCCGCTGCACGCCCGCGCTGCCTATAAAATGGAACGTGACGGCCTGAAGCCGGAAGAGCCCGGCGTGACCGGCCCGATGAGCCAGATCGACGAAATCAAGGCCAAAGGCCTGCCCGTTGCCTTTGTGGGCGACGTGGTCGGTACCGGTTCCTCACGTAAATCCGCTACCAACTCGGTGCTGTGGTTCTTCGGTGAAGATATCCCGGGCGTGCCGAACAAGCGTGCTGGTGGTGTCTGTATCGGTAACAAGGTTGCCCCGATCTTCTTCAACACCATGGAAGACGCCGGCGCCCTGGTATTCGAAGCTCCGGTCGACGACATGAACATGGGCGACGTCATCGAGATCCGCCCGTACGACGGCAAGATCCTGAACGAAGCTGGCGAAACCATCTCCGAGTTCAACTTCAAGTCCGACGTCATTCTGGACGAAGTCCAGGCTGGCGGCCGCATCCCGCTGATCATTGGTCGTGGCCTGACCGCCAAGGCACGCGCCGCTCTGGGCATGGGCGCTACTGACATCTTCCGCCTGCCGACAGATCCGGAAGCCGGCACCAAGGGCTTCACCCTGGGCCAGAAAATGGTTGGCAAGGCCTGTGGCCTCGAAGAAGGCCAGGGCGTTCGCCCGGGCACCTACTGCGAGCCACACATGACCACCGTCGGCTCCCAGGACACCACTGGCCCGATGACCCGTGACGAACTGAAAGACCTGGCCTGTCTCGGTTTCCAGGCCGATCTGGTGATGCAGTCCTTCTGTCACACCGCTGCCTATCCGAAGCCGGTGGACGTTGAAATGCAGCACACCATGCCGGACTTCATTCAGACCCGTGGCGGTGTTGCCCTGCGTCCGGGTGACGGCATCATCCACTCCTGGCTGAACCGCATGCTGCTGCCGGATACCGTGGGTACCGGCGGTGACTCCCACACCCGTTTCCCGATGGGCATTTCCTTCCCGGCCGGCTCCGGCCTGGTGGCCTTTGCCGCTGCTACCGGCGTTATGCCGCTGGATATGCCGGAATCTGTGCTGGTGCGCTTCAAAGGCGAGATGCAGCCGGGCATCACCCTGCGTGACCTGGTACACGCCATCCCGCTGTACGGCATCAAGCAGGGCATGCTGACCGTTGAGAAGAAAGGCAAGATCAACGAGTTCTCCGGTCGTATCCTGGAAATTGAAGGCCTCGAGCACCTGACCGTTGAGCAAGCCTTTGAGCTGTCTGACGCCTCTGCCGAGCGCTCCGCTGCTGGTTGTACCATCAACCTGTCTGAAGAGTCCGTGGCCGAGTACCTGCGTTCCAACATCACCATGCTGCGCTGGATGATTGCCGAAGGTTACGGCGATCCGCGTACCCTGGAGCGTCGCGCCAAGCAGATGGAAGAGTGGATTGCCGATCCGAAGCTGATGCGTGCCGACAAAGACGCCGAGTACTCCCACGTCGTCGAAATCGATCTGGCCGACATCAAAGAGCCGATCGTCTGCTGCCCGAACGACCCGGACGACGCCAAGTTCCTGTCCGAAGTGGCTGGCGACAAGGTGGACGAAGTGTTTATCGGCTCCTGCATGACCAACATCGGTCACTTCCGTGCCGCCGGTAAACTGCTCGAGCAGCACAAAGGCCCGCTGAGCACCCGCCTGTGGATGTCTCCGCCGACCAAGATGGATCAGGCGCAGCTGATGGAAGAAGGCTACTTCAACACCTACGGCACCGCCGGTGTTCGCACCGAAATGCCGGGTTGCTCCCTGTGCATGGGTAACCAGGCACGTGTAGCAGCCAAGTCCACCGTGCTGTCCACCTCCACCCGTAACTTCCCGAACCGCCTCGGCGATGGTGCCAACGTGTACCTGACCTCCGCGGAACTGGCAGCGGTCGGTGCGGTACTGGGCAAACTCCCCTCCCCGGCGGAGTACATGGAGTACGCCAAGGACCTGAACAGCATGTCGAAAGAGATCTACAAGTATCTCAACTTCGACCAGATGGAGAACTACACCAAGAAGGCGGCTGAAGCGAACGTTGCTTAAGCGCTGACCTTTCAGGTTTAGTTCCGTAAAAACGCCAGCCTTCGGGCTGGCGTTTTTTATACCGCGAACAAAAAAGGGGCCCCGAAGGAGGCTGTGTAAAAACTCGATTTACATAGCCCCTGGGCTGGCAAGCAAAATGCCTCGGACATTGTCCGGGGCATTTTTGCTTTGAGTCGGTTTGTATTTCCAAGCAATAAAAACACGGGGAACAGAC